>CBDFIO010000002.1:0-582500 GCA_965248155.1 Saprospiraceae bacterium
GGATCAGGCTTGATGTTGCTATTCCTGGCCGGTGGATTTTTTAGTCGTTGGCGTTATGTGAAAAAATCAAATGACATCATTTCGAAAGAAAAAGATCGCTCCGAGAATTTACTGCTTAATATATTACCAGCGGAAATTGCCGAAGAACTCAAATTAAAAGGAAGTGCAGATGCACGAGACTTTGAAAAGGTTTCGATTTTGTTTACAGATTTCAAGGAGTTCACTCAGATGTCTGAGAAATTAAGCGCCAAAGATTTGGTTGGAGAGATCAATCATTGTTTCAAAGCATTTGATAATATCTGTGAAGAGTATGGAGTGGAGAAAATAAAAACGATTGGCGATTCATATATGGCGGCAGGAGGTCTGCCCGTTCCGAAGGAAGATTCTGTAAAGAACACCGTTTTAGCGGCATTGAAGATGGCAGCATTTATAATTAATCGAAAAGCAGAGCGCATGGCTACAGGCCAAATTCCATTTGAGATGCGGACAGGAATGCACACAGGTAATGTAGTCGCCGGCATTGTTGGTGTAAAAAAATTCCAATACGACGTTTGGGGCGACACCGTAAATACGGCTTCCCGAATGGAATCACATGGAGAAGTCGGTCAGGTAAATATATCTCAAAACACCTATGAATTATTAAAAAATGATCCGGAATTTATATTTGATTCCAGAGGTAAAATTCAAGCTAAAGGTAAAGGAAATGTTGAGATGTACTTTGTAAAAAGAGCTTAATTCTAGATTATTAAATTTGTAAAGAACACCATGCATTGCTTTTTTAGCCCGCTCTGAGAAAGGGTTCTTGAAGAGAAAATAAGTATTAAATTAGAGAAAGCTTGGATAAACTTAATGTCTGACCTTATTAATTAGATGGAAAATGGATAGGGCAAAGTTAGAGATAGTTTAAGAAAGGAAATGCATACCTAATTTATAACTTTTGCCTAGTTATCAATATTGTGCAATGACAAATTGCAATCTAAAATAACGTGAGTTCGATGTAAGACTAGGCCAAAAGGAGCTGTTTGGTATCGACCAGATTCTTATAAATGGAGGGTTTAGATTCTTTAAACCCGTAGGCACAAAGTCCACCAAGTATATTGACGAAAAATCCGGCAAAGGAACGATGCCTTGTATGTTCGATCTGTGAAATATTTTTGAGTTGGTCAATAATGGTTTCAGAGATAGCAAGTTTTCGGAGCAGAAGAGCATCCTGTAGGGGTGTAATCATTTTGGATTTCATATTCCGTCTCAACTTAGTAATCAAATGAATACCTCTCAAGAAAAGAGTGTCAAAGATTTGCTTGTTGACAATATAGCCTTTATCACCGAACAACCGGCCATAGACCTTCTTCATAAACCGTTTACACTTCAATACGGCATTATCATGCACATTGCCCGGAGTGAGTTGAAAATCAATCACTTCGCCCCGGTCATTATGAACCAGATGAAGTTTGAAACCATAAAACCAACCCTTTGAAGTCTTGCCTCGTTTGGCCAGTCCAGCAAACACCTTGTGGGAATGAATCCTTCGATTGTGACAGACCCGGATACTGGTTGAATCAATAAAGGATATCCCACTACATTTACCCATTCGGTACATCTTTACAAACAAGGCTAATGGTGGGACCGCTTTGGTTTGCAACTCCACCATCCGATTATAAGATACCAGATTGGGAAAATAGCCGCGCATATGTTGGCAGACATGATTCTGGTAAAAGTGCTTAAAGCAACGGTATCCACTCATATGAAAAAATACGATGATGCTCATCACCTCGCTCATGGATAACCTGCAGGTACGATTCCGTCGATTTTTCTTTCCCTCTAGGGTATGAGATTTTTAAAAGTGATCAAAATCGGTGAAAAAATCATCGAAAGCACAGAAAATTGCAATAATTTGACTATCTTTCATAGTAGAGCTTTTTTGTTTTAATTAATTGATTATCAACTATTAAGATAAACAAAATTGCTCTTTCTTTTTATCCTATTTTTCCACTTCCTTACGTCGAACTCACGTTAAAATAATAATCACGTTATTGCGCAAAATAGAAAAGACATGATTGATATAAAAAACAAAGTTATATTCCTTAGAAAGGCAGCAGTAGGAATAGACAAAGAGTTCCAACTAAGCAGCAACATACAAGGGCAGCTAAAGAAGAAAGTAATTAAACTCAAAAAACTTAGAATAGCTGAAAAAGTGTCTGTTGAACTAACAGGTAGTTACAAAGAATTTGAAATCAAAATAGACCCAGCTGACAGCAAGCATGCTTCTAAGATAAAAGCGCTACTAAAGGTCAAAGGATAATCACAAAGATCTAAAACAATAAAAGGAAGATTTCAAATAATTGTTTCAAGTAACAAGCCTGTACTTATAGATTTTCATGCAACTCGGTGTGGGCCTTCAAAACACTTTCTCCAATCATAAGAGCACTTTCTAAAAATGTCGGTCATAAATTAGAATCATAAAGATCTATATCGATAAAAACAAAAACTTAGCTCACAAATACAAATCAGAAATGTATCAACTTTATCCCCATTTAAGCTTGGCGAAATCTTCTGGCAAGAATCAGGCATGAAGACTAAAGTTCAGTAAATAAAGATTGTAGAAAGTCATGCTTAATGTGACATATATTAAAGTAACAGAAGATAGACATTGTGTTCTTTTGATAACTATTGCTGAATTTGAAGGTTTTTAAGTAATTTTTATAATAGAAACGTGACGCCTCTAAATCGGGTTACAAGGTTAACTCACTCTTGTCAAAATCATCTATTCCAAGTGTAATCTGTAAACTTAAAACATTAGAAGCAGGAGATGAATTAGATTGTGAATCTTATATACATAATGACTATTTTAATATCGAGAAGAACTCAATTCCATGCAGATTCATTATTGGCACCCTGACAAAGCATGGGTCAAATTTCGATTGAAAGCATTTGATACATTTGAAAGTAAATAATGCTAAGCCTCAAAATGCGATCCGTAAGCCTTCTGTAGACAAGCATGGGATTAAATGGTTTTTCGACCCAAGTGATGGAGGTGGACTTTTTATTAATAAAATAATAACAGAACACACACAATCTGATATAGAACGATACTCTGGATAAAAACTGTATCTTTTAGAAATAAGCTAAAAGTATGATGATTGACAAAACGGAAATTACAGTTATTTCCTTTCTCTTAAATCATGTATATAAACCATTTTACATAATTGTAATGCTTCTTTTATTCAGTTTTGCCAATACATCTTCCGTCTATTGTCAAACCAAACTGGACTCTCTGTGGAATATGTGGAATAATGTGGAATTGCCAGATAGTAATAGGATGAGGGGAATAGCCGGTATGGCTTCTGAACTAATGTATTCCGAACCTGACTCGGCATTGATCTTGTTGCAAGAATTGTATGATATGGCATTGAAAAATAATCATAAAATGTTTCTGTCAGGAACTTATATGTTGCAAGGTGAAATATACACGAATAAGGCTCAATATAAGAAGGCCATGGAATTATTAGAACAAGGATTAATTCTTGCTCAGGAAATTAAAGATACCAATATAATTTCATCAACATTCATTAATATGGCTGCGGTATATTGGTTTCGAGGTGAATTCGCTTCATGTTTAAAATCCTATCAACGCTGCTTTGATCTAGCTAAAGAGAGTCAGCATGAATTAAATATGATTAAAGCCACTGGTGGCTTTGGTATAGTTTATTTCAAAAACGGCAATTATACAAAAGCAATAGAATATTTATCTAGCACTATACCTTGGTATGAGGAATCAGGAGATAAGCAAGGCTTAGGAATAGCTTTGCTTAATTATGCAAATATATACAGTGAAATGGAAGACTATGAAAAAGCGTTGGAAATTCAAATTAAAGCTTTAAAGTTGGCACAAGAAAGTAACAATTTAAATGTGGTGAAGATGCTGCTTTCTAATATAGGACATTCATATACTGAATTAAAAGACTATGCGAACGCCATGGATTATTTTTTGCGCAGCATAGAAATCGCCGATAAAATTGGAGATAAAAGTCAATTAACTTGGTGCTTAAATAGCATTGGTAATATCCATTTTCTGCAAAATGATCTAGGCACAGCACTTAATTATTGCCTGGAAGCTTTGGAGTTATCGAATGAAACAGGACATCAAGAAAACTATGGCAATTCATTACTTATTCTCGGTAAAATATACCAAAAGCAAAAAAATTATTCTGCCGCAATAAAAGATTGCAAAGAAGCCCTCGCAACCGGAGAAAAAATTGGTCATTTGCAAATAGAAAAGAAAGCATGTGAATGCCTATATAAGGCCTACAAAGAACAGAATCAAGGAAATAATGCCCTTGAGTTTCATGAAAAGTTACAAATCTTAATGACAGTTTAAGTCAACAGGAATCTGGCAAACAATTGCAGCATATTGAATTTGCAAAGCAAGTGATGGCTGATAGTCTTGAGCAGGAAACAGAGAAAATAAGAGTAGAACAAGCGCATGATGCAGAAATTCGTCAGAATATCAAAACTCGAAATATTTATGCAGGATCAGGCTTGATGTTGCTATTCCTGGCCGGTGGGTTTTTTAGTCGGTGGCGTTATGTGAAAAAATCAAATGACATCATTACGAAAGAAAAAGATCGCTCAGAAAACTTACTGCTTAATATATTACCAGCGGAAATTGCTAAAGAACTCAAATTAAAAGGAAGTGCAGATGCACGAGACTTTGAAAAGGTTTCGATTTTGTTTACAGATTTCAAGGAGTTCACTCAGATGTCTGAGAAACTAAGCGCTAAAGATTTGGTTGGAGAGATCAATCATTGTTTCAAAGCATTTGATAATATCTGTGAAGAATATGGAGTGGAGAAAATAAAAACGATTGTCGATTCATATATGGCGGCAGGAGGTCTGCCTGTTCCTAAGGAAGATTCCGTAAAGAACACCGTTTTAGCGGCATTGAAGATGGCAGCATTTATAATTAATCGAAAAGCAGAGCGGGTGGCAGCAGGCCAAATTCCATTTGAGATGCGGCCAGGAATACACACAGGTAATGTAGTCGCCGGAATAGTTGGTGTAAAAAAATTCCAATACGACGTTTGGGGCGACACTGTAAATACAGCTTCCCGAATGGAATCACATGGAGAAGTCGGTCAGGTAAATATATCTCAAAACACCTATGAATTATTAAAAAATGATCCGGAATTTACATTTGAATCCAGAGGTAAAATTCAGGCGAAGGGAAAAGGAGAAGTAGAGATGTACTTTGTGAAGAGTGCTTAATTGTGAATCGCTGAAAAGTTATTTAACAGTACAAACCAATGCGTTATCACACCATCCTTCTGAATCGGAACGTCGGACATTATAGAAGGTTAACCACAATTATTAAAATTGAATACGTGAGATTAAAGTTCAATTTTCTATATTAGGCGTCTTCAGTAAATTCAAGCTATAGCCCTTTATGAAATTCAAGGCCATTTATCTGATCATTAGCCTGCTTATACCCTTCTGTGTCTTCAGTCAGGAGAGCGATTATCGTTTCTATTCATATAGCGAACTGTTCCAAATGATCGAAGATAGCCAAGATTCGATCTTTCAGTTAAGTGATGCTTTCTTACGTTATGATTCACTAAGCGATGCTCGCTTTTTGGTTAGAATGGTAGATAATAAGCAAATTTATCCGGAAGCAGAAAGGATTACAATAGATAAAGAAATCCATTTAACGAACATCCACGATTTTTCTGATAACATGAGCTCTGCTTTTCCAGCCATTGTTGGAATTGACTTTAAACAGGAAGTTCATTATGAAAACTGCTCACAAATTCCCATATTAAATTGTGCGTTTAGTGCCTTTGTACGAGTGTCGTATACACAAGACATCGTTGATATAACAGCAACCCTGAATAAGGAATACGACTATCTGAATTTCCCTTTCACCTTTGAATATTGCCAATTTTTGGGAGGCGTCCATTTTTATAGCCGTTCTGACGATTATAATCCCATACAAGCAGGCATCAGTGATTCGGAAATATGGATGGCAGAAGGAAAAACTTTTGGATTTTTCTACCTAATAAATAACCAGAATGCAATTTGGTTAAGTGATAACACTTTCCACGGAGAAGGAATTATTTTATTAAATATTCAAGAGGGATGCACCCGCTTCGTGCTCTCTAAAAATGAATTCAACAATCAGAATCTCAGAATAGCATTGGATAGCGAAGATTTAAGTCGACTAAAAATTTCAGAGAATAATTTTAAAAATCCAACTTTGCTGGACTTGGGTGAACTCAAGCAAAATTTTATAATCGAATGGGACCAATTTGCTGATAAGCTGGTGAATGGCCGTGAATATGGTGTTTACTTTTTCAACTTAAAATACTATAATCTCGATACCATTTCAGGTTTCGAATATGATGATGACAGCTATGCAAAGAAAAATGTCGATCACTATCTCGACAGGGTACGTATAGAAATAATTAAAGTGCATAAGGCCGAATTGAAACTCAGAGGTAAACTCTATAATTTATACAAACAACAACACGACAGGTACGATGCGAATAGTGTTTATGTAGAGATGAAAGATTTAGAAACCGAGTATCTGGCTTTTCTGAACAAACAAAACCCCAGTTTCAATACCTTCTTAACTTTAAAAATCAACCAATTCTTGCGTGCCTTCTCAGCCTATGGGACAAGACCGGCCAATGCCATCATGTTTTCTATTTATGTAATCCTATTCTTTGCCTTGATTTATTTATTCTTTCCCAATACATGGGATAAGTATGGTAGAAATCGGATCATGAATCGCTATCGATTCTTCTCCAAGTACATAAACCAGGAATCGGGTGTCCATGAAGTCTATCTGGAGGACAAGGAAGCAGAACTCATGGAGTTCAATGAATTCAAAACACATATGGAAGCATCTGGGAAAACGATGCCTAAGTTTTTCTTAGCCTCGTCATTGCCTTTATACAAATGGGCAATGGCCAATAGTCGGATGACTGCGGCTTTCTTAAAACGCTTCGATATTATGAAAGGTAAGTGGAGTGATCTCCCTCAGAAAAAACAGTGGTGGGTTGGAGCCTTACTGTTGGAGCTTTTATTCTTACCATCATTTGGGACTTATTTATAAAAATGCTGAATGCCTTGATGTTGTCCATCAATACCTTTACAACCTTGGGTTTTGGTGAAATTCCCATTAAAGGATTACCGAGGTACTTGGCAATTATTCAAGGTTTTATAGGTTGGTTTATGTTGACTATACTTAGTGTATCGCTCATATCGCAATTATTAAATTAACATGCATATAACTGGGGCTATCAAGGTGCTATGCCGTCATTCCTACCCCGCCTAGATTATTACTGACAAATAAAAAAGTGTTCTCTGAATATATGTAACTTAGCTTGACGTAATGTGTGCATGCACAATACCGTCATTGGCAAGCAGATATAAAGCAAGATTCAAACCAACATTTTTTAAGAACTAATCGTTTAATATTATATATTCTAAAACATAATTACAAGCTAATGAAACAAGCTTATTTAATAGTATTAGTATTTACGAGTATCTTACTATTGGACTCTTGTCAAAAAGAGACTTCAACAACGATGATGAGTAATCCCGAAGAATTAGAGGGAACATGGTTACGCTCATACGCTAACAAAGTTTGGGGAGGACACAACCAACCATCATTTGAAAGAGGAGAAACACATATTAGAATTACATTTCAAGACAATGGTGAATTCATTTACAATAGAACTGTACTTGGATTGTATGAAGCAACAGCTATTGAAGATACTACAGCAATAATAATTGAATCTGGGACATTCAGTGCCGAAGAAGGAAAAATTGAAATAATTCTCAATAAGCGAATTTGGTGGGATTCCTATTATGAAGATATGGAGGAGTTCGAAGAAAGCGGTGTTAACTCAAATAGATACATGGATGTAACTTATGAAATCATTAATGATGAATTGAAATTTGTATACTTTACTGAAACAGATTTAATTTCTGAAGAACAAGAAACACCAGGAATAGATAAATTTGAGGAAATATACGCCAAAGAATAACTTAAAGTAATGATGTACAATATCGAATTAAAATGCCAGCCTTTAACAAGTGGTGACAGCATAATACAGAACCGTTGTCCTGCAGCAAAATAAAAAATGGACAGAATTAGAATTATCCACTTATTAATAGTCTTGTTTACAATCAATTGCTCAATTGAATGCCAGACAGAATGGAATCTTGACTTTGAAATTTGGGACGAAACGAACACAACTCCAGAGCTTTGGCACGATACAACAATAGTTGAAAACAGAACAGGATTATTTCCACCAAACTGGCACTATGATTTAGAAAATATTCCAGAAGGAACAGGATTGGGACGAACTACAGACGCAACAAAGGGAAATTTTGCTGTAGCACTTTCGGGATTTTATTCATATGAAAAAATGAGAATAATTTCAGGAAAAGATCCGAATAATCCAGGATGGCCTATAGATTTCAAGCCATCTAATCTTACAGGTGATTATAAAGCTATTCTACTTGGAAATTGTGATTCATTGATTACAACTATCAAAGTTCAACTTTCTGCTTTTAACATAAATATTGGAGAGTCTGAGATCTTAGCTGAATCTATTTTGAAATTATATGAGTCTGAAGAATATAAGTCTTTCAATCTAGATATTAATTATGTGAACAGTTTGGTTCCTGACACTATAATAATTGAACTTTCAAAAAGAAGATATGGATTTGATGCACCACCTGCTTGTCTAGAGTGTTCGCATGTATTTTTTGACAATCTTAAATTGAATGAAACGACTTCAATAGAAATTGAACTAATGAATGCTATCAAAATAGAAGTATTCCCAAATCCTGCTAAAGATTTTATTCATCTTGAAGTTGAAAATACTCAAGCCAAGCTAAAATATGAATTATCAAACTCATATGGTCAATTAATACAACAGAGAGATATTTCAAACAATCACGAAATAATTAATTTGACTGAATTACAGAAAGGAATTTACTTTGTTTGCATTAGAAATACAGCAAACAAAATATTAGTTTACAAAAAAATAATTAAGTTATAAAATGCCGCTGTTTTGATACAACTATTTTTATAAGAAAATGCAAGAATACACAGAAATAAAGCTATGATAAGTGAAAATATTGTTTTGAAGGATAACCCAAAAATTGAATTCCAACTTCTTGATAATGGATTTCAATTAATTGATGAACAAACAGAACGAAATTCCGGCTTTTACTTCTATGATGATATACAATCCTTTGAATTAAATAAAATGTGGTTTCCCAGACTAGCAAAATGGCTCAGAATATTTACATGGATATTTAATTTAGTTCCATTTTTCCCAGATGCGGAATCTTATAAAAAAGCAAGCCTCATTATTCATTTTAGAACAACGAAGCTTGGTATATGGTTGACCGATTTTTATATTGCTGATAAAGCAAAAAGGCTAAAGGAGTTATTAGACATAAAAACTAAATACAACATTGGCTCTTGACGACCAAGCTATTCTACCTGTCTGACAAAGTATTATTACTCTAACAAAAATTACAAATTTTAACTAAATTGATTTGAAAGTTAACAGAACCTCTCATTGCTTGGGGCGCTATCTGCAAGGAAAAATTCAAAAATAATAAAGTACCATCAGATTTAACTTCAGGGTTAAATAACAGACTTAAAACATTAAGTGAACAGATTAAAGGAATAATTAAAATGCTAGACGATGGAACAGCATCTGAACAAATCAACTTACAAGCCAAATCTGTAGATAAAGGAATTTAATGATACATAACCTTAATAAATTTGACTACCCTTACCATGTATGCCCATCTTTGGTCTAATTTAAGTTGAAAACTAAACATAGCTAAAATGTGCAAGGTCATAGTAATCATTGTCAAAATCATTTTATTGGCAAATATTTTATACAGTCAAGGTCCTCCAATTACTACTGAAACTCCAATCATGTTAGGCTTAGAGGGAAATGGATTAAGGACTTTCGGAAAATTGATCTATAATGAAAATTCAAGAGTTTACCTCCAGCCAATAGGGATACCATATAACATAACTTCAAAATTTCAAGTAGGCGGAATTTTTCCATTTGTATTCAAAACACCGAATGGAAGTGAAACTATTGGAGGATTTGGGGATATGACTATTTTTACCAAGTATCAACTTTACAAGAAAGACGAAGTTGCAAAAACATTTCGGATTTTAGCCAATTTTAAACAATCCTTTCCAACTGGCAAGACTGATACTTCTCCTGCTATTGGCTCAGGATTATATCAAACCTATTTGGGGTTAATAATTGGGAGAATTACTACAAGAGTTGGAATCTATGGAGACTTTGGGTTTAATATTACTAATGACAACGCAACAGATAATTTCACCTATAATTTTTCAGTAGGCACTCCATTACTTCCGCATAGATATCCACAAAGACAAATAAATGTCTTTTTTGAGATGAATGGTAATTATCTTTTTGATGATAAGATTCATGTACTCTATATTTCTCCTGGAATTCAATTTATTCCAGGTAGAAGAATTTTGTTTGAATCCAGTTTACAAATTCCTGCATTGCAAAAAATCATCCTTACAGGAAAAACGAAGTTTGCAATTCAATTGGGTACAAGATTCTTAATCAATTAAATTTACTACGATGAAAAGAAAATTGAATAAATTAATTTCATTTGCGTTTCTACCTTTTTTATTCTTGATTGGGTTTAATACTTTGGCAAAAGCACAAACCAACGATGAAATACCAAGAGTGTATATTAAAATTGAGATTAAAGGATTAGCATGCCCTTATTGTGCATATGGAATGGAAAAAGAATTAAAAAAGGTTTCTGGGGTTGAGCAAGTAGACATAGAGTTAAAAAAAGGTTTGGCTTACATTTCAACGCCAATAAATCAAAAACCAACCAAAGAAGATTTGGCGAAAATAATTACTGATGCTGGATTTACAGCAGGTAAAATAGAATATAGCAGTAATCCATATAAAAAAGGTAAACAGGAATAAAGAAAAAACCATAGAAATGGTTCTCATTCCAAAACTAATATTTTCAAGGGCCTTAAAATAATTTATAAACCAAGCATGATTTTATCGAAGATCATAAAGAACAAGGTGGTTTCTACATTACAGATGGCACTAGATAAATTGGATTTCTGATAGCGAATTCATGACCTATGTTAGGCAAGATAGAGAATCCAAATTTGCTATCTTCAGTATTGAATAAATTATGTTTACAGTACGGAGTAATATGTTATTTATAAAATCCGGAATATAACACTAGATACGACGGCATTCTTGGTACAACCGCATGTCATTCGGCGTTAGCTTTAATTACAAATATTTAAATAACATTCGTTTTACATTAATTTACACTTCTAATTTAGATATTGAATTCTCTCAACGTACTTTTATAGAATCAATCAAAAAATAAAAATCATGCAATACAAAATCCTTAATATTTTATGCATATTATGTCTTACTGCATTTATGTCTTTTTCACAAAGTAACACAACTAACGAAAACAATAAAGCAGATAAAACTTTAGAAAAGGTGAACACAAAACACCAAGAACCTCATCGATACGGTGGCTGGTACTGTCCGGACAATTTCGGTTTTACTCCTGTAGATATTATGAAGCTTGATGAGGTTCCAGCAATTGCGGATCGACTGCCAACTGAACAGGAACTTCACGATAACATGTCTCTCATTAACGTTGATACCGAGAAATATCCTGATGCTAGAGCCTTGGAAATGGATCTTCCTAGAGTGGCCAGCATCTATTCTGAACGTAAAGGCATGAGCGAGCTGATCATCGTAATTCAGGCCATAGTAGTTCAAGAGGATTCGGTTGTAGGTTACCGTTTCGCAAATGGCGGAAATGGTTCCGCTTGGTTGAGCGATGTAACCTTCCTCTCCGAGGATGAAGTAGCTGGGATGGGCTCGCTACCGTTCTTCTATTCAAAGTCTGTTTTGAATGCTACAACAAAGGAAATATGGAGCGCAATTAGCAAGACAGACTATTTCAAACAACTCGGACAGAAATTCGACAAGAAAGAATTCTTTTCTTCTGAGTGGGATTCAAAAACTCAAGCACATTTGAACCTTGACACTGATGGTGAGAAGGCCTCAGGGTATGTCGGGATGGTGTATGGCAATTATTATTTGCACATTGATTACAATAGAGATGGATTCCATTATTCGGAAAAGCTGCTGATGATGGAGAACCACGAAGACAGTACCACCCAGCTTTTCTTTGCAAGTGGACCGTTTCCCGAGGATTTTGAAAAACACAAGGCGAATTTGGACAGTTGGGTTAAAGCAATTACGAAGGATAGCGAGCTTGACTGATCAACAATTCTAACCAATGATATTCAGAACTATAATTGGACTTTTAATTGTCCTGAATATCTGCTACTGCTTTCATTAAACATCGAAAGATGGACTGCTGATTGAGAACTGTCCAATCCAAGGATTAACATACATACTTCATCCAGATTTTCGGGATTCCCATAGACTAAAGAAATGACCAGGCAATTCTTCAGAATCTATTTAAACAGGAAATTGTTGTAAAGTAAAATGAAGTACTCCTAAAATCTTATACAAAAGCAAATTCGAATTATTTCCATCATTTGACAGTTGACTAGCTTTGGAGGAAAAACTTGTTTGTACCTTGTGTGAGAAAAGATTTAACAAGTAATCAAAATCATAAAACACATTCATGAGAAATCTAATTTTCCTATTTGTTCTTTTGCTGCCTATTGCTCTAAATGCTCAAGAAGAATCAAAAAGCATAGAGCAATTCGTGGGTGAAATAGATAAAATAATACCTCAATTGCTTCATGACTGTTCAGTTCCCGGGGCAGCAATTGCACTAATAGAAAATGGTGAAATCGTATTGCAGAAGGGCTATGGTTTTTCAGATGTTGAAAAAGAAGTAAAGGTCGATACCAAAACAGGCTTTAACATTGGCTCGATCTCGAAAACGGTTGCAGCCTGGGGAGTAATGAAATTAGTCCATGAGGGAAAAATTGAGCTTGACGCTCCTGCAGAAAAGTATTTGACTAGATGGCACTTGCCAGAATCAGATTTTGATTCAGATGGAGTTACCATCAGAAGAATGTTAAGTCATACTGCGGGACTATCATTACATGGCTATCCAGGATGGTCTCCTAACGATGAATTACCAACTATTGAAGAATCCTTAAACGGTAAAAATAATGGACCCGGGCGAGTGGAAATTATTATGGAGCCTGGAACAAAATACCAATATTCCGGAGGTGGATTTTCTATACTCCAACTGATTATAGAGGAAGTTACCGGGCAAAAATTTGAGGATTACATGCAAAGCCAAGTCTTAGATCCACTTGGAATGACAAACAGTAGTTATAAAATTGACGACAATATTATGACTGCATCAGCGTCTGAATACGATGCTTTTGGTGAAGCAATTGACTTTGAGCTATTTACAGCTCAAGCCGCCGCAGGATTGCATACAACAATTGAAGACTTTACACGCTTTGCATTTGCCAATCTTTATCAACATAAAGACAATGAAAAATACAACCCTATCTTACCTACGGATATTATTCAACAAATGATGGTGCCGGAACCTGTTACTGAAGGACGTTATAGATATGGACTAGGATATCAAACTATGCATATGGGAACTTCATGGGCCTTCAGCGGACATGGAGGCGCCAATACAGGCTGGCAAGCCAACTTCAGAGTAGACCCCGCATCCAATGATGGTTACATTGTGTTCACCAATGGAGGTGGCGGAAACAATATTTGCAACCTGCTATCTTGTGAATGGACCACCTGGAAAACCGGCGAATCACCATGGGATAGGTGCTACCCAAAGCTGTCCATCGCCAACAAATTGAAACAGATCATTGATGATAAAAGAATTGAGGATGTTGCGATGACCTATATGACCTTAAAGAAAGAAAAAGCTGATGATTATGATTTCTCTGAAGGCCAATTAAACAACCTGGGCTACTATTACATGGGCCGGGAGGAGCTCGAAAAGACTGTCGCCATTTTCAAATTGAATATCGAAGCTTTTCCCTATGCCTTTAATGTGTACGATAGTTATGGTGAAGCGCTTTTAAAACAAGGTGCCAGGGATGAAGCCATTGAGAATTACAAGAAATCTGTCAAATTAAATCCAGAAAATGAAAACGGCATTAATGTGCTGAACGATTTAGGAGAATCCACAGAAGATTTACTTTTTAAAGTTCCTATTGAGCAGCTCAATCTATTAGAGGGTGAGTACTTAGCAACCCACGATGAGGACTGGAAAATTGTGGTTGCAATAAATAATGGCGTTTTGAAGTGTGAAGATAAATACTACAAATTCACACTTGTTCCTATCGGGGATAATAAATTTGTTAACCCAAGATTTGGGATTTTATGGCGTTTCGGTACCAATGATCAAGATGGAAAACCCATGATGCTTTTTGGGAATTACAAATTCCCGAAGATAAAATGATTATGGGTAGAAGCAGTAATAGTGTATGTTTGCAGATAGAAATTTGAGGGATTTGTAACCTGGTATTTAGACTAGGCATATTCCGCTTAAAATGTAAATAGTGCAATGAAAAACTGAATTAAGCACTTTAACTCTGATCATACTATCTAATCCGAACACACGCTTGTTATAGATATCCCGTAGGTGCCATATAATCAAAATACGATAACTTTGAAAAAATATCAATTCCCGATTTTAATTCTCTTTTTTACTTCGAGTTTATTTGGACAAGATATTGAAAAATCATATAGTCTAGAAATCAATCCTGGTATTGCTAGACGAATAGATGCCCAAGTAAGCGGTCAATTTAAATCAACTCATAATATTTTTGTTAAAAAACACTTTAAATCCTCGACACCATTAAAATTTATCCTTGGTGTCGGCTTTTCTTTAATTAATGGCGGAGGAATCTATGATAAAATTTCAGAATGTGATACACTCACAATAAGTTTTAAAGAAAAGTTAAGCTACTTTTTAATCACACCTGGAATAAAATATAGCAGGAACAATTTCTTTATTTTAGGGGAAATTGGGATTGGGTTAAATGTGACTGGTTCATACAATCAGGATTTGGTTAAAGTTAAATATGATCCAGACCCAACTAAACCGGGTAGAATACATATTTTAGGATTAATTGGTCCAAGCACTTCAAATAATTATCCTTTGATGGTGTCATTTGGTTGGGATTTATCAAACGGCAAAATTCCAATGTTTGTTGGAATTAAAACATACACCTCTCTAGGAATTTTTGATAACGCTCCTAAATATTATGGAATTGGATTGTTGGCAGGTATTAAATTTTAAAAATAAGTCACTAAATATTAACTATGCCACAATTCTATCAAACACTCTCCTTTCATTAAAATAGACCTTACTAGATTTATCGTTTAATAATAGCTACAATTTAATATGAACCAGTTATACAAGCCTTGAAATACTGGTTTTTTATTTAACAACTCTACTTTATTAATCCCGCAACAAACCATACAAAATAAATTCTTACCTTAATTTCTCACTCATGCGACAAATGAAGCTTGAAATGAGATTTGCTGTAACTCTGGTGGGATTCTTATTCCACTTTCAAACTGACTGCCAGAATTGTATTGATTATGGTGTGTTTGAAGAGCCTATGTGTATTGCTTGCACTCCTCCAGGATGGAACGGGGTATTAGGTGCAGAAGAATTCGATGATGTGACGACTTATGGATCTTGCTTTAGCTTGGATTGGGAGTCTCCCTCAGGCGGAACAGCAGTTGCTCTGGACATTACAGGTTCCGGATTTTCTGAAGGGATAAATACAACGATCACCGGATTAATCCCGGATATCGAATACAATCTTGCTTTCTGGTGGGCAAGTATAACATATGATTGTGGATCAGGGCCTCTTATATGTTGCGCTGACTTATCTATAGAAGTTGACGGTGAAGTAACAATATTTCCAGCGGCGGATGACTGGACATTGGTTGAACTATGTGTGACACCTTCAACGACTGAATTTTATATAGAATTGCTGGGAGTGTGGACAACAATGCAGGGTTTTATTGTTATAGATGATGCAGCGTGCGAAGATGCTACTCTTTCTTGTTGCGGTCTTTATGTGGAACTTGAAGAGGAGTTATATGTCTGTCCAAATGAAGAAATTATTCTGGATGCTGAAGTAATCGTTTCTACTGGGGATCCTGTATTTTCCTGGGAGTCTGATCCACCTGAAGGGCTGACGTATCTCTTAGATACAGACATTGAAGATCCAGAGTTTTTATATGAAATTTCAGGTTCTGATTTTCCCGGTATTGAATTCAACTACACACTTACTACTGAAGATGAGAACTGCATAGTATTAAGAGAAATAACTGTTTTTGTTAACCCTTACCCAATATTGAATTTTGATTTTGAAGATGATGTCTTTTGTGAAGATGATGGATTGATTGTTTTGAATCCGACGTCTATTGAAGGAATTACAGGATCATGGACGCCAGGGTCTGTAGAAGCAGAAGATTATGCAGGACAATTTGTTGATTTGACATTTATTCCAGATGCATCGGAAGTCGATTGTCCGCTTGAATCCGGCTATAGACTTAAGGTTGAAGAATATATAGAACCAACATTCGATTTCCCCTTGACTTTTTGCCGTGCTGATTTTGATCTATTCTTTTTTCCGACAGAATCGCTGGAAGGTATAGAAGGAGAATGGAACATAGAAGAACTGATCCTAGAAGATTGGACAGATGGAGATTTGGATATTCATTTTACGCCTGACGATCTATTTTGTACTGCTGTAACAGAATTGATTATTGATATTGAATCAGGTATTGTACCCGTATTTTTACTTCAGGATCAATATTGTTTGGAAAACAGAACTATTGAATTAGAAACAGAAGATGAAAATGGCCTTGATGGTAATTGGAACAACACGCATATCGATCTTTCCACCCCAGGGGTTTATCAGGCTATTTTTACAGTGGATGATGACGATGACTGTTTCTACCATTATGAATATAATTATGAAGTCCTGGATTCCATCATTGTCACTTTTGATACATTATCGCCAATATGCAAGAATAGTCAATTGATTGAACTGGATAGCTTTTCGCGAGAAGGATTTTTAGGTGTAGGTCTTCAAACCAAAGTGGACAATAAGTGAATAAAATTAAGTTACACTTTTAAAAGTTAAATTGAAATATTTTTGTCTGCGTTTTTTAAATGTTTTGTGTTTACATAATTTTCTTCTCTTCAGTTTTTCTTCTTTTAATCCATAATGTAAATCGTCAAATAAAAGTGGACCATTAAGTGAATAAAATTAAGTTATACATAACTATTAAATTCACTTTATTATGAACAAGAAAAACAAATCAGCAGAATCTTATGTCCGAGATGTAAAAAGAAGGACAAGACGTAAATTTTCTACAGAAGAAAAGATTAGAATAGTCATTGAAGGATTAAGAGGAGAACAAAGTGTTGCTTCTCTTTGTAGAAGAGAAGAGATTTCACAACCACTATATTATAAGTGGAGTAAAGATTTCATGGAAGCAGGGAAGAAACGTTTAAAGGGAGACACAGAACGTGAAGCCAACACTTCAGAAGTTCAACATCTAAAGACAGAAAATCAAGACCTTAAAGAGGTAGTAGCAGAACTTACTCTAAAAAATCGTGTGCTTAAAAAAAGCTTGAATGGAGTAAAATAAAATTCAAGAAGTATATGCGATTTACAGCAAAAGAAAAGATGGAACTGATTAGGCTGGTTGAGCAATCCGAATGGAGTGTTAGAAGAACTCTCAAGGAAATTGGTATTCACAAATCAACCTTTTACAACTGGTATAAGAAATATCGGGAAAATGGAATTGTAGGATTAGAGGAAAAGAAAAGTACAAGGAAGCATTACTGGAACAAGATTCCTGATCGGATCAGGTCTAATATATTGAATCTGGCACTGGAAGTTTCAGAGCTTTCTTGTAGAGAATTGGCTTGCAGGTATACTGATGAGAATCAATACTTTATAAGCGAAAGCAGTGTTTACAGAATATTGAAATCTGCTGGACTGATAAACCCTCCTCATTATGATCTGATATCTGCCGCAGATGAATTTAAAGACAAAACAACAACTGTCAATCAAATGTGGCAAACTGATTTTACTTATTTCAAAATCATTGGCTGGGGATGGTATTACCTATCGACTATATTAGATGATTATTCTAGGTACATTATAAGTTGGGAGTTGTGCTCAACGATGAAAACCCTTGATGTAAAAAATACTTTGAATCAGGCATTAAACCATCCAAATGTAAATTTGAATAAACCGCCTAAGTTATTATCTGATAATGGATCTTGTTATTTAAGTCAAGAGTTGAGCTCTTATTTGGATGATTACAAAATTAAACATGTGAGAGGAAGACCTGGTCATCCTCAAACGCAAGGCAAGATTGAAAGGTATCACAGAACGATGAAAAATGTAATTAAACTGGATCATTATTACAGCCCAGGTGAATTGAGTTTTCCTCTTTCACAATTTGTAAAATATTATAACCATCACAGATATCATGAATCTTTACAAAACTTGACACCAGCAGATGTTTATTATGGATTAAAAGAAGAAAAACTGAAGAGAAGAAAATTATGTAAACACAAAACATTTAAAAAACGCAGACAAAAATATTTCAATTTAACTTTTAAAAGTGTAACTTAATTTTATTCACTTATTGTCCACTTTGGTTTGAAGACCTACATCCATTTACTTTAATCAATTTTCTGAATGCGGCAATATTAGCACTCCTAGAAATATTAATTCCAATAGAGCCATCCACATACTTCAGGTTGTTTAGTCCAATTATTCCATTTCTAGCATTAATTGAAATTCCGCCATATAGAGTATCTAGATTATTAAACCCTATAACTCTAACTAGCTTCGTATTTCCAAATAAACTAAGAGATCCACCAATGTAACTTAATGAATTAAATTCATCAATTGATTCTAGAGAGTTATTACTAGAGAAATTAAGAGATCCACCAACATAATTGAGAGAATCAAAATTTACTATTTCTACTAAATTTCTATTTGACCTAATGTCTATTAATTTTCCAACATACTTAAGAGATTTTAAATCCGAAATGGAAACAAGATTGAGATTGTTTTTAATTAATATTTCTTCTGATACCTCTTTTAAATTATTCAAGCCACGTAAACTTGTTAATTGATCAGCTTGACTAATGTCCAATTGACCATTGATAACTTCGATATTCGATAATGGAGATAGGTCTTCAACTTGCTGCGATATCTTCACCCTAAAATCTATTTCTTTGCAATTTGGATACTCATTCTTGAAGTCTATCAGGTCTTGTTGAGTTCTAAATATTGTTTCTCCACTGTCAGTTGGACAGTTCTGACCACTTATGTTAATACATGATAAGATGATAAAGAAAGTGATTAATAGCTTCCATTCCATTTTCTAAATTTACATTAATGCACTAACAATTCCCATACTCTGTTGATTTTACGAAATCAGCTAATTGAAAGAAAATTTTTATGAAAAATTCATGTTCTTTTAACTTCCTATGCTTTTTTCGAGACTTATAATAGCTAGAAATGAAAATTACTAATGAAGCATTTGATTATGATAACTATCGAAGATCGGAGTAATTACAGTTTGTTGTTTTATACAGCTATCGGAACTTTTGTGATGAGCATCCTTGTCTTGTGTGAAGAAAGAGAAGGATTACTTAAGCTGTTTAGAACAGGATAGAGAATATCTCATTTATTCTTTCATTTATTACTACATCCATTCACTAACATTTTCCATTTCGACCGAAGCGGAGAAATCTGTATTATCTGCTGTACAAGTAATGTCTTTACATATCAAATAATTAATTCCCGTCCAATGTATATTTCTCCGTTTACTAAGTACCCTCTCCATTCCCTCTCCATTCACTTCGTTCCCTCTCCGTTTGCTACGCTCAGTCGAGGTGACAATGGAGCCTCCCACATAAGCTTTGGTCGATGTGACAAATGGATTCTCTTTATAGTCTCATTCAAGATGACAAAGCCGCTATTTCATTACTACATTATCCCATTACATCATTCTATCTTTACTTCATTCCATCATCCCTCAAATAAACATTTACACTACACTTTTCTAAAAAATCTGATTTTTTACTATCTTTAAAATTCTGCTTTACCTTTTACTAAAAATCAAAACAAAATGAAATACTCAATTGTACTTTTTCTGGCTGCTTTTTGTATGGCTTCACCACAGAACACAAGCGCTCAGGTCTATGTAGAAGAATTTGACTCTGGCTTTCCATCCGGATGGATCGAATATACAGAAGCTGGTTTCGATTTTGTCAGTTGGTATGGTGGAGAGATGAGTATGTTTAAACAATCAGATGGAAATGAAATCCTTCTGTTCGGAACAGATCTTAAGGATTTATCGATGTTCACAAAATGGGAAGTAGACATGTATGCCTACAATCTAAATTTCACCTCGAATACCAAACCTTACATCGAAATGGGTGTAATGACAGATCCAAATGATATTACATCCTTTGAATCAATCAAAGTATTACATGTGACCAATGAATCCCTGACTACCTTTTCGGTATTTCTTGGTGCTTATGATGAGATGGCGCACCTGGCATTAAAAATGGTTGGTGAGAGATCACAGATAACTTACATTGATAATTGGAAGTTGTATGATGATGTATTCGACGCAAGTTTTCCTTTAGCTGTTGATGATCTTACAATGACTCCCGCTCCAAATGGAGGGCTATCCATGACAGTCGAATGGACCAATCCAAGCCGAGAAGCAGATGGTGATGCATTGACGACTTTGGATGCAATAGAATTCTATACAGGAAATACACGTGTTGCGACTTATTCGAATCCAATAATCGGTGCAATGGAATCTACTGAGATTCTAGTTGATTCTTCGGATTACTATTCGATTAGGGCAGTACCCATTAGCAATGGAGTAGCTGGATATGAACGCGAGTCAACAACCCAATGGGTAGGACTTGACTACCCTGCTGCCGTACAAAACTTAACATTGGCATTAGATGATGATAATAGTACATTGACTTGGGAACCACCAATTGCCGGTGGTAATGGAGGCTATTTTGATGGAGAAATAACGGAATATCTGTTAACCCGTTGTGACGGGAAGTTTATCACAGTTCCAGGAAATCTAAATTCTTTTACAGAATCTCTTGATATGATGGGTACGATAAATTATGTCATCGAAGCAAGAAATAGTTCTGATATCGGAGATGCAATAACTACTAACAATATATATTA
Organism: Saprospiraceae bacterium; assembly: GCA_965248155.1. Classification (GTDB taxonomy): domain Bacteria; phylum Bacteroidota; class Bacteroidia; order Chitinophagales; family Saprospiraceae; genus RFSX01. The sequence goes on from CBDFIO010000002.1 coordinate 21,326, forward strand.
TGTTTCATCTGATTATTTGTATTACGACAATTTCTGGGTCGATGTTGTCCAATCACTAGGCGAGCCTACAGCTATGGGTCCCTCTCAATGGCAGACTGAGTCTACAACAACTCTTGCAGGCTGGTCATACTTTACCAGTAATTTTACAAATACAGATCCTGGAGAAATCTCTTATTTATGGTCGAGCCAGGGACAGACTGACCAAATTGTTCGATTGGTCTCTCCGGTCATAAACACGGTTGGGTCCAATAATATCACCTTACAATTGAACAGTTATCTTGAAGCGAGCAACAGTGCATTCTCATTTTACCTGGAAACATCCAGCGATGGTGATCAAAACTGGACAGAGGTACATGAGTGGAATATAGATGGCATCGCAATTAATGAGATTACAACAAAAGTGGTAGCCAATAGTGATGTCGGAAGTGAAAATTTTCAGTTTGCAATTACTTTTAAAGGTAATCCTGCAGTACCGGGATTTATTCGTTTTGACAATATCCGTGTATTTGATCAACCATCTATTGACATCAAAGTATCAGAATTTGATGCATTAGCAACAGTAGAGCCAGGAGATAATATTTCATTTTCTGCTGATATTGAAAATAACAGTACAACCCTAGTGGATTGCTCAGTAAAGTGTACAGTTACAGAACGCTTCGGCACACAGATTTTGTACGAAAATGAATTGGTTGCAAACAATATGGCTATAGGAGAAACAAGAATTATTGATTTTGGATCATGGACCGGTGAAGAAGGAGAATATATTGTCGATATCTCTATCATTTACCCTGGAGGAGATGATAATCCAGGCAATGATATATCAAGCCATGAACTTAATGTACTCCGACTCGGACAGCGAGAGCGTGTTTTAATGGAAGATTTTACAGGAACTTGGTGTAGCTATTGTCCGGGTGCTGCCTTGGGAATCACAGAACTTATGAATAGTGGTTATCAAATATCAGTTATTGGAAGACACCGGGAAGATGATTATGAGACGGCGGACATCGAAAACAGAATGGCTCAATACAGTGTAGCTGGCTTCCCTACTATGATGATCGATGGTGTCGTCAAACTTACTGGCGGACATCAGACGCTAAGTGTCGCGTCCCTTTATATCGACGATATCAATAAGAGATATATAACCAAGTCTTCAACACAATTGGAAGTCATCCAGTCCAAACTGGAAGGAAATACCTATAATGCAGTCGTGTCTGTCAATTCTCTTTCCAAGATTCAAAATCCGAATTATGAGTTACGTGCCTCTATCATCGAATCACACATTGAAGATGAATGGTTGGGTATTCCAACCGTAGATGAAGCTCAGCGCTACTATTCCGATCATCCTCTTGATTTGAGTGATGGTTCAGACATGGTAACCCTTTCATTTACATTGGACGATGTATTAAATACAGATAACACAGAAATGGTCGTATATATACAGGACGTTTCGACTAACGAGGTTATCAACGCAACTTTGATAGACATTAATCTAGATCTTACCAGTATTACGGAAATCAAATCTGCACCATCATTTGCAATCACTCCGAATCCAACTAGCGATCTAGTTAATATCCAAATAAATAATCTGGATAATGAGGCGTTAATATTGGAAGTTATAAATCCTGTAGGTCAGCTAATAATACGCCATGAAATAGATTCAGAGCAAATACATGAATTGGACTTGAGCGAATGTCAGAGTGGTGTATATATGGTCAGGTTAGTTAATAAACAAGGTATTGCAACTGTTAAAAAATGTTCTGTGATCCGCTAAGAAATGAATAGTTATATATGGCTAAACTAGAATGGAGGAAAAAGGAAAAGGAATATTATTTACCAAAAAATAGACCTGAAATAATCGAAGTCCCTGCTTTCAACTTTGTATCAATATCCGGTGCTGGAAATCCTAACAGTCCATTCTTTGCCGATTGTATATCTGTATTATATGCTGTTTCCTATGCCATCAAAATGAATTTAAAAAAAGGAGATTCAAAACCTGTAAGCTATTCTGATTATACAGTTTATCCTTTGGAAGGAATTTGGGATATAAATGAAGAAGCAAAGAAGAAATTTGATGGAACTTTAAATAAAGATGATTTGGTCTTTAATCTTATGATTCGCCAACCAGACTTTGTGAGCGAAACATTCTTTCATGAAATGGTCGAGTTAACAAAACAAAAAAAGCCTCATAAATTATTGGATGCGCTTAAGTACGAGCAAATCAAAGATGGAAAATGTGTTCAAATGTTACACATTGGAAGTTACGATGATGAACCAAAAAGTTTCAAACTTATGGAAGACTTTACTGGAGATCAAGGACTTAAACGGATATTAAAAAGTCATAGAGAAATATACTTATCCGATTTTAGAAAAGTAGCTGCCGATAAACTTAGAACCGTCTTGAGGTTTAAAGTAGATTGATTATCAGATTGGTGCTGGAGTGCTTTTGAATAAATCGTTACTTCATTCCCTCTCCATTCACTTCATTCCCTTTCCATTCACTTCATTCCCTTTCCGTTTGCTACGCTCAGTCGAGGTGACAATGGAGCCTCCCACATAAGCTTTGGCGAGGTGACAAAGAACTCATTAAGCGTTCACTCATCCTATCATTCAATCTCTAACATTTTCCATTTCGACCGAAGCGGAGAAATCTGTATTATCTGTAGTACAAGTAATGTCCTTTTATATCAATTAAGCTCCTGCCATTCCAATGAATATTTTTCTGTTCACTGAGTACCCTCTCCATTCACTTCGCTCAGTCGATGTGACAAGTGGCTTCCCTCTATAGCCTGGGTCGAAATGAAAAAGTATCTATTTATTCAATATTTATTTTATTCTTAATTTATTTAGTTCCTTCATTTCTGAATAAGCATATGAATCATGAGTTTTTTATCTTACTAGTTCATTATGATTATTTCACTACGATATATCATTCTTTTCCTTCTATTCTTTCCTTTGACAGTATTAAGTCAGCTTGAAATATGTGACAATGGAATAGATGACGATAACGATGGATACGTAGATCTTAATGATGAAGATTGCGAGTGTCAAATCATCGAACCCATCTCTTTAATTCCCAACCCTTCCTTTGAAGATATGAATTGCTGCCCGGATAATAGAAGTCAGCTAAATTGTGCTTCAAATTGGATCCAGGCCTCAGAGCCTACAACAGATTTTATTCATCTTTGTGGTTGGTTAGGTTGGGATGATTTTCCTCCACCATTTCCTTTTCCGGATGGACATGGGATTATGGGTTTCCGTGATGGTAGGGTTCGTAATAATGCGCAAGCAGAACCTTACTGGAAAGAATATGCTGGTGCGTGCCTCCTGAGTCCTCTTTTGACAGATTCGATATATAGATTTCAATTTGATGTAGGATTCGTCAATCCTCAAAAATCACCTCCAATTGAAATTTCATTTTTCGGAACTAATAATTGTGATTTCTTACCATTTGGAGTTGGAAATAATGCATTCGGTTGTCCCGCCAACAGTCCCAATTGGAAAAAATTGAATGATGTTCTTGTTTCCGGAGGATCGGGGAATAAATGGATTCATACTTCATTGGAAATAATTCCGGAAGAGGACATTTATGCCATTGCAATAGGTCCGGCTTGTAGTCCTGTTTCTAGTCCTATAAGTATTTACTACTTTTTCGACAATTTATTATTAGCAGATTTTGAATCATTTAATTTACAAATTGTTGAAACCAATCACCCGTGCAGTAATGATTTTACTTTATCGGTTCCTCATAATTCAGAATTTGATTATCAATGGTACAAGTCCGGGATGGCATTAGAAGGAGAGAGCTCTTCTGAGCTTTCACAGAATTATGGTGAAGGTGAATATCAACTTAGGATCTTGGATGGCTCATCTTGCAGAATATCTGCAACTTTTGAATATGCTATCCCTGAATTTGAAGAGACCCAAAGAGTGGTAATCTGCCAGGGCGACTATTTTAATTTTGGTGAAAGGCAACTCGCTGAAGAAGGAACTTATTTGGATACCTTTAAGACAGCAGATAATTGTGATAGAATCGTCACCTTAGAATTAGTAATTATAGGTTCTAAATACGATACGACAGAGGCAAGCATTTTGGAAGGTGAAACCTTTGAGATTGAAAGTTTTACGTTTAGCAGTGAAGGAGAACACCCAGTAATCCTGACTTCTTCAATCGGTTGTGACAGTTTACTATTACTGAAATTGACCCATTTTAATATTTATATTCCAAATGTATTCAGTCCTAATCAATATGATATAAATAATAATTTTGGCCCGATGTCTGAGGTGAACAAAATTAAATCCATTGACATGTCAATTTATGATCGGTGGAGTAACCTTCTTTATAAAGGTGCTGAATGGAATGGTTCCAATGCACAAGCAGGAGTATACTTTTATGTAATGGATATTGGTTTCGAATTTGATAAATCTAAAACCTTTTCCGGTTCTGTAACACTCATTAAATGAAAGTAGATTGGTTCATTCCTTCATTCAATCATCCCATTATCGCTCCCCTACCAAAAGACGGCATATACAACAGCAAGGACACCCATAATAATAATCGCCATCACATTAAACTTCATACTGGTTGTAAATAATCCCTCTCTGTAATCGATACCCTTTGCATCCGACTGTTTGTTTTCAATCATTGATATGATAACCATAAGTAAAGCACTAATCAAAAAGACAATCCCCATCCTGTTCATAAATGGAATTGATGGTACTAAAAACTTAATAAGCATCGACAATGGAATCGATAATATGACTGCCCATAATGCTGCATTGGCTGATGTTCGTTTCCAGAATAAACCCAATAAGAAAATAGCTAAAACTCCAGGGCTGATAAATCCGGTATATTCCTGGATAAATTGAAATGCCTGATCAAGGTTGCCTAACAATGGTGCTACGATTACACCAACAACGAGTGCTGCTCCAGAAGCGATCTTACCGACTCTGACCAATTTACTTTCCTGAGCATCAGTTAGCACAGGATTATCATGTTCCTTGCTATCCAAATGCGCGTCTGATGCATCTGTCTTCATGAAAAAAGTCTTAAAAATATCGAGCGTGAATATTGTAGAAGTACTGTTAACCATGGAACTTAGAGATGATCCAATAGCCGCAATCAATGCCGCAAATGCCAATCCTTTGAAACCTACGGTAACATAATTATTTAAAACCCAAGGATATGCTTCGTCCGGTTTTGCAATATCAGCACCCAATACAAAAGCTGCAATTCCTGGAATAACAACAATCAATGGAAGAAGAATTTTCATGAGCCCCGCAAATGCAGTTCCTATTTGAGCTTCATTGAGATTTTTTGCTGCTAATGCACGTTGAATAATATATTGATTTGTTCCCCAATAATAGAGATTGGCAATCCACATTCCACCAATCAAGACACTAATTCCGGGCAAATTCATATATTCTGAATTGGCCTTATCCAGGATCAGATCAAATTTTTCCGGGGCACGATCCATCAAGGCATTCATGCCTGAAACGAAACCTCCATCGATTGCATTCAAGACTAAAAAAGTTGTCAGTAATCCTCCAAAAATCAGAACAACGACCTGTACAACATCCGTCCAAACAACGGCGCTCAGCCCTCCAAAAATCGAGAAAGTCGCAGCATACAAAGCAATACCAATAACACCATACATCAATGGAATCCCCATAATTGTATTCAATGCCAAACCTCCCAAATACAATACAGAAGTAATATTTACAAATACAAATAACATGACCCAAAAGATAGCCAGAACGATTCTTACACGTTTGTCAAACCGGTCTTCAAGGAACTGGGGCATCGTATAAATACCCTTCTCAATAAAGATTGGCAGAAAATATTTTGCTACAACAATGAGAGTTAAAGCAGCCATCAATTCATAAGAAGCAATCGCAATTCCGACCACATAACCCGAACCTGACATTCCGATAAATTGTTCGGCTGATATATTTGATGCAATTAATGATCCTCCTACTGCCCACCATGGCAAAGATTTACTGGCTAAGAAATAGTCTTGCGTCGTTTCTTGCTTTCCTCTTCTGGACAACCATATTCCCAATCCTACCATTATGCACAAGTAGCCTACAAATACAGTAATATCTATGTTCGAAAAATTTGCCATGTTAATATGTTATTCGTTTTAGTTTAAATAAATATTTAGAGAATAATATCCAGTGGTTTAGTCGTCTTCCAATTCCCCCGTGTGAAATCCGGAAATGTTTGAGGGACTCCGTCCTGGGCAACCGACAATTCACTTAATGGCGCTACTGCGCTCCAAAAACATCCTTCATACACATTCTGATCCAGAGGCAATCCATTTTTTAAGCATTCAATAATACGATAAACCATAATACCGTCCATACCTCCATGACCACTTTCTTTTGTTTTATCGTTCAATCTTGTGTAAAGTGGATGATCATATTTTTCATAGAGCATTTCTAATTGCTCTCCTTTCACCCACCGATGATGATTTTCAGTAGCTCCATCTAATCCTCCTTCGAAGGCAGCACGTGTTGGGAACCCTGCAAGGATGCCTTTAGTACCTTGAATCAAATTATGTCTGGTATATGGACGTGGACTTGTTTCATCCCACTGAATCATAATCGTTCTTCCCAACTGAGTTTTGATAATCGAAGTGTTCATATCTCCACCTTTAAAGTCTAGTTTACTCCACTTATGATCTGAATCATAGTTCTCGTCGGTATATAATCGTCTTCCCATTGAGGGTGAAGAATATGAGACCAGCTTTTTAAAGTTATCATCTGTTCGCGCTAAATTCATGTATTGAGCAACAGGTCCCAAACCATGTGTCGGATAGAGGTTTCCATTTCTATTTGCATAATGATGCGTCCTCCAAAATCCTGTACCCCTTTCTTCATCTGCCATTTGCCAGCGAAGCTCATGTATATAGGCGGCTTCAGCATGTAACAATTCCCCAATCATTCCTTGTCGACACATATTGAGAAACATCAACTCATCCCGGCTGTAGTTAACGTTTTCCATCATCATACAATGTTTCTGAGTTTGCTCAGAAGTATTTACAATCTCCCACATCTCATCCAATGTTACTGCCATCGGGACTTCAACAAATGCATGAGCACCAGATTTCATGGACTGAATGGCCATAGATGCGTGATTTTTCCAATTGGTAGCAATGAATACCACATCCGGCTTGACTTCTTCTAGCATCAACTTCCATTTGTCCTCATCTCCATGATACAAAGCGATATTTTTGTGCCTTTGATCCGCTCCTGCTTCCTGAGCGACTTGAGCCCATTTTTTGACATTATCTTCATAGAGATCTGAGATTGCGACTACCTCTGTTCCAGGTAATTCAACAGTAAATTTCATATGATACCCACCTCTGGCTCCGACACCAATAAAAGCGGCTCTGATATTCTCTAGTTTGGGAGCTGCATAATCACCCATATATTGACCTCCTGAAGAAGTCTGTTCTTTATCACTTTCACAGGAAGTAAATAAGGAGGTGCTTGCTATCGCAGCAGAAGAAAGCGTTGTTCTCTTTATAAAATCTCTTCTGTCTATATTTTTCATATCGAATTCAAATTTTGGTAGAATAAAACTTAATAGTTTGTTGTGCTTGGGGAAACGGAAAAGGCCTCAACTGCTCCCGCCTCAATTAATGAATTAATGACAGACGCTTCATTTTCTTTGTCTGCAAGTGCAACTATGCACCCTCCTCCTCCGGACCCTACAATTTTAGAACCTAATGCTCCGGCATTATTTGTGGCTTCTATCATATCATCAATTTTTGGAACCGTAATAAGGAGTTTATCTCTTAATATTTTATGATGTTCATTCATCAATTCTCCAATTGCTGATCTATCTAAAGTTTCCTGATTAAAAAGTGCTCTTGCCTTTTTCGTAATTGAATAATTCATTATTGCAGCTCGAAAGATATCCTTTAATCTGTGTTCAACACAATTAGTATAACTACCAAGATCGGAAATATCGGTCTCCTCAATTTTAAAACTAGGATAAAGGCTTTTCACTTGAGCTATAGCTGGCAGTGCGTCTCCTTTCAATTGAGCAAGCGTCCCCAAAGTATCTTTTGATATTCCTGAATTTCCAATTACCAATCCTTCAAAGGGTTGGGTTAATCGCTCTATTTGATCGGTTTTGGTATCAAGATATATAAGCCCCCCCATGCCAATTGTATATTGATCCATCTTGCCACCAGAAGAGTTTTGCTCGATGACTTCTGTTTCATATGCCAATTGGGAAATCAGTTCAGCTGTCACCTCCTGACTCATGCCAAAAGTTGTTGTTAAAAATTTGATCCAAGCCACAGTTAGTGCTGATGAACTCGATAATCCGGCGTTGATAGGGATATTGCTCTTGATTTCGATATCAAAACCTCGATCCGGTATGCATCCATTTCGCTTTAGAACTTTAAGTGCTAATCTCAAATAGTCTCCTTGATTTACATCGTGTAAAGGCGCATTAAGATCTATCTTATCTTCTTCATTCAAATCAGGCTTGTAAATATTAAAGTAGTTGCTCTTGTTTTCTTTTACTCTAATCTCAATAAATCGATTAATAGAGCACGCAATTACAGGTAGTTGCATATAATCCTGATGATCTCCAAAGAGGCAAATTCGACCTGGAGCTTTATAAATAAAATCATGAAACATCTTCAGCTAAAGTACATAAAAGTGCTGTTTCCAAAACTTTGTATCTTAGTAATTATGGATTATTCAAGCCTCCCCAAAATTGAATTGCATCTCCATCTCGATTGCTCACTCAGTTATGAAGTTGTTCGCCAAATCGATCCGACCATTTCCCGTGAAGATTTTAAATCCTCGTTTATTGCGCCTCCAAAATGTACTGACCTTGTAGACTACCTTTCTAGAGCTATAAAAGGATTTCAATTGATGCAAACGGAAGAACAATTAAAGCTTGTCACAGATGATTTGTATCGCCAACTTCATGATGACCATGTCATCTATGCAGAGATTCGCTTTGCTCCATTACAACATTTGCTTCAAGGTCTCAATCCTGAACATGTTGTCGAAACAGTACTCGCAGCTTCACAAAAAGCAAAAGAAAGATACAATATTGAAGGGGGTGTCATTCTTTGTACACTTAGACACTATAGCAAACCACAAAGTATGGAAACAATACCCCTTTGTGAAAAATATCTGGGTCATGGAGTTGTCGGATTTGATATAGCAGCAGACGAAGCCGGATATCCGATTGATGAACATATTTCTGCCTTCGAATACGCGCGATCTAAAGATATTCCTTGTACAGCACACGCGGGTGAAGCCAGGGGTCCTGACAGTGTCTGGGAAACATTAAAACATTTCCGGCCAAGCAGAATAGGTCACGGGGTAAGATGTGCTGAAGATGATGCATTACTTCAATTTCTCAAGGATCATGATATTCATCTTGAAGTCTGCCCTACCAGTAACATCCAAACAAATATTTTCGAATCTATCCAAAATCATAATGCGGCACTCATCTTTGATAGAGGAATTTCCATGAGCATTAATACAGATGCCCGAACCATATCTAATACGACGCTGGCTCATGAATATGAATTGATGACTAAAGTTTTCGCCTGGACCAAGGCTCATTTCAAAAGATGTAATCTTGAAGCGATCAGACATGCGTTTACTACAGATGAAATAAAAGAGCAGCTCAGCAAAAAAATTAATACTGCTTATTAAATGGAGCTACAGTAAAAAGTTAAACAGACTCAAGCATTCTTGTTATTAATGCCTATTTTTTCATTCTTAAATAATATCAGTGGGATTTGCTATATCAGCGGGACATGAATTAACAAGAGATACTGCTAGAGAAATATTGGAAAACGGAGGAAATGCTTTTGATGCGGCTATTGCTGCTTATGCTGTTATGTTTATTTCTGAACCTGCCATGGCCTCGGCAGGTGCAAGTGGACTCGCTACAACTTATTCAAAAGAACATGGAATAAAGGTTTTCGATTTTTTTTCGCAGACCCCTCACCAGCAATTGGCTCAGGATAAAATCGATTACTATCCCATCTGTATTGAATTTCCGGATACGACTGAAGAATTCCATGTCGGTCTAGCTGCTTCGACAGTACCAGGAGCTATTGCGGGTATTTTTAAAATTCATGAAGCCTTTGGATCTATACCTATTCAAGAGCTCTTTCAGCCTGCTATTCATCACTGTAAAAGCGGAGTGGCATTGGATGATTTTCAGGCCTATGATTTAAAATTGCTGCAAGAAATATTGAGGGCAGATAAAATAGGAACGGATATATTTTTTACGGAAGATCGAATTAAAAAGTCCGGTGAAATGATTCAAATGCCTCAGGCTGCTGATTTTTTAGAATACATAGGAAAAGCAGGCTCTGATGCTTTTTATAAAGGTGAGATTGCTAAGTCAATATGTGATGACTGCATATCAAAAGGAGCCCATCTAAGGAGAGAAGATTTTGAAAATTATGATGTGGGAATTCATGATCCACTTATAGTTAACAATGGGGACATTTCAATAGCTTCTCCGGGGAGTCCAAGTATCGGATCTTTCGGTTTGGCCTTATACTGGGGTCTGTGTGTTAAGAAAAAATGGTCTGATGAACAAGCCTTGAAGTATACTGCTGAGAATATCCGTAATAAAGAAAAAGTATTAAATGAGTTAAATGCGCTCTTTCCAGATAGTGATATTCGTACTGATCAGGGACCTTTGGCAACCAATGGTACCTCTCATTTTACAATTGTCGATAAGCATTCAAATGCCATTAGTCTTACAAGTTCTTTAGGTGAGGGTTGTGGATATTTTATTCCTAATACTCAGATGCATATGAATAATATGTTGGGTGAACCCTATCTATTACCAGGCGGAACCCATTCCTGGAAGAAAAATGTTCGCCTCAATTCTATGATGACTCCCAGTATAATATTGGAAAATCAACAACTGAAAATGGTGACCGGCTCTGGAGGAGCAAGTAGGATACCCGTTGTCCTCAAGCAAGTCATCAGCAACGTACTGGAGAAAAACATGTCCCTTGAAGAGGCGACTGAATTACCTCGGATTCACTTTCAGGAAAACACATTACATCTTGAAGATTCCAGAGAATGTCAATATCCTGATGGAGATTATAAAATCGAGAGGTGGTCTGCTAAGTCCTTATATTTTGGAGGTGTGAATTCAGTTCTCATCCATCCAGATGGCCATTTAGAAGCGTGGGCTGATCGGCGTCGTCTAGGTTCTGCTGGAGTTTGGGATTGAGTGGATTGAGAGAATGGAATAATGGAATAATGAAGTAATGAGGTTATGCAATAATGAAAATATAAAAAGATGCTTTTTCATTTCGACTTAGGCTATAGAGGGAAGCCACTTGTCACATCGACTGAGCGAAGTGAATGGAGAGGGTACGCAGTGAACGGAGAAATATACTTTGGGAGAGTATAATTAGTTGATGCATAAAAACATTACTTGTACTACATATAATGCAGATTTCTCCGCTTCGGTCGAAATGGAAAATGTTAGTGAATGGATGATGGGATGAATAGATAGAGTAATGATAGAATGAATAATCCTTTGTCATCTCGACCGAACGAACTGAATATTAGTAAGTGAAGTAAATTGCTCAATATGAATAAATATTCATTGAAAGCAGTTTGTCACCTCGACTGAACGAAGAGAATGGAGAGGGAATGGAGTGAGAGCGGAAAAAAATTACTAGCTCAATTGGCTTTCATTGGTATAATCAAAGTGTATCAAGACATCAAAGAGACGAGATAGTTCGAGTCGCTGGGTGTATCTGAAAATAAATTTATAGTTGAATCCTGCACCCATTTGATAGACCTGATTGGGATTCATGAAATACTTCCCAGAATAACTTGCATAATTCACTTCATCAAAAATTATATAATGTTGATCCCCGTCAACTTTTGTCAGTGTATTATTGACTGTTAAGCATGAGGTCCATGGTACAGTTTGCTTTTGGACTGCCCCAGCAAATTTACCTTGAGAATTAGAAACAAATGCATTAAGGCACCCTGTTCCAAAGGTGAAGGCCACATTCTTATAATTATCCTGATGTTTCCTTTTTAAGAAAGACCCCATCCAGTCTCCGTTTAAAGATCTTCCATCCATGACATGAAAATTGTGAGCCCAGACAGCCACTTTGGCACCCACCTCGACGATTTGCTGCCACCAATCAGTATAAATGGCCATCAATGAATCTCTGGGGGTTCCAAATTGCTGAACCCGATAGATGTATTCACGATGTTTTATGACATGAGATGCCATCAATGCAACTTGGTAATCAAATTCTGAAGACTTGACTACGAAATCTTCTTTATTGTCAATCATGTATTGATAGACCTCATCTACACGATCACGATTGATCATCTTTTCCTCTTTTGAAAGCTCATCATAATTTTGAAGGGAATATGGTAAAGATCCGTATTTGCTTATTATATCAAAAGCATCATCCGGTGCTACGACATTCAGATAATCATAGACCATATCTTCTTCAATATTAAAATCGCCGCCTTGGGGATCACAGCCAACGAAGAAAATTTTATTTCCATCAGTCCGTGTCAGGTTAATTTCGTATATCCATTGAGCCAGATCACGAACTTCCTGAGTATCATATACCCAATAATAAGTCTGATCAATTACACTGTTAACATCACCAATGCCTTTAACAACAAAGTCGTTTACTTTCATGGCATGCCCCCAGGGTATTTCAAAAATGACTGCATTAAATTCCTTTTTCAATGCGAGTTGCCTGAATATTTTGTCTTTCATTGAAAAGAACTCTGACGTTCCGTGTGTTCCTTCTCCCAGCCCAACAATTTTTGAATCGCCAAGATAGTCTATCAAGTAATCCAGGGAACTATCGTAATCATCAGGAACAGCATTATTAAATGTATAAGCGTACTTAGAATTAAGTTCATCAACAACCAGTATTTCATCACTGGTCAGTGAACAATCGGTTTTGGTTTCAACAATGGGAATATCTTCACTACAAGACAGGAATAAAAGAGCTACGGGTATAAAAAGGAAATGATTTCGGTTCAACATACTTAAAGTTATATGACTATCGGATTAATTACATATTTACCTCCCATTTTACAGATACAGAGTTAGTTACAACTCTATCGAATACAGAATTGAAGTATTTTCTATTAAACTTATAGCAGAACTCATCGAGATAACTTTGCAGATATTGCTCACCAATGGAATGATGCACATCTAACAGCAATCTTTTGGCATTGCTTATGACTATATGAACCCAAGGCAGAATTTTACGAGTCTCTTTCTTGTCCTTTATTACCACAGCTTTATGGTCAGTGAGGCTGTTTGCTAAATCATTATAGTTATTAGCTCCGTCTGTTATTGCAGATGTTTTTGTATCAATAGCTTGTTCTACTTGTGCATTGGTGCTTTCTTTGCTAAGGTCATCTAGTAATTTCATTTTAATGTATCTCACTTTTTTATTGGTTTTGTGCCTGTATTTTTTAGTAGGTTCCACAGATATTGATTCAGCCATAACCAATACTATTGCTTGCTTTTGACTTCCTTTACCTCTCTTATATTTTCCATCATTGTTTTCTAATTCTATTACGGTTTGATCTCGTCTTTCTTTGTTGGGAACTATTTCAAAGAAACCTTCATCAAGTTCAACTTGATTACCAAGAAGATAATTATCATCTCGCCTACCCATAGAGTGACGTATTTTATGAAGCATATACCAAATAGGCTCATAATAGGGATGACCTAACTGTCTTTGTATTTCTAATGCAGAAAAACTCTTTTTTGTGCTGGTAAGCATCATCATTCCAAAATACCAATAGTAGTAGGGTAGCTGAGATTTATGTAGTAATGTTCCACTACGTAAAGTCGTTCTAAACTTACAGGATTTACATTGGTATTGACTTCTTGTGGATAGCCAATAATGCTCTTGAGATTGGCAACGCTTACAAATAACTCCTTGTCTATCTCTTTCTGCTTTAAAGTGAGCTTTGCAGCTTGCTTCATCTGGATACTTTTTGAAAAAATCTTGTAACTTCATAACTAAGTGTCTAATAATTAGAAAGATACGAAATTATAGTGTCTTGTGCAAGCAATCCGATAGTCATATAAAGTTATCTATAATCTTAGAGAATTGAAGTCTCAAAGTTGACATTTTGAAAATTATATCGTTATATTGCGATATGGGATTAAGTAAATCACAATTATTCTCCGATCATCATAATAAAATTGCGGCTATGGCGAAAGCTCTGGCCCATCCCGCTCGAATTGCCATTTTGGAATTCCTGATTAAGAAAGGATCTTGTGTATGTGGAGATATTGTTGATGAATTGCCATTATCTCAAGCAACAGTATCTCAACATTTGAAAGCCATGAAAGAAGCTGGAATTCTGAGAGGTGAAATAGATGGTCCATTCAGATGTTATTGTATTGATGCAGAACAGTGTATGAAGTTGTCAGCTTCCATTGAAGGTATGTTTGACAGTCTGAAAACTCGCTGTTGATTTTTTTTGGCTATAGCTATCGCAATATTACGATTTAAATATTTTTTAATTATTAAAATTTAAAACAATGAAAAAATTAATTATTGCTGCAACACTACTTGGAGGAGCTGCATTGGCATGTTGTGACTGGCCTTGCTGCGTTGGAGGTGGTTGTTGCTAACCAGAGATTTATAGCCTTGATTGACTTTTCTTTTGAGGTATAATAAAAATGCCCCGACTCAATGAGCCGGGGCTTAATCAGATATGAAAAAACTATTTCTATCTTCTATCCTTTCTTGCCTTTGGTTTCCACTACTCTCTTCACAGTACTTCCCGTAACCATTGCTCTTCTATTTAATTTTCTTCCCTCTGCAGTTTCATTATCTGCAATTGGGTTAGATTCGCCATATCCTTCGTAGTATAATCTTTCAGGATCACCGCCAGCTTTTACTAAGCTGTTGTATACTTTCTTAGCTCTTCTTTGAGAGATTCTCATATTCGTAGATTCCGCACCTTGAGAATCAGAATATCCACCTACATTAAGGTATGCTTGAGGATAAGCTTCTGCAAATTCTACAATGCTAGAAATATGATCATCATATCCTTCTGCAGGAACTGTTCCTCTTTCAAAAAGAATAAGCGGACTTGCATATCCATTGATAATTTCTTCAGTAGTAGGCTTTCTAACTTTAGGGCATCCATCTAACTCAGGAAGACCAGCTTCATCTGGGCAAGCATCATCTTTGTCAGCAACACTGTCACCATCTCTATCCGGACATCCTTTAGCATCAACTGATCCAGGAGTCTCAGGACATGCATCATCTTTGTCAGCAACATTATCTTTATCACCGTCCGGACATCCATATAGAGGACCAGGAGTATTTATACAGTTATCGTTTTCATCATCGAATCCATCTCCGTCAGTATCAGGAATTGGACATCCATTGTAACTTGAAAGACCGGATATTTCCAGACATTCGTCAATATTATCACCAACACCATCTCCGTCAGTATCAGGACAACCGGCATACATTGCATCTCCTGCAATTTCAGGACAAGCGTCTTCACCGTCAATTATTCCATCACCATCCGTATCAGGACAACCATTATATTGAGCCAATCCAGCAACTTCAGGACAAGCATCATCGCCATCAATTATTCCGTCACCATCCGTATCAGGACAACCGGCATATTCTTTTAAACCAGGAGTCTCAGGGCATGCATCTTTTTTATCAGCTACCTTATCACCATCCATATCTTGTTTTCCAAGATTAAATGCTAATCCAAATTCAGTTACAAGATGCTTATCATTACCATCTGCAGTGACACCATCATAATCGTCTCCAGAATAGAAAGCATACTGACTATGTAAGAATATCCCAACGCCATCAGAAATATTCCATTTGAATCCTGCACCAGCCATAGGGAGCGCTAAACCGCTACCGTCTACACTCGAACCTCCATCAGCAGAAAAACTGGCATAACCCAATCCCAGGGAAATGAAAGGAATAAATTTTGTGTCTTTTGTTAATTTATAATGAGCTCCTAAGTTAAACTGAGTAGCGCTCGCAGTAAAAATTGAAGCTCCACTGTCGTCTTCATATCCTGTTTTACCAAAAGTAGCACCTATTGATACATCAAAACTTGAACTTAGATACTTGGAAACTCTAGCTCCATATATAAATTCAGGTGAGCCAAATGGTACGTGGCTACCATGATCACCATTATAGTCTAATTTACCAATACTAAGGCCTACACTCCATTCTGCAATATCAGATTGTGCTGAAACTGAGAATGTCAATCCAACTAAAAGGATAAACGTAAATAAAATTTGCTTTTTCATTAAATGAGATTTTGTTGATTTAAATTTGGGGCAAAAATATCAAAAAACACAATAAACCATTAATAATTTGTCAATTGAGTTATTTTGATTGTAAAAGACTGATTTTCAAATTAAAACATTGCCCACATATAATAGCTGTTACAAGCCATTTTAGAGAATAATCTTGGTTAAATATATCTTCTAAAGTTATTCTACACCGCCCCAGCACATATATTTGATTTCAAGGTAATCTTCCATTCCATATTTAGATCCCTCTCTACCAAATCCACTCTCCTTAATCCCTCCAAAAGGGGCTACTGCTGTAGATATCATTCCTGTATTAATGCCCACCATTCCATACTCTAGTCCTTCAGCGACGCGCCAGATTCTTGCATAATCCCTTCCATAAAAATATGACGCCAGGCCGTATGGTGTGTCATTGGCCATCTCGATGACTTCTTCTTCCGTTTGAAATTTAAAAACTGGAGCTACTGGGCCAAAAATTTCTTCTTTATACACATCCATATCTCGAGAAACATTGGTTAGTACAGTTGGCTCATAAATTAATGTCTCGGCATTTTCACCAAACCTTTTCCCTCCGGTAACAACTTTCGCACCTTTGCTCTTAGCATCATGTACAACTTCTTCAACAAAACGAATCGCCTTTTCTTCAACCATTGGCCCTATCACAACGCCGTCCTCAATTCCTGATCCAATTTTCTGAGCTTTGACCTGCTCAGCAAATTTTTGTGTGAATTCATCATAAATTGATTCCTGAACAAATATTCTGTTCGAACAAACACAAGTCTGTCCTGCATTCCTATACTTTGAACTAATGCCATCTTGCACTGCAAGATCAATATCTGCATCATCAAAAACTATAAAGGGAGCGTTTCCTCCCAGCTCCATTGATACTTTTTTAACTGTTTCTGCGCATTGTTTTAATAGTATTTTACCGACTGCTGTCGATCCTGTAAAAGATAGTTTTCTCACAGACTTATTTGAGCACATCTCTTGCCCAACTTCTTTAGCCTTGTCAGATGTTATGATGTTGATTACTCCGGGTGGAAATCCCGCTTGATCAGCTAATTCAGCTAAAGCAAGTGCTGAAAGTGGCGTTAATTGTGCGGGTTTTATAACAACTGTACATCCTGCAGCCAAAGCAGGAGCAATTTTTCGTGTTATCATCGCATTTGGAAAATTCCAGGGCGTAATTGCTGCGACCACACCAACCGGTTGTTTTATGGTTACTATTCTTTTATCGCTGGCATGTCCCGGAATAGTATCTCCATATACCCGTCTGGCTTCCTCAGCAAACCACTCCACAAAAGAAGCACCATATTTTACTTCTCCTCTCGCCTCATTTAATGGTTTCCCTTGTTCAAGGGTTAAGATTAAGGCCAGGTCTTCGACATTATCCATCTGCAGTTTGTACCAGTTTTTAAGAATCCTTGCTCTCTTTCCAGCAGAATACGAACGCCATACTTTGAATGCCTTTTCTGCATAATGGATAGCTTCCTTTGTTTCATCTACTCCACAATCTTCAATTTCTGCCAAGAGAATTCCATCATAAGGGTTGACTACATTAAACTTCTCCCCCGCATTAGAATTGCGCCATTCTCCGTTAATATAGGCTTGAGTCCTAAATAGATTTGGATTTTTTAATTCCATTGTTGCCTTGTTATTTTATATCATTATTGATTTTAAAATCCTTTTCAGATCTAAAGCCCAATTTTTTAAAATTATCTCTGAAGTAATCGTTGACTAATTCTGATCTGAGTGTGATGCTATTTTCCAATTTTAATATCTCTGCTTCATTGTTTTTAGTATCATAGATAGCCATATTAGAAATCCCAGTTTTTTGAGCACAAACTTCTCCTGGGTTAAGTACGAGTGTATTTCCAATCATTTCTTTCTTAGCTGTGTGATTATGACCATAAAAAACGGCATCATACAATCCGGATTTGGCCATCGGAATTGCCAAGTCATCATAGTGGCTGAGAAATAATTTCCTACCGTCAAGCTCTAAAAAGTCGTATACATTAATACTTACTTGCAGATTGCTGTCTTCCCTGCAGGATGTTTGCATGATCTCAACTTTTTCACCATCATTATTTCCCCATATCATATATACAGGTACATCTTGGATGGACATCACTTTGGCAATACCTGTGTTCATTAGATCCCCCAAACAGATAATGTACTCTGCCTGCTCCTGCTTCGCTCGTCTGAGAGCTAGAATCAGATTATGGAAATTTTCATGTATGTCAGAGATGATGGCTATTTTCATAGGTTAAATTTAGCAATGCGATAACGAAGTAATGAAATAATATATAGCCATTTTTATTTTAATTATACTTTTAGTATTTCTTGCTTCTGGCAGTTGAAACAACTTTTAGGATTTCCATGCCTTCTTGTTGTAATTTCTTTAATTCTGTTAAATTAGATACAAGATTTAATTCCTCTAACAATTCCAACTAGTAAAGTGTTTCATCTTCTTCGTCAACTACAATACTCATTTTTGAAAAAAGCTCTGTAATTCGCTCCAACCGAAGTTGCTGATTAAATGAGTTAATTTAAAATAATTGGGGTTGTAAAATCCTTTTTAATAGACCGTGATAGATTGATTATATCAACAGCATATTATTTGGTGCGCTTTTGAAATTCCTTAATGAATTCAATCTTGCTTTTCATTCTAACGGAAACTTGATAATTGAGCAATAACAAATCAATAAATACTTTATAATTTTCACCTTACTTCATTATCACATTACCTCATTACTTCATTATTCCATCAAAAAAGCCATCTCCCGTTCTCTCATTTTTGCCATAGTTCTTAATACATCTGCTGCCGTTAATTTTACAGCCTTTCCCTTTTGACCCATAAACCCTGCTTGCAATAATGATTTTTCCATGCCTACCATTCGGCCAGCAATTATGGAATGAATATGCATGTCCTCGAGGTAGTAAGTTCGGAACAACTCCATTTTATCCTGGATAGCAATTGAAAGTGTACCGGCTTCTTTCATCGTTTTTACAGTTTGAAGAAGAGCCATTTTCTGTTTTCGCCATTCTACATATTCAAAATTTTGAGTACCGGAAAAACCATTAGGCAAGTTTGCTTCATCATTCGCCTTACTCATATCTGGTCTGATGACAGAACGATAGACATGTGCCGTAAAGCTATTTCCAAATTCCATACACGCCCCTGTCGCTCTGAATAAGTGTGCTCCTTTATCAAGCCAATCTTCTATTACAGACTCATCAAGTCCTTGTTCCATTCCTTCTCTGGCTTTCATAAAACAGTGACCGGAGAAGATCATAAACATCGCAAATCCATGATGGGCCAACTTCCATCGATATATAGCCCGGTCGTCATTATTTTCAGGTACTTGTGATCTATTAACATCATCTAATTTAAAATCTGGGGCGGGTATTTTCTCTTCGAGAATTATCATATTTGCGGCTTCCCATCCTTTTAATATATAGGCAATCTCTCCTCTTGACATCGATTATACTGAAATTCATCAATGAGTTCTGCAGATGTATCAAGATACTGCTGCACAAACTGACCAGATGTCATATTATCAATCCTGCTTACTTCAAAATACTTATCATAGATGTCATATTTATTGTTCATATCCTTATCCCGAAGCTGCCCGTCTTTGAATCCAATAGGCGGGTTAACCAAAGGAGCTAGAGCATCTGAAAATTCTCTGAAGGCAGTTAATACATCCGGCAAATAATATGTTTGCCCAAGAATAATCTGAATTTGATCCTTTACTCTGGAATTAAATAAATGCATTTTTTCGAGTTCGTTTTTATAGACGAAATCGAGTTCTGTAATACTTGGAATTACTGGGTAAAAAACATTGGTTCATTTGCTATCTTATTTTAGCTAGTGCTTTAAATTTATTTGTACTTGGCCAATCATTGCCAACAGGTATTTCAATTAATGTGGGTAATTCTTCAGATTTAGCATCCCTTATCGCCTTCCTTAAGTCTTCATAGTTATGAACTCTGGTACTATTTGCACCGAAAGCATTGGCCATTTTTACAAAATCAGGATTATGTAAATCCGTCGCTATAACTCGATTATCATATAGGTGCTCTTGCATGCTACGTACATTCCCAAATAAATTATTATTAAACAACAATATTATCAGGCCTAATTTGTGCTGGACAGCTGTAGCTAATTCCTGAACACCAAACATAAATCCACCATCGCCGGCTACAGAAATGACTGTAGCTTCAGGCCTGGCAGATTTCGCACCCAAGGCCGTCTGAAAACCCCAACCTAAGGTTCCCATGTGGCCCGTACTCAGATAAGTTCGAGGTCTGTCAGTATTCCACAATATTCTACTTGCAAAACCTACTTGTGTTAGTTCATCCACAAATATTCCGTCATCGGGTAATTCTTCTCTGATAATATTTAAGTATGAAGCCTGAGGTTCAAGATAAGCTGTCTGTTGGTTCCAGTTTTTCCTTAATTCTGACATTTCCTGTTCCCGACTTTCTCTGCGATCTATATTTTCTGTAATCAATGGAATCAATTGCTGCAGTGCAAATGTTGCATCGGATGTGATTCGTACATCAGGACTTCGCATCTTGTCATGGGCATCTGCATCAATATTGATACTAAGATATTTTAGATGATCATCCTGACCCCATTTTAAAAGAGGCATTCGGGCATGAGAACCAATAGTTATACATAAATCACAATCCTTCCACAACATATGTGCGGCAGGTACAGGAAAACTTAGATAATGACTCGAAGGCATTATACCTTTTCCTGTTCTATAAGAAAACACAGGAGCTTGAAGCTGTTCCGCAAGCACCATGACTTCATGAGAAGCATCCATAGCTCCACCCGAAACAAAAATCAAAGGATTCATAGCGTTTATAATCAGATCTCTGGCTTTCGCCAAATTTTCTTCAGGAATCGGATTGGCCTCTGTTTTAATAGTGGAATTTTCAAAATCGACATCTGCCTTATCTGAAAGTGTGTCCATGGCAATTTCAATACCGACTGGTCGTGGGCGACCGGAATTCATCTGTCTGAAAGCTTCAGCAATCTTGGCGGGAGCCTCAGATGGTGAATCTATTTTTTCAGACCATTTGGTCAATCTTTCCAAAATACCCATTTGATCAGGAATTTCATGTAGAACTCCCAATCCCTTACCTTGAACTTTTTTAGGAATTTGTCCTACAAGACACATCATTTTGGCATTAAGCCCCCATGCTGTAGATAAAGCACCACAGCTATTAAGGAATCCCGGACCGGGCACAATATTGTATACTGAGTTTTCACCTGTCGCAAGATAATGGCCCAATGCCATGTAAGCTGCGCCTTGTTCATGCCTAGTGTGTAAGACCTTTATTTCATCGCGGTAGTCATAAAATGCATTGTATAGCCAATCATTTTGTACACCAGGTAATCCATATACCTTTTTAATACCGGCTTTAATTAGTGCTCTAACTGTTGCTTGTCCTCCCGTTAATTCATTCATTTTCGAGTACTTTTTTTAATGCATCAATATAAGCTTCATTTGCCTCACGTGTACCAATAGTCACACGAATACAAGCCTCAGCTCCAAATCCTGCAACCGGTCGAACCATTATTCCTTCTAATAACATGGCCTTTTCAAATTCTATATCGTTCATTTCCGGTTTTATCATAATAAAATTGGATTCACTTTTCCAATATTTAATTTTGATCAAATCCAGCTGTTCATAGAGGTATTTCTTTTGTTCAGACACCAAATCGATTGTCTTTTTTATAAATTCATTGTCACTCAAAGCTCCAATTGAGCCAGCTAATGTTAAGCTGTTAATTTGAAATGGACGTTGAATTCCTCTTAGATATTCTATAAACTCAGGTGTTGAATATTGATATCCTATTCTTAAGCCCGCCAGTCCAAAACATTTAGAAAAACTATTAACAGCAATAACCGGGTGTCCTTTAAGAACATAAGGGATAGCGTCTGTGAATTCAGGGTTATTATTGAAATGATAATAGACTTCATCAAGAACCAAAACGAGATGAGAAGGCATCTTTTCAATCAGTTCGTCAATTTCGTGTTTTGCGATAATTGTTCCGGTGGGATTATTGGGGCTATTCAGAAAAATGATTTTAGTTTTTTCATCAATAGCATTTATTATACCGTCTACATCCAGAGAATAATCATCCCCTTTTAAAGGAATATTTTTTACATGGGCACCTGCTTTTTTTGCAAATAGAGCATATGCCCTAAAAGCAGGTTGGCAAATAATAATATTATCGCCTTCATAGAGAAATGCACGACAAATGCCATCCAATAATTCCATTGCACTGTTAGCGCACATGAATTG
Source organism: Saprospiraceae bacterium (assembly GCA_965248155.1). Classification (GTDB taxonomy): domain Bacteria; phylum Bacteroidota; class Bacteroidia; order Chitinophagales; family Saprospiraceae; genus RFSX01. Next base: position 43,980 of record CBDFIO010000002.1, read on the forward strand.
CGATTCATCAATTCTATCCGAGTAAAATTCCTGAAGGGCTTTTCTTAATCGAACGGCTGTACGATCAGGATAATAAAATAAGTCAGGGAGTGCGGCTATTATGGCTTCTTTGGCTTTTGGAGAGCTACCTAACATATTTTCGTTAGAAGACAATTTGTATAACTTTTTGTCTCCGATAACTTCCTTTACGTCTGCTTTCCCTTTCCCTCCTTTGTATTTTGATTTTGATAATAAAAAAGGCTTAAAAACTATGCTCATTCCTATATTGGTTAATAATGGCGAATTTACATTTATCTTTTACCCTAAACTCGCAACAACATTTATAAATACCCCTTAGCCTTTTGTTTTCAAAAGGCTTTCAGGGTTTTGTAGTTTCACCTAAAAGGTGGAAATTGCGGTTGAACCCTGCAAAACACTACAATGCTTAAAACTAAACAATCTTCAAAAAATATCACCCCTTTTGGTGGCTTAAATTTTATTTTTAATGCCATTAAACGCTCAAAAATAGATGTTTTTCTCGATAAAAATTTAGGTTATCGGAATTTTAGAGCCCAATATTCGTATGCCGACATTGTGCTTTCTTTGTTGGGAAATTCTTTATGCAATGGAGAGTATATTTCTGATTTAGAACATCTTAAAAATAAATTCACTTGCCAAAGTTTTACCAAAATCCCTTCCCCAGATACGGTTGAATATGCTTGTCAGGAATTAAAAGAACCAACAATTAGGGAGATAACTGGCCAAGGAATTGTTCATCAATTCAATTACAACAATCAAACCAACGCATCTTTAATCGCTCTTTGTGCAAAAACAGGTCAACTTAAAAAAGAAGAAAAATACACACTTGATTTTGACAATGTAGTTCTTGAAAACAAAAAACAAGATGCCAAAAAAAGCTATAAAAACACTAAAGCCTACCATCCCAATTTCGCCTTCATAGGCAGATTACCTGTGCATATTGAAAACCATAACGGCAACACCCCTGCAAAGTATAAACAATTTGAAACACTAGAAAGATGTTTTAAAAACCTGAGCGACAATCAAATAAAAATAGAACATTTTAGAGCAGACTCTGCATCTTATCAAAAAGAAGTCATTGAACTGGTTAGCCAAAAGGCGACTAACTTTTATATTAGAAACATCAGTTCCCAAAAGTTCATCTCTTTATGTGGAAAAATTAAAGATTGGAAAAAAGAGGAAATCAACAACGAAATAAAAGAAGTTGCATCACTAATTTACACCCCTTTTAATGGGGGATTTTCTTATAGAATTGTGCTTACAAGATCTCTAAAAAAAGACCAGCAAATCGATTTTATATCAGGGACCCCTTACAATTATTATGGAATAATGACCAACAATTTAGTTTTTTCAAATCAAGAAATTATCGAATTTTACAACCAACGAGGCGATGGGGAGAATTCTAACAAATTCTTAATCAGTGATTTCAACTTGAAACACTTGCCTTTTATGGATTTGGATACCAATACTGCGTTTATGTATTTAATGGCGATGTGCTTAATTCTTTTTGAGTGGACAAAAGTAATTTTGGTGAAAAATAAAACTCCAAATATTAGTCTTAAAATGAGAGTCAAAACGGTTTGTTTTCGTTACATTACTGTGGCTACAACTTTTGTAAATCACGCCAGAGAGAAAATACTTCAGGTTTTCTCAAACCAAGAATACAAAATTTTAAAAATTTAAAACAAGGATTTACTGGAATTGCAAAAAAAAACTCATTTGGAGTAAGGGGGGCTATACACATAGCCTATGAAATTTTGTTGAAAACGGAATGAAAACCCTGAAAAAATTAAATACATTTACATATTAAAGACCTCGGATTTCTGTTGCGAGTTTTGGGTATAAGATTAAATTTTTTGATTTAAAACTGAAACGATATGTTAATCAGAACACTACTTCTATGCCTTTTCCTAAGCGCAAGCAACCTTGTGTTTTCTCAAAGCGAAACCACCCAGTTACTTACAAAGGACATTTTTATATATGGCTTTGATAATCAAACTGATTCCTATGGGAGCGATTTTCTTATGATCTCAAACCAAGTTCCGATCAAGCCAGGAACACAATTTGGAATACTTGGACATGGTGTGAGTTTTGACCAGGGCCAGAATTCATATCTCTTTCCCAATAACTTGAAGAGCTATATTTCTTTGACTTATAATGGTGCAGATTCAATACCTGCAGCATCTGAGCTGAAACTCCATTTACTGGTCAATTCATTAGATGAGATTACTTCTGCAAAAGTATTTAATGATCAAACTGACATTACGAATAGTTTTACTATCGATATTGTCGGAGTAAACAAATCCTTATCTCATTCTGATTCAACTTCCATACTTCTTTATCAGGGATCCTGGTTTCAAATAGATAATCATCATCATTTATTAGGTCATGCTATTGATGGCCTTAGTCTGGGCGTAGTTAATAATTCCAGCTATATACCTCCCAGTTTACAAGGTGCAATGGTCAATCTTCCTGGAACACCTGGGCCTGGCGGATCAGGTGTAAGTTCATTAGTCGCCTTATTTGATTGTGACGGTTTATTATATCTATGTGACATTACGGATCTATTTACAGATGAAGAACTGTGGGAAATATTAAATGGTACGGGAGTAAATGATTTTGACCTGGGAGTGTTGGAAGAAATTATTTGTGATCTTGTTCCTGATCCTTGTACACTTTCTGTTGATCTTATTCTCGGTGATTTTAATTGTGATCTTCTTTATTTTCCGCTCTTCATTGATGTACGGGGAAATCACCCTCCATTCACTCACCAATGGTCTAATGGTCAGACAGGGAGAAGTGGGGGATTGGGCAATAGTAATGGCATACAAGTTCTTCAGACAGGAACATATTTCGTAACCGTTACCGACAATAGTGGATGTCAGGTTTCTCAAGGCATCTACATAACAGTACCAGCTGCATTATCGGTAGATCTGGGACCAGACTGGGAATTATGTCCGGGTGATGATCATGACATCACACCAGTTGTCTCAGGAGGTGATTCACCATTTATATATTCTTGGTCTGATGGGACAACGGAAGAAACTAACAGTCTTACCAACGTTCAAAATGACATCTACCTGAATGTCACTGTCACCGACGAGAATGGATGCAGCAGTACAGATGACATCTATATTGATGTTCTCGTATTCCCAACGCCTTTAATAACTTATGACAATTGTTTGAATCAAATCGAACTATTTCTTTCGTACTTTGATTATTGCGAAAACTATTTAGAAATATATAACGAAGCAACCTCTTCGTGGGATAATTTAGGACAGGTGCCATTTCCATTCACTCTTATAGAAAGTGGTCTATATAGAGTTAGAGCAAGCTGCGATTGTGGTTTTGTTGTAAGTAATGAACTGCAAATTGATTTTCTTGAAATTTCCGGTTTCGGATGTAAGATCTACGTTAATTCCTATCCATGTACAAGTGGTGACTGGACATTAACAAATACATCAACGGGACAAATTCATTCATCTGGAATTAATGCTCCATTACTTTTGGAATTCGAAATTGTAGAAGATGGGAATTATGAGCTAATCTTATTATGTGGATCAGGATGTTACCAATTCATTTCAAATTCTGTTTCATTTGATGGATGCGATGGACTTTGTAGTGAAATAAATGAAACAACACCAAATGATGGCGACTGGTTAACGAATAATATTTTCATTTCTGAAGCCGATCAAGAAATCACCTTTGATTTTAATGCAGATTATGTGCCAGATCGTCTGGAAGTATTAGTGAATGGGAATGAGGTAATTAACTCGGGCGAAATCTCAAGTGGTTACCATGAAAATGAAGTTGATACACATTGGGCTAATAATTGTGCTATCGGCTTAGATACTAACCTGGATCTCTGTTGTGGAGGATTAGTTCATTTTAGTCAATCTGTCTGTGTTTTAAAAGATGATATAATAACAGTTATTGTTGATTCTCAAGCATGTGGAACAGGACAAAACGCTAATGATTGCCCTACCAACCCAAATCCTCCTTGTCCAATAAATGACGGAATATGGGAATTAACCGTAAACTGTGCCTCTTGCTCTCAAGGAAGAATCGCAAATACTCAAGATGAAAATTCGATTTCAATTGAACCCATAACTGGGGTAAATACTATCAAAGCTCTAAAAGGTAAAAATTCCCTGTTTACCATTTACCCTAATCCCGCTGATCAGAAAATACACATAGAACATCAGATCAAGTCCAAACTTCCGATTCAAGTCAGCCTTTTTGCCATATCAGGTGAAAGGGTAATCTCAGAACATTTTAAAGGTGATGACAAAACACTCGCACTTGACAGCGATGAACTTCCAGAAGGGAGTTATATCATCCGTATTGTTTCGGGTGAATACATGCATACAGAGAAAATATTCATCAGTCACAAATAACAATTCCATTAAAATTCTAAATCGAAATTCATGAAAAATTTCATCATAATCATATTCAGCATAACATCAATTTTTCTCAACGCCCAGGACTATGCCGGATATATTCCAATCGGTATCCCTCCTTCACCAGCTGCTGCATCTTATATTCAATATGAAGCACTACCTGTAGAATTAAGTAGTGGAATCCCTTCTATCTCTGTTCCAATACATCAGATTCAGGACAGAGACATATCTATCAATATTTCTGCTCCTATCACTCAGGAGGATTTAGAGTCAATCAAGAGGCCTCTAATATCGGCTTGGGGTGGAATTTGAATGCAGGAGGGGTTATCAGTAGAACTGTTTTTGGGAAGAATGACTTCGAAGCCGTATTTGGTTATCTGGATTCTGATTTTGATCCATTGGATCCAACAACACATTCAGAAGTGGCCTGTAATGATCTGGATTCACAACCCGATCTTTATTCTTACAACTTCCTTAATTTTTCCGGAAAATTTATCTACTACAAAGATGGTAGCGATTACAAAGTCTTCAAGCTTGATAAGAATGGGTTGAAGATTGAAAAAGTGACTGAAGGATGGGAAATTACTGATACAAAGGGCATTGTCTATGAATTTTTTCAGCTTGAAACTACTTTGTCATATTCAGATTGCGCCAACAGTGTTGGACCTATATCAGTTGGATATGATAACGATAATCCTTTCCAAGGTCCAACATCCTGGTATATCACCAATATTCAGAGTACTCAGGGCGCAAATGTTGATTTCACATATTCCGCCAACTCACAAGCTATTAGTCTCCCTTCTGCCAATTCTGAAACCAAAGTAATATCAAATTTCGGAGGGGAATGCCTCAATTTAAATGGAAATTTCTTTTGTGTAGGAACAGTCATTCATGATCATGTCAAATTGACACAAATTGAATCTTCATATGATATCATACAATTCGAACACAGCTCGAGAGATGATCTTGAAGGGTCGGAAAAAATTGATCTGATAAACATCTCCAAAAAAAGAAACGGAACAAATTTCTATAAGAAATATGAATTTAGTTATAACTATTTTAATTCGCTTACCAATCATGCGAATCCATTCTTCAATAAACGACTCAAACTAACTCAGATCAAAGAAGTGAGGCACAGTGGTACTGCAAAGCCACCCTATCTATTTACATATGACGGAAATCATTTACCACACAAATACAGTAATTCCATCGATCATTGGGGTTTTGCAAATTCAGGAAGTCCAATTCAATCATTACTGCCAGATTATAATGTATGTACTGATCCTTTCGCAAATGAATCAAGAAAGGCCGATGGAAATTCACTGTCTTCCTTATTGACAAAAATTACCTATCCAACTGGATTATATAAAGAACTTAAATACGAGAATAACCGCATAAACTATATCACTGATTATAATAATTTTCATTCAGCTGGAGTGGAAACAAGCTTTCCTTTTTCTTGTCTTCAGACCCAATGCGTAACAGTTACACCGGGCTTTACTGTTAGCCCTTATGATACAAGATTCAGAGTTAAACTTGATTGTAATCAGAACATGTTACCTCCGGGAGGATATTGTTTTACAATGGTCATTGTAAAGGATGAACTGACCCAACAGATTGTATTTCAAAATACTTACCCAGGTGATGTTGATGTTTGTGAAGTCTTACCTGCCGGAAAATACTTCGCAGAAATAACCTTGTCTCAATACATCACTGGTTTTGTATCCTATTTCCAAATTCCTAAAAATTCTGAACCATCTTTAATTATAGGAGGAGCCAGAATCAAAAAAATTACAGATAGCGATGGCGAGCGAGAGTTCATCTATAATGATGAAGCCACAGGATACTCCACAGGTGTACTGATCAATGAACCTCAATATGTAGCCAATGTTCAAAAGTTCAGAACGTATCAACCAAGCTCTCTGGTTTGGCTCTGCCTTGAATGTAATGTCGATATGATCTCCGCTAGTAATATTGCTCCCATGTCCTCATTGACGAAGAGTCATATTTTCTATAAATATGTGACTGAAATTCATAAAGACAAAAGCAAGACGATTAGCGAATTCTCTTTTACTCCCGATCCTACCCCATTTTCATATCCGATATCTGCAGCATCGAGTTTTGACCTATGGCGAGGTCATCCAGTTAAAATTTCCAATTATTCTAAAGAAGGAAACAACTTTACACTTGTCAAAGAGGTAGAAAATACATTTACAATCAGTCAGACCGAAGGCGACGATTATTTTAGTAGCCATATCGTCAAAAGATATCCGGAATCTGATCATTGTTGTCCTCCATTTGATCCAAGTAATGGTGCTCCACCTTGTTGTAATCCGGATGATTATTCTATTGCTGAGATCAAATATTACTCAAGATGGCCTGTCCTTACACAATCCATCCAAAAAACATGGGGTACAGATGGATCTGGGCCATTTAGTGTAACTACTGAAATAACCTACGATGAAGCCAATTATGCGATCAAATCCAACACAACAAGTGGCAGCGGAGTCACTAAAGTTACCGATTATAAATATGCCCACGATCTGGGATTACAAAATCTTGTTGATGCTTCATTGACATCCATTCTATTAGAAACGCTTATCAATGGAGGAACAGGCGGTGGTGTGAAACTTGACCTGTTTCACACCACCAGTCTACCAAAAAAAGTCTATTCGGCCTATAATAATGGAGCATGGAAATGGCAGGCCGTTGTTATCAGTTATACATCTGATGGTTACCCCCTAAATGTAAATTTCAGAAAGAATAAATTAAATGAGACATATGTCTGGCAAGATGGCCTTTTAGATTCAAAAACTTTAGGAAGTAGAACATGGAACTATGTTTATGATGATTTGAGAAGAGTAACATCAATTACAGATTTTAATGCCATAAACAGCACTTTCGTCTATGACGACTTAAGTCGATTAGCAGAATCTCAGACGAATAATGGCCAACTTAAGGATACCTATGCCTATCAATATGGTCTTCCTCCCAACCAGGTAAACACCGTGACAAATGTCAGTTCTTATCCCGGTGATCCTAAGGGGACTCCTGACCTGACAACAATTACTAAATATGATGTATTCAGTCGACCTATAGAAGAACGAAAGCTCGCATTTACACAGGATGGAGCAGATTATACACTCAATTGGACCTATGATGAGATGGGGCGAACAAAAACAAATTGTGATCCTGGAAAAGGAGGATGTGATGAATACAACTATGAATTGTCCCGTCTGAACCGACCTATTATACTGCAAAGAGCAGGTTACAATGGTCAACAAAGTTTCAGTGTGTTAGCCACACCAGATGCTCTGGAGAATAAATCCATCGATGAAGATGGAAGAACAAGCTCTTCAACAGTTGATGCATTTGGTAGGCAAACAGTTACTAGTTTAGCAGGCTCAAATACAAGTTATACATATAATGATCGTGATCAACCGACAGCCATTTTCCCACCTTCAGGTCCTTCTTACGTATATCAGTACAAGAATGATGGTTTGTTATGGAAGAAAACAATTCCTGATTATGGGACAACAACTTTAGTATATACTGCTAACGAGCAAATAGACAGAGAAATCCTACCTATAGGAGAGACGATAAAATATAGTTACAACAGCTCCTATAATGATTTTCTGGACGAGGTTCAACGGAACAATAGCCCAATCAAAGAATATACAATGCTAGGTATCACGGGTTGGGTTCAAAGTGAGAATATCTATCATTTCGATGAGAATGGAATTATGGGACCCCTTACTCATTCATATAGCTATGACAATCTTGGCAGAGTTACACAGGAAACAAGATCATATCTGAGTGGAAATTCAGTTACAGATTATGTATTGGATAACTTAGGTAATGTATGGCAATCCAGCAGAAATCATACGGGACCGGGTGGTCTCCTAACAATCATCAATGACTATGAATTTCACAGAGGTGTCAGAGAAACCAAATTGACAGGAATTTTTCCTTCAGTCAATAACATTCAGATTCGTGAACAACATTATAATGATAATGACTGGTTGGATTCTAAAATATTAGGAGATGATCTTCAATTCGTAGATTATGGTTACAAACCCAATGGAAACCTTCAATATATTAACGAAATATGGGAAGAAGACTGTTTTGAACCAGATACGGTTAATGTCGAATGTATTGGACCTTTCACTTCATACGAATTACTTTATGATTGTCTTGAACTGGAAAATGGTTCTGCTACTGATATAATAATCAATGTCATCCAGTATGGCGCTAATGGAGTACCTATTCTCTATTCAGTAACCCTTCCGGTCAATGGTGGATATTCGGTTCCTGGCAGTATCCCATCTAATACCCACAATGTTAATGTAGGTCCAAAAACCAATGTCAGTAGTATCATGGATGGCTTGTATGATCTGTTGGTTGATTGCTATGGCGGAGACTTACCAGGCAGTGTTACAAATGGTTTGCAACAATTCGAACTGGAATTAATAATTGCCATTGAAACCACATTTGGTGAAGACTTGTTTGCTATCGAATTGCATTACGAAGATGGTAATTCATCACTCTCAGCACCTGGCCAACTAGCAGGGAACATATCCTGGATGGAATACAAATCCAAATATGAAGCGACCCAGAAATATGGATTTCAATATGATGGTTTTTCAAGAATTATTAATGCCAAATATGAAGCTGATGATGCCTGTGATATCATGGATAATGCCAATTATGATGTGGCCTATACTTATGCGGATGCAATCGGAAATATCGGCTCGATAGCGCGCTATGGGTTCAAAGAGTACGATCAAAATAACAATTTAGTATTTGATCTGATCGATAATCTGTCGATGAGCTATGCTCCAAATTCCAACAAATTAACCAATGTAACAGATGCAGTAAGTTTTAACAAAAGTTATCAGTCGGGCAGTTCTAATTTGACTTATGATAATAATGGACGTCTGACTTCTGATGAAAGCAAGGGCATAACGAATGTTGTCTATAATTATCTGAATCTACCATTAAAGATCAGCACAGCTAATGGAGATATTGAAAATATCTATGATGCAGATGGTAACAAGTTACAATCGGTCAATACACTTCCTGAAGGTCAGGGCACAACAGAATACCATGGAGGTATTGAATATGTGAATCAATTAGTAGAATCAATATTTCATGAAGAAGGCAGAATTGCGTATTTTAGAGATGAGGAGGAACCTCAGGACATTATCTACAATGAATTTTATCTTAAGGATCATCTTGGTAATACCAGGGTAAGATTCGGGGATAAAAATGGAGATGGAGGTATCACATATAATAGTGCGGATGAAGTAGAAAATGAACTCTTCGGTTCCAACCATTATTATCCGTTCGGCCTGGAAACGGAAGGAAACTTTGTCGGACAGACCGGCGTTAACAATACATATCTTTACAATGGTAAAGAGGAGATCAAAGGTGTAGATTTATTAGATTACGGTGCACGATCCTATGATCCAAGTATAGCCCGTTTTACTTCGATAGATTGGTTCTCTGAAAAATACTCCTTTCAATCTCCATATGCCTATGCAGCAAATAATCCAATAAAATATATTGATGTTAACGGAGATAGTATAAAGATTAATAATGTTACTTATATGCCTGGAGCTACGTATGATGGAGACGATCAATTTGTGAATGATGTTTTCACGGCGTTAAATTATATTATTGATAATGACGCAGATCAAGGAGGAGTAATTAGTGATGTTGCAAGTAAGAAAACAACAGTCAATATATTAGAAAACAATCCAGAGAATAACCCTGATAACCCATATAATAAAACTCATTTCAATGATAACGTTGATAATAAAGGAGTTAAGCAAGGAGATCCATTTATTATATTTGATCAAAATAACGGTATTGAGTTTGATCAATATACAAATTGGATAATGCAAGGTTTATTTGGAGAAACGGGATCAAGATCACCTGCAGAAGGACTATTGCATGAATTAGGGCATGCACAAAATTTCCTTAATGACCCTAAGGAACATAGAAAATTATCTAAACAGTCTTTATCGGGGTATAACAATGCCGAAGAATTTAGAGTAATCCAATCAGTAGAGAATCCAGCGGCACTTAAATTAGGAGGGATAAAGAGAAATCATCATGGCGGTAAATTTAAGAAAGTTAAATGTGTGACCTGTAATAATTAAGTATGAAGAAACTAATTGTGTTTACCATCCCATTTATTTTTATCTGTTGTACAGAAAAAAAAATGAGCTATGACATAGAGAATATTGAAGTTTTTGCTGTTTCTTTTGGAATCAATTTTCCAGTTAATGTTGGGGAAAGTGCAGTAAAAAATACAGAACCATATTTCATTGAAGATGAAATAGTTCTGAATCAGATTGAGGCATATATAAAGAAATTGCGAAAATCAAAATCGTCATATAAATCTGATGAAATTTATTTGAGATGTAAACTTAACTGTAAGAATAAGATGACGTATGTTTTGGATTATAATAAAACTCAAATAAAGTTGAATGGGAATTGGTATGAAGATCAACCGGAATTGATTCAACTTATACTTAACTCTAAAAAAGAATAATTTGGGTGAACGGGAAAGGTTAAAGCCTCACGTTTGTGGAGCTTTTCTATAATACGCCTTGCAGTTTCATTCTATCAATGAATGAATCGAGAAAAACAAAGACAGTTTCCTTTTCTTTTTGTGGAAGGTTAGAAACAGCTTGAACACGTTTAAGCATATCAGTATCGAGTTCCATATCAGTTTTACCCACGAGATAATCCAGAGAGACATTTAAGGCATTGGCGATTTTAGTAGCCATTTCGATAGTAGGTCTTACTTCACTTCGTTCATAACGGCCATAGGCATCACCATTGATACTAATAAGCTTACCTATATCAGCTTGTGATAGTTTTTTCTTCTTTCTAACAGCTGTTAACCTATCTCCAAAAGTCATAAATGTATGTTTTAGTACAAGAAAACCTCTTATAACACAAATATACAAACAAGATATGTAGGATAAAAGTTACAAATGTTTGTTTAAGTCATACAAGAATTATAGTTTTGCTACAGATATGTAGGATAAAACTTTTTTATGACAATCAAAGAAATCAAAACTCAGCTCAGATTATCCCAAGTTTTAAGTCAATACAACCTTACCCTTGACCGCAATCATCGACTCTGTTGTCCGTGGCACAATGACAAAACCCCAAGCCTACAGATCTATCCCAAAACAAATACCTGGACATGTTTCTCATCAAACTGTAATGCAGGGAGCGGAGATGTAATCGACTTCATAATGAAGTATGAGAAAATCACAAAACGAGAAGCCATCTTGAAAGCAAAAGAACTTATTAACCCAAACTACTCAATGAACAAAGTCAAGCCACTACCAGAGATCTCACGAATAGCAATCCTTACAAAATATTATCAAGCCACATTATCAGCACTACCAAGAAGTAAGAAAGCCATCGAGTATGCAAAGAGTAGAAACTTAGATCATGGAAAATTAGGAATCGGATACAGTGGTGCAGATATCGGAAGAAAATGGAACAAGAGTTTACATGAGTCAGGTACTCAGATCGGTGTATTACAAAAATCAGGAGAAGGCTATCGACCAAAGATCAAATATTGCTTGATGTTTACTATGAAGAATAGAGAAGGAAAAATAGTAGATGTATATGGACGAAGTATCATGGACAAACCCAATGCGAAACACTTCTACTTATCAGGGAAACAACAAGGACTTTATCCAATCTATCCAAAGAGTGAAACGACAAAACTGATCTTGACAGAAAGCATTATCGATGCAGCAAGTCTACTCACCACAGAAGTTAAAGACGAAGAAGGAAATAAAATAAATGAAGGCAGACTCAGTCTGCTGGCTTTGTATGGTACAAATGGATTTACAGAAGAGCACAGCCAATCGATTAAGGAATTAGAACTACTGGAAGAAGTGATCTTCTTTTTTGATGGAGATGAAGCAGGAGAAAAAGCAATCAAGAAATGGGCAATAGAGATCAAGAAGATCAATGAGAAATTAAAAATCACTTATGTCAATACGCCAAAGGGAGAAGATGTAAACAGTCTACTACAGGGACATGAGTCAGAAGTCCTCTCCGTTTTAATAAATCAAAGAAAGTTAGTCAGCAATGAATCAAATTTATTTTTTTCAACTGAGAAATCAACTGAGAAATCAACTGAGTCGGGAAGCCCCGACAGGCAATTAAATGAGCAAGGAGAAAAAACGTCACATATAACTATAGACAAGCTCGATACAACAAATGCAGAGTTACTAAACTACACTACTGCAGAAATCAAAATAACCATATTAGGCGGCATAAGAATTACAGGACTGGACAGAATGAAAGTGACAGTTAAGGTGGAATTAAAATCAAATCCACATCAATTAATAAGACACAGTTTAGATCTGTATCATGCAAAGCAAGTAGATCATCTATGTGAAATGATCGCAAGTCAATTAGAAATAAGAAGTAGCAAAGCAAGTCAGGTTATTAGCCAAATGACAACAGCCTTAGAAGCCTACAGACAACGAAGGTTAGAAGCGATGAAACCCAAAGCTCCGCAGATTTATCAAATGACCCCACAAGAAAAACAAGCATCAATCAAGTACTTAAAAAGTCCTCAGCTGATGCTAAACACAGCAAAGGCCATTAGGCAAAGTGGAATAGTTGGAGAAGAGAAAAATGCTATGGTAGGATATATAGTTTATCTGAGTAGAAAAAGAGAAAAGTCATTACACGTCATGTACTTAGGAGCCAGCGGATCAGGCAAGACACATGTCCAGGAAGGGCTGGCCAGTCTAACACCTGCAGAGGACAAAATAGAAGCAACTGGACTCAGTGATCAAGCTTTGTATTATGAAGGAATGAAGCTCAAAGGGAAGATATTATTTATAGAAGATATAGACGGAGCAGAGAACATCATGTATATCATAAGAGAACTACAGAGTAAAGGAAAGATCATCAAACGTGTAGCATGGCGAGATAACAAAGGCAATACCCAAACCATAGAAGTAGTAGCCGAAGGTCCAGTAGTGATCAGCAGCTGCACAACCCAAGAAAAGCTATATGAAGACAATGCGAACAGATGCATATTACTCTACATCGATCAGAGCAAAGAACAAGACCATCGTGTGATGGATTTTATAAAAGCTAAAAGCACAGGTGCAATCAAAGAGATAGAACAAGACGAAATCAGAAAGCAAATCCAAAATGTACAACGAATACTCAAACCGATTAAAGTCTATAACCCATATGCGAAAATGATCGACCTTCCAAGTGAAGTTTTTAAACCAAGAAGAAGCTTGCCATTACTATTAGGATTTATAGAAACAGTTACTTTTTATCATCAGTATCAGCGGTCGGTAAGCACCGACAAGCAAACAGGAGAACGGTTCATTAGCTCAACATATGAGGATATACAAGTGAGTTTCGATTTACTCAAAGATGTACTGTTCAATAAGAGCGACGAATTAACGAAAGCAGCGAGAGAGTTTTTAGAAATGCTGAAAGCCAAAGTGAAGAAAGGAGATACATTTTATACCAAGAAGATCCGCAAGGATATTAGAATGAATGCAAGCAATCTAAAACGGTACATGATTGAGTTGCAAAGATATGATTATATCAAGGTAAAGAGCGGAACTCGGTACAGAGGATATGAATATGAGATTACAGATTATGGAGAATACGAGGACTTAAAAAATACTATTGACAAAAGATTGCGTGAAATACTTGACAAAATAAAGGCCTCTGCCGGCATCGGCAGTGGTTCAGTGGTTCAGAGTGGTTCAAAAGGTGAAATGAACCAGTTAAGCGTATTAGAATCAAGGAGTTAGATTGAGTGGTTCAGTGGTTCACCGAAAAGAGATATACCATCAGAAAATAAATAGTGAAAAGTTTAGAATACAGAAGGTTATTAGGGTCATATCGAGAATGGTTAAGAGCTATGAATTATGCAAAGAACAGTATTGAAAGAGGCCCTGAGAAAGTCAGAGAGTTTTTTGATTGGTTTATATTAGAAAGAGAAGTAGAAGCCATAGAGAGAATCACAGATGAAGTAGTCAGAAGTTATTTTGATTACTTGAAGAATAGAGTCAGTAGAAGAACAGGACAGGGATTAAGCTTGAATTACATTAGAACTTACCAAGTAGAATTAAGAAGATTTAGTCGCTACCTAAGCGAAACCAATCAAGGACATATCGAAGTGTCTATCGAGTTGAAATCCAAAGGGAAGCTAAAGCCACAAGTAGAGATATTTACAAAAGATCAGATCGAGAAACTATATGAAACTTGCGAAGATGATTTATTAGGTATCAGAGATCGAGCCATGTTGTCGGTGTTTTATGGATGTGGTTTAAGAAGAAATGAAGGAGCCAATTTAGAAGTAAAAGACGTTCAGTTTAATCGTTCTGTCCTTCACGTGAGAAAGGGAAAGAACTACAAGGAAAGATATGTTCCAATAGTAGGAAGAGTTAGAAGTGACTTACATGATTACTTAAAATACAGTCGTCCAATGTTAGAAAATAATAAGACAGCAAATTGGTTGTTTGTGAGTTATCGAGGTGGAACAGTTGGCGGTCAGATGTTAGGAGAAAGATTTAAAAAGTTGAAGAAAGAAGCGAAGATTAATCATGATGGTTCATTACATGCCTTACGCCATAGCATAGCGACACATCTATTAGAAGCAGGAATGACACTTGAAAATATAGCTCGTTTTTTAGGACATAACTCTTTAGAATCTACTCAAATATATACTCATGTCATGCATACCAAAATATAAGTTTAGTAAAGAAATAGAATCGAAATTACAGAAGTTTAAGAGCTTCATGGCCAGCAGTGGCTTAGAAGAAAATACAGTTCGTCAACATGGAAATTATACAGGAATCTATTTAGAATGGATTAGTAAAGAAACTATAGAAATCAAAGAAGCGAGATACAGAGATGTCGTTGCATTTATCCAATCATTACAAGCTCAAAATAATAACTCCAGATTTATTAATCGAGTGGTTTTAGCAGTACGACATTACTATCAATATTTAGGCGTTCCCAAGAACCCGGCAGCAGGAATATTTATCAGAGGTGCAACATCAAAAGTACCGATCGACATAGTTAGCTATCCAGAAATTATAAAGCTGTACGAATCCTATCAAGGCTTAGACAACAGAACAAAAAGAAATAGAGTCATGCTTGGACTCATAGTTTATCAAGCAGTTACGACAAGAGAATTACATTACTTAGAACCTCATCATATTAAGCTGAAAGAAGCAAAGATTTATGTACCAAGAACGAATAGATCTTTAGCGAGAGTTTTACCCATCAAAGCAAATCAGTTATTAGAATTAAGTCATTACCTGGAAGAAACCAGACCGCAATTACAGAGAGATATTTATCAATATTATAGGCCAGCGGTGGCTCACCGCAGATCAGGAAGAGTAATGGCTAAAGTAGATCAGGAAGCAATAGAAAATCAACTATTTTTTAGTGAGCGAGGTAATGGAAATATTAAGAGTAGTTTGTATCACATGTTCAGACAGATCAAGAAAATGAATCCTAAGGTTACCTCAGGAAAAGTCATTCGTCAAAGCGTCATTACAGAATGGACAAAGACAATAGGCATTAGACAAGTTCAATACATGGCCGGTTATAGATGTGTTGGAAGTGTAGAGAGGTATAAGAATTATAATATGGAAGAATTAATGGAGGAACTGAATGAATATCATCCGTTGAAATAAAGAAGACAGCCTACGCCCTACGGTCGTAGAAGATTGTTTCATTGATCAGCCTGGCTTAATACCTACCCACGGATCAAAGGCCACCCGCAAAGCAGGGAAGCGGCGTTCGTCGGGTTCACCTCTCACACATACCACGCCATGGAGCCTAAAGGCGTCCACCGCCAGTAGCTTTGCTACCAGCTTGTCATGGTATGCGCTTCGCCTCAGCTCCTCACCTGTAGCTATTCTGTCTGCGACAGCACTGTAAAGATACAGAGCTATCACAGCCGCCGCTACAGATTATTTGGCGGACTGCTAGACTCTCTCGGCTGCGGCTTATTTAATCAATATGGTATCAGCAAAGCTGATTTAATTAAAAGCCAATAAGCCTTGTGTATACTACATTCAGCCAGTGAGCTGACGCTCACCTTACTGGCTACCTCGTTCGTGTCCGCAGTCGCCCGCCCACTCAAGTGCTAAACGCGCTGAAGGCTCTTTCTCTGCTTTTTTCTTTTCAACTGAAAAAAAATACCAATTGAACATTAAAAAAGATGAGCAGAGCAATAAGATATCAAACTCGTAAGCCACTAAAAAATGCGCTAGCATTATCTTGGCTGAAGAGCTTGAAATCTTGGCCGGCGGGATATGACCACTCCAGCAAAGGTAGGCTTCGCCTTTTTGTTGCTTACATGATCATCTCCCTTTTTGCTTTGTCCTAGCTTTCTTTTTTGAAGTGCGTTTGGCTGCATGGCATATAAGGCTCAGACTTATATGCTGTGCTTTGGGTTGGATTTACCTAGCCTGAAACACTGACAATCATTGAGAGTTAAGAAGTTTTTTTATCATAAAAATGAATCGATAAATCTTTTTTTTCAATTGAAAAACACTTTCAAATGAAAAATAAAATGGCTGAGGAATTATATCGCCTATCCAATCGTTATTAATTACAAGTCTTAAAAGTGTTGGAGGAAAAAAAGAGATATACCACTGAATAAAAGATGTATGCTAAAAGTAGTGTGTTGAGTAAAATTGAAGAGTTGAAAAAAGGGTTTAAGCTGTATAGATTATGGCGCTAGATTCTATGATCCAAGTATAGCCCGTTTTACTTCGATAGATTGGTTCTCTGAAAAATACTCCTTTCAATCTCCATATGCCTATGCAGCAAATAATCCAATAAAATATATTGATGTTAACGGAGATAGTATAAAGATTAATAATGTTACTTATATGCCTGGAGCTACGTATGATGGAGACGATCAATTTGTGAATGATGTTTTCACGGCGTTAAATTATATTATTGATAATGACGCAGATCAAGGAGGAGTAATTAGTGATGTTGCAAGTAAGAAAACAACAGTCAATATATTAGAAAACAATCCAGAGAATAACCCTGATAACCCATATAATAAAACTCATTTCAATGATAACGTTGATAATAAAGGAGTTAAGCAAGGAGATCCATTTATTATATTTGATCAAAATAACGGTATTGAGTTTGATCAATATACAAATTGGATAATGCAAGGTTTATTTGGAGAAACGGGATCAAGATCACCTGCAGAAGGACTATTGCATGAATTAGGGCATGCACAAAATTTCCTTAATGACCCTAAGGAACATAGAAAATTATCTAAACAGTCTTTATCGGGGTATAACAATGCCGAAGAATTTAGAGTAATCCAATCAGTAGAGAATCCAGCGGCACTTAAATTAGGAGGGATAAAGAGAAATCATCATGGCGGTAAATTTAAGAAAGTTAAATGTGTGACCTGTAATAATTAAGTATGAAGAAACTAATTGTGTTTACCATCCCATTTATTTTTATCTGTTGTACAGAAAAAAAAATGAGCTATGACATAGAGAATATTGAAGTTTTTGCTGTTTCTTTTGGAATCAATTTTCCAGTTAATGTTGGGGAAAGTGCAGTAAAAAATACAGAACCATATTTCATTGAAGATGAAATAGTTCTGAATCAGATTGAGGCATATATAAAGAAATTGCGAAAATCAAAATCGTCATATAAATCTGATGAAATTTATTTGAGATGTAAACTTAACTGTAAGAATAAGATGACGTATGTTTTGGATTATAATAAAACTCAAATAAAGTTGAATGGGAATTGGTATGAAGATCAACCGGAATTGATTCAACTTATACTTAACTCTAAAAAAGAATAATTTGGGTGAACGGGAAAGGTTAAAGCCTCACGTTTGTGGAGCTTTTCTATAATACGCCTTGCAGTTTCATTCTATCAATGAATGAATCGAGAAAAACAAAGACAGTTTCCTTTTCTTTTTGTGGAAGGTTAGAAACAGCTTGAACACGTTTAAGCATATCAGTATCGAGTTCCATATCAGTTTTACCCACGAGATAATCCAGAGAGACATTTAAGGCATTGGCGATTTTAGTAGCCATTTCGATAGTAGGTCTTACTTCACTTCGTTCATAACGGCCATAGGCATCACCATTGATACTAATAAGCTTACCTATATCAGCTTGTGATAGTTTTTTCTTCTTTCTAACAGCTGTTAACCTATCTCCAAAAGTCATAAATGTATGTTTTAGTACAAGAAAACCTCTTATAACACAAATATACAAACAAGATATGTAGGATAAAAGTTACAAATGTTTGTTTAAGTCATACAAGAATTATAGTTTTGCTACAGATATGTAGGATAAAACTTTTTTATGACAATCAAAGAAATCAAAACTCAGCTCAGATTATCCCAAGTTTTAAGTCAATACAACCTTACCCTTGACCGCAATCATCGACTCTGTTGTCCGTGGCACAATGACAAAACCCCAAGCCTACAGATCTATCCCAAAACAAATACCTGGACATGTTTCTCATCAAACTGTAATGCAGGGAGCGGAGATGTAATCGACTTCATAATGAAGTATGAGAAAATCACAAAACGAGAAGCCATCTTGAAAGCAAAAGAACTTATTAACCCAAACTACTCAATGAACAAAGTCAAGCCACTACCAGAGATCTCACGAATAGCAATCCTTACAAAATATTATCAAGCCACATTATCAGCACTACCAAGAAGTAAGAAAGCCATCGAGTATGCAAAGAGTAGAAACTTAGATCATGGAAAATTAGGAATCGGATACAGTGGTGCAGATATCGGAAGAAAATGGAACAAGAGTTTACATGAGTCAGGTACTCAGATCGGTGTATTACAAAAATCAGGAGAAGGCTATCGACCAAAGATCAAATATTGCTTGATGTTTACTATGAAGAATAGAGAAGGAAAAATAGTAGATGTATATGGACGAAGTATCATGGACAAACCCAATGCGAAACACTTCTACTTATCAGGGAAACAACAAGGACTTTATCCAATCTATCCAAAGAGTGAAACGACAAAACTGATCTTGACAGAAAGCATTATCGATGCAGCAAGTCTACTCACCACAGAAGTTAAAGACGAAGAAGGAAATAAAATAAATGAAGGCAGACTCAGTCTGCTGGCTTTGTATGGTACAAATGGATTTACAGAAGAGCACAGCCAATCGATTAAGGAATTAGAACTACTGGAAGAAGTGATCTTCTTTTTTGATGGAGATGAAGCAGGAGAAAAAGCAATCAAGAAATGGGCAATAGAGATCAAGAAGATCAATGAGAAATTAAAAATCACTTATGTCAATACGCCAAAGGGAGAAGATGTAAACAGTCTACTACAGGGACATGAGTCAGAAGTCCTCTCCGTTTTAATAAATCAAAGAAAGTTAGTCAGCAATGAATCAAATTTATTTTTTTCAACTGAGAAATCAACTGAGAAATCAACTGAGTCGGGAAGCCCCGACAGGCAATTAAATGAGCAAGGAGAAAAAACGTCACATATAACTATAGACAAGCTCGATACAACAAATGCAGAGTTACTAAACTACACTACTGCAGAAATCAAAATAACCATATTAGGCGGCATAAGAATTACAGGACTGGACAGAATGAAAGTGACAGTTAAGGTGGAATTAAAATCAAATCCACATCAATTAATAAGACACAGTTTAGATCTGTATCATGCAAAGCAAGTAGATCATCTATGTGAAATGATCGCAAGTCAATTAGAAATAAGAAGTAGCAAAGCAAGTCAGGTTATTAGCCAAATGACAACAGCCTTAGAAGCCTACAGACAACGAAGGTTAGAAGCGATGAAACCCAAAGCTCCGCAGATTTATCAAATGACCCCACAAGAAAAACAAGCATCAATCAAGTACTTAAAAAGTCCTCAGCTGATGCTAAACACAGCAAAGGCCATTAGGCAAAGTGGAATAGTTGGAGAAGAGAAAAATGCTATGGTAGGATATATAGTTTATCTGAGTAGAAAAAGAGAAAAGTCATTACACGTCATGTACTTAGGAGCCAGCGGATCAGGCAAGACACATGTCCAGGAAGGGCTGGCCAGTCTAACACCTGCAGAGGACAAAATAGAAGCAACTGGACTCAGTGATCAAGCTTTGTATTATGAAGGAATGAAGCTCAAAGGGAAGATATTATTTATAGAAGATATAGACGGAGCAGAGAACATCATGTATATCATAAGAGAACTACAGAGTAAAGGAAAGATCATCAAACGTGTAGCATGGCGAGATAACAAAGGCAATACCCAAACCATAGAAGTAGTAGCCGAAGGTCCAGTAGTGATCAGCAGCTGCACAACCCAAGAAAAGCTATATGAAGACAATGCGAACAGATGCATATTACTCTACATCGATCAGAGCAAAGAACAAGACCATCGTGTGATGGATTTTATAAAAGCTAAAAGCACAGGTGCAATCAAAGAGATAGAACAAGACGAAATCAGAAAGCAAATCCAAAATGTACAACGAATACTCAAACCGATTAAAGTCTATAACCCATATGCGAAAATGATCGACCTTCCAAGTGAAGTTTTTAAACCAAGAAGAAGCTTGCCATTACTATTAGGATTTATAGAAACAGTTACTTTTTATCATCAGTATCAGCGGTCGGTAAGCACCGACAAGCAAACAGGAGAACGGTTCATTAGCTCAACATATGAGGATATACAAGTGAGTTTCGATTTACTCAAAGATGTACTGTTCAATAAGAGCGACGAATTAACGAAAGCAGCGAGAGAGTTTTTAGAAATGCTGAAAGCCAAAGTGAAGAAAGGAGATACATTTTATACCAAGAAGATCCGCAAGGATATTAGAATGAATGCAAGCAATCTAAAACGGTACATGATTGAGTTGCAAAGATATGATTATATCAAGGTAAAGAGCGGAACTCGGTACAGAGGATATGAATATGAGATTACAGATTATGGAGAATACGAGGACTTAAAAAATACTATTGACAAAAGATTGCGTGAAATACTTGACAAAATAAAGGCCTCTGCCGGCATCGGCAGTGGTTCAGTGGTTCAGAGTGGTTCAAAAGGTGAAATGAACCAGTTAAGCGTATTAGAATCAAGGAGTTAGATTGAGTGGTTCAGTGGTTCACCGAAAAGAGATATACCATCAGAAAAAAATAGAGTCGGGTCGATTGATAGGGGCTTATCAAGAATGGTTGCAAGCCATGAATTATGCGAAAGAAAGTGTTGAAAGAGGACCTAGTAAAGTAAGAGCGTTTTTTGATTGGGTAGCGGTTGAAAAGAAAATAGAAACCGTCCAAGGCATTACCGATGCAGTAGTGCGAAGTGTAAATCGTCAAATAAAAGTGGACCATTAAGTGAATAAAATTAAGTTATACATAACTATTAAATTCACTTTATTATGAACAAGAAAAACAAATCAGCAGAATCTTATGTCCGAGATGTAAAAAGAAGGACAAGACGTAAATTTTCTACAGAAGAAAAGATTAGAATAGTCATTGAAGGATTAAGAGGAGAACAAAGTGTTGCTTCTCTTTGTAGAAGAGAAGAGATTTCACAACCACTATATTATAAGTGGAGTAAAGATTTCATGGAAGCAGGGAAGAAACGTTTAAAGGGAGACACAGAACGTGAAGCCAACACTTCAGAAGTTCAACATCTAAAGACAGAAAATCAAGACCTTAAAGAGGTAGTAGCAGAACTTACTCTAAAAAATCGTGTGCTTAAAAAAAGCTTGAATGGAGTAAAATAAAATTCAAGAAGTATATGCGATTTACAGCAAAAGAAAAGATGGAACTGATTAGGCTGGTTGAGCAATCCGAATGGAGTGTTAGAAGAACTCTCAAGGAAATTGGTATTCACAAATCAACCTTTTACAACTGGTATAAGAAATATCGGGAAAATGGAATTGTAGGATTAGAGGAAAAGAAAAGTACAAGGAAGCATTACTGGAACAAGATTCCTGATCGGATCAGGTCTGATATATTGAATCTGGCACTGGAAGTTTCAGAGCTTTCTTGTAGAGAATTGGCTTGCAGGTATACTGATGAGAATCAATACTTTATAAGCGAAAGCAGTGTTTACAGAATATTGAAATCTGCTGGACTGATAAACCCTCCTCATTATGATCTGATATCTGCCGCAGATGAATTTAAAGACAAAACAACAACTGTCAATCAAATGTGGCAAACTGATTTTACTTATTTCAAAATCATTGGCTGGGGATGGTATTACCTATCGACTATATTAGATGATTATTCTAGGTACATTATAAGTTGGGAGTTGTGCTCAACGATGAAAACCCTTGATGTAAAAAATACTTTGAATCAGGCATTAAACCATCCAAATGTAAATTTGAATAAACCGCCTAAGTTATTATCTGATAATGGATCTTGTTATTTAAGTCAAGAGTTGAGCTCTTATTTGGATGATTACAAAATTAAACATGTGAGAGGAAGACCTGGTCATCCTCAAACGCAAGGCAAGATTGAAAGGTATCACAGAACGATGAAAAATGTAATTAAACTGGATCATTATTACAGCCCAGGTGAATTGAGTTTTCCTCTTTCACAATTTGTAAAATATTATAACCATCACAGATATCATGAATCTTTACAAAACTTGACACCAGCAGATGTTTATTATGGATTAAAAGAAGAAAAACTGAAGAGAAAAAAATTATGTAAACACAAAACATTTAAAAAACGCAGACAAAAATATTTCAATTTAACTTTTAAAAGTGTAACTTAATTTTATTCACTTATTGTCCACTTTGGTTTGAAGACCTACAGTGTTGAGGACTAATTCCGTTTAAACTGTCATCATACCAAAAAATTTGTTGGATTTCCGTTTTTGATAAAACTCCTAGCAATTCAACTTCCCCTTTTGCTGATGTCATACCACCTTCAATTTTCTACGTTCAGCCATTTTCTCACTTATCAACTTTGACATAACTATAGCATTTTGTCTATTATCAACACATATATACTTCATGAATTGAGATTCGGTGGAATGTCCGGATATCTTCATCAAATTAATCGCAGGGATTCCTAGAAGAGAAAAGTTAGTACAAAACGAACGCCTCCCGACGTGACTAGCGACTATTTTATAAACCGGGTCTGAATGGTCTTTTCTTTTACCCCCGTTAAAAGTAGCATAGTTGATAATTCTATTTAATCCAACCTCATGGCAAACCTCTTTTATATAATCGTTGAACTTTTGATTTGAAGGTTTTGGGGGGTTGAACTCATATTTTATCAGCATAGACTTTAGTTCCGGAAATAGTGGTATAGTTACATATTCATCTGTTTTCTGAGCCATAATTTCAATTAACTCAATCCCTTCATCTATTATAATATGTTCTGGAGTGATTCGACTAAAATCACTATATCTCATGCCAGAGTATGAAGCAATGATGAACAAATCTCTAATTCTCTCTAATCTTTCATCCTGAGTGAAATCATAATCAACAAGTTGTTCTAATTCGTCAAAGGTTAAAGCAAACTTCATTGTTGGCTTTTTCTTAATATGCCAGCCCTTAGATTCAGTAATTGAAGAATCATATAAACCTTCCCTACCCGCTTCATTTAAGAATTGGGTTAATGTCGTTATCATCTTGGCAGCATAGTTAATACTATGGTTCTTTTTGTTGTACATCCAGTTCTCAAATGATTTCCGAAATTTCCAATCAAGCGAATCAAAGTCAACTATGTAATCTGTATTAGATGCATAATCTATAAGATGGTTGTAGCATGTTTGTTCTACTTTCCAGGTTCCTCTAGAAATAGTGGGAGATTCCTTTCTTAACTTGATATAATCTTTGAGAAATTCAAAAAAGCTAGGTTTCTTATTCTTTTCAATTTCATGTATGATTCTAGGTGATGCTTTACCGGTTCTTTTATCAATCTCTAGCTTGAAATCTTCAGTTGAAATATCACCGTAATTGTTTTCTATGAAAATCTTAGTTATAATTTTCTTTAGACTAATTAGTCTTTCATTTAGCTCAAGCTTGAGCTGATAGTCCTTGAATGCAGGATTGTTTTCTATTTCTTCAAGTTTATTATCCCATTCTTTAGGAATAACTTTTTCACCAGTTGAGTATTTCAGCTTAAAGCCATTGTATCTGAAAACAGCATAAACAAGAGAAGGTATCTTTCTGAGCTTGACTAATTCTTGCTTGGTATATTTCTTTTGATTCTTCCCTTTTTTTGAATTAGGGTCTGGAGGGTTAACCTTGAGGTTTAGCCTTACTTTAGGTATCTTTATCGAACGAGGCATTGAAATTATATTACGCAATATAAATTTACTATTTAAACGACCCCTAATCAAGTTTGGGGGTCGTTTTTCTTACTCGCTGGTGAGCTTGGGGGTCACATTGTAAGATTTAATAATATGTTAATGCCTGATTTTAAAGACACAGAAGAGTACAGTAGAGTAAGGTTCGAATCCTCTCGCCCCGACAAAAAATCATGTTGCACAAAGTGTGGCGGGATTTTTTTTTCGATGGAGTTAAGCTTGCTTATTAACCATTCAAGAAAAATAAAGGCAAGTCACGAAGTGACCAGGGATTTTATTGAACAACCCCCTTCGAGGATCGCTGAAGGCAATCCTCTCGCCCCGACAACACAAAGCCTACTGACAATGTCAGTGGGCTTTTTTTATAGACTATTGCGTTGAAAGCTCGATTTCATAAACTAGAGGATTTAAAAAAAGACCTAATAATACAAATGTAGGCCTCAGGCTTAGACCTATCCATTATATGAGGGTCGCTAAAGGTAATTACATTAAATCTCTCAAAATACACAATCCACCAATCACTGTTGTTGAAGCAACTGTTCACTCTTTAAAATGCCCATTTAGGACATTTATTCCAAAAAAAATGACGATTCACTCATTCATCCTCTAATCACATTTGTATACACATGCTAAAAAGGCCATTCTATATGTTTTACCGTCTTTCACTACTTCTTTACTAATGTAATTTTTGGCTTCAAGATCAAAGTTGCAATCCATAACTATTTTAGCACCGGTATAACTATGTATGAGGTCATCATCCTGCTTCATTCCAATTCCTGAAATCGGTGAAGAGACCACCAAATCCCCATTTTCGATGTTACCATATAATTGCTTACCCAGATTCCACCTTCACCTCCTGAATTGATAATGAGCCTGTAATCATTTTCATCAACTCGATCAATAACTGTTGAATATAGTCCAAGTGAATATTTCCTTTTTGAATTTTCACCCTTTGCATCAGAATTTTCAACACCGGAAATAACACCATATATACTTTTGTCATAAGCTCGGTCCGGTATTTTTACTTTAGGTAATGATTCGTTGATTGAAGGAAGATAAGAACCATCAAGATTGTATATAGATCCGTCTGCACTGACGATCATTCCGATTTTATCCTTATAATCGTCTGCTGTATTCGAACCAGGCAAAGTCCTGTGTTGAGATGTAAAGTCAATCGCTGCAACATCTGTTGCATCATTAAGATAACCTCTTGGAGTTCCATTAAACCAAAATCCCAAATCTTCATTGGTAGAGGAGTAGGTATTAATATTCCAACGGTCTCCTCCGACATCCTGAAGTTCTATGCCATCTGAACCACCATAACCAAATGGTTTAACTTCAAATGTTGCGCTTGGATTAATTTGATTGATACCAACTTCTCCCGCACCATCTATTGTCATTTGCGCGAAATTCGAAGTGTAAAAATAGAGTGGGCCATTATTTCTATTTGCCAAATATAATGCATTAAATGGCTCATAATATTGTAAATACCCATTGTAATTTGCTCCATTATAAAATGATAGCCATGGGCCCGATCCATCTAATCTCAACGCTTCAAACTCCTCATCAATGTGGAGAGGAGCGTCTGGTGTTGTGGTTTTAATACCAATATGATTAGCGCTTGCATCGACAAAAAACATATTTGAGTTAATATCACTTTCGATTCTAAAGTCAGAATTCGTACTATTTTCATTAAAAACTGCAGAACCATTTACTTCCATGTTCCCTATTAGATCGAAAGTTTGGGAAGGGAAGCTGGTACCTATTCCAATTTCATTCGAGCTTGCATCTACAAAAAACATACTTGAGTTACCGTCGCTTTCGATCCTGAAATCTGAATTCGTACTTCCTTCATTGAATACTGCAGAACCTCTTACATCCAGAGTTGCTCCGGGTGCATTGGTTCCGATACCCACTTGTTTGTCCGTGCCATCTACAAATAATGCATCTGTATCTACCGTCAAGTTACTGTTAATTGCCACATCACCTGTTAACTGGGTTTCACCCAAGACGTGCAATTTAGCACTTGGATTAGAGGTGCCAACACCAACTTTCAAGTCATGAGTTACCGCAAAAACAGGAACAGGAAAACTATCCTGGACTTCAATAAAAGAATGAAACCAATGATCTTTGGTAGGCAGTGGAATCCAGCCACTTGCATTGAGGTGTGCAATTCCTCCAGCATATATATCTGTGGAAGATCGTTGCCATAAAGCATCATCACCACCTGTTTTGTCAATAATCATGACAATAGTGTCCCCTATAGTAACCGGAATAGGAGCTGCGAATATGACAGAATACAGAGAATCGCCAACACTGGTAACATCAAATGGTTCTACGATTAATGAAGATCCCATAGAAGGATCGTCACCGGTTTTGACTTCAAGCGTAAGGTTGGAGGTTGTTCCTCCATCTTTTTGAGCAGTAATCTCAATTCTCGTTAAGTTCCCAGTAGTATCTACAACGAATGATTGGGCGCCGAATGAACCGGCAGATATAGACAGGGCATCTCCAGCAGCTACGGAAGATTGGTCATTGACTTCTGAGATAAAAGTAGAATCCGAAAAAACTTCAAATTTATGAGTGGTTGAAGAATCCCCGATACTTACATGCTTATGGGTATAAGTCGTATCTCCATCCAGGGTCCAACCACTGCCAGCACCGCCACCACTCGCCGGTAACTTTACAAAACCGCCATTGGTCAAATATATCGTATCATTTGAAATACTTAATATTTGAGATTCTGGTGGAAGTTTCACAAATCCTCCGTCAGTTAGATATACAGTATCGTTTGAAATACTTAATAGCTGAGACTCTGGTGGTAGCTTTACAAAACCTCCATCCGTCAAATAAATCGTATCATTTGAAATACTTAATATTTGAAATTCCGTGATCGTAGAGACATCACGCATTGCCAATGTTCCGTCCGGCATGACAACAACAACACTGTCTGCGCTGTTTTCAAGGTTCATCACCGCAATCTTAGCCATACCATCAACCTCAATCTGTGCATTAAGTTTCGAATGGCTTATTACTAATATAAAAAAGGAGAGAATTACTGATAGATACTTCAGGGAAATAGTTTTCATTAGGTTAGTTTATGAGGTTTATAAAAGGTGTTACTCCCATAAAATAATCATAATTTAGAATATGAAAAAATGAAACCTAATTTAAAAAAGAAATTAGGCCTCAAAGCTGAGCACTATTTCAGACTTGCCAGGGTACCTGAGAACTACTTCAAACTTTTGGATATTATTCCTAATGAACAGAATCTATCTGCTTCTGCTCAAATGCATCCTACAGATTTTATTCATATCTTCTCAAGTGATGGAAATTCGTTAATTCACGAAATCAAAAAATTGTTACCCTCTCTCAAGAAAAACGGTATGCTGTGGATATCCTGGCCAAAAAAATCATCAAAAATTCCTTCTGATATTGATAAATGGTCGGTAATGAAAATAGGTCAGGACTTTGGATTAGTAGATGTCAAAATAGCTTCTTATGATGATAATTGGAGCTCGCTAAAATTTGTATATCGTCTAAAAGACAGATAATTTTTAAAAAAATGCTTGAAAAATGGAATTCTCATCCATTATTTTTCATTGTAATAATAAAAGAGATTTATGCCCAAGAAAATGAAGAAAGAAGGAAATCCTACCGTTCACGAAGAACTTACAGGATTCGACATTAAAATCAACTCATTTGGAGAAATGGAGTCAAATTATAAAATTGACAACCTAAATGCCTTTCTAAATGAAAATGTAGATGACAAAAAGTTGACAGAAAAAAAAGGAGAAGAGGAATAATTTTCCTTACAAAAGGCGATATTCATACCATACAAATCCCAATTATTAATCGTTTTCTCACGTATGCGTTTCTCTATTAAATATCCCCTCCTGATTGCCCTTTTAATGAAGGCCTTTTGTGCTTATGGAGCAAACTATACTTCACAAGACACTATTCCTCCTGTTTTTACCCAGCTTCCTTCTGATACAATCATCAGCTGCGAACTTGATCCCAATCCAGAATTAATTAATTGGTTAGACAATCATGCATCAGCGATAGCAGATAACGGAGAAGCACAAATAATAAATTTGTTGACCAATCAAGAGGCAATAGACACTCTAGAACATATTCAAAATTCTTCCTGTTCACAAACTGCAATTCTTGAAGTCGGATTCATTGCTCAGGATAGCTGTAATAACAATAGCGTTGATACTGTCTTTGCAAATTTTATTATTGAAGACACACAAGCACCACAATTTATTATTCCTCCACAAAACCAACTTCTTGATTGTCATTACGGAATTCTGGATTCCTTGCAAATGTGGCTCGATAATATAGGATTTGCCTTTACAACAGATAATTGCAGTGATACGATCCTGAGAACCAATTATTCATGGATCGATGATTTAGGAAATTCTGGATTTTCAGACCCAAATGTTCCCACTAATATTATAATCGAACGCATCAACTGTAATTGGTCCGTAGAGGTTAGTTTTTTTATTGAAGATGAATGCTCTAACATCAATGTTGCTAAAGCTACATTTGGAATAGACTCAGATATGAATAAACCCGATATCATCTCGGCTCCTGGTGATACCTTGATTCTATGTTCTGAAACGATTCCAGACTTTGCTCCCCTTTTTGTAGATGGTTGCGACGGAGAATTAAGTCCCACATTTATTCAAAATGATACCAGAGATCCGGACTCCCTGCTGTGTGGGCACTATAATTATGATATAACACGTAATTGGACCGTTACTGATGCATGTGGAAACATCTCTGCATACACTCAGCTAATTCAAATTAGAGATACACTGGCCCCTACTATTAATTATCAATCCATTGTTGCTGCAGATTGTGATGAAAACCTTGGCCTAATTGAAAACTATATAAGCTATTTTGATAATTGTTTATTTGACACAATAAGCTACACAGACTCGATTATTATCAGCACCATTTGTCAGGAACAACTTATTCGAAGCTATACGCTGATCGACGTATGTCAAAATCAGCAATCCATAGAACAGACATTCCAAATTCAAGATTTTTCTAGTCCGGAATTTGATATAAGTCCGAGAGATACAATTATTGATTGTGGTCTCATGAATCCGGAACTCTTCTTCGATATCTGGATAGATTCACTCGGATTCAGTATGGTATCTGATAATTGCAATAGTATAACGAGTAGAGCTTTACCTCCCGGAACCTATGTAGATACCAGCTTAATAATGGCCACTGAAAATGCAAAATTCAATATTGTTGGGTGCCCTGATACTACCGTGAATGGCATCTTAGGGTTTCAGTTTGTCGATTTTGTAAATTTTGACTTGTGTGGGAATATTTCAACAGCAAGAGCCAGTTTTACACTTATTGATACGACTGCACCAGTAATTTTTTCTTGCCCTCAAGATCTCACTATAACATTAGAAGAAAATCAATGTGATAGTCTCATCGAGCTTGAATTACCTATAGCAATCGACAATTGCTCTGACCTCTCATTCAATAGATGGCGATATAAGGTAAATCAAGCGACAGCTATATATGCTATCGCCGATACATTCAATCATCGCCTTGATGCAGGTGAAAATAAAATCGAATTCATATTAAAAGATTGCGGAGGAAATGAAGTTGATTGTCAACAATCTATTTTTATAAATGATGCTATAGTTCCAATATTAAATTGTCCTGATGATCTTACCATCTTTCTAGAAAATGATCAGTGCGAGACAAACTATTTTTTCGAAGCTTTAGACTCCTATTCTGATAATTGTGGTGCTACTATTGATTATGCAGAATCTTTACCTATCGGAAACGGACTTGTAGATTTTGTGTTTGATCAGAATGATAGTTTGTATCACGGTCGCAATTCTATTCTTTCTTTTCAAGATATTATTCTACGAGGTAAAATATACAATCCGCGAATCATTATCGATTGGAAACTTAACATCGATCCAGGCTCTTCAGTAACTATCAATTCAGAATTGGGAGATTTATTATATGTCATAGACTCAGGAGATTGTACATCACAATCAGTCAGTTTGGAATTAAATTCAAATCAAGTCTTTTTTTGGCTCAGTGATCAAACCGTCAATTTTACTGTTATTCACATTGATGGATTTGGAGACGGGACATTCCCGTGTGATGATTCTAATCTCTCAGGAGACATTGTAAATGATGGTGAGTCATTCATCAAAATCAAGCTTGAATTTAGTGATATCGACCCCACAATTGAGGTAAGCAATAATAATTCACAAGAAATAATCTCTCACAATGGCTCAAATATTCAGCTTTTGGCAGGCATCTACAATCTTAACTATAATGAATCAGACGTATTGGGAAATCAAGGGATGTGCAATATGTCTTTAGAGATTAGAGATACTATAAGTCCAATTATCCAATGTCAGGATATAATAGTAGAAGCTGAAATCCAAGCCTCAGAATTTTATGATATTATCCCGGAGAATTTGATTCAGACAATATCTGACAATTGTGGAATAGATAGCATTCGTCTTAATAAATACAGTTTTTCATGTGCCGATATCGGTTCGAGTTTAAATATTCAAGTCGAAGCTGTCGATATATATAAAAATGTGACACAATGTAACAGCATTGTAACAATAAAAGGTGTAGCTATAGAACCAACTTTTTTAAGTGATCTTTGTTTTGCTGATTCATTACAATTATTTGCAGGAGTAGTTCCAAGTCTTGTCGATAGCTTTATCTGGTCCGGTCCTTCTGATTTCAAATCTTTTGATCCAAATCCTTTACTCTTATCAATCGACAATTCAAACTCTGGGATATATTTCCTTGAGATCATTTCAATAAATGGATGTTCTTTCGTAGGATCTGTAAATATAGAAGTCAATGAATTTTCAAGTCCGCAGATAAGCTCTGATAGTACCGCCTATTGTGTAGGTGATGTCATTTTGTTAAATGCCACACCCTTTACAGAAGAGGTAAATTATTTTTGGTATGAAGGAATATCTCCAAACGGTATTCTAATTCAAGAAACCGAAGGACCAAGTTTAACAATACAAGGAACCCAAGGCAAACATTTTTATTATGTTGAAGTGAGATCAGATCTTTGTAATTCTAATCCCTCCAGCACAATCAGTATTGACATTCTGCCAGTTCCGATAGCAGAAATTGATCAACCCTTTGTTACAATTTGTGAAGGGGATAACATTGTTCTTTCCACAAATAGTTTTAATTCAATTTACAATTATGAATGGTCTGGCCCTAATGGGTATTTTTCCAGGGAACGAATTCCAGAAGTCATTTCAGATGCCGGATTCACAAATGAAGGAATTTATTTCTTAAGTATTAACAACGGCATTTGTACATCGGATACTGCATCTGTTCAAGTTGTGATTTTTGAAAAACCTCCTATTCCAATTATTGAGGGTGAAACTATTTTTTGTGAAGGTCAAAGTGCTGTCCTGACAGTCTCAAATATTTCAAATGCTGTAAGATACCATTGGTATAAAGACGGTGTCATATTTAACTCAGTCTCATCCAATAATCTACTCATTCCTGCAATTACTGAATCACAATCAGGGCTATATACTGTTGTAGTAGAAGACGGAATATGTTTTTCGGATACATCAGCATCTTTTGAACTTCTGGTTGAATCCAATATTAATATAGGAGCAGCTAACAATGGCCCTCTTTGTGAAGGTGATGAAGTCGTTTTAACAAGTTCATTCATTCCGGATGCTACTTACCTATGGGAAGATCCGGCAGGTCTGACTTATACAGGAAGAGAGATTATGGTTCCTGCCATTGAAGGAGTATACACTGTAACAGTCACAACGGCTAGTAATTGCATGGCCAGCACATCAACTAATGTGGAAGTCGGAATAAGACCGAATATTACAGCATTAAGTAATACCTCCATACCTTGTATGTCTGAAGGCATGTCGATAAGTTTCATACCAACTGTTTTTCCATCTGGAAATTATAACTATGTATGGTCCGGGCCAAATATGTTTTCATCTGCACAAGAAAATCCTGTATTGACTAATCTCAGTGAATCCTTCAATGGTGAATATTTTCTTGAAGTAATCAAGGATAACTGTGCTTCCCAAGCACTAAGTACAATTGTAGACATTACGATTATTCCAATTAAACCGATAATTGATTTTGGAGATTTTCCTTGTGAAGCCGATACAGTCAAAATTGAAGTCACTAATCCCATTGTCGGATCAAATGTTGAATGGCTATGGTCAACACCTTTGGGATTGATCGTCACAGATGTCCCTTATCTCATTTTAGAAAATTTTGAAAACAACCAGATAGGCAATTACTCGGTATTACAAAGTAAAAATGGGTGTCGTTCCGAAACTTCAAACGTTACGTTTATTGAGCTGATAAGTAAGCCTGATCAACCCACAATAATTGTAAATGATTTCAATTGTATAGGTTCAGATATTATCTTCGAAACAAGTGAAATCTCTGGTGCTGAATATGTTTGGTCGACTCCCTCAGGCCTATTGTCGAGTGCAACTAATGAATTGATAATTGAAAATGTAAGTTCCAATGATGAAGGCCCATACTCGTTAAAAGTAAAAGTAGGAAATTGCTTTTCTGAAAGTTCTAATTTGATAGATTTAGAATTAAAATCTCAACCAGAAGCTCCGGAATTTAATACAGACTCTCTTTCGTATTGTATAAATGGATTTACGACCGCAGAGATATGCTTAATCGCTAATCAGGCTGATAGCATCGACTTATATCAAATTATAGACCTGAATAGTGGATCGATACTTTTAGAAAGCGAATCGAATTGTTTTGAATTAAGTTTTTTAAATACTGGTCAACAAAATAGTTTTTTACTTGGCGCAAAAACTGTTATAGGAGATTGTTCATCAGAAACTCTTAGTACGCTTTCAGTCAACTTTTTTGAGACACCTCTTGCAGGTGCAAATATTACTGAAGACTTGGTTCTTGTTTGTGACTTAGAATTTGCTAATCTGACAGCACTCAATCCTGAAAATTTAGAACTACAATGGATAAGTCCGGATCCTCAAATTGAAATATTTAATTCTAATAGTAATGATGCATCATTCAGCCAACTGAGAGAAGGTACAAATCAAATCATCTTATTAAGTAGTAATGGAGAATGTAAAAACTTTGCCAGTGACACAGCAGAAATATTTCTCATAAATAATATAGAAGCAAATGATGATTTATTCAATGATGTATTCCTTAATACAATTATCATTGTTCCTCTCGAAAATGATAATTATAACAGTGGTGTTACTATAACAAGTGTGTCAGATCCGGGTTCAGGAACTGTGAACATTGTTGGTAATCAAATACATTTTTCTCCACCGAACAACTTGTTTGGAAGCGTTGAAATTGAATATGAAATATGTTATGATTTGTGTCCAGACCTGTGCTCGACAGCTATTATCACTATAGAATTAGATGAAAATATAGATTGCTTTGCTGGGAACATTATCACTCCTAATGGTGATGGTTACAATGATAGATTTGAAATTCCATGCCTCTATTCTGGGAATTATCAAGAGAATGAATTGAGCATCTTTAATCAATGGGGAGATGAATTATATCATGCTGAACCATACCAGAATGAATGGGAAGGGGATTATGATGGTCAGACCCTTCCACCCGGCAGCTACTATTATGTGCTTAAATTAGGACCAGGTCTGGGAATTATTCAAGGATTTATAATAATAGAGTTATGATAAGATATCTCTATACCATATTAATTATGAGCTTTTGTTTCCATGTTATCGGACAACAGCAAAATCAGATTACTCAGTTCGCCTACAATAAATTGGCTTTTAATCCTGCAAATGCAGGGGATAAGGAATATCCAAGTTTTCAGATTTTACATCGTAATCAGTGGGCGGGACTTGCTGGTGCACCGAACACTCAATTATTAAGTGTTAATCTTCCTTTTAGACGTCAAAATATCGGTATGGGTATCTTTATTAAGAGGTCAGCCATTACAATCCAAGAAAAACTGGATGTTTCTACGGCATATGCCTATAGACTTAACTTTAAATCAGGATATGCAAGTATCGGAATGGCGCTGTCGGCAA
This sequence comes from Saprospiraceae bacterium, assembly GCA_965248155.1. GTDB lineage: Bacteria > Bacteroidota > Bacteroidia > Chitinophagales > Saprospiraceae > RFSX01. The sequence goes on from CBDFIO010000002.1 coordinate 78,821, forward strand.
GAAGATTTGTTAATGACTTTACCGATGAACGCCTTATTGCAATAGATGGATTTGCCCTTGATCCTTCAATAGAGAGGATTAAGTATTCAAGTACAATATTTAATCTGGGTTTGGGTACTTATGTGAAAACAGGAAAGTTTTCTTTTGGAATATCAACGCCAAGAATTTTAAAATCTAAAATCGATGATGATGATAGCGGATTAATTTCTCGCGAAATAAGACATTTCTATGCATTTGCAAGTATGGATTTAAATCTAAATACAGACTGGCAATTCAAACCCCAACTTTTGTACAAGTATGCAGACAAGATTCCTTCAGATTTAGAACTATGGTTAGAATTCATTTATAAAAATCAATTTCACTTTGCCTCTAATCTTAGAACAGGAGGTGCCATCGGATCAACATTTGAATCATTAGACCTGGTCTTAGGTTTAAAATTAAAGGAGCGTTTATTTGTTTCAATGGCATTTGATTTTACACTTACAGAAATCAAAAATTTCGAAAATGGAAGTTTTGAAATTTTGCTGAGATATGACCTTATTCCATCCAAAATTCCATTGACCATCCAAAATCCCAGGTATTATTAATGAAATACATTTTAATTACCATATTGCTATTTCATTATATTAATTGCTCTACACAAGAGGATTGGAACAGCCAAATTGTAATTTCAAATGAAGTCGGTATAAATACTGAGAAAGCTGAATTTTCACCAATTTTTTGGAATGAGTACATCATTTTTATTGGATCTAAACAACAAAATGATAACGATTCCGACGTTCAGTATGATTTATTTTTTACAGCTCCTTCAACTGATAAAACACTAATTAGATCTGCTATATTTTCGAAAAAAATAAATACCGAATTTCATGAAGGACCAGCATGTTTTAGTGTTGATGGTAATCATATCTACTTTACTAAAGTTGACCAAAATGTGCTTGCTGAAGACAATATCGCCATACTCCAAATATTTGAATCTACCTTTTCTGAAGGGGAATGGGAAGAACCTTGGAGCTCCTCTTTAAATTATGAATCCTACCCTACCTGCCATCCAGCACTTAGTATGGATAATGATATCATTGTCTTTGCTAGTGACAGACCTGGTGGATATGGGAAAATGGATTTATATTTTATTCAAAAAATAAATGGTAATTGGAGCAAATCAAAAAATCTTGGGCCTCTGATTAATACAGACGGAAATGACTGGTTTCCCTATTTTTCAGATAACAACAGTCTGTTTTTTGCAAGTGATACAAAGACTAGAGGATTGGAAATATTTAAATCAAAATATAAGGATGGAAAATTTGAAAAAGCTATCATTTTACCTAATCCTATAAATAGCAAACATGATGACTTTGCTATCGCTGTAAATACTGGCGGCCATCATGGTTACTTCAGTTCCAACAGACCTGGTGGACAAGGTGAAGATGATATATATTCATTTTTATCAGATCAATCCCTTTTATCTTTGGGAGATGAGAATTATAAGCTTCTCAAAATATTCGTATCAGAGGAAGATGGAACTAGTCCTATCGTCAATGCCAGCTTAAGAATAAAGCCTATTGATGGGGATAAATTAAACGATTTTGACCAATCTATTTTTGAATTTTCCCAAGAATCCACCTTCCAAACATTCCTCACAGATAAAAAAGGTCAACTTCAGATTAATCTTTTTGATGCTTATACGCTCTTAGAGCTGACTGCTGAAGGAAAAGAAAGTTGGACTAAAGTTATGTCCAACAACTATAATCAAGATCAACTTCATATTCAGTTATCTGATAAACATCAACCTGAAGTCATTGCCAATCAGCAAGTAGAAGAATCTATCCTCGATGTGCCTGTAAATGTTGGATCAATAATCGTTTTTGAAAACATTTATTACGATTATAATAGTTTTGAAATTAAAAAAGGAGCTGCATTTGAATTAGAAGAACTTCTTTCATTAATGAAGGAAAATGAAAATATTAAGATTGAATTACGTGCGCATACAGATTCCAGAGGACATAATGATTATAACCAGAACCTTTCAGATCAAAGAGCTTTAGCTGCCAAAAATTATCTCACAGAAAGAGGAATTCCACCCCAAAAAATTGTTGCTAAGGGATTTGGAGAATCTCAATTGAGAAATCACTGTAGGGACAATGTTGATTGCTCCGAAGCAGAACATATCTACAACAGAAGAACCGAAGTTGTTATTTTGGCTAAATAATTATTTGGGTACCTTTAATTAATGAATCTTAAGTCCTTAATTTTACTCTTTTTTGTATCTATTTTTTCGCTGCCATTATTTGCTCAACTCCAGGGCATTATTTCTGACCAAAATGGAGATTTCCTTCCTTATGTAAATGTTTATGTTAAGAACACAACAATTGGAACGACAAGTAACCTCGATGGAGCTTATAACCTTAAACTTGAGGAAGGAGAATACGAAATACATTTCCAATATGTTGGCTACAAAACCATCAGTAAAAAAGTACTTCTTGATAATGAAATACTAATTCTCAACTTGACATTAACACCTGAGAATTATACTCTGGATGAAATTACTATTTCCGCTCAAGCTGAAGATCCGGCTTATGCTATAATCCGTAAAGCGCAAGCCAAACGGAAATACTATAATGCTCTTGTACGATCATTTGAATGCGATGCTTATGTACGAGGATTCAACAAAATACTAGATGCTCCAGAAAAAATTCTTGGCTTTGAAATTGGAGATATGGATGGCGTATTAGATTCCAGCAGACAGGGTGTCGTCTATCTTTCTGAATCTGTTTCAAAACTTTACTTCAAAGAAGGACAACAAAAAGAAGTCATGTACTCCTCAAAAATAAGTGGAGACGACCAAGGATATAGCTTTAATAGCGCCAAAGAAATGACTTTTAATTTCTACGATAATTCCATAAATCTGAATAAAAAAATAATAAGCCCAATTGCTAACAGTGCAATGAGTTATTATGACTATAAACTCGAGGGAGCAACTTATGATAATACCGGGCAATTGGTTAATAAAATTCAGGTTATCCCTAAAAATGAATATGCTCCTTGTGTCTTTGGTCACATCTATATAAATGAAGATTTATGGAATATTAATAGTCTTGAATTAGGGGTTACCAATAAATCCACCCAACTGGCATTTATAGATTCTTTAACTTTCAAACAGACTTTTGTGCCTCTTGGAAAAGATGTATGGATGACATTCTCCAATGTCATTAGTTTTAAAATGCGAGCACTAGGTTTTGTTCTGTCAGGCAATTTTGCTGCCGTATATTCAAATTATCTGTTAGATAATGTTGATGAAGCAATATTTAACAATGAAGTATTCAAAGTTGAAAAAGAAGCTAACGAACGGACGATTGAATATTGGGAGGAATTGCGACCCATTCCTTTAACGATTGAAGAGAGCTTGGACTATGTAAGGAAAGATAGTATTCAAAAATTTCATGAAAGTGATGAATATTTGGATTCGATTGATCGCCTTAATAACAAATTTAAAATTCTCAAAATTCTAAGCGACTACAGTTATCAAAACTCCAAAAAACGAAGTACCATAAGTTACATAAGTCCTATAAGTAACATTTCTGTTAATACCGTGCAAGGTTGGAATTCAAAGCTTGGTTTCAGTTATGAAAAATCTTATGACAAACAATACACAAGAACTTTAAGCTCGAGTTTTAATATTTCATATGGGTCTTCTGAACAAGTTTGGAGGCCCCAAGTTTCCTTTTTGTTCCGTGCAAATAAAACGAATAACCGGTACTTCTATTTGAAAGGAGGAAAAGCTTTAAATCAATTTAATTCAGCTGAACCGATATCGGAGCGGATGAATATGTTCTTTACTCTTTTTGCTCGAAGAAATTATATGAAGCTTTATGATAAGCAATTTCTACAACTTCAAACTGGTCAGGACCTTGGTTCCTTTTTAAAATTTAGGCTAACGATTGATTATGAGAAAAGGAATTCGTTGACCAATCATTATGATAATAGCTTATTCTATAAAGATTCTAGAATATTTTCCGATAATATTGAATTTATTGACCACAAGTCTTTAATAATTGGCCTTTCCCTCAGGATCAGACCAGGAGAAAAACTCTGGTCATATCCCCATCAAACATTTAAGGTAGGATCCCATTGGCCTACTTTTTGGCTGCACTTTAAAAAAGGCCTTGGTGCATTAGATAGTGATACAAAGCATACACTTGTCTATGCAACAGTTTCAAAAAGAATTGCAATAGGAACTATTGGTGTTTCACGATTATTCATGTCGCTTGGTCAATTCTTAGGTGATGGCCCTAAATATTTTATGGATTTCCATCACTTTATGGGTAACCAAACTCATATTGCTTATCCTCAGACTTACAATTCAAGTTATTTACTCCTCCCTTACTACACATATAGTAGTTCAGAAAACTTTCTTCAAATTCATTTAAGTCACAATTGGAATGGGTTTATCCTTAATAAATTACCCTTGTTTAAGCAACTAGGATGGCATTTAGCAATGGGTTATAAATATTTAAATACTTCTGAACACCCACATTATCAAGAGTACCATCTAGGTATAGATAATATTGGAATTAAAGTATTTCGAATGTTTAGAGTTGATTTTGTTTGGCAATCAGGGCTTATTAGAGGAGAAAATAATTCTACAAATAATTTTGGAATAGTTTTGGGGATAAAAGCCAAAATATAAACGTGCAACAAATTAAGAATTTTGTTAATTTGTTCTCAGAAAGATAGAATTATGGAAGTCAATCATATTAAAGGGTGTGGCGTGGCTATACTCTTTTGTCTGTTTACAATTACATCTGCAGCACAAATTTCATATGCTGAAAAATTGGTTAACGATCAATTAGAAGCTTATAATAAAATGGATATAGACGCATTTCTAAAACCATTTTCTGATTCAGTTCGCATTTATGATGATTTAAGCAAATACAATGTATCAGACAAGCTTGCAATGCAAACAAACTACGACAGATGGTTCCAGCGTGTTGACTCATTAAATTGTAAGATTATTAATAGAATTGTAGCCGGAAATACTATTGTAGACTACGAAGAAGTACTTTTTAAACTCATTGATGAAGATTTTCAAACGCTTAAAGCCATAGCTATCTATAAAATAAGTGATAATAAAATAGCTGAAGTTTATTTCTTAAGACCAGAATACTAATCAATTCGATAATAGCTTAAATTTCAAAATCCTATAAGAAAGCTATTTTAATCCAATTGTGACAGACACAAATGGTATTCCAATAACATTTCCTATCCCTTCAGTCGGTCTCCACAGACCAGCATTAAAAGCACTTCCAGGGTTCTTAAAATGTATCCGCAAGCCCGCAGACAATACACCTAACATATCTGAAAAACCATTTTCTGCGATGAGCCAATTTTCTGTCAGAATACTAAGTTTCGGTCCTAATCTAAACATTCCGGAAATTGTAAAAGGGATAATTTCATTTTCAAACCCATCTTCAGAGCTGAATCCGATACCTGTTCCCAGTGTCACATTGCTATTTCGATTTCCTAGGGTTAAAGAACTTGTTACAAATCCAAACGTTCTAAAATGACTTTCCGGAGTTGTAAATACTGTACTGGCGATTGAAAAAGCACCAGCTTCATTTTTTAACGGAACGCTGAATTTAGGCGTAACAAAAATTATTGGAAAATTTGAAGCTAATAACAATGATAATATTTCTCCACCAACTGATACGCTGAAATTATCAGAAATGCCATATGTATAAGAATTCCAAAATATCGCAATATTTTCATAGTAACTCTGCCCTTTTTTCAAACCATATGCAGAAGGGCTTAGGATGTAATGAGTAGAATTATGGAAATCCAATGGAATTGCGTGCTTGTCGATTCCAGTAGGACTATATTTTAGGACTTGAATTCTTCTTATTTGCTCATAATCAATATTTATCTCTCCTAGAGATATCGATAAAAGACGAATTCCAGAACTTTCCCTATTCATTATTTCTCCAATAATACTTGACCCATCAGACGTTTCTACAATAACCTGATCTCCAATTGCATAAGTACTCGTTTGACATATACTTTGGGATACCATAGTAATGCAAAAACTTAGAATAATTAGAAACGTCCTTCCCATAAACAATAAAATAGTTTGTAAAGAAAACTAATTTTTTACTCATCATCTTTGTAAGACCAAATAGCGTGTTATTTTTTGATAAATTGTGCCTGAATAATTCACAATTGTCTTATGAAAGTAAAATTTGCAGGGGCTGCAAGAATGGTAACGGGAAGTTCACATCTCCTTACGCTTGATAATGGATTTAGAATACTCATGGACTGTGGTCTCTGTCAGGGGAGAGGGAGGCATATATGGGATCTAAATAACACTTGGCATTTCGATCCAAAAACGATCGACTGTCTTATTCTGTCTCATGCTCATATTGACCACAGCGGAAGAATTCCTCAATTGGTTAAAGAGGGATTTGCTGGAAACATTCATTCCACTCATGCTACACGGAGTCTATCATCAATTATGCTTTTAGACTCTGCTCATATTCAGGAAAGAGATGTAGAATGGTACAAAAAAAATTAAGAAAAAAACGAAAGAAGAAACACAAAGACTTCAGAGTACCATTATATACAAATCCAGATGTGGCAGCAGCTATGGATCTCTTTGTTGGACATAGCTATAATAAGTGGTTTCATATCGCGGAAGATGTTGAAGTTTGTTTCAAAGATCAAGGTCATATACTTGGAAGCGCAAGCGTAACCATTAGAATTAAAAAGGGGTCGGACTATACTCATTTTGGTTTTACTGGAGATATAGGAAGACCTGATCGTCCTATCTTGCGTGACCCTGTACAAATGCCGGAAGTAGACTACCTGATTTGTGAATCTACTTATGGTAATAAAGAACATGAGTCTCCCCCGGAGCAGTCCCAAACATTTTTAGAAATCGTAAAAGAAGCTTGTTGTGAAAAGAAGGGGAAGCTTATAATACCGGCTTTTAGTATAGGACGAACTCAAGAAATTGTGCACATGCTTGACAAATTGGAAAATCAAGGATTACTGCCAAAAATTCCTGTTTTTGTTGATTCTCCGCTCGCTGTCAACGCTACTCAGATCTATGGCACTCATCCTGAATGTTATGATTCCAACCTTCATGAATATATGTTGAAGGATGACAATCCATTTGAGTTTAATGAACTAACATACATAAGAGAAGTTGCGGAATCGAAAGCGCTCAACAATTCTGACGAAGCCAGTATTATTATCAGTTCAAGTGGAATGATGAATGCCGGTAGGGTTAAACATCATCTATATAATAATATTGATGATCCGAAAAACACTTTTCTCTTGGTTGGATATTGTTCTCCGTATACCCCGGGGGGCATGTTAAAAACAGGAATTCCTGAAATTAAAATATTTGGCGACATGAAGGCAGTAAAAGCAACAGTGAAAACCATGGATAGCTTTTCTGCGCATGCAGATCGAAAAGAAATGAGAGAATTCATCTCAAATCAAAAGAAAGTCAAGAAAATTTTCCTGGTTCATGGAGAAATAGACAGGCAAGAAAAATTTAGAGAATATCTTGGCGAATCAGGTTTTAAAAATGTTGAGATTCCAGAATTAGGACAAAAATATACGCTTAGCTAAGAAATTGGAGGGTAGAAAACTGAATTTCTTGGAGTTTCCCACAACCTGACCGATATATCATATTGTTCATCAATTCTATTTGATAACATTTTCCATATCTCATAACATATAAGCTCAGCCGTTGGGTTCTTACCTGCAAACTCAGGACAATCAAGGTTTAGATTTTTGTGGTCATACCTGTCCTCAACTTCCTCCTTGATGATTCTTTTAAGTTCAGCTAAATCAAAAACGTATCCTGTCTCCGGATCAATATCACCAGTAAGACTTACTTCCAATTCATAATTGTGGCCATGGTAATTTGGATTATTACATTTTCCAAAAACCTCCTGGTTTTTCTCTTTAGACCAATGTTCATTATGTAACCTATGAGCGCCATTAAAATGAGCCCATCGACAAATTGTTATCCTCATTCCTTTCGATAATTTTTAGAAATTCAAAAGTATAACATTCCATCTATATTATCAGCTGTATCTGCTTTCTGGCACATTTTGTCCAATTTTAATCGTAAATTGTAGCTTATTCTTGAGAGGTGGTGAAATGTTAAGAATGGGAAGCAGAATAAATAGTAAGAAAAAGATAAATCCAATATAAATTATAGCTTATTTACGCTAAGTTTTTATCAATACCCATCGTAAGTTTCTACTTTTTAAGAATATAGATATGAGTTAAATTTTATTTATGTTCTTATCAGAGTTTCCTGGCCAGTCTAGTATTAAAGACTATTTTAAAAAAATTGTATCTGAACAAAGAGTTCCACATGCTCTTTTATTGCTTGGGCCAGAAGGTGTTGGAAAATTACAACTAGCCATTGGACTAGCAAGCCTATTACAATGCAAAAATCCTGTAGATTCAAATGCATGCAGAACATGTAAGTCCTGCATTAAAAACGATTCATTGGTTCATCCTGATCTTCACTTTGCTTTTCCGGTTACAAAAAAAGATAACTTAAAAAGAGAAGATACTGTTTCAGCAAACTTTATCAAATCATGGCGAACTTTTATAAAAGAACACCCATGGGGAAATTTAAATGATTGGTTGACACATATTGATGGCCTAGATAAACAGGCGAACATCAATGTTGCAGAATGCAATATGATAATTAAAAGTCTGGGTCTCAAATCATTTGAAGGGAAGTATAAAATTCAAATTATCTGGATGTCAGAGTTTTTAGGCAAAGAATCCAATAGATTATTAAAACTGATAGAAGAGCCCAGTCCCGATACAATCATTATCCTGATCAGCAATAACAGAAATGCAATTCTTAACACTATAAAGTCAAGATGCCAGATAATTTCTGTTGCTCCCTTACAAGATGAGGACATTAGAATCTTTTTGAATGAAAAATATGATTTAAGCGGAACATTGCTTGATGAAATCATTTTTATAGCCTCTGGAGATATTAGAAAAGCGGAATTATTAGCAACTAAACAAGAACTAAAATACTCAGAAGAACTGTTGGATTGGTTGCGTGTATCATTCAGTGGAGATCCAGAAAAAATTACAGGTTTTGTAGAATATTTAACAGCTAAAGGAAGACAGGAACTTATAAATTTTTTCAACTATGGATTACATTTCTTTAGAGAATATTATCTGGGATTAAATACGCAGTCAACCGATAATCTTCGTCTTTCAACAGAAGAAAAAAACACGATTTTAAAAATGCAGAGGATCGTGGATGAAAACAAAACCATACAACTTGAACAACTTTTGAGTTCCTGCATTAATTACGTAAAAAGAAATATTTCATTAAAAATATTATTGATGAATACCAGTCTGGAAATCAATACTGTCTTAAAAGCTGAAGTCAATAATCTTGTATCATAAAGAAAAGAGAGATGGGTTGTGCATCATGTTCAGTAACTAAAAATGGAGTACCTCAGGGATGTGGTGATAAAGGCCATTGTACAAGTGGTAGCTGTAATAAGAAAAACAGTTATGATTGGCTAACAACATTGGACCTTCATGATCCTATGGGTTATAAAATCGTAGAAATATCATTTAAGAAAGGAAACAGAAAAAACTTTTACTTTAATCCGGAATACGTTGATGCTATTACCGGTGATCTGGTTGTAGTTGAGTCCTCTAACGGGTATGACATCGGAAGAATCACACTTTCCGGAGATTTAGTCAGACTTCAGATGAAGAAGAAAAAATCAACTGAAGAGAACGTCATTCACAAAATTGTAAGACTCGCTAATCATCGTGATTTAGAAAAACTTGAAGAAGCACGAGGCCTTGAAAAGAAAGCTTTAGTTCGTGCCAGAGCAATTTCAAGAACCCTCGATATCAATATGAAAGTTGGAGATGTAGAATATCAAGGAGATAAAAGAAAAGCAATTTTTTACTATACAGCCGAAGGAAGAATTGATTTTAGAGAGTTGGTTAGGATGTATGCCAAGGAATTCAAAGTAAAAATTGAAATGAAGCAAATTGGCTCACGCCAAGAATCTTCAATAATTGGAGGGATTGGAACTTGTGGACGTGAACTTTGTTGCTCAACTTGGAAATCTGACTTTCAATCTGTTACCACAACCGCCGCACGTTATCAAAATCTTGCAATAAATCAAACCAAATTGACAGGCCAATGTGGTAGATTAAAGTGTTGCCTTAATTATGAATTAGATACATATATAGATGCATTAGGCGACTTTCCTGACAAAGCAGACGTAATCAAACTAGATGGAGGATTTGCCAATCTTGTCAAAACAGACATCTTTAAAGGGATTATGTATTATTCAATCACTAAGGACAATATCAGAGGCCCATTACTTGCCATTTCAAAAGAAAAAGTAAAAAAACTTCTGTCTTTAAATAAGAAAGGAATCGAAATCAAGAATATCAATTCTATGGAGTTCGAAAGCCAGAAAGTCAAAGAATTTGACGAAGACCTCGACCTGGAATTTGCTGATGTTACTGGTGAAATTGAATTGCCGGAGATCAAAAGACGAAAAAAGAATAAGAGAAAAAACAAAAGAAGGAACAACCCTTCTAACAAACAAAGACGGCATCCCGGTAATACGGGCAAAGGCAAAGACCAACCCAATAAAAAATAAATACTAAAAATTAATATTAAAGAATGAAGTACGATGTAATGATCATTGGCTCTGGCCCTGGTGGATATGTCGCCGCAATAAGATGCGCACAACTTGGATTTAAAACCGCAATAATAGAGCGATACCCAGTTCTTGGAGGAACCTGCCTCAATGTCGGTTGCATCCCCTCGAAAGCCCTCCTTGATTCTACAGAACACTATCACAACGCACAACATAATTTTGAAGAACATGGATTAGGCTTGAATAAACTCCAGCTCAATCTTCAAAAAATGATTGCTAGGAAAAATAAAGTGGTAGAACAAACAAATGGCGGTGTGTTGTACTTAATGAATAAAAATAAAATTGATGTCATTCATGGACATGCAAGTTTCATAGATAATAATCAGATCGCTGTTGTTAATAATGATTCCAAAACTACTTTTGAATTTGACAAGGCAATTATTGCTACTGGTTCCAAACCGATTACACCTCCATCTTTTAATTATGACAAAAAAAGAGTGATAACATCAACAGAAGCATTGAACATTACTGATCTACCAAAGAGAATGGTGATTATTGGTGCTGGAGTTATTGGACTTGAAATGGGTTCTGTCTTTGCAAGATTAGGGACAGAAGTGGAAATAATAGAATTCCAAGACAGGATATTATCAGGTATGGACAAAGATGCCGCAAGAGAACTTCAAAAATCACTAAAGAAACTAGGAATTAAATTCTATTTAAAACATGCAGTATCTCAAGTAAAATCATCAGCTGAATCTGTAACTATCGAATACAATAAACGAAATAGCGAGGAAATTCTATCAATGAATGCTGACTATTGTCTTGTTGCTATTGGACGACGACCATATACTGACAATCTTGGATTAGAAAAAGTAGGCGTCCAAAAAGACGATAAAGGAAGAATAATTGTAAATGACCACCTTGAAAGTAGCACAAAAGGAATCTTTGCAATAGGAGACGTAATAAAAGGCCCAATGCTCGCACATAAAGCTGAGGAAGAAGGCATATTCGTGGCAGAATTTATGGCAGGACAAAAACCACATATTAATTATAATCTAATCCCTGGAGTCGTATATACATGGCCAGAGATGTCCGGCGTAGGTAAAACAGAGGAAGAACTTAAAGAAGCAGGAATTAAATATAAAGTTGGAAAATTTCCAATGAAAGCTTTAGGAAGATCCCGGGCAAGTATGGATATTGAAGGCCTTGTAAAGGTCATTGCAGATGAAAAGTCAGATGAAATACTAGGTGTACATATGGTTGGTGCAAGAGCAGCTGATATTATCATGGAAGCGGTAGCACTTATGGAATTTAGAGCCTCCGCTGAAGATATGGCCAGAATATCTCATCCACATCCAACTTATACAGAAGCTGTCCGAGAAGCAGCTTTAGGAGCTACAGGAAATCGATATTTACATATTTAAGAAAGAAGCTTATCCTCGAATTTGAGAAAATCCTTTAATTGGCTTTGAACAAATTTTTTGGCTTCAGAACAATTAACCAGCTCTTCAATAGGATTAATTCCTTTTCCCATGTCTTCGAAACTTTGTTCATTGGAGTTTTCTCCATATTGAGTTGAAGAAGCCCTAGCCCATGATCCATTCTTTTTAAGATATCTCATTCCCTCAAAATGGAAACAAAACTGATTAAATTTAAATTTATCTAAAGTTCGACCTTGATTATTATACCAGAAACTTTGAGATATAGGCATATTATAAACTTGATCCTTGAATATATCTTCTCCGTTTAATTTGCTGTACCCCGAAGATTTTGCAATGCTGTGAAAGAGTAGTCTAGAACTCGTTTTGTGTTGAAGAATATTTGGGGTCATTCCATTGCTGTCAAGCCAGAAAATTGGTACGCGTGTACACGCATCAGTCACATTTGAAAAGTGATAAACCCAATTTTGATCTCCAAAGTTCTCGCCATGATCAGAAGTGAATATGACCAAATTATCTTGATCTTCATGAATTGATTTTACAAATTCATCTAAATCTGATCTAATCAACTCCCAACTTTTACTCTGCCTTGATTTTATTGTTTGAAGAATATTATTCTTTGGAAAAGCTCCTTCTTTGGTTAAAAAAGTTTGATTAACAATGTTATACATCGCTTTAAGCTCATGAAACTTGTCTATCAGGTTATCACTCGAAAATTTAAATTCCTTGTCAATATGATATGGAAAATGAGTCTCCATTAAGTTGATAAAAATGAAAGCTTGTTCTCCTTTTTTATCGTGCTGAGCCATTAGATTCTGGACTTCCTCAAAAATCAATTTGTAATAAGATCTGAACCAGACTGCAGCAGCTTTAATATCTTCAGTAAGTTTTTGAGTAATTATGTCTTTGGAAAATAGTTTTTTACGAATTCTGGGTTTCCCCAACAATACCAGCAATTGAGAAAGACCCACTCCATGTGATTCAGCAAGATCCCAGGTTCGGACTACTTTATCAAAACCACGATCCAGGCCAAATATTTCTGACGTTGCTACATTGGAAGTATACTGATAGGTTTTGTACCCCTGCGATTTTAATATTTCTGCAAGCGTAGTGCTGTTTTTATTTAAAGTTCTTGTTTGTGTTGTAGCATGGTGGTGATGCGGTAATTGACCGGTAAATAAACTTGCTGTTGCTGGAAGCGTCCAGCAAGCTGCTGAACTAGCATTGGTAAATTGGCTCCCGTTTTTTTCCATATATGGTACAGAAGGGTTTCCATTTTGATACACAGAATCAAAACGCAAGCTATCAGCAACGATTAAGACAATGTGTCTAGGTTTGTTATCAGACATTTTACCAGTTCCTCTAAATTAATAAAATACAGGTTTTTGACCCCTCTAACAGGCAGCTTAAGATGGCAAGATTAGCATTTTTTCTTATTTGTAAGAATATTTAAGCTGATTAAAATTTAGAGAGGCGAAAAGAAAAATCAGGAGTTCTTTAAAGACCACTAATAATCAAGACTAATTCGCCTTTAATAGAGCTCCTGGATTCAAGTTCTTCGATAACAGAATTGAGCGGTCCCCTGATACACTCTTCATGGATTTTGCTGATTTCCCGGCACAAACAAACCTGTCGATCTTCTTGTGCCAGCTCACTAATTTTTTTTAAAGTCTTTACAATTCTGTGTGGTGATTCATAGAGAATAAATGGCGTAGATAAAGCTAATAAAAACTGAATTCGACTTTGTTTGCCTTTTTTATGGGGTAAGAATCCTTCGAAATAAAATTTATCACACGGAATACCAGACATTACAATGGCAGGAATAAGCGCAACTGCCCCCGGTAAACAGCTCAATTCTATTTGATTGGATACACAAGCTCTGACTAAAAGAAATCCAGGATCTGAAATCCCTGGTGTTCCTGCATCACTTACTAAAGCAATATTTTTTCCTTCTTTTAATTGGGCGACTACTGAATCCAGTTTTTGATGTTCATTATGGCTATGGAATGATTCTAGTGGGGTAGAAATTTCGTACTTATTGAGTAGTTTTTTCGTGACTCGAGTGTCTTCAGCAAGAATTAATTCAACTTCAGATAGAATTCTAATAGATCGAAGCGTGATATCTTCAAGATTACCTATCGGAGTTGGGACAAGGTATAACATCTATTCTTCAGTTATAGTATACTCATATTTTTCCATTATCACATTAGCTAATAATTTCTTGCAGGCTTCTTCGACTTGACCTTCAGCCTCTGACCTGGATGATGCTTCTATTAAGACATCAATATGTTTACCTATTCTTACATCTTCAACTCCAACTATATTTATCTTATGAAGACTTTTTGCCAAAGTTTTACCCTGAGGGTCCAATAACTCTTTATGAGGCATTATATCAATATGAGCAATAAATTTCATCTAAATAGATTTAAAAAATTAACAAAATATCTTATCCAACACTAAACCAAACTTTATGTGTCTTTAAGAGTGCGTAAAATTGACACCTAATTATATAATAGCCAAATTTATGATCTGTTTTTATTAGAATTGGGTTTATTTCGGAAAACTAACGGAATTGATTAGGTTTAAATTAATTTAAAATTTCTTTAAAATTTTGGTGGACGAAATTTTTGTAAATGGTATCAAGTTTAATAAGAACAGTATAAAATGAAATATCTCATCCAGATATTATTGATAGCATTTTGCACCTCGCTGACTGCCCAACCTTCGAATGACGATTGCATTGGAGCATTAAATATTCCATCCATTGACAATTATTGTTCTGGAGATATGGAATTTACCAATGAAGGTGGTACAGCGGATCCAACTTTTGCTGATAATTGTTTTATTAACTATACCAATGGGGTTTGGTTTTCATTTACACCCACTGAACCAGCAGTACTAATTCAACTTTTTGCCGGTAACCCATTTGGAACATTGGGTGATCCTCAAATGGTATTATTTACTGGAAGTTGTGTAAATGGCTTGATCTATGTGGAATGTTCCCCCGGCTTGAATGCAGAAAATGATGAGTTAACAGTCACAGGATTAACCTTAGGCCAGGTCTATTATCTTTATGTCGAATCGACGTTTCGTGAAGGAACATTTAAACTTTGTATTAATGACTATATCGCTCCACCATCGCCGGAATCAGATTGTAACCGCGCTGTCGTATTATGCGATAAATCAGGATTTTCAGTTCAGAACTTAAATTCACAAGGCTTGGATGAAACCGAACTGGACCAGTTCCAAAACCATTGTCTGAGTTCTGAGTTTGCTTCCGCCTGGTATAAATGGACCTGTAAAGACCCTGGAAGTCTGACCTTTACACTTACTCCTAACAATTTCATCCCAGGTACAGAATCTGATGATCTTGACTTCGCAATATTTGAATTGCCTGATGGATTGGATGATTGCGATAATAAGGAAATCATTCGATGTATGGCATCTGGGCAGCAAGGAGGATGTGATTTTGCCATTTGGGGTATATGCAATGGCTTAACAGGTCTTAGTTTGGCATCTTCAGATATTGAAGAAGATCCGGGATGTTATGTCAATAACGGATGTGTGGGTATCAATACAGGACAAGGAGACCCTCCTCAATTCGATGACAATTTTATTTCAGCGATACAAATGCAAGCCGGTAAATCTTACGCTTTAGTTGTAATGAATTTTTCTAGATCAGGACTTGGTTTTGGTATTGAATTTGGCGGCACAGGTACATTTTTAGGACCTGAGCCTGACTTTGATCTTGCCACAATCCAAGAATTTGAATGCGATAAAAGAATTGATGTAACCAATCTTTCAAATTCATTGACAGATTCTATAGTTGGTTATGCTTGGAATTTTGGTCAAGGAGCAAGTCCACAAGTTGAATTTGGAGAAGGTCCCCATGAAATAATCTATGAGTCATTCGGTGAAAAATCAATTGCCCTAACTGTTGAGACTACCAGAGGATGCATTGTTACTAAAATCATCGATGTTTTTGTTGAAGCTTGCTGTGCCGATACATCTACTCTAGACTTAAACCTTATAGGTCAAGATTTAATCTGTGCAGGAATTCCTGATGGTTCCATAATGGTTCAAGGAATAAGCGGTGCTCCAGAATATAGCTACAGTTTGAATGGCATGGACTTTCAGCCAAGTCCACTTTATTCAGATTTAGGACCAGGAACATATAGTGTTACTATTCAAGATATTAAAGGATGTGAAACAGTTGAAACTATAACCATATCAGAACCTCCGCCATTATCTATTAATGCAGGCCCTGACCTCACAGTAGATTTAGGATTTACAGGTCAAATCATGGCCAACTACTCCCCTCCCGGTACTAATGTTACTATTACCTGGGATCCTGAAGAAGGATTGGATTGTCCGGGTTCTGATTTAATCGATTGTCTTGATCCTGAGGTAGTATCTCCAGGAACGACAACATATACTGTCACAATTGAAGATGAAGCCGGATGTAGAGCCCAAGATCAAATTACGGTAACTACCAATATTGTAAGACCGGTCTATACACCCAACGTGATTACTCCTACAACCCAAGATTTGAATTCTGTGTTTAGATTAGGTCTGGGACCACAATCTGAAATGATTGAAGAACTTTGCATTTTTGATAGATGGGGAAGTATAATATATATTGAAAGAGGAGTATTGCCTAACGATCCCGATTCAGGTTGGGATGGTCGTTTCGGAAATTCAGACCCAAATGCTGTTGTGGAATACGTAAATCCTGGTGTTTTTGTATGGTATGCCAGAATCAGATTTATAGATGGCGAAGTTTTTTCATTTGCAGGAGATGTAACCGTTTTACGATGATTAACAATTACCTAAAAATATTACCCATCATTTTTTTTACAGCCTGTTCCAATGATATTTCAGATGTAAAAAAAATAACTCCTCATTCCAATATTAAAGTTGAAATAGCTAAAAACGTCGAAATCCTCTACAGTGATTCCGCAATAGTGAAGGTCAAAATACAAAGTCCTGAAATGAAAAGATATCTTCATAGAGGAGAATCCTATGACGAATTTCCTTTGGGTTTGTTAGTCGAATTTCTTGATGAAGATAAATCTGCAAAGAGTTGGCTGGAAGCAGATTATGCAATCAGAAAAGATGCTGAAAAAAAGATTTACGTAAAAGAAAATGTAACTCTTTATAATAAAAGAAACGACAAACTTGAAACCGATGAATTGGTTTGGGATGAAAGCACTGAAGAGATTTATACCAACAAACCAGTAAAAATTACTCAACCCTCAGTTGGCGATACAAGTTTCGGTTTTGGATTCAAGGCCGATCAAGAATTTACTAGATTCGAAATCAAACGAAAATTCTCCGGAATTAAAAATATTGAAGAACTCACCAAGGATACCGATTAAGCTATTCTCTTAACAGCTTTACAACACCAAAGGTTAAACAATCTTTAAATCAAAATCCAAGAGTAACTTATACGTTTTATTCCCCATCATATTTCTGAAATTGATTCCTAAAGCACTAAAGATTTTATCATCATAAGTTTTAGTCAATAGGAAATCAAACTATTGTTCAACGATTAAATCTAGCTTATGAAAAATTTACTTTACATCACAACGATAATTCTTCTGGTAAGCTCATGTCGTTCCATCGAAAAAATGGTGGATCAAGGACAATATGATGAAGCCATTGTATTTGCCGCTGAGAAATTATCAGGAAAGAAAAACAAAAAGACCAAACATGTAAAAGGCTTGGAAAAAGCTTTTGAAAAAATATCCAAAAAGGATATGGACTTAATCCACTTCTATGATGGAAATAGTAATCCTGAAAATTGGGACTTGATCTATGACATCGCGCTTAAAATAAAAGCCAGACAAAATAGAATTGAAGCATTCCTTCCTCTTATAAGTAAAGATGGTTACAAAGCAGAATTTCAATTCGTAAAAACAAATATTATACTCAATGAAGCTATGAACGGTGCCATGGAATATCATTACAAAAAAGTACTGAACAGAATTGAAAAGGCAAGAGAAGGAGACAAGAACGCAGCACGCTCAGCATATTCCAGTACAAAAAGTATTGAACACTATACAGATTCCTATAAAGACGTCTATAGATTAAAACGAGAAGCAATATTCCTGGGTAAAACAAGGGTATTGGTGGATCTGGAAAATAACAGTTCATCAATAATTCCTTTGAGAATAGATGAGATACTTGAATCTATCGATGTTGAAAATCTAAATAGTCTATGGAAGGAATTTTACTTGAGTAAACCTGAAGACCTGGAGATTGATTATATCGCAAAGTTAAATATCAGTCATTTGGATGTCAGTCCTGAACGAGAGATAATTGAACATCATACAGATTCAAAAAAAGTAAAAGATGGATGGAGGTATGCTCTCGATAAAAATGGAAATGTGCGCAAAGACTCTCTTGGCAATGATATTAAAATAGATAAATTTAGAACGATCACTGCTCATGTTACTGAAATCGTAAGGGAAAAATCTGCAATTGTTGGTGGTTCCTTGGAATTGATAAACACTGAAAATGGAAACATTTCACAAAGAGAAGATATTTCCGTTGAAGCCGTGTTTTCAGATTTTATAAGCAGATTCCGAGGTAATAGAAAGGCACTATGTCATAAATCTCTGAATAGTATAGGTCATCGTCCTTTGCCTTTCCCTAATGACTACAATATGATATTAGATGCTTCTGAAAATTTAAAATCTGCTTTTAAAGATGCATTATATATAGTTAGAATTTAATCTAGATCTGGGAACGATCGAGGTGGAGTCCTTGCTGGTAACAGCAGGGACTTTTTTTATATCTTTAATTTAATACATTCTTATGTTTTGAAAACAAAACCAATTTTTCTTTTAATCCTGACGCTATATCTATTCTCTTGCATATCAAATGCAGAAAATTCCAATCAAAGAAACCAAGTCGATTTAAATCCTGAATATTATAACGTCGCCTTTTTAATTATGGATGGTGTTTACAATACTGAACTGACCGCGCCATATGACATTTTTCAACACACGAAATATAGAAAAGGCATCAAAGCTATGAATGTTTTCACTGTGTCGAAGACGCTCGATGTAGTTAAGACTTTTGAAGGATTACACTTAATTCCGGATTTTGCATATTCTGTGGATACAATTCCTCAGATAGACATTCTTGTAATTCCAAGTGCTGAACATCATCTTGATAGCGATTTGGAAGACAATGAAATGATAGCTTGGGTAAGAAAAATTGATAAAGAGGCTGAATTTATTACCAGCCATTGTGATGGAGTTTTTGTATTAGCAAAAGCCGGAATTCTGGATGGCTACCGATCAACTACCTTTCCTTCCGATATTCAAAGCTATAAAAATATGTTTCCTCATCTTGATGTAGTTGAAGATGTCTTATTTGTTCATGACGGAAAATATATTACTTCTGCTGGTGGAGCCAAATCTTTTGAAGCTGCACTATATTTAACTGAACGTCTCTATGGAAAGGAAATAGCAGATCGACTTGCAGCAGGTCTTGTAATCGATTGGGAATTGAATAATTTGAAGTTTGAAGCACCTGGATTTTAGTATAATAAATTAAGATTCCCTAGGTCAGAATCTAAGATCTTCAATAACGACTCCCTTATATTCTGAGGGGTTTAATGTAAACATACCCTCTTCTATCTCAAATCCCTTGATATGCTTGGTCAATTGTAGTGTATATCGATTGCCATCCTTGGAAAATATTTTCATCTTATGAAATTGATGGCTCTTGTCTTTCAAACTTATCCGTATTTTAGAATATTCAGAATTGCTATCCGTTGGTTTGCCCTCTATTTGAGTTTGTAAGATACCTTCTTCATAAGACTGGTTGCTTATCACAAAAATATAATCATCAGATTCATACAAATTAAAAATTGAAGATGGAGACATTAATTCATCTTCTTCGTCAAAATCAGCATCATTAATCTGTATTTCGTTTTGCTCTTTCAGATAGACCCACACAGTGATATTATCAGATATTATTTTTTGCTGTTCCATATCAAGAACAAATTTATCTCCTTCCTGAATGAGATATCCCGATTGTATTTCTTTGCCTTGATCAACCAGGTCAAGCTCTAAGGAAAAATCCATCTTATGCGCAGAGTAATCATCGTAGTCCTTTTTTAGCTGATTCAAAATCTCCATGGCTGCATCATCAGATGATTCCTGAGTACCATTCTGAGCTTGAATCTCAAGAGAAAAAATGACAAAAAACAATATCAAAAATCTCATAATTCCCTGTTTATAATTATAACTGCAAAAATGGATAAAAGTTACTTTGTAAACATATAATAGCTTTTAAACTATTGTTAAAAAGCACTAATTATTATCAAGATATAATTCGGCAAAACTAGGAAATGTAGCAGTGCCATAATGACTGAAACAATCTTCAGAAACCAAATCTGATTTATACTTTACCAAAAATATGCGCAGAAACTGGGTAAACTTATCAAAATTCATGTTTCTGGAATTTGGCTTCGGATAATATACAATATGCTTGATTGAGCCATCTTGATTCCAAAAAACATTAAACCATAATTTGGAGCCCCTTATTTCAAATTCGTTCTTCTGAGCATAATCCTCGATATCTGATAGAAGAGATAGCCACTTTTTATATGCAAGATCCATTGAGTCACTACAGATATCTAATAAATGGACTCCACAATCTCCAACTAACTCTTCATATGCACGTTCATATTCACCAATCATAAATACTGGAGGCAAAGAATCTGTGTGAAACGAATTATCAGCATGAATGTCTAAAGGACCCATTAAAAAGGTAAAAAGCAAAGAACTTAAACACAAAAATTCTCTTAAAGGATGGTTTGTAGATTTGAAAAAGGGATTCATAGAACTTTAAATATATAAAATATTTAATTTTTATAGCTTTATAAATGTTCTTACTGAGTTCACTTTTATATTAAAATAGAAATTAGACTACATTTGACATTATGATACTTGATCTAATAACAGTGCTTTTGGTGGCCTATGGCTTTTATCAAGGCTTCAACAAAGGGTTAATTAAAACCGTTTTTTCAACGCTCTCTTTAATAGTAGGAATTGTAGCAGCATTAAAGCTGTCGCCTATTCTAATCAATGTTTTGCAAAATACATTTAATATTAATCCAGCTATCAATTTTGTGATTGGCTTCGTATTAACCTTTATAATGGTTATGGCATTAATCCGATTCATCGGAAATAAGCTGGACAAGTTGATGAAAACTATTCATATCGGTGGTGTGAATAAAATTCTTGGGGGTGCAGTGTTGGGGCTTTTTTATGCCATTTTAATCAGCTATGGTGTTTTCTTTTTAGATCGTATTGATCTGATAAGCGACCAACAAAAGCAGGCTTCTTTTACATATTCCTTATTGGAACCACTACCTAGGGCCACACAAAGTATAGGAGAATCTTTAAAACCTATATTTAAGGAATTTTGGAACGCTATGCTTGAAACAATGGACTCTATAAAAGAATCCAGCAGTGACCTAAATCAAGATTCGGATACCGGCAGTAATTAATTTTGTTTTTTCAAGTGTTCCATGTAATGGATGAGTTCCATTTCACTTAGAAATAACACTTGCCTTGGTTTGCTACCATTTGACTCTCCTACTATACCAAGACTCTCCATTTGATCGACGATTCTACCAGCGCGATTATACCCTAGCTGCAATTTTCTTTGAATCATTGAAGTCGAACCATGCTGGTTTGCAACAACCAATCTTGCGGCTTCCTCAAACATAGGATCGAGTTCTGCCCAAGTAAGATTTGAATTACCAATTTCACCATGTTCATCTGCTACTTCAGGAAGATGGAAAGGCTCTGCAAATCCTTGTTGTTCACTGATATAATTAATAGCCCTTTCAACCTCAGGAGTATCTACAAAAGCGCATTGGAGTCGAATAATATCACTTCCAACTGAAAGTAACATGTCCCCCTTTCCAATTAATTGTTCAGCACCTTTATGATCAAGTATGGTTCTCGAATCAATCTGAGAAGTAACTTTGAAGGCTATACGTGCCGGGAAGTTGGCTTTTATCATACCCGTAATAATCTTTACCGAAGGCCTTTGAGTTGCTATGATCAAATGTATTCCAATTGCCCTTGCTAATTGAGCAAGTCTTGCAATCGGGAGTTCTATTTCTTTACCTGCAGTCATGATCAGGTCTGCAAATTCATCAATAACAAGGACTATGAATGGCAAAAATCTGTGACCATCTTTTGGACTTAGCTTACGATCTACAAATTTTGCATTATACTCCTTGATGTTTCTGGCTCTGGCTTGTTTTAACAGTTCATACCTTTCATCCATTTCAGCTGTAAGCGAATTCAGAGTCGTTATTACCTTTTTTGTATCGGTAACAATTGTTTCCTCTTCATTAGGTAAGAAACCTAGAAAATGTTTGTCTAGATAACTGTATGGGAAAAGTTCAACTTTCTTAGGATCTATCATCACCAGCTTGACTTGTGATGGGTGTTTCTTATATAGTAAAGACATCAAGATGGTATTGATGCCAACAGATTTTCCTTGTCCTGTAGCTCCGGCAATTAACAAATGTGGCATTTTTGCTAAATCCGCTACAAAAACTTCATTTGAAATGGTCTTACCTAGTACGATAGGAAGATCCATTTTTGCATTTTGAAATTTCTCCGTTTTCACAACCTCTTTAAATGAAACGATTTGTTTGTTTTTATTAGGAACCTCGATCCCTACTGTTCCTCGACCCGGAATTGGAGCTATTATTCTAATTCCTAACGCTGCAAGACTTAATGCAATGTCATCTTCTAATTTCTTGATCGAAGATATTTTAACACCCGGCGCAGGAACGATTTCGTATAGTGTAACTGTAGGCCCAATAGTGGCCTTGATTTTAGTGATTTTTATATTGTAATTAAGGAGCGTCTTTATAATTTGATTCTTATTTTCTTCCAGCTCTTCTCTATCAATTTGCATTCTTGAGTCTGCATAATCTTCTAATAAGTTGAATTCCGGAAATTTATAATTCGATAACTCCTTGGTTGGATCATAAGGTTCGAACGAATCAATGTTTTCCTCTTCTACATAGGTCTTGTCGCTATCCATATTTGGACCTTTAGTACGTGGAGGAACTACATCCATAGTCGGTACTCCTTTATCCATCAATTTCTCTTCTAATTCGAGTTCGAGCTGCGGCACATCGCTTACCGTAGATGCAACTTGCGTTTTTCTTTGATTTGAGGCGTCTGATAAAGATTCAGGAAGATTCAATTCAATACTGTCAACAGCACCAAATTGACTTCCTTCATCTTTGTCGGTTTTTGGAATGGCCCCCTCAAAATCGTCAAATAGACCTTTTCTTTTTGTTGAAGCTTTCGATTTGAAAGCCAATTTTTCTTTTATAAAACTATCTGAAATAGTGAAATCCAATTTGGGTAAACTAAAATTCTGAAAGCCTGTAGATAAAGTGATAGGAGCAATTTTAATTTTGGGATTAAAGGCCCATATTATTCCTGAAGCAAGTAATAACACAAAGAATAAGGCCAGACCAATCTGTCCTAAAAAGCTTCCCATATAAGTATATATAGCATAGCCCATCAGACCACCCCAACTGAATTCAGAATTTCTAAATACAAATTCCAAGAGCACGGCACAAAATGACATAACCAGAAAAGTATGCATCGCCAGATTTAAAAATTTGGCCATTGAACTTTTCCTTAACAAGTCAATCCCTAATCGAGCAATTAATAGAACTGATAATACAGAACTAACACCGAATCCCCAATAGAAAAATAAATGTGAAGTGTAAGCACCTAGTCTTCCTAACCAATTCTGTACATGAACATCACCATTAAAAAGTAAAGCCGTAGAAAGGTGCAATACCTTGTCCTGATCAAATTTCCACGTAAAGAAATAAGATACAAATGCTATTAAGAGGTAGAGCGACAGAAAGATACAGAGAATCCCTATTATCTTCCTTAATCTATCATCGCTGGGAGTAATAAAAAAGCCGTCCTTCCTCTTGGACTTCTTTGATGTCTTTTTTGCCATTGCTAAAATCGGTAATCAGTAATTCTAAATATTATGCGAATATACCGTATTTTTCATATTATAAAAATTTGTAATCTATTTTTAATTATAAATCAACAAGAAACACATTATAAAAATATATAATATGTAATTATTACATTTTATTTATATCTTTTAAATGCTAAATTTGCGCCAGTACAAATCTGAGATAATGGGCAAAAAAAATATCCTCATCGCTGGGGCTGGTGGAATAGGACAAGCAACCGGATTAATCCTGGCAAATAGTCCTCATTTGGATTGCCATAATATAATAGCAGATAGATTCGAAGATGCCGCCAAATCTGCTGAAACTTTCATCAGCGATGGTTCTCAATCCAATAATTGTTCTTCCATACAGATTCCTTCAACAGGGATCAATGATGCGCTTACTCAAGCATTGACACAATCGGACATTATTTTAGATTGTCTACCCGGCTCACAAGCTCCAAGACTTGCAGAACTCGCCAATAAATTTAACTGCCATTATGCAAACCTTACAGAGTACGTTTCAGAAACAGAAAAAGTAATTAGCATAGCCTCTGAATCTAAAAAAGGATTTATTCTTCAGACCGGATTAGCCCCAGGTTATATTAATGTGCTTGCAATGCATTTGTATAATAAATTTGTAGCTCTGCATAAAGTAGAAACAGTTGAAGAAATAAATATGAAAGTTGGCGCACTTTCAAAATATGCACGAAGCCCCTACTTTTATGCCTATACCTGGAGCCCTATTGGAGTGGCAACAGAATATATTAAAGATGCTTACGTCGTTGAAGATTTTAATACTAAAAAAATCCCTTCTCTTTCTAATACAGAAACCATTCTGATAAATGGAATTAAATTTGAAGATGATTACACTTCAGGAGGAGCCGCAGATTTACCTCAGGCATTATCAGGACGGGTGAGAAACCTTAACTACAAAACACTTCGTTATCCAGGACATTACGATTGGGCCAGAAATGTAATTCAAGAGACTCCAGCTGATAGCGATCCAGTGAGTTATTTGAATAATACAATGATGCAAAATATCCCAGCGGTAGAAGATGATTACGTTGTCATTTTTGTTTCAGTCAAAGCAAAAGACCATAAAGGTATTCTACGGGCTATTGAAAAAAGTATTACAGTACGTCCTTCAAAAGTAGGTACAAAAACACTCAGAGCTATTCAAACCACTACCGCTGCTCCATTGTGCGAATCTGCCTTAATGCTCCTAAGCAATAATTATTCAGGACCCGTTCTTCAAAGTCAACTTGATCCATTGGAGTTTTTAAATGGACCATTTGTTCGAGATATCTATGGAGATGTATGTGACTAAATCTGTTCAGTAAAACGTCTAATTAACACAAAAGCATACATAATAGCTATATACAAGCACATCGCAGTGGCTATCCCATCAATTATTTCAGGGCCATTCTTAACTCTATTGATGATAATAACAATAATGCTTGCTAATATCCCAACAAAAAGAATAAAGCTTTTAGCATCTTCTAATTTGTCTCCTTCTATTATGTCTACATTAAATAGGTATAGAATTCCGATGACAGACAAACCTGCCATTCCTATTCCAAATCCCGACATGAATTCAGGATTTAAGTAATAGTATAAGCCTAACCCAATTGCAAAGCTTGAAACATAAAGCAGAATTAAGAATTTGTTTATCTGAGATTGGCGATTAATATCATTCATCTGAATTATTTGCATCCAGCCATGTGGATATTTCATCCAAATCACTTATTTCCGGAATAGTAATTCTCAAATTACTATTCTCTTCCATTGCCCTGTTAGCTGTGAAAATTGCTTCTTTGTTTCTTGCCCAGGATCTTCGGGCTATACCATTATTTACGTCCCAATAAAGCATTGATTCAATATTTGATTCAGCCAGATCTGATCCATCTATTACCATTCCAAATCCTCCATTGATAACCTCACCCCATCCGACACCTCCTCCATTATGCAAGGACACCCAACTGGCTCCTCGAAAACTATCGCCGATAACATTATGTATCGCCATATCAGCCGTAAACCTGGATCCATCTTTAATATTTGCAGTTTCCCTAAATGGAGAATCAGTTCCTGAAACATCATGATGATCCCTACCTAAAACTATTGGTGCAGAAATGTCTCCATTCTTTATGGCCCTATTAAAAGCCTTGGCAATTTCAATCCTACCCCAAGCATCTGCATACAATATTCTTGATTTAGACCCTACAATAGGGATATCTTCTTTAGCAGCTTTGATCCATTTGAGATTGTCTTTTAATTGAGATGAAACTTCTTCAGGAGATTGATCCATAAGCTTTTCAATTACCTCCGCTGCAATTGAATCTGTTTGATACAAATCTTTTTCGGTACCGGAAGTACAAACCCATCTGAATGGTCCAAACCCATAGTCAAAACACATTGGGCCCACTATATCTTCAACATAAGATGGGTATTTGAAAATCCCCTTTTCCTTATTGCTATATATATCCGCATTCGCTTCTCCCGCTTCCTTCAAAAAGGCATTTCCATAATCCCAAAAATACATTCCTCTCTCCGATAAAATGTTTATTGCATTTACATGTCTTTTTAAACTTATAGCAATTTCATCGCGAAATTTGGATTTGTCTTCAATCAATAACTCCTGAGCTTCTTCATAACTATATCCTACTGGACAATAGCCGAGATCATCAATATTATGCAATGAAGTCTGATCTGAACCTAAGTCTATATTGATGTTACGCTCTACCAAGTATTCCCATAACTCAACAATATTCCCATAATAAACCAGAGTAACTGCTTCCTCATTTCTGCAATTCTCCTGAATCGCTAGTCCTAAGTTCTCTAGTTCTTTAAAAACATTTTCTGCTTGGATATAGCCATCAGAGACTCTTTGTTGAATGGCCTCAGGATCCACTTCAGCAATGACTCCGACTGCTCCGGTAATGACAGCAGCTAATGCCTGAGCTCCAGACATCCCTCCCAATCCTGAAGTTACATATACTCTTCCTTTGAGATTATCTTCTCCTAAGTTCTTTAATCTTCCGGCATTTAATAATGTGATTGTTGTCCCATGAACGATGCCCTGTGGCCCGATGTACATAAATGATCCGGCAGTCATCTGACCATAAGACGTCACTCCCAGAGCATTATACTTGTTCCAATCATCTTTAGTTGAATAGTTCGGAATCATCATCCCGTTTGTCAACACCACTCTAGGTGCGTTCTTAGAAGAAGGAAATAATCCTAATGGATGGCCAGAATAAAGTACAAGAGTTTGATCGTCAGTCATTATGGACAAATACTGCATTACCAGCCGGTATTGTGCCCAATTTTGAAAAACAGCACCATTCCCACCATAGGTTATAAGCTCTTCAGGATGTTTTGCTACTAGTGGATCCAAATTATTTTGGATCATTAACATAATAGCCGCTGCCGCTTTTGATTTGGAAGGATAATCTTCAATTGGCCGGGCATACATTTTATACTTTGGAATATACCTGTACATATATATTCTGCCATACACATTCAATTCTTCCCCGAATTCTCTTGAAAGCACTTCATGATGTTCTTTAGGAAAATATCTTAATGCATTCGCAATAGCCAATATCCTTTCCTCATCACTTAAAACAGATTTAATATTTCGTTTTGGAGCGTGACTCAGCTCTTCATTTCTCTGTCTCGGAGAAGGCAACTCTTGAGGGATGCCCTCCTGAACTGCTGCTTTAAAATCTAATGACATGTATCATCTTTTTATTTCAAATGATGTAAAACCTTTTACACCAACTTCATTATATTCCAATTTTGAAACCTCTGATGTAATTGGTCCATTATGGCACCACTTTATAAATTCAGAGATATTTTCTTCTTCACCTTCTACATGAATTCGAACCGAACCATCATGCAAATTTTCAACCAATCCTTTTAAATGAAACTCCTCGGCTTTCAATTTAGAATAATATCGAAAACCAACCCCTTGTACTCTTCCTTCAACTTCAATATTAAAGCCCACCATTATTTCTTCGCCGATTTTGCTATTATTTCTAAAGCTTCATTTAATAGTCTATATACTCTGTCAAAGCTTCCATCATAATATGGGTCCGGGACTGCTCTATTTTGACCAGGGTGAAGATAATTTAGAATTAACTCTACCTTATTTTCCTGATTTTTATTGCTACTCAAGAATAGTACATCATTATAATTACTGGAATCCATAGTTAAGATCAAGTCGAAATCATCTAGATCACTTTTTATTAATTGTCTTGCGCGCTGGTAACTTATATCAATCCCATATTGTTTTGCTGTTTTAATGGACCGAGAATCTGGCTTTTCACCTATATGCCATGAACTTGTACCGGCACTATCAACTTGCCAATCCAACCCATTTTCAAGCGCAATTTTTTCTGCAATTCCTTGTGCTAAAGGTGATCGACAGATATTTCCCAGGCACACCATTAATATTTTCAAAAGAAAACAATTTATGGCTCAATTTATATAAATTCCTTATAATCTAGATGGAAACACATGTCTATTAAAGAACTATATGTTTTACTCTTTTGAAGGACAGATTTAGAGCCGAGAATAATAATATGTTCTTTTGCTCGTGTGAGCGCAACATTTAATTTTCTGTCAACCCCCTCATCAGATATATTCGTTATTGTATCTAACAGATCAGCTTTGTTTATAGCCAAAGAGATAATGATATGATCCCGTGCACCACCCTGATAGCGTTCTATGGTATCTACTGTTATTACATCTTCAAGTTTTTTGCTTTCAATATCATTTTTTATGATCGCTATTTGAGCTCTGAATGGACTTATTATTCCTAGATTTTCTTGACCTAAAACCAAATCATTATTGTTATAAATAACACTCCAATGTTCAACCAGGATACTTACAAAACGTGCCTCTTCAATATTGGTTTTTGAAAGAACATTTGAATCAACTGGAGTATCAATAAAGATGAGCCTATTCTCAATCAAAGATCTTTCTAGGTCATTGCTTGCACTAAAACTGGGTTTGGCTTTAAGTCTGTCGATGCCTTGAAATATTTGAAGCCCGTTATCATAGAATGTTTTTGATACAAACTTCAAAATATCCTTGTGCATTCGTCCTTGAAAAGTCAGCGACCCATAACTCCAGACCCACTCATTCTTTATACAGTTTTTGTACATACGTTCAAAAAGAGACATACGACAATCTACCAATCCAATTTCTTCTTTCAAGTCCGTATTAGAAATTTGACTTATAGATTTGTCCTGCTTAACCACAGCTGGTAATTGTTTATGATCTCCAATTAATACAAACTTTTTAAAATGGCTTAGAAGACCAACAAGCATAGGTTCAAGCAATTGCGAGGCTTCGTCAACAATTGCAATGTCAAACTCCTTTAATTGTCTCAAATCCCGTTTGCCTTGATATGATGATATTGTGCTGACAAAGATTTTGGTAGAATCCAGGATTTTCTTTAATGTTTTTCTTTTCTCAATTTTTTCTGTTTTCACACTTAATAAAGAATCCTTGTAATTTTCTCCGGTAGAATACCTCGAGCCTATCCTGATATAATCTTCACCAACGATGGGTATAATAGCTTCACAAATTTCATCAACTGCTCGATTGGTATAAGCCAGTAGTAAAATATTCTGAGATGTGTTCTCATAATAATACTTGAGTAGATGCTTAATCATGACACTGGTTTTCCCGGTTCCGGGTGGGCCCCAAAGCAAAAAATAATCCTGAGCATTAATAGCTGCATTAAGCAGTTCAATTTGCTCCTTACTTAATTTATCATTTGACAATTGAATATTATCTCTTGGTTTATCAGCTGCCTCTATACCAAAGATTTTCTTACGGTAAGCGGAGTCCGCATGTATAAAATCATATAGACCATAGAATTGCTGATTGTAACTGCTATCAAGAATATCCGCTTCCAAATTCCAAAATTTATTCTTAATGAAAATATCATGGTTCTTTTGTCTTGCTCTTAATCGTATGGATATTTGATTGTTGTCTAAACTTAAAATAGTGCATTTGAAAATTTGGTTTCTTATGACAGCATCTGGATTATCATTATAAGGATACATCACAACGATATCTCCTACTCTAAATTTTGAAATCCGGTTAGAATGATCTGTAAATTCCAGAGTTACTATTGGAATTTTATTCGCAGAATTATTCTCTACAATTTTAAGATAGCTAAGAACAGTAAACTGGCTTATTTTTTCATCTATAGGATCAATCCACAAGGAGGCCAAACCATTTGATTTTGATATTCCATGCAGACCTGTTTTCGACAAGCTGTACTCCCGACTTAAAAATGAAATAAATGATTTATAATAAATCTTCTCAAGCGGCTCTAGCTTACTATATGCTGTGAAAAAAAATTGTGCATCTCTTTTCACAAAAGTGAATTCTGATGGAATTTTTTCGGGATTCAATGTATCCAATAAATATGCATATTTCTCATCATCCTGATGGGCCAAAATGTGCTCGATCATGACAATGTCATTTCTGATTAACAAAGAAGCATATTGCTTTGACCTAACCTTTGGAGCATATTTAAGTCTCTGAGAATTCAAATAAGAATAAAGAATGTAATTGTTGGATTTGACCTTACCCCGATAAAGTGACTCAATTATCAAATCATACAAAAGCGTCTGGATGTAATGATTTTCATTTATTCCATATGAATTTGATTTATATAATTTGCCACTTTTTAATTCAACAATATCAGATTGATTCTCATTAACATTATAATGATACAAATCCAAACGACCATATAGCCCAAATTCATTTGAATAAAAACTAGGCTCCAGATAAGCACTTTCTTTCGAAATTCCTGTTTCTTTTAATTCTTTATTGACAACTTCCTTAAGGTTTATAAAATGGTCTTTGACTTTTGAAAGCATTTGACGTAATTCACTGTCGGACATCGTTGAAAATAACTCTGGTGCAATTTGGAATACATTTTTTAGTACATCATCAAAATTGAGCTTAGGGTCATGAATTATTTCATCAAGGAGATAGTTCACAATATTCCCAATTAAAATTGGAAGACTGGAACTTGTTGGCACAAGCTTCCTAGCTAAATAACTTAAAGCAAAGCTGGAGTTCGACTGGAAGCATTCTGATATTGACGTCACTCCTATTAAATAATCCGGAAGAAGAACGATTCCCTTTGGCCTGTGCATACCATCTTCACTGATTTCAACATCTATAAAGTTGACCGGTAATGGAGTCTTAAGGTGTACTATCGCAGCTTCAAGTTGTTTTAATTGATCAGAATTATCAAGCATAGCTAACTTTTTAATGTGTGCCTGATCTTCACTTATAAAAGTAATTCTGCCCTCTTTATCTTTTGGTTCTATTACATGAGTACGAATTACCCGAGTAAAATTGAGTTTTGCTTCATATGAAATCTCTGGAAGTGATGGTTTTGAAATAACAAAGTCCGGCATTTCGGGATACAGCACTTTTGAATTTTTATAAATCACATAAATGCCTAAGTCAAAAAGTTGAGAAATATCAGTTTCTTCAAACGCTCTAGATTCTAATTTTCTTCTGAAATAATGATTATAGTAAATGAGTGATGAAGGAAAATTATATCGGACCGAAATAAACGCAATCCTTGAAAATAAACTCGTAAAACCAATGGATTCATTTTCACTCACTTTCTCATAAAAAAGAGAGAAAAGTTTGAATACCTTAATTAAGTCTTCTAAGTTTTTAGATTCTTGATCAGCAATAGAGTTTAGCTGATGGAATATTAATTCCACATTATTAGAAAATTTATTCATCCTGAGAGAATGTTAGAAGTTGTTTAATGATTTAAGTCTATGTGATATTAATTAAATAATAATAGTATTCCAATAGACTATTGGTTTTATTTAAGTCAAAATTTATTTTTACGTTATTGTTCTACCAGTAGACTGTATATATAATACGAAGAAGATTTATAATACTTTCCTGTTTCAATAACTATCTAACTCTAATAACACATTTATGAACTTACTAGATATCGTTAAAAATCAAGTAATCGATTCTTTGAGCGGCCAGGCATCATCATTTCTTGGGGTACCTGAATCAAATATTTCCACTGTATTAAATGGAATCTTCCCTTCTTTATTGGGAAAAATGATAGATATTTCCACACAAGCAGACGGTGCTCAAAAAATTCTCGATATGGCATCCGGAACAGATGTGCATTTTCTGAATAATATATCCGAACTCTTCAGTGGAGGTGCAACTAATGTGGCAAAACTACTAAACTCTGGTTCTGGTGTTTTAAATCTTCTTTTGGGAAGCAAAACAGGAGAACTGATAGATAATATGGCAGAGCTTAGCGGTCTGAAAGGAAGTGTGGCCTCCTCTCTGGTCAAAATGGCCGCTCCATTTTTAATGGCTGTCCTATCAAAACAAATCAAAGAAAATAATATTGAGTCCCCCGGATTAATCGATCTGCTATCTTCTCAAAATAAGTATATAATAAAGGACCTACCAGAATCTGTTGCAAAAAATATGGGGTTTGGATTCTTGGAACAAGGAGAAGCTGAAGCTATAAATTTGAATGTTGGTAATTCTAATGCCTTTACAAAAGAGGCCGATAACATAGAAACAAAAGGCTCTGAAGTAATTGAAAATTCAACTTCCTCTTCCGAAATAGGAAACATCGGTAATAAATCACATTTTGGAACACCCGGAAATACTGAAAAAACATCTGAGGCAGACGGACAAATCGGATTTAAAATATTCAAATGGCTAATTGCTACAATAGCTGCATTAGCATTACTTTGTATGCTCGCACTCAATATGTGTTCTCCTTAAAAAAAACTCAAGAAGAACCGGTAGAAGAATTAGACGGAAGTGATAGCTAAGCATGTGAATACAATGCTCAAGCTTCAGATGGGCAAATCATAATACAGAGGGCTGATTTAAGAATAAATTATAAACGAATTATCGATCCCGACATCTTTGCTGCTGTTGGGTCTTTTTACAGAATACCAATCTAAATTATCATAATTTAGACAGTAATAACTACAAGGACCTTGAGTATATACAAACACATATTTTTAAAATTTTGCATAGTTATTTTCGCACTTCTCTATGCAGGTCAAGGCCATGCTCAAGTTCTTGGACTT
Organism: Saprospiraceae bacterium; assembly: GCA_965248155.1. Lineage (GTDB taxonomy): Bacteria > Bacteroidota > Bacteroidia > Chitinophagales > Saprospiraceae > RFSX01. The sequence continues at coordinate 112,112 of CBDFIO010000002.1, forward strand.
GAGTTATTAAATCATAAAGACAAACATATAATCAACTTTGAATATTCGTATGGCTTTATTTTAATCAAAGTTAAACTTAACAATATCCTCCCCCTAACTTTTATACTTGATACAGGAGCTGAACATGTTATTCTATTCAAAAAGGAGATTTCTGATATTCTTGGATTTGAATATGAAAAAAGAATAAATCTAATGGGTTCTGATCTCGATAAAGAAGTTTTTGCTGTAATATCAAGAGGAATTCCTATTTCCATTCCTGGGACAAAAACCGTAAAAAGAGATCTGATTATCCTTGAAGATGATTTTTTAAATCTCCAATCAATGGTCGGTGAATCTATAGATGGCATTATTGGAAGTCGCTTTTTCAGAGGCCTGGTATTGGAAATTGACTACTTAAAACAGCAATTAATTTTATATAACAGAGAAAGATTCAAAGCTCCGACTGAAAAAGATGGTTACACCAAACTTGATTTAGAAGTAGTCAATTACAAGCCGTATATCAATACTGAAATAATAACATTAGGAGGAGATACCGTAGATGTGAAATTACTTCTGGATTCAGGAGCGGCATTACCATTCTTGTTGTTTCTGGACACCCACCCTTCTTTAATTTTGCCAGAGAATTTTATAAGAGGAAATCTTGGACAAGGTTTAGGCGGCGAATTGGAGGGCTACTTGAGCAAAATCCAGGAGTTAAAGATTTCTGATGATTTCATTTTCAAAAATATTGTTACATCGTTTCAGGAAGTAGATGTAAACATTGACTCAAGTATTTATAAAAATCGGAATGGACTGATAGGGAACCCCATTTTATCCAGATTTCATATATTCCTTGATCTGATAAAAGAAAGTATTTATCTAAAACCTAGAAAAAACTATAATAAGCGATTTAAATATGACAAAAGTGGGCTTATAATTTATGCTTTCGGACGCGCACTAAATAAATACTATGTAAAAGACGTGATAGAAAACTCACCGGCTGAAGAAGCAGGTATTAGAAAAGGAGATATTATTAAGCGTGTAGGTATTTTACCGGCCAATTTTTACAGCCTTTCTTCAATCTCTCACAAACTTCAACGGAAAGAAGGGAAAAAGGTCCGATTTACCTTGATAAGAAACGGTGTTAAGTTCAAAAAAACCATTGTTTTAAGAGAATTAATCAAAGATGATAACAATCCATAACAAAGCCATAATTGTATTTGATTTACACCATAATAATTATATCTTTGCAATCCAATTTTTTAAACCTAATTTAATTTAGATGTTTGCGATTGTAGAAATAGCCGGACAACAATTTAAAGTTGAATCAAATCAAGAAATTTTTGTACATCGACTTGATGCCAAAGAAGGTGACAAAGTGAATTTTGACAATGTTCTCCTTACTTCGAATGGAGATAAGGTTAATGTAGGAACACCCCAAGTCAAAGGAGCACAAGTAAAAGCCACTGTTCTGGAGCATGTAAAAGGAGACAAGATCATTGTATTTAAGAAAAAGAGAAGAAAAGGATATCGAGTGAAAAATGGTCATAGGCAATCCTTTTCAAAAATTAAAGTTGATTCAATCAAGGCATAATTCATAAAAAGAAACTTTTAGAAAATGGCACATAAAAAAGGTGTAGGTAGTACCGATAATGGACGTGACAGTAATAGTAAAAGACTTGGCGTAAAACTTTTTGGAGGTCAATATGCTAAAGCTGGAAATATTCTTGTCAGACAAAGAGGTACAAAATTTCATCCTGGAAACAATGTTTACATGGGTAAAGATTTTACTCTACATGCAAGAGTCAACGGATTTGTAGATTTCAAAAGAAAAAGATTAGGAAGATTATTTGTGAATATCCTTCCCTCTCTTGATGAAGTTAAAGAGACTGTCGCAAAAGTTAAAGCAGCACCAGAGGTTAAAGCAAAAAAAGATACTGCTCCAAAAGCAGTCGAAGAGAAGAAGAAAAAAGAAGCTCCTAAAGCTACTGAGACTAAAACCAAATCAACTCCAAAATCAAAAGGAGACGATGATTTGAAAAAAATAGAAGGTATAGGTCCAAAAACTGCTGAACATTTTAATGCCGCTGGTATTAACAGTTTTGCTGATTTGGCAGCATCCCCTATTGAAAAATTACAAGAGATACTTGAAAACGCAGGAAAGAGATATGCAATCATTAATCCAAGCACATTCGCAATGCAGGCCGCTTTAGCAGCCGATGGAAAATGGGATGAACTAAAAGAATTGCAGAATAGGATTAAAGGTGGTAAATTAGAAGAATAATAGAATAAGTTTCATAAACCACAAATTATTAAAAAGAGTCTAATTCAATTAGGCTCTTTTTTTTATATAATCTCAACTTTGCTAATTTCGAGCCAACCTTCCTGTTTATTCATGAGTTGAACTTTGTACCATTCCTCGATTTGATCAACGATTTTTACCTTTACTCCTTCAGACAATTGTAAACTATTACTTGATCTTTTATCTGGTCCTGTTTTAAGCATTTCTGACTCCATTAATACAGCCTGATTGGCATTATGATTTATTTCCTGAGAAGTAATTCCTGCAGACAGTGCAATTAAAAACACCATGAATAGTATAAACCCGGATATAAATCCTTGTAACTTTCGTTTAGGATCTTCTTTATACTTCCAAAAATAAATCGATCCAAGAGATAAGCCACATAAAATTATCTGAATAAGCATCCAGGAAAAAGTTGAAAATAATGAAGAGAAAGTCTTCCACCATCTTAACAAAATGAAATCCTGAACTTCTATTATATCACTGTTTACAACATTCCTGGCAATTTCAATATTCTGTCGAATTTTTTGATCTCCGGATTTTAATTTAATGGCCCTTTCATAGTTCAATAATGATTTTGATAAATTGCCATTGTTGTAATAAGCATTTGCAAGATTGTAATAAAGATCTGAAGAGATCTTGCCTGCAGAAATTATAGATTCATACTTCTCAATGGCAAGATCATATTCTTGCTCTTGATAATCTGTATTCGCCTCTTCAAAAACTCGCATGTATTCTTCCTGAGCATTGATTAAAGGTATTAACGCCATCGTTGTCATAGCTACAATCAGGAAAAATATTTTCATTGAATTAAGCACAATCATCTCTTATTAAAAATCTTTGCAAAGTATCAGTTCTTTTTTTTCTTTTTGCTCTCTGTCTTGTTTATTGATTCTAATCTTAGAGAATCACCTTTCATTTCTGAATTTAATATATCCAATACGCTACTCTCAAATTCTTCTTCATTTTCAGTCTTAATGTCTTTTACAGTTATACTGGTAGCAGATAATTTTCTGATTTCATCCGGATCATTAGGTTGTAAATCGACCTGCCAGTTTAATCCTTGCAGATACAGATCTTCTTGTTTGACAATATCCATAGGAACAAACTCTGAATCAGCTTTATCTCTAAAGCTTATGCGATCCAGAGAATCATTTGCAAAGTAAAAACTCATATCATTACATTCTGTTTTGTCAGAACCTATATATGCATCGTCCTCATCTTTGACCATATAGATTGACATTGCATTTCCAATAGCATCCATACGTTTTAATGCATTTGAATCTAAATAAGAGTGGATATTTCTTGCACTAACTTGATTGTAATAATTGACTGATATTTTATTCAGTATAAATCCGTTTGATTGAGCTTGAATTTCGGAAATCGATCCATCCTTTAAACTAATGATAATTGTATCTCCTGAAAATTGTGTTGTATCTGACCAACAAATCGGATTAAAATAAAGTATAAAATTTGAATCTCTGGATGAGTAATACAATGAATCGCATACAGCCTGAAAGTCAGATTTATAAATTTTTACATCTCTAATCCCCTGTAAATATTGAGTAGAATCTTCCAATTCACCACTCTTTAAGATATCAGCACTCACATACAAGGTATCTTCGTCGACTATTTGCTTAAACAATGGTCTTTTATCAACAGAAACAGCTTTATAATATGAGCTGCTATCTCTAAAGTACATTTTGTCAGACTGTAAGGTCCGGTCTTCTAATGTGTCTATCCAGATTACTTCACCTATTGCCCACCCGAAATCATCACTTTTTGTGTATTCGATAGAATCAGCAAGCATATATCCCTTATCGTCTCCTATTTGTGATCTACCGTATAATTTTAGGTCTTCGATCTTTTTGTTATAATTTATTTCAGGACCAACCAAAGTGCGCTTTTCATTTTTATAATATCCATTCCCCAGGATTGATACATTTCCGGTTTTATCATCAACAATTATTAGATCTCCCGTTGTAACACTAAGTGAATCCTCAACAAACGCATCTCCTGCAAGTCTAATCAGACTATCATTTGAAGAATAGTAAATCGTTTTAGCTTTTGTTACAGTCTTATTCTCCCTGACAACAGCGTTTTGCTCAAGATATGTTTCCTTATTTTCCAGGTCATAATATCCGGTTTCACAGTAGATCTTCTTACCATCTTGTTTAATATAAGTAGGTCCGAGAAAATATACCCTATCTATTTCAATATCATATAGGATAGAATCGGCATTTAGTTCAAAATCATCATCAATTATTACCAACTCATTATAAAAGAAGGCCAATTTGGTATCCATATTATACTTTCCTTCTATACTACTTAATGTCATTGTCCCTCTTTTTAAAATAGCAGTATCTCTAAAACTAGCTTGCTTTGTATTAAGGTCATATAACAAAGATTCAGTGAATAGCTGTTTATCCAGATTCTGTAATACCACTCCATAAAAAAGTTCTGCAAACTTTAAGTCGCCATCATAATAAAGGGAATCTGAAAATATCTGGATTGAGTCGTTCTGAATGATAATCACTTCATCAGTTGCAGTAAGTTGATTTTCAATAATTTTTGCCGAATCACAAAACATGAAAGTGCTGTCCTGAACCAATCTCACGTTCCCTCTAAAATATTGTACATCCTTACCATCAATTCTTTCAACAATAAAGTTGTCAGCGTTCTTGACAATTAATTGTTCAGCTTTTTCCTCAGGATCCTGTGAAAATAATCCTGTCTGAATCAGTTGACATAAAATAATAGCTAGAAATAATATGTAATTCTTCGATTTCAAAACTTTTATTAATCGCCAGTTGAGGTTTTACGTCCTACACGTTTTGCATTCTTTGGCATTCGCTTGCCAAAATGTTGGACCCAATAAGTTTTATACTTGGCCACCGCAACTTCTTCCATATCAGGATTCATAAGCATGAGACAATGCGTTGGACTAACAACCCAATCATGCATCGCTTCTTCAAAATTCTTTTGACCTTCAGCGAGATTTTCACCTGCAAATTGCCATTTATAACCAACTTCATCCAATCTGTCACCTATATCCTTCCCGTCAGGAGAATAATGTGAGAAATAGTCGTCTTCAAACATTGATTTAGCATGCTTATAGGCGCTTTTATATAATAAATCATTCCAGCTTAATGTTTTTACGGGTTTCAAGTACTTTCCTTTGCATTTACACCCCTTTGATCTTAAATTATTAATCTGAGTTAAAATATATTCTTGTGGACTTTGTTCAATAATAATAGGAATCTCAGGATTGGATTGGTTTCTTACCTGACTTGACAAACAAGAAAGAAAAAGTATTGAAAGATAAACGATAATATATTTCCTCATGTGGACTGCTTAAACTGATTTTTATAACGTAAGAATAATTAATAAGAATACAATTATTATAAGAAATAACACAAGTATAATATTTCGTGAATTTGAAGTCTTAATATTCAACCCATTTTCACGAATTTGCCTTTCATATTCAATATCTCCATGATCATATTCCCTGTAATCACCGTCCACAACTTCCTCATTTATTGATTTACGGATTCTACTCAAAACTAACTTAGCTTCTGCAAAGTCATCATCGTGAACAAAAATCCTTGCATCTAATGTCGGAAGATGATAAATTGATGAGATTTCTTCATCAAGTATATTGTAAGTATATCCCTCTTGATTAAATCTTGATTTGATCAATCCTAATATAAGGGGATCGCTCTCTGATGTCAGAAATATAAATGGTTTTGAATCTTCCATATATAAATGTTAATTGAATGTCAACGACATGTAATCTGCTTAATATTCCTGATTATAACACCATATTTGCTTTATCATCACTAAGATGCCAAAGATAATCTATGAAATACAAATTTTCCTTTCCTCTTTTGTTCCTTATTCTTAGTCTTAATATTCAGGCTCAGCAAGGTAAATGGAATCAATCTCCAGACAAATTACTGATAAAAGGTAGTGTAATAGATGATATTACTAATCAAGGATTACAATATGCTTCGGTTGCTATATATAGCAAGTTGGATTCCTCAGTTTTAGGCGGTGGTCTGACTAATGAAAATGGCTCATTTATTTTTGAAGTTTCCGGAACAGAAATGTATGCTAAAATTGATTTTATTTCATACAAAACTTTACGCATAGACCCCATTCCAATTCCTGAAGGAGGCCGTGAAATCGACCTCGGTACATTAATCTTAGATCAAGAAAGTGAAGTTCTTGATGATATTGAAATAACTGCGGAAAGATCAGAAACAAGCTTTTCATTGGATAAAAAGGTCTTTACTGTAGGTAAGGATTTGGCCAATCAAGGAGGGACAGCAGAAGATGTGCTCGATAACGTTCCATCAGTAACCGTTGATATAGACGGAAATGTAAGTCTGCGCGGAAGCGATGGAGTGAGATTACTTATTGATGGAAGACCATCTAGCCTGGCCGGTGTAGGTAATGCTAATGGCTTAAGAAGTATACCGTCCAACCTTATTGAAAAGGTAGAAGTTATCACCAATCCTTCAGCCCGGTACGATGCTGAAGGAATGGCAGGAATTATAAATATCGTCCTGAAAAAAAATCAGGCTGCAGGATTTAATGGCGCAATTAATCTTAGTGGCGGATACCCAGAAAATGCAGGTATATCTGCAAATCTGAACTATCGGAAAAACAAATTAAACTGGTTTGTAAATTATGGTTTGAATTATCGCTCTGGACCTGGTGGTGGTTCTACAATTCAAGATCAACTTCTCTATGATTCAGACCTGGATACTGATATTCGACAGATCTCAATTCAAAATAGAGAACAGGACAGAAATAGTATTTCTAACAGTGTTCGATTTGGCGCAGACTATTTTATAAATGAAAAAGAACAACTAACAGCTTCTTTACTGTATAGGAAATCTGACGAAGACAATTTAGCGCGAATTGAGTATAGAGACTATATAGCTATTCCATCTGAATTTTCAATTCCCGAATCTTGGACAAAAGATCTGGATGAATTAAGATCGATTTCTTTTGATGATTTTGAAAACTCACTTTCTCAAGACAATCTGGATAATATTACATCGAGAACCGATGATGAAATCGAAGATGAAACCAATCTTCAATATAGTTTGAATTATAGGAAAGAATTTAGCTCCAGAGAGCATAATCTAAATGCAGTTATTCAATATCGTGACAAATCAGAAATAGAATCTTCCCTTTTTGAAAATAGATTTGCATTTCAAAATATTCCCACTGTCAACCAAAGGTCCAATAATGATGAAGGAGATAATACCTGGTTAATTAAAGCAGATTATGTTCATCCTCTCGGTAAAGATCATAAATGGGAAACAGGAATTCAAAGTTCACTTCGTGAAATTAAAAACGACTTCCTTGTAGAAGATTTTGTTGAAAGTAACTGGATTTCCGCCGATGGGCTTAGCAATAATTTCATATATGACGAAAATATTCAATCCGCGTATTTTATCTATGGCAACACTTTAAATAAATTTGGATTTCAATTGGGCGTGAGAAGTGAACACTCTATGATAAATACTAGATTATTACAATCTGAAGATGGAGCTGAAAACAAAAGAACTTTTTTCAACTTCTTCCCAAGTGGACACTTTAATTATCACTTTAATGATAAAAATGCACTTCAGATTAGCTATAGCAGAAGAGTCAGAAGACCTCGATTTCGGGACCTAAATCCTTTCTTCACCTTCTCTGATAATAGGAACTTTTACAGTGGTAATCCTAATGTAAATCCTGAATTCACAGATTCTTACGAGTTGGGGCAAATTCTATATTTAGATAATTTTTCATTAAGCAGTTCAATTTTCTATCGATCCACAGATGCTTCCATTCAAAGAATATTGGCTGTTGACAACTTTGAAGGAACAACATTAAGAGTCCCTTTAAATATTGGTCAAATTGATGATTATGGATTAGACATTTCCTTTTCATATAGCGGATTGACATGGTTAAGGATAGATGCAAATTGGAATCTTTTCAGAAACCAATTATCAGTTGATAATGCTGAAACCTTTGATGCTGTTTATAATTATTATAAAGTTGTTCGAGACTTTGATGAAGGAATTGATGCGTTTATCAATCAGTATGATTTTACTCAAAATGAAACTGATAACATAACTTGGAATGGGCGTTTAACTGCTAGGTTTACTTTTTGGAAGTCCGATCTCCAAATTCGCACGAATTATAGAGGACCAAGAGAAACTTCTCAAGGCAGCAGAAAAGCTGCCGGTTCATTGGATATTGGCTGGAGCAAAGATTTTTTGAACAATAAATTGACAGTTACCCTTAGTGTTCGAGATTTATTCAATAGTAGAAAACGGAATGGAATAACACTTCTTGATGACTTCTTTCAAAAAAGTAAATTTCAATGGCGAAGTAGATCTTCAACACTTACCTTTAGTTATAGAATTAATCAAAAGAAAAACAAATCTGGCAATAGAGATTCTAGACAAGATCAAGGTGATTTTGAAGGTGGTGAATTTTAAAACATTTCTAGCTTTCTGGCAAATTCATCTAAAAATATACTCTTGTTCTTTCTCTTATATTGCATAACCCATCTCGGATGTGGTAATGGAATTATCTCACCAAACCATTTGTGTTGATCATTAAGAGCTTTGAAGATTTTGTGATTTTTACCTTGTCCTAAACTAAAGGCTTTATCTTTTTCGCAATAATATTCTATTTGCTGCTTTATAGATTCAATTATTCTGGGTTTTACGGTTTCAAATAAGACCTTATCATCATAGTAATTATAGTTTTTACCATCCTTAGTGAATCCTAATGGACATATAGAGCTTATATAAAACTTATTGTAAAACTCCTCGATGGTCGTAATGTACTCGATCATCTCATAGATGAATAGTGAAGACAATTCATGTTTTCTGTCAATGCCATGTTGAATGTTACATTTTTCCTCCAGATGTATCGGATCAGTAAAAGGAATTCCTGTCATTCCTGCTCCCAACCTTCCAGGATTTATTCCAAAAAGAAAATATCTTGGATTTTGGTCGCTGTAGTATTTATAATAAAAATTGCTCATTACAATCTTTACTTGTTCATCTTCAAAAGGGAATAAAATTGATATCCCGTCTGGTAAGGACCAATTCTTATCCAGACTTGAGTAAAATTTTAAGATGTGATCAGCAAAGTACATGAATGAGTCTTGGCTAAATGATGATACATTTATTAAGCACGACATCCATAAGCATACCCGTGCATAGCCCTTTAATCGTTATTTCACTTCCAGACTTAAATTTATCAAGTTTGGATTCCTCTCCATTAACCAATGTACATAATACACCACCAAAATCATTTTCACTTTCAAGAAAAATAACTGTTGCTCCCTGTCCATCCTGTTCTACAGTACCAATAATCCCCTTCACTTGAATGGTCTTACCAATATAGAGCCTGTTAGATTTCTTTTCATTGGATTCAAAATCTGAATATAAAGACTCCGCCGTCAGCTGGAACTCTGCTGGCTTATTTTTTATGCTAGCCTTTGGAAGATTAAGAAAAACAAAATAAGCGATCACGATTATTACTAAAAAGGTCAATAGAATTCTTAAGAGTTTTTTCATAATGTGATTTTCAAGTATAAGTGCTAGCGGGATTTTCGCTTATATGTAAGATCCAAATTAATTAGTATATCTCTGCTTATACCTAAGGTGTTCGTATTAATATTTAGAACATCGGGAAGTTTCTTTCGCATCAAATCATTCAGTTTATTAACGCTTTGTTCTTCAATCCTCATAACAAAGGTTGAAGTCGCCTTAAGGATTCCATCTTTACCTACTTCTACTACTCCATCTGCAACCGTAACCCTTTTCTCATCCCAGATGTAAAGATTACCTCTAACCTTAACATTATAACTTCCCGGTTTATTAAAGTCAATCCTTTTGAAATTTACAACTCTACCGTCAAAACTAATCTTCGGGTGAGCACTGACGTTGAGGTTTTTACTGTTCACTGCTCTGTCGATTGCTCCCATTTTAAATTCAAACGATCTGATTAATCCTTGAAAACTAATAGATCCTGATTGGGCATTCAGCACACTGATAATTTGATAATTATCAGCAATTATATCTTTGAATTTATTTCTTGATTCTACATTGACATGACCAGTTCTGGTCATATATTCTTGCCCTACGATCTGACTGGTAAAAAATAGTACTAAAAGAAGAATGTTAAGTCTCATAATTTAATAAAGCTGTTCAAAAGTACGAACTAAATAAGGTAATATAAATTCATAGTAGTCAACTTTCATATTTATTTAACATAAAAAAAGGGCCATACTTAAAAGTACAGCCCTTCATTGAGTTCGTAGAATAAAATTTTAATCAAGAATGATCATTTTTTTGGTACTAGAATATTGACTAGCATCTAATCTATAGTAAAAGATGCCACTCGTATTCAAATCATCCCTGGAAATTGAAATCCTATTCAATCCCTTGTTAAAAGCTTTGTTAGTGGACCAGAGAACTCTTCCATTTACATCAAAAATATTTAAGTTCGTCTTCATATTCTTCGGTAAATAAAATTCAATAACGGTTGATCCATTAAATGGATTTGGGTTATTCTGGTATAAAATAAATTCGTGTTCAGAATTATTACGGCCGGTTAGTATTAAGGGGAATATCTGATTTTCACTTCCTACATATCCTTCAGCAGATGTGATGTCAGATGAGATTGATACAGTATTGCTCAATTGTCCTGAATGAGTCGCCTTCAGAAGCAAAGTTATAAACTCTGTTCCTTGGATTCGATTTTCTGTATTCCATGATAATGTAGTGAGCTCATCATCTATCATAGCAATATTTTTTTCAGACATTTGAACATTGTCTGAACTAGCAGAAAGAACAGTCAATCCTTTTGTGTTCAAGGTAAATTGAATCCCTGATAAAGAATTCAGATTTTCGATATCGAGTTTCATTTCAAAAATGTCCCCCGCTTTATAGCTCATATCATCAAATTGAATCTCTAAAGGCTCGTCAATCCTTCTTTCATCATTTTGAGCTCTAAAATTCGCTTGGACACTTTCATTGACATCCCCAATCTTCACACCAATAAAATCTTCTTGCATCATGTTATTATCCAAATCATGAATAAATCTCAATTCAGTATAATTCCATGGATAAGCTACATTATCAATAGAAGATTCCTTAACTAATCTCCAACTCTTATTGTTTGGAAAATTATTATTGATACCAAGAATTAGTTTTCTCAATTCAAGTAAGTCAATTGCACTGATATCTCCATCACTGTTTATGTCGGCAGCTATCAGTTTGTACGGACTGTCTAATTGCTCAAGTCCTAATATGTGTTTCTGAATATAAACCAAATCAAGAGTACTGACCCCATTTAATGGATTATCGGTTCTCTCAGCTTCTAGCTGATAATCTTGATACATATTATTATTGTCGAACATAAAATGTCCTGAGGCATCGGTGCTTGTATTCTTAGGATATTCAGGTTGAGTACTAAGGATGCTAACATCAACTTTCTCAACAAAATCTCCTTTTTCTGTCAATATAGTACCACCAATTTGAGCTGTGGGCTTAGAGCCAATATCTTCACAGGATTCCTGATTATCAACTAATGTCAAGAACACAGAACAATAATCATAATTATTCTTTTCGTCCCAAACATACACATCAACTGTAATAACTGAACCTCCTGAGGAAATCAAATCATCACAAGTAAATATCATTGAAGAACATTTCACTCCAGGATCAAAAGCTGGATCAAATTCTGGTAATACATCGCTAAATGTAAATCTTAAATTTTCGTTTTCTGTACAATTATCAAATGCTCCAAGATCAAAATCACAAGCCCATATTTCAACTTCACCATCTTCCATTAGAGCAGTACTTAGATTAACACAGTAAGGCGTAGGGGGAATATTATCAACAACCATAAAGTATGTCGTACATGTAGTTATATTTCCGCATCCATCAGACACTTTCCATACAACTCTATGATTTGCCATACTTCCGAGAACTCCTTCAGGCAACGTAACGCTTACTTCTTCTCCCGAAGAAGTATGTGCGAGATAATAAGGACTGTAGACAGGGGCGGAGCTAGTGAAAAGATAATCATAGCTTCCTTCTATCCCATTCCAGTCATTATATAAATCTATCTGCACAGTCCAACGCAACCAATTACTTGCGCAGTCTCCGTTATCGGTAGCAGAATTAGTTAATACAATTGAATTATTTTCACAAATAATTCCATCATTATCTAGATCGTTCTTATCGTCTGCAAAAAAGGAGTTGTCAATACATCCATCTATTGATGGAGCAAATTCATCTACAATTTTTACAGTTTGTATATCATTCCATACGCCATTGTTATGTATCTGATCACTCGGATCATATACACACCAATCAATTACTGTCCAATAGTTTATTATTTTGAAACAAGCACCATCTTGAAAATAAAAGGTATCTCGCTCAACACTATATGCAAGTAAATCACAAGTTCCAGCAGACCATGTTGGAACTTCATCTATTAAGTCCGTGCAGTCTACTACTGTGTCTCCAGGAAAATATATTACTGGCGGACCATAATAGTCACCAGTCTTTTTGATTAATTGATAACAATATTCATCTGGATAACCAACAACAAACCATTTTCTGGTAATCGTTCCGATATTACATGAAGTCATATCATTGAATATGTCCACATAATCTGTTGCCATTGCTCCACAAGATCCATAAGCATGCGCTTCTCCAACCTTGTATAGATCATTTTCATCTACATCACAATGAATAGTAATATCCGGAGGACAATAGATAGTAGGTCTTGATTTATCTTCAAGTCTTATAAAAGACCATACTTCGCTGTAATTATCGCCATACGTTCCAAAGTATCCATCACCATCACCATCATCCCAAACTCTCAGCCACACTTTGATTTGCGCATAATCAATATTTCCGTCACCATCCGCGTCTATTCCATTGTCAACAAGGTCATCACAACAAAATGTTACATACCTTCCATTATCTGGATCAAATTCAGAATCATGACTGTGATAATCATCATTAAAAGTTGTGTTTCCTAAAAATCCACAATAATCAGAATCTCTTCGAATTTCCAGTTTAACTGGGCCACAACCATCAAAAGAGCCATTATCTACGCTTTCTGCAAATATCTTGGTTAATCCTTTAATAGAATCGCTATATGGATTCGGTATTAGAGACAATACAATGTCTTGTTTTGTAATGGCTACCGGTGGTGTCCCATCTATTACAGTAACATAAGCACCAGCAGAAGTTACATTATCACAACAATCATAAGCATGATAAAAGAATTGATAGACACCTGTAGGAACATTATGCGCGTAATATCCTTTATCTGAACTATAATGAACTTCTATTCCTGCATATCCATAAGCTGGTGTTACCTCATATCTGACATACGAAGAACAATTATCAGTTAAATGAACAGGATCCGGAAAATAGATGGTTGCTTTACAACCCCAAGGATCCACTGATACCTGAAAATCTTTTACATATAGATTAGGTGGAGTGTGATCTGAAGCTTTAATTATTTGTGTGAACTCGATTGGTTCAATAATAGTACTACACCAATCATAAATTTTCCACTCTCTTACAATCTTTGCATTCTGAGAACACGCCGGTTCAGTGCTACATATTGGTATTAATACATCTGTGTAGGTAGTTGCCGTATTACAAATATGATTGATAAGAGGTAATCCATGAACAGAAGGATAAGAAAACATAATTCCATAATCATGAACAGCCTTTTCATAAGCGGCCACATGATCAGGATCATAATTATAACTAGCTGGATCACAAATACCAGAACCATCATCACATGGATAATCTTCACGATATTTGGCCGTATAAAAGTTATAAATATCCTGAGGTGTAGTTCCTACTCCACACTCCAAATGAACATTTTTCTTAGGCCCTTGTACATTGCTATTTAATGTAATTGGAATAATCTTGTAATAAAATGGACAAGATTCAACCTTGTTACCTCCACCATCGGTATAAATCCAAATTCTTTTTACAACAGTTTCACTACAATTTCCATTTTCGGAAATTTCATCTCGAAATGTAGTCGTGATATCTGTGCAATTTTCAATAACAATTGGCATAGGAACATTAATATTTCCATCAAGAATTTGTGCTAACTCATCGCAGAGCAATGGAAGAACACAATCAGGATTATCATTTCCTTCAGGACAATCACATGAATCGGGATCTATTTGAGGAGCTAATTTGTCCTCTACCAATATATGTCCCCAACAACTGTTGAGAGGTGGAGTAAATGGAGGATTCTTTTCTGTAATAGTTACAGTATAGATCCCCACTTGAGAGATGATATTATCAGGTACCCCTTCAATATCAATGTCATAATTACTTGGATCAAATCCAGGAATGGCGCTTTCACCTTCCAGAACCATTCCAACAGTAATTACTGCATCGCAATTTCCATTTAGTGAGACATTAATCTGGTCATCACAAACTAAAACTGGGAGCGTGGCGTCTTCACCGGCGATCAAATTGCCTAGCGAAACCATCGAAAGTAAAGCACAACAAAATACAATTATTGGTATCCTGTCAACCTTACTCATTAAATCGGTCCACAACATGGGTTTAAGTTTTGGTTAATAAATTAAGTAATGTTGTCTCTATATAGAGACCAAGCTCTATACAGAGACTTGTTCAGATTAATTAGAAATGAAAACTAAAAGTGGGGGAATCTATAAGACAAATGTAAATAGCTTTTTATCAATTTATCGATATCCAAAAGGTATTTTAAAAAACTTTTTTTTACTAATAAATGAATAATATAATATAAGCCATGAATTTTCCACAATCAAAAAGATAAAATTCAATACGCTCTTATTTCCTCAAATAATCATACATATCCCATTATACTTGGATGAGAACGTTCCAAACTATAAATTTGAACTTAAATTTTATAGCATGATCCAAAGAATTCAATCGATATTCCTCTTATTAGCTGCACTTTCATTCGGAAGTCTGTTTAAAGTACCTTTTGCTTTAAGTGATATTGCGGTAAGTCCATTTTTTGAAGACAAAATGTTTTCAGTTCAGGACCACACAGTTTTACTCTCTTTATCAATAATTGGCGGTGGTTTGGCCCTCATTTCGATATTTCTTTACAGAAATAGAAGCCTACAACTCAGATTAGGGTATATAGGGATTATTTGTAGCCTGTTTTTAGCGATTGTAGCATTCTGGTTAGTGTATAGTAATGCCGATCTAATGCAAGATTCTCAAATAGAAGACCAGCTTGGATTGTATATTCCAGCAGTTATTTTGATACTTTTTATCTTATCTAATCATTTCATTAAGAAAGATGACAAGACAGTTAAATCAATGGATAGGTTACGATAAAAAAAAGCTGATGTAAATTACATCAGCTTCAGTATTCAATAATATATCTTAAAATTATTATTTAGATTTTGATTTAGCTGAATAATTTACTTTCAGCTGACCGGCTTTTCTCAGCTCAGTCTTTACATCACCCACAATTCCCATTGTTACATCTCCATCTACTCTCAGAGAAGAATTAATTCCTGGTCTTTGATTTTCAGGTACCGAACTTCTATGTTTTTCAAGAAACAATGGAATATCAGCTACAACTGAAAATTTATCTCCAAGCTGAAGTCTGGGTTTTGTACCATATGTTGCATGATACTGCTTTAAAGGTCTTCCAATGTATAAGTAATTGACTAAGGATTTCTTTTCAAGTTTAGTCAATTCAGTAGCATGAGGTACATTATTGGTTACTTTTAATTCAGAATCCCTTAGTACAGTTACTACCATAAAAAAGAAAAGTAACATGAAAATAATATCAGGCAGGGAAGCTGTATTTACTTCCGGAGTAGACTTTCCTCTTTTTTTAGAAAATTTTCCCATTTAGATTTTATTTTTCTTCACCAAAATTAGTTGGTTCCGCTTCAGAAATAACCAAAGGAATATCAGCTCTAATAGCTCTCTGTTGGTCTTTACCTAAAAATTGAAATTCTTTTCCGTGCCTTTTTTGAGCCTCTTCATTTCTTAATTCATTATAGGCTGCTTTGAGCTCATTATAAACTTCAAGGAAAGTTTTGTAACTCGTTCCTCTATCATTCTTCACTGAGATAATGGCCTTGGTAGGATGCTCAGCCATATCCTCACGTCGTTTCGGATTAATAATAAATTCTTTTGTATTATCCTTTAAAGTTTCAACACTTGCTGGTTCTCCTCTAACCAATAATTGATTCTGTGCATTTACTAAAACCGAATAAACATTCCTTGTCTTCATTTTCTCAACCTCAGGTGGTTCTTCAGACCAAGGTGGTAGTTTAACCAATACTCCTTTATCGACATCAATTGTCGTCGTAACAAGGAAGAAAATAAGTAATAAAAAAGCAATATCAGCCATCGAGCCAGCATTGATTTCATTAGACATTCGATCTCTTGCGCTTTTCTTAGCCATATCGGTACAGACTTATTATTTGAACAAATTATATATCTCCAATACCACAGCTGAAACAAATCCAACTCCTATGCCTAAAACGGCAGTTTTGACCCCTCCACCTATTAACTTTGAAACGGTGTCATTGACATCGAATTTTTGAACTAGCATTCCAATCCTTCCACTTGATTCAGCATCCGAAGTAGAATACATAATAAAAAACAGTACTAGAACTGCAGCAAACCCAAGTAGGAATTTCATTGACCCTTTAGGATCACTTATCAAACCATACAAACTAAATGCTATCCAGGCAATTAGTGCAATTACGACAAGAATAAGAACAATCGTTATGGCGGGGTTAAAGAAATTAAAAGAAGCTTCTGGATTACTCTTCATGATGGCATTTAAGTCATCAGAAGTACTGTAACCTGCTCCATTAATTCCGCTTATTATAGACAATAAGGCAACAGCTATACTGACTACTCCAAGGAGTAGCGCAAACAATTGACCTTTTTGTGTTAATAACTTATACATATTGTTATTGTATTAACTGTTACTTAAATAGGCCATTCTTAGCCATTACATCTACAAGACCTATAGAGGCTTCTTCCATTTTATTTACAATTCCATCTATCTTAGAAACTATATAATTGTAAAATATCTGAAGTATAATCGCCACAATTAGACCAAATACTGTTGTTAATAAGGCTACTTTAATACCCCCTGCAACTACAGAAGGAGATAAATCACCTACAGCTTCAATTCTATCAAAGGCTTGAATCATACCTATTACAGTTCCCATGAAACCAAGCATTGGTGCAATTGCAATAAATAACGAAATCCAAACTAGACCTTTTTCTAAAAGACCCATTTGTACAGATCCATATGAAACAATTGCTTTTTCAACAGCTTCAGGCCCGCTTTGAGCATGCCTTAAACCTTCATATAAAACACTTGCTGTTGGTCCAGTAGTTGATCTAGCAACTTCTTGTGCTCCATCAAGATCACCTTCAGCTAGTTTCTGGTCAATACTACTTAATAATTTGGAAGTATTGGTTGTAGCTATGTTTAATGTAATAATCCTTTCAATACAAAATGCAAGGCCAAGTATCAAGGTAATTAATACCAAACTCATGAATTTCCAATCCCCTTCAATAAATTTCTCTTTGAGAATTTGAAAAACCCCACCGGACTCACCTCCTGCAGCTTCTTGAGCAGCTAAATCTGAGAATCCTAAAAAGCTAATTCCTAGCATTAAAAAACAAATAAGAACGATCTTTCGCATGATAACTTCTTTTTCTAAAATAAGTATGTCAGTTAATAAAAATTGGTTCAAAGCCCTAAAATATAAATATTTGTATTAGATGTATAATTAAACTTGTCAAATTTACCAACGAACTGTCTTATTATTAATGAATCGTGTTGCCATTTGACAAAATATAGATGATTGTCAACTCAGATTTGGTGTAAGTGTAAATCGTCAAATAAAAGTGGACCATTAAGTGAATAAAATTAAGTTATACATAACTATTAAATTCACTTTATTATGAACAAGAAAAACAAATCAGCAGAATCTTATGTCCGAGATGTAAAAAGAAGGACAAGACGTAAATTTTCTACAGAAGAAAAGATTAGAATAGTCATTGAAGGATTAAGAGGAGAACAAAGTGTTGCTTCTCTTTGTAGAAGAGAAGAGATTTCACAACCACTATATTATAAGTGGAGTAAAGATTTCATGGAAGCAGGGAAGAAACGTTTAAAGGGAGACACAGAACGTGAAGCCAATACTTCAGAAGTTCAACATCTAAAGACAGAAAATCAAGACCTTAAAGAGGTAGTAGCAGAACTTACTCTAAAAAATCGTGTGCTTAAAAAAAGCTTGAATGGAGTAAAATAAAATTCAAGAAGTATATGCGATTTACAGCAAAAGAAAAGATGGAACTGATTAGGCTGGTTGAGCAATCCGAATGGAGTGTTAGAAGAACTCTCAAGGAAATTGGTATTCACAAATCAACCTTTTACAACTGGTATAAGAAATATCGGGAAAATGGAATTGTAGGATTAGAGGAAAAGAAAAGTACAAGGAAGCACTATTGGAACAAGATTCCTGATCGGATCAGGTCTAATATATTGAATCTGGCACTGGAAGTTTCAGAGCTTTCTTGTAGAGAATTGGCTTGCAGGTATACTGATGAGAATCAATACTTTATAAGCGAAAGCAGTGGTTACAGAATATTGAAATCTGCTGGACTGATAAACCCTCCTCATTATGATCTGATATCTGCCGCAGATGAATTTAAAGACAAAACAACAACTGTCAATCAAATGTGGCAAACTGATTTTACTTATTTCAAAATCATTGGCTGGGGATGGTATTACCTATCGACTATATTAGATGATTATTCTAGGTACATTATAAGTTGGGAGTTGTGCTCAACGATGAAAACCCTTGATGTAAAAAATACTTTGAATCAGGCATTAAACCATCCAAATGTAAATTTGAATAAACCGCCTAAGTTATTATCTGATAATGGATCTTGTTATTTAAGTCAAGAGTTGAGCTCTTATTTGGATGATTACAAAATTAAACATGTGAGAGGAAGACCTGGTCATCCTCAAACGCAAGGCAAGATTGAAAGGTATCACAGAACGATGAAAAATGTAATTAAACTGGATCATTATTACAGCCCAGGTGAATTGAGTTTTCCTCTTTCACAATTTGTAAAATATTATAACCATCACAGATATCATGAATCTTTACAAAACTTGACACCAGCAGATGTTTATTATGGATTAAAAGAAGAAAAACTGAAGAGAAGAAAATTATGTAAACACAAAACATTTAAAAAACGCAGACAAAAATATTTCAATTTAACTTTTAAAAGTGTAACTTAATTTTATTCACTTATTGTCCACTTTGGTTTGAAGACCTACAAAACAAAGGAGTAATTTCTTACTTATCAGGACACATTGAACAGGCATGTTTAGAGTTTATAAAAGCTATAGAACTAAACTGTGATTTAGAATTAATGAAAGGTGAGAAATTAAGTAAATACGTAAAAACGAACTGTAATTAGTTTGCTTACGCTAAAAATGAGCAAACCACCGATGCTCCTCCCTAGCATTACACTTATAATAAAATTTGGATTTCATATCTTGAAGAAACGATGTGGTCGTCTTGGGTAAGAAATCCAAGGAAAAGATGATTTTATGACAGAATTTTAGAATACAATAATCTATTCAAGTTCAGCAAAAGCGTTTCCATGTATAGTATCATATTCTAATTCCTTAAACTCAAAGTCCTTTTTTATCTCATTAAAAACTTCGCATGAAGTAATTGGCGATACATATATATGAAGAGTCAACGCGCGACCATTTGTGTCATTATTTAGCTTATGGTATCCCATACTATTACTCATAAAGCTTGTCATTCCGGGACTCAAATGTTTTCTATTTGCTTCAATAAGATTACCAGATCGATCTTTTTTATAACGAATTTCTGTCATCTGTCCTTCTATCTGATAGACCCAACATATTTGACCCCCATGACCGTGAATTGGTGTTGTATCCCCTTTTCTCCAACAGAGCAAAATCAACTCATATTCATTGTTCCGATTAATACAATTCCGGGTATATCCCTTTTTATCCCAAGAGGCATAGGATTCAAACTCGTTTGGTGAAATATTCATTTGTCTAATAATCTTTCCCAGATTGGAAAAATCTGACTGATCAAGTTTATCGATCAGTTCTTCAAGTGACTCAACACTGTCCATATAGTATGTTTTTATTAAAAAGGATATCCAGAATATTCAAATAACATTTACACATACATTAAGCAAAATTATTCGATTTCCCATCTAATCGTCGAATTAATTACTATTTAACTTCTCAATATGTGTTTTTTATAGAGCATCTATTTTTTCTTAGAGTCTGAGAATGCTAGATGCTCGAGAGCTTTATGTGCTACAAAAAAAATAGTAGTTTTCTGCTTTTAAAGATCTGACCAAAAACTTATGGGCCTTTGAATAAATAGAGTGATAAAATTAAAAGCTACCAACAAAACATTTATCATCAGAAAGCAATTTTTCCCTTATTCAAAACTTGTAGCTCGTTGACTACCCTATTTCATTTGTTGTAACTTAGGTCAACTGATTGTGGACAAGACAATACCCTTAGAATTAATTAAATCAAAATATTATCAATGAAAGTTACAGCAGAACACAATGAACGAATAGCAAAAATGACTTTTTCTTCAGTTTATCCTCATTACGTGGCAAAAGTTGAAAAAAAAGGTAGAACGCAAGACGAACTGCAACAGGTTATTGAATGGCTAACTGGTTTTGATAAAATTCAAATACAAAAACTAATAGATGAAAAAGTTACATTTGAAACATTCTTTCAAAAATCAGAGTTGCATCCAAATACCCACCTCATTAAAGGCGTAATATGTGGTTATCGAATCGAGGAAATTGATAATCTATTAACCCGACAAGTAAGATATTTAGACAAATTAATAGATGAACTGGCCAGACGACGAAAAATGGAAAAAATCTTACGTGAAGAAAAATAGTGTGCTCAATGAATCGTAAAAATGAATGCGCATCCTAACATTGTATAAGACGTCCAGAGCCATGTAAGCTTTCAATGTGTATATTGTATAGCCCCTTGCAAGCAATCAACAATAAGAAATATAGCACAAATGCATTCTCACTATCAGAAAGATGGCATATTAGACAATCAAAGCTTTTCAAACAATGGAAGCAAAATGTTTCAATTTATTAAAACAAGAAATGATTAGAAAATTTGTTGTGTTATTTGGGATGACGGATAATTATCTGCTGCACCATAATGAATGTTTCTAAACGCATATTGCACGTAAGACTTAATCGTAATTATAAAATGAATTTAAAATTTGCAAGGAATTTAATTTTATCAATAGTAGTGTTCCTTTACTTTGCGGATTGCTTTTGTCAAACAAGCGTTATGTCTTACAACATTAGGTATAACAATTCAGAAGATGGAAAAAATAGTTGGGAAAACAGAAAACTAGAAGTTGTAAAAATGATAAAGTATTATCATCCTGGTATTTTAGGAATACAGGAAGGACTTTATAATCAAGTCAACTATTTAGATTCTACTTTAAATAACTACAATTTTGTAGGAGTAGGAAGAGATGATGGAAAAAGGAAAGGTGAATTTTCGGCAATTTTTTATGACACTACAAAGTATAAACTTATTGAAACAACTACCTTTTGGTTGTCTCCAACACCGAATGAAGTTTCAGTAGGATGGGATGCATCAATGGAACGAATATGTACCTATGGTGCTTTTCGTTCTAGAATAACTGAAGATTCTATTTTCGTCTTTAATTGTCATTTTGACCATCGTGGAAAGAAATCAAGAGAAGAGTCTGCTCATTTAGTTCTCGAACAAATAAAGAATAAGAGCATAGGGTATTCGCAGATTTTGGTAATGGGGGATTTAAATTGTTTGCCACATGAAAGCCCTATTAAAATATTTAATACAGAATTTGAGGATTCTTACCGGGTAAGTCAATCAAATCCTTATGGCCCGATTGGTACTTACAACAGTTTCAATACAGAAAATGAATTGACTGACAGGATAGATTATATTATGGTCAAAAATATAAACGTACTTCGATATGCAACAATTGATGACCGGAGAATAAACAAGCTTTGGTTATCTGATCATTTACCAATTTTGATTCATATAGAATAGAATTACCGCCAACAAAATGTCTCTTCCATCTCGCTCCTAATAACATGGCGTAGACACCAACCTGTTGTATGAAATAAAATGAGATGACCCCGTTCTTCCTTTTAACTAAATTAGAGTTGAATAAATACGTCAACGAACAAACGCTGATCAGAACATGTCTGATAACTTTAGGACATACATGAAACTGAACCGCAATATGTGCAAGGAAAACAAAAATTATATATGAATAAATTTTCTCTATTTGCAATAGGATTATTATTACTTCTCCAACAACAATTCTTTGGACAATCTACACTAGATCCTAATGATTTTGTCGATAGTATATATTCAAATACTGTAAATCGTCAAACCAAAGTGGACAATAAGTGAATAAAATTAAGTTACACATAACTATTAAATTCACTTTATTATGAACAAGAAAAACAAATCAGCAGAATCTTATGTCCGAGATGTAAAAAGAAGGACAAGACGTAAATTTTCTACAGAAGAAAAGATTAGAATAGTCATTGAAGGATTAAGAGGAGAACAAAGTTTTGCTTCTCTTTGTAGAAGAGAAGAGATTTCACAACCACTATATTATAAGTGGAGTAAAGATTTCATGGAAGCAGGGAAGAAACGTTTAAAGGGAGATACAGAACGTGAAGCCAACACTTCAGAAGTTCAACATCTAAAGACAGAAAATCAAGACTGTAGGTCTTCAAACCAAAGTGGACAATAAGTGAATAAAATTAAGTTACACTTTTAAAAGTTAAATTGAAATATTTTTGTCTGCGTTTTTTAAATGTTTTGTGTTTACATAATTTTCTTCTCTTCAGTTTTTCTTCTTTTAATCCATAATAAACATCTGCTGGTGTCAAGTTTTGTAAAGATTCATGATATCTGTGATGGTTATAATATTTTACAAATTGTGAAAGAGGAAAACTCAATTCACCTGGGCTGTAATAATGATCCAGTTTAATTACATTTTTCATTGTTCTGTGATACCTTTCAATCTTGCCTTGCGTTTGAGGATGACCAGGTCTTCCTCTCACATGTTTAATTTTGTAATCATCCAAATAAGAGCTCAACTCTTGACTTAAATAACAAGATCCATTATCAGATAATAACTTAGGCGGTTTATTCAAATTTACATTTGGATGGTTTAATGCCTGATTCAAAGTATTTTTTACATCAAGGGTTTTCATCGTTGAGCACAACTCCCAACTTATAATGTACCTAGAATAATCATCTAATATAGTCGATAGGTAATACCATCCCCAGCCAATGATTTTGAAATAAGTAAAATCAGTTTGCCACATTTGATTGACAGTTGTTGTTTTGTCTTTAAATTCATCTGCGGCAGATATCAGATCATAATGAGGAGGGTTTATCAGTCCAGCAGATTTCAATATTCTGTAAACACTGCTTTCGCTTATAAAGTATTGATTCTCATCAGTATACCTGCAAGCCAATTCTCTACAAGAAAGCTCTGAAACTTCCAGTGCCAGATTCAATATATTAGACCTGATCCGATCAGGAATCTTGTTCCAATAGTGCTTCCTTGTACTTTTCTTTTCCTCTAATCCTACAATTCCATTTTCCCGATATTTCTTATACCAGTTGTAAAAGGTTGATTTGTGAATACCGATTTCTTTAAGCGTTCGTCTAATGCTCCATTCAGATTGCTCAACAATTCTGATCAATTCCATTTTTTCTTTTGCTGTAAATCGCATATACTTCTTGAATTTTATTTTACTCCATTCAAGCTTTTTTTAAGCACACGATTTTTCAGGGTAAGTTCTGCTACTACCTCTTTAAGGTCTTGATTTTCTGTCTTTAGATGTTGAACTTCTGAAGTGTTGGCTTCACGTTCTGTATCTCCCTTTAAACGTTTCTTCCCTGCTTCCATGAAATCTTTACTCCACTTATAATATAGTGGTTGTGAAATCTCTTCTCTTCTACAAAGAGAAGCAACACTTTGTTCTCCTCTTAATCCTTCAATGACTATTCTAATCTTTTCTTCTGTAGAAAATTTACGTCTTGTCCTTCTTTTTACATCTCGGACATAAGATTCTGCTGATTTGTTTTTCTTGTTCATAATAAAGTGAATTTAATAGTTATGTGTAACTTAATTTTATTCACTTATTGTCCACTTTGGTTTGAAGACCTACAATCAATAAACAAATTTTTTGAGGGATCATATTGAGCCATTCCATTTGACGTAGCCAGCCAAAAATTACCATCATCCGCCAATCCAATACTATTGATGTTATTCAGTTTTGATGGTATATTATCAATAGGTTCTACGTGGTCATAATAAAAACTATAAGGATTCACGCGAACCAGACCTCTGGAACTGGAACACCAGATTGATCCATCTTTTCCTTCCTGAATAATTCTGATTGCAGCTCCGGATTCTGATTCATTCCTGCTATCAAATATTTTAAACTCCTCAAGGTCCTGATCAAAAAGGTAAAGTTTCCTTCTGTTTGTCACCCAAATCCTGTTTGCACTATCAATATAAAAATCTGCGATATAATTAGACCCCTTTGTACTCAGAGCATCACCGTTAGGTAAGTATCCTCGGAATTTCCCGGTTCGGCGATCCAGCAAGTTTATTCCCAGTCCTGTGGAGATCCAAATTTGCCCATGTTTGTCTTCTGCAACTTTGTATACATGAGGACTATTTATCGTAGTACTGTCTAACACGTCATGATAAACCCCCTTAAGACGATTACCATCATACCTGTAAACCCCGCCATTTACAGCAATCCACATAAATCCTAAATGATCTTGAATTATAGAATTAATCCTGGTATGCAATTGCCCTTCCTGTAGGTTGATATCTTCAAAGCGATAGTTCTGTGACTGCGCATTAATATTTATCAATAATGACAATAAGAAAAGAAGAACGCTATGTTTCCAAATATTCATTGGTGGATGATCCTACATAAAATTAATAGTTTATAAATTCTATAAACCAAGGGATCCATTTAACTAAAAGTAAAAAAAACTAATGCTTAAGAAAACAGAGGCATTATGAATTGCACTGATTAACTATATTGTCTATTAAATAGAAATACAAAAATGGAATTTGATAAAACAGGAATTATTCTTTATACGATACAATATGAAGCATGTGTGAAATTTTATCGCGACGTTCTTTGTCTCAAAGAAATGTTCGCTACAAGTATGTTGACTTGCTTTGATTTTGGAGGGTCGTATTTAATGGTGGAAGAAGACGATACATACTATAAAAGTGGAACTGAAGATGGCAGAACCAGAACTTGTTTGAGGATGAATGTAAAAGATGTAAAAACACTGGCAAACAGACTTAGCTCACAAGGAGTTTCTGTCGACTATCAGGAACATGATTGGGGTACTATTGCAAAATTTTATGATCCTGATGGAAATCTGTGTGCATTTAGAGATAGTCTATCATTTGAGGCACAAGCTAACACGGGTAATTAATCAGGATTTAAGACTCAAAAATTCAATGAACTGGAATCATTTGTTTCTCATCAAACAAGTCCTTGATCCAGCATAGCATCAGCGACACGAACAAATCCTGCAACATTAGCGCCTTTCACATAATCAATATAATCTCCTGAACCATTCTTCCCGAACTCCACACATTGTTCATGAATTCTTTTCATAATATTCTGGAGTTTCTGATCAACCTCTTCTCTTGTCCAACTCATTCTAAGCGAATTTTGACTCATTTCAAGTCCTGAAGTGGCGACACCTCCTGCATTAGAAGCTTTTCCGGGTGCATAAAGAATTTTATTCTCCTGAAAAACAGCAATAGCTTCAGGAGTAGATGGCATGTTCGCGCCTTCGCCAACCAGTTTACAACCATTTTGGACCAGTGCTCTGGCATCATTACCGGTAATTTCATTTTGGGTAGCACATGGAAGAGCTACATCGCATTGAAATGACCATGGATTTGAACCCTCATGATATGTAGCCGAAGGAAATGCATCAGCATACTCTTTTACGCGTCCGCGTCGAACATTTTTAAGGTCTTTTATCCAAGATAACTTTTCAGTAGTTATTCCATCGGGATCATAGATGGCCCCATTGGAATCGCTAATACTGACTACTTTCGCACCAAACTGCAAACATTTTTCTATTGCAAATTGAGCTACATTTCCTGAACCGGAAACAACACAAACTTTATCTTTCAATGAATCACCGAGACGACCTAACATTTCTTGAGTAAAATAGACCAGCCCATATCCTGTGGCTTCAGGTCGGATAAGTGATCCACCCCAGGTTCGCCTCTTACCGGTCAGGACTCCAGTAAATTCATTTCTTAATCTTTTATATTGTCCAAATAAGAACCCAATCTCTCTTTCCCCTACTCCGATATCTCCAGCAGGTACATCTGTATTAGGTCCAATATGACGTGCCAGTTCAGTCATAAAACTTTGACAGAATCTCATAATTTCATTATCAGACCTCCCTTTGGGATCAAAATCTGAACCTCCTTTACCTCCGCAAAGAGACAGCATTGTCAAAGCGTTCTTAAAGGTCTGTTCGAATCCTAAAAACTTGAGGATGCTTAGATTTACAGAAGGATGGAAACGAAGCCCACCTTTGTAAGGTCCAATTGCAGAGTTGAACTCAATCCGGTATCCTCTGTTAATGTGAACCTCTCCGGTATCATCTTGCCAGGGCACTCTGAATATGAGCATTCTTTCAGGTTCTACGATTCGTTCAAGAATCTTGGCAGACTTATATTTTGGGTTTGCTTCAACAAAGGGAACCACCTCTTCTGCAACTTCTAAAACCGCTTGCAAGAATTCGGGTTCGTTTTCATTTGTAGATTTCACTTTGCTGATAAATGCATCAATTTGGGATCTGTATTGTTCGTGCATGAGGGATGACTTTTTAAATAAAACGTGGCTAATGTAAGAGAAAAAATGAGCAAAAAAAAGAAAGGTAGATAGAGTCATTTTTACAATAAGTCTGGACTTATTGACAATCTGATTATCCAGCCACTAATCTATATCCAATGCCCTTCAAAGTTATCAAATGTACTTCAGGATCAGCACTAAGATATTTTCTGATTTTTCTTATATAAACATCCAGGTTCCGGGAATTAAAAAATGAATCATCACCCCATAATTCAAGAAGAATTTGTTTGCGATCCAACTGACCATTAATGTGTTGGCACAACATTTTCAATAATTCATTCTCGCGATGTGACAGCTGCACACTACCCTGTTTAGAACACAACTCCATCTTAATAGGGAAAAAAGTCAATTCACCAAGAATAAAACTTTCAGAGTTTGAAATGTTACTATTCAATCCATTTGTAAGGCTTAGTAAATTTTCTATTCTAATTATCAATTCTTCCATACTGAAAGGCTTTTTGATATAATCATTGTCGCCAGATGAAAAACCTGTGATAAGATCTTTAGTTTGATCTTTTGCAGTTAGATATATGATCGGAACAGTTTTATTCAAACTTCGAATTTCTGCTCCTATTGAGAATCCGTCTTTCCCGGGAAGCATGACATCAAGAATGCAAATATCCGGTGTCATACTTTGATAGACATTCATGGCTTTATTTCCATGTGCCACATGCTCAACATGAAATCCACGACTCTCCAGGCTCTCACGAACTATTTTCGCAAGAAATGGTTCATCCTCAACATATAATATTTTAAGCTCCGACATACGACTTGTTCAATCTTATATGAAAAGTACTCCCCTCTTCAGAACTGCTGGCCAGTTTTATAGTTCCATGATGTTGATTTATTACAGACGCTACATAACTCAATCCTAATCCATGTCCTTTTACATTATGAGTATCTCCAGAAGGCACTCTGAAAAAACGGTTGAAAACTTTCCTCTGATTCTCCTCACCAATTCCTATTCCATTATCTTTTATAAATATATCTATAGCATCCTTAGACGCTTCCAGGCGAATCCCAATTTTGGGGTCTTTCTTGCAATATTTAATTGCGTTTTCTAAGAGATTATATATGACATTCGTTAGATGAACTTTGTCGACTTCAACCGAAAAGTCCTGACCGAATACTTCTTTTCTAACAGTGGCCTTTTCTTTCTCAAACTGAATCTTCATTGATTCTAAAACTTCCTCTACCAAATCATCGATTTGTAATTTTTCAATAATAAGCTTGGAAGCTCCCTTTTCGAAAATAGACATCTTCAACACCTTGTCTACTAATATTTTTAATCGATTCAATTCCTTTTGAGAGATCTGAAGATATTCCTTCGTTTTGGCCTTATCTTTTAAGACGTCGAAATTTGACAAGGCTTCCAAAGCTACACTCACAGTTGAAATCGGCGTCTTCAATTCATGGGTGGCATTGCTGATAAAATCATTCTTGATTTTAATTAGATTCTGTTGCTTTCGCCAATTGCTGTAAATCATATAGAAAGACAAACTTATTGCGGTAAATAACAAGCATGCAAATAAAATAGTGCTCATCATTCTTGACAAAATATATCCTAAATAATTTGGAAAAATTGCAGCATAAACCTGGTTCTCCATGGGATGATGATAGAATTCAACCGTAATCCCATTTTGAGGATCGCCATGAGCAATCTTTTTTAACTCATATTCAATTGGTAATTCTTTATTGACAATAGACTTATCAAATTTTTCAGTGATCATGGCTACAACCTCCTCAGCATGTTCAGCTCCATCAACATCTAAATTTATAGAATCTCCAGTCCAGTTCAATAACACAGGAAGCAAACCAGGTGTTAAATGAGATTCAGAGGAATCTGTAAATGTCTGAAAAACCATATGTACGGTACTGTCCAAATGTTCTTCACGTAAATCTTCCTCACTACGTGTTAAGACAAGACTCACCGAATCCATCCTTATTGATTTCTTTTGTCTCAATTTACCTGAGGTGCTACGAATATTTTTGTGCTCCACCATAAAGTCCCCAATCAATACTTTCTGAACCAATGAGTCCTCTATTGAATGGATAACATCTTTAAACGTATAAGATATCTCTTTGTGAAGCGCTTCCTTTTCATCTTCATAAGCAGCATGTACCCAATTAATCAAGAAGAGTAAGAGCAATGCAAGACTGCTAAAAATAAGGATTATTGCAGTTATCGGTTTATTTAGATTAGACAACATGGTTCAAAAGTATATCATTTAATTAATCCAGTACCTGCCCTTTAACCTTAATTAACCTTAAATACAGATTTATTAACCTAGTTCCTTTGAGATGAGGACTACATTTGGAACAAGAAAAAAATAAATCATGAAAATTAAATTATCAAGTATCCTATTATTAATCCCATTCTTTGCTTTCGCTCAAAATAATGAAGGGACCATCGTTTACACTGAAACAATGAAGCTTCAAATTGATATCCCTGATGAACATCGGGAACAATTCAAAGGTATGTTTCCAGAATCTACTTCAAGCAAAAAGGAATTGCTTTTCTCAGCTTCTGAGTCTATTTACAGAGATCAAAAAGGGCAAGACAAAGACGAGGTAATAGAAGCAGGAAGTGAAGAGTCAGGAATGCATATGAAAATGGTCATGTCAAGACCTGACAATCAGTTGTACAAAAATTTCGAAAAACAAGAATCCTATCAAAAGCAAGATCTCTTCGGTCGGAATTTTCTGGTAACCTCAGATATAAAAGACATGAAATGGAAGCTGATCAACGAAAGTAAAAACATCCTGGGTTTTAGTTGTATGAAAGCGACTTATACCAAAGATGACAAACTAGTTACTGCATGGTATTCAAGTGAGATTCCTGTAAATAACGGACCGAGTCACTATGGCCAATTACCGGGAATGATCCTTGAATTAGATGTTGATGATGGGCAATCACATATTGTTGCTACAGAAATTAGTCTTAACAACTTAGCTGATGATGCTATCAATCCTCCAAAAAAAGGAAAGAAAGTTTCTCAGGAAGAATACGATAAGATTGCTGAGGAAAAAGAAAAAGAAATGGAAGAAGAATTTGGCAAAGGTGGTGGAAGAATGGTAATCAAACAAAGAGGACACTAATCAAAGTATTAAGAATTTATCATCAAGACACGATAGAAATGAAAAATATCCAATATCCAATAGTAAGAAACTTAGTTTTCAGTTTCCTGATGCTCGCTTGTTTGTCTCCTCTTCAAAGTCAAGACATCAAAGTTCGAGGTAGTGTAATCGATTCATCTGCTACACCTATGGTCGCTGCAACCGTAGTCCTTTTACAACCGGCAGATTCTGTGATGTACACTTACGCAATCACTGGAAACATGGGTCAATTCGTAATGAACAATGTGGCTCCTGGAGAATACTATTTACAAATCTCTTATATAGGATATGGAAATTTCAGACAACTGATAAAAGTAGAGCCATCCCCATCAGAGCAGAATCTGGGGGCCATATTTTTATCACCGGCAAATACACTTCTTGAAGAAATTGTTGTCAAGGCTGAGCATGTACCAATTATATTTAATAAAGATACAATTGAGTATAATGCTGATGCCTTTAAAACAAAACCAAATGCAGCAGTCGAAGATCTTCTTAGAAGACTACCCGGTGTCGAAGTGCAACGTGACGGAAGTGTAAAAGCACAAGGAGAAGATGTACAAAATGTTCTGGTTGACGGGAAAGAATTTTTTGGAAAAGACACCAAAATTGCAACTCAAAACCTTCCTGCTGATATTGTAGATAAAGTACAGGTTTACGATAAAAAATCTGAAATGGCAGAATTTTCAGGTATTGATGATGGTAATGATGAAAAGACGATCAACCTTTCTTTAAAGGATGGCAAGAAAAAAGGCTATTTCGGCAATGTCGAAGCCGGTTTCGGTAGAGATGAACCAGGAGAAATAACAAAGGACAGTAGATATAAATCTAGGGCCAGCATCAACCGCTTCGATAACAAATTGCAGATGTCGATACTT
The DNA here is from genome assembly GCA_965248155.1 of Saprospiraceae bacterium. Taxonomy (GTDB): domain Bacteria; phylum Bacteroidota; class Bacteroidia; order Chitinophagales; family Saprospiraceae; genus RFSX01. Next base: position 143,497 of record CBDFIO010000002.1, read on the forward strand.
GGAATGAGCAACAACATTAATGATGCTGGCTTTTCTTTTAATGATTACATCAACTTTATGGGCGGTATTGGAAATTTTATGAGTGGTGGCAATATGAGCTTATCTGTCAATTCACAAGACTCAGGTATCCCATTAGGTTATAATAGTTCTCCTGGAATAACAAACACAGCCGCAGGTGGGTTTAATTTCAATTATGACTTCAACGAAAAAACAGAATGGCAATCAAGCTATTTTATGAATAGAATTGACAATCGTACAATACAATCTATATCTAGTCAGAATATTTCTAAAGATCAAAGCTTTAACAGGATTGAAGATTCAAACAAAAATAACATCAATTTAAATCATCGATTTAATTCATCGCTCCGTCTAAAGTTTGACACCAATGCCAACCTTACGTGGATTAATAGATTATCATTTAATACTCGGGATTTTAATTCCACATCCAATCTGCAAACCTTAGGATTCAGTCAACAGTTAGAAAATGAAAGCTCCAACCTTTATTCAACTGATGGCGATCAAATGAGTTGGTACAGTGGAATAACACTGCGAAAAAAACTGAATAAGCCCGGAAGGATAATCAGTGGAAATCTGGATTTAACTATTGGAGATAATGATGATAATGTGTTGGTAGACAACATGACTACAATTTATGATAATGCACAAGGAGAATTTGTCAACAACATCTTACAGGATCAACAGTCTACCGAATCTCAGAACCAGTATAATTTGGGAATTAGCTATACGGAACCACTGGGAAAAAGGACTTATCTCGGATTAAATGCCAGAAGAAGCAACAACGAGAATGAAAGAATTCGAAATTACTATGATATCGATCCAAACAATCCATCAAGCAGAACATTAAATGTTTCTTTAAGTCAACAATATCTTAGAAACTATACATACAATCAGTTTGGTAGTTCGATACGCTACAATGGAAAAAAATTACGTTTTTCTACTGGTGCAAATTATCAAATGGCTGACTTAAATGGGAATATACTTTCCGAGCAAACAGAACTCAATAAACGTTTTAGCTATTTCCTTCCAAAAATGAATATTGAATATGAATTAGGAACTTCAAGGAACATAGAGTTTAGATATAGAACAAGCGTTCAGGAACCAAGCTTACAACAACTTCAACCATTAGTGGATAATTCAAATCCACTGAATCTATACCAAGGAAATCCTGAACTAAAACCCGAATACAGCCATGATGCCAATATACATTTAATGCTGTTTGATCAATTTAGTTTTACCAGTTTCTTTGCAAGTATCAATGCACGTTATACAAAGAACAAAATTGTCAACAGTTCATTTATCGATGACCAATTTAGGCAAATAAATATTCCAATAAATAGTGATTATGCTTTTAACTCTAACGTATACGCAAGTTATGGAACACCATTGAAATTTATCAAAAGTAAAATTTCACTCGATGCAAATCTTGGTTATGGCAAAGGCATTCTATTCATCAATGATCTTCAGAATAATACGAACAGGTGGGTCAATAACTACACTTTAACTTTAGAAAATAGAAAGAAAGAATTTATTGATGTCGCTATAGGAATGTCATTGGGAACGAGTCGTGTCTCTTATTCAGAAAGCTCTGAGTTTGATCAGAATTATTTCGATCAAACATATTTTTCAGACTTGACGCTTTATCTGCCTAAGAACTGGACTTTTGACAGTACAGTTGATTATACACGATTTTCGGATGAATCATTTGGTTCCAAAGATGATCTCTTACTATGGCAACTAAAGTTATCTAAAAGCTTTTTGAAAAAGGATAGAGGCACATTAGAATTGATTGTTTTTGATGTGTTGAATAAAAATCAAGGAATCAACAGAAATAACAGTCTCAATTATATTCAGGAAAGTCGCAGCAACGTCTTAGGAAGATATATCATGGTTGGTTTCAACTATAAGCTTTCACAATTTGGTGGAAATGGACATATGGAAATAGAAACAACAAGGAGATAAGTAACTCTGATAAAAAGTACTTAGGTCTTAGACGTTTCTTTCTATTGTTTTAACTATTTTCATCCCTGATGAAAAACAGCCATGGAATATTAAGCACTTGCCTTCTTTGTTTTTTATTCCTTGTCATTTTTTACAATCCTATTCTGTTTTCTCCCAACGACCATATGCTTTCTACTCAGGTCGATGGTCTGAATAACTATTACAGTTTTGCCTATCATATCAAACACGATAAAGATTATTGGCAATTCGATGGAATGAAGTACCCTTTTGGTGAAACACTTCAATATGTAGATGCTGCTCCTATTCTGTCTACCACATTAAAGTTTATTTCCAATAACATTGTAGATATCAGCGACTATAGCGTAGGTATTTTCAATTGTTTAATGCTCTTGTCACTTATTTTATGTGCTTTATTTTTCTATCTGATATTGAGGTCCTTTGATATTCCCATACTGGTCAGTAGTCTGGCTTCATTTGGAATCACCATGCTCTCGACACAGAGCATGATCTGGTTATACGGACATTATGCTTTGTCTTTCTCTGTTTCCTTTCCAATTACATGGTACTTATTGATTCAATTTTTTAAAACTTCAAAAAGGCTTAAATATTCATTATTAATTGCAGCAAATACGAGCTTTTGGTTCCTTGTTCATAATTACCTGGGAATGATGGCCCTTCTATTTACTGCAGGATGCTTATTAACAAGAGCCATTCAAAAACTTCCTAAAAGTGCTAAAGTGAAGCATAACTATTTGTTTGCTTCTTCACAGATTATCTTGCCGCCTCTATTTATTTTATTAATCCTATCCTTTACAAATCAACATTTTGACAGATACCAATGGCCTATGGTTATGGATTTCAAGGCATCAATGTGGTCCTTACTTTTCCCGGAGCATAGTTTCTTAAAACCCATCGCCTCAGGAATCAGTGATGTTTTCGGGATGACATATCCTCTTACTCAAAGCTGGCAACTTGTTGGAAATTACCTTGGAATATCGACAATAATAATATTGACTTCCGCTTTGATTTATGGAATTAAATTGATGAGTTTGGACTGGAAAAAAGCAAGTTACTCTATCCTTTCAAATTCATTTACGCCTTATTTCGTATCGTCTTTTATATTGCTGTTATATGCTATGGCTATTCCGTGGTCTTTTGGACTAGGACCACTTATGGATAGTCTCCCATTAGTAAATCAATTTATTGGGCTAGGTAGATTCGCATGGCCATTTTATTATGTAGCTACTGTATTTGGAATATTCTTTTTATTTAAACTATTAAAAAATTCGTCTGCGGTAAAAGTTGCATTTATTGCTATTGCATTTATGATTTTGGAATCCTGGACAATGCACAAAAGCATATCTAATGAGGTGACCAGCCATGCCAATAGTTTTAAAATGGACTTAAACGCTGAAGCTCCATTAGCACTTGTTTCAAATCTTAATAAGGATCAATTTCAAGCTATTATTCCACTTCCTTTTTATTATAAATGGAATACGCCATTTCTATATGATGGTACCGAGAAGTCTGAAAATCTATCTATAAGTCTCTCCTACCTGACAGGAATTCCTCTTGCATCAGCATTTCTCGCCAGACCATCGATTAGCGAAGGAAGTCAAATAATATCCATGTTTTCTCCCAGCTATCATAAAGAGCAGTTATTAGCTTCTATAAATATTGAAAAACCCTATTTGGTTCTTTGGACCAAGGAAGAGTTAGCATATCTAGAAGAACAATTATTATCCAAATGTAAATTAGTGTATGAGCATAGAGACTATGCCGTTTTTCATATCATGCCAATAGACGTTTTTGGATTCAATGAACAAGAGTTCATGGATGATTTTGTGACCATCATAGATTCTTTGGATATCAATACAGCCTCCGGTTATTATTATTCTGAAAGTTCATCACCAAGTTTATACCATGGGTTTAACCAAATTACAAGCAAACATACTTTGCGGGGGGATGGGGCCTTTACGGGCAGCAAAGATCAGGCTCATATCATATATGAAACATTGCCCGGTCAATTACCTGCGAACCGTAGTTTCAATTTGAGTTTTTGGTTTTATAATGAGTTTCATCAAAATGATTTTTGCACTATGTGGCTTGAAATAATTGACGATCAAAATAGAATTATCGAGTCCTTTAGTTTCCAGCCTGCCCGAGCAAAAGTATTTGAAAATGGTTGGGCTTTAAATGAGTATAACTTTATACTTAAGGAAGATACTTATAGAATGAGGCTAAGAAGTTTTGGAGAAAATATTCTAGAAAACAATATTTATATAGATGAGCTACTCATCAGACCTACTTATAGTCAGTTGTATAAAATAGAACTCGACAAGGAAGGAAAAACGAATTATATCATTAATAATAGCTGTTATTTCTCGTTAGAAGGTCAATAACTTCTCGTTTCTTCATATATTCTAGACTGATTTAATAGATTTTTATTAATGATGCTCTAAAATAACCAAGCCATGAAAACCACAATCTTGAATGGAAGTCATGATATTAATAATATAAGTGGAACTGCTACTCTAATGACAGGAACAAATGGTAAGCAACATTACTCCAAAATAATTCTTGAAGAAGTTTTCCAATAGAAATAGATTCAAGTATTTATCTTTTATCTTATCATGTCCAGGAGATCGCCTTTATTGGAAGTTATCTCCCAATGACCCAATGAGATCGGTATATTTCCAATCGCATTTAATTGGTCAAAAAAGTCCATTATTCTGAATGTTTCATTCTTTGATTCCTTCATCCTTGCATATTCAGCCATTGCATTTTCGATAAGATATTTGCCAGTAATATAACTTGTCCCATAACCGGGTTGTCGTAAGTATAAATGCTGTTCAAAAATCAACAACTCTTTCTCAGTTTTCATCCAACCACGAGGTGTATAATCAGAATGAATCTTCCCGGCTTCTTCCATCGTCATTTCGTTAGCATGAGCATAAAGAGAACCCAGACCTCTTGCAGCCCGCTGAGCAATCATGATATAAACAATTTCTCTGACTCTGGGGTTGTCATCGTACAAACCGGCTTGCATATAAATTTCTTCAACAGCTGTTGCCATCCCTTCATTCCTGGAGTCAAAAATATTGTACAATAATGGGTGCCGACGTATTTCGCTTCTATGAGGTTCGTTTTTCATTTGTGCCAACTCAAACCAATGGTAAAAATGTGAGTAAAGTGGTCTGGGATCATAGTGTGCTGTTATCCAGAAAAAATGTCGATTTTCCTTGGGTACAAATTGACCCAGGTGTTCCCGCATTGCCGGTTCAAAATATTCCTTAACAGTGACCATATCTTCTTGCTCCAGAAAATTCATTAAACTTTGTGCTGATTTCTCAGCTAGCATTTCAAATGCCTCAGGTGTATTGGCCTCTAATAGTTCCGGTAGTTTTCTATTTCGATGTTCTTCTAATTTTAAAGATGACCATGCACGTGCCAATTCATTTTTGAGTATCATGACTTCATCTTCCCAGGTCAATGGAACCAGATGGACATTTTGAAGGTGCCAAGTATAATGTTCTTTTCCAATCCCCGAAGGTCCAGTTTTTGATTTGGCTTCATTTTCCAACCATTCTACCAAGTCTTTGGTAGCATTGATGGCAGTCTTTATTTCAGAAACCAATTCGTCATCATTATTAACTCCGTCATAATTCAAAATAGACTTTAAATCTTCGATTTGAAATCGTATGTCACGAATACCGGTGATCCAAAGGTCCTTAGCATTACCAGTTAAATTGAGTTTGGCCTGTTTATTCAGAGGAGCAATAACTTTTAGATCTTTAATTAATGCGTTTCTTTCTGATGGACTCAAAGGAAATGAGTAGCTCCAAATATCGGTGACTGCATGGTGTGTTGGGCCTTCATGAGCCGGGGTATCACTTCGATAAGTCCAGAGTGACTTATAAAACGCAGGATCACGCACCCATGGTTGGAGTACTCTTTGGTTGAAGTCATAGCCATTCATCTCAGCCCATACAATATGCCAATCTACTTGTTGCTCAATCAACCAGTTGGAGGTATCTATTGCCATTAAGGAAGCCTTTAATCGCGTAAATTCCGGATGACGTTTATTAAAAGTTTCTGCCGTATAATCTGGAGCACCATCTCGAAGAGGTGGTGTCTCAAATGCTCGCCATTCTTTAAACAGAGTAACAAGTTGTGAGTATTTGCTTGACATAACTGTTCGTTTTTTATCCTCGTATTGTTGACAATACAAATGACTTAAAATGCATATCGACAGTGCAAGGACAATTGATACTTTAGTAATGAGTCTTAAATCTTGCATTATTTTAATTGAGTAATAGTTTATACATATTCATCAGAACATCCATCCTCTCATTCAACTGAAGCACTGCTTCTACAGCGGATTCTGTAGGTCGGGCATCAGCTACTTGTAAAATCACCTGCATGTATAAATACTTTTCCTGCAAGCTAACTAGCGTTTCTTTGTCTGCAGGTGCTTTTGAGATACTCCCGTAAAGGATGTCTCCATCTCCAGGCAATCCTATGCCTCTCAATTTTTGTAAATTCTCTTTTATCTCCTTTTCCAAGTCTGCTCCATCCTCTTTCATCTTTCTATCAATGGCATCACGGGCGGCTTGTAAACTATTAAAATTATTATAGCACTCTAATGACAGTTTCGTTTGCTGTTGTAAATCTTCTGCTTTAATATCTATCCTTGGATCCAGACGCACCTGAATCATTTGTGAACTTATTTTATCATCCACTGTCAATTTAACTGTATAGATACCGGGATGAACAAATGGCCCCAATGGTCCTCGTGGTGTGTCCTTATATACTGCAGCGATTGAAAATCCTTTCCTGGTGCCAGCAGGCTCTCTGTATCTCAAATCCCAGATCACTCTGTGATGTCCTGCAGATGTACTTACTTTCTGATCGGGTCGTATCCAGTAAGTGGGGTGAGGCAACAAGGATGTATCGACAGCAATTGGAGGATCATCACTTGAATACCATTGAATTAATTTATTTTTCTGATCAAAGATTTCGAGTTTGACTAATTCTGCTTCCTTCGGAAGTATATAATCTAAAATTGCGCCATCCGGTGGATTTTTTCCAGTGGGTTCTTCTGGCGGTAAAGGGGTATCACTGAACATATTATGACGTACTCGGGTTGCCATTGACGGTTCTAATAATAATGGGACTTCAGAATTGTTGCTGAGAGCTTGATTTCGTAAAGGAGAGATTTCATCCAGGATCCAGATTGAACGACCATGACTGCCTATGACCAAATCATTTTCATGAATAAGCAAATCCCTAATAGATGTAGCCGGCATATTAAGACGTAAAGATTTCCAATCATTGCCATCATTTATTGAATAATAAACTTCACGCTCCGTTCCGGCAAATAGCAAGCCTTCTTTTTTCGGATCTTCACGGACAACATTCACCGGGCCATTGGGATTCATTCCTTCACAAATCTTTTGCCAGCTAGCTCCCTTATCTCTCGTTTTGAAAACAAGAGGGTGCATATTGTCCTTTCTTATGGCATTGACAGCAATGTAGGCTGTATTTTCGTCAAAGTGTCCGGCATCGATTTGTGAAATCTTATCCCATGAAGACAACTCAGAAGGTGTAACATCTTTCCAGTTTTCTCCACCATCAGTTGTAATATGAACCAGACCATCATCGGTACCTGCCCAGATGATATTTTTATTCAATGGCGAAGGAGCCAAGGCATATATGATAGCACGTTGTGGCATCGTCTCATAGTTCGAAACTTTAAAGTCACCGACACTGGTTGGAACTTCAGGTTGCTTCCTTGTAAGGTCCGGACTTATTGTTCGCCATGTATGTCCTCCATTCCTGGTTTTCCATAATTTATTCGTTGCAAAGAGTAAGACTTTATCATCAGCAGGATGAAACATCAAGGGCATAGTCCGTAAAAATCTTGTATCTCCAGATCTCAATATTTCGGGAGCAACATTTTGAGATTGTCCAGTTTTCTTATTGAATCGAATGACCCTGCCTCCATAAACGATATTAGGGTCATTAGGGTCGGGAGCGAGGTAGGCATATTCATCGGCTCCCATACCAATCCAGTCCCGAAAACTTATTTGTCCTCCATTGCCACGACTGGCAATGCCAATGGCACCACTCTCTTGTTGGCCTCCGTAGATCCAGTAAGGAAATTGATTATCTGTCGTCACATGATACATTTGTGCCGTCGGCTGATTATACCACGAGCTCCAAGATTTTCCACCATTTACTGTAATAGTAGCTCCCTGATCAGCTGCAAACAACATAATATCAGGCTGTAAGGGGTTGATCCATATGCGGTGGTAATCATCTCCTCCTGGAGCACCTTTGATCGAAGTCCAACTCATTCCACCATCTACAGATTTATAAGCGGCTATATTCCCTGAGTACAAGATATTTTCGTCCAAAGGATGGACTTTGAGTTCTGCAAAATCACTTCCTCGCCCCCAAACTCTGTAATTTTTATGAACAAGTTTCCAGCTTTCTCCGGCGTCATCACTTCGATATACTCCTCCATTTACTCGTGCATCCACAGTCGCATAAATTCGATTGGGATTACTTGGTGCGATACCTACGCCTATGCGACCTAAACCTTCTTTAGCTGTTGGAAGACCTTTTTTTAATTGTCGCCAGGATGTACCGCCGTCGGTAGATTTATATAAGCCACTATTCGGTCCAGAAAATTTAGCATTCTCCCAAGGACCTTCCTGATGTTCCCACATATCCGCATAAATTATGTTAGGGTTGACCGGGTCAAACTCTACCTGAACGGATCCAGTATTATGATTGATGTAAAGCACTTTTTCCCATTCATCACCACCATTTGTGGTTCTAAATACACCACGCATTTCATTGGCTCCGTAGGGATGGCCTAAGCCGGCTACAAACACGATATCTGGATTTTCAGGATGGACTATTACCCGTGCAATTTGTTGAATATCACCAAGACCGATATGTTGCCAATTTTTACCACCATCTACAGATTTGAACATACCATCTCCCACCGATAAATCCGGTCTGTGTAAGCCTTCGCCGGTTCCTACATATATGATATCAGTGTGTGATGGAGAGACTGCCAAATCACCAACCGAACCGGTAGGCGCATCATCAAATATTGGATTCCAGGTTCTTCCATAATCATCGGTTTTCCAAACACCTCCATTGTTTACACCCATATAAAACACATTGGGTTGAGTCGGAATTCCTACAGCTCCAACTGTACGGCTTGCCCGAAATGGGCCAATAAGGCGATAATTTAGATCCTGATAATTTTTCATATCTGAAGATTGACTGGTAAGTGGGCTAACAATAATGAGGAATATATAAATAGTGATTGCTCGCATTTTTTAAAGACTTTTGATATCGTATAGACAAGTTAGTTAAAAGATGAGAGCAATCTATGCAAGAATGCCGATCCTGAGAAGAACTTAAAATAGTAGTTTGAATAATAACAATCCTTCAGTTAAATTTACCTTATGGATTCCAATCAGAACAAGCCTTGTTTCAATTGTCAGAAAGCATTACCTGAAAATGCTTTGTATTGTCCACAATGTGGGCAAAAAGATACCGATGGAAAGATTTCGATAAGAGAATTTTTCTCCAGCTTTCTTGATACAGTTTTCAATCTTGATTCAAAATTTTTCAAGACCTTATTTCACATATTTATTCCTGCCAAATTAACCATCCAATACTTTCAAGGAAAGCATAAAACATATTCGCACCCCCTACGCTTGTTTTTCGGTCTTGCCGTTATTCATATGGCGATCGTCGGCTACGTTGCCAATAAAAATATGGTCCTGGATAATTCAACATTATCTCAAATGAAAACCAAAGTTTCTAATCAGGAGACATTTAGCTTGATCGACAGCTTTGAACTCCAGCACGACTCTTTGCTTGCGATGGAGAATGTGTCTCCAATCATTGACACGCTTAAATCTTTCATGCGACATAAGGGAAAATTAGGAGTTGATACAACGAGCGAAATGCCTATTCTAAGCTATCGTTTAGATAGCATGAAATTCTCCCCTATTATGGTTAAGACGAATGATATAGCTGAACTATCGCCAGATTCAATCATTTCAAAGTATAAGATTACGGACAACTTTTCAAAGCTAATGTTGAATCAACAGATTAAAGCCCAGGACAATCCGAAATCTGTCATTCTCTTTGGAATAGGAAATATGATATGGATGCTGTTTATTCTGTTACCAGCAACCGCGCTTTTCATGAAAGTTTTATACATAAGAAGAAAATTCTTCTTTATTGAACATCTGGTTTTATTATATCATTGGCATGCCGTCTCTTTTGTATTTGCCAGTATTTACCTATTAATTTACAAATCAATTCCAGTTGGGTTTGTAGCATTGGTTGGTCTTTTGATAATACTGTTTGGATACCTGAGTATGAAAAAGTTTTACAAGCAGAATACCTGGAAAACATTATTGAAGTTTTTTCTTATACTCTCTTTCTATCAGACGGTGCTATTGTTTCTTGTGATGGTGACTTCTTTTATTAGCCTTATGGTGTTTTGATTTTTATTTCTTTCAGTAATATCTTTTTCTTGAATACATTTTATTTTTCTTCTCTTCTTTTTCATTGATGAAAACTTGCCTGCCGGCAGGAAGAGTACCAAAACCTCTAGACTGATTTTTCATCGATCATCTTCGCTTTCAATTCTTATATTTTCTTAATCTTCCTTTTGGCATTCCTTAAAAAAGATATTTTTCTATTTATCTGTTCTTTTAGCATTGCTCTAAAAGAACCAAAACATCTAGACTGACTTCTCATCGATCATCTTCGCTTTCAATTCTTATATTCTAAAAACTCCTACTGACGCTTCGGTCAGCACTCAAACAGTTTAGAATATTACAGAATCTTCAAGCAGATGGTACCCGATTACAAAGTCTAGGTCGGTCTTCTTTATTCACATACCTCCTAACTTTCGTCATCTTTTAATGGACGTCAAATTATCAGTCGGTGGCGAAATTATTCCGTTACGGCTGGGGCTACGAAGTAGTGCCGAAGTAGGAATGGATGAATTGAGGATTTTTGTTGAGCTTGACGACATTAATTTGACTAGCGCTTCCTGCCTGCCGGCAGACAGGTTGGATACTTTTATGGCAATGAAAAAAGTATTATAGAAATATGATAGAAAGAAGAGAAAAGTCTTTTCAAATCCAAAAGAACATATAAAAAATAAATTCTATTAAGAATTGTAATTGATCATAGAATCAATAAAGCTTATTTTTGTATGAAAGCTTTCCTTATAGAAATTGCACAAACTTTAATAGTTAAAATCAATTCTTATGAAGAAGTATAAATTTTGTCAAAGTTGTGGATATCCATTAAAAAAGGACAAGAAAGATGGAGGTTCTGAAGCCGATGGTTCCATTAGTGAAAAGTATTGTTCTATGTGTTACGAAGATGGAGCATTCTTATCTCCTCCTGAAGTTGACACTGCTGAAAAAATGCAAAAATTCTGTATTCAAGAAATGAAAAAAGATGGAATGAATCCATTCATTGCCTGGTTAGCAACACGGGGAATGTCAAGACTTGAAAGATGGAAAAGCAATTAGCGTATTAATGCAACAAAATAAATAATTGAAAAGAACGCATCTCTTTGAATTTGAAGACTTGGATTGGTTTCCAAGTTATATAAGAGATGGAGGTACTGATTTTCTAGGATTTATTCTTAAAATATCTAATTTCTATAGTCCTGCTGCTGCGCTGCTAAATCAAGCTATCATTAACATTGGTCATAGTACCATTCTGGATTTATGCTCAGGAAACGGTGATACGGTCAAGTTCATTGATGGAAGACTGAATCCCGAACTAAACATAGAATTTATTTTGTCAGACAAGTTCCCAAACATCAATGCCTACAAGAAAGTAAAAACTGAGTCCAAAAATAGAATCCAACATCTTAATTCTCCATTAGATGTTTTAGACATGAATGATGATATAGATGCATTCAGAACAATGTTTGCTGCTATTCACCATTTTAAAGAAGTGGAAGTCAAGCATATATTGAAGCAAATTATTCAAAGGAAATCGCCCATCGCAATTTTTGATTGTGGGGATAAACATATACTCACCTTGATCGGTATACTAATATTCCACCCTATTCTATTTTTATTTTTGACGCCATTCATCAGACCATTCAATTTGAGTAGATTATTTTTCACCTACTTGATCCCACTAATTCCTCTCTATACGATATGGGATGGAGTTGTATCCATTATGATCTGATATCTGCCGCAGATGAATTTAAAGACAAAACAACAACTGTCAATCAAATGTGGCAAACTGATTTTACTTATTTCAAAATCATTGGCTGGAGATGGTATTACCTATCGACTATATTAACGTGAGTTCGATGTAAGACTAGGCCAAAAGGAGCTGTTTGGTATCGACCAGATCCTTATAAATGGAGGGTTTAGATTCTTTAAACCCGTAGGCACAAAGTCCACCAAGTATATTGACGAAAAATCCGGCAAAGGAACGATGCCTTGTATGTTCGATCTGTGAAATATTTTTGAGTTGGTCAATAATGGTTTCAGAGATAGCACGTTTTCGGAGCAGAAGAGCATCCTGTAGGGGTGTAATCATTTTGGATTTCATATTCCGTCTCAACTTAGTAATCAAATGAATACCTCTCAAGAAAAGAGTGTCAAAGATTTGCTTGTTGACAATATAGCCTTTATCACCGAACAACCGGCCATAGACCTTCTTCATAAACCGTTTACACTTCAATACGGCATTATCATGCACATTGCCCGGAGTGAGTTGAAAATCAATCACTTCGCCCCGGTCATTATGAACCAGATGAAGTTTGAAACCATAAAACCAACCCTTTGAAGTCTTGCCTCGTTTGGCCAGTCCAGCAAACACCTTGTGGGAATGAATCCTTCGATTGTGACAGACCCGGATACTGGTTGAATCAATAAAGGATATCCCACTACATTTACCCATTCGGTACATCTTTACAAACAAGGCTAATGGTAGGACCGCTTTGGTTTGCAACTCCACCATCCGATTATAAGATACCAGATTGGGAAAATAGCCGCGCATATGTTGGCAGACATGATTCTGGTAAAAGTGCTTAAAGCAACGGTATCCACTCATATGAAAAAATACGATGATACTCATCACCTCGCTCATGGATAACCTGCAGGTACGATTCCGTCGATTTTTCTTTCCCTCTAGGGTATGAGATTTTAAAAAGTAATCAAAATCGGTGAAAAAATCATCGAAAGCACAGAAAATTGCAATAATTTGACTATCTTTCATAGTAGAGCTTTTTTGTTTTAATTAATTGATTATCAACTATTAAGATAAACAAAATTGCTCTTTCTTTTTATCCTATTTTTCCACTTCCTTACGTCGAACTCACGTTAAATTAAATAATGTGCAATGAGTAGTCTAACATATAAAGAGCAAGTGAAATTGGAGAATCTTTTCGAAATGGGGAATGGTCTTGTTCTTCGTTTTTCTGATAAATCATTAAGAGATTTTATCATTTCGGAAATAGGGATAGATATCCAAGACGAGAAATATAATTACAAGTCTGGATCTAAGGCAAATCGCATTAGAGGTTTCTGGAAGGTTGAATCAGATATCAATGTTGCTAGGTTGTGTGACAACTTATTAGATTTTTGGTATGATCAAGTTAATGGAGGACAACGCATGCTCAAAGAAGGAGAAGAGTATTTATATGAAGAGGGCAAAAAAATAGTTGAACGCTTAAAGTCAGGTACTCCTGTTGAAAATATTGACGCTATTACGGCAAACAATGATGAGCAAGATTTTAACGTGCTAGCAAAAAAGATTAGAGAAGATATAGAACAAAACCATCCAGAAGCAGCACTTGATCGTCTTCATACATTCGGCACAAGATATTTTCGTGAATTGTGTGATAAACATGGTTATCCTTACGATAAGAACACGCCTCTTCAAAATTTAGTAGGAGGATACGTGAAAGTGGTTTCTGGAAATGGGACAGTTGAGTCAGAGGCATCTAAAAGAATATTAAAAAATTCTATTAGTATTTTGGACGCTTTAAATGATGTCAGAAACAACAAAAGTTTTGCTCACGCAAATAAAATCTTGAACTATGATGAGAGTCTTTTAATCTTTCAGAATGTGTCAACGACCATCAGCTTCATTGAAAAAATAGAAAGTCCGAAAAGAGAAGTTGCAATACCATTGGATAAAGAAGATGATTTAGGTGACGGTGATTGGACTTTTTTTAAAAAAAACTAACCCTTACCTTAGACTAAAAGGGCACTTCATGTTTGATTACTATGAAAAAGGGTATAATGATGGGTTTAATCATGCCAAGGTGGGTAAATCTAAGAATTACGCTAAAGGAATTCCTATTTTAAGTTCGCTTGTAACAAGCAAGGCTGTTGATACATATATTGAAGGATATGATAGTGGCTACAGGGAAGGGCAAAAAAAGAAGTATCACTAAGGAGCTTGATATTTTTTGAAAAATAGATATGGTTTTTGTATTTATTTCTATTAATAAAAATGAAAACGATATTTATTCTCATTTGAAAAAAGGTTATCCCTGTTTCCAATTTTATTTGGGTGATTCGATCATGGTTTCAATCGAAGGTACCCACCGATCTTCGGGAAACAAAGACTATTGTATATTCTGTTAGGACGTGATTTGTCGGGAGATTAGACCAATCTCAAAATGGTATTTTTCACACAGAGATTGTAACCTCAAACCTTTGAGGTTACAAAGCAATTGATCACTCCAAGAGCTACGAAGATGCACTTAAAGTTCATGATATAGAAGTGGCAAAGTTGAGTTAGAAAAACCCAAGGTTTTATTTGACTTTCAATAATTTCCTCTCTTACGAACAACGTTACGAAAAGACCATGGAGAGACTACAAAAATTTCTTTATCGAGAGAGAATTCATCCAAGCTTCCGCTAATTTGGTCCGGTACTATAATAATAAAAAAACTTGTAACCTATGTTTCTTACTTTCTATCTTGAATAATATGAAAACGAAACGATCACCAACAAAAACTAAAAAAACATTAAAACATTTTTTAGAATGGTCGTCAGACCACACACCAATCTCTTTTAATGATATGGTTGCAGCTTAGAATTTTCTATCTTATTAGATGTTACAAAATCTTCATTATGGACTACAAAAGAGGTTCAGTTCCTATTACTCAAGTCCAAGTTTGGTTAGGACACGCATACCTAAGCACTACTTCAATTTATGTAAATGTAAGGAGGATTGAAGAAAGGAAATTAGCGAAAAGGTTATGGTAATAGACTCATTTTAAAAACTCGATTTCAACTAAATGCTCATTCTACAATAAACCTTGAAGTATAAATATGGCCTAATGAATCAGTGCCTTTAATAAAGTACATTCCTGAGTATAGATTATTTGTTTCGAATAAAATTGTATGACCATTGTTAAAAGACTTGTACTGCTTAATAATTTCTCCTTTAACATTGAAAATCTCAATATTCATTAACTTGTCTTCAGATTGCTTAATATATAATATTCCATTTGTTGGGTTCGGAAATATTTTTAATGATGGGTGTTCAATAAGAAAACTTGTTGAAACTCCTGCAGTATCGAGCTCTCCATCTTTGTTTATTTTCAACAATATTGATCTCGCCCAGGGAAGATCATTGTCAGTTGCATCAAAATAGAGACTTTGACCTACCGCCAAATATCCTTCGTCTGAAGTTGCAATTACATCATTAAATTGCTCGACAATACGATGACTGTGTCTATAACTGAATGTTTTTTTCCAAATGCTATCCCCATCATATGATATTTTAGCTATTGAGGCTGTTGCTATTAATGTATCAGCGATATCATCATTTTGGGAACTTTCACTGCCTACAATTATGTAACCATCTTTCTCTTGGGATTCTATTACATTTTTCCATCTACCCCAACCATCAATATTATTAGTGTTATTACCAATCCTTTTAGTCCATATGTGATTACCTGAAGAATCAAATCTAGAGATTGTGGGATAATTTATAGTCAGGTCTTCAGAGATTTTATCAAGTTCAATCCCGGTGCACAAAATATTATCAAATTGATCAATACACATACCTTGATCCAGAGATATATTTGTTTCTTGTCCGGTTCCTAAAGTAGAAGATAAAACATTTAAATCTTCATCAATAAACATGAAGTACATGAGGTCTTTTTCATATTCACCTGGTATTGATTCTCTACATTGAACGATAATATTTCCTTTTGAATTTAATAGTATGTTATGTGCAGAATTAAAGCGATCCGGATTGTGGACATCATGAAATGATTGTACTGCATCATTTTGAATAGAAAGCAGTGCTATGTCCAGATCAATATTGCTATTTATATAATTACGCCCACAAATTAGAATTTTATCTTTGTTTCTATTAAAAGTAAATCCATGAGGACTGAAGTCATATTGAATTTGATCAATTGTATGGCTTATCCAAACTGAGTCATTATCAAAATTGTAATGAAAGATTTTTGTCTTACTATTGAAGTTACCCAGATTGTAAATCCCGAGTTCATCTGACAATGTGTGATTGGTGAAAGATAATATCGGAATAGTGTCATTCTTTTCTGTTAACTTCTTTAGAAAATTTCCATCAAGATCATATATAGATGCAAATGCCGTCCATCTTCCAATTTCGGAATCAAAATATTGACCTGAAATATAAAAGTTATCATTTTTCTCAATTACCTGATAAGTTGTATTGGGTTCATTTGGATCTAAAGCTAAATCCTTTTTAAATCCATATTGTCCATGTATTGAATTGATAAAAAAGAATACCAAACAGAATGAAAATTGAATCTTTGAAATCATGAGCTAAAAGATAACAATCTAAAATCAAATTATGAGCAATTAACAAGACAAAAGACCTTATCCGTAATCAAATATGAACAAGGTCTTGTCTCGTTTTCTTATGAATGATTATTTAGAAATTATGATTTTTTCATTTTTCACAATCTTTCCATTTTGATCCTTGAGGATAAGTATGAATATGCCTTCTGAAAGATTTGCCTTAACTTCTCTATTAGTCATTTTACTGATATTCTCAGTATGAGATAATCTTCCTATAGAATCAAAAATCTGTAGTTCAACATTTGATGTTGTTTTATTTGAAATAAAGAAATCGCCAAATGTAGGATTTGGAAAAATCTTAATATTATTTCCAACATTATCATCTTGCAATCCTGTCGTAGTATTTTCAAGAAATTCCAGGACCATGATGTTACTATCACTTTCTACATTTTGAGTAATCACAATGTCATAAAAGGTTTCCAGTATTCCTTGAGCCATTGAAGAGCTATATCTTCCCCCTGTAGAAGCAATTACTTCAACAGCATCAATTTGCACCTGTGATAAAGAACTTAAATTGTTTCCACTGTTTCCGACAGTGATCAATAGATTAATAAGTGTTTGATAAGAGTTCAAATCACTTAGTTCATCTTGAGACAAGTTCCCATTTGTTATCAAATTAGAGAAAGCATTATTAACTCCAGTTATATCTTGAAGGCTCAAAAGATTATCAATAATTGTTAATTCAGAAGAAAAGTCATTCATTCTGGATAGCCATATATTTTCATATGGGACACGGCTTGTTCCAAATGCTTTAAGGCGGTAGAGCGCGTATTGGATTACCTTTGATTTTTGTGTTTCTAAACTATCAATCTGCCATAATGATAGGACTTGTGAGCTTGGAGAAAATTCAATAAAAAGATTTTTCAAATTTTCCTTATTCTTTATTGAAAAACTTTTGCTGTTAAATACTATACGATTTATTTTTGAGCCAAATAGTGTAATAGGATGATGAGTAATTATTTTAACAACTTCATCTTCAGTATATATTGTAGAATGAGAAAATATCTTCATCAATTCTTTAGATGTAATACTTATTGTATCAGAATGAATTATATTTAAAAGAGTCTCTTTGTTTTCGAATGTTTGGTTATTTAACATGTCAACTAATTCCAGATTCTTTTCTACAGAACTTCCTCCGATTAATTCAGATTGTTGACTTTCTAAATTTTGAAATCTAAGATTTAAGAATTCTAAGACGTCATCATCTTCAGGTAAAACTGGATCACATCCTCCTCCAATACAAGGAGGCTCACAATTAACTGTAAGACAAGGTTCTGTACAATCAACACCTGGAGGACAAGGTTCTGTACAATCAACACCAGGAGGACAAGGCTCTGTGCAATCAATTCCAGGAGGGCACGGTTCAAAACAATTTATTCCAGGAGGACATGGTTCAGTGCAGTCTATTCCAGGTGGACAAGCATCCAAACAATTTATTCCTCTTGGACAGTGTTGTGTGCAGTCTATTCCAGTTGGACAAGACTCGGTACAATCTATTCCTTGTGGACATGGTTCATGAATAATTTCATCATCATCTTCATTTGGTAGTAAGGGAACTTCCCAGTCCGGACCTATAAGTCCACATACCGCAGGATTATTAACCGGTAAAGCAATTATACCTGAATTCGAATAATTATTTAGTACTTCATTTCCAACGTACAAATAATTATATACAACACTTGGAGAAGAAGTTCCACCTATTTGATTTATTGTCTGTGAAAACTGGTTTCCAGCAGCTTCTGATTGACCATTTCCTTGCAACGTATTTACTTCTTCCCAGTCAAAGTTTTTTTCAATTGTAGTCTCAAATTTATTACAAAGAAATTTTACACCACTTTGCGTCCCCATTGACGCAATTCCGTACTCTGCGACTTTCATAATATTTTTCTCAAACGCATGAGATTCAGTACTATTGGTGTTTAAAACAACTGAAGAATTTCCACATAGAAAATTATATTCACATCGATCAAATTTATTGTTTTGTAACTCGTAATGTCTTGCATTCGTAATATTGACATGAGTATTGATAATGTGAGAGTTGTTTATTTTAACCGATGTTGGATCAATTATATCGATTCCAATACGCGGGCTCATTCCAGGATCAACGAGACATTTATTCATGTGCACAAGACCACCTTTCGACTTCAGGGTAGTACCAAACCCAATTATTTCAGTTGTATTCATAGCAACTGTAGCACTATATAAGTCCAAGGCGGGAGTGGCTATATTATTAAAAGGAGCCGCCTTAATGAAGCAGTTTTTTAAAGCCATACCAATTCCATTATTTTGGGTCAAATAAGGAGAGTTATTTGTAAAAATTAAAGAACCAAAAAATGTAGCGCGTTCTGCAAGAATTAGAACATGACCTTGAGTTGCTATCGAAGTTGCTTGTAGTCCTTTCAATGTAAAGTCCCTTCCAAAAACTCTTATTACAGAAGAATTTCCTTGCAAACCAGAGCCTGAAATTGGGATTGCTGCTTCAATAAGGGAATTATTAAATAATCTTACAGCACCATATCCATTAATTATCACCCCGGCAAAAGTTGATTCAGAATCACATCCTTGACTGTAAATCGTCAAATAAAAGTGGACCATTAAGTGAATAAAATTAAGTTATACATAACTATTAAATTCACTTTATTATGAACAAGAAAAACAAATCAGCAGAATCTTATGTCCGAGATGTAAAAAGAAGGACAAGACGTAAATTTTCTACAGAAGAAAAGATTAGAATAGTCATTGAAGGATTAAGAGGAGAACAAAGTGTTGCTTCTCTTTGTAGAAGAGAAGAGATTTCACAACCACTATAATATAAGTGGAGTAAAGATTTCATGGAAGCAGGGAAGAAACGTTTAAAGGGAGACACAGAACGTGAAGCCAATACTTCAGAAGTTCAACATCTAAAGACAGAAAATCAAGACCTTAAAGAGGTAGTAGCAGAACTTACTCTAAAAAATCGTGTGCTTAAAAAAAGCTTGAATGGAGTAAAATAAAATTCAAGAAGTATATGCGATTTACAGCAAAAGAAAAGATGGAACTGATTAGGCTGGTTGAGCAATCCGAATGGAGTGTTAGAAGAACTCTCAAGGAAATTGGTATTCACAAATCAACCTTTTACAACTGGTATAAGAAATATCGGGAAAATGGAATTGTAGGATTAGAGGAAAAGAAAAGTACAAGGAAGCATTACTGGAACAAGATTCCTGATCGGATCAGGTCTAATATATTGAATCTGGCACTGGAAGTTTCAGAGCTTTCTTGTAGAGAATTGGCTTGCAGGTATACTGATGAGAATCAATACTTTATAAGCGAAAGCAGTGTTTACAGAATATTGAAATCTGCTGGACTGATAAACCCTCCTCATTATGATCTGATATCTGCCGCAGATGAATTTAAAGACAAAACAACAACTGTCAATCAAATGTGGCAAACTGATTTTACTTATTTCAAAATCATTGGCTGGGGATGGTATTACCTATCGACTATATTAGATGATTATTCTAGGTACATTATAAGTTGGGAGTTGTGCTCAACGATGAAAACCCTTGATGTAAAAAATACTTTGAATCAGGCATTAAACCATCCAAATGTAAATTTGAATAAACCGCCTAAGTTATTATCTGATAATGGATCTTGTTATTTAAGTCAAGAGTTGAGCTCTTATTTGGATGATTACAAAATTAAACATGTGAGAGGAAGACCTGGTCATCCTCAAACGCAAGGCAAGATTGAAAGGTATCACAGAACGATGAAAAATGTAATTAAACTGGATCATTATTACAGCCCAGGTGAATTGAGTTTTCCTCTTTCACAATTTGTAAAATATTATAACCATCACAGATATCATGAATCTTTACAAAACTTGACACCAGCAGATGTTTATTATGGATTAAAAGAAGAAAAACTGAAGAGAAGAAAATTATGTAAACACAAAACATTTAAAAAACGCAGACAAAAATATTTCAATTTAACTTTTAAAAGTGTAACTTAATTTTATTCACTTATTGCCCACTTTGGTTTGAAGACCTACAAGGAAAGCATGCAAGAGTAGCAGTTGGCATGAATGCTCTGCCCGGTGGGATATGTGCTGAAATAGAAATGATTGTTGAAATTGAATAGGCATCTCAAATAAGCCCTAAACTCCCCTATTCCTCTTTTATTTTTAAAAAGCTACAACTCTCTTACTGAAGTGTATAATATGGTGTTATTTTAGAAGGCTCAATATGAGAAAAGTAATATTATCACTTGCAGTAAGTTTGGATGGATTCATCGAAGGACCCAATGGAGAATATGATTGGTGTTTCTCCGATCAGGATTATGGAATGACCGATTTCTTTAAGCGCATTGATAGCGTATTCATGGGAAGAAAATCTTATGAACTCATTTTATCTATGGGGGATGCTGAAGTAGCCGGAATGCCCAAACTAAAAGAATACGTTTTTTCAAATACGCTAAAAGAGCTCAAGCCCGGAACAATGCTAATCAAAGGAGATATTGAAGCACAGGTAAATCGCATTAAACAAGAACCAGGTAAAGATATCTGGCTGTTTGGTGGTGCTAGTCTTAGTACTTCATTTTTAAAATTGAATCTAATCGATGAAATAAGCATGGCCGTCCATCCTATTATACTTGGAGGTGGTAAACCACTGTTTCAAGATTTATCCGATAGAATCAACCTTAAACTGATAAATTCAAAAAGCTACTCAACTGGATTGATTACCTTGACCTATAACACTAAATAAACCCTATGCTCACAAAAGCTATTGTACTCGCCATTTATGTTGCTATATTATTTCTAATTGGAATCGTGGCATCCCGGCGCGTTAAAAGTATGAGTGATTATTATGTCGGAGGAAAAAACATAGGCTATTGGGCCGTAGCATTTTCTGCCCGTGCTACTGGTGAATCTGGATGGTTACTTATCGGCTTGACAGGTATGGGTGCAATTGCTGGTATCTCAGGATACTGGGTCGTTCTGGGAGAGTTATTAGGTGTTTTTGTGTCTTGGTTTTTTATGGCCAAAAAATTCAAGCGGAAATCTGACGCCTATGAATCGATTACTGTTCCAGATTATCTGGAAAGCCATTTTAAGTCCAGTACACACACATTGCGAATAATTGCAGCAACAGTTCTTTCCATCTTTGTCATTATATATGTCAGCTCACAAATTGACGCCACAGGAATAGCTTTTGAATCCTTTATGAATATGAACTATTATTCAGGAGCCCTACTCGGTTTTTTTATAGTTCTTATTTACATTTTCTTTGGTGGATTTGTTGCTGCTGTATGGTCTGATCTATTCCAGGGGACGCTTATGTTTTTCGGATTGGTTCTACTGCCGATCGTAGTTTGGTTTTCTATGGATCACGGTCAATCAATCATTGAAGGTCTGCATTCGATTGATCCTGCATTAACAGATATATGGGGTGGAAATGCTGATGGCTGGATGAATTTATTTACCATCTTAGGATTCTCAATGATCGGGCTTGGATTCCTTGGATCCCCTCAGGTTTATGTTCGTTTTATGTCGATAAAAAACGTCGCAGAAATCGATAAGGGTAAATGGGTTGCCATCGCTTTTACATTACTTACCGATGCAGCTGCCGTAACAATTGGAATTCTTGCCAGAGTTCTTTTCACAGACAGTGGCCAGGATCCTGAAGCCGTCTTCGGTGTTGGAGCGACTGATGTTCTTAGTATGATGACAGAAAACTTCCTTCCTTTCATTGTTGTTGCTATATATGTTGCCATTGTTCTTTCCGCTATCATGTCTACTATTGATTCTTTGCTGGTGATTGCTTCAAGTGCCATTACGAGAGACTTTTATCAAAAAATATTTCGACCGGAACTTAGGGATGAAGACCTCACCAAAATATCACGAATCGTTACAATTATTATGGCTGTTATTGCGCTTGGAATAGCAATGATAATAGCCCTCGTCTCACCGGACAGGCAGGTTTTTTGGGTCATTATTTTTGGATGGTCAGGAATTGCAGCTACATTTTGTCCTGTTATTATATTGACACTCTTTTGGAAAGGATATTCGGAAAAAGGAGCTATCGCATCTATGGTTTCTGGATTTCTATCCGTAATCATCATAAAGTTTGTTTTACAAAACATTGATGGTGTTGGTGATTACTTTATAGCTATGGATGTATTAGGGCCTTCATTTTTCGTAGCCTTGGTTTTTGGTTGGGTTTTTTCCAAAATGTATCCTCCGAAAGTTCAGGAAGAATGATTAAAAGTTGATTCTTGAATATGCAAAGTTAATTTCTACAATATATGTACTGGGCTTTCGTAAAGCTTGAGCCTTTTAGCTATCAATACGATGACAATAAACGGAACAAAGCTGATCAGAAATACGGAAGTCATAATTCCCAAATCTGAATTCTCTATGCCTGACGATTCAATTAAAGGATTGATAAACTTAAGCAATAATGCATATAACAGGAACGCAAGAAGAACACGCGCTACCCGCTTCCATATTTTTGCTTTATCAGAAGGCATTCCTATTCGGAGCAGAACTGCATAAGCCACGAACACTCCCAACATTCTACCAATATTCTCTTTATCGAGAAGTTCTACAAAAGGTGCTAACAATACGAGAGGAATAACAAAAACTGCCCATCGGATTAAAGCCTTAAATTTAGATCCTTGTGAATCTTCCTTCTCAAGAGGGCGGACGAGAAAAGCAGCAAGAGCAACTGTAAAAATCCCAACACCCATTCCACCTAATACATCTGCAATAAAATGCCGACCCAGATACATCCGGGATAAAGCTATTAGAATAATCCAGGCTATTGAAAAAATCAAAACCCTTTTCGATCGAAAGAAAAATGCAAGCCCCAAGAAAAATGCTGTAGCAGCGGCAACATGACCGGATGGAAATCCATAGCTCCAATCCCTTTGGTTTTTGGTGGCAGCCATAGCTTCAGCAGAAGGGAGTGACCAAAAGCTCGTGGCCCCACCACCATCGATTATTGAGAGTGGTTGTGCCTTACCGGGTTCTATCACTCTGATGTCTACATCACTTGGACGAGGCATAGCTAACCCTCTTTTAAGACCATCGGTTAAAATACCACTAATGAGCATGGCCAGAAAAATATAAAAACTCGTTTTCAAACGAACCCCAAAAATTAAAATGGTAATTAAGGCCCCATATACAACTGAATAACCAAGTAATGAAGTTGTTGACATTAGCCAGGTGAGCGTAGGTGACTCTAAAGATTGTAACCATAGTACTGGTTCTATTTGAAACATTGATTTCTACTCTATTCGTTTATTAAAAAGTACTCGTTCTAAATAAAAGTAGATCCGAATTCGATTTTGCTTTCTAAAGCTATTGTCGCCGCAAAGCTGCAAAGTCGATCGTACCTGAGAGAATACAATCAGGAGAACTGATACTACCTTGATCTTTTGTCAGAACCAATTCTCCGCCTTGAATTCTAACATGATGGTCTCCTGTGACACGCATCTCACAACCACTCTCCGTAGTCAGTGTCAGAACATGATGGTAACGTGAAAACTTAAGTAACCTGTTAAAATCCCTGTTTTGACATCGGTGATTGGAGGAAAACCAAGCTGAGAAACAAAAACACCATCCACAATCGTATCTGTCTGTATCAATCTATATACAACGGTATCTGGAGCCTCCCCTCCTATCCATGATCCTGTCAGATCTACAACTTGAAAGTCTATAGAACCTGTCTTCCCTCCTGCAGTAGCACTTATTGTTGCCAATCCATCACCCAAGCCAGTCATTTGCCCTGAACTGGAAATATCTAGGATATTTGGGTCGCTTGTGTCCCACATTACAGTTCCGGAAGGTATTTCCATATTTGCGGCATTCGTGGCGACTGCCTGAAGTTGGACTTCCTGGCCCAATGCAATAAAATCTTCATCGTCTGGTAAAACTTGAATACTGGCTACACCTGTGTCTTCCGGTTCCTCCTCTGTGGAAGCGCAGCCAACTAAGCCAATAATTATCAAGCAAAAAATCAATAAGATTGAATTATTCAAGCAAATTTCAATCTTCGTTCTTCGGTTCTTAATATTATCCATTGTAAATTCAATCATATTCATACTCCTATTTTTAACTGCTCCTCAACGATATAAGCTCCTTTCAAAATAACACTTCTTGACATTTCAGCAAGAATTATTCTATCAAAAATATTGTTTTGTATATATTTAATCTGTCCGCAATTGGAAATAATCAATAATGAGTATACTATGAAATTCAGTGGTTCAATAGATATAGCCAAACCAAGGCACGATGTCGTAAGATTTTTTGCCGACCCAAACTATCTTGGAGAATACCAGGATGGCTTTATAAAAAAAGAATTGATAAGCGGAATACAAGGACAGGAAGGAGCTGTATCAAAGATGTTTTACAAATATGGAAAACGGGATATGGAACTGACTGAAACCATATCGGTCAACCGGTTACCGGATTCGTTTGAATCAAGCTATCATCATGTACACATGGATAATTCTATGAAATGTAAATTCATAGAATTGGATGGTGAAAACACAAGATACGAGTATGAATTTGAGTACACCCGGATTAGTTGGTTTATGCCAAAACTTATAGCTATTCTATTTCCCGGGATATACAGAAAGCAAGGAGAAAAATGGATGCGTCAATTCAAGGAATTCGTTGAAAAACAATAATGATGTCCGTTGAGTTAAAAAGAGTAAAGTAATCCAGCTTCACATAATTCAGGAAGTTCAGAAACCTGTAAATCGTCAAATAAAAGTGGACCATTAAGTGAATAAAATTAAGTTATACATAACTATTAAATTCACTTTATTATGAACAAGAAAAACAAATCAGCAGAATCTTATGTCCGAGATGTAAAAAGAAGGACAAGACGTAAATTTTCTACAGAAGAAAAAATTAAAATAGTCATTGAAGGATTAAGAGGAGAACAAAGTGTTGCTTCTCTTTGTAGAAGAGAAGAGATTTCACAACCACTATATTATAAGTGGAGTAAAGATTTCATGGAAGCAGGGAAGAAACGTTTAAAGGGAGACACAGAACGTGAAGCCAATACTTCAGAAGTTCAACATCTAAAGACAGAAAATCAAGACCTTAAAGAGGTAGTAGCAGAACTTACTCTAAAAAATCGTGTGCTTAAAAAAAGCTTGAATGGAGTAAAATAAAATTCAAGAAGTATATGCGATTTACAGCAAAAGAAAAAATGGAATTGATCAGAATTGTTGAGCAATCTGAATGGAGCATTAGACGAACGCTTAAAGAAATCGGTATTCACAAATCAACCTTTTACAACTGGTATAAGAAATATCGGGAAAATGGAATTGTAGGATTAGAGGAAAAGAAAAGTACAAGGAAGCATTACTGGAACAAGATTCCTGATCGGATCAGGTCTGATATATTGAATCTGGCACTGGAAGTTTCAGAGCTTTCTTGTAGAGAATTGGCTTGCAGGTATACTGATGAGAATCAATACTTTATAAGCGAAAGCAGTGTTTACAGAATATTGAAATCTGCTGGACTGATAAACCCTCCTCATTATGATCTGATATCTGCCGCAGATGAATTTAAAGACAAAACAACAACTGTCAATCAAATGTGGCAAACTGATTTTACTTATTTCAAAATCATTGGCTGGGGATGGTATTACCTATCGACTATATTAGATGATTATTCTAGGTACATTATAAGTTGGGAGTTGTGCTCAACGATGAAAACCCTTGATGTAAAAAATACTTTGAATCAGGCATTAAACCATCCAAATGTAAATTTGAATAAACCGCCTAAGTTATTATCTGATAATGGATCTTGTTATTTAAGTCAAGAGTTGAGCTCTTATTTGGATGATTACAAAATTAAACATGTGAGAGGAAGACCTGGTCATCCTCAAACGCAAGGCAAGATTGAAAGGTATCACAGAACAATGAAAAATGTAATTAAACTGGATCATTATTACAGCCCAGGTGAATTGAGTTTTCCTCTTTCACAATTTGTAAAATATTATAACCATCACAGATATCATGAATCTTTACAAAACTTGATACCAGCAGATGTTTATTATGGATTAAAAGAAGAAAAACTGAAGAGAAGAAAATTATGTAAACACAAAACATTTAAAAAACGCAGACAAAAATATTTCAATTTAACTTTTAAAAGTGTAACTTAATTTTATTCACTTATTGTCCACTTTGGTTTGAAGACCTACATAAAGAGGTATCAAAACTAATTTCAAAATAATTATTTGAATTATGAAAACGATGACTACTAATCTAAAATACTTTTGCGGCTTAACTTTTATTTTTTCGATTATTTTCTTTGATGCTTTATACACTGATTTGTCATTAGGTTCCCCTGAGAAAATATGGATCTATGCGATTTTATATGGACTTGCATTATTTTTTACCGGGCTCTATTTAGGATACAATGATCCTGTACAAAAAAGTAGACTTGATTTAGGTTTCCATTATCATCTAATGACATTCATAATTGTCAATAGTATAGGTCTAATTTCACTATTTATCGCTTTAGGCTTTAATAAGAACACGCTGCTCTGTGCTATAATGTCAATTGGTTTTTGGGCTATAGGCCTATTGGTTCATTTCTATTTTAGTTCTAAATCTATTAAGGGTATAAGTAGAGAGGAAATCTTTGACTAATAAAATATTGGTAAGCAGACATTAGAATTAGAAAGCCGTCAAATTACTAGCCAGTAGCCAAAATAATGCCTTAGGTCTACGGCATTAGCCTATTCAATAATGAGTTTAAATGAGCAAAAGGAGGGGTTTAAGTATATGATAAGGGCTAACAATTCGATCAATACTATAATTACTAACTGGTTGATTTCGATTTAAAATCCTTGATTTTAACATCTTCTGGTCAAAATATTATGGTTTTTTAAAAAAAAATAGAGAAAATGAAACTATACATAGCAAGAGATCGTTAAATTTGCATCGGTAGGGATATTAAGATAGTATCTCGCCTATTTACATTTTTATTATATAAATACAATGAGTAACGGTACAGTAAAATTTTTCAACGTCAGTAAAGGATTCGGATTTATTACACCAGATGATGGTTCAAAAGACGTTTTTGTCCATGTAAATGGACTAAACGGTGTTTCTATTACTGAAGGAGACAAAGTCTCCTATGATGTCGAAGAAGGACAAAAAGGATTGAATGCAGTAAATGTCACTTTGACATAACACGCGCGTTTCAATTTAGAATTCATACAGGCCTGTCAAATTTTTGATGGGCCTTTTTATTTGTACTGATTAGCAAAAGGTCTAATTGAAAAATTACCAATCGTGTAAATCGTCAAATAAAAGTGGACCATTAAGTGAATAAAATTAAGTTATACATAACTATTAAATTCACTTTATTATGAACAAGAAAAACAAATCAGCAGAATCTTATGTCCGAGATGTAAAAAGAAGGACAAGACGTAAATTTTCTACAGAAGAAAAGATTAGAATAGTCATTGAAGGATTAAGAGGAGAACAAAGTGTTGCTTCTCTTTGTAGAAGAGAAGAGATTTCACAACCACTATATTATAAGTGGAGTAAAGATTTCATGGAAGCAGGGAAGAAACGTTTAAAGGGAGACACAGAACGTGAAGCCAACACTTCAGAAGTTCAACATCTAAAGACAGAAAATCAAGACCTTAAAGAGGTAGTAGCAGAACTTACTCTAAAAAATCGTGTGCTTAAAAAAAGCTTGAATGGAGTAAAATAAAATTCAAGAAGTATATGCGATTTACAGCAAAAGAAAAGATGGAACTGATTAGGCTGGTTGAGCAATCCGAATGGAGTGTTAGAAGAACTCTCAAGGAAATTGGTATTCACAAATCAACCTTTTACAACTGGTATAAGAAATATCGGGAAAATGGAATTGTAGGATTAGAGGAAAAGAAAAGTACAAGGAAGCATTACTGGAACAAGATTCCTGATCGGATCAGGTCTAATATATTGAATCTGGCACTGGAAGTTTCAGAGCTTTCTTGTAGAGAATTGGCTTGCAGGTATACTGATGAGAATCAATACTTTATAAGCGAAAGCAGTGTTTACAGAATATTGAAATCTGCTGGACTGATAAACCCTCCTCATTATGATCTGATATCTGCCGCAGATGAATTTAAAGACAAAACAACAACTGTCAATCAAATGTGGCAAACTGATTTTACTTATTTCAAAATCATTGGCTGGGGATGGTATTACCTATCGACTATATTAGATGATTATTCTAGGTACATTATAAGTTGGGAGTTGTGCTCAACGATGAAAACCCTTGATGTAAAAAATACTTTGAATCAGGCATTAAACCATCCAAATGTAAATTTGAATAAACCGCCTAAGTTATTATCTGATAATGGATCTTGTTATTTAAGTCAAGAGTTGAGCTCTTATTTGGATGATTACAAAATTAAACATGTGAGAGGAAGACCTGGTCATCCTCAAACGCAAGGCAAGATTGAAAGGTATCACAGAACAATGAAAAATGTAATTAAACTGGATCATTATTACAGCCCAGGTGAATTGAGTTTTCGTCTTTCACAATTTGTAAAATATTATAACCATCACAGATATCATGAATCTTTACAAAACTTGACACCAGCAGATGTTTATTATGGATTAAAAGAAGAAAAACTGAAGAGAAGAAAATTATGTAAACACAAAACATTTAAAAAACGCAGACAAAAATATTTCAATTTAACTTTTAAAAGTGTAACTTAATTTTATTCACTTATTGTCCACTTTGGTTTGAAGACCTACACTCAAATGGCGGCCACTTTCGATTGTGTTACCGAATTTATTACAAGTATAACAAAAGAGGATCTGGAATCGTTTAAAGCCGCTTACCAAGGTCAGTGCAAATATCTGCTTAAAAACAGCACACCTTCACTTGATTATTTGGCTGATGGATTAATTTCAAAGATGGAAGGAAACTACGACGACGCCATCCGTTTTATTGAACTATATATCGATAGTTCAGGAACAGGAGGAAAAGAATATGGTTCCATGCTGGCAGAAATATATCGAAAATCCAATCAGTATGAAAAAGCAATTGAGTCTTGTAATGAGTACCTTCAAACAGATCGTGCAGATCCGGATTTTTTATTTCAATTAGCTCAAGCCCAATTTGAAAACGGACAAATAAAAGAAGCCAAAGACAGTTTTAAAAAAGTAAAAGAAGTTTGGAAAAATATGGATGAAATAAATTTGAAGTATTCTAAATACAAAGCTTTTGAATCCACACTTGAAAGTTCATGACAAAAGAAAAAAAAGACAAACACTTTATTAAGAAACCTGTTTATCCAGGTGGATCGAAAGCGTTCAAAGATTTTATCTCCAAGAATCTTAAATATCCTCAAGATGCACTGAAGAGCAAAACTCAAGGGACCGTCTTTCTCAAATATGATATAGATTATAAAGGGAATGTAACAGATGCCAAAGTTATTAAAGGAATAGGAAATGGCTGTGATGAAGAAGCTGTCAGAGTCATCAAGTTACTAAAGTTCGAAATTCCTAAAGGTCCCAGAAAATTAAAGGTGTTGTTTCACAAAGAAGCCAAAATCAATTTTAAACTCCCTATTCTTAAAAAGCAAACAAAACCAAACATTCAAGGTCAAACCCAATATGTAATCACGCCTTCAAAGAAAAAGTCAAAAGTCAAAAGGAAACTCAATCATACAGCTATACGATAAAGTGGAAATGATTAAATATATAAATCTCAACAATATTTTAACATTTGAATTTAATTAGTAGAAATAATATGATTGAATATCGAAGATTCCATCACGTTTATCCTAATGCCATTAGATTGTAGTTAAATAATCAACTTTATGAAAAAAATCCAACTAATACTCCTATGTGGATTTCTCAGTATTTCCCTATCTGCACAATTTCCCGGTTTCGGTGGATCAAAGGGACCAAAAGTAAAAGGTAAAATTACTGGACAACTAATTGATTCTTTGTCAAGTGAAAAGTTACCCTATGCTACGATAGTGCTTAAAAAAGCCGGAAAATCAAAAGAAATTAATGGTGTGCTTACAGATGATGATGGGAAATTCAAATTGAGCGAAGTTACTACAGGTAAATATGATTTATACATCTCATTCCTTGGATATAATGAGAAAAATCTAACTGAACTTGAGCTCACTCCTAAAAAACCAGACATAGATTTAGGAGCAATACCACTTGCTCCAACAGATTTTCTGTTGGATGAAATTGAAGTTACCGAGAAAAGATCATTATTTGAATCCAAAGTAGATAAGCTTGTCTTTAATGCTGAAGATGATTCATCTATATCCGGCGGAGATGCTACAGATGTGCTCAGAAAAGTTCCTAACTTGTCTGTTGACTTGGATGGAAATGTTTCATTACGAGGTTCTCAAAATGTCAAAATCCTGATCAATGGAAAACCTTCAGGAATGTTCTCAACCAATGTTGCTGATGCATTAAAAATGTTTCCAGCAGATCAGATAAAAAAGGTTGAAGTCATTACCTCTCCCGGTGCAAAATATGATGGAGAAGGAAGCGCAGGCATAATCAATATAATAACCAAAAAGGAAAATATAGAAGGTATTGCAGGCTCATTCAATCTTTCCGGTGGAACAAGACAAAATAGCGGATTTGCGAATTTAAATATTGGAAAAGGCCGATTTGGGTTTAGCTCCAGCGGTTCAGTATTTTATTCGATTACTGCAGATGCTGAAACATCTTTTCTGAGAACAAGTTTGGAAGACAATCAAGTCTTATACAACTATGATGGTATAACCAACACTGCACGACTGGGGTTTAATACATCTGCAAGTGCATTCTATGATTTTAATGCATACAATGCCTTGAATACTTCGATTACATACAGAGGATTTGGATTTGATCAGGATGGAACAAGTACTGGATCTTTTTTCTCGGAAGCTTTTACAAGAACCACTATCGGTGATAATCTTTTTAGTGGATATGACTGGAATACAGATTACACTAAAAAATTTGAAGGTAATGAAAAGCAAGAATTTTCAATTGCTGTCCAAGTCTCCGGTAATATTCAAAACCAGGAAAATGATGTCGTTGAAATCGGTTTCGCTGACAGAAATGAACTTATCATTAATGATGCTGATAATTTAGAATTTACCAGTCAAATTGATTACGTCCACCCTGTTGGAAAATCAAACAAGTTGGAAATTGGAGCCAAGTCTGTTATAAGAAATATAGATAGCTATAGTGAATATCAATCTATTGCAAATATTTCAAACATATTTCTCTATGATCAAAATGTATATGCTGGTTATGCCTCATATAATTTCTTCTTTAAAAAATTGAATATTGTAACTGGATTAAGGTACGAGAAAACAGATATAAAAGGTGATGGATCTAAAAGCTCTCAGCTTTTTAGTAATGACTATGCTAATTTCTTGCCTAATATTGCGATTTCAAAATCGCTTAAAGGATACAGGAATTTAAAAATAGCCTACAGTAAACGAATCCAGAGACCAAGTCTATTTTATATCAATACGTTTAGAAATACTGCAGATTTTGCAAATATTGTCCAGGGGAATCCATTGCTTGAACCTGAGTTAACCAATCAGTTGGAATTGTCATACAATACAAATTTCCTTGGATTCACAATGTTCAGTAGCCTTTATTATAAAAAGATTACTGAAATTATTGAACAAGTAACACTGCTTGAAAACTCCGGCGCATCATTGAATACTTTTAATAATGTTGGAGAAAACAATTCCGTTGGTATAAATCTTTTTACTTTAAAAAGCATAGGAATATTTACAGTCAGAGGAGGAGGCGATATTTATTCATATGATGCCTCTGGAACAATAAATGGTCAGGAAGTTTCTAATATCGCCCTATCCTACCGAATTTTCATGAATGGAGAAATAAATTTTACCGGAAGTTTGAAAGCCGACTTTTTTGGCTTTTTCCAGGCTCCAAGATTTACACTCCAAGGTGAAAATGCAAGCTTCTCAATATTTGGAATAGGATTCAGAAAAGACTTTAAGAATAGTAGTCTGGGTATTAGAATTATCGAACCATTTGCAAAAAGTAAAAGTTTTGATTCTGATATAACAGGAACAGAGTTCAAACAAGTAACTTCTTTCAGCGTACCCTTCCGATCTTTTGGTATCAATTACAGATATAAATTCGGAAAAGTAGATTTTAAGAAAAGACAGAATAAAATAAAAAATTCAGACCTTAAGCAAGGCGAAGGTGGTGGCGGTGATAGCCAAGGAGGTGGTCAGCAAGGTGGAATGGGAGGCTAATAAAATAAGAACAAATAAAAAAAGAGGCTGAATTAAATATTCAGCCTCTTTTCGTATAAGTATAAAGTATTAGTTTACTTATCGCCATACATTTTTTCTCTGTATTCTGCATTAAGCACTTCGTTTCTTCTTTTAACAGAAGGCTTAACATAGTTCTTTCTTCTACGGATTTCTTTTAAAGTCCTAGTAGATTTAAACTTCCTTTTATATCTTTTGAGAGCCCTATCAATTGACTCTTCGCTTTTCACATTAATTATTAACATAGAGTATGTCTTTTTAAAAATTGTGCCGCAAATATAATTAATATCACATAACATTGCAATTTCCAAGCAAAATGTCTGAAATAATATTAGAAGCATGTGTCGAATCAATACAAGAAGCATTTTATGCTTTTAAGAATGGTGCACACCGCCTGGAATTGTGCTCTTCATTAAAATATGATGGTTTATTTCCGGAATTGCATTTGATAAAGGAGGTCCAATCCAATATTGAAATACCAATAAAAGTCATGATACGTCCCCGAACAGGAGATTTTCATTACGACAAACATGATTTTGAGATTATATGTGATCAAATTGAAATCTGTCATGAACTTCAAATAAAAGAAATTGTATTCGGAGCTCTAAAAAATAACAGCCTGGATTTGAATATGATAACCAAGATAGCTCAAATCGCTTTCCCTATGGAAATAACAATCCACAAAGCTATTGATTTATCATCCGACCCAATAGAAGACTTAGAGCGCCTCAAAGAAATTCCCAATATCTGTTCTGTATTAAGCTCAGGGCAGAAACCCAAGGCGATAGAGGGTATCAAAATGCTAAAGGCCATGAATCTTGCCTGCTCAGAGGAACTACAACTCATCGTTGCTGGTAAGGTAACACAAGAAAATATCGATTTCCTACGAAGAAATACGGGGGCCAAAGAATACCATGGAAGAAAAATAGTGTAGATAAAAAAAAAGGTCGGCTAATTAAAACCGACCTTCGAGATTGAGTAATTAAATCTTAATTTAGGATGATAACAATTAATAAAATTGTAATCTGACGCTAATATATATTAAAAAATAATTTATTCTGATAATCACTGGAAAAATTTACAAACATTATAACTTTCTTTCATGAATGATCCATATTTAGCTCTCTTTAATTCTATTTCTTCAAGATTTTGTGAAGCCAATAAAGGAGTTCATTTAGGAAAAATGATGAGTTCACCGGGTTTGAAATTTAATAATAAAGTTTTTGCATTTTATCATAAAGAAACGATGGGTTTTCGCCTTGGAACTACGTTTGATCCGATTAGTTTTGGTCTTAAAAACGTTAAACCACTAAGCCCTTTTAAAACCAAACCCCCACTTAAAGGATGGTACGTTATAGAAAAAGAAGAATCAGTGATCTGGGATAATTTGGCAGGGTTGGCTCTGGATTTTACAATGACACTCTAGGTTATTAAACTAATGTTTTAAATTTTGTCAGAGCAGTTTGAACTCTTGTTTCAAACGTTTTAATGCCCAGAATATCTGCTAACTTAAATAAATCTGGTCCTTTCAGACTTCCACACAACATAATTCTCAGTAATGGTAGGAAAATGCCCATCTTTAAATCATTGCCATTAAGATAAGCTTTTACACGATCAGCCATTACCTCCGGATTACCCTCATTTTTAGAAATTATATTTACAATCTCCTTAAAATTTTCATCCAGACTAACATCATACCTTTTCTTTACTTGCTTCTCATCATATTCTGATGGCATATTAAAAAAGAAATCTCCTTCCTGATAAAAGTCTTTGTATGTATGAGTTCTTTCTTTCATCAGCTCAATGAAAGAAAGGATATAATCATCATCAGGCAAATTTTGGATGTTCAGAGTTAAGAATGATTTTACATCTGGTAATAAATCATTGTCATCACTTGCAATAATATATTGCTGACTAAACCATCTTGCTTTATCAATATCAAATCTTGCCCCGCTTTTAACTATTTTTTCTAATGAAAATAGTTCAATCATCCTGTCAATAGACATTATCTCTTCATCATTACCCGGATTCCAACCCAGTAAAACCAAAAAATTAATTAAAGCTTTATGATGAAATCCTTCCTCTTTAAATCCTTCATATAATTCTTCATCATTCCACTCTAAAGGGAAAACAGGGAATCCAAATTTAGCTCCATCCCTTTTGCTGAGCTTACCTTTACCTGTTGGTTTTAAAATTAATGGCAAGTGAGTAAACTTTGGTGGGGCCCAATCAAAAAAGCGATACATAAGAATATGATGCGCTGTGCTAGACAACCATTCCTCACCTCGAATGACATGTGTGATCTCCATAAGATGATCATCAATAATATTTGCAAGATGGTAGGTGGGTAAACCATCTTTTTTCAATATCACCTTGTCATCTAATTCACTAGTATTGAAAGCAACTTCTTCCCGAACAATATCCCGGAAACTAATAATCTCGTCCTCTGGAATCCTTAATCTAACAGTAACATTCTCACCAAGCTCTAATAAACTGCTAGTTTCATCCTGGGAAAGCGTTAAGCTATTCTTCATATCAAGTCTCACCCTATGATCATATTTCGCAGAATGAAATCCCTTCTCAGCTTCCCTTGCCCTCATCTCTTCCAATTCTTCTGGTGTATCAAAGGCATAATAAGCAAAGCCTTTATCAATTAACTCTAAGGCATATTTTTTGTAAATGTCCTTTCTTTCTGATTGTCTATATGGGCCAAAATCTCCACCATAATCAGGACCTTCATCTGGTGTTAATCCCAACCACTCTAATGATTCCTTTATATAATTTTCAGCCCCCTCAACGAATCTATTCTGGTCGGTATCTTCAATCCTGAGAATGAATTGACCATTATTCTTTCTTGCAAACAAATAATTATACAAAGCGGTTCTTACACCACCTATGTGCAAAGGACCTGTCGGACTTGGTGCAAATCTTACTCTCACATTCTGGCTCATTAAAATAATTTGGCAACAAAGGTCGCAAATTAATTAATGTTTGCAATGCTCTGAGCTTAGCAGATTAAATTATAATTTTTCAAAATATGACTTTAACTTTTGAGCGATAGCTTTACCGAAAGTTTGTTCGATATCAATAGTTGGAAGGGCTTTAATTTTTTTGACAGACCCATACGTTTGAAGTAACTTCTCAGCAGTTTTTTGCCCTATCCCTGGTATTACGGTTAACTCTGTACCCAGAGCATTCTTAGATCTTTGATCACGATGAAAGGAAATAGCAAATCTATGAGCTTCGTTTCTGAGTTGCTGGATTAATTTTAAGGATTCGGACTTCTTATTAATGTACAAAGGAATAGGATCATCCGGAAAAAATATTTCTTCCAAACGTTTTGCAATACCAATCAATTTGATTTTATCCTGAAGATCAAGGGATCGAATAATGTCATATGCTGCATTTAACTGCCCTTTACCTCCATCAATGATTATAAGCTGAGGTAAGCTTGATTTTTCCTCCTTCAATCTTTTATATCGGCGACCGACAACTTCCTTCATCGACGCAAAGTCATCAGGACCAACAACTGTTTTTATATTGAATTTTCGATAATCCTTTTTTGAAGGTTTTGCATTTTTAAAAACGACACAACTTGCGACCGAATTTGTTCCCTGCAGATTTGAATTATCAAAACACTCTATATGAAATGGCATTTCATCAAGTTGTAAATCTGATTTAAGCGTAGATAAGATCCTTTCGGCAGAAGTTTGTTTTCTGGTTTTGTTTAAATCTTCTTTTTTCCTTTGAAGAATAAAATACTTCAAGTTCTTTTCGGCTAAATCAAGCAGGTGTTTTTTGTCTCCTCGCTGAGGAACAACTATTTGACTTGCTGATGGTATATTTATTAGCCTGGGAACAATCACTTCAGGTGCTATGCTATTAAATTTTTCACGTATGTAATGAATAGAAAAAACGAGAAGTTCATCCTCATTATCATTTAGATTCTTTTTCAACTCCAGATTGTCTGAATTAATTAGTGCTCCATTGACAATTTTCAAATATGAAACATAAGACATTTCATCATCTGATATTATATTGAAAACGTCTGCATCTTTAATGGATGTATTAACAACAGTTGACTTGGACTGATAATTTTCCAGAGCCTCCAATTTTTCCTTGTATTCCTGTGCTCTTTCAAATTCCAGCTTTTCAGCAGAATCCTTAATATTAAATTTGATATAATCTTTAACCGGTTTAATATGACCTTTTAAAATATTTTTAACCTGTTCAATTTTCAAATTGTATTCATCACTTGATTCCAAGCCAATACAAGGACCTAAGCAATTTTTTATATGGAACTCCAGGCACACTTTAAATTTTCCCTGAATGATATTCTCTTCTGAAAGATTAAGATTACATGTTCTTAACTGGAAAAGTTTTTTAATGATCTCCAACAAGATATTAGCCCTGTGTTTGGATGTATAGGGACCGAAATAACTTGAACCATCTTTGAATACTTTCCTAGTAAAAAAAACTCTTGGGTATCTCTCCTTTTTAATAACGATATAAGTATACGTTTTTCCATCCTTCAGCATTACATTATACCTAGGCTGCAGTTTTTTGATGAGTGTGTTTTCTAAAAGCAATGCATCTTGTTCCGTTTCAACTACTGTATATTCAAACCGGACGGCATTCTTGACTAAGGTTTTGGTTTTATATTGCTGATGTTTCTTTTCACCAAAATAGAAAGACAATCGATTCTTTAAGTTTTTTGCTTTACCTACATAAATAATAGTATCATCAGCATTAATGAATCTATAGACCCCCGGTTCTTTTGGAATCTTTCCTGCAAGCTTTTTATAATCTTCAGTTGTCAATATTTGAGTATGATTACAATTTTAAATATCGATAATTGATTTAATACCTTTTAAGATATAATGAGCAGCCTTAGGATTCGTAGCCAAAGGAACATTGTGAACATCACATTGTCGCATTAACATCTGGACATCTGGTTCATGCGGGTGTTTGTCCAGAGGGTCCCTGAAAAAAATGACAAGATCAATTTCTCCGGTTGCAACCAATGTTGCTATCTGGGCATCTCCTCCCAGAGGACCGGAAAGCAGTTTTTTCACCAGTAAGCCTTCAGTCTCAATTTTAGAACCCGTAGTTCCAGTTGCAAAAATGTTACAGGACTTCCAAAAATCTTGATTATTCAATACAAAAGAGATCATATCAGACTTCTTTCCATCATGAGCAATTAAAGCAACATTAATATTCACAGTAGCATTTTTGATTATTAGTTAAAATGTCATTTATTTAAAAAATCTATGTTCCTTTTCAATCCTGTATATCCTGTTCTTTTTACGGCAGATCCCTCAAAAAGAGAATCAAATTTTTCTTCAGAAAGCTTATTCCAATCTTCTTTATCCATGGACATCAATTCTTCATTTGCAACAAATTCATTTTCATTATGAACAATTGAAAAACGATTCCATGGACAAACTTCCTGACAAATATCACATCCAAATATATTGTTTTCCATTTGCCCTTGAAATCCAACAGGTATATCATTTTTTAGTTCAATTGTCAGATAACTTATACATTTACTGCCATCCATAAGATAACCCATTTTATCAATTGCATTGGTTGGACAGGCATCAATGCATTTAGTGCAACTTCCACAATAATCCTGAATGGCTTCGTCATAATCCAATTCAAAGTCAACGATCATTTCAGCTAAGAAAAAATAAGATCCTTTCTTCGGATTTATTAGTAGCGTGTTTTTTCCTATCCAACCCAGACCAGATTTTTTTGCCCAGTCTCTTTCCAGGATTGGGGCCGAATCAACAAAGTATCTTCCTAAAAAACTTCCAAATTCTTCTTCTATACTATTGTATAATTCTTTCAATTTCCTTTTGACCACCTTGTGGTAATCACGACCATGAGCATACATAGATATTTTGGGGGATCCTTCAACCTGCTTATTTTCTGTATAATAATTATACAAGAAGCAAATCACAGTTTTGGCACCAGGAACCAACTTTCGAGGGTCCGTTCTTTTATCAAAATGATTTTTCATGTAAGCCATTTCTCCTTGATATCCAAGATTTAGCCATTGTTGCAAACGCTTCGCCTCTTCTTGGAGCAAAGTGGCTTTTGCATATCCCACATCAGCAAAACCAAGCTCAATGGCTTTATTTTTTATCCATCTTGATTTATCAGCTGAGGATATGGTCAACATCTAATCTAATTATTGTTTGTACTTTTTCCAGTTCTTGAAATTGTGATCTTGATCTCGAATAGTCTCCGGAACTTCAGTTAAGGGTTCACACTCCTTTAAGGAATCGAAGCAATCATTTGGTAAGCCTTGATAAATTCCTGTTCCTTTTGTCTTCCACTCAATCATTTCATCTGTTACCTTCTTAATGACTTTTGCAGGGTTTCCGACAACCAAACTTCGTGGTGCAATTT
The DNA here is from genome assembly GCA_965248155.1 of Saprospiraceae bacterium. Lineage (GTDB taxonomy): Bacteria > Bacteroidota > Bacteroidia > Chitinophagales > Saprospiraceae > RFSX01. Next base: position 183,071 of record CBDFIO010000002.1, read on the forward strand.
GCATCCCTTCCTTTACAAAGCTAAGGGCTCCTATTATACTTTCTTCTCCAATCACTACATTATCCATTATAACAGCGTTCATTCCTACAAGTACATTTCTACCAATTTCTAGCACCGTGTATAATAGCTCCATGACCGATATGTGCTGATTCTTCCAATTTTACTGTTATGCCGGGAAACATATGAATTGTGCAATTTTCCTGGACATTGCATCCATCTTCTATTATTATTCCACCCCAATCCCCTCGAATTGCAGCTCCCGGTCCTATATAAACATCTTTTCCAATGATTACATTTCCTGTGACAGCAGCCAGGGGATGAATAAATGAACTGGGATCAATTACTGGAATATGGCCTTTGAATGAATAAACCATCCTGTTAGTTTGTTTGAAACAAACATACAGTTTATGACTAAGGAATATATTTTTTTAGCTGAGAATTATCCCTTTATTGTTCGTCCTGAAGCAGTAGTTTTTGAATAGCTTAATTTTTTAGCTTTAGAAATATCAACCATTAAAGCGGCGTAAGCGCTTTCACTCGTTGTCGTATACTCTTTGTCTCCATAAGTAATTATACCACCACGTTTGCGCCATTTTTTTGCTAATAAAACATATTTCCCCTTCGCTTTTGGATTGGGGCCAAAAATGAGGTAATTGTCAGGATTGTCATCAAAACTTACTGCGAAACGATCAGACTTAGGAGAAAATAAAACCAGTCCCGGGGTACCTTCTTCAATGATTACTTTTTCTACTTTGTCTCCAGATTTTATTTTGATTTGACCTTCCTCAATGGATGAGTTTTCTGAACTTAAAAATCTTTCAAGATGAATATCTTCTGAGACATAAAATTGAATTTGTTTTAATTCATTTTCTGTCCAATTAAATTCATCATAAAGGTCTTGAGTAAAATAACTGAGATTATTACTACATGCACTCAATAATGAAACAATAAATACGAGGTATATAATGTGGATCGCTTTCATAAGATTATAATTTATTCTTCTTTGAAAGATAAATTAAAGCTTAGTTTAAAACGATGCTGAATATTAAGACTTTTTAACTGAGGGATTAACTATATATTAAGACAATCTTCTTTCTACGAAGAAGGATTTGATCAATTTTGAACATTCTTCATGAAAAATTCCATACTCTAGTTTTGTTTGAGAATGCAAAAGTTCTTTACCAAAATTCATGAATCCCCCTTTATCATCGGATGCTCCATACACTACACGCGCAAGTCTGGCCCATTTAATAGCTCCAGCACACATTGGACATGGCTCCAAAGTTACATACAGGGTACATTCATCTAAATATTTACTAGAAAGATAATTTGAAGCTGAAGTTATAGCCAGAATTTCTGCATGAGCAGTAATATCATGCAAAATTTCAACTTGGTTATGCGCTTTGGCTATGACTATATTATTGCAAACGATGACTGCCCCAACGGGTATTTCACCTTTTTCAGAAGCTAGTTTTGCTTCTTCTATGGCTTTCGCCATAAAATACTCATCTGCATATACTTCCAGCAATTAAATAATTTTTCTGAATGTAAATTATAAATATTTTTTAGCCTGAGGTTTACACAATAAAAATAATATCATAGATTTGCGGATGGAAACAAACAATTCTAAGTCAGAATTAATTAATCAGGCCTTAACATTTGATGATGTTCTTCTCATTCCGGCCTATTCGGAAGTTCTCCCAAAAGATGTACACATAAAAACAAAGATCACCAGGGATTTAAGTATTAATATTCCTATTGTATCTGCTGCTATGGATACTGTCACTGAATATCGGTTGGCGATTGCTTTGGCTAGATCTGGAGGAATAGGATTAATCCATAAAAATATGACTATAAGTGAGCAGGCCGCACAAGTTAGACTGGTGAAACGATCAGAGAGTGGTATGATCATAGATCCGGTAACGCTGGGTAAAAATGCTGTTGTTGCAGACGCACTAAAACTTATGGAAAGCTATAAGATCGGAGGTATTCCAATTGTAGATGAAAACATGCTTCTTATAGGCATATTGACCAATCGTGATCTAAGGTTTGAGAACAATATGGCTAAAAGTGTATCTGATTTAATGACATCAGAAAATCTAATAACAGCTCCTCAAGGAACAACATTAGATGAAGCTACAAACATCTTGCAGATGCACAAGATTGAGAAACTTCCAGTTGTCGATGAGAATAATCGCTTAATTGGTCTGATAACCTATAAAGATATTATGAAGGTTAAGGATTATCCGAACTCTTCGAAAGACAATCATGGTCGTCTTTTAGTTGGAGCAGCAGTTGGAGTAACAAAAGATACAATGGAGCGTGTTCAAGCATTAGTAAACGTAGATGTGGATGTTATTACCTTGGATACAGCGCATGGGCATTCCAGAGGTGTTCTTGATAAAATAAAAGACATAAAGAATCATTTCCCTGATTTACAGTTGATAGGAGGTAATGTAGCAACTGGCGAAGGTGCTAAAGCTCTGGTAGACGCAGGAGCTGATAGTGTAAAAGTTGGCGTTGGCCCAGGAAGTATTTGTACAACAAGGATTGTTGCTGGTGTTGGTGTCCCTCAATTATCAGCTGTTATGAGAGCTGCCTCAGGTATTATTGGTTCAGGAGTTCCAATAATTGCAGATGGAGGAATCAGGTATACTGGAGATATTGCTAAAGCTATTGTTGCCGGAGCTTCATGTATAATGGCGGGGTCCTTATTTGCTGGAACTGAAGAAGCACCAGGTGAAACGATTATCTATCAGGGAAGGAAATTTAAAATATATCGAGGAATGGGAAGTATTGGAGCAATGGAAAAAGGATCTAAGGATCGATACTTTCAAGATGTTGAAGATGATGTAAAGAAATTGGTTCCGGAAGGAATAGAAGGTAGGGTCCCATACAAAGGAACTGTGAATGAAGTAATGGTTCAGTATATGGGAGGCTTACGAGCTGGTATGGGTTATGTCGGAGCTAAAAATATTGAAGAGTTGAAGAAGGCAAAACTCGTTAAAATTTCTAACGCTGGAGTGCATGAAAGTCATCCACATAATATTACAATTACAAAAGAAGCCCCCAACTACACGCGCTAGATAGGTGACAATGACTATACACCTTCCTGAAGAGCAATATGTCCTTTTTCAATGAGATTTCTGACTGCAGCATTATCATGACTGTGTCCGTAAACTCTTAAAACCGGTTCTGTCCCGGAAGGTCTTACCATAAGCCATTCATCATCTGATAAATAAAATTTATATCCGTCTATATTTTCAGTTTTTACAACCTCCCGACCATCTATATGGGTGATTTTACCTTCCTTACACTTGTCCATTATCGCCCATTTCTTTGATTCTTCAATATGGAGATCATCTCTGTCAAATTTGAAAGACCCCACTTTTTCATAGATATCCTGTATGAGTTGATCCAATGATTTTCCGGTTTTAGCCATGAATTCCATAATGACAAGTCCCATCCAAATTCCATCTCTTTCATTTATATGACCTTTCACTGCCAGGCCACCAGATTCTTCGCCTCCAACAAGCACATCCTCATTGCACATTATTTCAGCTATATATTTAAATCCAATTTTTGTGACTTCAAGATCCAAACCATATTGGGCTGCAAGAGCTTTCATCTTGTTGGTAACCGAAAAAGTGATGATTACCTTACCGTCGTATTCTTTATACTCTTTCAAATAATAAAGTAGTAAAAGAAGAATATGATGAGAATCGATAAATTCTCCTTTATCATTATACAATCCAATTCTGTCTGCATCTCCATCATTGGCAAGTCCGAGATTGATAGCTGGATTTGATGATATGAGTTCAGACAATTCTGTCAAATTTCTGTGAATTGGCTCAGGAGCCTTCCCTCTAAAAGAAGGATTATAATCACAATGCAAAAAATGAGCATCAGGAAATAATCTTTTAATTACATTTTGACCAGCACCGTACATCGCATCATAGGCAAGGACGATATCTGATTTCCTTATTAACTCCAGGTCAAAAGAATTGTTGACATGATCGATATACATTTGCTCTAAATCTACATGTTCCACTAAGCCTGAATTTTGTAACTCTTCAAGTGACGGCAATGATCCTAAAGGATTATCAGGTATTATTGATTCAACTTCAGCGATATCAGACGGTATAGTTGGGCCACCATATGCTGATTTTAACTTAAACCCATTATAAGATGGAGGGTTATGACTTGCAGTAATAACAACTCCCATATCCGCAGAAAGCTTTACTACTCCCAGTGAAATCATGGGTGTAGAAGCAAAATTTATATCGTAATAAACTTTTATTCCGAAATTTCCGAAAACCTGGACAGCTGTTTGACTAAATAGAGGGCCTCCAAATCTACAATCATATCCTATGACGACAGATTTCATATCTTTCTTCAACATCCATTGAGCAGTTGCTTCAGTAACTCTTTTCACATTATCAACAGTGTAATCCTTAGCTATGATTGCTCTCCAACCATCCGTTCCAAATTTGATTTCTGATTTTGACATTTTCCTAAATTGTATTTATTATAAAGCTGTTATGATTGCTATAAACTATAATATAGTTCTAAAATGCTACAAATATAAATATTCAATTGTGGGTGCAAATTTACATATTAAAATTTTTTATAATATATATATTTTTAATTTTACAAAATGTTAGACAATTTCAGGCACAAAGGCCTTAGAAAGCACCTTGTAAAGACAATAAAATCAAAAGGAATTAAAAATGACAAGATTCTGGACGCCATCGGACAGATTCCTCGTCATTTGTTCTTGGATAAAGCCTTTGAAGAATGGTCTTACAAAGATCAAGCTTTTCCGATTGGATTTGGTCAAACCATCTCTCAACCATATACAGTTGCTTTACAAACAGAATTGATCGATCCTCAACATGACGATAAAATTCTTGAAATCGGAACTGGGTCCGGTTATCAAGCATGTGTGCTAGCTTTGTTGTGCAATAAAGTCTACAGTATTGAACGCCAAAAAGGTCTCTTCGACCGAACTAATCAATTGCTCAAGGAAATTGGATTTGAAAGAGTGAGAACATTACATGGCGATGGCTATAAAGGAGCTAAGAGATTCGCACCATTTGATAAAATTCTTGTAACTGCTGGAGCAGACGCTATCCCCCAAATGCTGCTTGATCAACTTAAAATTGGAGGACAATTAGTCATTCCATTGGGAAAAGGAGAAGACAAGACAATGACAAGAATTAGCCGTATTCAAGAGAAAGAATTTCAGTCAGAAGAATTTGGTCTGTTTCGCTTTGTTCCTTTCAAAGAAGGCTTGGTTGACTAATTATCTAATTGTCCAAACACATCTTTTAATAAAGGACTGGTTCTTTGATTTACATCTGACCTAATCTTATCCTCTTTAACTTTGATAAAACCAAACATACCGTTTAAGGCTGTATTGTTAACATGATCGTCAAGCTCAGGATTCAGGTCTCGTGTCAAGGGTATTTTATTATATTGAACAACGGCTTCATTCCAATATTCTCTAGCATTAACTTCATCTAAAGCTGATTGAATTACAGGAAGAAACTTTCGATATAATTCATTTCTAGATTGGTTTTCTAAATAAACGGTTGCAGCATCGTTTTCGCCAAAAAGAATGTTCTTGGCATCCTCAAAAGTCATATTCTTGATCGCATTTACAAATATTGGAGTAGCTTCTTTGGCAGCAAGTTCAGCTGCTTGATTCATCTTTTTGACAAGATTCTCTTCAATATCAGTAAATCCGGGTACTCTTTTTAAAGTGTTGACTACTTTCTGGGCCTCTTCAGGAATCAAAATCTTATAAGGACTATCGAAGTATCCATCCGTTGTTGAGAGTGTTTCCACTGCTTCAGTAACGCCATTTTCTAAAGCTTCCTTTAATCCTCCACCAATATCTAGTTCATCAGATTCAATATCTAAAACTTCTTTTGCTTTATTTATCAATTTGCCAAATTGCGCAGAACCCTGTCCGATTGATAGGCCTAAGACCACTATAATTAATAAGTATTTCCTCATCTGTATAATAATTCGATTTGCTAACATGAATAAAACAATTAATTGTCAAAATAGATTGCAATTTGATAAATATTAAGATGAGCTTAACCATTGAGATATTCACCATCTTTAGCGAATCCCTCCTTTTACAGTGAAATGGAGCAATATTTGCTTTATACATAGCTAATTTTCTATTATTTAATGCGATATACCATTTATGGTGCAGGAATTAAAAACCAGATCAAGTAAAGCTCAGATATCAAGAGCTGCTCTACAAAGATTACATATTTCAATGAGGCACTTGTTTACGCGAGGATCTTACAAGCCTCTTGGTGTTTCTGGAGAAGCTATGATTCAATCAATGCTGGCTCTAGAACCTGAAATATATGGGTCTATTGCGGATTCAGAAAGAGTTGAACTCAATGGTCTTCTCTATATTTTTCAACGACTCCCTCAGGGCATCGAAGAATGCCGGTTTGTTAAGCTAATTAGCAGAGAAGGATTTGAAAATGGAAAATTCAAAGTCGAAGTACCTCTTAAAAGAAGAAGAAATTGCTATAGGATAGACAAGGAACAAATGTATATCGAAATGACTCGTGGCCGATCTGATATATATGATGTACTGACCCATCTCACCTTTTTGTATATAGAAGCTGAAAAAATAAAAAGGAATGCTTTAGACGGAAAAAGAAGAAAAAAGCGGGATTGGTTAAAACTTGAATCCATAATAAATCAAATAAAAAAAGGGGAAAAATTTAATATAAATGTTTCAAGTACTTACCTGTCTTCCCTTCTGGGTAGAACTTACGAAGAAACACTTGCCGCAATTAAATATTTTGAATCGGGTGAAAAAGTAAACTCTCTTTTCAAAATTGTCTATTGGTTAGGACATCATAGTATTGAGGAACAAATTAATAAAACCGACAGAGAAATCAGTTTCTCGAAAACTTTAAGAGAGAAATTAGGTCATCATATTTTTGGCGAAATATGGGCTCAAAATATCAAGAAACTTCTTGAAGAAAAAAATCTTCTTGATCGTCCAATCCACATAATCAGCTCCAATTTACATAGCGTAATGAATAGTTTTTTTGCTTATCCTGCCTTAAGCAAAAGATTCAAAACAAAACCGCTTGAAGATTTGGTTGAATTTCTTTCGGTAGATGAAAATCAAAAATATCGCGATGCCGTTAATAAGTATGCTTTAAAAAATGGAATGTTTGAACTATTTGATACAACAGGAACAAATGTAGGTGTTCAAATATTTGATCTTGAAAAGATTAATTGCGAGACCTTACCTGAAGAAATAAATTGCTCCCCCAAATCAAAAAATAACGACAAAAAAGTCCTGATAGTAATGGACTATGCTTTCGGCGAACAAGCCTATGAATGCATGGATGAATTATTAAAGCCCTATAAAAAAGAAGATCAAAAGTTTAAATTAAATGTCCAGTCCATTAGCATCATGGGTAAAGCCGGCATCCTGGAAGGAAAAAAAGGAGATATTATGATTCCTAATGCTCATATCTTCGAGGGTTTTGCCGACAACTATTCCTTTGATAACGATATGAATTTGAATGACTTTAATGACAGTGGCTTAGATGTTTATAAAGGACCTATGATAACTGTATTGGGAACATCTCTTCAAAACCGGGATATCCTGAGGTACTTCCTTAAATCTTCATGGAATGCCATAGGACTTGAAATGGAAGGAGCTCATTACCAAAAGGCCATCCAGGCTGCATCAAAGATTAGAAACTCCATTAATAAATCGGTTAGAATCAGGTATGCCTACTATGCTTCAGACAATCCTCTTGAAACCGGGAGCACATTGGCATCCGGAGGGCTTGGAGTTGGAGGTGTAAAGCCAACTTATCAGATTACGGTTTCCTTTTTGAATAGTATTTTTGAGCAATAAAAAAAAGGACTACTGACCTCTCAGTAGCCCTCAAATGGTATTTCGTAAGCTTTAACTTACTTAACCTTTACACCCGTGAATTCTATAGTCTTCATTCCGTCCAGAATAAATCCAATTCTGTAATCTCCTCTTTCAAATAATTTCTTACTTATTCTTACCTTATTTGACGACACCGGTAACTGGTATTCTAGCTTTCCATCTGTCGTAAAGATCTGGACGTACTTAATTTCTTTTTCAGTAACAAAATCTAGGCTGTTAGTATCTTTCGAAAACTGAGCCAGTTTAAATATGTTTTTTTGATTGGAATCTTCTAAAGCAACTTCTATTTCTGTAGTCTTTATCAAAAGTAAAGATTCAGTAGGTATAATTGATGCCATATTGCTAGTAGCAAATACAAGGCTCAAAACTGCGATTGAAAATACCTTTTTCATAACAATAACTTTAACACGTTTACAATCAGAACTTACCCCTTAAACTTTTTAGGATTTTACTCCTATCAGATAGTTACTTTATGAATGGATTTAAAATTAGATAGTGTAGAATAAAGAGTTTATTTAACTCTCAATATCTATTAGGTGTGAAATACAATTCAAAGATATACCCAGAATGAGCTGAAATCTATAACAGCTAACAAGTCCGTAAGACATGGTTTTTAAAATCAATATTTTATTATTGTATATGTTAAGCTCAATAATTACGGTCTGCTTGAAATTATTTGTAAAGTACTTTGCATTAAAAAATGAGACCAACTAAAAAGATTTTTGAAAAAAGATTCATCTTTTATTGAGATTTTAAATCATTGGATCGAATTAAAATCAAATGTTCTATCCTCAAAAAAAAGGTTTTCGAGTAGCTTGAAATTTCATAAGTATCGAACAGTCTAAATAAGACTATCAATTACTTAATATTGGATACAATAGTGAAAAAAGAGCTTACTGAAAAGTAAGCTCTTTACGTGTTAGTAGTATTATATAAGCCCGGATAAACTTATTTGACTTTAACACCCGTGAATTCTATAGTTTTTTTACCGTTTAGGATAAAACCGAGCTTATAATCACCTTTATTAAATAACTTTTTGCTAATGCTTACATTATTTGAATATACCGGGAGTTGATAATTTAATTTACCATTCTTCCCATATATTTTAATGTATTGAATTTCATCTACTGTTTCAAAGTCCAAACTTTGAGTTTCCTTTGAGTATTTGGCTACTTTAACGTGAGTTCGACGTAAGGAAGTGGAAAAATAGGATAAAAAGAAAGAGCAATTTTGTTTATCTTAATAGTTGATAATCAATTAATTAAAACAAAAAAGCTCTACTATGAAAGATAGTCAAATTATTGCAATTTTCTGTGCTTTCGATGATTTTTTCACCGATTTTGATCACTTTTAAAAATCTCATACCCTAGAGGGAAAGAAAAATCGACGGAATCGTACCTGCAGGTTATCCATGAGCGAGGTGATGAGCATCATCGTATTTTTTCATATGAGTGGATACCGTTGCTTTAAGCACTTTTACCAGAATCATGTCTGCCAACATATGCGCGGCTATTTTCCCAATCTGGTATCTTATAATCGGATGGTGGAGTTGCAAACCAAAGCGGTCCTACCATTAGCCTTGTTTGTAAAGATGTACCGAATGGGTAAATGTAGTGGGATATCCTTTATTGGTGTTGGGTCAAATAGGCTGATGATCTCCATAAGTTCCTGATTTATAATAGTATTTTTCGATGTACATACCAATGACATTATCGTGAATCTGTTCATTTTTGGAAAAGCAAATGGTTTTTCTATTAAGACGTTTGATATGCGTTCTAAAATTCAAGTTTTTCCGTTCTATTTTCCAAGTCAAATCTTTCCCAATAGTATGTAAGCTTTTTGGCAATGACCTACTATAAGCTCCCCAATCATCCATATAATAGTCACCAATGGGAATGTCTTTAAGAAGATCCAGAAGTTTTTCAAAGCTCTCATCGGTACGCTTTCCATTAACCCAAGCCAAAATCATCCCGGAATGCTTATCCATCGCATACCAAGTCCACCTTTGATTCGCCTTACTGCCAACATAAGACCAAAACTCATCTGCCTCTGCTGTATAGTGAAAACTTACTGCCAAATTATCAAGGCTTTGAACTTCTTCCTTGTTCAATAGATAAGGGTTCACTTGAAGCGTTTTTTTTTAAGTGAGCTATCACCGTATTTTTATTGATCCCTAAAATCCTTGCTGTATCTCGAACCCCTGAACTATTGAGAATTAATGAGTCAATTTGTTCTTTAACACCGGGCTCTCTGGCTTTATAGCTATAGCTATAGCTATAGCTAAGTTGAAAACTCTTTTTGCAGACTTTACAACGCCAACGTTGTCTCCCGTTTTCTCTATGACCATTCTTTTGAAGGTCAGTACAATTGCAATGGGGACAAGTAATAGTAGTAGTAGTAGTAGTAGTAGTAGTAGTAGTAGTAGTAGTAGTAGTAGTAGTAGTAGTATGTTCCATGTGCTAATATAAGAAACTCAACCTATTTAAACCACTATCCCTTTATTGATTCAACCAGTATCCGGGTCTGTCACAATCGAAGGATTCATTCCCACAAGGTGTTTGCTGGACTGGCCAAACGAGGCAAGACTTCAAAGGGTTGGTTTTATGGTTTCAAACTTCATCTGGTTCATAATGACCGGGGCGAAGTGATTGATTTTCAACTCACTCCGGGCAATGTGCATGATAATGCCGTATTGAAGTGTAAACGGTTTATGAAGAAGGTCTATGGCCGGTTGTTCGGTGATAAAGGCTATATTGTCAACAAGCAAATCTTTGACACTCTTTTCTTGAGAGGTATTCATTTGATTACTAAGTTGAGACGGAATATGAAATCCAAAATGATTACACCCCTACAGGATGCTCTTCTGCTCCGAAAACTTGCTATCTCTGAAACCATTATTGACCAACTCAAAAATATTTCACAGATCGAACATACAAGGCATCGTTCCTTTGCCGGATTTTTCGTCAATATACTTGGTGGACTTTGTGCCTACGGGTTTAAAGAATCTAAACCCTCCATTTATAAGAATCTGGTCGATACCAAACAACTCCTTTTGGCCTAGTCTTACATCGAACTCACGTTACTTTAAATATATTTCTTTGAATTTCATCTACTAATGAAACCTCGAGCTCTGCAGTTTTGATAATATAGATTGCCTCAGCTGGAATAATAGATGCCTTCGAAGTAGACACTATCGTTACACTTAGTACAATAAATATTAATACACTTTTCATAATCTGTTTTATCTAAGTCAAGAGATAGAATAATTTAAGCCTAAGAGTAAAAAATGATATACGCTCCTTAGCTTAATTTTGAATAGACTTATTTCAGAGATAGTGAACTGAAGATTAGAGCTATTCAGTTCTCAATATTAATTCGGGTTTGAATTATAATTCAAAGATAAATCCACATCGAGCATATTCCTATAACAATGGACATGTGCTGAGGACATGCTATAGCTCAATAAGCATTAAAAATATAATATGTTATAATTCTAAGGATTAATTCCTTACGATTAAAATGACAAGTACTTTGCATGAAATGGCGCGCTAAGAAAAAATTTGATTTATCCGTTTTTGTAGCGTTCTATAGCTTCTTTTATCTTTTCTCTTCTATTATCCGGACTAGGATGGGAGCTTTGAAACTCAGGGACATTTTTTCCTCCTGAAGCCTCTTCAAGAATATCCATTACAGAAATGAGCGCTTCAGGATTATATCCAGCCTCTAACATTAATCTTACGCCCCAATCATCAGATTCTAGTTCCTGATCACGGCCATAACTCAGATTAACATAATTTCCAACGACATTTGCAACCTGGGCCATAGATGGATCTCCACCAGATCCAAGCATTATACTCTGAATAATTCCCTGGATAAAGCTAGATTTGGCCATTCTTACAGCTCCGTGTCTATGAATGACATGTCCGATTTCATGCCCCAGGATTCCTGCCAGTTGATCCTCATTTTCCAATCTTGAAAACAAAGCAGCTGTAATAAATACTTGTCCGCCTGGCAATGCAAAAGCATTGACAACTTTTGAATCGGCAAGCAAATGAAAATCATAGGGATATCCAGATTTTCGAACTATTGTTGATCGAACAAGCCTTTCACCTATCTGATCCAGTAAATCTTGAGCCTGCTGGTCAGGATGTAAACCACCATGCTGAGCCGCCATTTGAGGAGCAGATTGTATTCCTAATTGAATCTCCTGCTCAGATGTCCACTGTACTCTTTGCACTTCACCTGTTATAGGATTCACTTGAGTATTTGTAAAATACTTGAAAGCCTGATATGAAAATGTAATTAGTCCAAGAAATAAAAATATATGACTATCGGATTGCTTGCACAAGACACTATAATTTCGTATCTTTCTAATTATTAGACACTTAGTTATGAAGTTACAAGATTTTTTCAAAAAGTATCCAGATGAAGCAAGCTGCAAAGCTCACTTTAAAGCAGAAAGAGATAGACAAGGAGTTATTTGTAAGCGTTGCCAATCTCAAGAGCATTATTGGCTATCCACAAGAAGTCAATACCAATGTAAATCCTGTAAGTTTAGAACGACTTTACGTAGTGGAACATTACTACATAAATCTCAGCTACCCTACTACTATTGGTATTTTGGAATGATGATGCTTACCAGCACAAAAAAGAGTTTTTCTGCATTAGAAATACAAAGACAGTTAGGTCATCCCTATTATGAGCCTATTTGGTATATGCTTCATAAAATACGTCACTCTATGGGTAGGCGAGATGATAATTATCTTCTTGGTAATCAAGTTGAACTTGATGAAGGTTTCTTTGAAATAGTTCCCAACAAAGAAAGACGAGATCAAACCGTAATAGAATTAGAAAACAATGATGGAAAATATAAGAGAGGTAAAGGAAGTCAAAAGCAAGCAATAGTATTGGTTATGGCTGAATCAATATCTGTGGAACCTACTAAAAAATACAGGCACAAAACCAATAAAAAAGTGAGATACATTAAAATGAAATTACTAGATGACCTTAGCAAAGAAAGCACCAATGCACAAGTAGAACAAGCTATTGATACAAAAACATCTGCAATAACAGACGGAGCTAATAACTATAATGATTTAGCAAACAGCCTCACTGACCATAAAGCTGTGGTAATAAAGGACAAGAAAGAGACTCGTAAAATTCTGCCTTGGGTTCATATAGTCATAAGCAATGCCAAAAGATTGCTGTTAGATGTGCATCATTCCATTGGTGAGCAATATCTGCAAAGTTATCTCGATGAGTTCTGCTATAAGTTTAATAGAAAATACTTCAATTCTGTATTCGATAGAGTTGTAACTAACTCTGTATCTGTAAAATGGGAGGTAAATATGTAATTAATCCGATAGTCATATAAAAATATCTTAAACCTTCCAGTACCTAATCCTCGCCCTCTTCTATTTCGAGGAAATCCATATGATCGTTGTTTTCTTCTGTACATAGTTTAAATCTTTATATGGATTTGATACTAAGACACAAATTGCCCAACAAATAATATCAACATTAAAAGAAACCCAACTCTGATCGAGTAATCGATATCAGGAATAACTTTTACAATCCAACAAATAATTACTACTGGAATACTTGCTACTGTTACTGCAAAAAATGGATATGCCAAGGTTTGTACCAGATACAAGAGAGTCCCTTGGAAATCCCATGTATCGGTATGATGGTAAGGATTTATAATAATAGCCATAATGATCATGAGGATCAATAAAAACCAACTACTCCATTCAGTTCGAAAATCCATTTATTCTATATTATAAATAAAAATAATAAACGATTTCTGATGCGCATATAAAAACGCATTCTCTTATGCTACAGAAGTAATATTTAGATCTTATAACCTATTGTTAAAATAATTTTTGAAACACTGGTTTCATTGTTTATTAGAGGAGTTCTATCTGCTTCTAAAACTCTGTAGGGGATATATCCTTCACTATAATCTCTAAACTGGTATGCTAAATCCAAGAATACACGATCAGCTCTAAAACCGGCTCCAAGGGCGTATATTTTATCATACTCTCCTCCCCCATCAATAAAATATGGTGAGCCAATTAATGACATACCTCCTCTTAGACGAATCTTTTCAAAAGCGAGTTCAGCACCCAAATTGAAGTTATATGTAGATTGCAACTGTGTATCTATATCACCATTGATTTCTCTTTCAAAATCAATTTCTGAAGGGTCATTCGAATACGCAGAAAAATTAAAACTATTGGCGGTATAGTTGATATATTGAACATCTAGATTTATAAAACCTTTTATATCACCAGATCTTAACAAAGCTCCTATACTTCCTGTTAATTGCATAGGTGTCTTTAAGCGATACCTAAAGTTCCCGTCAGGAGAATCACTGGTTTCGTTAGAGAAATTACAAATATCACAATCATAATTTAATGAAGCATAGTAATGGTCGGTCATTCGAAAAAAGCTCGGGCTTTGATAAGCTAGGCCTAATCGAATTGCATTTTCAATAGTATAATTAAGACCAAGTTTTAAGTTTATTCCGGTTCCTGATGTTGTTAATCTTTCAACATAACTCAAGTCATTAAATATATCAATGCTTCCATCTTCGTCAATTTCTTGATAAGTCTTATCTTCTTCAAAAGAAATAAAAGGGATTCCTATACCTACACCAAGAGATAAATTATTGTCAAATTTCCCACCCCATGCAATGACTAATTCATTAATTTTTCCGGATCGGGAAACATCCTGTTTCTTGAAAACATCTTGCAATGAATCAATATCAGATTCATAATTATAATCTCCTTCGTCGTCAAATATTGCACCGGATTCAAAAGCTAAACCCGCCTCGAATGGGTCCAATTCATCACTGTCCAATCCATTTGCTAATTCTGTAAATCTCTCAATCAAAGTCCCTTGACTATAACCGGAAAAACCAAAATCTTGAGAATAATTATTGTATTGCTGTAATCCTATTGAAAGATTTGATGTCAAAAGATCTGACCCATTTGATTCTGCATGAAATACAATACCCAGATTTTCTAGATTCACTTCATAATTATGTTGACTGGATAGGGCTTGATTTCCAAATATTGAATTGGTTTCTCCTGAATTCATCGAAAAACTAAACATCAGCTCACTTGACCTGTAATCTGCTAAGCCTGCAGGGTTCAAGCTCAACACTCCGAAATCACCACCCATAGCACCGAATGATCCTCCGGCTCCCATAACTCTGGCTGTTCCTCCCGGTATCAAAGTAGAATATCGCACAGCTTCAGTAATAGATTGTGCATTAATACTCAATGTAAAAAAGGAAATAAATAGGATAGTAAAGTATTTGTTCATATCTAGGTCTTCTTTAATTAGGTCATAAAAAAGTTGGACAAGTTTCTCGTCCACCTCGTCTTCATCAAAAATTTATAATTTTCCTTGTATTTAAAATTTGTTTAACCCCCTCCTCTTCTGGAACTAGAACCTGAAGATCTATTACTTGAACTTGAACTTCGTGAAGAACTTCCAGATGATCCTCTGGAGCTTCCTCCTGAACTTTTAGGGCTATATCCAGATCTATTTGATGGTTTGGAATAACTATTAGAATTTCTTGAGGAACTGCTCTTGCTTCTGGAATTAAAAGAATTACTTCTACTCGTACTGCTAGGTCTTCTGGAGTCAGATTTATTATAAGATCTATTTGATTGTCTTTCACTTTTCTTAGAATTCACTTTTGACCGAGATCTTTCAAGTGGACTTGTTCTTTCCTTCTTAGAACTATAGAGAGGACTTTTTCCTGCCTTTCTTGAGTTGCTTGAATTTTTTCTAACAGTTTGTGATTTATATAAAGGATTGGTTCCTTCTTTTCTGCTGTTCTTTGAAATTTTGTCTTTAGTACGTGATTGATAAAGCGGACTCGTTCTCTCTTTCCTTGAAGATCTTTGACTTTGAGCCAGCTCTCTCTTAGAGCCCATATCATCAACATACACCCGATCTGCAATATCTGAATTGCGCGCAACTAATCTGGGAGTTCTCCTTTCTCCTTTTACTGAACTGCTTGTTGATCCTCCCCTTCTTGATCCATAATAAGTACCCTTTGGATTATCGGTATTGTAAACATTCCCATTATTGTTGCCATTGTATCCTTGATTATAGTATCCACCATTGTAACCATTGTAACCATTGTAACCATTGTAACCATTGTAAGCAACACAGGAATTATAGTAATTATTATATCTGTAATAAGGACGATATCTATTATAGTAATTATTAAATGGGTTCCAACTGTAATAAAATTGAATAAAAGGGTTTCCAAATCCAATGGTTAAGCCACTGCCATAATAACCATAGGATCCATAATAGCTATGAGGATAATGATATGAATTATAGTAGGAATCAAAAGGATCATAATATGAATTACCACATGCAAATGAACTATAAAATCCAAAACTAGAATAGGGTCTTCTGAACCTTCTTATCCTGGAACTATAATATTCATCATAGTCTGACCAATAATCATATTCATCATAATCCTCTTCATACCCATCTTCGTCATAATAACTATCATCATAATAATCACTGTCATCGGAATCATAATATGATTCATTCTCTTCAGGATTATAATAGAGGTCATCAAATTGTGCCTGAACATAAGTTCCTATGAAGAGTAAGGCTATTATTGAAAGAATATTAATTTTTTTCATATCACTAAAATTTCTTAATTCGAATTTATTGTAATTCTCTGACTCATTACGTTAAAACAAGCTTAAATATCGTATTAACACTAGTTAATTATTTTTAACAACCAACATTTTGATTCCTATATATATAGACAAATAATATTCTAAAAGGATTCATAAACACATTCAATTATTACTTCTTTAACATTTTTTATAAAATGAAGTGCACAGGATACTGGACATTCGAAATGTCTTTGTCAAAGAAAAGTGCCATTTTTATATTTTTTAACAAGCTTCGAAAAGGATTTTTTATAAAATATGGCAAAGGAAATAACTTTAAGATCAGATAATTATTCTCAATGGTATAACGACATCGTTAAGAAAGCTGGCTTAGCAGACAATTCAGCAGTCAGAGGCTGTATGGTGATAAAACCTCTAGGTTATGCTCTTTGGGAAAACATGAGAAATCAATTGGATAAGATGTTCAAAGATACCGGGCATGTAAATGCTTATTTCCCACTTTTTATACCAAAAAGTTTTTTAAGTAAAGAAGCTGAACATGTCGAAGGATTTGCAAAAGAATGTGCTGTAGTTACTCATCATAGATTGATGAATGACCCTAACGGTAATGGAGTAATTGTAGATCCTAAAGCTAAGTTAGAAGAAGAATTGATCGTCCGCCCTACTTCAGAAACTATCATATGGAACACATATAAAGATTGGGTTCAATCTTATAGAGATTTACCAATACTAATAAATCAATGGGCCAATGTGGTTAGATGGGAAATGCGGACAAGACCTTTCATTAGAACTTCGGAATTCCTATGGCAAGAAGGTCACACTGCTCATGCAACTAAAGCGGAAGCACTTGCAGAAGCTGAACTGATTCATGAAGTCTATGCAAGATTTGCTGAAGACTATATGGCTATGCCGGTAATCAAAGGAATTAAATCTGAAAGTGAACGCTTTGCCGGTGCGGTTGATACCTATACTATTGAAGCGCTCATGCAAGATAAAAAGGCACTTCAATCCGGCACTTCTCATTTCTTAGGTCAGAATTTTGCTAAGGCTTTCGACGTAAAATTTGCAGATAGAAATAATAAAGAAGAATACGTTTGGGCATCTTCATGGGGCGTGTCTACCAGGCTTATAGGTGGACTAATAATGACACATTCCGATGACGAAGGATTAATAATTCCACCTAAATTGGCACCAACTCAAGTTGTCATTGTACCAATACCAAAACCATCTGAAGAAATAGTCAAAGCTGCGAATCAAATTGCCGACCGATTAAAAGCCAATAACATTTCTGTAAAGATTGATCTGGATGATCAAAAAAGACCAGGATTTAAATTCGCAAAATATGAAATGGAAGGCGTTCCTGTCAGAATGGGATTGGGTATGAGAGATCTTGAAAAAAATCAAGTTGAAGTTGCAAGAAGAGATACTAAAGAAAAAACATTCGTGCCTTTAGAAGGTCTGGAAAATTATATCCATGACCTTTTAGAAGATATCCAAAATAATCTGTTTAAAAGGGCTGTTGATTTCAGATCAGAACATACGAGTGAAGTAGATAATTTTGATGAATTCAAAGATGTCTTAGAATCAAAAGGAGGATTCATAAAAGCGAATTGGGATGGTTCAGCTGAGACTGAAGCAAGGATAAAAGAGATGACAAAAGCTACAATTCGTTGTATTCCAAATGAGGGATCTGAACCCGATGGACCTGATATCCTTTCTGGAGATGCTGGAAAACACAAAGTGATTTTTGCAAAAGCATACTAACTAAGTTTTACATTTCTGGTCCGGACTAAAGATCGGATAGTTGACTTGGAATGCTCTGTCTAATACCCAATAGCTTAATGAATTTTCATATTGCTTATTAAGCAATCAAATTGTGATATTCAATAGCTGCAACTTTAAGCACAATATAAATATTTATACAAAAAAAGGGCACCAAGCGGTGCCCTCCGAATCTTTTTGGTCACATACCATCTCTCAGGTGGTATTGAAGACGTAACCAAAGGATCTCATGAAGTAAACTGGGGCTAAATTAGTAATTTATAATGACTTATAAATAGTTAAAATTATAATAAATGATTTTTTTAATATGTTTTAACATATTGATAAACAAAAAAAAAGGCTGCTCAAATCAATGAACAGCCTCAATTGATAATAAACCAAAATGATTACTCAATCATCATCATATGTTGAGTTGCTGTATGTTCTCTACTTTCTAACTTGTAATAGATCATTCCACTTATTCCCAAGTCTGTTCTGTTCACTCTGATCTCATTATATCCCTGCTCACTGTCCTTCTCTATTACTGTCAGTACCTTTCCTGTTACATCGTAGAAACTGATTCTTACCTCTCCTCTCTGTGGTAATTCATATCCTATCATCGTATACTCACTGAATGGATTCGGCTTATTCTGATATAATGCGAATCTTCCGCCCTCCTCTTTTCCTCTCATGTCTACTTGTACGATTTCTAAGCTTTCTCCTACATAAGCTTCTGCTGCAGTAACACTGGAGTTTACGCCTATCATATCTGATATTTGTCCACTCTCCTTAGCTCTCATTACCAGAGTAAATAAGTGTTCATCTGCTCCTCTTGCTTCCAGTGTATGATAACTCATCGTCACCTTATCTAGGAAACGCGCTACATTACCATTCTCTATGTCTTCACCTATTATCTCTACTAATTCGAATCCACTCATATCCATCGTGAACTGATATCCGTATAGTCCTTCAACTCCACTTCTCATCTCGATCTCTATATCTTGTCCTAGTTCTACATATCTGTCTTCATATTTCATCTCCATCACTTGTCCAGATAGTTGATCTTCTCCTGCTTTCACGTTCGCTTTCACACTTCCATTCACATCTCCTATCTTAACGCCTATGAAGTCTTCTGTTGTCATATCTCCATCCAAGTCATTGATCTGTAGATCGCTCTTGTATATCCATGGATTATCCACTGTCAATACTTGATCTGAATCTACCAATTTCCAACTTGCATTGCTAGGCAATTCGCTGTATACTCCCAGAATCAATTTCCTTAACTCGATCATATCTATCGCTGTAATATCATCATCACTGTTGATATCTGCAGCAATCATCTTATATGGACTAGACAATAACTCCTGTCCCAATATGTGTCTCTGAATCAACAATAGATCCAGGGTACTTACTCCATTAAGGTAGTCATCTGTCTTAGTTCCACTCACTTCGTAGTCATTGGACTCTTCTATACCATTGAATGCATATTCACCTTCTGTGTTTGTTGCATTGTAGTATGGATATTCCGGTGCATTACTCATCAACTGTGTCATCACACCTTCTACTCCTGCTCCTTCTTCAGTTATTACCTGTCCTGCTATTCTTCCTTCTCCTACGCCCATGTTGTCGATCAATCTCAAGTTAACCAAACAGAAGTCTGCATTTCCACACTCATCCCATACATAGATCGGAATCTGTGCAAATCCACTAGCATCGGCATCATCCATAGTAAAGATCTTTCCTGCACTTCTTAAGCCCGGCTCCCATCTGTGAGCATCTCCATCAAAGTAGTCATCCTGATCCTGGTATTCACCAGTCTCTGGATCATAATACCAGAATGTCCCGTTGTACCATACCAAATCACTGCTTGAATCATACTCCGTATCATCTCTTCCCGGAGGTGCAACATCTGAGAATGTAAACCACAGATTGTCATTTGCAGTACAGTTGTCAAAACTTCCTACATTGAAATCTATTGCCCACAATTCTACTTGTCCGTTTCCACTCATTACTGCTGTACTTAAGTTCAAGCAGTATGGTGTCGGTGCTTTCTTGTCTGTAACCTGGAAGTATCTTACACTACTTACATTGTTTCCACATCCATCATATAATCTCCACACAGCTCTGTGCCATTGCTTCGATGATGCAATTCCGTCCGGTAATGTAATTGTTGCCAATTCATCATTACCCGTAGGTGCTATATAATATGGATTCGGTGATCCATTTACCAATCTTGGTAAATTCGTTCCAAAGTAGTAATCACTTGTCCAGTCTGAGTTCAAGTCTATTGTAACTTCCCACTTCAACCAGTCAGATCCACATGGTCCTTCATCATTACCACTTCCACTCATCTGTACACCTGCACTGCTACATGTCACATCCACTCCAAAACATAGACTGTCTGCTACTGTTAATACAGGATCTTGTGTATCTATCAACTTGATAATCTGTGTGTAGTTATATCTTCCTCCAGCATTTGGATTCGTAGGATCATAAGTACACCAGTTGATGATGCTCCAGTGATTCAATACTTTCCAACATGCTCCATCTTCAAAATTGAAGGAGGTATCACTCTCCATACTCACACCTACTAAGTTACATGTCGCAGGATTCCAGTATGGCTCTCCCGGATCAAATTGATCACAATCAACTACCTGATCTGCAGGCCATGATATTGATGATGGATCAAATGCATCTATTGGTTCTATTACAAACCATTGTGTACATGATGAACAAGATTTGAATTGTCTTCTTACCGCTCCATATCCACAACTTGGATCATACGCCGGTACTTCTACTCCATCATATCTTGGATCATTGAAAAATCCATCATTTGGACCCTTTCTTCTAGGCTCTGTATCTTCTATTAATTCTTCAGGATCACACATAATATCTATTTCTCCACATGCCGAAAATACTCTTGGCAATCCCGTCATTGTAAAGTCATTGTAATCCATATCACATGTCAATACAAGATCCGGAGGACATGTTTGTGTCGTCGCTGACTTGTCTTCTAATCTTACTGTTGTCCATGCATAGTTTGTATTTCCATAGGCATCTCTTACTCTGAACTCTACATCTATCTCTACAAATGCTTGTCCGTCCAGATCTTCACAGCAGAACTTCACTGCGTCACCCCACTCTAAATCTGCGAGATCACATACATCTCCTACTCTTCTTACTGCCATATCGATTCCAGTACATCCATCATAAGATCCATTGTCTACATCTACTGCAAACAACTTCGCTATCCCTTGAAACTCATCTACCGGATTCCCAATATTTGTAAGACTCAATACGATAAACTCTTTTGTTACAGGTACTGGTGGTGTAAGATCTACTACTGTTACATTTGCATAAGCATTGCCTCTGTTTCCACAGCAATCTTCAGTTACATATTCTACTGTAATTGTTTCTCCTTCCGGTGAATCATGAAGTACATAACCTGAGCTAGCATCTCCTGATACTGTCAATGCGCCTTCCACACTTCCTATCCAATAAGTCATGTTATCATCACAGTCATCATAGATATGCTCTGGATGTGGTAATAATACATCTGCAGCACATTTCCATGAATCTACGCTTACTGTAAGATCATGTACTACTAAACTTGGATTTCCAGTATCTATTGACTTAATGATTTGTCCGTATTCAATAAACTGTCCACTGCACCAATCCAATACTGTCCAGTTTCTTAGTACTTTTCTGTTACCATCACATCCAGGTGCGCATGCATCTATTTCATTGTCTGTATAGCCTACTATGATATTACATATCTCAGTATTGATCGCCTGTGCATGTGGTCCACTTGGATTTCTTCCTTCTACATAATAGTGAGGATATGCAAATGGAACGCCTTCATTACTTTCTATAACACAATCTATATCCAGCTCATCCGGATCTATATTGTCATCATCTGTATCCTGATCAACAGATCCCGGATCATCAAAGTAAGCAGCAATTCCTGCAGGACTGATGTCCGCTCCACAACTCATTTCAACTAGCGGGAATGGAAGTATCAAACTATCCGGTGCTATTACTATAGCTCCAGTCGCTGGATCTATCCTCGCTGTATCCAATGTCTCTAATCCTACAGTTTTAAAGTAATATTCTCGCGTACAACTTACTGTACCTTCTACTCCATTTCCTTTGTCATAAGCCAATGTCCAGGTTCTTCTTAATAAACTACCGTTACATGGTCCAAGGTCTACATATACATCATAATAACTAACATCATCTTCTGTGATATCTCCACATACTGATGTTGTATTATCATCTACAAAATCATCTGCCATTTCTGGTACAAGATCATCTCGTAATCTATCCCAGTATCTTTCTTTTAATAGTGGAAGTTCCCAGCATGTTAATGTACAATCTTCTGAATATCCATCTACGATTCCATCTCCATCAAGATCTTCTCCTCCAACTGGACAGTCACATTGTACTTCTGGTATACTCTTATCATCTATTTGCATGGTTCCCCAACATGAGTTACCATTACACATATCTTGTATTGTATAAGTAATTGTTCTTCCTGCATAACTTCCAAGGTCTGCTTCATCGATTACATTTCCTGCTGAATCTGTAAATATCGCATCAAACACATCTGGAATGTAGTCATCTTCAAGTAAGGTAGACCATGAAAAGTCAAGAACACAATCATTATTAACACTCGCATTAACATGATCATTACAAGTTAATGTTCCTCCACCACCAACTCCAACTTCAATAGATGTTGAAGTTTGACATCCTGGGAAGGCTGGTACGCCACCTACAGACACATTATCAATAAAGGTTCCCGTAAATTCAAATGTCAATGTATAAAAACCATTGGCATATTCTGTCGGATCAAATTCTGCAACTCCTATTCCAGTTGAAGGATCTCCAACATAGACTCTTACGAAACCAGCAAAACCATTGATCTCAGTAACTTCATTCCCTGAAAACATCAAAGGAGTTCCGTTATTACAGAAAGCTACCATATCGATTACAGGATCTGTAATTACAGGATACTGACAAACATTTGAAATTACCAGTTGATTTCCATTAGCATCATTTATTGGGAATGTATTTCCTTGGGATTCACCTTCTACAAATAAAGTATACCCAATAAGGTCTACATGATCAAATGTCAATCTATACAATCCAGGAATAAATTCTGGAATCGCATCTCCAACAGAGTAACCTGTTAATCCAGTACTTCCTGCACCAATAACAAGATTTAGTCCTGCAGGACCTGTGACATCGATAACCTCACCAAATGTTCCATCTTGCGATCCGTTATAAGACTGATCATTGTTACAAGAACAAGGATCACTAATTACTGAAGCAAAATTACATGATCCACAACCACCACTAAAGCTGGTCGTACAACCATTTGCATCAACAACATCTATTGTATAATTTCCTCCTGCAACTCCTAAGTATAAAGTAGCTATTTGGCCTTCAGCTAATAAGGTCTGAGTCAAAATACCAAAACTTGAAGTTACAGTATATGGTGCTGTTCCATTGGCTACTGATAAAGTAACCAAACTTCCTATGTTACCAATATTAGGATCGTAGTTACACACGCAACTAGATACTGAAAGTTCAGGTACAGGGTCAACAACAACTTCTGTTGAATAGGATGTTTCGCAACCCGGATAAGCAGGGTTCGCTATGGTGCCTCCTGAATCGCCAGTGCCGGATCCTGTAAATGTCCATAGCACTGAATGTGTACCCGGTCCAAGTAATGCAGGATCAAAATCATTTGATCCGCTACCATTAATGGTAACAATAATATTACCTGGATTTCCATCAACTTCAGATACTAATAAATCTAAATTATCAGTTGATGCAGCATCTGCACAGAAAGGACCTAAAGTCGGTTCTGTAATTACTGGATATTCGCATACATTAGAAACACATATTGGTAATCCGGATCCTGAAGCAGTAATCGGATTTCCGAACATATCTACTACACAAAGAGAATATCCTATATCATCTACATGATTAAATGTTAAGCTATACATACATAAACCTGTTACAGGATCGATAGGACCAGAAGTGAACATAGCTCCAGCTATGCTAGCTGGTGTAGAAGTACCTGAAGCAAACAAGTCAAAGCCACAAGTACCTGTTACTACAACAGTTTCAGAAAATGTCCCATCTCCAGCTCCGTTTGCTGATTGATCATTGTTACATGCACACGGATCAGAGGCCATAAAGTCTAATTCAAAGGAAGCATTGCAATCACATGCAGGTTTTTCTACACTGAATGTTTTCATACATCCTTCTGCATCGACTACATCTATATCAAAGAAATTACCCATTAGGTAACCATCAATTTCGTCTTGTGTCGCAGCAGCTAATTGAGGTGTTGCCACATCTCCTACATTTGCTGTTAATATTCCATATGAACATTGTTCTACAGTTCCTGCAAGACATGTTTCATCTAGTGTAATGAAAGGCATTCCAGGATCTGAAACAGTCGCAGTTCCAACTTGAACATCATTACATCCGTTAGTATTCGTTATTGTTACACTATAATCTGTAGTCGAAGCTGGAGAAACTGTAATTGATGAAGTTGTTTCACCCGTACTCCATAGATAAGCCGCATGACCAGCTTCAGCATTAATCGTAATCATATCTCCAGTACATCCAATACCATCATCTGGATTTGCACCAGCTGCATCCGTATATGTTATAGCGGCTGCATCAAAAGTAGAATTAGCAAAAATATGAACATCATCAAATGCAAATCCATCATCAGTTACAGATCCATCTGAACCGAAATTAATTCTTAAGAAAACTGCAGATTCTCCGCTTAATCCATCTATGGCATGGTTTGCCAAAACATATCCTCCTGATCCAGTTCCATTTCTTCCTGACCATCCTTCAGGTGATCCACCTGGATTACCTGTAATCGTATTATCAGTATACCAGTTATTGGGATCTCCAAAAGCTCCAACATTCTGCCATGTACTAGCTCCATCTACTGAAGATTGCAAATTAGCTCCATCCCAAGAAAATTCTGCTTCCCACCACACATTCACTTCTATTATAGGATCACAAACATCAAAAAAGTTAAAGCATGGACTCATTATATAACTGTTGTCATTACTTAGATATGTTCCAGCTAAATCGGTAACCCAAGCATTCGTTCCTGAAGCAGCTCCAGAAATTACTGCTTTTGCAGGTGTACCCAAGGCCCAGGTAGAATTTCCATTTTCATCAATGGCTGCCCAATCTCCCCCTGATTCAAAATCTTCCATATAAGGGAAGGTTGATACTTCTGGAAAAGCGGTTGCATTGCTTGTCGCCATGTCATTTGCTGCATTTGGATCACCAGGAGCTGTCATCGTAATATCAATATCATGAGTTCCATTTAAAACCGGCATTGAAGTGAAAGTATATACAACACTTGAGCCTGGAGTCAATATACCTGGGTCGTACATTTCTGTAGCATTTAAACCTGCATCAATGTAAAGATCTAAAGTGAGAGCACCTCCTGAATAATCTACACATCCAGCATTATTAATTTCAACTGAAATCGCTGTAGCGCCTGCACCGCAAATCCCTCCGTTTGGACTTATATTTTGTACTGCTAAATCTGCATTTGAACCGTCTATTACAGAGAATTCATCTACAGCCATATCCGAAGTAATACCTGTCCCTGTCAATCCTCTTATTCTGAATTGAACATTAGATTCACTTGCAAGAGCGCCAGCACAAAAAGATTGTACCTGCCACAGATCCTGGTTATCAGTCCACCCTGCAACAAAAAAGTCATCTGTAAAGTTCGTGCCTCCATCTGTGGATACATCAAAGTGCATTGTACCCATATCAGCACCGAACATATGATACCAAAAAGATATCTGGGGAGTAGAAACAGCGCTAAAGTCAAAAATTGGACTTAATAGATGGACCACGTCATTATTGCAACTATCAGATGTTTCTGTGTATAAGTAGTTACCACCTCCGGTAATATCATCGCCTGGACCAGTACTTCCAGAACCTGTACCACCGCCATCAACAACCCAATCTGAGTCATCAGTGGTTTGGTCATTGCTCCATTCGTTTGGCCCGGGAACAGTATTTCCAGGAAGATCACAAGCATCCCCACAATTCGTACTACAAGTGGTAAAGCCATCAAAATTCTCCAGATATGGGTAGCTATTTATCTGTCCATATCCACTTGAACACATTCCGGCAAGGAAGGTCAAGCTTAAGATTAGTTGAGTAAGTTTTTTCTTTTCCATGAGATTGAATAAAGTTTATTGAATAAAGTTTATTATCAAAAAGGATAATCAATTTTTAATTATGAAATCAGTTTTTTAATAGTTCGAGTAAGTGATGTTTCAGTATCAGTACTCTCGGGTTACTAAAACTGTCTAAATCATAATCGTTAAAGTGGCACCTGGTCTAATTTCAACTACAGTTGTTCTAAGTGCATAAAGTACATCCTCATTTCCATCCAAATGTCTGGACATAAGGTCGTAAGCTTCTACTTGTAATTTTAGTTGAATGTAGGTGTCAGATTGGGGATTGATTCCTTCTAAGGTTGACAAATCAGATGATTTTTCCGCTTCTAGGACTATAACAGCATCTGTTGAACTAACTAGATTTTGTGATTGAAGTGAAAAAGTACACAGCAAAATCACAAATAAAATGAGATTTTTCTTCATTTAATTAAGTTTTTTTATTAATACGTAAAATACTGACACACATAACTTTATGCTTGTCAATACTCAATTTTTAAGCTAAATGTACATTAGGAGAATTATGAAGGATTGATTTCGTCTTTCGTATTTCTTACCTAAAGCTTAGTGGCTTAAATGGTTTATTTCGGCTGTTAAATTAATGTTTTATTACGTGTTATTGTAATTCTAAAACATATATTTTTAATTCTCATTGGAAATCTAAACCATAAAAAAAAGCTGATCAATCTGTATTGATCAGCCTCAATTGATAAAAATCATAAATCAATGATTACTCAATCATAATCATATGCTTTATTTCTGTTTTAGCGGAAGTCTCTATTTTATAATAAATCAACCCACTAGTATTTAATTCTTCACGATTTACAATCATGGAATTGTATCCTTTTGTAGCATCAATTCCTATTGTTTTAATCAATCTACCTGTGTAATCATAGAAAATAAGTGCTATTTCTTCAGCTTTATCCAACTCGAACCCTATCTCCGTGTACTCCTTGAAAGGATTCGGTATGTTTTGGTATAATTTGAATGTATAAGCTGGCTCTTCTTGTTGTAGTAATACATTTACAATATTGTAAGAAGGTCCAGTATAGGCTTCAGCATGGGTAATGTCTGAATTAATCTCTATCTGATCAGATAAATACCCTTCCTGATTAGATTTCAAAATGATTTTGCACATACCTTCAGATATCATCTTTTCTGAATAATGACTTATTGTTATTTTGTTTTTATGTATAGCAACATTGTTATGATCTATATTATCACCTTGTATATCAACAAATTCATATCCGGGAATAGACATCGTAAATTGATACCCATATAGGCCTTCAGTGATATTGTGTAATAGTTCCAATTCTACCAAGTCCCCTTCTTTTGCATATTTGTCAATAAATGAAATTTCTAATGCATTATCAGAATTTTGAGAAGGGGTACCCATTCTGGAGTTAACATCAGCATTTCCATTTACATCTCCAATCTTGACAGCAATGAAATCTTCTTCCATTTTATTGGCCTCCATATTATAAATAACACGATAGTCTTTATAAGTCCAAACGTTATCTGTATTTAAGTCCTGATCAGCATCAATAGCATTCCAACTATAATTATTCGGTAATGCAGAATGAACTCCAAGAATAAGTTTTCGCAACTCAATCAAATCGATCGCGGTTATTTCAAAGTCATTATTTATATCAGCCGCAATCATTTTGTAAGGACTATCAAGAATAGTTTGGCCAAGGATATGCTTTTGTATCAGTAATAAATCCAATGTGCTAACACCATTTAAATAATCGTCAGATCTGTTGGATCTAATAAGATAATCACTATTCATTGGGTTATCATCAAAAAGGTAAAACCCATTGTCATCTGTTTGCTTAATTTTTGGATAATCCGGCAGATCAGAAGAAAGTTCAGTCTCGACATGTTCTACATAGTCACCATATTCAGTTTCAAGTGTTCCTGCTATTATTCCTTCACCGACACCATCATTATCAATAAGTCTCATGTTCACAATGCAGAAATCACTATTCCCACACTCATCCCATGCATAAATTGGAATATTAACATAACCACTAGAATTGGTATCTTCAATCGTAAAAATCTTTGCAGTACTTCGGAGTCCAGGTTCCCACCTATGGGCATCAAGGTCAAAATAATCGTCCTGATCTTGATATCCACCAGTTTCAAGATCAAAATACCAGAAAGTACCGTTGTACCATTGTAAGTCGCTACTACTGTCATATTCAGTATCGTCTCTTGTCGGAGGTGCAACGTCAGTGAATGTATAGATGATATTATCTTCAGTTGAACAATTATCGAAACTACCGACATTAAAATCTATAGCCCATAATTCCACTTCACCATTAGATGACATTACTGTAGTACTCAGATTTAGACAATACGGTGTTGGAGCTTTTTTATCTGTTATTTGGAAATATCTAATCAAGTTGGAGTTATTTCCACAACCATCATATGCTCTCCAAACAGCTCTGTGCCAAATCTTACTTGAAGCTACACCTTCAGGAATAAATGCTGAAGCAAGTTCATCATTTCCAGTTGGTGCGATGTAATATGGATTTAATTCTCCGTTTACATATTCAGGTACAGAAGTGGAATAGAAATAATCGGAAGTCCAGTCTGCATTCAGGTCAATTGTCAATTCCCATTTAATCCACTTACTTCCACAATCTCCTTCGTCATTAGCTCTTGCGGTAATTGCACCGCCCCCGCTTACACAATATTCATTCACTGCAAAACAAAGACTATCAGCAGCCGTAATTATCGGATCTTGAGTATCAATTATTTTTACAATTTGAGTATGATTCCATCTTCCTCCTGTTGTTGGTTGAGTTGGATCATATTCACACCAATTGATTATACTCCAGTGATTTAGGATCGTCATACAAGCTCCATCTTCAAGATAGAAAGTATCACTTTCAACTGATACTCCTATTAATGTACACACAGCATTCTCCCAATCAGGCTCACCAATATCTGCTGCGTCACAATCGACTATAATATCTGCTGGGAATACGATCGAAATCGGATTAAAAGGATCAATTGGTTCTATAACAAACCATTGAGTACAGCTACTACAACTTTTAAACTGTCTTCTGATAGCTCCATATCCACATGTTGGATTAAAAGCTGGTATTTCTACCCCATCATATCTCGGATCATTAAAAAATCCATCATTTGGTCCCTTTCTTCTAGGTTCTGTATCTTCTATTAATTCATCGATATCACAATCAAGAGCTATTTCTCCGCATGCAGCAAAAAGTTGCGGTAGTCCCGTCAATGTAAAATTGTTATAATCCATTTCACATGTTAATACTAAGTCTGGTGGACAGGTCTGTGTGGTTGTTGATTTATCTTCCAGTCTAACTGTAGACCAGGCGTAATTGACATTTCCGTTTTCATCGGTAACTCTGAAATGAACATCAATTTCAACAAAGGTTTGACCATTTAGGTCTTCACAACAAAATTTTACATAGTCTCCCCAGAACGTATCTTGATCTTCACATACCTTTTCTAATCTTCTGACGGCAACTTCAATTCCAGAACATCCATCATAACTTCCATTATCAAAGTCTTCAGCATATATTTTAGCGACGCCTTGATTCCCATCTATAGGGTTCCCAATATTTGAAAGGCTTACTACAATAAATTCTTTAGTAACCGGAACCGGAGGAGTAAGATCTACAACTTGCACATTAATGAATGTATTGGTTTGATTTCCACAACAGTCTTCAGCAATATATTCTACTCTATAAATAACTCCTTCTTGAGTTTCATGGAGAACAAATCCATCATCCTGATTCCCAGTAACAGTTAAAGCACCATCTACATATCCGATCCAATAACTGACATCTCCTGTACAATCATCATAAAGGTGTTCTGGGTGTGGTAAAGAAACATCTGCAAAACAATTCTCAGGTTCTACGCTAGCAAATACATCTCGCACTTGAATTGTAGGACCAGCTTTATCAACTGCTTTAATAACCTGTCCGTATCTGATGAATTCACCAGCACACCAATCAAGTATTGTCCAGTTTCTCAGGACTTTAATATTTCCTCCGCAACCTGGTGCACAAGCTTCAACTTCATTATCAGTATATGCAACTAAAATATTGCAAACTTCATTATCAATTGCTTGTGCATGAGGTCCGGAAGGATTTCGTCCATTCATATAATAATGTGGATAAGCATAAGGAATGCTCTCATTATTTTCCACAACGCAGTCTATATCCAGTTCATCTGGATCAATATTATCATCATCCGTATCATTGTCTTGAGTTGATGGGTCATCAAAATAAGCAGCTATACTAGCGGGGCTTATATCGACGCCACAATCCATTACGACAAGTTCAACCGGAAGTATTACTCTATCTTTTGTTTTTACAAATCCTCCATTAAACAGATCCATTTCAGCGGTATCAATTGTTATAATATCCAGAGGTTTGAAATAATATTCATTCGTACATGTCACATCTCCTGCTACTCCGTTTCCTTTGTCATAATTTACAACCCAAGTTCTTCTCAATAGTGCTCCACCACATTCAAGATCTTCAATATAATCATAGAAGGATATGTCTTCTTCAAGAACATCATCACATGCGCTTCCGACATAGTCATCAAGAAAATCTCCCACATCAGATGGAATCAAATCATCTCTCAACCTATCCCAGTATTGTTCTTTAAATAGGGGAATCTCGTAGCAGCTAAGCGTACAATCTTCAGAATATTCAAAAACGCCATCGCCATCTGGATCTTCACCACCTACTGGGCAATCGCATTCTATTGTAGGTATAGATTTGTCATCAATATTAATTGTACCCCAACAATAGTTGCCGTTACACTGATCAATAATTGAATAGTTCAAACTTGATCCAGCATAAGAACCGAGATCATTTTCATTTACTATGTTCCCGGCGCTGTCAGTAAATTCTGCTTCAAATATATTAGGTACATAGTCCGCTTCTAAAAGTGATTCCCAAGCGAATTCTGCTTCACAATTGTGATCTACAGTCACATTTACATTATCGTTACATGCAATAGCTCCACCTCCACCAACTCCAATCTGAATACTGGTCATTGTCATACAACCTGGGAATGCTGGATCTACTCCATTGTAAATATTATCAACAAAGTCGCCCGTAAATAAGAACGTAAGTTCATATATCCCTTTTGGGTATTGAGTGGGATCAAATTCAGTAATCAAAGTACCGGTCGTAATTCCTCCAAGATATACTTGTACAAATCCTGTGAAACCATTTATTTCACTGACTTCATTTCCTGTAAATACAAGAGGATCTGCATTAAAGCAAAAGTCTGTATCATTTAATTGGGGTTCCGAAATAACTGGATATTGACAACGATTAGTTATCGTAAGTTGATTGCCCAAATTGTCCAATACCGGTCCTGTATTACCTCCAAAATCAGCCTCTACAAGAACCGTATAACCTATTAGATCCTGATGATCAAATGCCAATTCGTATACTCCTGGTAATACTTCAGGAATTGGTGTTCCGACTGGCGCACCAATCAAACCTGTGCTTCCAGCTCCAACTATTAAATTTAGGCCGGATGGGCCATTGATTTCTATTTGTTCACCAAATGTTCCATTTTCAGATCCATTGTAAGATTGATCATTATTACAAGTACAAGGGTCATCTATAGCTATATCAAAATAACAATCCGAACAAAAATCACTAAATGATGTAAAGCATCCATTTGAGTCGGCTACTGATAGCGTAAATGCAGCACCATCTACTCCTAAATATAAAGTTTGAGTAGACCCAGCCGGAGGTGAGGAGTTTGATAATATTCCAGTATTGCTTGTTACATTATAGGGTCCTGTTCCTCCAGTTATTGTAAAATTCACTAAACTACCAACGCTATTTGTATTGGGGTCAAAACCACACATACAAGAACTAACCGTTAAAATAGGCGAGTCATAAACATCAACATCTAAGCTGTAAGAAGTTTCACATCCCGGAAATGCCGGATTTGCTACTGTGCCTCCTGAATCGCCAGTGCCGGATCCTGTAAATGTCCATAGCACTGAATGTGTACCCGGTCCAAGTAATGCAGGATCAAAATCATTTGATCCGCTACCATTAATGGTAACAATAATATTACCTGGATAATTGTCAACTTCAGAAACTAATCCATCTAAATTATTTATGGCTGGTTCATTAATACATAATGGACCGAAAGTTGGTTCTGTGATCTCAGGATATACGCATACATTTGAATAACAAACCGGAAGGCCTGTACCTGATCCTGTAATAGCATTTCCCATCATATCTACAACACAAAAATCATATCCTATTCCATCGACATGATTAAAATTCAATGTATAATCACAAAGACCGGTCATAGGATCGGGTGTTGAAGAATTGAAAGGCAGACTTGCAAGTCCCGGTGGTTGAGAACCAGAACCTGTAAATATATTCAACCCACATGGACCGGTAATAACAATAGTCTCAGAGAAGGTTCCGTCTTCGGCTCCATTTGCACTCTGATCATTATTACACACACATTGGTCCGTTAGCAAAGTATTCTCTACGAACTGTGCGTTTAAAGTCATTATTACAGAAGTCTGCAATAATATACAGTATAGAATGAGATTATATAATCGGTTAACTTTCATTAGATTATGATTCGGGAATTATCAATTAATTGGAAAACGTTAACTCGATTTATATCGATGTCATCATCGTATCTGAATGATTCAGGATAAAATTTATCCCAAGATGTACTAGTTGATTGAGTCACTAGTTTCATAAATCGAGTTTTTGGTTAATAAATATTAAAATCAAAAAAACACGTCCGTAGTATTACGCAAATTGGGATATAAGCGTAAAGTGAAATGTTCAGAAGAAATTAATTTAAAAAAATCGGTTGCAATCTAACTTGCAAAATAAACACGAGGTAAGACAAGAAAAGAGTGGTATACAGCAAACAACATCAACACTTTTAGTTATTAGTTGTCTTAAATCGGTTTATCAATGTTTAAAATTATAGAAGAAATATGGAAGAAGTCAGGAATTGAGCTGGTAATTATTGAAATTTTATTTCACTAATATTCAAAATATTTAATATGTGAGTCACTTAATATTTTATAGAATTCGGAAGAATAAGTCATATACAACAAAAAAAATCAGAGTACAATTGATTTCAATGACTCTGATCTATTAAGGGTGTTAAAGTTGTAAGTAAGTTTTATTGAAACTTACACTGAACTAAAATAAAAAAATACCTGCTAAAAAGCGAAGCCTAACCGGTTAATATTCAAAGTTTTATAGTAAAAAGCTTGTTAGTGGAATAAAAAAAAATCATTTTTCATATCTTATTTTCGAACCAAATCTTCAAAAAAAACGTCTAAATTTTAAAATCATTAATATATGTCTCAAGCTGAATTAGCACTTGCTCAAGAAACACTAACAAAAAATGGATACTTAGATATAGAAGTAGATCCAACAATTAATCTAGAGGAAGAAATAGAGAAATTAAAGAAGGAAAAAAACGCTATCATTTTGGCCCATTATTATCAGGAATCTGAAATTCAGGATGTAGCGGATTATGTTGGAGATAGTCTTGGCTTATCTCAAATGGCAGAAAGTACAGATGCAGATTTAATTGTTTTTGCTGGAGTTCATTTTATGGCCGAAACAGCTAAGATTTTAAATCCAGCTAAAAAAGTCGTTCTGCCAGATTTAAAAGCAGGATGTTCTTTGGCTGATAGCTGCCCAGCTCCCTTATTTAAAAAATTTAAAGATAAATATCCGGACCATGTGGTCGTCAGTTATATAAATTGTACCGCTGAACTAAAGACCTTAACTGATATATGTTGCACATCGACTAATGCTGTTCATGTTATAGAAAGTATTCCCGAAGACAAAGGAATTATTTTCGCACCGGATAGAAATTTAGGTATGTACCTTATTAAAAAAACAGGCCGAGATTTAAAACTCTGGAATGGGACATGTATGGTTCACGAAATATTTTCCAACGAGAAAATAACGAAGCTTCAAATGGAATATCCGGAAGCCGAATTTATAGCACACCCTGAGTGTGAGCCCCATATCCTGGAAAAAGCTGATTACATAGGCTCAACAAGCGGACTGCTCAGATATACAAAAGAAAATGCCTCAACTCTATTTATTGTAGCTACAGAATCTGGTATTCTTCATCAAATGGAAAAACACTCTCCTGATAAGACTTTTATTGCAGCACCCCCGAGCAATACATGTGCTTGCAACGAATGTCCTCATATGAAAAGAAATACTATGGAAAAACTCTATTTATCCATGAAGTATGGCCAACCTGAAATCATCCTTCCTGATTGGGTTGTAGAAAAAGGTAGAGCTTGTATTGACAAAATGCTTGAAATCAGCAAAAGAGCCGGTTTGTAAACTATTTTCATTTTTAGTTCATTTCTCAATACTATATTTGATAGATGAACACCTGGGGTTGGATTCTACGATATTTGTACTTCTATGCATTGTTAGTAACAATACAAGTCTGAGTAGCCAGGCACTTAGCAGTTTTGAATTAAATCTTGAAGGAGAACCTCTTGATATTATCTCTTCAAGCGAAGGTTCTATTCATATCATTACCAATCAAGCAAGTTATGTACTAAATAATCAATCCTTCGACAAGATCTCTTCACACAGGCAATTACTCAAACTAAACTCTACTAATTACGACCTTAATGATAGTGTCTATTACTATCCAAGTATTAATAAGATGTATCTCCCTTTGAAAATGAGTGACAAGCTCCCTGAAATAAATTCGATCAGTTCTGATGGGATAGTACTTTTTCAAGATCAAGACATTTTACTGATAGACAAAGACTTATACAGGTATGAGCTCGAAAAATTGGATAAAATACTTGAACTTCCACATCAGTATTCAAACTATTGGGACGGAGATTCTGAAGGTCAAAATATTTGGTTTTCCAACTATGGTCATGGGGTCATTCATATTGATCATAAGTTAGACTTAATAGAATTTACAAACGAAAATAGCCTGTACAATAATGACTGCAGTTCAATTTTGGTTGATAACGGACTTGTATATGTTGGACATTCTGGTGGACTTAGTATAATTAAAGATTCTGAAATTTCTACTGTTGATCTTTATCCTTTGATTGGAAATAATCCTGTTTTAGAAATAGAAAAATATGAAGACACCATTTGGATTTTAAGTTCAGAGAAAATTTTGTTCGGCTCGCTTTCGAATCTTCAAGAAATAAATCTTGAGCTTGAAAAAGGTGATGAACTAAGATCAATTGAAGTAGATAAAGATTCCAATATCTGGATATTAAGTCAAAGGTTTCTTTTTTGTGTTACAGATCTTAAAGTGATTGTATACAATGACCTTTCTGAAGAACACCAAAATATTCAATTATATAAGATCCGTGATAATACTTACTATACAAATGGGGCTGATGTATTTAAATATGATCATTCGAATAATGTATGGAATTTAAATCCAAATAAGCATGCTCCCAGTCACATTTCAACAGATACTGATTCGAATACAACTTTAATCTTTAAGGACAAAATTGCAATAAAGCTGCATAAAGCAAACGCCAAAGTGCTTGATAGAACAAATCTACCACAGGACGAAATCAGCCTCAATATCAAATATATAGAAGATGCAAAATATTTTTGTACCAATAAA
Organism: Saprospiraceae bacterium; assembly: GCA_965248155.1. GTDB lineage: Bacteria > Bacteroidota > Bacteroidia > Chitinophagales > Saprospiraceae > RFSX01. Next base: position 219,352 of record CBDFIO010000002.1, read on the forward strand.
AACTTATATCAGAAATCTAATACGGGTTTCAGTTTAATTAATAGTCAAACAGATCAATTTTTTAACATTCTTAAGCTTGATCACAATTTATGGGTGTTTGGAAAAAGTGGAATTTATAAAATGGGAAATAACGAGTTGATTCCAATTCTAAATCTTTATAACAATACTGTTTTTCCAAAATCAATTAACCAATTTGTTCTGGACCACATGCTGGTAAGTTTTGATTCTTCTTCTCTTATTATGGTTGATCCGATTGATGAAAAGGCAACAAAACTTGATCTTGGGCAATTGAACATTTTGGACATAAAGGAAGTCGACGATGCTGTATTAGTACTCACACGTAAATCACTTGTTGGACTTAAAAAAGAAAATCTGAAGGAAAAAGAACTTAATATATCCTTTGTCAAACCCTTACATCAAGAATTAACAAAAGGAGAACTATTTTGCTTTAGTGATCAGTATTATTGGATATCTGCAAATGGTAATATTATAAAAATTGCAAAAGAGACAGAAGAAAAATATTCACCTCCTATACTGTTTTTAGATAGAATACAAGATGGACAAGGCCGGCTTCTTGATGTTAAAGGTCAGAATCAGCTTATCTTTAAAAAGTCAGATTTACCACTTACTTTTCACTATAATAACACCATTCACTGGACTGATAATCTTCAGTATACATAACACCTGGGAGGTGGAGAAAACAACTCAACTCAGTGGCATGATGAGTCCAATTATTCGTTTAATTATGAAGGAATTGGATCTTATTTATTGTCTGCGAAAATGAACGATGATATTTTTGGACAGGATATTTATGCTCACCCTGTCAATATTCATATCAGGAACAGCAATTCATTATTTGGGAAATTATTAATAATCGTACCTTTGTTGCTGATTTTACTGGTGTTATTTGTTTTTATAACCAGGAAACTTTAATCATACATTTGGCTTATCATAGATAATTAATGTTTGTATAACATAATCTAATACTAATCCGTTTTAATTCGACTATAAATTAAGAATGCTTATCCGAATTGCACTTGCCATAATTATTATACTGTTTTCAGATTCTGCCATTTGTCAAAAGGGCCTTGAACTTGGAGGAGATATAGGCTTCAGTTATTATTTTGGAGATCTGAATACGAATTATAACCTTTCTAGTCCGGGATTGGCGCTTGGATTTAAAGCAAGACAAAATTTGAATGAAAGGATTTCATTGGTCGGAGGATTGCAGTTTGCTCAAGTTAAAGCAGATGACAGCAAATCCAATAATTATTTTCAACGAACAAGAAATCTTGATTTCAAATCAAATATCTGGGATATAAGTGGAATGATCGAGTTTAATTTTTCCCCATATATCCATGGTAGCAAGGACAATTATTATACCCCATACCTCTTCGCAGGGTTTTCATTAATGAAATTTAATCCAAAAACCGAACTTAATGGCCAAAGTTATGCACTGCGAGATTTTGGCACGGAAGGACAATTCTTTGGGAACGAGTATATTCTTTTCAGCGGAGCTTTGGTTTATGGTTTTGGTTTTAAATGGGACATAAACAAAGATTGGAGTATAAATACTCAGATAGGAGGCAGGAAGTTATTTAGCGATTACATAGATGATGTGAGTCAAAACTATCCTGAATTTTCAAGTTTGGAAAGTTTAAGGGGTCCAACTGCTGTTGCTCTTTCAAATAAATCCCTTGAAGCAGATTTCGTGAGTTTGAATATGCAGAGAGGAAATGGAAAGAATAATGATGTAGTATATATCATAAGCATTGGGGTTATGAAATATTTTGGCCAACTTCATTGTCCGAGTATTTCTGATCCGGTTTACTAAGGTATTTTATATGATCCAACATAATGAAATTCAACTCAGACCTTATCCCAGAGGATTTCATATTATTACAAAAGAAATAATAGAAAATATCAATCTTCCATCATCAGGGATTCTCCATCTTTTTATCAAACATACTTCTGCTGGAATTACCATTAATGAAAATGCTGATCCCAGTGTTTTGATGGATTTTGAAAGCATTTTTAATCGTCTTGTACCTGAGAATATGTCATTTCTTGAACACACAATAGAAGGGCCGGATGATATGCCTGCGCATATTAAAGCAGCAATTGTTGGTAATTCATTAACTATACCAATTATTAATTCTAGATTAGCTTTTGGAACCTGGCAAGGTGTTTATCTGTGTGAGTTTAGAAATAATGGAGGAGCCAGGAAATTAATCGCTACAATTTACACCTGATGACGTTTGTTTTAATAGGATTGATCTTTGGATTATTATTAGCTGTTTCATTGGGTCCAATTTTTATAGCGCTCACTCAAACTTCTATTGAAAAAGGAATAAAACCAGGGCTTAGTGTTGGTCTTGGGGTTTGGATAAGTGATATCATTTTTATTTATGTTTTCTACAATTTCATCAAGTCCATAAAAAATACTGTTGAAAGTGAATTCTTTATTTTTTGGATGGCCATTTCCGGCGCAATCGTATTGGCAGCTTTTGGAATAGGATTGCTTTTTAAAAAACCTGAATTGAACTACAAGAAGATCCAATTTTCAATGAAAAATTATCTTGGTTTTTGGTTGAAAGGATTTTTAATCAATACTGTTAATCCTTTTACTTTTGTGTTTTGGATGGGGGTCATTTCAACCTATATTATTGGAAGAGATATAAACGGAACTCAATCGCTCATCCTTTTATCTACCATATTTATAGTTATAATTCTTTCGGATATCGGAAAAGTATATCTCGCTCATTTTTTGAAAAATTGGCTGACACCAAAGCATATAAACTGGGTGGCCGATATATCTGGAGTTATACTAATTGGATTTGGCTGCTTCCTTGCTTACAGTGTAATATGATTTCACATAATTAACGTGAGTTCGATGTAAGACTAGGCCAAAAGGAGTTGTTTGGTATCGACCAGATTCTTATAAATGGAGGGTTTAGATTCTTTAAACCCGTAGGCACAAAGTCCACCAAGTATATTGACGAAAAATCCGGCAAAGGAACGATGCCTTGTATGTTCGATCTGTGAAATATTTTTGAGCTGGTCAATAATGGTTTCAGAGATAGCAAGTTTTCGGAGCAGAAGAGCATCCTGTAGGGGTGTAATCATTTTGGATTTCATATTCCGTCTCAACTTAGTAATCAAATGAATACCTCTCAAGAAAAGAGTGTCAAAGATTTGCTTGTTGACAATATAGCCTTTATCACCGAACAACCGGCCATAGACCTTCTTCATAAACCGTTTACACTTCAATACGGCATTATCATGCACATTGCCCGGAGTGAGTTGAAAATCAATCACTTCGCCCCGGTCATTATGAACCAGATGAAGTTTGAAACCATAAAACCAACCCTTTGAAGTCTTGCCTCGTTTGGCCAGTCCAGCAAACACCTTGTGGGAATGAATCCTTCGATTGTGACAGACCCGGATACTGGTTGAATCAATAAAGGATATCCCACTACATTTACCCATTCGGTACATCTTTACAAACAAGGCTAATGGTAGGACCGCTTTGGTTTGCAACTCCACCATCCGATTATAAGATACCAGATTGGGAAAATAGCCGCGCATATGTTGGCAGACATGATTCTGGTAAAAGTGCTTAAAGCAACGGTATCCACTCATATGAAAAAATACGATGATGCTCATCACCTCGCTCATGGATAACCTGCAGGTACGATTCCGTCGATTTTTCTTTCCCTCTAGGGTATGAGATTTTTAAAAGTGATCAAAATCGGTGAAAAAATCATCGAAAGCACAGAAAATTGCAATAATTTGACTATCTTTCATAGTAGAGCTTTTTTGTTTTAATTAATTGATTATCAACTATTAAGATAAACAAAATTGCTCTTTCTTTTTATCCTATTTTTCCACTTCCTTACGTCGAACTCACGTTAATTAGATAGATAAGTTTATTATCTATTTTCATTAAATCCTATCTTATTCTGGTTCAACTCGATCATATCCTTAAGTATGTGTAGGGTCTCATCAAGATAGAAGTCCTTTTCCAATCCTTCCTTCCAATCATCATTCCGAGCAATTCGAGATTCATCAGAATTGATATATGAAGTATCAATTGGAAGATTTGAAAGATTCAATGTTTCAATTTTCTCACTAAAAAGATCATCATACTTTTCAGATTCGCTATTTCTTTTGTTTACAAAGTTGGTATACTCTGGTAAGCTCAAAGGATACATTGTCAAATCTCTATTTTTCTTCAGTCTTTTAGCATTTTCTAAAACCAATTGGAAATCCTTATGATTCACTGTCCTGGCTTCACTTTTTGCTCTAACTGCATCCATATGATTTATTTGATATACATTTTGACTAAAATCAACAGCTTCGATTTCAGACCAATCCATTGCATAATCATAGTCTTTCTCACCTGTATCGATGAATTGGTAATTATTAGGTAAGATAACATCGGGTTTAACACCTCTCAATTGGGTTGATCCACCATCAACTCTGTAGAATTTTTGCATTGTGATTTTTAGTTGGCCTAATGGTTTCAAATCTTCCTGATCTCTATATGCTCTATCAAGGTCAACGAATCTTTGGACCGTTGCTTTTCCAAATGTTGAATTACTACCAACAATAATTGCTCTGTTGTAATCTTGCAATGCTGCGGCCAGAATTTCTGAAGCTGAAGCACTAAATGAATTTACCATTACAACTAATGGTCCATCATATTGTACGTCAGGGTCTTCATCTTCACGTACATAAGCGTCTTTATTTCTTGGTTTGACCTGAACGATAGGTCCCTTTTCTATAAATAAGCCTGACATGTCAACAACATCACTTAATGAACCTCCACCATTATTTCTAAGATCTAGAATGATTCCATTGACATTTTCATTCTTTAATTTTTCAATCTCATTTGCAACATCGATGGCACAACTATTTCCATCTTTTCCTTCGAATGTAGAATAGAATTTTGCTAGTCGGATATACCCAACATTATCAATCAGATCGGGTTTATTGATAATTAAAGATCTTGCGAATATTTCATCGAGAATAACTTCGTCACGTTCGATTTCAATATCAATAACATTACCATCTGATTTTTTTACTTTCAAAATAACTACTGTCCCTTTGTCTCCTCTTATCTTTTGAACAACGTCATCGATTCGCATTCCTTTTATATCAACAAAATCCTTCCCTTTTTGCATGACTGACATAATGAGGTCATTTACTTCAAGTTCATTTCCTTTCCAAGTAGGTCCACCCGGCACTATAGAAATCACTTTAGTAAAATCACCTTCTGTTTGTAATCTTGCTCCAATTCCTTCCAGTTTACCTCCCATCCTTATATCAAAATCTTCTTTTTCTTTTGGATTAAAATAAACAGAATGAGGGTCATAAAGATGTGTCAGGGAATTAATATATATTTCAAAAAAGTCTGATCTTCTGTCTTTAAATAACCTTTTAAACCAGTCTTCATACGATTCTTTAGCCGCTAGGATAACTTCTGATTTTAGTTCCTCTACTGTTTTAACCGGTTCTTCTTCATCTTCACTTTCTTCTTGTGCTTTTATCTTATTTTCTAGTCTGGTAATAATATCAAACTGAAGTAAATTTTTCCATACTTCTTTCAGTTCTGCTTCGTCAGTTGCAAAATTTCTTTTCTCACTGTCCATTTCGATATAGTCTTCACTATTCAAATTGACATCAGAATCTATTAACTCTTTAAAATAGGATTCTGCTCTTTTTCTTGAAGATTCAATAATTTCATATGATGCATCAAAAAACTCAAATGTTCTTGATTTCATTTGATCATCAATTTGATCTCGATAAATTTCCAGCTGATTTACTTCTGTTTGGGTGAGGAATCTTTTTCCCGGGTCAACACTTTTAATAAATTCATTAAAAACGTCTGATGAGAGTTCATCATTCAGAGATTTAGGTTTAAAATGCAAAACATCAAGATAATTGATTACTGCATTGAGAATTAAACTTTCTTTTTGCTTATAGTCAAAATTGGGATAGTAAGCCCCCAAAAATATACTACTTGCAATCAATCCGAAAAATATTACGCCCTTCCATTTCATCCTTTGCATTATTTTCTATTTAAAGATTGTCAATTAAAAATTAAAATTTAGCTGTTCATGCTAACTATTTTGATTTCAACTCTTTGATTTTTCTTTCTCCCTTCATCTGTGCTATTGGACGCTATAGGTTTCCTTTTACCATATCCTTTATAAAGTACTCTCTTGGACTGTATACCTTTACCTATCAAATAGTTTGCCACAGCTTCAGCTCTTTCCGTGGATAACTTATCACAATAAGTATGAGAAGGTATTCCATTAGTATGTCCTCCAATTTCTACGACGATATCCGGATTGGTATTTAAGAAATCAAAAACTTCATTTAAAACACTATAAGAATCAATTCCGATTGAAGTTGTATCGGCTTCAAAATAAAGTTTATCAATTTTAACTTTTGCTCCTTTTGAAAGTTTGTCTCTTTCTAAGTTGACCAATATTTTTTCACTATTCGGTCTAACATATGTTATTGTATCAACTTTATTTTCCCTACTGCCTCGATTAAAGACTTCAGTTCTCCTTGACTTTGCTTTATGAGCAGGCATTTTCTTTGTAAGGATTGAATTTTCCCTTTTTTGTCTTTCATAAATAGCCACTTCCTCTTCTCCACATTCTATTAAATCAAAATCCGAAGCTCCATCTACAAGAATATGTCCATTATATGGAAATAAGACAGGCGTTTCGTAAAATGCTTGCAAAGTGACATAATTATAATCTGTCTGTGGTTCAATAAATAATGTATGTTCTTCCCAGGATGCATTGTTAACCGGTTCAGATACGGCTAAAACTTCTCTATCTCCACATCTGCCGGTTCCTCCCAAGAGTTGAAAAACAGCTGGTTTAACGAAATTTTGCTTTTTGTCTTTTGCAACTTTGGCAAAGCTCCAATAATTGTCAGATCTGGCCAGATAGATCGAAAACATATAACATTTACCTTTTCTTAATGGTAAGGCCAATCTCTGAGAAACCGCTTCCCAAGTTTCATTATCTCTGACGACTAATCCAAGATAAGTATTCCCATGAGCCGATTCCAGAGTATTCTCCCAAAATGCAGTATCTCTGTTTCCTCCTTCATGAATATCGGGGGGTGTCTCATTATAAAAGCGATTGATGACAGCACAATCGTACCAATCTTTTATTACGGTTGGGTAACCATCTTCTATTGTACCAAAATGAGGTCTATCTTCAAAAGAAGGGTTAATTAGCTTTACATTCTGAGCGTAAAAATTGGTCACAGAAAAGTAAAAAATGAGCAATATTAATGCCTTAATATTTTGATTTCTTCTATTCTTCATATATCCAAATACAATATAATAATTTATAAATATTGTTGATATACAACTATAATTGGAAACTTAGCTTTTTTGTTTCTTGTAAGACGCTTATTATAGAAATATTAACGAATTAATTCTACTAAAAGCCTCAAACAGATGTTTTAAGTTTCTTTTTCAAGGCAAATAACTCATCTCTGTATTTAGCTGCCGTGATAAAATCTAATTCTTTTGCTGCCTTTTTCATTTTTATTTCTGTTTCATCCAATAGTCTTTTTAATTGGTCTTTAGTCATGTAATTTAGAAGCGGATCGGCAGCTACGCTTAATTCTGTTGGTTCAATATAGGCTTTCGTCTTTTTTCCTCTTATATCAAGAATGGAGTTCTGAGACATTATTTCCTCTCTGGTTTTACTCACAGTTGTTGGAGTGATTCCATATTGTTCATTATAATCCATTTGGATCGTTCTTCTTCTATTGGTTTCATCTATAGTTTTTTGCATGCTACGGGTAACAGAATCTGCATAAAAAATAACTACCCCATTAGAATTCCGAGCTGCTCTTCCAGCTGTTTGTGTTAAGGAACGATTATTTCTAAGAAACCCTTCTTTATCAGCATCCAATATGGCAACCAATGAAACTTCCGGAAGGTCAAGGCCTTCTCTGAGTAGATTTACACCGACCAATACATCAAATACTCCTAATCGAAGATCTCTTATTATTTCTACGCGGTCGAGTGTGTCAACTTCAGAGTGAATATACCTCACTTTAACATCAAGTTTCACTAAATATTTAGTGAGTTCTTCAGCCATTCTCTTGGTTAGTGTGGTAACTAAAACCCTTTCTTTCTTAAGCACTCTTTGATCTATTTCTTCGAGAAGGTCATCGATCTGATTAACGCTGGGTCTTACATCTATTGGAGGATCAAGTAGTCCGGTTGGCCGAACAATTTGTTCGACAACCAAGCCTTCGGTTTGTTCTAATTCATAGTCTCCGGGTGTTGCGCTTACATAGACGACCTGATTAATTATGTTTTCGAACTCCGAGAAATTCAGAGGTCTATTATCTAAAGCTGAAGGTAATCGGAATCCATAATTTACAAGATTCAGTTTTCTGGCTCTGTCACCACCCCACATACCTCTAACTTGTGGCACAGTTACATGGCTTTCATCAATTACCATCATATAATCATCGGGGAAATAATCCAAAAGACAAAAGGGTCTCGTTCCTGCCTTCCTGCCGTCAAAAAATCGAGAATAATTCTCAACTCCATTGCAGTAACCAAGTTCTCTCATCATTTCAAGATCAAAATTGACGCGCGCTTTTATTCTTTTCGCTTCAATAAATCTTCCTTCTTGTTCAAAAAACTTTTCATGAGCTACTAACTCATCTTCAATGTCTTTAATAATGTATTGAAACCGGTCCCTTGGGGCTACATAAAGGTTTGCTGGAAAAATAGCGGCATGTTCAAGAGAAAGATCTCTCTTTCCTGAATCAACGTCGATTTGATCAATCGATTCGATTTCATCTCCAAAGAAAGTAATTCTATACCCATAATCTACATATGGAAGGTTGATGTCTATTGTATCTCCTTTGACTCTGAATGTTCCCCTTTTGAAATCTCTTTCAGTTCTAGAATAAAGAATCTCAACCAATTTATACAAAAATTGATTTCGTGGAAAATGTTGATTCCTTTCTAATCTTATAATACCGGATTTATAATCTTCAGGATTCCCCATTCCAAAAATGCATGAAACCGAGGAAACTATAATTACATCTCGTCTTCCTGACAACAATGAAGAAGTAGCCCTTAATCTTAATTTGTCAACTTCTTCATTAATTGCAAGATCCTTCTCAATGTAGGTGTCGTTTACAGAAAGATAGGCTTCAGGTTGATAGTAGTCATAATAAGAAACAAAGTATTCTACTGCATTATCAGGGAAAAACTCCTTGAATTCACCATATAACTGAGCCGTTAATGTTTTGTTATGTGTCAAAACCAGGGTTGGTTTTTGAACCTTCTCAATTAAATTTGCTACGGTAAAGGTTTTTCCTGATCCGGTTACACCTAAAAGGACCTGTGCTTTCTCATTTTCTTTTACGCCATGAACCAACTCATCAATGGCTTCAGGTTGATCTCCAGTTGGCTCAAATTTAGATATTAGTTTAAATGACATTTAATTGAACTATAAACTTTCAAAAGTATTTTAAATAAAGGACTTTTACTCAATAAAGATGGAGAATCAATTAAACTATAAAAGATATGGAACCGGAGAACCGGTTATCATATTACATGGATTATTGGGTATGCTAGACAACTGGCATTCTTTTGCAAAAATGTTATCAGAAAAGTATGAAGTCATACTAATCGATCAGAGAAATCATGGCAAATCCTTCCATTCAAATCTTTTTTCTTATAAGCATTTAGCAGATGACATTCTTAAATTTTTGGATCATCATCATCTGGATAAAGTGAATTTGATAGGTCATTCAATGGGTGGTAAGTCCGTTCTTCAATTTATCAATGATTATCCTCAAAGGGTAAATAAATGTATAGTTGTAGACATCGCTCCAAGGGAATATGGGGGAGGTCATGATCAGATATTCAAAGCTCTTTTATCCTTAGATCTAAATGTTGCTACCAGTAGAAAGGAAATATTTGGCCGGTTGATGGATGAATTAAAAAATGAAACAGTTGTATATTTCTTGCTTAAAAACTTAAAAAGGACTTCAGATAATAAATTTATTTGGAAAGCCAACATCAAAGATCTATGGGAGAATTATAACAATATCAGGTCGGAAGTAATATTTACCACACCTTATAAAAAAGAAATTATGTTTATTCGAGGTGATAAATCAAATTATATAAGCAATGAAGATGCGTTAGACTTAGAAAAGCAATTTTCAGGATTAACATTTAGATCTATTTCAAATGCAGGTCACTGGGTCCATGCAGATCAGCCAAAAGAATTATTATCAATATTATTAGAATTTTTAGAGACTAAAATTTAAGAAAGTTATAAGAATCTGAAACATTGAGTTGCTTAACTTCGTTCTATAATTAATTATAAAAAATAGTTTGCTCCGATATGAATAAAAAATCAATTTTCGCATTACTTCTGTCATCGTTCATTTTATTTTCTGCATTTACAATTAATAATAATGACCGTCTTTACGAAATCTCTAAAAACATAGAAATATTTATTAAAGTCTATAAAGAATTGAATGCCAATTATGTCGATGATATCGATCCTACTTATTTGATGACAATTGGATTAAATGCTATGGTAGGATCATTAGATCCTTACACCAACTATATATCCGAATCACAAATAGAAAGTTATCGTATTAGCACTGATGGCAGGTATGAGGGTATAGGAGCTGTTGTTAAGAAAATAGATGAATACGTTACAATTATTGAACCCTATGCTGGGAGTCCTGTACTAGAAGCTGGATTGAAAGCTGGAGATCAGATTATAGGAATCGAAGGAAGATCTACCAAAGGAAAATCAAGAGAGGAAGTCACTCAAATTTACAGAGGAGTCCCAGGTACAAAAATTAATATGGAGATTCATCGACCATTTGAAAATATCAGCTTTGATATTGAGCTAACAAGGTCGCAAGTTAATATTCCAAATGTGCCTTACTCTGGCTTTGTAGATTCGGAAGTTGGTTATATATCACTAACTACATTTACAGCGGGCGCTTCAAAAAATATAAGACAAGCTTTGAGGGATTTAAAGAATGAAAATCCTTCATTAAAAGGAGTTATTCTCGATTTAAGGAATAATGGTGGGGGATTGCTGGCTGAAGCGATTAAGGTTTCAAATATTTTTATCGGTAAAGGAAAAGAGGTTGTAAGTGTAAAAAGTAAAGTTCGTGAACGAGATTTAAGTTATAAGACTCAGGATTTACCTACAGATGAAAAACTTCCTTTAATAGTCATGATAAATAAGTCTTCTGCATCAGCTTCAGAAATTGTATCCGGAACAATTCAAGATTATGATAGAGGAGTTTTAATGGGACAAAAAAGTTACGGTAAAGGGCTCGTGCAGAATACAAAAGATGTTGGATATAATTCTCAAGTTAAATTAACAACATCCAAGTATTATATCCCAAGTGGGAGATGTATACAAAGTGTTGAATATAACGATGGAGAACCAGTTGATATTCCTGATGAAAAACGGGCTAAATTTAAAACATCAATTGGCAGAATCGTCTTAGATGGAGGTGGTGTTAGTCCAGATTATGAAATTCCCAGAGCAAAGCGGCCAGACATTGTAAAGGAACTCCTAGCTCAGAGCATCATTTTTAAATATGTTGATCAATACATGAGTCGTGTGGATACATCAACACGTGAATTAGAAGAAGTAATATTTACAGATTATCAGGATTTTGTTGGATACGTTAATGCAACCGACTTTGAATATGAATCAGAAAATCAGAAGATGGTTTCGAGCTTGAAGAAAAATTTTGAAGAGGAGAGTGCTCAGGATCTAATTGAAGAAATCAATGCATTGGAAATGAAATTAGCAGAAGTCAGTGATCAAGCTTTAGATAAACATGCTGAATTAATAAGTAATCTGATTGAAGAGCAAATCGCTACTCGTTTGAATTTTCAAAAAGGAAAGGTTTTTCAGAATCTAAAAAATGACAGCGAGATTAAAGAAGCTATTAGCTTGTTTAACAATCAGGCGGAATACAATAAATTGATAGGAATTTGATACAAATCAAAACTTAGAACCTATTTGAGTAATTATATTATTTGTTTAGAAACTTCCGCTGCTCTCTGCAGTGTAGCCTTATCCTCTAATGGATTATGCATTGAATATATTGAAAGCAAAGAGGCTATGAGTCACAGTAAGGAGATAACCTTGCTGATAAATCAATGTCTTAATAATGCTAATATTTCTATAAAGGAATTAAATGCTGTTTGTATTAGTAGTGGGCCTGGTTCTTATACCGGCTTAAGAGTGGCTTCTTCTTGCGCAAAAGCTATGTGTTATGCATTGGATATCCCTCTTATTGCAATTGATACCTTAACCATTGTTGCGGAACCTATATATAGGGCAAAAGAAGCTTCAGAATATATCATTCCTTTGATTGATGCTAGAAGAGACGAGGTATATTATTGTGTATTTGACAGTTCTTTAAATAGAATTGAACCCATAGATAATTTAATTCTTGATACTGAGAGTTTTATTAAGTATAAAAGGGCTGACATTTGTGGAGATGGGGCGCAAAAAGCAGAAAAGCTCTTAATGAATCAAAATTTTAGTTATTTCACGGATCCTCCAATGGCAAAAAACATGGTAAACCTGGCTAAAACCCGATATATTGAAGATAAGTTTGAAGATCTGGCTTATTTTAATCCAATATATCATAAATCTCCAAATATAAGCCAATCAAATAAGCCTCTTTTCTGAAATATTACGAATATCAACAATAAAATATCTTACACAAACTATTGATATTCAGTATTTTAAATCTATATAAGTCTGAATAATCCAGTTTTGGTACAGTTTTGGTTATTACAATGGCGTATTAAATCAACTTTATTAAAACTTACCTATGAGAAATAAAAAGAACGAAACTGTTACCCTGAAAAAAGGTGGTAAAGATATACAGTTAGACTATGCGGATCTCAGGAAAGCGGTCTTAGTTTTACGAGCCGTTAACCATAAATTACGCCAACGAATAATTGATTTGTTAGAAGATAGTCAAACGATGACAGTTACGGATATATACATAAAATTGCGATTAGAGCAATCCGTAGCATCTCAACACCTAGCTATCCTCAGGAGAGCAGGCGTTGTACTAACCGAAAGACAGGGTAAGTTTATTTACTATTCTTTAGACAAAGATAGATTGAATCAAATATCTAAACTCGTAGAAGAGTTAGCAGGGTAATATTTTTCTCTTTAGATTTTGATTATAAAAAGTTGTTGATCAATAGATTAACAACTTTTTGTATATATAGCTATCACATTATTAGTAATTAATAAATATTTTTTTTTGTAATATTTCTTTTTTAAACCAAAAGAAATATTCATCTTTGTCATCAAGGGTCTAAAAATAGATAAGTAAACTAAGTAAACTAATGATGAAGACTAAGGTTAGGTTCAATAACGAGAAGCTACAGTATTCTGCAATTTTAATGAAAGCTTTGGCCCATCCCTTACGTTTAAAAATTCTGGAATTTATCGACAACCAGGGTGTTATAAATGTTAATAAGATTTATAACACGCTTAAAATCGAGCAATCCGTTACTTCACAGCATCTCAAATTATTGAGAGTCGCAGGAGTAGTCTCAGCGAAAAAAGATGGTAAGTACATGCATTATGAAATAAATTATAATGTATTGGAGAAAGCACAAAAGGCTGTGAATAATTATCTCAAAAAATAATTATTATTCCTCTTCTTCGCTTCTTTTCTGATGTTTTTTAGGACTCAGAAAGTAAGAACGGTGAAATAGAAGGATTAGCATCACTCCGATAGAAATAGCTGAATCAGCTATATTAAAAACGGGACGGAAAAACTGAAATCTATCGCCTCCTATTAGAGGCATCCATTGAGGGACAACTGTATCGATTAATGGAAAATAGAGCATATCAACTACCTTACCCTGAAGCATAGCAGCATATCCCCCACCCTGTGGAAACAATTCTGCTACTCCGCTATGGTAACCAGATTCAGAAAATATTAATCCATAAAAAACACTATCAATAATATTTCCTAAAGCTCCTGCTATTATTAAGGCAAAGCTTACTTGAAGTCCAAAAGATTCATTCTTTGCTATCATTGACTTCAGCAAGTAAATCAGAAAGCCGACCATCAAGATTCTAAAAATACTCAAAGCGTATTTTCCAATTTCTCCTCCTAGCAATATACCAAATGCCATTCCTTCATTTTCCACAAAATGTATCTTTGCCCATGAAAGGCCTAAGATGTCAAACCCATCTCCTATAGTGAAATTCGTTTTGATATAAAACTTCAACAATTGATCAAGCATAATTATGATCAATATGATGGCAATAAGAACTTTTGTTCGTTTCAAGAATCTATGAACTTTAGTAAAATAACGTGAGTTCGACGTAAGGAAGTGGAAAAATAGGATAAAAAGAAAGAGCAATTTTGTTTATCTTAATAGTTGATAATCAATTAATTAAAACAAAAAAGCTCTACTATGAAAGATAGTCAAATTATTGCAATTTTCTGTGCTTTCGATGATTTTTTCACCGATTTTGATCACTTTTAAAAATCTCATACCCTAGAGGGAAAGAAAAATCGACGGAATCGTACCTGCAGGTTATCCATGAGCGAGGTGATGAGCATCATCGTATTTTTTCATATGAGTGGATACCGTTGCTTTAAGCACTTTTACCAGAATCATGTCTGCCAACATATGCGCGGCTATTTTCCCAATCTGGTATCTTATAATCGGATGGTGGAGTTGCAAACCAAAGCGGTCCTACCATTAGCCTTGTTTGTAAAGATGTACCGAATGGGTAAATGTAGTGGGATATCCTTTATTGATTCAACCAGTATCCGGGTCTGTCACAATCGAAGGATTCATTCCCACAAGGTGTTTGCTGGACTGGCCAAACGAGGCAAGACTTCAAAGGGTTGGTTTTATGGTTTCAAACTTCATCTGGTTCATAATGACCGGGGCGAAGTGATTGATTTTCAACTCACTCCGGGCAATGTGCATGATAATGCCGTATTGAAGTGTAAACGGTTTATGAAGAAGGTCTATGGCCGGTTGTTCGGTGATAAAGGCTATATTGTCAACAAGCAAATCTTTGACACTCTTTTCTTGAGAGGTATTCATTTGATTACTAAGTTGAGACGGAATATGAAATCCAAAATGATTACACCCCTACAGGATGCTCTTCTGCTCCGAAAACTTGCTATCTCTGAAACCATTATTGACCAACTCAAAAATATTTCACAGATCGAACATACAAGGCATCGTTCCTTTGCCGGATTTTTCGTCAATATACTTGGTGGACTTTGTGCCTACGGGTTTAAAGAATCTAAACCCTCCATTTATAAGAATCTGGTCGATACCAAACAACTCCTTTTGGCCTAGTCTTACATCGAACTCACGTTAAAATATTAATTTATAATGGAGCCTAAGGTCAGAATATTGTTACCCAGACCTTCTTTGTTTCGCCTGAATACTCAAAGTAGCATGAGGTACGGCCTTCAACCGAGCTTTAGAAATCAAAACTCCTGTGTCCCTACATACACCATAGACTTTGTTTTTAATTCTAATTCTCGCATTTTCTAAATGCTGAATCAACTTTCTTTGTCTTGCAGCAAGCGATTGAAGCCTTTCACTCTCAACAGTCCCATTTCCGTCATCCAACCCCTTAATTTTGGTTTCTTCGCGTTCTGCAAGCTCTTTGATTTGATTTAAATAATATTCTAGCTCTTCACTAGATTTTTCAAGTTTTGCAACTATCAATTTATCAAACATTGTCAATTCCTTATCGCTGTATCTTGTCTTAGCCATAAGATTAAATTTTAGAATTAAAGAAAATACAAGGCTATTTTGCCTTGAAAAATCGCTAAGATAATGGTATTTCAAAAATTTTAAGGCTATTTCTTCATTCATCCTGATTTTTGACAAAAAGTTCACTTTACTTCAAGTTTCAATATTTATCCTTTAATGAAAAAAACAGCCAACATTGGAATGCTGTTATTAAGCGCATGAATGTAAATACTTGCCCATATCCCATTGCGGATTCTGATATATCCCAGCAATAAAGCCAGAATAAATTGTGGAAGAACAAGAAGGGGTGCCAAATACCAGGAACTTGGTTCCAAATTAAAATTGTAAACATGCATGAATGCAAACATGCACACAACCAAATAGAATATAAAACCAAAATGCTGATTAAATATATTCATCCAAATTGACCTGAAAAAATGAAATAATATCGAACAGACAATCGCCGAAGCTCCCAACCATATCGGAATTAAAATGCTTAACGTGTAATTTAAATTCATAAAATCATAAAGCAGATAACCGAAGCTTAAAATGCAAAACAACAAACTTAGAAAAGGAGATTTGAGCGGGTATCTATATACTATTTCTTCGATTACAGGTGCTACTACAACTGCTATTAACAGAATTTTGATATTATCAAATTGATCTAATAAATCTTCAAATTTATGTCCAATATTTTCTTCACCAATTATGGTCATTAATGGTCCATAACAAATAATTGGCGTTAGAAAAGTGAGAAAGAAAAGTAAATTAATAGCAAGGAACCCTTCTTTTTTGTTTGATTTAAAGAAGGGGTGTGGATTAGATAAGAACCAAAGAAAATCGTGAATTGAATTAATAATTTGCAAGACTTATTCTTTCAGTTACCTAAACTACCCTAATTCTTTCTTCATCTAAAATAATTTCTACACATTATCTTATTTTATATATCAATTATTGACAACTTTGCAGGATGTACGGAACTGATCTAGACAAATCTTACCTTGACGAACTTAATAAAGTCCAAAAAGAAGCTGTAATAAACATAGACGGTCCCGTCATGGTTATTGCTGGACCCGGATCGGGAAAAACCCGTGTCCTAACTTATAGAATTGCACATTTACTTCGTTCCGGAGTGGCTCCCTGGCAAATTCTAGCGCTGACTTTTACCAATAAGGCGGCCAGAGAAATGAAGGAAAGAATAGAAAAAGTAGTTGGTCCTGATGCTTACAGAGTTTGGGCAGGAACTTTTCATTCACTTTTCGCTAGAATATTGCGCGTAGAAGCTCATAGGATAGGATATCCCAATGATTTCAGCATTTATGATACTGATGATTCAAAAAGCGTTCTCAAAGAAATAATAAAAACAATGAGTCTTGATACAAAGACTTATAATGTAGGAGCAATCAGAGCCAGGATTTCAAGTGCTAAAAGTAATTTGATTACTCCAAAGATGTATGTAGCGAATGAAGAGTTAATGGATCATGATAAAATGAATCGCAGACCAATGACATACAAAATTTATGAAAAGTATGTCGCCAAATGTCTACGGTCCGGTGCCATGGGTTTTGATGATTTATTATTACAAATGTTTAAACTACTATATCAAAATCCTGATAATATCAGGGCCAAATATCAAACGCAATTTCAATACATCCTTGTAGATGAATTTCAGGATACTAATTTTTTGCAATATGAAATATTAAAGCTCTTTTCAATCTATAATGGGAGCAAGAACAATATTTGTATTGTAGGTGATGATGCACAAAGTATTTATTCATTCAGAGGAGCAACAATTGAAAACATACTTCAATTTGAGAATGATTTTCCTGAGGTTAAAACGTTCAAGCTTGAGCAAAATTACAGATCAACAAATTATATAGTCAACGCTGCTAACCAGGTTATTACTCACAATAAAAGACAAATCCAAAAGAAAATCTGGACAGATAAAATAGAAGGGAATAAAATTAAGATTATCAAAGCGATGACTGCTAATGAAGAAGGAAAACGAATCGCTGACAGCATCATTGAACAAAAGAACAGATATAATCTTGCGAATAATCAAATTGCTATTTTGTATCGTACAAATGCACAATCCAGAGTCTTTGAAGAACATCTTCGCAGACACAATATTCCATATAAAATCTATGGCGGACTATCATTTTATCAGAGAAAGAAAATAAAAGACCTGATAGCTTATATGCGTCTTTCCGTCAATTCCAAAGATGATGAAGCCCTTAAAAGAGTTATTAATTATCCTAAAAGAGGTATCGGCCAATCCTCAATAAATAAGCTGATTCAACTAGCAGAGGACAATGAATTATCCATGTGGCAATGTCTGGACACGATACAACTGACTCCACGCGCTAAAAATTCTGTTGGTTTATTTGTGAAAATAATAAAAGCTTCAATGGAAAAAGCAGCGAATTCCACTGCTTACGAGGCCGCAATATTCATTGCTAAAAAATCCGGCATCATTGATATTTTGAAGGCTGAAAATAGCTTAGAAGCTCAAAATCGGATCGACAATATAAATGCTCTTCTTGATGGCATTCAAGAATTTACTGAAGATGATGTGTTAGATGAAGGAGAAGATATTAACAAGCAAGAAAGAAGTTTGGCACATTTTCTACAAAGTATCTCATTGATGACCGATCAGGATCAGGAAACAGATAGTACAGAATCTGTGACTCTGCTTTCTGTTCATGCTGCCAAAGGTCTTGAATTCACTTCCGTGTTTGTAGTTGGGCTGGAAGAAAATTTATTTCCTTCCTATCTGTCATTATCTGCTCCTGATCAATTGGACGAAGAAAGAAGATTGTTCTACGTTGCAATTACGAGAGCTGAAGCGTATTTAACTTTAAGCTTTGCTAATAGCAGATATCAATACGGACAAATGAGATTCAACGATCCAAGTCGATTTCTTGAAGAGATCTCAGATGAGAATGTAGATGTAAATATTTCAATTAGAAAAAAACAAAGCTTTGGTGAGCCTAAAATCCTTGGCAATTTTAAACCATTAAAATCAGCTCAAACGAAACAGCTTGAAGTAGACCCCAAAGACTTCAAACCAGATACAGCTGCTGAAATTAAACAAGGGCAAAAAGTTTTACACATGAAATTTGGTGTTGGAAAAGTGATTTCTGTAGATGAAAGAAAAGTAGCAACGATTCAGTTTGAGGATTTAGTAGAAAATCAGAAAAAGAGAATTATGCTTGAGTATGCCCGGTTACAAATTTTAGAAAAATAATATTCAGGTTAATTAATTTCTTGCAAAATTAGAATTTCATTTCAGGAATTTCTCCTTCTATCACAAGTCGACCTTCAGTTGCGCCCTCTATTTCTTCAGTAGTTACACCTGGGGCCCTTTCGATAAGTTTAAATCCATCAGGTGTAATGTCTAGAACTGCAAGATTGGTTACAACTTTCTTAACACAAGCTACACCTGTCAGCGGAAGAGTACAAGCTTTGAGTAATTTTGATTGTCCACGTTTATTCGTGTGTTGCATAGCAACAATGATATTATCTGCTGAAGCGACAAGATCCATGGCTCCTCCCATTCCTTTCACCATTCTTCCTGGTATTTTCCAGTTTGCGATATCTCCATTCTCGGCAACTTCCATAGCTCCCAAAACTGTCAATTGGATGTGTTGACCTCTAATCATTGCAAAACTTAATGAAGAATCAAAAATACTTCCACCTGGAATCATTGTAACGGTTTGTTTTCCTGCATTGATTAAATCTGCATCTTCTTCACCATCATAAGGGAACGGTCCCATTCCAAGCAAGCCATTTTCAGATTGGAATTCTACACTGACACCTTCAGGAATATAATTTGCTACTAGGGTAGGAATTCCAATCCCCAGATTAACATACCAACCATCCCTTAATTCTTTGGCTATTCTCTTAGCAATACCTTCTCTATCTAACATAATACTGTCTTATTTATATTTCCTTTGTTCTAGTCGTTCGTTGTTCTATTCTCTTTTCGTAATGTTCTCCTTTCAAAATTCTTTGAACAAAGATTCCAGGGAGATGGATATGATTAGGATTCAGTTCTCCCGGTGCTACCAATTCTTCAACTTCTGCGATCGTAATTCTGCCGGCCATCGCCATGACGGGATTAAAGTTTCTGGCCGTACCCTTAAATATTAAATTTCCAAATGGATCTCCTTTCCATGCTTTTACGATTGCATAATCTGCAGTAAGTGCCGATTCAAGAATATGCGCTTTACCATTAAATTCTCTAATCTCTTTTCCATTAGCAATTTCAGTTCCATAGCCTGCTGGAGTAAAAAAAGCAGGAATTCCTGCACCACCAGCTCTGCATCTTTCTGCCAAAGACCCTTGTGGAATCAAGTCTACTTCTAATTCTCCACTTAACATTTGTCTTTCAAATTCATCGTTTTCACCTACATATGATGACACCATTTTCTTGATTTGTCTTTTCTGTAGCAAGAGTCCGAGACCGAAATCATCAACTCCTGCATTATTTGATATACATGTCAATCCACTAACTCCTTTTTTGACCAGAGCTGCAATACAATTTTCTGGTATACCACATAGACCGAATCCACCAAGCATTAATGTCATATTATTTTCAATTCCTTTAATGACCTCATCAGCACTTGATACTACTTTGTTCATTGTTAAAATTTATTATAATTGACAAGTTGATATTTTTTTATAGGATTGCCTATTTAAATTTTGAATTTTATTCATAATTCTCATGCATGCACTCATATGAATTTTGAATAAGAGACTTTAATATTTTAATATCAATATCTTCCAGTGATTTGATATACAAACACGATTTACCGGATTTATGTTTTCCTAGTTTCTTTAGCAGATCATCGTAATTTTTAAATCCGGGCATAATATACAAGGTCATGCTTTGCTTTCTTGGTGAGAATCCAACTTTCATATAATCTCCTTCTCTTCCACTCGCGTAGACATAGTGATATTCTCCGAAACCAATGATTGAGTTGCCCCACATAATTGCTTTTTCTCCTGTAATATCCTCCATTATCTTTTTTAATTTTATCGAATCTGTTTTTCGGATTGGATCTTCAATAGAATCAATAAAACCTACAACATCAGATTTGTTTGCCACAGTTTTATTCTGGGATTTTGCCATAATTGTTCAATTTGCAAATGAAATTAAGGAATAGAAATTAATGATTTTAATGAAATAAGAAACTTTGAATTCTCAACTTCGAATTACTAATTTCGCGGACAGATGAGTAGAGGAAAGATAGCTTTTATTGATTCCGGAATTGGTGGCTTGACTGTTTTACACCAAGCCCTATTATTGATACCGGGCGAAAATTATATTTATTATGCGGATACGGACAATGTACCATATGGAACAAAGTCAAAAAAAGAAATAAGGCGTCTCGTTTTTTCTGCGACCAACAAACTGAGTTCCTATGATCTTAAGGCCTTGGTTATCGCTTGTAACACTGCTACTAGTGTTGTCGTCAAAAAATTAAGAGAAAAGTATGATTTTCCAATTATTGGAATGGAACCCGCCATAAAGCCAGCCCTACAAATAAGTCCGGAAGGAGGAATACTACTTTGTGCTACGAAAAGAACAATCAAAGAAAAAAAGCTAAAGCACCTTATTAAATCATTGAATGCAAAATCTAAAATTGAAGCACTTAGTCTGCAGAAACTTGTCACATTTGCAGAACACAGGGATTTTGATTCTCCAAAAGTTGAAAAGTATTTAAGAAAGAAGTTTGCCCAATTACAATGGAAGGATATTAATGTATTGGTTTTGGGCTGTACGCATTTCATTTTTTACAAAAAATTGATTCTGAAATTGGCCCCGAAGAATATCTCTATAGTTGATGGTAATTTAGGGACTGTTCAACGGTTAAATTCACTTATTGAATCACAAGTAGCCGGACAAAAAGAAGATACAATATGGCTTGATTCAGGTAGAATAGTAGAAAGTGAAGACTTCAATTCAACTATGAAATATATGGAAGATCTTTAATCATTTATTTTGCGTTCCGTCTATTTGGCTCTTCTTATATTGACCGGAATTCACCATTTTAAATAATGATTCCATAGTTTCGATAGGTCCATGTAATCGTCCTTTTAATTCTTTTATATCATAATCCTAGAGCTTTCTAACGAATACTTGTATTTGATTTCTATCTTTTGCCAATGTCCATTCATTTTTAGGAACATCTCCAACAAACAAAACACGAAGTGCAACTAAGAGAAGAATTGATTTTATACTATACCGAAACCAAAACCATGAAGATAGGATTTGAAAAGACAAAAAAATTAGCAGTAATAAAACTGCTAATCTTTAGTAAAACCCATTAACATTCTACCATTTGCTTTCGGAAGCTTGTTAGATCCGTACACTGACATTCGATATTCTATCGCACCCTAAAGCAATAACTTTATCTTTTATTCAATGAGAAAGACCTCAGTAAATTGTATTTTTTTGTTTCATTTAGTAAATCGGATTATAAATGTTTGAATCAATTAATATTTCAAAATAGCTTTGTTTATAATTATCACCTAAGCACCTATATTTCAGACAAGTAAATCATAGAAAACATCTATCCAGAAATCAAAATTCTATTATTAAAAACAAATTGGTAAACTAGCATACATAAATAATCAATAAAATGGGAGAAAAAGCCATAATCGTTCTTGGTAGTTCAAATCAAAATGGTGAAACCAAAAAAATGGTTGACTACTTACTAGATAAGGGCTCTATCAGTTTTATTGATCTATCGAAAAAATCAATCGCTCACTTTGATTATGAATTTAGAAATAGGGATGATGATTTCCTTGAAACTATTCAGTCCATATTAGAATATGAGGTCATCATTTTTGCTACCCCTGTTTATTGGTACACAATGAGTGGGAGGATGAAGGTGTTTTTTGACAGAATAAGTGATTTGCTTAAAATCGAAAAGGAAACTGGACGACAATTGAGAGGAAAAGTTATGGCTGTTCTGAGTTGTGGGAGTGACGATATTCTAAAGGATGGTTTTCATATGCCTTTTATAGAATCTGCAAACTATCTAGGCATGCAATACCTCTCAAACGTACATTGTTGGCTTGAAAACGATGTCATTCCAGAACATGTAAAAGATAAATTAGACAATTTTTATAAACTAGTAATTGATTAGTCCTTTTGTGAGAAGTTCGCTTGCAGTTTTTAGTTGGAGTTTTTTAAGCATTACTAAGTCGACATTAAAGAGTGGTTTTATGTTTTTCCCTGATGCCGCCAAAACTTTTATATATCCAATTGATGCGGTCCAGGCTGCCAATGTAACCAGCATTGGATCGATGTTTTGACTTATGCTTCCATCCAATTTTCCTCTTTCAATTTCCTGAACTGTGAGTTTAAACGGTAAGTTTTGTATATCCTGTATTTTTCTAAAATAAATGCTTTCTTTAATCCCATCAGTAAGTTTTTGAACATTAGAACCATGGGATGTAGAACGTATCAATTCGAAGTAACTTAAAAGTGCTTCAGAGTAAAGGTAATTTTCTTCACAGAACTCAATAAAAAGATTAAAAATAGCCAAGGTGCTTTGTAGGCCTGAACTACTGCTATACATGGTAAGATGGTTATAATACTTGTCTATCAGAAGCTGAAGTGCTTTGTGAGTAACAGCTAATTGGAGATTTTCTTTACTTTGAAAATATGTATATAAAGTTACTTTTGTAATCCCTGCTTCGGATGCAATATCTTCCATTTTAGCATTAATAAATCCGACTTGTTCAAATACTTTTTCAGTGGCATCAATTATACGTTGCTCCTTTATGTTCTTCTTGGCAAGTTTCATTAATAATACTTAACTAAGGGTTTAATATATTTGATTCGAAGTAAAGATATTTAATCAAATGAAATATGCATTATTAATTAGTGGCTTAGTAGAATTGTCCGGAGGTATCGTTCTTTATTTATTTCCACACTTGATTGTGAATCCCATTCAGTCAAATCTTGCAATATTTAAGCTTTATGGACTTTCTGCCATCATAATAGGATTAATAAATTTATTTGCATACAGACATTATGAAGAAACAAGATTTTTCAAAATTCTATTTCTATTAATGTTCTTCTTTCATGGAGCAATAGCTATGATTTGTTATGGTATAGCGCAAGACAGCTTTACAAAAAATTCCTTTGCTATTGTGACTCATCTGATCTTATTTGGCATATTTTTGTTTACTTATTTAAAGGATTTGAAACCTAACTCCTTATAAACCCTGGCATTAAATTGCGAACATTTTTAAAAAAAAATAATTAGATTTATAGTTCTATTCTTTTTTTTAATTCACCCTTGATTTTGGTAATAGTTAGAAACCATGATTAATCTGGCTTGATTTTTAAGTGTTTACACTTATAAAAAGATCTTAATTCAAGCTTATTTTTGATATCAAATCCTGTGTTCCTACTAATTTTTTGTTGAATGAAAACAATCTAACATGATCAAAGGGTCTATTGTTACTGCTACATTTTTTATTCTATTGTTTAGTTTCTCTCAAGTTTCGTCTCAGGTACAGGAGGATTTTTTCTTTGGTATGGGCGAAATAGGTGATATTACAATAGAGACAAGCCATTCTCAGGCTATTAATCCTCCTGAAAATACTTTAAATCAAAAAGGATATAAACCCAACTTAAATGCTGCGTCTCGATTTTTAAGCAAAGCTACTTTGGGCTATAGTTATGAAGACATTGAGGAGGCTGCAGATACAGGAATAGAAGACTGGGTTAAAATACAATTAAACAAACACGGTATGGGCTTTTCTAATTTCTTTAAGACCATACTTGGCAAGGACAGTATTATTCTACCTCTTTTTGCCTTCAATATTGGTGTTGAGATAGCTCAAATTATTATTGTTATTATCTGTATCAGCTTAAGTTGGTTGGTAGTGGTCAAACTAAAACTAAACAGGAAATTCTGGATATGGAGTACTTCTTCAATTATTGCGCTTTGGTCATTGAGCTTGATACTTGAGAGAATCTGATTCTAATACTCAAAAGATATTCAGATCCCTTAAAAAGCCTTATACGTGCATCAATACAGGATCCACATTCATGTTTAATACACTTTAATTCCGGCTTAAATAGTTATTGCAGTAAGATTAAATATTATGTGATTATATCAGCATATATCTGGGTATTACTTAAACTTAGAGTATGTTTTTATTTTTTATTATTGGTCTTTCTGATTTAGCTTAAAAATGTATCTTAGGACTCTTTGTACACATAAAATCTAAATCATAAAGAGTTCTTATAAATATGGCTTAATAGCATTTTATTATGCTGTTATCACATTCGTAATATCATACCTGGCGTTTGGTAATCGTGTCTTTAATTTAAACAGCATTCAATTCAATATGAGTGGTGATGGATTTAAAAACATGTTTACATTCATTTTTCACTACCGATATGGCAATGGGCTTTGGTTTGATGGCTTCATGTATCCTTTTGGAGATTATCTGGTCTACACAGATGCTCAACCAGCATTATGCTTATTTACAAAAATTCTAAAATCCGTTGGTATAAATTTTACAGGATATGAAGTATTGGTCATTCAGTTATTACCGCTCATTTCAATATTCGTAGCCGGTTTACTTCTTTTCAAAATAATGAAGGAGTTTAACCAACCAACATGGTGGATCTTATTAGTAACAGCTGGTTGTTTGATTCTTAGTCCCCAGTTGCATAGAATTCCCAGCCACATGTCCTTGTCTTACTTCTTTGTTATTCCATTATACTGGCTTATGTTAATCCGGTATCAAAAGAAAAATAATACAGTCAGATTCATAATAATTGGAATTCTCAGTCTTCTATTAATTGGATTTATACATGCCTATTTGTTATTAATGGTTTGTTTATTCTATTCCGCTTACTTTTTGGTCAAAGCAGTAATTAAAAGAAAGGCCGACTTCGCTGTAATAATTGTTTCCCTCAGTGCTCTGTTGTTGTACTATTTTATCAATGTTTACTTGGATCCGTATACCGACAGACCGATCAATCCGTATGGTGCACTGCAATACAAAGTAGAGCGGAATGACTTATTTCCGTTTTATGGTTGGTTCAAGTATTTGCTAGAAGGGAAGGCTAATATTCGCTTTTCAATCTTTGATGGATATTGTTACCCAGGAATATTAATATTCATTGCACCCATATTGGTATTATTTGGTTTTATAAAGAAAAAACAGATTTCAAAAATTGAAATTCAAAAAATCCAACCTTACTTTTTTGCAAGTATTTTAGTTTTATTGTTTGCAATGGGTACACATTTGATAGCAACTGATTTAAAGATATTAGAATGGATTCCTCCACTTAAACAATTCAGGGCTCTCGGACGATTATCATGGCCTTTCTACTATGTCGCATTTATTAGTCTTGCAGTATACTTCTACGAAATTTTTAAAAAGGCAAGCAAAACTGTTCAAATTATTGTATTTGGCATTGTATTATTATTCTGGGCTAAAGACGGATATGATTTCAGTCGTATTACTTTTGTAAATGTCGAAAAATATGGGTCGGAAAATTTATTCGAAAAACATACACAAATTAAAGACCTCTTAGATTTAAAAAATATACCCTATTCGAGATATGATGCTGTTCTTACTTTACCCACGACAGCAGAAGGTGATGAGGTGTTTTACACCCATGACAATTTTTTTGTAAAAACAAGAACATTTCCATTTGCAGCTCAAACAGGGATCCCTTTAATGAGCCAATATATGTCTCGAAGTTCAATAGGGCGTTCACTCCAAATTAATCAATTGGCAAGCTCGGATTTTATAGATAAAGAATTAGTGAAAGAAATGTCTCATACAAAATTGCTAATGGTTTTAGCTAAAGAGGATCATGACTTATTTTCACATTTAACAGATAAGTCCCTATTTATTGGGAATACAAAATTTCTTGAGATTTTTGAATTGGATCTAAATGCATTAGCAGAAGCAAAACTTCTCAGTAAAAGTAAATTGACTGATTTTGATGACTCAAAACCTATTTTTTACAATGATTTTGAAAATGAAAATAGTGCTGTTCCTGGTCTGTTGAGTAGTTCATCGAAAAAAATAACAGAATCTACTTTACTCAACGAATTACATGTTCAAGATTCCATTTACTCAGAATTAGAATTTTCAATTTGGCTACAAATCAAGCCTGAGAATAATGATGTAATTATTGCACTTGTTAAATTTTGGGATGACAATAATAAATTTCTGTCAGAAATATATTTTAGGGACGTTGATTTTAAAAAATTTGAAATTTACAAGAACTGGATCAGACTTTCTCAAGTTATTGACATCCCCGATTCAGCTCATAAAATAGATTGGTATGTTACAGCAAAAGATGTCAATGTAGATCATGCCTGTATTAGAAATACAAATCAATCCTTCGTCATTCCCCTTGAATCAAATTTTGTGTTATTTGATAATTACATTTGCAAAACTGAATTAGAAGAGATTAAAAGTGATGAATAAATTATTGCAATTTGAATTGGTTTGGATAATGATAACTATAGTTCTTTGTTCACTCCTTATGCTACCTGTTTACACAAATCTTGGCTTAGCCTA
Source organism: Saprospiraceae bacterium (assembly GCA_965248155.1). Lineage (GTDB taxonomy): Bacteria > Bacteroidota > Bacteroidia > Chitinophagales > Saprospiraceae > RFSX01. The sequence continues at coordinate 246,758 of CBDFIO010000002.1, forward strand.
TCCCTTTTACAAAAGCAACATAATATGTATTGTTATTGCGACCACCTTTATCCGTTATATCTTTTTGCTTAAACATCATTACCTTATTCTGGCTAAATGGATAAAGTGGTTATTTATATTTATTCCTATTCCGGTATTTCTATTTCTTATAGATGTTGTTACAGAATTTCAGGGATTCTATGATGAGGAAGGAATATATTCCATTATGCATTCTGTGGCACAAAAAACAAAAAAAGGACTCGCCTCTTATATTAAAAATCAAATGATGTTCTTTTGGGCTGCTGCTTTTATTTCTAATGCGGTTATGCCTATCAGGATGGTCATTTCTCTCTGGAGAGAGATCAATAAAGGAACACATTGATAATAAATATTGAATTTTGAATATGAATAAAATAGAAGAATTTAATGTCTATAGAGAAAAAATGAATGATCGTATTTTTTCTCAAGACAACAAAGTATTAAAGCGATTTTTTAGCTTAGATAATCAGACTTATGCAGATGGTGCATTATCAGAAAAAGTTAAAGAATTACTGGGATTGGTAGCCTCAATGGTTTTGCGTTGTGACGATTGCATCAGCTATCACCTTGGAACTTGTCACAAACTTGGAGTTACTACTGAAGAGGTCTTTGAAGTCTTCTCTATCGCCAATCTTGTTGGTGGTTCGTTGTGATGATATATATATGCATACCTCATACGAGAAGAGCTGTAGAATACTGGGATGCACTTAATGAAGCATCTTAAGCAAAGAGTGCAATTCTTAAATAGGAAATGAACTCCTTTACCAATTTTAAGTTTGATATTTTACTTAAGGTTATATTGTCCCGTAACTTGACCTGCTGAAGTCCCATTTTAAAATTACCATTACTTAATTTTTTTAAGAACTCAACATCAATGAGGTAACGATTGGTTTTGGTTGAAAGAAAAATGTCTTTCATATTTTTTGTGAATACTTTTAAACCACATTGTGTATCGTCTGTAGGTAATTTTAAAAATTGACGATTTATATCTTTGAGTTTTAATGAAATCCACCTTCTTCTCCCGGAAATATGTTCATAGTAGGATTCATCCCTCACTCCGATGACTGCATCCAATTTTGAATCCAGCAATTTTTGAATCATACTCTCCATAGATCCATAAGTGTAAGGAAAATCATGATCCGTGTACATTATTACATCACCTCCACTCACACTGACTCCTTGTCGAAGCGCATATCCTTTTCCTTTATTTTTAGGATAGCTAATCCATTTTGATTCTTCAATCTGCTCAGTGATGTTTTGTTTCCCTTTTGAAAGGTCTCTAATGTTTCCATCATCAACTAGAATTAATCTTGTTATCACATTATCTTCCAATCTAGATTTCAAAACTTTATATTGCCTTATAACTTCAAGATCCCAAGCATTAGGAGGGTTGAAAACAGGTAGAATGATATCGAGTTTTAGACTTTCGATGATTGAATTTTTATGCAAAGAAAGAAAAGAAATAATTTTATTCGCATGAAGGGTAAAAAAATCCTCCTGACATTCTGTTTATTGATACAAGGATTATCCTCGTTTTCACAAAAACTTGTACAAGACCAGGTTGAAACTCAAGAAGGAAAAGATGCTCTTATAGGTGCTACTATTGTTGAAAAAAACAGCTCCAACGGAATAGTTTCTGATATGAATGGTGAGTTCTCATTGATTGTTGAAGACTCAATAATTGTAATCTCATACCTTGGATATGAAACCCTGGAATATATTATACTTCAGGACACTTTTATTAATATCAGCTTAAAAGAAAATCCTTATCAAGTTTTACAGAGTCCTATCATTTTGCTTGCCCCTCGATTTTACATTCCACATAATACAAGCTTAATTTCCAAAAAATTTCTAAAAGTAAATTTCAAAATTCTGCTGATCGCATTCTTAATCAAGTTCCTGGAGTCTTTATGCAATCAGGAGCCTTAAATACGAATAGAATTACCATCAGAGGGATAGGCAACAGATCTCCATTTTCTACATCCAAAATCAAATCCTATCTTGATGATATTCCTTTGACAAATGGCGTAGGCGAAACAACTATTGAAGATTTAAATCTATCAGGATTGAGTTCCATTCAGGTTTGGAGAGGTCCTACAGCCAGTCAATATGGAGCGGGGCTGGGTGGATTGATTCATCTTAAAAGTCCTGTCTTTGAGGCGCATCCGGATGTTCTAAGTTTAAAAAGCTCAATTGGATCATTTGGAAATTATAATTTCTCAAACCACTTCACTCTTTCAAACAAAGAATCTCTATTATACTTCCAACAACAATATATTCATTCCGACGGATTCAGAGATAATAACAATTATGACAAATGGCACCTGAATACATTGTATAAGCGGAAAATCAATAAATCAGAACTTCATTTTTTCATTAACCATATCGAATTAAAAGCTGAAATTCCGAGTGCTCTCAACTTGGATGATTATCTTAATAATCCTAGAAAAGCCGCAGATAATTGGGCTGCAGTAAATGGATTTGAGGATTATAAAAAATCTCAAATTGCAAGTTCCTCACGCACATATTTTGACAATGGTAATGAATTAAGATTATCATTACATGCGAGTAAATACGATGCTTATGAATCAAGACCATTTAATATTCTGAAAGAGAATAGCCATTTTTTAGGTGGAAGAGGCTTTTACCATTTTGGATCATTATTCAACTTAGATGTTTCAATGAATTTTGGTACTGAATTTTTCTTTGAAAAGTATAACTGGCGAACTTTTGAAACTGAGGAAGGTGACCAAGGTCCTATGATTAACGATATGGCTGAGAAAAGGTCCTTCCAAAATTTATTTAACGAATTTGAATGGAAGTTGGATAATTGGAGAATCTACTCTGGCTTAAGTTTGCAAAACATCTTATACAAAAGAACCGATTTAAAAAATAATCTTCAATCTAAAAAACAATTCAAGCTATCGGTTAATCCTCGATTAAGTATTTCCCACTCTCATCATTACAGGTTCAATACATACTTTACAGTCAGCCGTGGCATTTCTCAAGTGAGTCTTGAAGAAAGTTTATTACCTGACGGACAAATCAATCCGGATATTGAACTGGAAAAGGGATGGAATTTTGAAATAGGTCAAAGAGGGATCTTTTCCAAATATGGAATAGAGTACGAGCTAACCATATATGCTATGTACATTGCTGATATGCTGGTTTCTCAAAGAACTGCAGACGATGCCTACTTTGGTGTCAATGCCGGTTCCTCTAGTCTAAAGGGTATTGAGTTCATGTTCCATAAAAATTTTAGTTTAAATCGGAAATGGACTTCTTCGTCATCAATAACTTATGGATTCAGTGATCATAAGTTTCAGAATTTTGTTCATGAGGATATCGATTTTTCATCGAATATAATTCCAGGTTCAGCAAAGCATAAACTAAATATCAGCCAATCTTTCCAAATGAAAAAATTGGGGATTAATCTGAAATACCTTTTTGTTGATAAATATCCAATTAATGATGGAAACACTGTTTTCAACGATGCATATCAACTAATAGACATAGAAATATTCAAGCTGTTCCAGTTGAAAAAAATAAAGAAGTAAGAATAGCTATTGGAATTAATAACATAAGCAATACAAAATATGCCTCGATGGCGACGATTAATGCTTCTGCTTTTGGAAATAATCAGCCAAGACACTTTTATCCTGGAAAATCAAGGAACTTTTTTGTAACTTTTATTTTCGATTTGCAGTCTTAGAATTGTGCCGTTCCCATTTAGTCGTTCCCGCTAACTTTTTTAAAATATTAAGAACTTATGAAGAAATTAATTTTCAGCCTATTGATATTGGCCGGACATAGTCTATTATACGGTCAATGTTTTCAGGACAGGCACAATACATCTGAGAATGAAGCTTGGATATCCTGTATTCCAAGTATTAATCCAAATTCTACTCGGGGTTTGTCTCATTGGATCATGTATGATTTTGGAGAGGTCTATAAATTAGGACAATCCCATTTTTGGAATATTAACACAGCGGGCAAAACCGGAGCTGGTATCAAAACAGCATATCTTGATTATTCCAATGATGGTATTAACTGGACAGAATGGGGAACATTCGATCTTGAAGAAGCAAATGCTTCGGGGTTTTATGAAGGTGAAGATGGCCCTGATTTGAATGAATTAGAAGCGCAATATCTATTAATTACAGTTATTGATAATTATGGGAATCTTTGCCACGGTTTAAGTGAAATCAGAATTGAAACAAGCGGCCTGTCAACTTCTACTGAAGAAGTTGATTTATTAAGTTCTGAAATGCTTATACACCCTAATCCAGCAAAAGATATGGCCTTTCTGAAAGTAGAATTAAATGAAAGTCTTGAGTCCAATCTCACACTGACAGACATGAGTGGAAGAGTTGTTAAGACAGATCGAATTTATTTAAGCAAAGGCATTAACGAATTACCAATCTCCCTGTCAGGCCTTTCATCAGGACTCTATCTGGTTTCTCTGATAAATGAACGCTTCACACATACGGTGAATCTTTCAGTATTTAATGACCAATAATATCAAAAAGAATAAAAAATGAAAACAAGAATATATTTCACATCGATATTGCTTTCAGTATTCTTTTTGAATATGGAAGCTCAAATCAACGAAAACTACCTTGGGGCCGGGAATGATAATGGTATAATAGTGACTTCAAGCAATGAATTTGAAAATTCAAGAGCTATTAATACGATTAAATGGAGGAGGTATGGATGCAGATCTTATGGAAGCTGCCCGTTTTCTGAATCATGCTACATTTGGTGCTAACTATGATGAGATTGTTTCAGTAAACGAAATAGGGTTCGAAAATTGGATGAATGAACAATTTTCAAGCCCCCCGAATTATTTACTCTCGAAGGTTAATATTATATGGGAAGACTTAAAACAAAGATATATTGATCATTTTGAAGTTAGATTAGCTGAAGCCATTCTTGATATCTGTGAAGTTTATCCGGATACAAGTTTTACACAAGCACAAGTAGATGCTTATTATGAACAATATATAGCTGATGATTTTGGCCCTTATGTCTTACAATTTAATTATGCATGGTGGGACAATATGGCAAAAGCAGATGATCAACTTCGTCAAAAAATGGCTTATGCCCTAAGTCAGATTCTTGTTGTTTCGTCACAATCCGATCTCGGAGATCATGCACATGCATTAGCGGGCTATTATGACATTTTAATAAGACATTCCTTTGGAAACTTTCGAGATTTGCTAATGGAGATCACACTTAGTCCTGCTATGGGTTATTACCTCAGTCATTTAAATAACCCCAGAGCCAATCCTGATGAGAACGTACATCCTGATGAAAATTACGCTCGGGAGATTATGCAACTCTTTACTATAGGTCTTTATATGCTTAATTTGGATGGGCCCAGAATGAAAGACAGCAATGGAAATGACATTCCTACCTATGACAATAATGACATTAAAGAATTAGCAAAAGTATTTACGGGGCTAGGTGCAGCTGAAATTGATCCTTTTATGGATATATGGTGGACTGACGAAGCCTATTTCGGTTTGGATTTATACTCTATGCACAAGACTTTTCCTATGAAAATGTATGAGGAATATCATGAGCCTGCTCAAAAAACAATCCTCAAAGATCTTGTTATTCCTCCGAATCAGGGGGGAATGGTAGATATTGAAATGACTGTTGATTACCTTTTTAATCACCCCAATGTTGGACCTTTTATTTCAAAACTATTAATTCAAAGACTTATTAAATCCAATCCTTCTCCAGAATATGTTGGTCGCGTAGCTGCTGTTTTTAATAGTAATGAAAATGGAGTAAGAGGAGATTTGCAATCAGTATTATACGCCATCTTAATGGATGAAGAAGCCAGATCTTGTAATGCTTTGCTTGATCCTGACAATGGGCGATTAAGAGAACCCACGCTTAGACATACTCATTTAACACGAGCGATTCCATCCCTTGGAGTTAAATATGTCTATGATGTCAATATAAGTTCCTATGATTGTAATGGAGTAAGCTATGCGGAAGACTATACTGTACTTACAGAAGACCTGAATTATTGGCACAATGGATATTCAGATTATCAATTGCTCAGACAGCATCCATTGATGGCACCATCTGTCTTTAATTTTTATTTACCAGATCACCAACCCGTAGGTGAAATGACACAGCTTGGGCTTGTTGGCCCAGAATTTAAAATCCATGATTCCGGCACCTCCATTAACTATCTTAATATGGCTTTGATTGCTACTTTTGGTGAAAATAATCTGTATAGTTATGATGGTGAAATCGGTGTAGAAAATATTGTCCCAGATTTCAGTGGCATGGAAGCAATAGCAGCTCTAAGTCCTGATAATCTGCTCAATTATATGGATATCGTCTTCACTCATGGTCAGCTTAGTGATCAGGAAAGGGATAACATCAGAACTATGATGGACATCCTGGTAGTAGCCGGCGACGATAATCTTACAGCCAAAATTTTGTTGTATTTCATTTTAATCTCACCGGACTATGCAATCTTGAAATAGTTGTTAAGCCATCAAACAATAAGACAATGAAGAACAAAAAAAAATATCTAGAAGAAAATTTTTAGGACAATCCAGTTGCTACGCTATTGGTAGTACAACATTACTTTCTACTCTGACCAATCTCAAATTCATGAATGCTGCAAGTATTGCCAATTCCTCAGTTTTGATGGGAGGTGATTATAAAGCAATGGTATGTGTCTTACTATCAGGTGGATGCGATTCGCATAATATGTTGATCCCAAGAGAGCAGAATGAATACAATAGTTATGCAAATACACGTACAAATCTAGCGATTCCAAGAGATCAAATTCTATCATTATATAATCAGGGTAAGCTTTCCTTTATTTCAAATATTGGAACGTTAACAAAGCCTATGACAAAACCTGAAGTTTTTCAAAATGAAGCAGACCTTCCTTTAGGACTATTTTCACACTCGGATCAGATTCAGCAATGGCAAACTTCTGTACCAAATGACAGATCGAGCATTGGTTGGGGTGGCCGTATTGCAGACATGATGTCCTCAATGAATACAAATGAGAATATTGCTCTAAATATATCTCTATCCGGTAGTAATATTTTTCAGACGGGAACAAATTCTGTAGAATATACTATAGATCGTTACGAAGGAAGTGTTGGAATATTAGGACACAATAATCCAAATGCAGATTTGTTCGAGCAGCAATTTTCAAATACCATTGACAATATGATAGATGGGTATTATACTGATGTCTTTAAGAAAACATATGTTGATGTCATCAAAACAGCACGTGATGCAGATGTTGCATTTAGCAGTGCGTTAGAAAATACGCCTACATTCTATGATGCTTTCAGTGCTAATGAATTCTCCGACGCTCTACACATGATTGCCAGATCTATTGCAACAAGAGAAGAACTAGGAATGAAGCGTCAGATATATTTTGTGGAGTATGGTGGCTGGGATCATCATGATGAAGTACTCAATGCTCAAACAGAAATGCTGCAATATCTTTCGGATGGATTGAACGAATTCAATACTGTTCTTGAATCATTAAACGCAGCTGATTGCGTAACCACTTTTGTAAGTTCAGAATTTGGTAGAACGCTGACATCCAACGGCAATGGTTCAGATCATGCTTGGGGTGGCCAATGTCATGGTAATGGGAGGACCTGTGAATGGTGGTCAGATATTTGGGAATTATCCTTTACTAGAATTAGGAAGTACTTATGAACTCGGTGGTGTCGGAGGAGGAGGTGTCATGCTTCCAACCACTTCGGTAGATGAATATTTTGCTGAATTGGCTCTGTGGTTTGGTGTTTCACCAAGTGAATTACCTACCATATTCCCAAATATTTGGGAATTCTATAATGTGAATTCAGGAATTATGCCTATCGGATTTTTGAGTTAACCACAATTGACATTTTTTGTTGCGACAAACAGCATCGAAATAAATGAAATTGACAGTTTAGGTCAAGAATTGACAGTTTCAGTAAAAAGTGATCTTTAGAACAATCAAAAGATCACTTTTTTAGTTTATATTATACAAAAATGTGATAGATGAAGCTGAACCTAGAAACCATCAACTTTCAGAAGTTTGATGCCCTTGAAAATTTTGTAAGAAAGTTAACCCAAAAACGATTCGGTAAACTCAATTTTATAACCACAATCAATATTTTTATAAAGAAGACTGATGATCCTCGAGTACCCTGGAAATCTGAGATTGAATTGAAGCCTGTTAAAGGTGCCCCTTTATTCGCGGAGTCTTCTTCCGCTAATTATATTTCTGCTTTTTCTCAATCAATTAACCGTGTGCAGCGGCAAGTTGATAAATACCGCGATAAAAATTTTAGTCATCGCGCGTAACTAAAACTTATTCTTCCACATCATGCTTTCAACAGGCTTGATTGTCCTCTCATTGTATTTAGCATTCTGTTTCTTATTGTAATAGTTTTTGATATCCCCGTCAATTTTGAAATAGATCAATTGACCGATAGGCATGTGTTTGTATACTCGAACCGGATGAACACATGAAATCTCAAGCGTCCAGCTATTGCAGAAGCCTACATCTCCTTTCCCAGCTGTAGCATGAATGTCGATCCCTAATCTACCGACACTGGATTTACCTTCGAGAAAAGGCACTGAATTATGGGTCTCTGTATATTCATCAGTAACACCGAGATATAATATTCCCGGTTGCAAAACAAATCCTTCTTCAGGAATAATAATCTCTCTAATAGAGTTATGCTTTTTTGCATCTAATATATCATCCGTATATACTGCTAAGTATTTTCCCAAATGTACATCGTAGGAGTTCGTTCCTAAACAATTTCTTTCAAAAGGTTCAATGATTATTTCTCCTTTTTCTATACTTTCAAGTATCTGTATATCCGTTAATATCATATCTTATTCGAGTGCAGCAAAAATAGTATTATCGCAATCAATCTTTAATTTTTATGCCGCTAATATTTAGAAAACAATTAGATAACTCAACCGAATTAGCTGTTTGGGAGCGGATCGAAGAGGATCAGTTTTTCATTTCTTCACTTCAGATGACCAAACAAGAAGAAAAAGATTTGGAAAATATGCGTTCTCATCGTCAAAAAGAATGGCTTACAAGTCGATATCTTCTTAACATAATTTGTCCGTCAGAATGTCGTCTGCTCATCCAGAAAGACACCATGGGTAAACCTACACTTGAACATAATACCTATAATATCTCAATAAGTCACTCACGCAATCATATTGCTGTTATCAAATCAAATAAGCTTGTTGGTATTGATATTCAACACGAGGAAGAAAAAATAGTGCGGATACAACATAAATTTATTTCTGAAAGAGAACATTCTATGATCGATCCGAACCATCTTTTATCATCATATCATATATTCTGGGGTGCTAAAGAATGCATGTATAAAGCATATGGTAAACGAGAAATTGAATTCAGAGATCATATGCATTTGTATCCTTTCAAATATTATCAAACTCAGCTGGAGTTATCAGGATGGTTGAGAAAAAGCGAAACAGATCAAAATTATAATATTTACACCGACAAGCTAGATCACTATTATCTAAGCTACGCCATACTAGATCAATAACTATGAAATCTACTACCTTACTTTGTTTGCTATTTGCAATCATCTCCTGTAACAGTAAATCTGCAACAGATAGTGTTCAAAAGGATGATATCGTAGAAATCCCTGAGGCATTCATAGAATTCTATGAAAAGTTCCACACAGATTCTATCTACCAGATGAATCATATTATTTTCCCACTTGCAGAAACTGCAAATGGATCAAAATGGCAAAAAGAAAATTGGACTCTCCATAAGCCTTTCAATAGTTTGGATGGCGAATTTAACCGCCAGTTCGATAACCTTAGTGGTATTATAATTGAGATCATGTGGGATAAATCCGGTACTGTTAGTATTGAAAGAAGATACTCTGAAATGGATGACGAATATCATTTGATATTCTATAAAATTGATAGCAAATTTGGGAAATAGAACTGAATTTTCAGTTTGATGTTCACAATTGAAACTGTCATTTATGAAAAGATATATCTATGCTATTTTGATGCTCTCATTTATTGCCTGCGATGATAATCCCAATAAAGAGATACTACTTGCTAATTTGGATATCAGGATCCATAAGGCAAAAGAGAATAAAAATGTTTTAAGTCAAAAATGGTATCAAGGTAAGGCCGAAATCAGCAGCTTTGAATTACAGCAAAATCGCTACAATAACATCCATGACGGAGAAATGGTGATGATATTTGTAACGGAAGATTTTTTAACGGACAAGCAAGTTAAGAATGATAACTACAGCTCCTCTAAGTCCACAAAAATTATTAAGAACAATAGAATCAGAAAGTTTACGACCGGCATTTATGATTATTCGATATACACTTCAATCTTTACTGATGTTGGGAGTCATGATGATATTAATACGCTAAAAGTAAGCATGTCTTCTCAAGATTGGTGTGGTCAGTCCTTTTCACAGATTAACAACATAGGAAACCAAAATAGGATCAGCTCATATTCTTATTTTGAAAACGAAGGTGACCAAGTAGAAAAAATTTAAGATGTTTTATTAATGGATGAAGTCTTCAATCTTATACGGATCGGTATAGACCAATTACCCGAAGGAAAAATAAAGGTCACCCCTACCCTTCTTTTTTCACGCTTGAAACATCAAAAATTAAAGCCTTACTCTGCAATAGCTACATTAAAAGATGAATCTTATGCTTTATTTGATGAAGGTCTCCTAATGTCATATAAAATTGAAGTCCCAGAATTAAAATTAACTTTTGAAGTTGTATTTAAAAATAAGGGAACAAATGAAATTTTAGCTTTCAAAGAAATATATCCATCTGCATTTGATGGCCAACTCAGAGAAACAGTAGCGACAAGAAAATCTATTCAATGGCTTGACTATTGGACTAAAAACTCCAAAACAGACTATAAGCTGAGAGAAGGATTAAAATTAGACTATCAATAATTATTAATCTAATCTAGTTTTCAACCGTATCAAGATCCTCAGGCGATGTTTCGTACTCAGACATAGGCGGACAAGCACAGATTAAGTTTCTGTCACCAAAAGCATTATCTACCCGTGCTACAGAAGCCCAGAATTTATTGTTCCTCAAATAGTTTAATGGATAAGCTGCTTCAGCTCTATTGTATGGATAGTTCCAATCATCACTCGTCAATTCAGCCAAAGTATGGGGAGCATTTTTAAGGACATTATTTTCAGGGTCCATTGTTCCATTTTCAACAGAAATAATTTCTTCCCTTATGGATAGCATAGCTTCTATAAAGCGATCTATCTCATCTTTGGATTCACTTTCTGTAGGCTCGATCATAATCGTTCCAGGAACCGGAAAACTAAGTGTAGGGGCATGAAAACCATAATCAATGAGGCGTTTAGCGATATCTTCAGCTGATATTCCAAATTCTTTATAAGCTCTCAGATCAATTATTAATTCATGAGCACAGTATCCATTCTTTCCTGTATACAGAACCGGATAATTCTCTTCCAGTTTGGCTTTTACATAGTTGGCATTGAGTATGGCTAATTTCGTTGATTCTTTTACACCTGATTTACCGAGCATTCTAATGTAGCCATAGGAAATTAAAAGGATGCTTGCGCTTCCCCATGCTGCTGCAGATATCGATTTAATGGCTTTGGCAGAAGAATCAACCATATAGTGTCCAGGTAAGAATTCTGATAATTTATCATTGACACAAACAGGACCCATTCCCGGTCCTCCTCCACCATGAGGGATGCTAAAGGTCTTATGCAGATTGAGATGGCAAACATCAGCATGGATAGATCCGGGGCTTGTCAACCCCACTTGTGCATTCATATTTGCGCCATCCATATATACAAGTCCTCCTGCCTCATGAATGCTATCACAAACCTGAATTACATCTTCCTCAAATACACCATGAGTAGAAGGGTATGTGATCATAATTCCTGCCAGCTCCTCTTTATAATTACTTATTTTTTCCTTTAAATCTTCAAGAGAAATATTTCCACGATCATCACAAGCTACCACAACCACTTTCATCCCCGCCATGATTGCACTTGCAGGGTTAGTTCCATGAGCGGAAGAAGGTATAAGGACGATTTTTCTATTAGAATCTCCATTTTTATCATGATATGCACTGATGAGCATTAAACCTGTATATTCCCCTTGTGCGCCTGAATTCGGTTGCAAAGTACACGCTGTAAATCCAGTGATTTTAGATAAATACTCCTCTAATTCTGAAAATATCTGATAATACCCTTTTGCCTGGTCTTGAGGAATAAATGGGTGTAATTGTGAAAATTCTGGCCAGGATACCGGAATCAGCTCTGAAGCTGCATTTAATTTCATAGTACAGGATCCTAAAGCGATCATTGAATGGACTAATGATAAATCCTTACTTTCCAAAGATTTGAGATAGCGCATCATTTTTGTCTCTGTATGGTAAGAACTAAATATGGGATGCTGCATATATTCAGATTGCCGAACAAGCCCACTAGGTATACCATAATCTATTCCATTAGAATAAGCATTTTCAGTTGATATAAAAACAGATTTGATATCAGCTATATCTTGCTCACTAACTGTCTCATCAAGGCTGAAAATTAGCTTATTATCTGAGTAGAAAAAATTGATTTCTGTTTCTTCAGCTAAAACCCTTATTTTCTCTAATTGCTCTTCTTCTAATTCAATACAGAGTGTATCGAAAAAATTATTGTTTAGCAGTTTGTATCCTTTCGATCTCAGATGATGATGTAAATCTTTAGCATGTCCGTGGATTCTTTCTGCTATTCTTCTGATTCCATCAGGACCATGATAGCAAGCATACATAGAAGCCATTATTGCTAATAAAGCTTGAGCAGTACAAATATTACTCGTCGCCTTTTCTCTCTTAATATGTTGTTCCCGGGTTTGGAGCGCCATTCTTAAAGCGGGATTTCCAAGTCTGTCCTGTGAAATACCTATGATTCTCCCAGGTATTTGTCTCTTATATTTTTCTTTGGTCGCAAAGTAAGCGGCGTGGGGTCCTCCGAATCCCATGGGTACGCCAAATCTTTGTGTGTTACCGACAACGATATCGGCACCCCATGTTCCCGGTGATTCCAGGAGGGCCAAACTTAAGATATCAGCAGCAACAATGAGCATTTGGTTATTTGCTTCAAGTTGGGATGCAAAATTTTGATAATCATTGACTTGACCAACCATATCCGGATATTGAACAAGTGCTGCAAAAAAGGAAGAATCCATTTCGGCCTTATTCCAATCTCCAACAACAACTTCAATTCCAAGAGGTCTGGCTCTTCCTAAAACAACATCTTTAGTTTGCTGGAACACATTCGTGTCCATAAATAATTTGTTGACTGGAGTTTTGGATTTCTTATTGGTAATGTTGAATGCCATTATCATGGCTTCAGCGGATGCTGTTGCTTCATCCAGCAGTGAGGCATTAGCCAGCGGGAGACCTGTAAGGTCGATAACCATTGTTTGAAAATTCAACAATGCTTCTAATCTCCCTTGTGATATTTCTGCTTGATAAGGCGTGTATTGGGTATACCAAGCAGGGTTCTCAAATACATTTCTGAGGATAACTGACGGTGTAATCGTTCCATAATATCCTTGTCCGATGAAAGACCTGAACACTTTATTCTTTGAAGCGATTGTTTTGAGCATTCGTAGATACTCATATTCATTCAAAGCTTCGGGTAGATCTAATTCTTCAGCCAGTCGTATTGAAGCGGGAACAGTTTTTTCAATAAGTTCATCAAGATGGGAGACTCCCACATCATTAATCATTTCTTTCATCTCGGCCTGATTAGGGCCTATGTGTCGCTCCGTAAATTCATTGGTTGGCATACTGATAATGGCTATTTATTTATTATAAATAAAGAACAATCAAATAAGTTTTAAATCGGTATGCTATGGGGATAATAAGTTTAAACTACAAATTAAAAGCTTTCTTAAGCTTATTTACATAATCCAGTTTTTCCCATGTAAATGTCTCAACAGAAAGTATTTTTGTATTTCCTGAACCATCTGTAAAACTGAGGGTCTTCTTTTCAGGTTTACGTCCCATGTGGCCATAAGCAGCTGTATCCGAATAAATCGGTGTTCTCAACTTAAGTCGCCTCTCGATAGCATATGGTCTCATATCAAATAACTCATAGATAAGGTCTGCAATTTTTGAATCACTTAGATTCACTTTTGCAGTTCCATATGTATTGATGTAGATATTCGTTGGTTTCGCTACACCAATGGCGTAAGAAACTTGAACTAATACCTCATCACAAATACCAGCAGCCACCATGTTTTTTGCAATATGTCTTGTGGCGTATGCTGCAGACCTATCAACTTTTGAAGGATCTTTTCCAGAAAACGCACCTCCTCCATGAGCACCTTTTCCTCCATAAGTATCTACTATGATTTTACGTCCTGTTAGGCCAGTATCTCCATGCGGGCCTCCAATTACAAATTTGCCTGTTGGATTAATATGGTACTGTATCTTGCTGTCAAAAAGTTTTTTAATTCTTGATGACTTCACTTTTCTCCTAACCCGAGGTATAATAATCTCAATGACATCCGACTTGATTTTTGCTAACATTTTTCTTTCATCATCAAAATCGTCATGTTGCGTACTAACTACTATTGAATCAATAGCTATTGGCTTGTGATCATCTGAGTATTTAATAGTGACTTGAGATTTTGAATCTGGACGAAGGTATTTCATCACCTTTCCCTCTTTTCTTACAGCTGCAAGCTCAATCAAAATTTTATGAGAAAGGTCCAAGGCAAGTGGCATGTAATTGGATGTTTCATTCGTAGCATAGCCAAACATCATCCCTTGATCACCAGCCCCTTGATCTTCTTTTTTAGTTCGGACTACTCCCTGGTTGATATCCGGAGATTGTTCGTGTATAGCAGAAAAAATACCGCAAGAATTTGCTTCAAACATGTATTCAGACTTCGTATAGCCAATCTTTTTTATGACATTTCTAGCGATCGTTTGCACATCGAGGTAGGTCTTCGTTTTAACTTCTCCGGCTAAAACAACTTGTCCGGTAGTTACCAGGGTTTCACAGGCAATTTTCGAACTCTTATCAAATGCAAGAAAATGATCAACAAGTGCATCAGAGATTTGATCTGCAACCTTATCAGGGTGGCCTTCGGATACAGATTCAGAAGTAAATAAATAAGGCATTTATATTATTCTTTTTTAGAATATTATTAATGATGCAAAAGTCCGATTTATTATTTAATAATGGAAAGATTTAAGTATAAATCATCTTCAATAAATGCGCTTAACTTATCACCTGGTTTTACAGGTCCCACGCCAGCAGGTGTTCCAGTGAAAATCACATCACCTGTATCCAGGCTGAAGTACTTCGAAATCTCACAAATAAGAACATTGAATTTAAAAATGAGATCTTTAGTATTACCATGTTGAACACGATTATCATTGAGGAACAGGCTAAAGTCCATCTGATCAATATTATATTTTTCAAGTGGAATTTTTTCACTGATAACGGCAGAGTTATCAAATGATTTTGCTCTCTCCCAAGGATGGCCTTTTTGCTTGCATACACGCTGAATATCGCTGGCTGTGAAATCAATACCTAATCCAATAGCTTCATAATATGATTTTGCATCCTCTAATGTAATGCGAGATCCAGGTTTTGAAATAAAAAGTAAAACCTCTAGTTCATAATGTAAATCGGAAGTAAAATCAGGATATGGAATTTCAGATGTTGCACAAATAGCTGTATCGGGTTTCATGAAGATCATGGGTTGATCCGGAATCTTGCTGTTCATTTCCTTGGCGTGATCAGCATAATTTCTTCCAATACAGAATATTTTCATAGTGAAGTCCTTTTAATATTTAACATTAATTAATCCACAGAGTTCTTTCACTTCGAAAACTGTTTGTTGCGCCACTTTTCGAATTTCTGCACTTGACTGTTTAATTCTATATTTCACTTCCTTTTTATCACTGGTTATCTCAGCTTTATTTGCAATAAATTTTTGACTTAAGTCTACAAGTGCCTCAGCCACATGCTCTTTTAATTCAGAATATCTTAATTCCCCGGTGACAAATTGATTCTCAAGTTTAGCGCTTATGTCTTCCCGGTCTGCAGCTTTTAGCATTTCAAAAAGATTAGCTACTCCTTCACTCATCGTTCCTGCTTGTGTTTCACCTGTATCTGTGACTGCAGATTTAATCTGCTTTCGGATGACTTGTTCATCGGCAAAAATATCGATGAAATGTTTAGCCCCTGCACTTTTACTCATCTTGCGTAAAGGATCCGCTGTAGAACGAATTTTAGGAGTTTTTGTATATAAGGTTTCAGGTAAAACAAAATATTCCTTCCCCACTTGCGTGTTAAATCTATTGGCAATTTCTCTTGTCAATTCAAGATGTTGTCCCTGATCCGCTCCAACTGGAACAAAGTCTGCTTTATAAATCAAAATATCAGCTGCTTGAAGAACCGGGTAATCATATAGTCCTACCGAAATAAATCCATCATCGGTCTGTTTGCTTTTATCTTTAAACTGAGTCATATTTTCTACCCTGCCGAATGAAGCAAAGTTGTTAAATATCCAACATAGTTCAGAATGCTCCGGAATTAGTGATTGAATGAACAAATTCTCATACTCAACACCAAGTGCCAACAAATTATAAATTAGCTCCCAAGTGTTCTCGCGTAATTTTTTTGGATTATAAGGCATAGTCATGGCATGATAGTCCACGACACCATAAAGTGTTTTGTATTTAGATTGTAATTGAACCCAATTCTTTACAGCTCCGAAATAATTTCCAAAATGAATATCTCCAGTAGGTTGAATACAAGAAAGAACGCTTTTTCTATTTTCAGTTGACATAATTTAAAAATTTAACAAATGGCAATAACTGAAATCTCCACATTGACAAATTTTGGCAGGTTTGCAACCTCGACCACCTCTCTTGCAGGTGCAGATTCACTGTTGAAAAATTGGGCATAAATATCATTAATTCTCGAGTACATGCCCATGTCTTTTACAAATACACTAGCCTTCACCACATGATGAAAATTTAAACCTGCTTCAGACAAAATCTGTCCAAGGTTTTTCATGACCTGTTCTGTTTCTAATTCAATTGTACTACAATTGAGTTCTCCTGTCTGAGGGTCAATAGCAATCTGACCACTTACAAATAAAAAGTTGCCGGCTTTAATGGCTTGATTATAAGGTCCCACAGGTGAAGGCGCCTGAATTGTATTTATTATTTCTTTCACTTGATTTGTTTTAAAAATAAAAAGCTCCTTGTATTACAATACAAAGGGCAATGGTATAATATCTTGAAAATGAATTAGTCGTCGTATGTTGCGCCTTCTATCACTTTCTTCCCCTTGTAATACATATCTCCTTCATGCCAATAAGCTCTGTGATACAAATGTGCTTCGCCAGTTGTTTTACAAATCGAAATTTGAGGAATTGTCGCTTTTTTATGCGTTCTTCTTTTTCGTTTTCTCTGTTTTGATATCCTACTCTTCGGATGTGCCATCGCTAAAGTTTTTAATCTAAATTCAAATTTTTCAAAGCGTCCCCTAATTGGTTATCGCCTTTTTCAGACCTTTCTGATAAAATACTTAAAATTTTCATGTTGCAGGGTTGAGGACGTTCATTTTCACAATCGTAAACCTTAATTAATGGTAAAGCGAGTATAATGTGCTCATATATTAATGAAGCTATTTTTAATTCATGAGCATCCGGAGAAATATAAATTACTTCACCTTCATCTGCTTTTGAATCGTCATATTTGACAATAACTTCATAATCCTTCTCTACCGGAAGATTAATTAAGGCTGTACATCTGTCACATTCCGTCTGAATTAACCCTTTGGTATAAAAATCAAGAATCATGTGATCTGACTTTTTTTCAAGATTTAATTTTACATCCAACTCACAATCGCTTATTGGTGTGTTTTCGAATGCTGAAAAAAAGTTATTTCTAATTTGGAAGACAAATTCATGACTTCCATTTTTCAACCCTTTTATTGGTATTGAAAATTGCCTTAAGGCCTGCATTTAAAAGATCATTTTTAAGTGAATGCAAAAGTAGAAGTTTTTTGCTGAATAATGCAACTGGAATCATGAAAATTCTTAAAAAGGAAATCCGCCTGAAAAAGCTGAATTTTCGGAGTCGAAATACGCTGGAAATCCTTTATTTATTGCAGTCTATTGGTTTGTCCTGCTGTATTACTAAGTTAACGATAGATCCGAAAGGAATTACTTTATTTTCTTCAAAAGGAGGAATCTGATCGATTATGTATGCATTATCCATATCTGTGATCACCCCTCTTTTCTCAATATTGCCAATTTTAAGTCGGCTCTTATCGAAAATCCATTTTACTTCTCGTAAAGTTTTACAACTATAATCTATACTGTTAGTCTCACCACCATCAATTCCTGAGAGGACAAACTCCAAGGTACTTCCGACCTTTATGTTTACACCTTGGGTTCTTCCATTCCTTCCATCTATTTGCTTCCCTTCATACCATACTTCCAATATATGATTGGGCTCTCCAGGGTCATATCGTCTTCTTCTTATTTTGCTTTCAATAAAAAGAGAGGCCAATTCTTTCTTCTTGTTTTCATATTCATGGCCATACATAGGACGCATGTCTGTAAGACCGATTAGGTCAGCATTATATTTTGCTACATCTACATAAATCTTACGATTTTCTTTAACTAAGGATCCACCTTTGGGGTTCTGAGAAAGGATTATACCTCCAGGAACACCGACTCGATGAGTGGAATCTTTTACTACAACAACAAAGCTTTTATCTTCTGCATCAGATTCAGCATCCGAAATATGCATCCCTTCATATGTAGGTAAATCTAATTTTTGCCCATGATTAGTATAAAATTTTAACCATAGCATTATCCCTCCGAAGATGACTATGACAAATAATGCCATTAAGAGTAGATTGATAAGAAATCGTTTGATGGTCAAAGTATAACTGACATTTATTAATAATTAACAGACAGGCAAATATAATTATTATCATAATGGGGATAGAAAAATATATAACAGAAAATTATAATATTATTTTCTTCCCCTTTCTCTATTAATCCAGGGTTCCCAAACATTAAACATTCTCATCGTGAATTCAAGCTTATGATCTTCAAACATCTCCTGAATTTCTTGCCTTGTTTGTCGTTTTAATACGCTGGCTTCTTCTTTATCTAGATTGGCAAATCCCAGGGTTAATGCCCCTACAATTGCAGAATTATTCTTTAAGGACTTCAGGTCTACTTTATCATAAGTATCAGAACTTGCATGATAATTCAAACCATAATTATAAGGTTTGTGATTACCGACCAGATTAGGCACACCTTGTAACATAAAATCAAAATTGTCTGTCCCGACAATAGGTGCATTAATGGTTGCAAATGGTCCTAGATGGCTAACCGGCTTCAAAACTTTATCAATTATGGAATTCAATTCTTCTCTTCCGTTATTGAAAAACCCAATTATCCCTCCACTTCCTATATCTATTGATAATGCCATAATGTGATTATCCAGGGTTTCAAGGTGTTCCTTTGTATAATCCCATGATCCGAAGTATCCTTGCTCTTCACCATTCCACAGAGCGAACCTAATTGTCCTTTTGGGCTGAATATTATTCAGCACCATTTGTCTCGCGATGTCAATTATTAAGCTGACATTGCATCCATTGTCATTAGCTCCGGTTCCTAATGCCCACGAATCCAAATGTGCACCAATGACAATAACTTCCTCCGGCATTTCAGTACCTGGAATTTCTGCAATAACATTATGAGATTGAAATGATCCTCCTGATTTTGCTGATACTCAAATTTCAATTTCAACATGCTTCCCTTGTTCAATAAGTCTTACAATTCGTTTCGCATCTTCTCTGGACATCACAAATTGAGGAATTGTTACATCTGTTCCTTTGCTTGTAATAAATCGGTACAATAATCCTTTACCTCTTGAAGACATAAAAACAATTCCCTTGGCTCCATATTCCTCTGCAAGTTTTTCAACAGCTGCTGCTGCTGCATACTCTGCAAATAATCCATTTATATCGAAACAAAGGTCAGTACTAACAATAATGATTCTATCCTTTATAAATTCTGCTTTTTCTTTAAATGTTTCCTCTTCCCCCATTCCTACGCCAATCAACTTAGATTTATAAATACCCCTTTTTGTTCCATACTTACTAACCAACTGAGGATTAAAAGCAGAAAGGCCATATAGACTGGCTTGCGTTACTTCGGGAAGCCATAAGACAGGCATTTCAAAAGGGTCTTTTCAGACTTTTATTCCGGTTTCCTGCAATTTATTAAACGCCCAGGTGATAGATTTCTTATTGGAATAAGATCCTGTCACACGCCCACCTATAACATCGCAAAGTTCTTGAAGATCCTCTTCAAGGTCAGTTTCACCGCTAAGTTTCTCAATTAAGACCGACAGATCATCCTGAGCATTAATATGAAAAGAAAAACAGGAGAGAAAAAAAGATAAATTTCTTCATGTGAAATATTTCAAAAATAAATTACCTAATAGGCAAAATGTATTTATCTATTTTAGAGACGCTAAAATTAGATAGATGTATCAGAGATTAATAATAATTATATTTTTTCTAACTCTTTGTATTGCGAAGTCTTATTCGCAAAAGAAGATCATGGATGAAACTGTATTTAACCTTTGGAAAACAATTTCAAATGTCAAAATTTCAAATAATGGAGATTGGGTGTGTTATAACGTAGGACCAGAAGTGGGAGATACTAAATTGCATATTTACAATTCCAGAACACAAAAGGATACAATAATTGATCGAGCTGATAAGGTTTCCTTTGATGCAAACAATAATTTTATCGCTTTCCGGATTAAGCCTCATTTTGACAGCATTAAACAAAAAAAGCTTGAGAAAGTAAAGAAGGACAAAATGCCAAAAGATTCATTGGGCATCCTTGTCTTTGATGAGCTTCAACTGGACAAAATTCCTAATGTTCAATCTTTCAAGCTTCCTGAAGAGGAAGGTGGTGTTTTGGCTTACAAGAAGCATAAGCGATCAATGAAAAAAGATTCCACACTTATAAAAAAAGAGAACTCAGAAAACGGTACGTTACTTTGCATTCGTGATTTTACCAACGACTCAACTTTTCATTATCCTTATGTCAAAGATTATTTATGGTCAAAAAAGAACCTACAACTTCTTATGCATGGTTCAGGCCAAGATAGCATTCAGAATAATTCAGTCACACTATATAATGGCAAGCGTTCCAGTGATACTATCTTATTTCAACAAAAAGGAAAATACTCCAGATTTTCATTCAATGAAGACGGTTCACAATTAACTTTTATTGCAGATCGCGATTCCACCAAAAATCAGATACGACCCTACGAATTAATGTATTGGGAGAAATCAGGGAAAGGTGTTCAAGTACTATGTGATACGAGTTCAAATTTTATACCTGAAGGATGGCAAATCAGTAAAAATTATACCACTCTATTTTCAAAAAACGAAAATCGCTTCTATTTTGGAATTGCTCCATTTCCATTTATTAAAGATACTTCTGTATTAGATGATGATAAAGCCAATGTTGAAGTTTGGAATTACAAAGATGGCTTGTTACAAACCCAGCAAAATGTAAGAAAAAAAAGAGATCAGGAAAAATCATATTTAGTGAGCTATGATTATGAAAAGAATAGTTTTATAAGATTGAATAATTCCAAAATTCCTGATATCCGAATCTCCGATAAGTTAAAAGGAAACAAAATTTTAATGTATTCCGATCTTCCTTATCAAAAAACTATTTCCTGGCTTGGTTATGCACATAAAGACCTCTATTTGCTTGATTTAGATTCTGGTAAAAGAGAATTGATCGGGCAGGAAATTCACGGAACACCTCGTATGTCCCCTTCTGAGAACTTTGTCTATTGGTTTAGTAGACAGGATACGAGTTGGATGTGTTATCATATCGAAAGTTCAACAACAAACACATTAACAAAAGGAGCATTTTTTAATGAATTGCATGATCAATCTTCTTTCCCAAGGGAAAGTGGTTCATTGGGTTGGACAGAAAATGATGATTATATCATATTGTATGATCATTATGACATTTGGAGGATTGATCCCCTTTTGAAAGAACAGGCCCGAAATATCACTAATGGAAGGAAGGATAGAATAAAATATAGACATGTAGGTTTAAATCGAGATTTACAATACTTCCCTAACGATACTACTGTATTACTCAAAGTATTTGATGAAAAGGACAAATCAAGCGGTTATGCATTCCTAAATATTGGAACTGGAGAAATATCTCGAATTGAAAAAGGACCATACAATTATACTACCCGGATTACAAAAGCAAAGAAAAGTGATGATATCATATTCACAAAAAGTTCTTTTGTACAATTTCCGGACCTCATCCATTCTAATATTAATTTTGAAAATCAAACAACAATTTCGAATGCTAACCCGCAACAATCTGATTATGCCTGGGGATCAATCGAACTGATTAATTGGACAGATGGAAATGGGGAAGTGGTTGAAGGTCTTTTAGTTAAACCGGAAGGTTTTGATCCTTCGAAGAAATATCCCATGATTGTGAATTTTTACGAAAGGTCATCTCACGGGCTTCACAATCACAGAGCACCATATCCGCATAGATCAACAATTAATTATAGCTATTATGCGAATCAAGGATACCTCATATTTAATCCCGATGTCAAATATTCAATTGGTTATCCAGGAAGAAGCTGTTATGAAGCCATTGTTTCAGGAACTAAAGCGATAATAGAAAAAGGATTTGTAGACGAAAAAAAAAATAGGACTTCAAGGACACAGCTGGGGAGGATATCAGATTGCTCATTTATTGACCAAAACAAACATGTTCGCCTGTGCCGAAGCAGGGGCTCCTGTAGTCAATATGGTATCTGCCTATGGTGGAATCAGATGGGGCAGTGGACTGTCAAGAATGTTTCAATATGAAAAAACACAATCTAGGCTTGGGGCTACTCTATGGGAAAGACCGGATTTATATCTCGAAAATTCTCCCATTTTTAATATTGATAAAGTTCAAACTCCAGTATTGATACTACACAATGATAAAGATGGTGCTGTTCCATGGTACCAGGGAATCGAATATTTCGTAGCCTTAAGAAGGCTTGGTAAACCATCATGGTTGTTAAATTATAATGATGAACCCCATTGGCCTTTGAAACGGCCTAATAGATTAGATTTCAACAAGCGACTCCATCAATTTTTTGATCATTACTTAATGGATGGACCTCTACCTGTATGTATGGATAGTGGTATTCCGGCCTTGGAAAAGGGATTTAATAATGGGTATGAAACTTCAACAAGGCCTTAATGTTAATCTACACTTTTATACATTATGAACCGATTAGTAAAAAAGATTTGACACGGTAAGCTGAAGCCGAAATCATTTTTACAATCTGTAGTACCATCTGAATTAAAGCTGACGATTTCCAAATTATCTGTTGTCATCATGGCAGTCAGCGGAAGTGTGGCTTCGTCTATCTTAACAACATAATTATAAGGACCTCCTCCCGGAACAGTATAGTTAATATTTAGGACTGGAGCTTTAGAGGAGTCAGTATCACGTGAGTAAACTCTTCTTCTTTCATATCCAGGTGAAATTCCTTCAGTTATAAAAACGATTGGTTCGTTGGTCAATCCTGCTTGATCACTAACTATTTCCTGTACTATAGAGTTTAAATTCGGTGTTGTATAAGTATTATTTTGGACCCATCCTGATATATTTGTCCAATCTACCGAAGCACTGGTTTTTGTCCTTCCCGTAATATTATAACATGAGCTACAATCTAAAAAAGTAGAAGGATTCGATGTATTATCCTGACCATAAAATCTCGTACTTGCAGGGGTATTCGAATCTGATCTATATGCAGTATATGTTATGGTTGCCGTATTTATTATTGCTCCAGCAGGAATGGTCAAATTTGTAAACCTGAACCCATTCCATTTATCATTCCCAGATCCTGTAATCCGATGATTACTTCTATCATCCTGTGTAGTACCACTAGATCGTTCTCTTGCATCATCGCTATCAGAACCTAAAGTATAACTGTTTGCATAAGTCAAAGAATAACTGTGATGTACAGTGAAGCCATATGTCCCACTTGCACTAGAGACAGTTGTTTGAACTGGAGGCCCATCAGGAATAGAATCATTGGGTGAATTATCTTCATATAAATAAACTGTAACTCCTAATTGTCCTGATTCACTAACATCATAAACTTGATTCATGTTTATATCTTCGAACACGGAACCTGCTATGTCATTTTGCCCCGGTATCCCAATACATTGAATATCGATATAAACCATGGCCGTATCACATAATGAAACCGGTGCAAGGTCACAAATAATATATTCAAAACTATCAAGACCAGAATAACCTGAATTAGGTAAATAAGTAATAAATCCTGTTACCGGATCTATGAATGTAATCGTCCCATTGGTAGGAGAAAGCACGCCAGTATTTGTCACTGTAGAAGGGTCCAGTCCATTGCATGCGGAATCATTAAATAAAACATCTACAGCTACCGGGACATCAATAACTGTAGTTTCATAATCTGTTACTGCCACAGGTCTCTTACACACATAGCCAAAATCATTATCAACAGATGTATTGCCTACTCCAACAAAATCGACTTCTATTTCATCAGGGGTTGTCATGGTCACTCCACTATTATCAATTGCGACAAGAAAATTGCCTTCTATGGCTACTTCAAAATAATAATCACCTGATGCATCTGAAAATTGTGTTTGCAATAGATCATCACCTGGGTCTACTACACCATCATCATTGATATCTTCATAGAAATAGACCAATTCTCCTGGAGATGGAGCATCCCCGGCATTATAAGTTCCGCTATAATCAAAATCAAAAAATACAGTCCCTGCAATATCATTAGCTCCGTCTGTCAGACAAGCGATCCCTTCAAAATCAGATCCTGATGGAAATGATCCTAATTGGGTAGTTGTTGCGTCTGTCACATCAATAGAATAAAAATAATTTGAACTGGCAGAAGTAATGAAAGCTGTTCCATTATTGGAAAAAGACAAAGATTCAATATCATGAAGAGGAACTCCAAGATGGGTTATTCTTCCAATATCCGTTACGGACCCATCTGTTCGATCTATTTTCACCAATCTGTCATTCGCCCCCGAACTGTTTGAAACTCCATATATTCCACCAGTTAGGGCATTAACGCCCATATCATCGATATCATAAAGAGTAGGACTAACAGGAATAGAGGCTGTTTGGATAACTACATAATCCACCCCGGGTCCGAAAGCATCTTCTATAATTTCACCGGTTGTCGGATCAAACTCAAACAGCAAGTCTTCAGGGGCACCATCACTTTGCCTTTCAGAACCAAAATATTGTAGTGTTCTTGCATCAATGGCTACTCCATCGACGTTATTAAAAGTTACCGGTCCCGTTGATCCATCGCCAGTTCCTACATCTCCGATCGCTGTAAAATTTCCTGTAGCCGGATCTATCGTTCCCCATGTTGCATCATCAAATCCATATATAATACTTCCATCCGGCGAAGTTGTCATTGCCTCGATGTTAGAAACACCGGTAGGGCCGATATAATTTACGGGACTACCATAATATTTGTCTATAGTATATAGAGCATTCGTACCATCAGAAACAGAATAACATTCATTTGGTGCCATTAGAATGTTGGTTTCACTTTTAAATCTTTGAAACGCCAATTTTCTTTTAAACGATTCAATTTCTTTTTCATAACTATAAGAAACTTCATTCAAGAAAGAGGATTCCTGATTGGGTGTAAAACATAAAAAACTAAAGGCAAAACCTAATATTATCGATTTTGAATTAAACATACAGTTTTTGGATCTAAGTAATTATCTATTCTAAAGACATTACAAATCGATAAAATCCCTATCCAAATGACAACTATTTTGCAAAAGTGATGTTTTGAGATCCAATTTTGGCTTGAATAATATGGTCAGTTATTCTTAGAGTAATCGTTAAAAGCTCCTATGTTTTCAATTTTGGTTTCGATACTTGAGCGTACCTTTGCTTCTAAATTTCCTGATTTATACAGAAAAATACCTAACCATTCCTCTCCACATGAATTATGCAGATAAGCATCATTCAAAACTAATACACCTCCGGGTTCAACTTCTATTTTAGAGGATTGAGGCATCGCTACTCGACAGTTTATT
Source organism: Saprospiraceae bacterium (assembly GCA_965248155.1). GTDB lineage: Bacteria > Bacteroidota > Bacteroidia > Chitinophagales > Saprospiraceae > RFSX01. Next base: position 273,040 of record CBDFIO010000002.1, read on the forward strand.
TCAAGGCTTGCTCCACCGCGAATCAGGATATTATGTTTGAGGTCTTTTGCTCCATTCCATACCGTAGAATCCGAAATAACAAGAGTATGGCTTGTATCGAGTTCACACCATAGTGGCTCTAACAGCTTCCTTGTTTTGGAATTCAATTTGGCGAAGCCTTTGTGCACAATTCCGATCTGGCAAGGAGAGATAGCCATTTGGCTGTTATTATAATCCATGACATTATTCGAAACAGTAGTATTACACGGAGGGTCTTCGGTTTTTGCCCAACAGTTTCTATGTTTCGGAGTATCCTCACATCCATCGTTACCAAGCCAGGCATGTCTCAAGCCAAGAATGTGACCTACTTCATGATTCAACAAAGTGGCACAAACCCAGGGTTTGTCCTTTCTTTCAAACAAGCCCGACACTTTTAGAGAGGTACCCAGAGCAATCCCGGTTGCTGTAGGTGAATATGATTTAGAACGGACACTATCGGGGTGGTGAGGCAAAACAAATATATTAAGGATTGAATCTTCATTAATGCTGTATTTTTTAATTACAGATCTATCATAATTGTTTCTATGCTTGCCTTTATTTAAAAAGTAAAATAACTCATCATCGTAATGTTTGTAAAACCCATCGTCCGAAGGATCATTGGTCGAAGCTGTTATTTTGTATTGATATTTTGGGTGGATAGCAGGAGTGTTATTGCCTTCCGGCAAATTCATTTTGTGATTCCTATTTAATCTGTCGTTTGCATTATTAATAAGATAATTCATATACTTTCTTCCAGCTTCAAGCGAGAAATTTTTATCTCCGGATTCAGCATCAAGAAAGTGAACATTTACGCGGATAATCTGAACGAAGCTATTACTATCCGGTACATAATTAAGGGCATCATTGCAAAACTCTTTTGCAGAGCTATCTGAAAATGTTTCAATCTGAGCTTTAGAGGAGATATGTAACACTTCGATTTTGCGTGTACATGTACCAAGGAAAATCAGGCAAAAGAAAAAAGCAAAAAAACGCATATTTAATTTTAAGTATTCATGGCACCGCAAACACTAAGCACCTGCCCTGAAATATAAGTTGACATATCTGAACCGAGAAATACACATGCATTTGAAACATCACTTCCCTCTCCTAATCTTTTTAAAGGAATGCTACTGATGTAAGCTTCTTTAACTTTATCATCTAATTCATCAGTCATTTCGGTGGCAATAAAACCAGGAGCGATGGCATTACAGCGAATTCCTCTTGAGCCAACCTCTTTTGCAATAGATTTGGTAAAACCAATTATCCCGGCTTTTGAAGCTGCATAATTTGCCTGACCCGCATTACCAAATACGCCGACTACAGAACTCATATTGATGATGGACCCTCCCCTATTTTTAAGCATAGGTCTAAGAACATGTTTGGTAAGATTAAAAACAGATTTCAGATTCACTTCGATTACATTATCCCATTGATCCTCTGACATTCTTAGCATTAAAGTATCCTGTGTAATTCCAGCATTGTTGATCAGAATGTCTATTGTTCCAAAATCTTCCAATACGGTTTTTACTAGATTTTCTGCAGCTTCAAAACTACTGGCATCTGATTGGTAGGCTCTTATCCTATTTTCACCTACTCCCAATTCAGAGATTATTTCTTCAGATTGAGTGGCAGATGATCGATAAGTAAATGCAACCTTTGCGCCTTCTTCAATATATTTTTGCACTATCGATTTTCCTATTCCTCTAGATCCACCGGTTATAAGTGCTACTTTATTATTTAGTAATTCCATTTCTATTTATATTTCTGAAAATTATTATTCTATTAATCTACTACCCTCCTCCTGGGTCTCCGGACTCCTTAGTTTTTTCTTCTGCTTTTTTACTCGGAACTGTATCCTTTTTCAGATCTTCAAGCAACCCGCCAAATTCATCTTCAAAACTTTCATCGAATTCATCTTCACGCTTATCCAATTTGTTTATTATCTGCTCCTCTTCGACAGACATTTGTTTATATTTTTCACAATCAATAAAATCCAAAAAGCCTTTTGGAGGTGTCGGAAACTGAGCATCTGAATTAAAATCTGCTGTAGAATCTGATTCTATTCCTTGAATAAACTTCTGTACAATAGGTCTTGCCATAATAAATCCCTGACCATTCTCCAAGGATAAAAATCGAATCCATTTGTCATCTCCACCGACCCAAACACCAGTCACCAGATCTGGTGCAACTGACATAAACCAACCATCAGCATAATCATTGGTAGTTCCGGTTTTCCCTCCAATATCTGTTTTTACACCCAAGCCAAATCTTCCTCCGACATTGTTTTTTAACATATCTAACATTACTCCATTATACAATGGGTTTATTGCGCGCTTAGACTTAGGAATACCTGTATAAATTATTTTGCCACTCTGATCCTCGATTCTCGATACAAATATGGGTTCAGTATAAATTCCATCATTTGCAAAAGTGGTATATGCTCCCGCCATCTCAAATAATGTCAAATCCATCGACCCCAGACAAATAGAAGGGACCCTCGGAATTACATATTGACCATTAGGATATTCCTGATTCTTACTGATTCCAGCATTGTCAAGCAATTCTCTGATAACATCTACATTTCCCATTTCCTTGACTAACCGAACTGTAATGGAATTCTTGGAATACAGAAGTCCCTGATATAAATTATACTTGTTGCCCGTAAATTCTTCATTGGCATTAGACGGCGACCATTCTTTGTCAACCATAAAATTTGCATCTCCTGGAGCTATAGTATATTGAATATCTTCGAATTCCTCACAAGGAGAAATTCCCATTAAGCCAATAGCAGTAGAATATACAAATGGTTTTATTGTCGATCCAACTTGTCGTCTGGAATTTACATGATCATACTTAAAGTAATTAAATCCCGGACCCCCAACCCATGCCTTGATACTACCCGTTCTTGGATCTAATGACAAAAGGCTGGCTTGCATATGTTGATTATGATATTTTACAGAATCACGTGGGCTCATTTCGACTTCTTTGAAGCCTTTTTCATTGTAGTCAAATACCTCCATATTAATAGCTCTATCAAACTCTTCTTCATAAGCGTCTTTTAACTCATTAAACTTTTGTTTAAGCTCCATCCATAGTTCTGAATCATCCAACAAATTCTTATATACCGACAATTTTGTTTCACTTATAATCCTTCGGTCTACTAAACCAGACCAACTATATTGTTTTTTTTCTTTTGCGATTAAGCCCTTGATGACTTTTTCACTCAATTTCAAATCTTCGTACTCTGTTTGGATTTTCGCCTTAGTCGCAGATAAATATTTATTATGTAGACTTAAATAGCGATCAGATTCTTTAATTTTCCGTTCAAGCGTTTCCATTCTGATTTTTCTTTGTGTCTCATCAGCATCATACGTCCATGGGTTTCTCCTATCCCATACCTTCCAATATTTGTCTTGTAATTTTGACATATGATCTACAACAGCAGCTTCGGCATGTTTTTGATATGTCAAATCAATTGTTGTGTAGATCTGGAGTCCATCTGTATAAATATTATAGTCACTGCCATCCTCTTTCCTGATGCCTTTCTCTTCAAAAAGATTTCTTAACCATTTTGTCAATTCTGATCTAAAGTAGGGAGCGGGCCCAGTATCATGAGAATCTCTTTTAAACTTGCTCATATCTACCTGAGTATTTAAAAGTGAATCAAGGACTAACTCATCAACAATATTATGTTTTTGATATTGATTCAGGACTACATTCCTTCTCCGACCTGCATTTTCCGGAAATCTTAAAGGATTATATAAGCTTGGATTTTTCAGCATTCCAACAAGAAGAGCTGCCTGCGAGAGGTTAACATTATCCTGGCCAACACCGAAATAAGTTTGTGCCGCAGCCTGGATGCCGTGTGCTCCATTAATAAATTCAAATTTGTTGAGATACATTGCTATAATCTCCTCTTTCGTATATGATTTTTCCAGCTTGATAGCTGTAATCCATTCTTTTACTTTGGTTCTAAGAAGTGTTGTCGCTCTTTCAAAAAATCCTTTATTAGCCAAGCTTGGTCTTTGAAAAAGTAATTTGGCTAATTGCTGAGTAATCGTACTACCTCCACCCGAGCTTTGCTTACGTAATAATATTGTTTTGAAGGCGACTCTAAATAATGCTTTTAGATCTACTCCGGAGTGTTTAAAGAATCTAATGTCCTCAGTTGAAATGAGGGTTTGAATCACAAAAGGGGAAATATCATTGAAATGAACAATTTCTCTATTCTCTACATAGTATTTTCCAAATGTCGTCCCGTTGGCATCATAAATAATACTAGCTTCATCATATTCTGGATTTTCTAAGTCTGCAAAAGAAGGGAGGTCGCCATGAAGCGTGTTTACTATAAATCTGGAACCAATAGCAATTGCTAATATTAAAAATGCCCATAATACCCAATTGAGCCATAGTAAGATCGTATATTTCTTCTGTTCTTCCACAATTCTCAAGATTGAAACTTAGGATTCGCAAGATAAATTATTAATAAACAACTGGAAAAAATTAAAATGATTAATTATCAAGATTCGATTCGTTACGATCAGAAAAATAAATTTTATTCGAAAGTAATTTAAACGGGATCTTGTGGGGATTCCATATAAATATTTTTAGCGCACTATTTAATGGTACTGAATCCAAATTAATTTCAAAGTGTTCAGAAATATGATGAATCATTCCGGGAGAAATAAATTTGCTGCCAATATTTTTATGAATGTTAAGAAGCTTTTCGCCTTCGCTCTCTACAGCACAAGCAATGAAGAGTTTGTTTGCATTTTGTGGGATACATTCCAAATGAATATCAATGTAAAGTGGAATCGAATCTGATGTAAAATGAAATAAATTAAGATATTCAGAATTCAAACTTTTCCCATCCACTGAAGCGTTCATCAAGGTGGACACTTTAGTTCTGCAATTTGACCAATATAAAACGTTTTGATTATTCTGGTTGATTTCAGAATTCAAGGCCGCATATCTAAAATTGTTAGCGTAACTCACTGAAGCGTTACTGCTAATTCGAAATCTGATAGCTTCATCAAAACAATTTCTATGTTCCATTCTAAGTGGGCTTAATACGATTCCATCTTTGATATTTTTCTCTACCAAACGATTCATATAATAATGGCCACTTTTAGTTTCAACACTTACAAAAAGAGCATCCGATTTATAGAATAATGATTTCAGATTTCCTAGAAAAGTTTTATTCATTTCAATTTTGATAATCGGAAACGCCTCATCGACATTTACCCATTCATCGAGCTCAGCCGTCGAATAGTCAAGTATTTCTTCATCCTTCAATTTTTCATTTGTTCTTTTTAATAAGAGATATGATACTTCTTGTAGAATGATTTTATAGTTTGACAATAGATACTGAATCGTTTGAGGTTCATCGTTAAGAACACTTCTGTAATCAATGCTTCCAAACCTTTCTTCATGCCATGGAACTTGTTTTGGATCGGATAAGTGCCAAATAATAAATTCCGGAGAGGAATCAGACTTGAAGTAACTCAGATTTTGCTTATCTAAACTTGAGGTATACGAAGCATAAGACTGGACAACAGGTCTCGACACCCAATTCAGATTTTGCTGATACATGTATAAATATTGACCCGGATAAAGTTCGACTGAATGATCGCTGATGATATCCCTCGTTTCTTGATTCAGACGAAATTCATTTGTCATTTTTGTATTAGCAATACGCAGAGAATCCTGATAGGTTTTACTAAATATATATTTTCCCAAAAGAGAAAAATTAGTTGCTCTTAGTTTAACTCCAGATGCTTTAAAAATTTGTATGTGATTGAGAAAAAAGAAACCAATCGCTATGACAAGTGCGATGTGAATTTTCAACTTAATCTCAGAACAATATAAAATATATGCATAGTAAAGCACAAGCAGATAAAGAAATAACATCCTGTTATGCAGTATATCTTGCCTGGACATACTGTATTTCCATTGCAATAGTAAAGACAGGGTAAAAACAAGAAAGAACAGGCCTTTTTTCTTGTTCAATTGATATAATGCAATAAAAATTAATAAAAGAATAGAGCCCGACAAGAGGACCCAATTGTTGTTGACATATAATGCTGCTGCATCAGTATTATTTGATGATAGCCCAATAAATCCTACAACATGATCTAAGCTTCCTTTTACAGTTCTAAAAATCAAAATTCTGATCAATAAAAATGAGCTTAGGAATATTCCAAATGAATAAAGTAAAGCTGTTCTTTTATTCCTATATCGAAAGAAACAATAGACGGCTAAAGAAAGAAAAATGGAACATATAATTACAAATGAGTAGGCTTTTAGAAATAGACTCAGAGTTAATACTAAAGCAGAGAGATATAGTTTGGAATTAGCTTGATATCTTAGAAAATGTATACACAAAAAAACCTGCGTGCCAATCAATAATAACTGGGTGTCCAAAATTGAAGCTAAGAAGATCAGCCCTAAAAGTTTTGATAATAATGGAAGACGCTTCTCAGAAATAAATAAACTCAGAGCGCTAATACAGAAGATAATATTGACAAATAGCCTGAACAGATAAGCAAGAATAATATGATTGTCGAAATCTATAGGATATAAAAGCCACGATAAAGGGCCGTGTGGAAAAACCATGAAGTTTATTAGAGATCTTTTTTCTGCAAACGCATAGTTCATGAAAACAGCTAGAGAACCATCTACATCGGAGGAAATTAGGGCTTCAGAGACGGGAATGAGGCCTATTGAGATCACAATAGAAATTAAAAGAATCCGATATCTTTCATTAGACTTCATATAATGATGAAAGATAATCGCATTTCACGAAAAGCTAGAATTCCTCCTCAAACTGATCATTAAGCACTTTGATCTTTTTTTCTCTGTCTTTGGCTTCTTTTGAAGGTAATTCATCATTATACATTTCGCAATCAAAGACTATCCTGTCTCCCTTTGGAATTTTAAATGAAGCAGAATTATTGAGCTTTATAGATTTGTCTTTTTCCAATCGGTTCATAAATTCAATATAGAAAGGTCTGGCCATAACACCGCCTGAACCCTGTTCAATACTTAAAAATCGAATCCAATTATTTTCACCTCCTACCCAAGTTCCTACCACAAGATCCGGCGATATACCCATGAACCAACCATCAACAAAATCATTTGTGGTTCCGGTTTTACCACCCCATTCTGAACCCAATCGCCAAGAATGGTTGCTCGATGCGTGTTTTAAATAATTGACCATTGCGTCGTTATATTTTTCAGTGAACACCTTCTTTTTACTTGGTACTGCGTTGTAAAGCACCTTCCCGTCCTTATCTTCAATACGTGTCAGAAAAACAGGTTCAATATAAGTACCGTTATTTGCAAATGTTGAATACGCCGCCGTCATCTCTAGTACATTCAATTGAGCAGCACCAAGAACGATAGACGGAGCATTCGGGACCTTTTTCTTATCTATCCCCATCTTGTCAACCAGATTCCTAATTAGTCTTACATTACCTAACTCTTTAATCAACCATACTGAAAGTGAGTTCTTAGAGAACTTTAATCCATCTTTGAGGGATGTCATTTCTCCAGAAAATTGTCCATTTGAATTGCTGGGAGACCAGGTTTCTAGAAGGTCAAAATTTCGATCGCCACCTACTATTTCATATTGTCTGTCTTCCACTTTCTGACAAGGAGATATTCCTTGCATAAGAGCGGTCGCATACACGAAGGGTTTAAATGTTGATCCTACTTGTCTGTTAGACAAGACATGATCATATTTAAAATATTTATTTCCAATTCCACCTACCCAAGTCTTTACATTTCCAGTTGCGGGATCTATTGATACCGAACCAATCTGCATATGTTTATGATGATACCTAATAGAATCTAAAGGTGTCATACTTATGGTTTTTTCCTTATTATCATTGTAAGAAAAAACCCTCATCTTAATTTTTTGATTAAAAGCTTTAATAGCCTTTTGATCCAGTTCAGCTCTTTTTTGTTTTAGATTTTGCCACAGTTCAGTTCGCAATATGGCTTTATAAGCATTTGATTGTTTACTTGAAATGATTTCTTGTCGTCGTAATTTATTTAGATATCCGGGAGTTTTTTCCTCTTCAATCATTCTATTAATGTCTGAATCCAATAATCTTGCATCGGGGATCTCATCTATTATGTCCTGAATTAAATTACCGATTATTCCTTGTCTTAATCTTTTATATCGTTCAGATTCCCTGACGGCCCGATTAAAGGATGCCTTTCGGATGCCTTTCTGTCTGCCATCAGCTTTATGAGTCCACGGATCTTTATTTCTCCAAAGATTAAAATAGCGGTCTTGAATAACTTTCATGTGATTGACGGCAGCTTCCTCTGCATGTCTTTGCATGTCCTTATCTATGGTTGTATAAATTTTCAATCCATCTTCCCAAATGTCATATTTAGTTCCATCAGGCTTTCTATATTTATTTTTTGCTAATAGATTTTTAAGATGACTGGTTAATGTAGCCCTGAAATATGGAGCCAATCCATCATAATGAAATGAACGATTGAAATCAGTTAAATCAATAGATTCTTCTTTAAACTTTTCCAGCTCTTCTTCTGATATATAATTATTTTTAGCCATCTGCCTTAAGACCACATTTCGTCTTTTAAGTGCATTGTCAGGATTTATCTTTGGATTATAAGTATGAGGGTTTTTAAGCATTCCAATAAGAATTGCAGCTTCCCCCAGACTTAATTTGCTCTGGTCTTTTCCAAAGTATGTCTTAGCAGCTGAGCTCACACCAAAGGAGGAATAGATAAATTCAAATTTGTTCAGATACATGGCTATGATCTCTTCTTTGGTATATCTCTTCTCAAATTCTATGGCTATTACCCACTCTTTCATTTTCTGCCATATTCTCTTAATAAAAGATCTGGATCTTTTGGTAAAAAATTGCTTGGCAAGTTGCTGAGTTATTGTACTTGCGCCACCACGTCTCCCCAAATAGAAAAAAGCACGAGCAGTTCCTCTGCTGTCGATTCCACTGTGATTAAAAAATCTTTCATCTTCAGTTGCAATCAAGGCATTGATGAGGTGTGGATTTAAATTCTCATAAGTTAAAAGTTCGCGATTCTGGGAATAGAACCGCCCTAGCTCTGAAAGATCTGTTGCATAGATTATTGAAGCTTCTTCGTAATCTGGGTTTTCCAATTCTTCTGTATCCGGTAACTTTGTGAATGAAACAAGTACAAACAGGGAAGCCAAAAACAATAGCCCACAAACCAGCACTAACCAACCCCACTTAATAAGTGCAGAGTAATTGATTTTTATCTCTTTCTTCTTAGTCATAAGGAACTTATATATTACACAAAATTATAATATAATAATATCTTTTTAATATAAAAGATGAATAATGTATAAGAGTTATTACTTGAAAATAGAGTAGACACCCTTATAACTCCATCAGATTCAAAAATATTTCGTCGGCATATCTATTTAAAAAGAAAATTCTCGTCATTGATTTTATAATTTTGAATACGCATTATGGCAAACAAATGATAGATTTCATTCTTCGCAGTTATTTCAAAAAAAGACAAAAAAAAGTCGAATACGTTGCTGAGCATCCGATGGTGTATCAGAATGCCATTTTGGAAAAAATCATACAAAAAAACAAATCATGTGTCTATGGAGTAGAAAATAGATTTGAGCTAATCCGAAATTATTCAAGCTACACAAGCCATATCCCAATCGTTTCCTATGAAGATATCTCTCCATTGATTAAAAAGATGATGGGCGGTATTCCAAACATTCTCTGTTCAGATCCCATACATTGGTTTGCAAAATCATCAGGATCATCAGATGGTAGAAGTAAATATATTCCGGTTAGTAAAAAATATCTTCGAAAAGGTCACCTGAAATGTGCTTGGGATGCAGCAAGTATTATATACAATGAGGACAGTACAGCCAGCTTATTCAAGGACCGCTCTCTTATCATGGGTGGAAGCATCGAAAAGATCAATGCCTATTCCCATACAGGAGATATATCTGCCATCATTCTTCATCATTTTCCAAAAATTGGAAGATCATTTTATACTCCGGATTTCACAACTGCCTTAATGGCGGAATGGGATAAAAAAATTAAAAAAATAGCGACAATTACAAGCAAGCAAAACGTAACTCTGTTGGCTGGAGTTCCTACTTGGACATTAGTACTTTTCAAAGAGATTATTAAACAGACTGGTAAAAAGAACATCTCGGAAGTATGGCCGAATCTTAGATCTTATCTTCATGGAGGAGTTAACTTTCAACCTTATCGAAAAGAATTCGAAAAATATCTTCCTACTGAAAAGCTGATCTATAGAGAAGTCTATAATGCATCTGAAGGTTATTTTGCCTTGCAAAACGAAAAAGATGAAGAAGGAATGTTGCTGCTGTGCAATCATGAAATCTTTTACGAATTTATACCTCAAAATGAAAACAAAAATCAAGACCCTATCTGCCTGCAAGATGTCCAAACGGATCAAGTTTATGAATTACTGATCAGTAATACTTCCGGTCTCTATCGATATAAAATGGGAGATCTTGTTCAATTTGTTCGATTAAAGCCCTACAAATTGATTATTGTTGGAAGAACCCATCAACAAATAAATGTGTTTGGTGAAGAATTGAGCATCGATAATGTATCTCGAGCCCTTGCTATAACTTGTGAAAAATACAACGCTCAGATTTACGACTTTACTGTAGCGCCTATATTTCTAAAATCCACCAACAAAGGATCGCATGAATGGTGGATAGAATTCAGCCACCCTCCCAATGAAATTTTACATTTTGCTAACTCTCTGGATACAAATCTTAGAAAACTAAATTCTGATTATGATGCCAAACGTTCAAATGATCTTGCACTTGAAAATTTAAAAATTAAAACACTTGAGGAAGGGACATTTGATCGGTGGCTTAAGCAAAAAGGGAAATATCAAGCTCAACAAAAAATACCAAAATTAAAGAATGACAGATCCTTCGTTAATGAATTGAATGAGCAATTGGTTTAACAAGCCTCAGGAATAGAAATAAATTAGGGTGACAATTAAAATGTATAAGTAGTAATTTTGATTTATGGAAGAGTCTGTGGACATATCAAAGAGGATTGCTGAAGATCTTGATTTAGAGATTCCTTTAGAATTATCAGACAAAGAAATGATTATGCATATTGCTGATCGAGTCGAACAAATGTTAAAAGGAGATCCAGATCTGTTAATGAGCTATTTGTATCGCCTTGATGTTGAAGAAAAGAAAATTAGCCAGGCTTTAGGTACAAGTATTACACCGGCACATGTCACATTCGCTCAATTAATCTGGGAGAGACAAAAAGAAAGATTAGCAACGAAAGCAAAAATAAAACAAGACCCTATCAAGGGTTGGGAATATTGATACATGCATCTTAGTCTTCAAAAATTAGTAACTCAATAAAGAATACGTTCTGCCAAAACTTTTAAAAACCGAAGGAGTTGTTTTCCGAAGTCTCAATTATTCTGAGACGAGCCTAATCCTTGATATATATACGAAGGAATTAGGTTTGCATTCTTTTATCGTTAGCGGTGTAAGAAAGTCTAAATCCAAAATGTCTAATGTATATCATCCGATGAACATCATTGACATGGTCGCCTATGAAAATGATGGAAAGCTCTCAAGAATCAAAGAAGCTCAGCTAGCATACAATTATGTTGATTTATATTCCAATGTAATTAAATCCTCATTGGGTATGTTTTTGATTGATCTTTCAAGGAGTGCAATAAAAGAGAGAGAGGCCAATCTTGATATATATAATTTAATCGTCAATTATTTAATGGGTATAGATCAGAACAAGCTGGAACAAAAATATTTACCGATTCAATTTAGTATTGATCTGGCTGCATATCTAGGATTTCAGCTGTCTGACAATTATTCGCCTGATAAAGAGTTCTTTGATTTGATGTCTGGACAATTTATCAATAATGATATTCGAAGTCCTTATTGTCTTAATATTGATCTCAGTAAATATTTGTCACAAATACTGTCGCATGAAAATGTTGAAATGAACAAATCAGATCGAAATGAGCTCGTTGATTCGATGATTAAGTATTATCAGTTGCACATAGAAGGATTTAAACCATTAAAATCATTATCTGTGCTTAGAACAATTCTTTCCTGATTATAAAATTTTATAGCTTTGCCATCCATTAATATTTACTTTTTTTAAGATTCATGATATCAGTCAAATCAGCTCCAGCACTAACATTCGAACCTAAAAAAATGGCTAAGAAAACATTGAGATCTTTGTATAGCTCAATGTTAAAACCACGGTTGATTGAAGAAAAAATGCTCTCTTTATTAAGGCAGGGAAAAATCTCAAAGTGGTTCTCTGGTATTGGTCAAGAAGCAATTGCCGTAGGTTGTACTCTGGCACTTCAAAGTGAAGAATGGATATTTCCAATGCATCGAAATCTTGGTGTATTTACAAGTAGAAATATTCCTTTGTATAGATTATTCTCTCAATGGCAAGGCAAACCATCAGGATTTACAAAAGGCCGTGACCGGTCCTTCCATTTTGGTACCAAGGATTACAATATCTGGGGTATGATTTCTCATCTTGGTCCACAACTTTCGCTTGCAAGCGGAATTGCTTTGGCACACAAAATTTCGAAAGAAAAAAATGTAAGTCTGGCATTTACGGGTGAGGGAGGAACAAGCGAAGGAGAATTTCATGAAGCTTTGAATGTTGCTGCTGTTTGGAATTTGCCAGTCATTTTTGCAGTAGAAAATAATGGTTATGGCTTATCAACACCGATATCCGAACAATTCCGATGTGAAAAGATCGCAGATAAAGGTATAGGATATGGAATGGAATCTTACTCTATAGATGGTAACAACATTCTTGAGGTTTACAATAATATAAAGTCTATTGCTAAGGATCTAAGGAAAAAGCCAAGACCCGTTCTGATAGAATTCAATACGTTTAGAATGCGTGGTCATGAAGAAGCATCAGGAACCAAATATGTTCCTAAAAAACTTATGGATCAGTGGGCAAAACGTGACCCCTTATTAAATTTCGAAAACTTTCTTTTAGAAAGTAAGATCATTGACAATAAATATATTGACAATCTTAAATCAGAGTTCAAACAAGAAATTAGCTCAGAATTTAAAAAAGCCTCAGAAAGTGAAGCGCTTATTGTTGATCTGGACACTGAGTTAAAAGATGTATATGCCCCCCATGAACACAAAGCAATAGTAAGCACAAAGAAAAATCAAGAATTACGATTTATTGATGCCATTTCTGATGGATTAGACCTCGCTATGAAAAAATGGGAGAACTTGATATTCATGGGCCAGGATATAGCAGAATATGGGGGAGTATTTAAAATTACAGATGGGTTTTTAGATAGATATGGTTCTGACAGAATAAGAAACACTCCCTTATGTGAGAGCGCCATTCTGGGGATTGCCCTCGGCTTAAGTATGAAGGGTTATAAGTCAATGGTAGAAATGCAGTTTGCAGATTTTGTGACATGTGGCTTTAATCAAATCGTAAATAACATCGCCAAATTACAATACAGATGGAATCAAAATGCCGACCTGGTTATAAGAATGCCATGCGGTGGTAGTGTTGCAGCAGGTCCATTTCATTCTCAGACCAATGAAGCGTGGTTTACCCATACTCCGGGATTGAAGATCGTTTATCCTTCCAACCCCAGTGATGCAAAAGGGTTATTATTGAGTGCATTTGAAGATCCTAATCCTGTTTTATTTTTTGAGCACAAAGCCCTTTATAGAAGTAAAGTTGAAGAAGTGCCATCAGGGTATTATAATATAGAAATCGGTAAAGCGAGAGTTCACAGGTCTGGTTCTGCCTTGTCAATTATAACTTATGGAATTGGAGTAGATTGGGCAACAGAAGCTATTAATTCTATGAATGTTGATGCAGACATAATCGATTTGAGATCCCTACAACCTTTAGATTATTCTACTATCGAACAATCTATTAAAAAGACCAATAAAGTACTTCTTCTACATGAGGATAGTTTGTTTGGTGGTCTGGGGGGAGAAATATCTGCTTATATTTCAGAAAATTTATTTGAATATCTGGATGCTCCCATATTAAGAGTTGCCAGTTTGGATACACCGGTTCCATTTGCCCCACAACTTGAAAAACAATATTTAGCAAGTGAGCGATTACTTCAAGCTATTGAAAAACTTTTAAAATATTAATAAGGAATGGATTACAGCAAACTTAAATCTAAGGTCAAAACATATAATTCAATCTTAAGCAATACAAAGAAATATCGCAAAGCATGGGGTGAAAGTTTGAAACAAATGATTACAGATAATCTCAATGAGATTATTGAAAACACAAAGCTGAATGCTTATATAGATTATAAAGATGAAATCGAAAATCTCGAAGTCATATCTCTTGTCCTGGAAACTGAAATAAGTGGTATTGCAGAAAAACTTCCGGGTAATAAGATCAAAAGGCCGTTTATCAAATCATCAGGTGCCTTGATATTCCAGCAACTTTTCAATGGTAAAGTTATAATGATGATTACGTATCCATATATCGAAGGTTACGGACAACCCAAATCTCCAAGAATATTAGAGATTCTTAGACCGGAAGAATTCAAACCTGAATTCATCTTGAATTACGCAGAGCACTTTGTTAATGATATCATTGAATGGGAAGATTTTGATGATGATGTTCCAGCAAAAATGGGTATCAATCCTATTGGTTTCGGAGCACAACCGATTCATGATGATTAATCCTATCATTCATCAGTTTTTTTTAGATATATAATCCTATGAGCATCAATTAATCATATATTATGATTTATTTATAAATGCATTTAGTAGCTTTAGCAACTGAAGCTGCCTGTAATGATTAACCTGTCCTTTCGCAACCCTTATCTTGTTTTTGTATTTGTAATAATTGTCTCGGTTTTATCGGTGGTATTGATACCTAGAATGCCTGTCGATATACTTCCCCAATTCAAAAAATCGGCGATGCAAATCATTACTCTATACCCGGGTATGCCCGCCTTGGTCGTGGAAAAGGATATCACTAGTCGTATGGAAAGGTGGACCGGGCAATCTCCCGGAATAGAAAAACAACTTTCCAAAAGTATAATGGGTGTAAGTGTTGTAACCAATTTTTATGGTGAAGACATAGAGCCCGCAGAAGCGATGGCTAACACCTCTTCTTACGCCATGTCTGATATGTATTATCAGCCTCCGGGAACCCTACCTCCTATGGTTCAACCTTTCGATCCAACAGCAAGTAAACCCTTAATGCTACTCACAGTAAGCAGTGATATTAAATCAGGAAAAGAACTTTATGATGTTGCTTATTATTCACTTAGACAAATGCTTAGCGGAGTAAAGGGCATTATCGCACCAGCGGCATACGGTGGATCCAAAAGGCGAATTAACATTTTTGTTGATCCAGAGAAATTGGAAGCCATGGCAATTTCACAAACTGAAATTGCAAAAGTTATCAAGGAGAACACCACGATGATCCCTTCCGGCGTAGCAAAAATCGGGGACATCAACTATGGCATCGACGCCAAAGGGATGATTATTAAAGTCGAGGATTTTAATGACATCGTAGTTTGCTACAGAAATGGGAATCCTGTCTATATAAAAGATATTGCTCATGCCGTAGATGATGGTGCCATTCAGACCAACATCGCACGCGTAGATGGTAAAGAGCAGGTTTATTTGCCCATTTTCAAAAGGCCTAAAGCGAACACAATAGCCGCTGTAAATGAAGTCAAGAAAGCCTTGCCGAAACTTGCTGAAAGAATGCCGGAGGATGTACGTTTAAATGTCATTTTTGATCAATCTTCATATGTCAGAAATGCGATTAAAGGATTAAGAAATGCCGGACTTGGAGGACTGGTTTTAGTGGTGTTAGTACTAATTCTTTTTCTCGGAAATATCCGCTCAGCTTTCATAGTAAGTTTAAGCCTCCCCTTATCCATATTGTTCACATTTATTGCTCTGTATTTTTCCGGACAGGCCATTAATAGCATTACGCTGGGAGGAATTGCACTTGTTCTGGGACTTCTGGTCGATAATTCGATTGTTGTACTGGAAAACATCGAGAAAAAGCGGAAACGGGGAAGTCTTCTTTTTGAATCTGCGAAAGAAGCAGCATTAGAAGTCGCTCAGCCGGTATTAGCTTCTACACTTGTCATTATCGTTGTTTTCTTTCCTGTTATGTTTTTAACAGGAATGGCAAAATTTCTCTTCTCACCACTCGCCATTACAGTTGCAGCAGCGATGATCGGTTCTTACATATTTTCATTAACCCTAATACCTATTGCAGCAACTATATTATTCAAAAAAGAATATAAGACTAAGCCTAAAGAAACCCGATTTCAAAAATTTATTGAAAAATTAAAAGGCGGGTATGAGCGTATTTTACGGAAATCGTTTGAACGTAAAATTACCATCCTCTTATTTGCATTCATCTTATTTCTAAGCTCCCTATTTGTTTTATCTCAGAATGGTTTTGAATTATTCCCGGAATCTGATGTCGGACAATTAGAAATCCAAGTCAGAACAGAATCCGGAACTCCACTTGACAAAACCCAATCTACGATCATTGAAATGGAGGAGCTTTCAAGAGAGATTATTGGAGACAATCTGGAACAGATTATATCCAATATTGGCGTATTCTACGATTTGCCTGCCGCATATACACCGAACTCAGGTACACAAGATGCTTTCATTGGAATCCAAATGAAAGAAATTCAAAGCAAAAGTACTTTTGAATATGCCCAAGAGCTGAGGACTTTATTTATAGATAGATTTCCAGGAATAGAATTGAGCTTCAATACCGGAGGATTGATTACAGCTGCTCTAAATGAAGGCAAACCCTCTCCGATTGATATTCAAGTTAAGGGTAATGACCTTGAAACATTAAGATCTTTAGCTGAAGAGATAAGAGATACCGTCAGACATTTATCTTCCACAAGAGATGTCCGTATTCTTCAGCGACTGGATCAACCTTCAAAAGATATTGATATAGATAGAATAAAGGCTGCAGAATTAGGAGTGAAACCTGTCGATGCCATCAAAAATATGATCGCTGCATTGAATTCTTCAGCAACTTATGATAAAGCATTTTGGATAGATGAGAATAATGGCAATCACTATTATGTAGGTGTTACTTATCCCGAATACAAAATTGACGACCCCAATATCCTAAGCAATGTGACAACGACCAGTGACACTCATGATAAAGCCATACCATTCAGAAGTTTTTCTAAAATCAGCGAATCTTCAAATCCTGTTGAAATAAATCATCATAATCTGACACGGGCATTTAATGTCTATGCGAATGTTGAAGGCTCAGATGTAGGTCGTCTATCTAATCAAATAAATGATATTATTGCCAAAATAGATGTCCCGAAAGGATATGAAGTAAATTTTGAAGGAGAAGTCAATGTAATTAATAAATCATTCAAAGATTTGATCATCGGATTAATCCTGGCCACCATATTTGCATTCCTCATCTTGGTGCCATTATTCAGATCTTTCAGACAACCGCTTATTATATTGTTTACTGTCCCTTTAGGATTCATAGGTGTTGCCATTATCATGGCACTCACAAAAACTTATATCAATATTCAATCTTTAATGGGAATGATCATGATGATCGGAATTGCGGTATCCTATGGTAATATTCTCGTAGATAAAATCAACAAACTAAGTTTACAAAACAATACAATGATTAACGCAGTCATTGAAGGTGCTAAAGATCGATTTAGACCAGTGTTAATGACCGCTGCTACAACAGTATTAGGATTGTTACCAACGGCCTTAGGCTTAGGAAGAGGTACGGAAGCAAATGTGCCGCTTGCCATTACAGTCATCGGAGGAACCATAATGGCTACCCTGCTTACACTTTTTATAATTCCTATTTTATATACACTTATCAGTGGAAAAAATGAATAAAACAAAATACATACTCGTCTTTGCATTTATCATATTTGCTTATGCTTGCCAGGAAAATGCATCAAATAATGAGACCCAAGCTACTGCCGATGATAAAATTCCTGTAGTTGAAACAATTAATCCAACACAAGAAAGTTTCAGCTCAAAAATTGTTATCAGTTCTACGATTAAGGCAGATAAATTCGTCAATATTTATGCAATGGAAGATGGGTACGTCAGTAAACTATATGTCGATATTGGGGACAAGGTAAAATCAGGTCAGATCTTAGCTCAATTGTCAAATCCTATTTTGGAATTAGAATTACAGGAAGCCGGCAATAATGTTATGAAATCTGAAGGTGAGCTCATTCTGGCACAGGCTAAACAAGAATTAGCCTTGGTGAACTCCACCAATAAAGCCAAACAATATAATCGCTTGAAATCGATAAACGATAAATCTAAAGGATTGACTACTGCCGCGGAAATTGAGAATGCTGAAGCAGATTATAAAATAGCAACAAGCGAAGAAAAAATGGCAAAAGCCGAAGTTGCAATGGTTCAAAATATGCTTGAAGTATCCAAAACTAGAAAAGATGCGATCCAAAAGCGTCTTAATCTTCTTTCAATCAGAGCTCCATTCAAAGGTATTATTTCGAACAGAATGCTTGAGCAAGGAGCCATAGTTCAGAATAGTCTGAAAGAATCCAATGCTCTATCGCTGTTTAGCCTCGAATCGATATCTCCAGTTCGACTTGTTATGGCAATTCCTGAATCAGACGTTGCAAATGTCACAGTAGATCAAGTCGTACATGTTACTTTCCCTTCTATGAATGATAAAAATTTCACAGCTAAGATTTCAAGAATTTCCGAAAGTCTTGACCCTTCTTCTAAAACGATGGAAGCGCAAGTCGATATTCCTAATGAAGATTTAAACATAAAACCCGGTATGTATGCAAAGGCTGAACTGGTCTTGGAAAGCCCAAAAACGGCTTTAAGTTTACCTCACACTTCTATCCTGATGAAAAAAGATCAGGCCTACATACTACTCAATGACAATGGACATGTCAGATCATTAAAGTTGCAAAAGGGAATTAATGGTGAACGATACTTTGAAGTGCTTAATCCTGAGCTTACTCTGGAATCAGAAGTTATCTTAAATGGAAAAAATCTGGTCAAAGATGGACAGCTTATTAAAACCAAAAAACATGAATAAGCTCTGGATACAGCAAAATATTTTAATCTTATGTTTTATGGCTCTGTCATATATTGGATCTTGCCAGACGGACACTCTAAGATTAAATCTGGAGTCTCTTCTAAAATATTCAAAGGCAAATAGTCTAATCATAGATCGAATTAATGCTGAAAAAGAATTGTCATTAATAGAATGGAGCAAATCCAAAGAATGGTGGGCTCCCAATATTTTTATCGGATCGAGAATCCATCAGCTTAATGGTGCAGCAATGAACACCGACGGCGTGATTTTTACTGATCTTGACAGACAAAACAAATGGCTTGGAGGAGACATCAGTGCTTCTTGGGCACCGGCTGAAGATATTTTCAAAAGTCAATCTGCAAAGTATCGTGCTAATGCTGCAGTATTGAAAAGTCAGCAATTGAAAAATGAACAAATACTTCAAATCATTGAAACATATTATTCCTTATTAGAAATGATCGCCAAAGAACAGTTTCTAAGTCAATTGGTCATTGATAAAAGTAATGTTCTCGATGGAATGAAAAATCAACTGGATGAAGGATTACTTTTAGAATCTGAATACCTGATAGTAAAAAGCAATACCCAACGATTGAAAATGGAAATTCTAAATCTTCAACAAGCAATTGAAAGTTTAGAAAATCAGCTTAAATCCTATCTTAATCTTGACAATAATATGAGCATTGTTATTGATCTCGAATTGATAGTACCCATTAATCTGAACACTGAAATATCTTCTGACAAAGTAGATGTAAGCCTACATCCCAGCCTTCAGGAAATGGAGGAATTAAATAAAGCATTTGATGCTGAACACAAATCTACATCTCTGGCGATGCTTGTTCCTGAAGCAGGAATAAATTATCAGTTAGGGTCTTTTGGCGAAAGCTATTCCAATAGTTATTCTACTAACTCAATAAATGCATTCGTAGGCTGGAATTTTCCTTTGGGTCGATTAATCTATAATTCAGATAATAAAATCAGCAAACAGAAAAAGATAATCAATCAGCTTAGAATAGATGAGAATAAACTTACACTTAATAACGTCGTACACAGTCTCCAAAAACAGATAAGCCACTTAAGGGAGAGTATATCCCTTTCTGAAAGTAGCATAGATATTTCAAAACGCGCTTTAGATTTATCTCAAGAAAGGCTTGATAATAATATAGGTACTTCTTTTGAACTCCTAAGTGCGCAATACGAATTTATACAAGCCAATATCATGTATATCAAATCGGTATGTGATTATAACAATCTTCAATACCAATTATTCATTCAATCAGGAAACAATTTTTGATTCTGTTCATTTAATATCTGTATCAAACAGAACATCTTTGATTTATAAAAATGATTTATATTCATATTGCTTAAATAGAATCCTATGTCAAAAATTGAAAAATCTACTGTTCAATTCCTAAATAAACTTGCTAAGAATAACAACCGTGACTGGTTTAATAAGAATAAAGATGAGTTTAAAGTTACCAATGAAAATTGCAAGGAATTTCTTGCAGCATTGGAAACTGAAATGAACAAGAATGATGAAATTGAAAAGACTAAACTCTTTCGAATCTATCGGGATGTTCGTTTTTCAAAAGATAAAACGCCCTATAATAAGCATTATAGCATGTCCTTGAGTCGTGCCGGATCTTTTAGAAGAGGAGGATATTTTTTTAGAATTGAATCTAAGGAAGTAACAATTGCATGTGGTTTTTGGGGACCGGAGCCTAAGGATTTAAAATTGATTAGAGATCATATAGCTCAAGATTCCAAGCCTCTAAGAAAAATTTTAAACAGTAAGAAATTTAAGGACACCTTCGGTAAGATTACAGGCGAACAATTAAAAAATACACCTAGAGGATATGATAAAGATCATAAGGATTCAGACCTACTCAAGTTCAAGCAATTTTTCGTTGCGAAAAATTTTCCTGCTTCTAAAGTTACGGATCCCGGATTTCTAAAAGAAGTGGTAAAGACTTTTAAAGCTGTTCGTCCTTGGTTTGATTATATGTCAGATATTCTGACCCATGACCTGGATGGCGTTCCCCTTTATACCAGATAATTAGATTTTTCGCATTCTCAGACTTAAAGGAGTCAGTTCAAGGTATTCGTCATCGCGAATATATTCCATGGCTTCTTCCAAACTAAATTCAACCTTCGGTGCAATTCTGGCTGCATCATCCGAACCTGAAGATCTCATGTTTGTTAGTTTCTTCCCTTTGATTATATTTACTTCCAGGTCGTTGTCTCTTGTATTTTCACCGATAACTTGTCCCTTATAAATCTTATCTCCGGCCTCAATAAAAAATCGTCCACGATCCTGTAATCTATCAATGGCAAATGCAAGCGCCTGGCCTTCTACTGCAGATACAAGCGACCCTTTATTTCTAGTAGGGATTTCCCCTTTAAAAGCTTCATAAGCCATAAATCTGTGCGTCATAACAGCCTGTCCGGACGTAGCTGTTAACATATTGTTCCTCAAACCGATTAGTCCTCTTGAAGGAATTTCGAATTCAAGATGTTGAACATCCCCCTTGGGCTCCATCACTTTTAACATTCCTTTACGCGTACTTACCATTTCGATGACCTTGCCGGAATGTGGTTCCGGTACATCTACAACCAGTGATTCTATTGGCTCACATTTGACGCCATCAATATCCTTGAATATTACTTCGGGTTTGCCTACCTGCAATTCATATCCTTCCCTCCTCATAGTTTCAATAAGAACAGAGAGATGGAGAACACCTCTACCATAAACATTGAATTTATCTTCAGTTGCCGTGTCTTTTACTTTCAAGGCAAGATTCTTTTCTGTCTCCTTATATAATCGATCTCTGAGATGCCTGGAAGTAACAAACTTTCCTTCCTTGCCAAAAAATGGAGAATTATTAATTGTAAATAACATACTCATCGTAGGTTCATCCACTTCAATTCTGGACAGCAATTCAGGATTCTCCAAATCGGCTATTGTATCGCCAATTTCAAAATCTTCTATTCCTACGATTGCGCAGATATCTCCACTTCTTACTTTATCAACCTTTACTCTACCAAGTCCTTCAAATACAAACAACTCCTTGATACGTACTTTCTTTTGGACTCCATCTTTTTTGCATAGCATATAGTCTTTAGCTATTTCAAGATCTCCCCTATACAATCTTCCGATTGCAATTCTTCCGAGAAACTTTGAGAAATCTAAAGAAGTGATTTGCATTTGTGGTGTTCCTTCATAGTAAGGAGCTTCAGGAATCACATCGATAACAGCTTGGAGCAAAGGAAAAATATCCTTTGTTTTTTCCTCATGATCGTAACTCATCCAACCCATCTTTGAAGAACCAAACAGGGTGACAAAATCCATTTGATCTTCTGTCGCTTCAAGATTAAACATTAAGTCAAATACATCCCCTTGAACTTCTTCAGGTCTACAGTTCTCCTTGTCCACTTTATTCACTACCAGGATAGGCTTTAATCCTAACTCAATAGCTTTACTTAGAACAAATCTTGTTTGAGGCATCGGTCCTTCAAATGCATCAACCAAAAGAAGTACTCCATCAGCCATTTTTAGTACACGTTCTACTTCTCCACCAAAATCGGCGTGACCCGGAGTGTCAATTATATTAATCTTCACTTCATTAAAAACAACCGACACATTCTTTGATGTGATAGTGATTCCTCTTTCACGTTCCAGATCCTGATTGTCCAAAATCAGTTCCTTTACCTCTTTTCTATCATCCAACACCTTACATGCATGGATAATCTTATCAACCAAAGTAGTCTTACCATGATCGACGTGGGCTATTATAGCTATGTTTCTTATTGACTGCATTCTCTAAAATGAGGCGCAAAGATGAATAATTTATTGATACCGAATCAATCTTTCTTTGCCGGAACTGTATTAGTTTGATTCTTCTCAATATAATATGTTCCTTTGCACCACTTTTGGAAGTACTATATCAGACAAGCTTCCTTATAAATTATACTATGGAAACATTTAAGGAAGCTCAACTCAAACCTGAAATTCTAAAAGCATTAGAGGACTTAGAATTTACAGCTCCCACTCCAATTCAAAGCCAGGTTTTAGCTCAATTTCAAGAAGGATTTCGAGATTGTATTGCATTAGCACAAACCGGAACAGGAAAAACTGCAGCATTCAGTCTTCCAATTCTTAATACTATTGAAGATTATGAGGAAGATGTTCAAGCGATCATTCTCAGTCCTACCAGAGAATTAGCCCTTCAAATAGGAAACGACATTTATGATTTTGCTAAGTATTTGAAAGGTATAAACAACCTCGTCGTTTATGGAGGCTCTTCCATATCTCAACAAATAAGATCACTTAAAGATCATCCCCAGATAGTCATTGGAACACCCGGAAGAACGAAGGACCTCATTAATCGAAAAAAACTTAAACTCGGATCTGTAAGATGGGTCATACTTGATGAAGCGGATGAAATGCTATCAATGGGCTTCAAAGACGATCTGGATTATATTTTATCACATGTCCCCGACGAAAGAACAATCTTATTATTCTCGGCAACTCTGCCTAAGGAAATTAAAAAGATTACCAAAAAATACTTAGATAACCCGCTTGAGATAACAGTTGGAAATCGAAATGAAGGCGCCAAAAATGTAACTCATAAATATTATGTTGTAGAGCGTTCGAATAAATATGCAGGTTTGAAGCGACTGCTGGATATGCATCCTGATATATACTCTATCGTTTTTTGCAGAACCAAAAGAGAAACCAACGAGATAGCCAGTAAGTTGTCTCGTGAAGGATATAATGCTGATACACTAAATGGCGATTTGACTCAATCTCAGAGAGACTTGGTTATGAATAAGTTTAGAGATAAACAAGTTCAGATCTTAGTTGCGACAGATGTCGCTGCGCGTGGTCTTGATGTGAATGACCTTACACATGTCATCAATTACAAACTTCCAGATGAGAGGGAAGCTTATGTTCATAGAAGCGGTAGAACAGGTCGGGCTGGTAAGGAAGGTCTTGCCTATTCAATAGTTGAACCGTCTGAAATCGGTAAAATAAAATATATTGAAAAAATTCTTGGTAAAGAGATTTTTCACGATATAATACCTACCGGCGATGATGTCTTTAAACTGCAATTAATTAATTACATCAAGAAGCTTGATGGAGTAGATATTGATCTTAAATCAATCGAATCATTAATGCCTGAGATTGAAGAGCTACTCAAATTAAACAGTAAAGAAGATTTAATCAAGAAATTGGTGTCTTTAGAATTCAATAAAATTATCTCCTACTATAAAGGGTCAAAAGATATAAATTCAAATGCTCGGTCCAGATCTTCAAATAGATCTTCTAAAGACAGGAGTAGTAGAAAAGATGGTGTTGATTACACTCGTTTTTTCCTCAATATTGGTTCAAGAGACAAATACCAAAAAAGAAATATACTTGAGCTCATCAATAAAGTAATGCCTGTAAAAGGAATTGATATTGGTGAGATTGAAATCCTAAAGTCATTTTCTTTTATCGAATTAGAGAAAGGACATGAAGATGTAGCCATTAAAGCCTTTAAAGAAACACGTTTAAAAGGACGCAAATTATCTCTTGAAATAGCTCAAGCCAAAAAGAAGAAAGGATATAATAAAAAGAGACATAAACGAAGACGGTAAGCCCAACTTTCATATCTATTTAAAAGGATTAAGTACTTTTAAAGGAAAATGCTCAAATCTATCGTTGTCCTTATCATTTCTATATTGATTGCATGTAATCCTCCTGTCAACACGCCACAAAAACCAGAAACAGGTGTTAGCCCATCAAGTACATTTGAAGGAATTAACCTTCCTGAAGGATTTGAGATCAGCGTCTATGCTGATGATGTTGTCAATGCAAGAAGCATGACGCTCAGTCCAAATGGTACATTATATGTAGGAACACGAGGTGCCGGAAATGTATATGCCCTTCGGGACACAGATCAAGATTATCAAGTTGATGAAAAGATTTTGATTTATGAGGACGGTCAGATGCCAAATGGAGTTGCATTCAAAGATGGGGATTTGTATGTTGCTGAGGTAAGCAGAATTTTGAAATTTGAAGATATTGACAACAAGCTCGACAATATTCCTGAACCTGTAGTAGTCTATGATAAATACCCTACAGAAACACATCATGGTTGGAAATTTATAAGTTTTGGTCCGGATGGAAAATTATATGTACCTGTCGGAGCACCATGTAATATTTGTGAATCTGAAGATCCTATTTTCAATACAATAACAAGAATAAATGATGATGGCACAGGTCTTGAAATTGTACAGGAAGGTGTAAGGAATACTGTTGGATTTACCTGGCATCCACAGACAGGAGATTTATGGTTTACCGATAATGGACGAGATTGGATGGGAGACGATATGCCTGCCTGTGAACTAAATAGAGCTGTTCAAGACAATCTTCATTTCGGCTATCCTTATTGCCATCAAGGAGATACTCCCGATCCTGATTTTGGAACATTGAGAGACTGCAGTGAATTTGTTGCTCCTGCCCAAAACCTTGGCCCACACGTAGCTCCATTAGGAATAGAGTTCTATACCGGAGACATGTTTCCAGAAAAATATAAAAACAATGTCGCTTTTATTGCAGAACATGGATCCTGGAACAGAAAAGAAAAAATTGGATATCGATTAACGATGGTTGAATTTGATGATCAATTTAATGCAGTTAGTTATTCAAGCTTTGCTGATGGATGGTTGGATGAAGAAGGTCGTACTGCCTGGGGGAGACCTGTCGATATTGAATACTTGCCTGATGGCTCTATGCTCGTAAGTGATGATTTCGCAGATGTGATATATAGAATCACATACAAATCTTAAGAAAAGTGACAAGTACTTTGCACAATTGATAATCCTAATTCAAAATAATGGATTTGGCACAATATTGTCAATAGGCAGATTAAATATACTTATAACACTTAATCAGACGATAACACCTATTACCTTTAGTCCTTGTGAGTTCTCTTACAGGGATTTTTTTATTCCTTGTCTTGATCCTCTGAATTCTCTAATTTAATAACCCTTACTGTTTCTATCTTGGTATCATCAACTTCTTCTATTTTGAACAAGTAATTTCCTAATTCAACTTGTTCTCCAAGTTTTGGGATAGTTTCTGAGGTCATTACAATATATCCTGAGAGCGTTTGATATTCTCCTTCAGGAAGATTTAGTTCAGGAAATTTTTCGTTTATAAAATCAACTTCCAACCTGCCGGATAAGAGGTAGTTCTTATCATCAGTTCTTTCCATGATATAATCTTCAACATCATGTTCATCTTCAATTTCACCAAAAATTTCTTCCAGAATATCCTCCAGGGTAATAATTCCTGCAGTCCCACCAAATTCATCTACAACACAAGCTATTGAAGAACCGCTTTTAATAAATTGAAGCATGAGGTCCTTAAGATTCATAACCTCAGGCACATATGGAATTTCAAGAATAATCTTCAAAATTGACTTAGGGTTGTCAATCAATTGTTGATGATGAATATATCCTTCTACATTGTCTGCATCACCATCTGTCACAATGATCCTGGATAATTTAGAATCCCGGAATACATCTATTAATTCTTCCAGATCATCCGCCTTGTCAATTGAAACAATCTCGGTACGCGGAATCATACAATTGGAAACTTTCAAATGACCAAGATTCAGGGCGTTGGTTAAGATTTCCTTGTCTATGTCATCTTGATCATCAGATATACTAGTGGCGATAAAATGTTCTAAGTCTATACGTGTCAATGCCTCATCAGAATCTTCAATCGGAACACCTAAAATCTTTTTCAAAATAAAATTGGACAAAGCCGTCATTATAAAAGTTGGAATCGCCAATAATTTTTTAAAAAAGTATAATGGATAGGCCCAAAAAAACAGCTTTCTAGTAGAATTCCTACTGAAAATAGTTTTGGGTAAAAACTCTCCAAAGATTAATACGATTATCGTTATTAATACTGTATATATCAATAAAGAACTAATACCATCTCCAAAAACAGGTTCTACATAAGGTAATAACAGCGCTGTCATGAGATATGTAAAAGCAACTAAGGCAATATTATTACCCACAAGCATAGAACTCAGGAATGACTCCGGCTTTTCATAAAAATCTGAAATTATATTACCTCTACGTGTTTTCTGTTCTTTCTTAACTGCAATACCCAACTTGTTCGCTGAGATAAAAGCAATTTCCGATCCTGAAAAAAAAGCAGATAGAAATAAAAACATCAGAATAAGGACGATCAATGTCATACTGCAAAAATAGATATAGGAAATTTAATAATTGAATATTTCAAGCGGACTGATGTTTGAATGCTTAGTTTTGCGCCTTAAATATTGAACTTGTCCAAGGATATAAGAAATATTGACAAAATTGAATTAGATCAGTATATCTCCGATCTGAATCAGCCTTCATTCAGATCTAATCAGATATGGGAATGGATCTGGAAGAAATCCAAGACCAGTTTTGACGATATGTTAAATATCCCAAAGCCTCTAAGAGAGCAATTATCAAAAGACTTTCATTTTTCACCCATCATTATCGACAAGACTCAAATCAGTGAAGATGGTACTATAAAAAATCGTTTGCGATTAGCTGATGGAAACTTAATAGAAGCTGTTCTGATTCCTGTTCCTAAGGACAATAGATATACAGTATGTGTTTCTTCTCAGGTAGGCTGCAGTTTGACATGTAGTTTTTGTGCTACAGGTAAAATGAAAAGAGTTAGAAATCTGGATCCCGCCGAAATATATGATCAAGTCGTTATCGTAAATAATCAATGTCTTGAACATTATGGTCACAGATTAAGCAATATTGTTTATATGGGAATGGGAGAACCTCTTTTAGCTTATAAAAATGTGTTGCAATCTATTGACAGAATTTGTAGCGAAGAAGGATTGGGATTTTCAAGTCGACGGGTAACTGTGAGTACAGTTGGAATCTCTAAGATGATTAAAAAACTGGCTGACGATAAAGTGAAGTTTAATCTCGCCTTATCCCTTCATGCCGCTGATGATAAAAAGCGAGGTGAGATTATGCCGATCAATGAACAAAATGATCTCAACAGTCTGATGGAATCATTAAAATACTTTTACGTTAACACGAAAAATCGTATCAGTTATGAATACATCGCTTTTGAAGGCTTCAATGATACGATAGAAGATGCCAAAAATCTTTTGACATTGTGCCGACATTTTCCTGTAAGACTTAATATCATTGAATATAATCCGGTAGAGGGAGTCCCTTTTTCCAAGTCATCAGAACAAAAAATTGATATCTTTGCCAAGTACCTGAGAGATAAAGGTATCATGGTCACCCTGAGGAGAAGTCGAGGAAAAGACATAGATGCGGCTTGCGGACAACTCGCTAATAAAGGGTAAACCCTTAAACATTCGTTATTCTATTATTCATAATTTTGGACCAACAATATAAATTGAATGAAAACAATCATTAATGCTATAGTTCTGAGCCTCTTTTTAAGTCTCTCATCGTTTTCTCAGACGACACTTTCAGGCGTAAAGTATGATAGTGATAAAGAATTTACAATCCTCGATGGAATAATATCAGAATACACATTATATCAAATTGATGTAGACAGATCCACAATGAATTTTAGTAAGTCCAACAATCAGGTGATATTGGATTTTGAGGACAGATATATAGATCTGAATTTATATCCAGATAATGTGATGACAAGTTTTGAAGCTGAAAATAAACCTATCTTATTAGGTGGGTCTATCAATACAGGAGGAAAGGTTTGTTTGACTTTAAATGAAGATTTTCTTTATGGATTTATTCGATATCGAGACAAGGAATTATTTATTGAGCCGTTGTGGTATATCGAAAAAACAGCTCCTAAAGATATTTACATTGTATATTTTGCTCATGATGTCATAGAAGATGGATCACATATATGTGGGGTTCAAGAAACAAATAAGAAATCACGAGAAATAAGATTTAAGATGCCAACGACGATGTGTAAGATTGTTGATCTTGGGATTGCCAATACTTATGATATGTACACAAGCTATAATAATAGTACTACAGATGTCATGAATCATAACTTGGCTGTTTTGAACAATGTTCAAAGCAATTACAGGTCTGAGTTTGATGCCAATCTGGAATTCGATGTTGTGGCTCATTTTGTACCTACAAGTTCAGGTGCAGATCCATTCCCGGCCTCTTTCAATGCTCTAACTTTGCTAAATAATCTCGATTCGTGGGGAGCTGGTGGTGGTAATTCCGGAGGATCAGGTGGGGGTTTCAGTATAGACTATACTCAAGCATCTTTATGGACAGCACGGGATATATATTACCCGAATCCTGCTGATACCCATGTTGTAGGTTTAGCCCATACTCCTGGTTGGCACCATGTTCTTGAAGATTATACCTCTTCTGCTGCAAGTTTGATGTCTATGGTAAGTCATGAAAAGGCGCATAATTGGGATGCTGTTTCTTCAAGTGCAACTTTTCACGATGCTAGCGGTTCCGGTTTTATAATGGCTCCTACTGTGACAGTTACAAGAACTTGGTCGACAGCTTCAGTATCTGATTTAAATGCCAGGGTGGCATCCCAAACTTATCTGGACGACTGTGGAAATGTACAAGCGCCGACTGCAGATGCATTTCAAAGTGCTGTAGCTGTTTGTATAAATGAAGATATAGAATTTGAAGACCAGTCCGCATATGCGGACAGCAGAGATTGGGAGTTTTTTAGTGGTACACCAGCTACATCTACCGATGAAAAAGATTCGGTATCATGGTCTACAGCAGGACTTTGGGCTGTTAAAATAAAAGCCAATAATTCAATGGGTTCAGATTCAACATTTAAATATGTGGATATAGAAACTGAACCCGGTAACCAATGTACACCTTCGGGTTCCGGAGGGACAGCGGGAATCACAAGAGTATTATTAGGTGATTTCTTAAGCCCTACCGGTTATATTTCTAATACATCAGGAAATGCGAACTCTGCAGGTAGATATGAAAATTTTGTATGTTCTGAGACAGCGATCGTAGAAGAAGATACCGATTATACCATAGCTGTTACAGTCCAAGCAAGCGGTAACTCCTATTTTTCAATGTTTTGTGATTACAATGGAGATGGCGATTTTACTGATACCGACGAAGAAATCGGAAATTGGACATTACTCTTTGGTTCAGCAACTTATTTTGTCCCATTTACAACAGAAATGAACCCGGCAACGGAAGAGATATTGAGATTTAGAATTATACATTCTGAAGCCACAATAAATGGCAATGAATGCCACAATCCTGCTAATGGTCAGGTAGAAGATTATGGATTATATTTTGATGTGGTCCAAATCTTTGGGTGTACTGACCCTGCGGCCACGAACTATGATAATACTGCAACCGTAGACGATGGCTCCTGTACTTTTGGTTCCCAGACCTGGTATCAGGACAGTGATAGCGATAATTTCGGTAATCCTAATGTGAGTCAGATGTCAGGTTCTCAGCCTGCCGGCTATGTCCTGGACGATACCGATTGTGACGATACCGATGGGACAATCTATCCGGGAGCAGCAGAATTATGCGATGGACAAATTAATGATTGTAATACAGGCTCATTACCTCAGGACGAAATAGATAACGATGGCGATCAATATGTAGAATGTACAATCGATGCAGGAGGTTGGGATGGTGTCGGTTCTGTCATCGGTGGTGATGATTGTGATGATGCTGATGCTAATAATTATCCTGGGAATACAGAAGTTTGTGATGAACAGGATAACGATTGTGATGGAGATATTGATGAAGGTGTTCAGAATACCTACTATAGAGATGTAGACGGCGATAATTTTGGAAATCTTAGTCTCCCAATAAATGCATGTACCCCTCCATCAGGATATGTAGGAAATAGTACTGATTGTGATGATTCTGATAATACTGTCTATCCTAATGCTCCTGAACTTTGTGATGGACAAATCAACAACTGTAACACGGGTTCACTTCCTTTGAATGAAGTCGATAATGATGGAGACAATTTTGTAGAATGTACAATTGATGCAGGAGGTTGGGATGGTGTTGGATCAGTAATCGGAGGGGATGATTGCGATGACGCAGATAGTAACAACTATCCTGGAAATACTGAAGTTTGTGATGGCCAGGATAATGATTGTGATACATTAGTCGATGAAGGACTAGAGAATACTTATTATCGTGATCTAGACGGTGATACTTATGGCGATAATGGAACCACTACTCAGGCGTGTACGGCGCCTTCAGGATATGTATCAGATAACACAGATTGCAATGATAATAATAGCGCGGTCAATCCGGGTGCGAATGAGAGTTGTGATGGCATTGATAATGATTGTGATACGATCGTCGATGAAGGATGTCAACCATGTGATGGTGATTATTTGGTGATCAATACGATTACTCAGAACAGCTATTATGCTGAAATCAATATCACATCTGATGCATTGCTTAATAACGGACAAGCTATATTGTTTTCTGCAGGAACAGACATCGATCTTGAAGGTGATTTCGAAGTTGTTTCAGGTACAGAATTTACAGCAATCATTGAAGATTGTATTCCAATTGCCTTCAAAGGAGAAGATGAAACTGAATTTCTGAAATCTGCAAATACCAAAGAGTTGGTAGATCAAATTGAAAGTTTATTGGAAGATAAAGAAGTTCAATTCAGAGTATTTGATCGCTGGGGAAATGAATTTGGTTCGAAGAGCACGCTTATGAACAATCTTGAAAACGAGATCAACTCTGTCATTCAGGACATTGAGGCTGGATTCTATATGTTGTTGGTTGAACAGGGAGACAAAAAAATAGCACAGCGACTATTGATTGTTAATGAGTAATTATAAATCCTAATGATTTCAAGTCCTCCCAAAATCGAGGATAGGACTTGGATACAACATCTGGATTATTAATCCTTATTGGAAACAAACAAGCTAATGGTGCAAATGCCATAGCCATTCTGTGATCATCATAAGTTTCTATGGCCTCTTGAGGCGACTCAATATTGCCTTCAGTCACGTAGCTGAATTCATCAAGCTTTTTATACTGAATGGAACATTTAGCAAGCTCATTAATTAATGCTTGTATTCGATCTGTTTCCTTAATTGCCAGCGTATCCAAACCCATACTAACAAGCCTGATACCATGCATTGCAGCCATAACAGCCAAAGTCTGAGCAATATCCGGAGTCTTTAGAAAATCCAACTCAAGATCCTGAACAGTCTTATTCGAATTGCTCAATCGGAGGGTACCATCAGAAAATGTACTTTGAACACCAAACTCCTCTGCAATTTCCTTAATGGCCGCATCTCCCTGTAGGCTGTTTGAATTCAAATGTCTCAATTCCAGATTGCATTCAGAATACATTGATGCTATGGCATAATAATAACTTGCTGCTGACCAATCTGATTCTACGATATAGTCTCGAGGTAAATATTGCTGGTGATCTATAGTTATTATATCCTCTGTTTCTAAAGAAGCTACCCCAAATTCTTTCATAATTTTTAAGGTCATCTCCAGGTATGGCCTTGACACCAATCGACCTTTAAGATGAATCTTCAGCCCCTTTTCCAGTAATGGAGCAATCATACATAAGGCCGATATAAACTGGCTGCTCATATGAGCATCTATTTCCGCAAATTCACTCTTCTGTCCTTTCCAGGGCTTAATACGTAATGGAGGATAGTTTTCATTTTCCAAATAGTCAATATCCGCTCCTAATTGACGAAGGGTTTTGACTAAAGGACCGATGGGCCTTTTTTTCATTCTTTCTGATCCCGTTAGAATCTGGGTATCAGTATGAAGTGCAAAATATGCGACTGAAAACCTGAAACTTGTGCCGGCATGTCCAGCATATTTTATATGGTCATCTGAATTTAAAATGGACTGAAGAATTTTGGTATCATCACTATCCGATAGATTAGAAATATCATTGTGATGCTGGGACAGTGCATTAATTATCAAAACTCTATTTGAAATGCTCTTGGAGCCAGGCAAATTCACCTGACCATTTAGAGGTCCTTCGGGTCCTTGGATTTTGAACTCATCCATTTGTTAATCCGGCCAGATGAATTCAATGTGTTCTTCCGTATTGGGATGCAAGCTTAATGCAACCGGGCAATGGTGTGCGGCGGCTTCCAATATTTTTCTTTCTTTTCGGGAGTATGTCTTTTGTGGCATGGTAATCTTAATCCCCATCTTCGCAATTCGGCGAGGTCCTGATTCCATGGTTTTAAATACTTCCGCCTCAGTATCTGTCATATCAATATCGTGATTTCTGGCTGCGATACCCATAATAGTCAATATACATGAAGCCAGTGAAGTCGTCGTCAGATCTGTAGGTGAAAAAGCCTCTCCTTTTCCCTGATTATCCACGGGAGCATCAGTATAAATAATATTACCTGATTTGATGTGGGTTGCTTCTGTCCTTAGATCTCCTTTATAAAGAATTTTAGCTATCACGATTCATCATTTTTCTTTCTATAATATTCATCTACTTCTTCATATCTGTTGATAATATCCTTAACCAGCTTATGTCTGACCACATCTTCAGATGCCAAAAATATTTTTTCAATTCCTTCCAGGTCTGATAAAATGTCCAAAGCCTTTACCAATCCTGATTTTTGATTTCTAGGAAGGTCTACTTGCGATAAATCTCCGGTTATGATACATTTCGCGGAAGGCCCCAATCGTGTAAGGAACATTTTTATCTGAATCGAGGTCGCATTCTGAGCTTCATCAAGAATAATAAATGAATTATCTAATGTTCTTCCTCTCATGAATGCCAATGGAGCGACTTCAATGATCCTGTTCGTCATGAAATGATTCAACTTTTCCATTGGTAACATATCATCCAATGAATCATACAATGGCCTTAAGTATGGATCTATTTTGTCTTTCAAATCTCCCGGCAAAAATCCAAGATTCTCTCCGGCTTCGACAGCCGGCCGGGTCAAAATGATTTTGCGGACCATCTTAGATTTTAAGGCTTTTACAGCTAATGCAACAGCAGTATAAGTTTTTCCTGTACCTGCAGGACCAATGGCGAACAATATATCATTGTCTTCTGAAAGCTGAACCATCTTTTTCTGATTACGGGTTCTGGCTTTTATAGCTTTTGCATTTCGGCCATAGACGATAACATTTGACTTATTTGTGCCATTGACCTTTTCCTGATCCTCTTGCTCCAATTCAAAGCTAAGATTACCATTAAGGACATCTTTTACATTTTGGGTTGTCAAACTGTCGTGTTGCCTGACGATTTTTACGAGTTGTTCCACCTTGGACTTTGCCTTTTGGGCGTCCTTTTTATCTCCACTTATCTTAAGGTTTTCGCCACGAGAAGTGATTTGAAGATTGGGAAAAGCCTTTTTTAAAAGATTCAGTTTGGAATTTCTCTCACCATATAATTCTAATGGATTTATTCCACTAATTTTTAATACAATTTCGCTCAATACCTTTTTTCTGATTTTATTAGTTTATGAGAAGTAAAGTACTTACAATATTAAATAAAATACAAGCTTTTCGGCAGGCTTATGTTTTTTTTAAAAACACATTAAAAAAATTTATCATTTATAGATATTTGGTATTATTTTGACGCAGATAGTATGCAGCTCGTTACATTGATATCAGACTTTGGCATAAAAGATCATTATGCTTCATTACTTAAGGGGACAATATTAAGTCTCAATTCAGAATTACAAATCATTGATGTAACGCATCAAGTGGATACATATGATATAAGACAAGCCTCTTATTTCCTCAATGCAATCTGTAAAAAATTTCCTCCGGGTACGATTCATATTGTTGCTGTAAATAATTATTACGACTCCAATTATGAAATTATCCTCTTTGAATATAAAGGCCAATATTATATAGGTCCCAATAATGGTGTCTTTTCATTGGCTTTTGATTCTATTGATGAAGATCAGATTTACAAGATTGAATATGATGAAGAAGACAGCGACTTATTTAATCTTATCGCTCATGGGGTAAGTCTGATCAGTCAAAATATGTCCATAACAGAAGTTGGAACGCCACTCAATAGATTTGAAAAGAAGATAGATATCCAACCTGTTCAGACGAACAATGAAATAAGAGCAACCATTATCCATATTGATAAGTATGACAATGTGATTATTAATGTCCACCGTGAATTTTTTGAGCACATAAGAAATAATCGGCAATTCGAGATTTTCTTTAAATATTATAATCCTATCCGGGAGATCAGCGCAACTTATAGCGATGTACCCATAGGTGAAGTGCTGTGTTTGTTTAATTCTGCGAACTATCTTGAGATTGCCATTAATATGGGAAAAGCCTCAAGTCAACTTGATCTCCTTAAAGACGAAACTATCCAAATACGTTTTATATGATTGTCCGGATTGTAAAAATGGAGTTCAGGAAGGAAGAAGTCGACACATTTTTGCAATTATTTGACGAGAGAAAAGAGAAAATAAGACATTTCCCAGGTTGCAATTATCTCGAACTTTTACAAGGGGATGGCCCAAAAGACAATATCTTCATGACCTATAGTTATTGGGATTCCGAAGAGGATCTGAATAATTATCGCTATTCTGGTTTATTTAAAGACACTTGGGATAAAACTAAAGTTTTATTTTCAAAGCAGGCCGAAGCAATTACAATGAACAAGTATATTGAAATGAAATAAATGGCAGTCATTGACGCAGGACAATATGGAGTTTGGATAGATGAAAGCTACGATGCACTTGATGGTTTTATTCAAGACCTTGAAGCATCCAGGATTTTTATTCTCATCGATGAGAATACGAATAAGTATTGTCTGAACAGACTCAATGCTAAACTGGATCATTCCATGTGTGTAATTGAGATTCATTCCGGAGAACAATACAAAAACCTTGATTCCTGCCAAATGATCTGGAATCAGTTACTTGATTCCGGCTGTGACCGTAAAAGCCTGTTAATTAATCTTGGAGGTGGAGTTATCGGTGATATGGGTGGATTTGCAGCTTCTACATTTATGCGCGGTCTTCCTTTTATTAATATTCCCACTACCCTTCTATCTCAAGTAGATGCTTCAGTCGGTTCGAAATTGGGTGTCGATTTTAAAGGTCATAAAAATACCATTGGATTATTCAATGATCCGGCTCTTGTGTTTATCGATACTTCCTTTCTGGAAACTTTGGAGATGCGGCAATTGAAATCCGGCTTTGCCGAAATTATCAAACATGCACTTATACAATCTGAAAGCATGTGGAATCAAATTGTCACCTTAGGAGATATGGCTTTAAGTTCCGCAAACTGGAAAGATTGGGTCACTGAATCTGTGATCATTAAAAACCAAATCGTTCAGCAAGACAAAGGAGAATCAGGCCTCAGGAAAATTTTAAATTTTGGGCATACGATCGGTCATGCCATTGAATCGTCTTTGCTAGAAAAGGAGGATGCATTACTTCATGGAGAAGCCATCGCCATAGGAATGATTTGTGAATCTTATATCAGTCACAAGCTAAATATGATTTCTGAAGAAGACCTAATTGATATCACAAGCTTAGTTCTTTCAATCTATACCGATCACCGACCTACTGCATTTAATAGAACAGATATTTTAAGTTTTGCTCAAAAAGACAAAAAGAACCTCGAAGGTTCGATGATGTTTTCTCTCTTGGAGGGGATAGGTTCGGCACAATTTAATATTGAAGTAAGCGAAGACTTAATTTTGAAATCTTTAGACTATTATCTCAACAATGGCTAAAAGGATCTATGCATATGATGGAGACAAATTTGTCTCACTTGATAAATTATCGATAGATCCTGATAATCTGGCATTTGGAAGGTCGTTCGGAGTATTTGATTTTATGCGGGCTGAAAACTACAAATTTCATTTTCTTGAAGACCACTTAAATAGATTCAAGGAAGGACAACATTTTTTGTTTGGTAGAACAGTTTATAGTAAAAAAGTTTTGCGTGGCATTCTCTCCCAATTACAAAAAAAGAATAAACTCAAAGACTCTACTTTTAAGCTTATTCTTTCCGGCATAATAAAGGAGGGCACCATGCATCCTTATCTGATCATTATCAATAAAGTTTATATTCCATACGATATTAGAAACTATACTCATGGAGCTCGAATGTTAATGGAAGAATATACCAGAGAACATGCTCAGTACAAATCCATCTACTATCTCAATACATTTCGGGCATTCAATAAGATGAAAAAAGCTAAGGCTATTGATATCCTTTTTTATAATGAAGATATCGTGACTGAAGCCTCGCGGAGCAATGTTTTTATCGTTAAAAACAATGCGATCTATACACCTGAATCAACCATCTTACAAGGAATTACCCGAAAGAAGATTATTGAATACCTCGGTCAAAAATTTGCAATACAGGAACAAGATTTCAATATCAATGAATTATTGGATGCTGATGAAGTGTTTATATCAAGCACACTAAAAAAGATAATGCCGGTCGTTAAAGTGGGTGAGTATAGTATTGCAGATGGAAAAGTAGGCCCAATAACCAATAGGATGATGGTAGTGTTTCAATCTGAGCTGGATAAGATAGCCTAATCATTTCGTTACTTTCTGATCATTGATTTTTGTAAATTCAAATTTAATATGCATACCATTCATCACATCTTGAATTGATTATTCCTTGGATCCCAATTCTAAGATTATTAACTAATAAAATGGTTGGTACAACATTTGTTCTTCAGGTTTTATTTCATTTTAATTGCACCGTTTTCAAATTAAAGATCCTCCTTACTTATATTGTCGAAATCTCTTAAAAACTCAAAGTACTTAGGAGTTTTAGTGTGATAAATTATGTGTTTAAGTTCTTCACCGATATCTAATAAAATATCATTAATCTCTTCTTCTTGAAGATTTGAAGATAATAATTTTGGTAATAGTAATTCTGTTATTTTATTGCATGATTCTTCAATATCTAGAAGTGAATGAGCTAGGACATCCGCTTCGGACTCATCCTTATTACTATAACTCCTTACTTTTTTAGATTGACTTAGAATTTGTTTAATTCCATTATATTTTTCTGCAAAACTCATATTTCAAAAATTTAAAACCCTAATAATTTATCTATTGCTTGTATTTGTGACCTAAATGACGCAATTTCTCTATGAACTGAACTTGAATATCCACCATTCTTTTGAATATCGACTAGTTTATTCAAATGAATATCAATATTTTCTAGAAGCGAATTTCTTGAATCAATTAATGACTTTTTTCCGTGTTGCTTTAGCTGCTTCTCATAAGCCTTAAAGGTAGCTTTACTATACAACTTCCAAGTTTTTGGAGCTAAATTTCTTCCTATACCTCGTATAAACAAGCCAAGTGCTGCTCCTTCACCGGACGGAATTGTTAAAATATCTATTCCATAACCTACTACTTCAGCTGCAGTTAAAGCTACTTCTATGTTACTAATTACTCCATCTCCATTATAATCAATACCTATTTTTTGTTTCTTTGGCCATGGCCAATCAGAAGAATTATGCAAAGTATGATTAAAGGCACTAACTGCTATCCCTTGCCCAAATCCCTGGAAAAAATTTCCACCTCCAATAGCTGAACCTATACCGCCACTAATCCCACCACCTACGATTTGAAAATCGCTATCACCAATAATTGAACTTACTGAAGATGATGAAGCTCCACTTAAGAATCCACTACCAAAATTTCCTCCAGTTATACCATGAGCCCCTGCTTGAAAAGCTGATACTCCTAAAGGGCTCCAAGAAGAACTTAATCCTGCAGCGGCTCCACCAATTCCAAACGAGAAAGAAGCTTGGAATGCCCCTACTAACCCTGCTCGTAACGCTCCATCAAAAAACCCTTGTCCGCTTGAGATATTACTCAAACCATTGCTGAAAATTCCTGTAGCAGCACCAATTCCTGCCAAAGCTAAGAAAGGTAAATCTCCATCCGGATCGACATTACTTATTGGGTTGTTATTCATTGTGCAATCAACTCACCCAAAACAGCTTTTCTGGCAAGTTCCCAACTTCAATATTTCAAGGTTTACATTTTCTCGGTTACTTTTAATCGAGAGCTTTAAAGTTAGCCATTTTTTATTTTCAATGGATATTCATTGGATGTTTTTGTCGTATGTGGTAAGTAAAGCTCTCACCCTTTCATGTTTACCCACGCTTCAAAGCACAGCATATAAGTCTGTGTATGATGTCATCCGACAAAGGCGGACAGACACATACACGGCGGCACCTTATATGCCATGCTCACCCAACGCTAAAAACATTCCAAGGCAAGAGCTTTACTTCTGGCTTTAGTTTTTCAAGCTTGATATTTTTCAATTCTCTGCGAGGCTTTTCCATTGAAAGAAAAAAGTATAGCAGAGCATGAGCAAAAACAAAACCGATAGGCAACCAATTGTGGGTGGCGATAGATCAATGGAGGAGCTGCATAGCCTTGTGTGCTGCCAGAGCTCCATTGAGCTATCTGAGGGCAGCATACCTTTGCCATTCGGGTTTGTTTTTATTGTGGGTTGGCAAGTGTTTAGCCATTTTTAGAAGCTTAGCAAAAAGCAGTGAAAGTAGCCTACAGCGAGTTGAGCTTTTGAGGGGCGGACTGACTGCGGACACGAACGAGGTGTGAGCTGAGAGTGCCGACTCGTAGAGGCACGTAAGCGAAGTTGCTGCAGCTTCGAGGAGTGGAATAGCGACAGCCAGACTGTGCCAGGGTTTTGTGATTTGATTTAAAGGCTGGTGAAGCGTATGGAACGACGAGGCGTAGAGCATTGGCAGGGTGCAGCAAATGATACCTTTAAAAACTTAGTGAAGTGCACCGGAACGAACTAATAAATAAATCATGTAGCCGAGTGAGTATAGCAGTCCGCCATACTATAGGCTGTGATGGATGTGGCAGTGCTGTAACGCAGTGGTGGGATCTGTGATGGCGAGGCTTCAGCCGTAGCCCTTGCAGATCCCAACAGCTCTGTCGCAGACAGTAAAACAGCCTGTGAGGAGCTGAGGCGAAACGCAGACCATGACAAGCCTCTACGTAGTAGTGCCGATAGACTCAGCCTAGCTGATCTATGGCAGGGTATGTGTGAGAGCCGAACCCGACGAACGCCGCTTTACTGCAACAGATACAGAGCTTCAGCGGAGTATCTGTGCTATTCAATATTCTACGACCGAAGGGAGTAGGCAGCTAACTAATAACTAACTCAATGGATGAAACTTTCTGATCTGATTTTGTAAGTCTTCCAGATTGACTCTTTGGTATTTTTCAGTACTGGCCACAGATAGATGCCCTGCTAAATATTGTGCTTCTCTAATGTTGTAATTTCTAACCCAATAACTGATTCTACTACCTCTTAAATGGGAACTGTTTCTAACTTTTGGATTGATCTCTCTAAGCTCTTTACATAATCTTTGAGATTGATTCTGTAAAGGATAACCAAGCAAAGAACTACTTTCTAATTTTGAGATATACTCCATCAGATCGTATAACTGAACGGTAGATAATTTCAGGTTTCTACTATTTCCCTTGATCGTTTTTGGTATAAATACACTTCCTTTTTTCAAGTCAAAATTCATCTTCTTTAATGCTTCTATTTCTCCTACTTTTAAGCCTTGATAAACATATAATCCAAGCAATACTTTGTGTTTCCCTTTGTGTTTTTCATACAGTTCATTCAACTCATTTTCATCTAAATAGTCTGGTCTGATCTTATGTTGAACGCCTTTGATTTGGATGTCTTTAGCTGGATTATAATCTCTGATCGGATTTAGATATTCATTTTTATTCTCATTCAAATAATCAAAAAATAATCTGACAGCCCGTAAGTATCTGTTGATGATGCCGGGTTTCTTTTCTTCGTCTTGGCAATGTCTTATGTAGTCCATCATTTCAGGATAAGTCACTTCCTTTTTTATATCTAACTCAGTCCACTCAATAAAATGTTCAACCATTCTTCGATACTTTCTTTGGTTCTTTTCTGTCTTTAATATCTGTCCTAACCATTCTTCATATTTGTTTAG
Organism: Saprospiraceae bacterium; assembly: GCA_965248155.1. Lineage (GTDB taxonomy): Bacteria > Bacteroidota > Bacteroidia > Chitinophagales > Saprospiraceae > RFSX01. The sequence continues at coordinate 314,179 of CBDFIO010000002.1, forward strand.
TAATTCCTTGTTCATCAGCCTGTATTTGATGTAAAATGTGGGTATATATCTGAGTTGACTCAATGCTCTTATGGCCTAAAAATTGTTGGATATTCGTAAGTTTCATGCCACCTTGTAATAGATGTGTCGCAATACTGTGCCTTAGATTATGTAGGTTCATTTTTCGTTCTTCAAGTCCTGCCATTTTCATGAGTCTTTTAAATCGACTATTTAGATTTCCTCTGCTAACTCTTAGTCCAAGTCTGCTCAGTAATAATGCTTTTCTTTCTTTTCCCTTTTCCAATAATGGTCTGCCGTACAGCAAGTAATTTTCAATATCAGTTTTAATCTTTTCTGTTATCGGCACCAATCTTTCATAATAGGTTTTTGTCCTTCTGATGTAGATCAGACTTCTATCAAAAAGTACATCCTCTATATCTAATCCTGCACATTCTCCACGTCGTAAACCACAACCATAACACAAGCTCAGCATAACTATATCTCTCATTCCAATTCGGTCTGATTCTGCTACTCGATACAGTTTTTCTATTTCTGATCTGCTGAAGATCTGCCGTTCTGTTTTGTCATCATCAAGATATCGAACATGTAGAGGTAAGATGATCTGATGATTTTTTGAAAGGTATTCTGCCAGCTTACTCAGGGCATAAATTTTGTTGTTGATCGTACTGTTTTTAAGTCCTCGATTTCCTGACCGCTTTTGTAAATACTGGATATATCTGATCATCATTTTAGCATCTACTCCAATCAGGGTTTCCATATTCTCAGCCTCTAAAAATTCTCTCCATTCTTCTATAATCGCTACCAGTAAATTAATCGTTCCTTTGGTATAATTGTAAGTTTCTAACCATCTTCGATAAGCTCTTTTCAAGTCCTCTTTGCTATCATAAATCTGTGATCCAAACGGTGATCCTGATCCTTTTTTCATAGCCCCTTACTTGCTTTTGATGTTATACTTGTTACACTCCGTGCCAAAGAGGCAATTAATTCCATAAAGCATTGATTTACAGTCATATTTAAAAATTAAGTATAACATTTTGACCCTTTATTTTGACTGTTACACTTATGTTACACTCGTGTTATACTTGCTCTTTTACGAATTTAGCAGCGCCCCTGTCTTTTATCCTTTGTAGATTTGTAAATCGTCAAATAAAAGTGGACCATTAAGTGAATAAAATTAAGTTATACATAACTATTAAATTCACTTTATTATGAACAAGAAAAACAAATCAGCAGAATCTTATGTCCGAGATGTAAAAAGAAGGACAAGACGTAAATTTTCTACAGAAGAAAAGATTAGAATAGTCATTGAAGGATTAAGAGGAGAACAAAGTGTTGCTTCTCTTTGTAGAAGAGAAGAGATTTCACAACCACTATAATATAAGTGGAGTAAAGATTTCATGGAAGCAGGGAAGAAACGTTTAAAGGGAGACACAGAACGTGAAGCCAATACTTCAGAAGTTCAACATCTAAAGACAGAAAATCAAGACCTTAAAGAGGTAGTAGCAGAACTTACTCTAAAAAATCGTGTGCTTAAAAAAAGCTTGAATGGAGTAAAATAAAATTCAAGAAGTATATGCGATTTACAGCAAAAGAAAAGATGGAACTGATTAGGCTGGTTGAGCAATCCGAATGGAGTGTTAGAAGAACTCTCAAGGAAATTGGTATTCACAAATCAACCTTTTACAACTGGTATAAGAAATATCGGGAAAATGGAATTGTAGGATTAGAGGAAAAGAAAAGTACAAGGAAGCATTACTGGAACAAGATTCCTGATCGGATCAGGTCTAATATATTGAATCTGGCACTGGAAGTTTCAGAGCTTTCTTGTAGAGAATTGGCTTGCAGGTATACTGATGAGAATCAATACTTTATAAGCGAAAGCAGTGTTTACAGAATATTGAAATCTGCTGGACTGATAAACCCTCCTCATTATGATCTGATATCTGCCGCAGATGAATTTAAAGACAAAACAACAACTGTCAATCAAATGTGGCAAACTGATTTTACTTATTTCAAAATCATTGGCTGGGGATGGTATTACCTATCGACTATATTAGATGATTATTCTAGGTACATTATAAGTTGGGAGTTGTGCTCAACGATGAAAACCCTTGATGTAAAAAATACTTTGAATCAGGCATTAAACCATCCAAATGTAAATTTGAATAAACCGCCTAAGTTATTATCTGATAATGGATCTTGTTATTTAAGTCAAGAGTTGAGCTCTTATTTGGATGATTACAAAATTAAACATGTGAGAGGAAGACCTGGTCATCCTCAAACGCAAGGCAAGATTGAAAGGTATCACAGAACGATGAAAAATGTAATTAAACTGGATCATTATTACAGCCCAGGTGAATTGAGTTTTCCTCTTTCACAATTTGTAAAATATTATAACCATCACAGATATCATGAATCTTTACAAAACTTGACACCAGCAGATGTTTATTATGGATTAAAAGAAGAAAAACTGAAGAGAAGAAAATTATGTAAACACAAAACATTTAAAAAACGCAGACAAAAATATTTCAATTTAACTTTTAAAAGTGTAACTTAATTTTATTCACTTATTGTCCACTTTGGTTTGAAGACCTACAGTTTCATTTTCCATCCCCCATGTTTTCCACATCTTTGCAAATGCACATAATTGAGCGTCTGTTACTCTTAGCCAAGGACTGTTGTAACAATTGTTATCTGTAAAATCGGTCTTTCCTTGAGAATGGCAGCTTGCTTGACACCATAATTTCAATTCACATTTCTTAGTATTATTTACTAAAGGTTTTGAATACAACCCATAAATCTGGCTGATAGCCCACAAGTATTCAGGTAAAATATTATGACTTGTCTGTAATGGCGAATAAAACGTTCCTTCATCATTTAGATTCGTTACCATCGGTGTTCCAAGCACTTTAAATACATTCATGAAGGGGATGTTAGTTTGTAGCTTGCCACCTTTGGCTATGTCAAGAATGAAAAAGGGGTTTGATAGCCTAATATCTACCACCGTTGAAATGGTGTGATCTATCCAAGTTTTATTGTCTCCAAAAACATTTGTTGTGAAGTAGTCGCAAAGCTGATTACTTGCAGTACTACTTGTTGAGAGTAGAAGCTGATTAAGTGCTGTCAGCCCATTATAATTGAATGAAATGTTTGATTTGCTGAATTCATAAATCTCTTGGGGTATAGATGGCATGTAGCCATCACTTTTCATTTTTTGTACTATGAAAAAGAAAAACTCTCCTGGATTAAACATGCCTAGTGAAGTATCACATAGTGCTAATACGTTTAGTGGGTTATGAAGTAGTTCTGGATATTCTGATTCAACCACTTTTTGGGCAGATTTATAAGGGAAATCAGGTGTTGGTGTTAATAGATTTGGATAAATAGAATTTTCTATGATATAAGCCATGCTTTCAACAATACAGTGGGAACCAAATTGATGTTGCTGAAGGCTTCCAGCACTATCGGAGTAGTCAATAATTACAGTGCCTAAATTTTTATTCTCATTCCTCATTGTTACAGTTTTCGGTTCTTTAGATATGGGCTTTATGATGGCAATGGTAACATCTGTGACACTACCAATGTATTCTTTCTGAAGTTTAAGGTTAAAAATACCTCATTATATGGAGAAGGACGAGGGGTAACAGGTACGGAAAAAGTTCTTGTTGTACCATTTCGAGCAGATTCATTCACATATTTCATGTAATCAACAACCCTTGAAATATTGGTGTAACCATATGTAGTTGAAATGTCTTGTAAGAAATGAATATACTCATGTAAGTAAATTGCAGACGGAATATCTGATAAAACGTTTAAATTCTCCAAATTATCAGTGTGGTTTACTTGCATTTTGAAAAATGTGGGTCGATAAAACCCTAAAGTTGTATTGAGTTTTTCTCTCATATTTTTTCTAATAGTTGATATAGTTTTGAACATATCCAAAATGACTACAAAGGAGGCACTCTGTGATAAAGCTATGTTATAGGTTAGCTTTCAATTCATTTTTCTCTAGCAATTCTTCATAAATAGATATACTTTTTTCTATTAGGTTTTTGAAGGTTGGAAAGTTTTTTACTAGAATATGTTTTTCATCATAATCATTAGGACTTTTCCCTGTTTCAGTTGAAGGAATCTTCGCACGGAGGACGTGGCGTATTCACTTCTGATATTATACAAAACAAGGATATTATAGAAATTTGTCCGGTAATCAAACTATCTGCTAAAGACACTGAAATATTAAACTCTACAATATTACACGACTATTATTTTATTTGGGATCTGGCAAATAAGACTTCAGCAATTGCTCTGGGTTATGGATCAATATATAATCATTCAGAAAATCCAAATGCTGAATTTGAGATAAATCAATCTTCACAAGAAATTAGATATCAAGCCATCAAAGATATACCTATGCATGACGAAATTACGATCAATTATATAGGCCTAGTACATGACAATATTAAATTATGGTTTGATCCTCATTAAATCCTATCGAATAACATCTTCAATCCAACTTACGGCAGCCACATTAAATTGGCCGAGAACCTCCAAATCCCCTGTGGTCTCAATATTACCGATAGGGTTGGCTAATGGCTCAGCAAAGATGCCATTAAGACTATTCAATAATTGATCCCTTAAAATCTCCATATAATCGAATGAAGCATTCGTAATTGAATGAATTTCAACACGTATTTTTTCTCCGGGTAACCAAGGCTGCGGCAATCCACCATCATCAATTTCATTTGCAAATTCCCGGATAGGAGGAATAAAAATGATACCATCGACCTCTGCTCCTGAATCAAATCCGGCATCCCAAGCGAGGGCCAATTCAGTAGATCGGTTGAGAAAGGTGTAGTTTTTAAAAGTTTTAATCCAATAACTATCGTCAACACCTTCAAGATCGCGAGCAAAGAAATTACAATAGATACCATCATCCAAAAAAACTTCATCATCTCTGAATTCCTGCATAATTGAATCTATTAGCGGAACATCATTCATATAACTTTCAGCTGAATAAGTCAGAGTACCGTGTTCTATGACCAATTCATAACTATCACCTATTTGCCCAATGGTTTCTCCAGGCATTGGTGTCCATACATATCTTCCGGAACCTACGTGGTTAAAATCATAGTTGTTTCCATTGTCGGATTGAATTTGAACTGTGGCATCTTCCAGGCATTGGTGTCCATACATATCTTCCGGAACCTACGTGGTTAAAATCATAGTTGTTTCCATTGTCGGATTGAATTTGAACTGTGGCATCTTCCAGGCTTTGTGCCAATTGACTATTTAAGTAATCTTGACTATAAGTCAATTTGATAGACTGAGGAACTGATTCATTAGTCAACCATGCATCAACGACAACTTGGGAAGGTGCTGAATCTAAATTAACCTCTATCGGGTCTTCGCATGCTGCAATTAATAGTATGAACCCAATGTATATAATTATATCTCTCATATTAATTGAATTTGAAGTTGTAAGAAACTGAAGGAATAAAGTTGCCGATAACTGAAAGTTTGATCGCTTCGGTATCTATTGGTTGTCCGGGAATCGCTCTTTCTTCAGATTGTCTGAAATATATCGAAAAAGGATTCCTTCTATTTAAGACATTGTAAACTGAAAAAACCCATTCCCCTTTCCACTTTCTTTCAGCACGATGTTTACCTTTTAGAGTAAGCGCTAAATCCCATCTGTGATAAATAGGAATTCTTACATTATTTCTTGTATTAAAAGCATTGTGTGGAACGATATATCCTTGTTGTTCATATCTTGAAGTTGGGAAAGTGGATGGTGTTCCTGTTATTACAGAAACATTTGAACTAAGTGTACATCTTTCGTTAATGTCATAAAAAGCGGCAATACTGAAATTATGGGTTTGATCAAATCTTGAGGGATACCAATTATTCCCATTTATACCTTCTACTTTTCTTTCTGTTCTTGCCAGGGTATAGCTCATCCAACCGGAGAATTTTCCTTTATTCTTTTTAAGCATGAGTTCTAACCCATAGGCTCTACCTTCTCCTTCCAATAGATCACCTTCGATAAATTCATTGAGTAGAATATCTGCCGCATCGATGTAATCTACAAGATTTTGCATTTTCTTATAATAGACTTCCGTAGTTAATTCGTAAGTATTGTCTTTAAAGTTTTTAAAATAGCCGAGGGCTATCTGATCTGCGATTTGAGGTTTAATATTATTACTGCTTGGTGTCCATATATCAACAGGAGTAGAAGCTGTCGTATTTGAAACGAGATGAATGTATTGTGCCATTCTATTGTAACTTGCTTTTATCGAACTTTCAGCAGTCAATTGATACTTCAAAGAAAAGCGTGGTTCAAGATTATTATAAGTTTTAATGGACTCCCATTGATCATAACTTTGAATACTTTCAATTGGTCTTCTTTTTCCCTTCTCAACTTCGGCATAGCTATAGGCATTACCTTTTCCGGTAAAATTAAAATAGGACCACCTCAAACCATAGTTGATCTCTAGATTCGAAGAGATGTCTTGCTCATTTTCAATATATAAAGCATTCTCAATAGCATACTTATTGGCAATACTTATATCTCTCACTTCACCTTCACTTACACCGACTGCATTTCCAGGTTCAAATTTGTAAATGATTGACTGTCCCCCGAATCGAATCATATTTCTGGGATTTAAAAAGAGACTGAATTCCGGCTTGAAACTATAATTGACAATTCTGGCATTCCAGTCAAATTTGTTAGCAGCCTCATCACCAAAACTTAACTCATAGTCGTAATCACTAAAATAGAGTGTAACATTGGAGAATAGTTTTTCACTGAAAAGGTGGTTCCATCTGAAGCTTGCTGTTTTATTTCCCCAATTAAATCCTGCAGCATCTCCAAAGACAAATTTATCCCGGCCTAAATTAGCAGAAGCAAATAACCTGTCTTTAGTACTGAGTTTGTAGTTTGTTTTGAATGTAAGATCATAGAAATATAGGCTAGAGTTTTTTTGATCCTCAGGTAAGAATGGTTTTGAGAGTATATCGATATAAGATCTTCTCGCAGCAACTATAAACGAAGCTTTGTCTTTCACAATCGGAGCTTCAATAGCCAGTCGGCTAAATATAAATCCTACTCCTCCATTCATTTCAAATTTCTTGTTATTCCCTTCTTTCATTCTTACATCAAGAATCGAAGACAATCTACCGCCGTATCTTGAAGGAATTCCACCTTTGTACAATTTTACATCTTTAACAGCGTCCGGATTAAAAACTGAGAAAAATCCAAAAAGGTGAGATGAATTATAAACCGGTGCTTCATCAAGCAGGACGAGATTCTGATCGATACTTCCTCCTCTGACATTGAAGCCTGATGCACCTTCACCAACAGTACTGACTCCAGGAAGAAGCTGAATACTTCTAATAATTTCGACTTCACCGAGAAGGGTAGGCATTTTCTGAATTGTAGAAATGTCTAATTTATTTACACTCATCTCAATGCTCGTCACATTTTCATCTTCAGGTTCTGAAGTGATTACGATCTCTTCTATCTGAGTGGCTTGTTCCACTAATTCAATATCAAGAGTGATATTATTTTCTAGGTTTACAGATTGAATGAGGGATTGAAAACCGAGGTAAGCATATTCAAGCGTATAATTTCCTTTTTGAACGGTTATGGAATAAAATCCATATTCGTTACTGGTTACTCCAAGGCTTAACTCTTGAATGAATACAGTGGCCCCTATTAGTGTCTCGCCACTTTGACCGTCTTTAATATATCCATTTATGGTTAATTGGTCTTGGGCAGTTATGGAAAATACGAAGCTGTTTAATAACAGGAAAAGAAGTAGTCTAGATTTCATATAGTCTGGTAGAAAAGTATAACAATAATCAGTGATTAGGGTTCACAATAATACATAACGAAATTACCACGTGAATAGATACACTTGTAAAGTATTATATATTGTGCCTATTGTTATAGACCAATACCGTATAGAATGAGGACTAAGCTATATAAGCCTACTGATGGTACAGGGTATTGTGCACCAGGGTCGTTCCACAAGTTGCACAAGCTACAGCACTTCCGGCTCCTCCAGCACAACCTGTACTACAGGTATAATGCCAAACACCAGAAGCATTTTGCGGCGGTTCTCCTACCGTAGTGCTTCCTGAAGCCGGGGTTCCAGGAGCGCCAGCTGGTGGTGTCGCTGGTGTTGCAGTGATAGGGCTCTGACCTTGATTATGAAATTCTTGGTTATGGACATAAGCAGTACCACATACTGGACATGTTCCTGCTGCTGGTCCTCCGCTTGCCGCACAATTATTTGGACAGATATAATGTTTAACACCTGAAGTATTCGCTGCAGTATTAGCAGGAGGTACTGTTGAACTTGTTGTAGTTGTTACCGGCTCATAAGCAGGATCAAGTATTGGTTCAGGTCTGTCTGGTGCATTTTTGCAAGAAAATAATATTACTAGGATAGCTATAGGAAAGAACTTCTTTAAAATCATCTTAATATTTAATTTCGAAATAAAATAATGTGCAATTTACTACAAATATGTATTCAATGCGGGTAATCTTACCATTTCATTACTACTTTTCCTATTGATTTTCTTGACTCCAGAAAATCATGAGCTTCTGCAATTTCTTCGGCAGGGAATACTTTTGCCAATTTTGGCTTTATTATTCCTTGTTCTGAGTAGCGCATAACTGCCTTAAAAACTTTTTGAAATACCGAAGATTTATAATCAGCAATTCTTAACATATTGACAGCAACCATTGATTTTGAGCTCATTAACAACTGAATAGGGGAGTAAAACCCAAAATTTAAGGCTACACTGATTGCTTTTAATTTGCTTCCTCCGAGTTGAGAAGCAGCTCCAAAATTAACCATTGTTCCTCCTGGCTGAAGTAGTTTCCATCCCTTCTTAAAAGCTTTCCCTCCAATACTATCAAAAACTACATCAAGTTTATTGCCTGATAATTTTTCACTAATAATTTTCGCAAAGTCATCTTTTGTATAATCGATTGGATGATCTACACCAATCTCTTTAAGATAGTCTTGTTTGCTCGTTGATGCTGTTCCAAAAATTTTACACCCACGATATTTTGCAATTTGCACTAAAATGGTTCCAACACCTCCAGCTGCAGCTTGAATGAGGACATTGTCCCGGGGATTCAAGGTAACACACTCTTCTGCACAATAAAATGCAGTGCAGGCCTGGGTTGCTAAAGCTGTTGATAAGCCTAAATCTATATTAGAAGGAATCTTTGCAACTCCTTCTACCATCGTGTTAGCATATTCGGCATATCCTCCGAATCTTGTTAACGCTGAGACTCTGTCTCCTACTTCAAATTCAGTGACTTCGGAGCCAAGTTCAACAATGGTACCTGCAACATCATATCCCAATAAAGCCGGATTTTTTGGTGCATCGGGATAGAGACTTCGCCTGGCAATTACATCGGCAAAGTTTAAGCCAAACGCTTCTACTTTTATTAGAACCTCCCTGGAAGCAGGAATGGGTTTTTCAACTTCTTTTATTTCAAAAGCGGTGTTACTGTTTCCATATTTTTTTAAAAAAATAGCTTTCATACTCTATAATTTTCAGTCAATGTATTAAATAGACTATTTGGCAAATAACTGGTTTATGTCCCTAAAAGCTTTGAATTCAAGCGCATTTCCACATGGATCATAAAAAAACATCGTTCCTTGTTCTCCAACTTCACCTTTAAATCTAACATAAGGTTCAATGATAAAGCTGATGTCTTTCTTTTTAAGGTCTGTTGCCAATTGTTCCCATCTTTCCCATTTCAGAACAATACCGAAATGAGGAATTGGAACATCGTGTCCGTCCACGGGATTGCAATGATCTTTTTTACCTTCTTTTGGTGGCTTATAATGGATAACAAGTTGGTGTCCAAAAAAATCAAAATCCACCCAATTTTTATCGGATCGCCCTTCTTTACATTCTAATACCTCTCTATAGAATTTTCTTGCTAATTCTACATCAAAGACGGGGATTGCCAGATGAAAAGGTTGGACTTGGCTCATATCAGTTTTTTAAGTTATTTGGTCTTTGAAATTCTGAATCCGGGTTCCACTGAGGCCATGCTCTGCTATTTGCGATTGTAAGTCCAATGTTATAATAGATCTGAGCGTCTTGAATCATTCCATTGACATCCCATTCATCTTCTTTATATTCATCAGATGGAGCATGATAATTTTTGGCAATATAATTATCCTTGAATTCTTGAGCATACTCTTTTCCTTTTTCAGCATGATCATAACCCCCCTCAGCATATAAAACAGGAACACCGGATTTTGCAAAACTAAATTGATCCGATCTAAAAAACGAACCTTTTTCGGGTTGCTTTTCAGCCATAACATATCGTCCTTGAGCTTCTGCAGCTCTCGAAGCAAAATCATCCATTTCAGAATGCCCCATTCCTGTGATCGTAAAATCTTTCATCACACCAGCCGGATTAACCCCATCTATGTTTAGATTGCATACGGTTTTGTCAAGAGGAAAAATTGGATTGTGTGCATAATATTCAGAACCTAAAAGTCCTTGTTCTTCAGCTGTTACAAATAGAAAAACAACAGATCGTTCTGGTAAGTTATCTGAATTTGAATAGGCTTCAGCAATGGCAAGCAAAGCACTTGTTCCGCTGGCATTATCCAGAGCCCCATTATAAATGGAATCTCCCTCTACAAGCTTACCAATACCAATATGATCCCAATGGGTTGTATATACTATGTACTCGTCCGGATAGGTAGAACCTTCAATATACGCAACGATATTTTTTGATGTACATTCGGAATAACTGTTTTGTAAGGAAACCGAAACTTTGGCATCTAAAGCTACAGGCGTAAATCCTGGAGTTCGTGCATTTTTTATTTGTTCGGTAATATTAAGACCTGCATTTTCAAACATTGATTTGGCTTGATTAAGACTAATCCAACCTTTTATTGCACAATCTTCTGATCTGTCGATCCCTGAAAGTCCTTGTTGAGGTCCAGTCCAGGAGCTTTGAACAACAAACCATGGATAGCCTGCTGAACTGGTTTCATGGATTATAATCAGCCCATCTGCTCCTTGTCTATCCGCTTCTTCATATTTATATGTCCATCGGCCAAAATATGTCATAATATCTCCCTTGAAAAAATCAGGGTCATCTCCTCCATATCCTGGATCATTGACCAAAACAACTGCGGTTTTTCCTTTCATATCAATACCGGCATAATCGTTCCAACCCAATTTTTCATCTACAATTCCGTAACCGCAAAACACAAGTTCAGAATTATCTAATGATAATAGTTCTTCTTTTCTCTGAGTATGGATTACAAAGTCTTTACCTTTTTGTAAAACCATTTCAGAATCCTTGAAATTGATAGCCATCTCATCAGACATTTGACCATCAATAGTCAACAGCGGTACATTTTGTAAATAACCATATTCTTCAGGAATACTCAGATTCATTTTCTTCAGCTCATTAACCAGATAATTGATTGTTAAGTCTTCACCAGTTGTGCATGGCATCCGCCCTTGATAAATATTGCTGGATAATTCTTGTAGATGTTTTTGAATTGTTTCTCCTATAACCTGACCATCATCAGAATTATCCTGATTGCATGATAATAGTAGAATAGGTGCAATTAAAATTAGAAATCTAAACATGTTTGTATTTTCAAATTGAACGATAAAAATCAATAATAATATTTTTGAAAGTTTCCGCTTTGAACCATATTAGTAAATGGCCCGCCTCTTCTTCAGTTCTCACAGTAAGAGGGGCATTTTTTAAATAGTTATGACTCCATTCTACATTTCCGTTGTAAGGGGCCAATATATCTTCATTTCCATGATAATGGAAAACCGGACATTTGACATGACTCCAAATGGCTTCAATGTTTTTAAGAGAAGTTTTATGCGTTATTTTTTCATCTGTTGCAACATTAACAATGGCGGGCATCACACATCTGACTATTTTCCAGTTTGCTAGTTTGGCATACCATTTAAGAGGTTCGCTGATATAGTCATTAACAGGAGAACACATAACAAGTCCTTGAATCTTGTCTGGTTTTCTAGTTGCCATTACTGCAGAAATCGGAGAACCATACGAATGACTGATAACGATACATTCCGAAGGGTTATATTTTTCTAAGATATGTAATGCAGCGTCTGCGTGTATTGTTAAATCGGATTCTGACTTCCCTAGTGAGGAGCCTCCATATCCGATTCTATCCATAGAGATGAGCCTAAAGGCTCTATTCAAATCGTAGTCCGCAAGGTATTCTTTAAAAGCATCCCAACTGCCGGGAGCACCATGGATGAAAAAAAGTAATGGAATTGAATCTTCCTGAATACCGGTCTCAACATATCTTAATTCTCTACCATTATAATCAGTTCTATGGATTTGATATTCTACATTAAGATCTTCAAAGTAGGCTTTTATAGCATAATCTGGACTGTTCAAAGTGCTTGAAATAATATTTAAAATAACAATAAACAGAACTAGTAAAACAGCAATGGTTACCGATCCCCAAAAGAGTATCTTTTTATACATGCTGTTTATTTTTTTGATCTTCCAATAAGACGTCTGAAAAAGCGTTTTTCAAATTCCCAGAAAAAAGAAAACTGACCTAATAAGAAACCGTAAATCAGAAGGAAAATATTGTATACGGGCAATATTAAAATAAAATACAATATTGTAAAGATGATATTTTGATTGCCATCCTCTACAAAATATGCCACAACAGGTTTTTTAAGAAACATGATAGTGAAACCCGTAAGTGCAAATACTACAAGAATAATAAAAACACGCGAAGCGGAGACACCCCATCGTTCTTGTAATCTTTTAATCCATGATACTCTATTTTTAAGCTCGGACATTATATTTTTTTTAGTCAACCCAATCGGCTAGGAATAGATTTGTATCTCTGATTCCTCCGTTATTTCTATTTGATGCAAATACAAGTTTGGTTCCGTCATAAGAGAACATCGGAAAAGAATCAAATGTTTTATCAAAGGTGATCTGCTCTAATCCACTTCCATCAATATTTACCATGAATAAATTGAATGGGAATCCGCGTTCTGAATTATGGTTTGAAGAAAAGATGATTTTTCCTCCTGAAGGATGAAAAAATGGAGCCCAATTGGCATTTCCAAGATCTGTAATTTTTATAAGTGATGAGCCATCAACATTACAGACATAAAGTTCCATTTCGGTCGGTTGAACCAAACCTTCATCCAACAAAGATTTATATTCTGCAATTTCTTCATCTGATTGAGGCCTTGATGCTCTAAATATCAACTTCGAACCATCTGGAGAGAAAAATGCTCCACCATCATATCCTAACTGGTCAGTAACTTGATGAACGTTTGAACCGTCAAGATCACAAGTGTACAATTCAAGATCACCGGTTCTCATAGAAGTAAAAACGATTTTGTCACCTTGAGCACTAAGAGTAGCTTCAGCATCATACCCAGGAGTATCTGTTAATTGATTGAGAATATTTCCTTCAAGGTCAGCAGTAAAAATATCAAAGCTTTCATAGATAGGCCAGACATATTTTCCGTCACTTCTTCTTTCTGGAGTCGGAGGACAATTATCATTATCTAGATGAGTTGAAGCATAAATTATTGATTTATTGCCAGGCATAAAATAGCTACATGTTGTTCGGCCTTTTCCAGTACTCAATAGGGGAGGTACTATAATAGAATCCAAACTGGAGTTTGCATCTATGTAATAAATTTGATCGCATTCCACACCCCATCTTTTGTTGTTCGCCTGAAAAACAAGTTTGCTATCGTCAAAGCTCCAATAAGCTTCTGCATTGTCTCCTCCAAAAGTCAATTGCCGGATGTTTTTTAAATGTTTTTCTTGTGGGTATTGTAAAGAATTTTCTTCTACATTTGCGACAGTTTTGTCGATCTTTGTTTCGGCAGAATTATCTGATTTTTTAGCCTCATTACATGAGGCAAGTATTAAGAATGATACTAAAATCAGATATGTTGGATAGATTTTCATTTATAACTATTTATTAAAAAAGAAATGCAAAGAAACATAATTAAACTGTTAATATTAGTTTTTGTTATTGCACTTTCTGCGTGTAAATCGACTAAAACCCTTGTTAGCTCTTCAGAACTTAATTTTTTAAAACAAGATGTAGAATATTTGTCATCAGATGAGCTAGAAGGACGTGAAACTGGAACGAAAGGAGAAAGACTTGCGGCAAGCTATATTAAGAAAAGGTTTCAGGATTTAGGACTGGAAGGAATATTTCAAACTAAAGATCCTTATTACCAATTTTTCAAAAAGACAATCAAGTCTAATCCACACGCTTTAGAAGATAATCCTGATGATCCTACTATTAAAGGAAGGAATGTAGGAGCTTTTATTAATAATAACTCTGATCACACCATAATAATTGGTGCACATTATGATCACCTTGGATACGGTGGTGAAGGATCGCTTCATATTGGTGAACCGGAAATTCATAATGGTGCTGATGATAATTCAAGTGGCGTAGCTGCTCTGTTGGCATTGGCAGGATATTATTCTAAAACTAAAATGAACAGCAATTTTTTATTTCTTGCTTTTTCAGGGGAGGAAAAGGGATTGTGGGGTTCCAATTTCTTTGTTGATAATAGTCCTCTAGAATTGGATGATATTAACTATATGATTAACATGGATATGGTAGGACGATTGAATGAAGATCGTCAATTGGCTATCTATGGAACCGGAACATCTCCCGTGTGGGATAAAGCACTTAAGAGTGTCCGTTCACCTATATTTAAATTTAGTATTAAGGAGTCCGGTATTGGTCCTTCAGATCATACTTCATTTTATTTAGAAGATATTCCTGTCCTACACTTTTTTACGGGACAGCATGAGGATTATCACAAGCCAAGTGATGATCATGATAAAATCAACTATGCCGGTATTGAGGATATCGTTGCGTTTATAAGTCTTATAAATGATAGCCTTAATTCAAAAGGTAAAATTGAGTTTACCAAAACAAAAGACGAATCAACCGAGGCGCCGGATTTTAAAGTCACATTGGGAGTCATTCCGGATTATTTGTTTGATGGTAAAGGAATGCGTATTGATGGTGTTAGAGAAGGAAGACCTGCTGATAACGCCGGAATGGTCAAAGGGGATATTGTTGTTCAAATGGGGCAACTTGAAATCGTCGATATGATGTCTTATATGAAGGCATTGGGCGCTTTCAATCCAGGTCAAAAAGTTAGAGTAAAAGTTAACAGAGACGGCAAAATTTTAGATAAAGACGTCCAGTTCTAAACTCAATACATCAGGAAAGTATTTTTTTGCATTGAACGACGAATTTCTCAGGACCTTGGTTTCGGAAATCAATTTTACCTAGGATATTCTCTTCATGATCTAATAGAATGATTTTGGGAAAGGACCCTGAAGAATTAAATCGTTCAGCAAGAGATTCATTGTGGGCTCTTTGCTCCTTCGAAAGTTTATTTTTTTTCTTAGCCGGAAAATCCAGATATAAAATAATCAATTCTTCTTCAGCATAATTTATGAACGACTCATTTTGAAGAATCTGCTTGCTAAACTGAATACAAGGACGGCACCAATCTGAACCGCTAAAAATCATTAATATATTCTTTCCAGATGTTTCTGATAATTCTATTGCCTCTTCAAAATTATCCAGATAAGGAATAGAAGCCATTTGTAAAAGACTGTGAAAGGAAGTTAAAAACACGAATAATATGAATGATGATTTCATGATAAGTGTATTTTGACTTAGAGTTGGATATCTAACGATTCAAAAATTGAGATATTATACGAGCATTAAAGTTGAGCAGCTAAAAGAGGAAGGATTTTATTGAAGATCAAAAATTGAAAAATGACTTAGCGAAATATAAATCCTTCATTATAAGGGTCTTTAGGGTCAAAGCAAAACATATTTTCAGATACAAAATGAGCTGATCCTGTAACTTTAGGAATAACAGCCTTAAATCCATGAAAATCAATGGTTTCTATTACTTCAACTGTCATTGTGCTGTAAATCGTCAAATAAAAGTGGACCATTAAGTGAAATATTAAAAGTTATACATAACTATTAAATTCACTTTACTATGACCAAGAAAAACAAATCAGCAGAATCTTATGTCCGAGATGTAAAAAGAAGGACAAGACGTAAATTTTCTACAGAAGAAAAAATTAAAATTGTCATTGAAGGATTAAGAGGAGAAGAAAGTGTTGCTTCTCTTTGTAGAAGAGAAGAGATTTCACAACCACTATATTATAAGTGGAGTAAAGATTTCATGGAAGCAGGGAAGAAACGTTTAAAGGGAGACACAGAACGTGAAGCCAATACTTCAGAAGTTCAACATCTAAAGACAGAAAATCAAGACCTTAAAGGTGTAAATCGTCAAATAAAAGTGGACCATTAAGTGAATAAAATTAAGTTATACATAACTATTAAATTCACTTTATTATGAACAAGAAAAACAAATCAGCAGAATCTTATGTCCGAGATGTAAAAAGAAGGACAAGACGTAAATTTTCTACAGAAGAAAAGATTAGAATAGTCATTGAAGGATTAAGAGGAGAACAAAGTGTTGCTTCTCTTTGTAGAAGAGAAGAGATTTCACAACCACTATATTATAAGTGGAGTAAAGATTTCATGGAAGCAGGGAAGAAACGTTTAAAGGGAGACACAGAACGTGAAGCCAATACTTCAGAAGTTCAACATCTAAAGACAGAAAATCAAGACCTTAAAGAGGTAGTAGCAGAACTTACCCTGAAAAATCGTGTGCTTAAAAAAAGCTTGAATGGAGTAAAATAAAATTCAAGAAGTATATGCGATTTACAGCAAAAGAAAAAATGGAATTGATCAGAATTGCTGAGCAATCTGAATGGAGCATTAGACGAACGCTTAAAGAAATCGGTATTCACAAATCAACCTTTTACAACTGGTATAAGAAATATCGGGAAAATGGAATTGTAGGATTAGAGGAAAAGAAAAGTACAAGGAAGCATTACTGGAACAAGATTCCTGATCGGATCAGGTCTAATATATTGAATCTGGCACTGGAAGTTTCAGAGCTTTCTTGTAGAGAATTGGCTTGCAGGTATACTGATGAGAATCAATACTTTATAAGCGAAAGCAGTGGTTACAGAATATTGAAATCTGCTGGACTGATAAACCCTCCTCATTATGATCTGATATCTGCCGCAGATGAATTTAAAGACAAAACAACAACTGTCAATCAAATGTGGCAAACTGATTTTACTTATTTCAAAATCATTGGCTGGGGATGGTATTACCTATCGACTATATTAGATGATTATTCTAGGTACATTATAAGTTGGGAGTTGTGCTCAACGATGAAAACCCTTGATGTAAAAAATACTTTGAATCAGGCATTAAACCATTCAAATGTAAATTTGAATAAACCGCCTAAGTTATTATCTGATAATGGATCTTGTTATTTAAGTCAAGAGTTGAGCTCTTATTTGGATGATTACAAAATTAAACATGTGAGAGGAAGACCTGGTCATCCTCAAACGCAAGGCAAGATTGAAAGGTATCACAGAACGATGAAAAATGTAATTAAACTGGATCATTATTACAGCCCAGGTGAATTGAGTTTTCCTCTTTCACAATTTGTAAAATATTATAACCATCACAGATATCATGAATCTTTACAAAACTTGACACCAGCAGATGTTTATTATGGATTAAAAGAAGAAAAACTGAAGAGAAGAAAATTATGTAAACACAAAACATTTAAAAAACGCAGACAAAAATATTTCAATTTAACTTTTAAAAGTGTAACTTAATTTTATTCACTTATTGTCCACTTTGGTTTGAAGACCTACAGGTCCACTTTGGTTTGAAGACCTACAATAAAATATTTTCAGCCGAAACTCAAGCTAATTGTTACGATGCTTTTTTTAAAACAGTTTGGAATAAAGAATGGTTTGCCGGGGTTCACATCTGGCAAATGAGAAGTGATTATATAAACAAAGGGCCTAGGAAAAGCAGAAATTTTACACCACAAGGGAAACCAGCAGAAACTATTATTACTAATGGATTTAAATAAAATCATAATAGTGGCTGATATATAGTTTTTATTTGAAAAATCTTCTTATACCAACAGGAATAATCAAATGAACAAATTTGTAAATTATGATGAACTAGCTCCTGGTCTCAAACAGCAATACAAATTAATTGTAAGAGAAGCTTTTCCTAAAATAATTCATGAATCAGACGTTGTCAAAGAATATTGGACCAAGGTGGAAAATTCCTTTCCGGAATTCCAACGTTTCCTTATTGATGAAGAAGAAAATATTATTGGATTTATTTGTACAGTACCTTTTTTTGGGATAAACCCATAAGTGATTTACCAAATGAAGGATGGGATTGGCTTATTAAAAAAGGTATCCAGGATTTTAAAAACAATACACAACAAAATTGTCTGGGTGGTCTTCAGATAATCATTACCAGACATAATCAAGGAAAAGGATTGAGTCAATTATTTATTGATGAAGGAAAAAGAATTATGAGGGAGAAAGATTTAAAATATTTTGTCCTTCCGATCAGACCGACATTCAAACATCAATATCCATACATGCCTATGCTTGAACACATTAAATTTAGAAAAGATAATAAAATATATGATCCTTGGATTAGATCACATCTAAAGAGTAATGCTAAAATTCTAGGTATTTGCAGTAATTCTATGAATGTAAAAAGAGATATAAAATTTTGGGAACAATTGATGAACAAGAAGATTACAAAATCAGGTTCCTATGAAGTCTTAGGAGCCCTAAATCCTATTAGAATAGATATTGATTCTAAGGTCGGTGAATATAGAGAAGAGAATATTTGGATATACTATCATTGAAACTGAATACAATACTTAAGTTTAAATCTTAAACATAATTTAAAAATGGAACCGAACTCATCCAAGGTAACAATACATATGGTTTCCAGCCTTGATGGCTTTATTGCCAAAAAGGATAATAATGTTTCTTGGCTTAAATCTTCGGACAATTATGAAAAAGGAGTGACATTAACCGATGATCTTATCGCTGAATTCATAAAATCAATTGACTGCTATGTTATGGGATCTGGAACTTATGAACATGCTCTTAGACTCGGTTGGCCCTATGGTGATGTTCCTGTTATCGTACTGACTAAAAGGAATATTAAAACAGACAGAAAAAACGTCGAATTTTATTCTGGAGAGTTGGAAAAACTTATTAATGTCCAGCTAAAACCTAACTATCCAAACATCTGGATGGTGGGAGGAGCAATGCTTACCAAAGAATTTATCAAATTAAATCTGGCGGATAAAATAATAATTTCAATCATGCCCATTATCCTGGGAGATGGAAGATTGTTTTTTGATTACATCGGTGAAGAACAGCAACTGCATCTGAAAGATGTAACTGCGTATAAAGATGGAATGGTAGAGTTGTCTTATGAAGTATTAAAGTGAAAAATGAAAATAAAATGAACGTAAATTCAAACAAGATTCAATTTATGGATAAGCTAATATACATAAGGATAATTCATATCATTTCGAGTATATTCCTATTTTCAGTAATTGCTCACACCCAACAGCTTGGTCTTCCCTGGATCAACAAGCTGAGTACAATTGAAAATATATCCAATATAGTTACAATCAAAACTGAAGCTGAAGTTCAAGTTTCAGACGGCTTAACTTATAAGACCAAAACTCTATATCATGATCCGCAAAGGGCCATCTTTCAAAGAATCTATGTTGACAGAACTATTGTTCAAGGAATTGAAGGAAAATACATATGGTCCTTTAATGGATCAGAAGAAAAAGAAGTTTCCTCCATAGTCGGAGGTATTATTCTTGGGCATCAGTTTCATGCTCAAATTTTATTTTTTGATCAACTTCATCCTGAACATGAATCAGTTACACATTCAGAATTTAAAGGACAGAATTGCTACATGTTAAGTAGTAAATCTGAGAATCCAACTTTCAATTTCTATTACAAGGAAAATGATTTTCCGCTCGGAATGGAAATAATAAGAGAAGAAGAAGCAAATATTACTTTCGAATTTGATGATTGGCGTGAAGTATCAGGGGTGAGAATGCCATATGCTATTTTAATTGATGACGGTGAGCGGCTTTTTGAATACCGAATTCAGAAAATAGAATTCAATGAAGGTTCTATTTCAGATTTCAAAGCTCCAGAACCACTGTTGACAGAAGAACAAAAACTGATGCGCCATCATCGCACAATAATAGATGGACATTTTTTTGGAACACCTGCTATTATCAAAATGCAGCAAAGCGACACGATGACCATTGTCGGAGATGGAGAAGTATCAATCTTAGTTGGTGACCAAACAGGTACAATGATTGAACAGATTTTAGCTTCTCGAGATTATACCGTTTATGATGATTTAATTAGACCCATAATAAATATCTCTGACGATGGTACTCTTGCATGGGTCATTGCACAAATTTTTGCAAAAGGAAACAAATATGGCGAAAATAGTAATCCGGGCTTGCCCTTCGAATTCACATGCTCATGGATAGAGTTATACGGAAAAGAGAACAATTATTGGAAAATGAATGGAATAGTTTCCAATTTCAAAGCACCATAGAAAAAGAATACTAAAAGAGATTTATGCTAGCTCTGCTCAAATACCTCTTGATATAAAATTGGTCGCGGATATTCTTCAGTCAAGCAATGTCTTAAAACATCAAAAGATGTAATTATTCCTTTCAGCTCATTTCTTAAATTAACGACAGGAAGTGTTTTAAATCTTTTATCCATAAATAATTCAGCCGCAGTGCCCACCTTATCTAAAGGTGTAATCTTGATTACATTTCGATTCATGACATCCGAGACCTTTTTGTCTTTATGGTTACCTGATTCTTTTTCATCTCTCCATAGGTCATAGGTTGTGATTATACCTTCCAATTTGCCGTCAACAACAACAGGGAGTTGATTTAATCTCTGGTTAATCATAATCTTTTCAACTTCGGTAACACTTTGATCAGGGCTTACAACTACAGGATCTTTAGTCATAATTCGTCTTACTTCTTCGTTCATCATAATTTGTCGGTTTTAATTGATTGAAATACGTTACTAACTGCCCTTACTCTATAATACAATATTTTAGGGTATAAAAGTTTAAAAACAGATACATTTTCTGATTTTAATTTGGTAAATACATTTTGGGAATTGGCATTTGATCATCTTCAGGCATCCAGTAAATATTTACTATCCACCATCGCGTTCCGTCGTTCATTAGTTGAATACTATTTATTCCCCTTACAAATGGTTCTGTATCTTCATTTGACCTGTAACCTGCATAGGTACTAAAGAGATGAGCCATGTCTCCAAAGACCTCTCCTACCCTATTTATTTCAATTTCATGAAATCCATTTTCTTTTAAATATGCTCCAGCGCTTTCAACATATTGTTCTGGACTAATATAGTTCGCTTTTCTAATACCTTCCTTTGGTCTGTTGGCCGGTATCAACTTTGCATTTTCAGTAAATAAGGATTTGAAAAGATCCCAATCTCTTTCTACTCCAGCATCTCCGGATATGACACTATAGAGTGTTGTTATGACATACTCTATAGAATTAAAATCTTCGGCAGTATCTTTTTCATGCTGGGCACTAAGTTGAAATGAGGCAATTAGCATTACAATCAGTATTATATATTTCATCATTTTTTTTATTACTATTTAAGTAATTAACGGATTCTCTTGAGTTGAAATATAGGAACTTTATTTAATTAGTAAATTTGTCGTTCAACGAATCCAGTGAATTACACAAATATCCTCAATCAACTTAAGCAAAAAGAATTTGCTCCGATTTACTTTCTACAGTCTGAAGAAGTCTATTTCATTGATGTAATCATTGATTATGCTGAAAAGCAAATTCTTGAAGAATCTGAAAAAGCTTTCAATCAAATCGTACTATATGGAAAGGAGACTGATTCAAAACAGATTCTGGATCAGGTTATGCAATTTCCAATGATGGCCAGTTATAGAGTCGTAATAGTTAAAGAGGCACAAGAATTAAAGGATATCGATAACCTTCAAGCCTATTTTGAAAATCCTTCGACTCAAAGTATTCTGATTCTGTCATTCAAACATAAAAAGCTTGACAAAAGGAAAAAGAAACTTTGGGATGCACTCAAAAAAAATGCTTCTATTCTTGATGCAAAAAAATTATATGATAATCAGATCCCACCTTATATCAACTCTATTGCTTCTGAAAAAGGCTTAAATATTGATTCAAAAGCTACGGCTTTACTAAGTGAATATTTAGGGAATGATCTCGCTAAAATTTCTAATGAAATAGAAAAATTGGCAATCAATCTTGAAAAAGGGACATCCATATCAACGGATCATATTCAACAATATATTGGAATCAATAAAGACTTCAACATATTCGAATTACAAAAAGCTATTGGAGCAAAAAATAAATCGAAGGCGTATAGAATTGTTAAACATTTCAGTCAAAATGAAAAAGCGAACCCCATTCAAAGAAATATCGCCAGCCTCTATAACTATTTCAATAAGCTCTTTCTGGCTAAAAAATTTCAAAATGAGGATAATAGGATCGTGGCATCCAAGCTAAAAATAAATCCCTTTTTCGCTTCAGAATACAAACAAGCTGCAAAACTCTACAGTTTGCCACAACTAAAAATCGCTTTTACATGTTTATTGGAAATGGACAAAAGGTCCAAAGGTGTAGATGCAAAAAGAGCAGATAGCTTAGGCCTTTATCAGGAATTCCTTTTTAAAGTTCTGAATTAATCCCGTTCTTAGAACCCATCCTTGCTCCAAAATAAGCAGCAATCACCGTCAATGAAATATCCAGAATTCCAAAGTTCAATGAATGAGGCATATTAAGGTTATTGGCGATTGTAGCAATAATAAATAAAGACCCTACAAATAATCCGATGTAAAATTTATAGTCGTTAGAAATTTTTGCAGAAACAAATGATCCAAAAAAACTACCAAGAAAATGAGAAAGAATGACAAATGAAACTGCAGAATTTGGCATATTCTGAATATAGTTCCTCAATGCTTCTTTGTCATGAATTATCAAATCTGAAGGTGGTGGATAATTTAGAGTTGACAGCATATGTCCACCCGAAACAATTATTATTCCTAGAATGAAGCCGACAATTATGCCTATTATTCTTTTCATCTTTGTATCATATTTACATTTAAAATAAGAATTTACCCGTTTATATTATGTCTGTTAAGCTAATATACAAATAAACATATTATAATTTTATTTAATATATTTGATCAATGAATTTTTACGCCTTAGCCATTAGATTAATCCTGATTAGCACTTTCAGTTTGATATTTCAAAGTGCACACACTCAGGCAGATGTAAAATTTGTCAATGAATTCCTCAACATTGGTGTAGGCGCGAGAGCACATGGAATGTTTGGCAGTGTTGCTGCTTCTACAGATGATATAACAGCAGCCTATTGGAACCCTGCTGCATTAACAAAGGTGAATAAACCTCTTCAGGTTTCAGCCATGCATGCCAGTTGGTTTGGTGGAATTGCCAATTACGATTACATCGGATTAGGTAAAACCTTTAATGATAAAAATAATGCCTTTGGTAGTATGACGATAATACGCATGGGCGTCGACAATATACCTAATACCCTTAATTTAATAGGACCGGATGGAACTGTAGATTACAATAGAGTTACTAATTTTTCAGCTGCAGACTACGCCTTTCTACTTTCATTTGGACAAAAGTTAGGTGCAAGTGGAATTGCCCTGGGAGGATCAGCAAAAGTTATCTATAGAAATATAGGCACATTTGGATCTGCATTCGGGTTTGGTTTTGATCTGGGTGCTATATACAAGAAAGGGAATTTTGAATTTGCATTAATGGGTCGTGATATTACGACAACCGTTAATAATTGGAGCTTTTCACTTACACCTGAAGAAGCTATAGAATTCGAGAAAACCGGTAATGTCATTCCAGTAAATAGCACTGAAATCGCTCTACCTAAAATTGTAATGGCAGCAGCTTATACAATAAACACTTCCGGTAAAATGTCATATTTATTGGAAGTCGATTTAAGGATATCTTCTGATGGTACCAAATCCGGAGTATTCAGTGGTGAAAATCTTGCTCTGGATCCGACATTTGGAATTGAACTTTCATATAATAAACAAGTCTTCTTACGAACTGGATTCGGAAATATTCAGCGTACAATTAACGAAACCTCATCTACAGACAGGTCTTTAGAATTCACGCCAAATATAGGATTAGGGCTTGCTTTAGGTCGGATTAATTTAGATTATGCTTTGACCAATATTGGAAGTGTTTCCGGTGTCCAAGTCTCTCACATATTTTCCTTTAATATTTACTTCGTAGGGAGATAAAATTTATTTTTTCTTAAGATCTGGAGCAAGCATGTTCTTAAAATGACCATGCATTTTTATCTTTTTCCGTAAGGATTCCATGTTTCGAGCAAGAGGAATAAGGTGTTCAAGATGAGATTGGACAAAATCCAGCCGTTGCTCTTCATGTCTTAAATGAAGCAAGTCTAATTCCTGGTCAAAACTCAAACCAATATTATGAGCGATGGAATAGATTCTAAAAGATGTCCCCAATTCTGGTAATTCATTTTTAATCTGCATTACATCATAAAGCTCTTTTATTAAACTGAGGACCTTTTTTAATTTGTCCAAATTGGTGTCTCCTTCGTCATTCAAATATTCTATTTCAGCTCCGGAGTAAAGTCTGTCATGGTAAGTTTCAAACAATTCAACTATTTTGAAGGGTCTCTTTCCCAAAGAACTTATATCCATCCGACCATCATCAAAAGTCCTTACAATCTTCTTGAGTTTCATCTCTGTTCCAATCTCTCCTACTATACCATTATTGTAAGGTGGAATTCCAAAATTAAAATTGTTTTTAGCGCAATCCTGAATCAACTGTTTGTACCTTTCTTCAAATATGTGCAGATTAAGTTTTTCACCTGGAAAAGCAACGAGTCCCAAAGGGAATATGGGTATTATTTCAGACATTTGGCAGGAAGATTAACTTAATAAACAAACATTATAAATTTATGTTTTAATTCTAATAATGTTAAATATACCAGATAGTAATCATCCCAGAGTGGTCATAATCGGTGCTGGATTCGCCGGATTTAACCTTGCAAAACAATTATCGGAAAAGAACTTCCAAATTGTTCTACTAGATAAATTCAATTATCACCAATTTCAACCACTTCTCTATCAGGTTGCAATGGCTGGTCTCGAACCAAGTTCTATTATATACCCTTTGAGAAAGGCTTTTCAAAAGAATAATAATGTACATATAAGAATTGCTGAGGTTACTCAGGTTAATGACAAAAGTAAAACGGTCAGTACTTCTTTAGGACGTATTTATTATGATAAGCTCATCATAGCATGTGGCGCAAAGACGAATTTTTTCGGAAATAGTGAGTTTGAAAAACAAACATTCGGATTAAAATCACTCTCTGAATCTCTAACATTAAGAAATGCAATTTTGAGCGACTTAGAACTAGCTCTCATGACACCCGAATATGAAAAACGTCAGGGATTTATAGATATCGTAATAGTCGGAGGTGGTGCAACTGGCGTCGAATTAGCAGGTGCCTTGGGAGAAATGAAAAAATATATTCTCCCAAAAGATTATCCTGAACTCAATGAAAAAGAAGTAGATATCTATCTTATTCATGGTGGAGAAAGATTATTGCTGGGAATGTCAGAAAAAGCCAGTGCAAAAGCACTAAATTTTCTAGAAAAACTAGATATAAAAGTAATGCTCGACAAAAGAGTTGTTTCGTTTGATGGTGTTCACGTCACAACTCAAGATGGAGATAAGATTAGAGCTCACAAGGTCATTTGGGCCGCGGGAATAATTGCTAACAAAATTGAAGGCATCCCGGCAGAAACACTTTGCTATGGGAATAGAATTAAAGTAAACAGATGCAATCAAATTGAAAATATGAATGATGTCTTCGCTATAGGAGATATCTGTTATATGGAAACACCATCATTCCCTCAAGCGCATCCTCAAGTGGCTCAAGTAGCTATACAACAATCAAAAAACTTAGCTCATAATTTTATTAAGAGCGCTGAAAAGGAATTTACCTACAAAGATTATGGGTCCCTTGCAACTGTAGGGAGGAACAGAGCCGTTGCAGATTTGCCTAGAATATTTATGAGTGGTTTTATAGCTTGGGTGCTCTGGCTGTTTGTACACCTACTTTCTCTTATAGGATTTAAGAATAAAATCTTTGTTTTATTAAATTGGATGTGGAGCTATCTTACATATGATCAATCACTTAGAGTAATCATTAAAGCGGCCAAAAAGTTTAGAGATTAACTCCAGCTAGTGGTTAATCATATATGGAAGTCTTGCAAGAGGCTCTCGAAATCTGAACATGAATCTCAATTCAGAATAATCTGACAGAAGCTGTTTTTCAAGAGAATTTAATTTGACCTTGGCGTTCTGTTGTTTCATAATTTCTGTCAAAAGCTCTTCCCATATATCCTTTTGTATTTTAGGATATTCACTCAACTTATAGTCATCTTCTATTTCAGCCAATTCTGCTGCTATTTCAATTGCTAAATCCAAACCTCCCAATGTATCAACAAGGCCATTGTTGAATGCTCTGGCTCCAGTCCATACTCTCCCTTGAGCAACTTCATGGATTTCCTCCTTGCTTTTCCCTCTCCCCTCAGCTACAATTCCGAGAAATTTAGAATATAAAGCATCTGTGTAATTAGTAAGAGCGTTAGATTGTCTTTCATCAAGATCATAATATGGAGACAATGGAATAGCATGCGGATTTGTTTTCACCGTATCGAAATGAATCCCCAACTTATCTTCAAATAAATCTGAATAATTTGGAAACATTGTAAAGACTCCAATTGATCCTGTTAATGTCTGAGGGTGTGATACAATCTTATCAGCTCCAGCAGCTACATAATAACCTCCTGAAGCAGCATAATTCCCGAATGAGGCCACTACAGGAATATCTTGAGACTTAAGCTCTTCGATTTCTTTCCATATAGCATCGGAAGAAAATGCACTCCCACCCGGTGAATTAACCCGTAATACAATAGCTTTTACTTTCTTATCGCGTCTAATCTTGTCGAAGATGTTGTTATACTTCTTTTCACTGATAACTCCTTTTTCTTCACTGTCATAAACTACATTTCCTTCAGCATATACAACTGCAATTCTATTTTTTGAACTTCCTCTCTTCAGCGTAACTTTAGAACTGTATTCATTGATATCAATAAAGTTGATTGATTTTCCTTCAGATAAGCCACACAGATCTCTCAACTTATCTTCAAATTCATGCCAGTAAACAGATCCGTCTATTAATCCATTTTCTATGGCTTCCGGAATATTATCAAAATCGAGCGCATTTACAATTTCTAAAATATAGTCTTCTGAAATATTCCTTGCTTGTGATATTTCCTGAACAAAGAGATTAAAATTATCATTAAGATATTCTCGAGTTTGCTCTTTATTTGCCGGACTCATGTCATTTCTTCTGTAAGGTTCAGTTGCACTCTTATAATTTCCGGCATAAAAGATATTCATACTTACACCGACTTTTTCCAACATATCCTTAAAAAATGGAATCATAGCAGCATAACCATTCATTTCGATCATCCCATTAGGATTGATAAAAATTGAATCTGATCCTGAAGCCAACAAATAGGATTTATTAGTAAAAAAGTCGCCATAACTGTATATAAACTTGTCGGTTGAATCTCTGAATTCACGTAAGGCACCACTAAGCTCACTAGCAGCTACCATTCCTATTGGAGTTGAAGGGTTTGCCTTGTAAACAATTCCTTCTATACTGGAATTCTTTTGTGCGTGCTTAATCAATTTCTTAATCCGGTGTAGGCCAATGCTATTATTCGTCTCGAAAGAATATGGAGATTGCTGTACGTTGCCGGTTTTTTCCGGAATTGGGCTGTTAAACTCAAGCAATAAAACTGAGTTTCTCTCAATTTTTGTGTCTTTTACTGAAAACATACTCCCAAGTACAAAAAAGGCAAAGAATATGGTACCAAGAGCTAAAAATGTCCCTAGGCAAGAGGCAAACAAGAACTTAAAAAATTGCTTCATGAATATTTAAACGTTGATGAACAATAATATCAAATCTTAATCATTCTGAAAGAACATAAGATATTAATGCATAATTAAGTTACAAAGCTAACGAAATATAGAAGCATAACGCTAATATTATCGATTAAAAGGCCTTAGATAAAGACATACTAAAGTAGAAATACATATTAAAAAAAATCATAATATTTGCTTCAATAATTGTAGTTTTATAGTTTGATTTTCATTTTAAGAAATCGAAATCCTAAAAACATAACGTTCAGATTTTCAGAGGATTAAGTTCATGAAGAAACTTGTACTAATAATTAATCTATTTATTTTCTTTTCTCCGGTCCGTACACTGGGTCAAATAGACGTAGATCCCGGACATACTATTCCGTTAAAATATGATAACATCATAGAAAGCGTTTTCCTTGGTAATGGTGTTGGAATTATCGACATAAAATTTACAGGAGACCCCAAGGCCGTAGGAGTTTTTTCTAATGCATCAGATGTGATCGGTATTGACAGAGGAATAATCATGACCACAGGACATGCTTCAGACGCTTCAAAAAAGACGGAAGAAATAGCAAATGAAGACACGACACAAGACACGCTTAATGATACTGATCTTGAAAATCTGCTTGTTAACAATATTGATCTAATTGATATTGCTAAATACGAGATAACATTTATCCCAACATCTGACACACTCAGATTCAGATATGTTTTTGCATCAGAAGAATATCCAGAGTTTGTTTGTTCGAGCACTAATGATGTCTTTGGCTTTTTTATAAACGGTCCAAATCCAGAAGGAGGAAACTATAATTTTAAAAATATAGCTTTGATTCCTGACCCCGCTGATACGGAGATGAATACATTTCTGAATTATCCGGTATCGGTTAATTATGTTAATAGTGGATCACCGGGTCCTCAAAATCAAGCTGACCCTTATTGCGAAGATCCATTAGGTTCTCTTGATTTTTCAACGTACTACAATGAGACCCCAGCTGGTTCTACACCAATATATAATGCATTTCTCGACGTTTTTGTAGCTGAGGCAGCCGTTATTCCTTGTGAAATATATACTATAAAAATGGCCATTGCAGATGGAAGGTTGGGAGATTTTGATTCAGCAGTATTTTTAGAGGAAAAGAGTTTTAGTACCGGCTCACTATTGGTCAATATTATTAATCCTGGAGTCGACGGCGGCATTTCAGAGTCTTGTCAGGCTGGAATATTACAGGTTTCTCTCCCTCATCCCGTAAGTTCTGATTTTCCGATTCAAATTAGAGCACTGGATGATCCCGACCTTGAATCAATTGCCTTAGAGGGTGAAGATTTTGAAATGATATTAACTGCATTTATCCCAAAAGGATTTAATTCAACCAACATTGAAATTATTGGAATAGATGATCAAGTCGATGAAGAAACAGAATATATCTATTTAGAAATTCAAACTGATATTTGTAATACAGATACAATTTCAATTCCTATTAGCGAAAACAGACTGAAACTAATTTCTGTTCAAGATTCTCTTTTTACCTGTACGAATCAAGCGCAAGACGTTGTAATAGAGATTGATGATTTAATATCAATTACTGAAGAACAAACTTTTTTTAATTCAGTATCGGTTATGAGTAATGAAAACGACAGCATTATTCAGTCTACTATATTGGTCAACGGAATAAGCAATCCTTATTTGGAAAAAAATATGATTGCTGAAATTTGTATTGATACATTGATACATCAACGATTAAATGACTTGGATATATATCTTCAAGCTCCTGATGAAAATATACTGGAGCTAAGTACTGATAATGGAAACCGACCATCAAATGACAATCAGCCCGATAGTCTGATTAATACTTGCTTTACTGTTTTTAGTGGTACTAACATAAATCTTGGAAATCCAATAGAAGGAAGTTTGGATATGTCCAACCCAACTTATTCAGGTCAATATCTTCCTGAAGGATCTATGGAAAATTGGTTATTCCCACTAAGATCTAAATCAAACGGAAACTATACGCTAATTGTAATCGATGATCAAAAGGATGAACATCATATAGAATTAACTCAATGACATATCAGCTTCAAACCTACATATGACATAAAGTATAATTGGACTCCAACAGAAGGAGTAAATTGCCCAACATGTAAGGATGTTAAAATCAGACCAGCAAGTACACAGCACTATTATATCAACTTTACAGATAGTTATAATTGTCAATATATTGATTCAATTTGGGTTGAAGCTTATCCTCTCCCGGAAAAACCAATTACAACATGTGACTCAATAAGTGTAAGTACCATCAATTTTAGTTGGGAAGATGGACAGAATGCCACAAGCTATGAATTCAGAATAAACGAAAATTTTCCATGGATACAGGCCACAAAAGATACCAGTTTACTCAGGTATGGATTAAAGATATCGACCACGGTCAACAATAATATTAGCCTCCAAGGTTTTTTACCTGAAGAAGAAGTTTCTATTATCTTGCGTTCAGTAAATGCATTTGGATGTGTCAGTCCTTATGATACAATTCGATGTCAAACTTTAGTTTGTAATGCAGGTGTACCTACAATTGACAGCATTGAAATTGATCAACCTCTCTGTGATAGTAATGGAAATGTGTTTGTTCAGGTCTATGCTTCAGATAATGATGAACCCTTGCTGTATAGGATAATTTATCCGAGCTTAACTTTCGAAAATAATACCGGTGTTTTCTTTCAGGTTCCTCAAGGAAATTGGGTCGTACGCGTTATTGATACCCTGGTTGTGCGGTTGAAGATTCAGTAAAAGTTAGAGACCCTTTGCCAATTTCCATTATCTCTACGATAAGTCAGATCAGCTGTCACGATGCAAATGATGGACAAATATCTGTTGAGATCGAAAGCTCATCTCCTCCATACAGCTATCGATGGAGTGATAATTCTCAAGATAGTTTGATTGCAAATTTAGGACCGGGAGATTTTAATCTCACTGTTTCAGATGCCCTGGGTTGCACAGAAACGATATCATTTCAGATAACCAATCCGCCTCCCATTAATTCTGATCTAATCTTGTTGGATTCCATAAGTTGTGCTTCCACCATACCCGCTCTGATAAATTTGGAAGTGACTGGTGGGGAGTCGCCCTATTTAATAGAATGGGAAGATGGACAAGTCGGAGAAATGATAAACTCATTTATCCCGGGAGTAATTAATTATACTGTAACCGACATTCGTAACTGTATTCATACCGGTACGGGGATAGTAATTCAAGAAGAGGGATTTCAAATAGAAGTCCTTGGCAAAACTGATCTACAATGCTTTTCAGACTCAACTGCAGAAGCAACAATTCAAGCTACTGGCGGTATTGATCCCTATTTCTATAATTGGGAGAATGGTCAATCCGAATCTTATTCGAATATGTTGCATGCCGGAATCAATTATATTACCATAACTGACAGTGAGGGCTGCGAACAGATCGAAGAAATAAGAATTGATTCCCCATCAGAAATCATCATAACTGGAATTGATACTCCTACAAGCTGTTTTGGTGGAGATGACGGAAGAATTGATATTAGTATCTCTGGAGGTACAGTAGGAGTTCAGAATTATATTATTGAATGGGAAAATGGAAGTAGCGATTCATTTATTGAAAATCTTGAAGCAGGAATTTATTGTGTTACAATCACAGATCAGAATAATTGTGAGAAACAATCTTGTTTTGAAGTTTTTAATGCTGAGCTAATTGAAGTTCTAAGTATTGAAGTCTTACCTCTTTGCGAAGGAGATTTTTCAGGATCAATCTCCTTAACATCCAATGGAGGCACAGGAAATTTTGCTTACAATTGGTCAGGTCCGGATAATTATACTTCGGTGCTGGGTCAAATAGGCTGATGATCTCCATAAGTTCCTGATTTATAATAGTATTTTTCGATGTACATACCAATGACATTATCGTGAATCTGTTCATTTTTGGAAAAGCAAATGGTTTTTCTATTAAGACGTTTGATATGCGTTCTAAAATTCAAGTTTTTCCGTTCTATTTTCCAAGTCAAATCTTTCCCAATAGTATGTAAGCTTTTTGGCAATGACCTACTATAAGCTCCCCAATCATCCGTATAATAGTCACCAATGGGAATGTCTTTAAGAAGATCCAGAAGTTTTTCAAAGCTCTCATCGGTACGCTTTCCATTAACCCAAGCCAAAATCATCCCGGAATGCTTATCCATCGCATACCAAGTCCACCTTTGATTCGCCTTACTGCCAACATAAGACCAAAACTCATCTGCCTCTGCTGTATAGTGAAAACTTACTGCCAAATTATCAAGGCTTTGAACTTCTTCCTTGTTCAATAGATAAGGGTTCACTTGAAGCGTTTTTTTTTAAGTGAGCTATCACCGTATTTTTATTGATCCCTAAAATCCTTGCTGTATCTCGAACCCCTGAACTATTGAGAATTAATGAGTCAATTTGTTCTTTAACACCGGGCTCTCTGGCTTTATAGCTATAGCTATAGCTAAGTTGAAAACTCTTTTTGCAGACTTTACAACGCCAACGTTGTCTCCCGTTTTCTCTATGACCATTCTTTTGAAGGTCAGTACAATTGCAATGGGGACAAGTAATAGTAGTAGTAGTAGTATGTTCCATGTGCTAATATAAGAAACTCAACCTATTTAAACCACTATCTATACTTCAAATCTTCAAATCATTGAAAACTTGCAATCTGGGTTTTATACGGTGACCGTTACAGATAATGGTACAACAAATTGCTCAAAAGTATATGACTTTGAATTAGCAACTATTAGCAATATACAAGCACAGATAGAAATCGAGACTTCAGTAAGCTGTTATGCTTATGAAGATGGATCAGTTAATATTATGCCTTCAGGTGGGACTGCACCATTTGATTATAATTGGTCAAGTAATATTTTGAATTTTATTGATGCCAGGGCCTTCAATTTGCCTGCAGGGTTTTATTCTGTTACAATTACTGATTATAATCTTTGCAATTATGAGATTTCCTTTGAAGTTGAACAACCTGATAGTCTTGAATTGACTTTTGATTTAGAACATATAGAATGTTTTGCTGGTTTGACCGGTTCAATTCAAGCTTTCGCATCTGGTGGTAATGGAGGATATACTTATAGTTGGGATAATGGTTTACAAGGAGACGTGATCCAAAATCTTGAACAAGGATGGTATACCTTAACCGTTTACGACTCTAAAGGATGTGAAATCAAAGAATCCGTACATATTGATGAACCAGACGAAGATATTGAGATCGAATTGATCGCATTTGATATCGGATGTAATGCCATTCAAGATGGTAGAATAGATGTTTTCGTCCAAAATGCAATCTCTCCAGTTCAATATAGTCTAGATGGCATTAATTTTCAAGCCAATAATTCATTTGATAAATTAGATGCGGGTGTTTATGATGTATTTATCGTTGATGCCAGAGATTGTCAGAAAAAAGCAACGATTGAAATTACTCAAATTCCAAATTTACTAGTTGACGCTGGAGAAGATGTATTAGTCGAATTTGGGGGAGATGTAACATTAAGTGCTAATGCTTCACTTCATACGGGAGTAATCGAATGGAAATGGGAATCATCCAATATCTCCAATTTTAGTTGTTTGGGATGCTCAAGTCCTGAAGTCATGAATATTATAAAATCCTTCTCAGCTAAAGTCATTGCAACAGATGAAAATGGATGTACCGGAGAAGATTTTATAAATATAAATATATACGAAAAAGACATTATTTACATTCCCAAAGGATTTTCGTCAAATGGAGATTTTGTCAATGATGTCTTACATGTATATGGAAATCCAAACATAAAGGTGTTAAGTTTTAAAGTCTATTCCCGCTGGGGAGAATTACTATATCATGCTTCTGATTTTTTCGCGGGAGATGAAACAAAAGGCTGGAATGGACTCGTCGGAAGTCAGATGGCCAACCAGGGAACTTATGTTTGGACGGCTAAATATCAACACTTAAGTGGAAAAATAGATTTTGGTAGAGGTCAAACCATCTTATTAAAATAAAATATTATATTTTTACGTAATATTTAATCATTTGTTTATCAGATATTTATTCCATAATATATTATTAATTTTGTTCTTTGCTTTATTTGCCTTACAAGCGAAAACGCAAGATGCATTCACATCTCAATTAGACAAATCCGATCTTTTCCTTAATCCTGCTAATTCGACAATTCCATTTATTAATAATATAAAGGCCAAAGCTTTCATATCTTATAGGGATCAATGGAATGCCTTAAGCCCGGACGCCAGCTACAGAACTGCTTTCTTAGTCGGAGACTTTAACGTCTTTGAAGGAAAATCTGACGCCTGGAATCTCGGGTTCATTTTTATGAATGATAAAGCTGACAAAGGAAATCTTCAGCAAAACATGGTACAGCTTTCTACAGCATATACCAGAAAAATATTTGGAGATGCTAATGATATAGACAATAGTCTTTTCATGAGTTTTGGAAGTTCATTATCTATCAACCAAATGAACACCAAACTCGATAATCTATGGTTCGGTCGCCAATTTGATAAAAATCTGTTTGCAGTTAACACAGCCCTACCCTCTGGTGAAAACTTCATTTCAGATAACATTTCCTATATAAATCTGAACCTCGGATTCAGATGGATCTATATAATGAATAAGGACAGGTCAATTGCCAGTGGTTTTTCCTTTAATAATTTTAACCGACCTAATATTTCTTTTAGAGAAAACCCTGTTAGTTTACAGACTAAGTTTGTTTTCTTTCTTGAATCCGTCATGAAAATTGGTAATAATATATCCCAGAAACCAGGAATTATTATGACCATTCAGAGTCCATCTTATCAAATCATTCCCTCTTACCAGCTTTCATTCCAAATGAATAATGATGACTCAATAATGGATCTGGGGATTGCAACTAGGGTTTCGAATGGTGTTGATTCTGTAATTCTTGATTCTGTAATTCTGCTTTTTGGTCTAAGTAATCATGAGTATAGAATTGGCTTTAGCTTTGATTTTAATGTTTCCTCACTCAGTCAATTTACAAATGGTAACGGAGCTTTGGAGATTTCATTCGATTATACCATACCGACTAAATAATTATAACTGAGTTTAATCCATTTTATATTTATATTTTAGCGCCCTGCTAAGAAATGCTGAATCCAATTTATATCGTAGTTGCATTAATCAGGCTCCTTATATTGATCTTGGGGATGATCCTATTTGTATTTCCTTATATCTTATTAAGCATGCTTGGATTTAAACATACCAGCGAACGCGCTTTTACATTGCGAAGGTGGTATATCAGGTTCGCTAATTTTGTATTAGGAATAAAAATTCAAGTAGAGGGGCAAGCGTTGGATACAACTGCTCTTTATGTTTGCAACCATCGAAGCTTTTCAGATCCATTGGTTTTATTGCGTTACTTGGATGCATATGTCATCGCAAAAGCAGAAGTAGCAAATATGCCCATAATAAGTACGGGAGCAACACTGACTGGGATCATCTACGCACAAAGAGAAAATAAGGATAGTAGAACTGCTGTGAGAAAGGCTCTGATTGATAGCCTTAAAACCGGACTAAATGTTTTGGTATACCCCGAAGGAACAACTAATCCCAATAAAAAATTATTAGAATACAGACCAGGTACTTTTTTGGAAGTAGCTCGAAATAATATACCTGTTGTTCCTGTCGTCCTGGAATATAGAGAGGAGAAGGACATATGGTTTAACAGAGGGTTGCTTTCACAGTTCTTCAGGCAATTTGGTCATTTAAGAAGCTATACAAAACTGTCTATAGGCCCCGCATTTAAAGATCAGGATGGTATCGAGTTGAGAGACCAGGTTCAAGAATGGTCACAAGCCAAACTAGATGAGATGCACGAAGGCTGGAATAGTTTGTTCTCAGATGCCGGTTAATCTTTTTTCAAAACAAACTTGAGGGATATGGAATTCACACAATGGCGTGTGTTTTTATCTGTCATGCCTTCTCCTTCAAATACATGACCCAGATGACCATCACAATTATTACAAATTATCTCAACTCTTCTTCCATCGCTATCGATAACTCTCCTAACTGCCCCTTCAATTTCATCATCAAAGGAAGGCCATCCACATGATGAATTAAATTTATCATCAGAGTTGTATAATTCAGCATCACACTTCCGGCATGAGTAAACTCCTCTTTCATCGTGCTTATCATATTCACCTGTGAAAGGTCTTTCTGTCCCTTTATCATTAATAACATATGATTCTTCCGGAGTTAATTTGTTGTATCCTGATTCATCCTTCATTGATCAATAATGTTTGAAATTTATTTTCTAATTTTTCAATTTTTGGTCTAATAACGAAATTACAATATGCTTGTGTAGAGTTATTATTAAAGTAGTCCTGATGATATTCTTCTGCGGGATAGAATTTCTCCAATTCCGTCAGTTCTGTTACTATCATATCATCCCACATTTTCACAGCTTCATTATTAATAAAAGATTCAGCTTCATTTTTTTGTGCTTCATTCATATAAAAAATAACAGATCTATATTGAGTACCAACATCATTACCTTGTCTGTTAAGAGTCGTAGGGTCATGGAAACTGAAGAAAATATAAAGCAAGTCCTTATAACTGATAACTTCTTCATCGTACTCTATACTGATAATCTCTGCGTGTCCTGTTAATCCGGAACAAATTTCTTTATATGTGGGTTGATCAATTGAGCCTCCAGCATAACCAGATACTATAGAATTTACTCCATTTAACCTTTGAAAGACAGCTTCAAGACACCAAAAACATCCTCCACCAAAATATGCAATTGACATTAATCTAATTTATAGCTATATAAATAAAAAAAGGACCTACTTAGTTCATGTAAGTCCATATTTTATTCAGAAGCTTCAACTATCCGGGATTCTTTCCTCCTTTTAGTTGATCCTGATATACTCCTAGTTCGTCAAACCGACCGTCTGCAGCCATTCCTGCTTGTTTTGGCCAGGTCTCCGGGTCAGCCGAGCTGATATCTTTTCCCGGCTGCAGCGAGAATCTCATTGAGACGACTAACAGAAGTTTCAGCTAATCCATTCCATGTTGATATTCCGGCGGCATGAAGCAATCCTTCTATTTTTGGACCAATACCTTCAATAACTTTAAGGTCATCCTTTTTCCAGGCTTTTATAACGCCCAATTTGATCATGACCTTTTCTGCCTTAGAGTCAGAACCGTCAGTTGATTGATGTGCGATCAAGCCATCCCAATTGCCATCACGAGCAAAAGAAGCCTGATTAGCCCAATCTGATGGATCTATAATCTTATATTTATCACCATAGTTATCGAGAACAGATTGTAATTCTGATTGAGATTTCGATGCCAAGGATGACCAGGAAGTAATTCCGTTTTCATGTAAGACTGATTCCATTTTTGGATCAACACCTTCAATAATCTGAAAATTATCATCTTTTAATTTATCATAATTCCGACCTGGACTCGAAGCTCCGCTCGAGCCGCTAAGAGCATTTCCAACAACGGCACCAGCCATACCTGCTGCTCCGGAAGATGCAATTGAAGAAGCAACATTACTATCTCCGGTATCCATGTCTATTGAACTTGAATTATCTTCAGAATCGGCATCTTCAGATCCTGAATCATCATCATCAGAATCTTCGGGTTCGGAATCCTGGGGATCTTCATCACTTGTAACAGCAACAAAGGTACTAGTGGCGTCAATATCACTTGACCCACTTAATGATTCAATCCGGGCTTTTAATTCATTAATCCTATTTTCACTAATTGACAATGCGTCTCGTAATCGTTTTCTTTCTTTGGAGCATTTCTCAAGATCTTCCTCCAATTCTTTAATTCTAGCTTTCAGTTTGGCCACTTCGTCCTCTAACTCTCTGGCTATTTTTGACCATTTCCCCCAATAAGCCCAACCAAATAATAATCCGAGTAAAGTTGGTAATATCCACCATAAATACCAGTAATTACAGAAATCAGAAAAAATACTAAGTGTTATCATTTTATTTTGTTTTAGTGGTTTTCAATTATTTAATTATTTGCAATTCCACACGTCTGTTTTGTTGTCTTCCTTGTTCTGTATTATTGGTAGCTATCGGAGAGCTCTCGCCACGGGATGACACCAAAATTCTTGATGGATTCAAACCCTTTTTAATCAGATAGTCCTCAATGACTTCTACTCTCCACTCTCCTAAGCGAAGATTGGTAGCGTCATTTCCAATATTGTCAGAATGCCCTACTAACTGAATACTTTCATTAGATGCACTTACTCTTTCTACAACATCATCTAAATAGGTTTCAACTTCGGCGTCAGACAACTTATTAGTAGAATTAAAAGCGAAGTAAATGATAGTCCTGTCATCAATTTCTTTGATTTTTTTCGTATTTCTCAAAAACCGAAATGCGACAAGGTTATTTACTTCGTTCAGTGTGAATATTGGTCCTTTGGATCTTGAAGATATTTGCGTTTTTTCTTCAGCAAGGTTGTCGAAGAGATTGAGCACATTTCTGGCTCTGGCCATGCCGAGACTGTCAGCCTCACCTTGGCTTTCATCATCAAAATATAATCCCTGGATTTGAAGAAGTTGGTCATCACCAAGATTAGCCATTAATGAATCTCTGAGCGTTTCCCATTGTGCTCCCATTTGTGGTTTAGCATCGGACTCATCAAACCAGATTGCGCCCAATTCTTTCGCAGGGAGCTCTGGTTCATCATCAACTTTATTCGATGTGATTTCTTCAGATATTAAATCATCAGTTGGATCACAACACTCTATTGAAACAAAATAATAGGCTAGACCCAGTAGCAACCATAGAATTATTAGTAAAATTCTCATAGTTCAATTGGATTTAGTTTTATTAATCAGATTAATATAATATTATAAATTGAATTATTTGTATATCAACATATTATATATTGAAATAAAGCTTATTTGAGGTTATATATATCATTTTTTAACATATTTTAAAATATAAATCTCCTTAATTTTTAATATTCTTCAATATTCCTCTGTTTTTTTCAAAATTGTCATAGATTAGAGTAACAACAACTTCCATTGCTTACTTTTGACAAATTGCCATTAGTTAAGCTTAGTATTCTATTGGGCTTAACCATAATAATTGCCAACAATTATACCCTTCCGGCAATTACAAATCTTTCATTTCTGCTACTTGGATTCTTTTGTATTCTTTCATTTCTAATATCTGAATACTACCGATGGAGTTTATGGAGTACCCTTTTTTGTCTTTCCTTTTATTCCATCCATATCTGTTTTAAAATACAGAAATCTGAATTTCAGTATGTCGATCAGAGAATAAGTACAGAAAATATCAGGCACCTCATTATTACAATTAAAGAGCTTACAAAAAAAGACAATAAAGTGAAAGCGGTGTGTGAAGTGTCCTATGCCGGAAGTCACTATGATAGCCTCATGAAAAGCTCATCTAAAATCCTTGTTTATTTTAAATACAAGGAAGCAAATAAAATTATTCACAGAGACAGATTCTATACTTCAAAAAAAATCTACCGGATAAATAAAAATTTGAATCCTTCTACTTTCGATTACCAACAATTTATGGCTAGAAAGTCTATTTACCATCAAGTTGTACTCAATGATGGAGATTTTATGAAAATTAAACCCGATCAAAATATATCCCTTAAATCGATCAGTAATAAGCTAAGACGGATTGCCCAGGATATTATTGATAAATCTATTACGGACGAAAACTCTGGTGCAATCATATCTGCAATGACTCTTGGTCAAAAAGATCGATTAACAAAAGAGCTCAATCAGGCCTTTATTAATTCAGGTTCTGTACATGTTCTTGCTGTTTCAGGCTTACATGTCGGAATTATCGGGGGCTTAGGATTCTTTCTTATCAACTTCTTCAATTTTAAAAATTCCCTTCTTAAACTTATAAGAATTCCAATTTTACTTTGCTGGATCTGGACCTTTGTATTTGTTACAGGGAGTGCTCCATCATCAATAAGGGCAGGGATTATGTTTTCTCTTTTCTTTATAGCAAGGCAATATAGCCTGGCTACAAATCTTTACAATATTCTAGCCTTTGCAGGAGCAATAATGCTGCTAATCAATCCAATGGAACTTTATAATATTGGGTTCCAGTTTTCATTCTTAGCACTGATAAGTATTGTCTTCTTTTATCCCTATATCTTAAACATTTACATTCCAAAAAATAGAATAATTCGTTATGTCTGGCAATTGATGGTTGTTTCTCTATCTGCTCAAATATTGGTTCTTCCACTCTCCATTTTCTATTTTAACCAGATCCCTAGTTACTTTGTTATATCAGGAATAATCACTGCTCCTTTTGCCGGAATTATCATCATAGCAACAGTAGTTTTGATTATTGCTCAGCTTTTAGTATCACCAAGCATCCTCGTAGAATTATTATCCAAATCACTAGAACATTTTGTTCAGTTATTCTACAGCTGCATTTATAAAATAGACGCACTTCCAGGCTCCGTGATTCATAGCATAGACATAAGCTATTATTCCTTATTTCTGCTCTACTTAGCGATAGTTAGCATTTCCATCTATTTGACCGCCAGAAGACCTGTGTATCTTTTTATCGGCATTTTATTACTCAACTTTCAAGCCGTAATTCACATCATTGAAAAACGACAAAAATGGTCTCAAAAGAAATTAATTGTCTATGATATTCCAAGACAAAGCCAAATAGATCTTTTTTATTATGGTCATCTGATTGAATTAAAATCAGACACACTACAGCACAATTCAAAAGAATATAATTGCACACCCTACAGAAACAAATATTATTTGAAAGTTAATGATGATTTGGATTTTGATAACATAGAAACTGAATCAGGTTTTTATCGAATTGATTCTACAATACTCCTCCTCTATCCCAATGAAGAAGTGACCAATTACAAATACTCTTATAGTCTTGATTATCTGATTCTAAATAAAGAGACTCTCGTTAATTTAGATAAACTGATTGCAGCTTTTCAAGTTGAAAAAATCATACTGGACAGTTCCATAAGATATCTTCCTAAAAAGATTAAAACCAATCTTAAAAACTATGGGATATCCTATTATTGGATAACAAATCAAGGTCCTTTTATAACGCATATTTCATGAATAAAGGAATTAAAGATATTATCTCATTAACCAAATCTCAAAGAAAAGCTCTGTTCATCGTAATGGTAGCTCTAGTCTCAATTCATCTTTACAATTTTTCAATTCAAGCTCAACTCGATAAGCAAGAATCTTATACCAGTTTATCGTCATTACTAGAAAAGATATCACCCGATAGCACCCTCAATTCAAATATAGATTTGAGACCAACAAATAATCAATATGATAAAAACGATAGATTAGAATTGCCAGATACGATCCAAAAAACAGTTCAAGAAATCCAATTTTTTGATCCAAACAAAGTGGATAGCTTGGAGCTGATCATTTTTGGATTAAAGCCATTTGTAATTAAAAATATGCTCAACTATCGTCGAAAAGGCGGTTGGTTTAAGCACTGTTCGGAACTTAAGAAGATCTATGGCATGGATAGCCTAAGCTTGAATTACTTAATCAGCTATTGCAAATGCGAACAAACTAAAAAACCACAAATACCATATGCAGCCAAAGCAAAAGAGCAAAAACTTATTAATATAAATACTGCCGATTCTATAGAGTTAAAATTCCTCTATGGTATCGGGCCTGTCTTAGCTTCCAGAATAATTAAATATAGAAGCAACATAGGCGGATTCTATAACTTGAATCAACTTACAGAAGTATATGGAGTAGAGCAGGAAATTCTTGAAAAAAATGCTTCCAAACTTACAGTTGGTGGTTCCTTAACAAAAATTAATATAAATGAAGCCAAGTATAATGACTTTTACAAACACTATTATTTTGATAGAAAAATCAGCAATATTATTATAAAATACAGATCGCAACATGGAAGATTCGACAGCATCGAACAGCTAAAAAATATCAAGATTCTTAGTGATTCACTTTTCCACAAATTCAAGCCATACTTGAAAATCACCTAAAAGACCATTGCCTATTAATATTATATTATTTTAGCTTTTCCCGAACAGAATGCCTCTAAATATAGTTTATTGATTAATTCAATTCTTATTTGAAAAATTTACAATACCTCAACAAGTACTTCAAAAAGTATAAATGGCGTCTTCTGCTTGGTGTACTCTTCGTGGGCTTATCCAATTTTTTCCTGGTTATGGTTCCTCAAACCATCCGAAAGGCTTTAGATTTCATTTTAGAAAAAACTCAGGATTCTGATTTAGTGAATGATAGTTTGGTTGAAGGTACTTTTATTGAATTATTTGGTAATGATATATTTAAGTTTTCTGCCCTTCTAATCGGGCTTTCCGTTCTGATGGGATTTTTCCTCTACTGCATGAGGAAAACTATTATAGTTATGTCCAGGCTTATAGAGTATGACCTGAGGAAAGAAATATATGAGCATTATCAAAAATTGGATTTTGCTTTTTATAAAAAGAATAGAACTGGTGATTTGATGGCCAGAATATCAGAAGATGTTGGAAAAGTTAGAATGTATCTTGGCCCGGCGTTAATGTATGGAATTAATGTTACCATACGCTTCAGTTTTGTTATCTATACTATGTTTCAAGTAAATTCAACATTGTCCTTGTATACTCTACTCCCATTACCTTTTCTCTCCTTGTCTATATATTATGTGAGCAGTATTATTCATGATCGAAGTGATCTAATTCAAAAGCAAATCGCCAAATTGAACAGTATCTCACAAGAAGTCTATTCAGGCATCAGGATCATAAAATCTTATGTCAAGGAAAAGCAATTCTACGGTCATTTTGATAAACAGAGCGAGGATTACAAGCAAAAAGCACTCGATCTGGCTCGAGTTAATGCACTCTTTTTCCCTTTGATGATATTTTTAGTGAGTCTGAGTACTTTATTGACGATTTATATCGGTGGAAAATTGGTATTTAAGGGTGAAATCACCGCCGGAAATCTTGCTGAGTTTGTTATTTACATTAACTATCTGACATGGCCAATAACTTCTTTAGGGTGGATAGCATCGATAATTCAGCAGGCTGAAGCTTCTCAAGGAAGGATTAATAACATGCTCCAAATAGAACCGGAAATACAATCGAAGATCAAAGAGCAAGCGAACCTTGAAGGTAATATCGATTTTGAAAATGTAAGTTTTACGTATCCCGACACTGGGATAGAGGCTTTAAAGCATATTTCATTCCGGATAAAGCCGGGTGATAAGATTGCTATTGTAGGAAGAACCGCTTCAGGAAAAAGTACTATTGCTGATCTTCTTTTGAGATTCTATGATGTGAGTTCAGGTCAAATAAAAGTAGACGAAATAGATATAAGAGAGCGTGATCTCTACAATCTGAGACATAGAATAGCTTATGTTCCTCAGAATGTTTTTCTGTTTTCTGACTCCATTGAAGAAAACATCAAGTTTGGACATCAAACGGCCAATAAAAAAGAAGTTGAGAATTTTGCGAATTATGCTGCTATCCATCAGGATATACAAAAATTACCCGATCAATATGAAACATTAGTAGGAGAACGTGGGGTAACATTATCCGGAGGACAGAAACAGCGTGTATCTATTGCCAGAGCATTAATTAAAAATCCAGATATCGTGATTCTCGATGATTGTCTTTCAGCTATTGATTCAAATACTGAACATTTAATCATCAATCATCTAAATGAATCTCTAAAGGACAAGACGGCCATAATTATTACACATAGAATCTCAACCCTGATGAAATTTGATAATATCATAGTGTTAGAAGAGGGTAAAATTTCAGATCAAGGCACTCATAAAGACCTTATGAGTAAACCTGGATACTATCGAGATTTAGTAAGAATGCAGTACGAGGAAAGCTAAATTGTCTTGTTTTTTTCTGGTAAATAATTAGTTTTACTTATAATTTTGAAAAAAAATTATTTTTACTGATAAAATTTGATCAAGGTGGAAAACGAAAAAAAGTTTGAAAGTGTATATTCATCAAAGGTAAGAGCCGGAAAAAGAAGAACCTATTTTTTTGATGTTCGTCAGACAAAGGGTGAAGATTATTACATCACGATAACGGAGAGTACAAAGCGATTTGATGGAAATGGGTATGAAAGACATAAGATCTTTTTATACAAAGAAGACTTCAATAGATTTTTGAATAGTCTTAATGATACTGTCGACCATGTGAAATCAGAATTGATGCCAGATTTTGATTACGAACTCTATGAAAGAAGACAACAAGAATGGGAAGAAAAACTTGCAGCTGAGGCGCTAGCCGCAGAAGCCAACCCAGAAGTTGAAACGGAAAAAACTGAAGAAGTTGCGAGTGAAGAGACGCCAGCAGAAGAAACTGTAGCCGAAACTACTGAAGATGCTCCTGCTGAAGATGCTCCTGCTGAAGATGCTGCTGCTGAAGATGCCCCCGCTGAGGATGCTGAACCTGAGGATGCCAATTCTGAAGAAGTTTCCACAGAAGAGACTGAGGAACCAACTCCACCGTCTGAAGATGAAGATATCAGCTGGTAATTAATTTTTTCTTTAAGACATCTAAATCTTTCATTTGATCATCTGCATATT
Organism: Saprospiraceae bacterium; assembly: GCA_965248155.1. Taxonomy (GTDB): domain Bacteria; phylum Bacteroidota; class Bacteroidia; order Chitinophagales; family Saprospiraceae; genus RFSX01. The sequence continues at coordinate 358,895 of CBDFIO010000002.1, forward strand.
AAAGATGATTAATGAAGAAAAAGCGAAACTTTAATTTTAATCCTTCAGGATCAATAGCAGATATCGCATTCCTATTGCTTATATTTTTTATGGTAGCCACAAGTTTCCATAGAGAACAATCCATATCAATGATTCTCCCTCCTGAATATAAAGGGCCTCCAGGTAAAATTACTTTTAATCGTATCGTATCAATTCTTATCAATGAACACAATGAAGTAATGATAGAAGACGATCACATTGAAAAAGATTACTCTGATCTGATTACTCAAAAACTTGATAAGATCATCACGAAAAATTATGATCCTGTCATTCATTTAAAAATTCATGCCAACAGCGATTACCAGTACTACATCAAATTGCTGTCAAGCATCAAAGAATCAATAAAACAAGTTAAACACAAATATGCAATCGTACATTTTAACATTCCACTGAATAAATTAAATCAAAAGCAATACAAAGAGTTGATTGGCCGGCTTGGAATTAAAATTTCTGAATCTCAATTTCCTGCATTATGATTAAAAAGCGTAAAAATGTGATTCCCGAATTCAATACAACAGCATTACCAGATATAATCTTTATGCTACTCTTTTTCTTCATGGTTGTTACAGTCATTAAAAATAAAGACAGCAATTATAATATTCAATTGCCAAAAGTAGCTTATGGTGAAAAAATTATTGAAAAAACCGGACTGATTGATATTTCGATATTTCCAGATAAAAAAGATAATTTTTCAATAAGTTATCGAAATAGTGTTTATAGTAACTTAGAAAACTTCGAGCAAGATTTTATAAAGACATTTGATAATTATAATTATAGAGAAGCCAAATTAAGGATAGATGGTGTAGTCCCTATGGAGATGGTAAATAATTTAAAAACTATCCTTCAAAAAACAAAAATATACTCAATAGAATATATCGTGACAAAATCTAGCTGAGACTAAATATTCTTAAGAAGGTTTCTGTCTACTATTATATCTTTTAGTTCTTTTAGAGCTTGATACTCATTCGGAAGAACTTTCTTAAATGCATCCTTGATGCCAAAATAAGCAGCTTTTTCGATTTCAATTACAGATGACTTTATTTTTGATTTAACTAGCTTAACGTCATGTTTGATCATTCCCCTGACGGAAGGAATATCATGCCAATCAGCTTCAATGGCAAAAGCTTTTATATTTTTTCCACCCTCATCTTGAATCATATCTAATTCAATGAATTGATGTTGTGAAATTGATGGAATTCCTCCACGTGGCAACGACCAGATATCAGGATCAACAGACATATCGTGATTGATAAATAATATTTCCAATCCTTTCTCATGGCATCGATATATAAATATCCTTGCCGAATCAAGTAAACTCATAATGTATTTAGAAAATTAATTACCCTAAAATAACAATTCTGATTAAATTCTCTTACTTGGTTTTCCTTTGATGTGAATACTATCTTGTTCTGGTCGGATTTCTAAATCTTCAAGTTGCATTTCAAATGATTTAAAAATATTTTCCAATTCGGATAAATCGATTTCCTGAAATAGTTTTAAACTTTTCTGCAACAGATTATCATATGACTTCGAATTGAAGTTCATTGTATCCAACTGTTCAAAATAAGATTCAAAGTTGAGATCTTCTAAAATCTTAAAATCGAAACTATCCAATAAGTCATGCATTTCTGTATCGAACTGAATATTACCAAATGATTCTTCAAACAATTTCAATAAATCTTCATCAATTAATTTTAACTGATCAAGAGTATCCATCATGTCCTCCATATTTTCAATAGCCTCTTTCATTTTATCCTCGTTTTGAGATTGGCTCATTCCAATTTGACTGCAGAGGATAAGTAGGAATATAAAGATTAGATGTCTCATAGATTTATAGATTTAAATTAGGTTTGAATAACAAATGATATAATGACAAATACACGAGTGTATCAGCGCTTTTCTCTTTAAAATCATGGAATACTGAAAATGCTCTTTCACTTACTTGTTTTCCATCAATATCATTGAGGTTCAAGTGAGCCAGGTCAGTCTGATTTGCATAAATAGCGGCATATTTTTGCCCGGTATGGTATTCTATTTTGGCCAGCTCACTAGGTTCGCTGTTCATCAATACATCATCTTCAGTTATATATCCCTGGTATTTATCATTCATATATAACTTGGTGTGCCGATTATCAAAGTAAAATTTATATTCAGCTGAATCTGAATGAACGAGCATAACTACTTGACCTGATTTGTTGTATTTCTTAATTCCATATGCAAATAAAGGCTCCTGATATATAGTTGATAGATATCCCGTGGCCAGAGAATAATGACCACGCCTCTTAATTTTGGCGATGGGCTTAGCAGATAATAATTTCAATTCTTCAACTGTTGCAGGGACCAGTCCATCCATATATCCAGATATCAATTTTCTAAGTTCACGAAAATCTCTTGCAATTTTTTTCTTTATTGAACCAACACTCAAAAAGAAATTAGACACTTGATATACTACAAATGCCAAACTACCAATCATGGTTATCAAGAAAACAAAAAATTTAACTATTACTCCCACAAAAATTAATTTTTAATAAAAATGACCTATAGGATTTTGTCCTATAAGCCATATTAGAAATTTTTTCTTTAGAGTTGTATAATAATTATACGAACGTTATCCTAAATAGGATTTGAGTGCATTTTTATTAACAGACTTTCTCAGTCTTCTTAATGCACGTTCTTTTATCTGTCTTACTCTTTCTCTGGTTAATCCATATAATTCTCCAATCTCTTCTAGAGTCAGTGATTTGTGTCCATTTAGCCCATAATATGCAGAAAGCACTTCAATTTCTCTTGAACTTAAGAGAGAAAGGCCATATCTAACTTCATCCCTAAGGGATTGTTCCATTAGATTAAGGTCTGGGCTTTTTTGATCCTTAGGAGTAAACAAATCCAGCATGGTCGCTTCTCCTTCTTCACCTCCCACAGGGGCATCCATAGACAAATGTCTACCACCGCCCTGAAGAACATTAACAATATCAGAAATTTTCATATCTAATAATTCTGATAACTCTTCATGTGTAGGTTCTCTTTCGAACTCCTGTACGAATGAAACATAGGCTTCATTAACCTTAGAGTACGAGCTTACTTTATTCAATGGCAATCTGACCATTCGTGAATACTCTACAATTGATTGTAAAATCGATTGTCTGATCCACCATACGGCATAGGATATGAATTTGAAACCTTTTGTTTCATCAAATCTCTTTGCAGCCTTCATCAGGCCAACATTTCCTTCGTTAATCAGATCACTTAAAGAAAGTCCTTGATTTTGATATTGTTTAGCAACAGATACGACAAACCTAAGATTGGCTTGTGTCATTCTTTCTAATGCAGATTCATCACCTTCTCTAATTCTTCTAGCCAAATCGGCTTCTTCTTCAGGGGTCAACATTTCAATCTTAGAAATGTCATTTAGATACTTATCCAGAGCAAGGCTTTCTCTGCTTGTAATTTTGTTTGTAATTTTTAATTGTCTCATTAAGCCTTTAAATTCTTTTAAATAATTTCGAATAGCTATTGACTATTTCAAAAAAAAATAGTATGCCAGTAATATATTTACAAGTATCCTTCCAAATAAGTTCAGGAATCAGTAAAGTTTTTCACCAATTTGTAAAAAATTAGTAAATCTTTCAGGTGTAGTTATGTAATATAGCTGTTTATTCGGCTACTGCTTCTCTTGGATTAGGTAGCAAAACTTTTCTGGAAAGTCTGAATTTTCCAGATTTTGGATCGATTCCAACCAATTTCACTTTCACAGGATCGCCAACTTTGAATACTTCGCTGACATCTTGGATTCTAGTATGTGAAATCTCAGAAACGTGTAATAATCCACTTTTCTGCTTGAAATCAACAAAAACGCCATAAGTCTGAACAGATGCTACAACAGCATCATAGACATCTCCAACCTTCGGTTCGAACGCGATTTCTTCAATTGCACTTTTAGCTGCCATTAAAGATTCTTTATCCGATGAAGCGATTGAAACAACTCCTTTGTCTCCAACTTCCTCGATATTGATAACAGTACCTGTTCTGGCTTGTAATTCTTGAATTACTTTGCCACCAGGTCCAATAACCGCGCCAATATAGCTTTTATCGATTTGGATCTCAACAATTCTTGGAGCATGTGGTTTGAAATCTTCTCTTGCAGTATCAAGACTTTTTGCCATCTCATTCAAAATATGAATTCTTCCGGCTTTTGCTTGCTCTAATGCTTTTTCTAAGGTTTCATATGGAAGTCCATCTATTTTAATGTCCATTTGACAAGCTGTAATACCCTTATGAGTACCGGTTACTTTAAAGTCCATATCACCAAGAGCATCTTCATCTCCCAAAATATCCGAAAGAATCGCAAAATTGTCTCCTTCAGAAATCATACCCATGGCAATTCCGGATACAGGTGATGTCAATTTAATCCCACCGTCCATTAATGCCAGTGAACCAGCACAAACAGTCGCCATACTTGATGAACCATTTGACTCTAATATGTCAGAAACCAGTCTGATCGTATATGGTGTATCTTGAGGAATAACTTGTTTTAATGATCTTGATGCTAAGTTTGCGTGTCCAACTTCTCTTCGTCCGGGACCTCTCATTGGTTTAGTTTCTCCAACTGAAAGGGCTGGAAAGTTATAATGAAGGATGAATTTATCAAAATAAATCTCCAAGGCATTATCAACCATCTTTTGATCTAATTTAGATCCAAGGGTTAATGAAGTTAATGCTTGTGTTTCACCTCTATTAAATATAGCAGATCCATGAGCAGAAGGCAAATAATCAACTTCTGTCCATATTGTTCTAACCTCATCATATTTTCTACCATCCAATCTGACAGATTCTTCAAGAACCATTGCTCTAATGGTTTCCTTCTTCAATTTGCCTAAATAATCAGATGCTTTAGAAACATTTTCTTCAAAATACTCTTCTCCTTTTTCTTCTAAAAGCACTTCTTTCAAGGATTCAGAAATTTTCTTAAATCCTTCTTTTCTTTTCTTCTTATCTAAAGCTCCTCTTGAAACTTCAAGAATTTGATCTTTTGTTTTTGCGGCTACATAAGCTTTCAATTCTTCATCTATTTCTTCCTGTTCAACTTCTCTTTTAACGAGGGCTTTATCACCAACTAATTTTGCTAGTTCCAATTGAGCATTACACTGTGTCTTTATCGCTTCGTGACCAATTTTGATCGCCTCAACCAATTCCACTTCGCTACACTCGTTCGCTTCACCTTCAACCATCATTACATTTTCCAGAGTTGCAGCTACAATAATTTCTAATGAAGCTTTTTCCAAATCTGATTTGGATGGGTTAACTTGATAATCGCCATCAATTTTAGCAACTCTAACTTCGGAAATTGGTCCCGCAAAAGGGATATCTGAAACTGAAAGAGCTGTAGATGCTGCTAATGCTGCATATGAATCTGGCAATGTATCTAAGTCTCCAGAAATCAAATTAATAATAACTTGAGTATCAAACATATAACCATCAGGAAATAGTGGGCGTAAAGCTCTATCCACTAATCTTGAGGTTAAGATTTCATAATCGCTTAATCTGGTTTCTCTTCTAAAGAAATTGCCGGGAATTCTTCCTACAGCTGCGAATTTTTCTTGATAATCTACAGACAAAGGAAAAAAGCTTTGTCCTTCTCTTGCTTCATGATTCGAAACAACAGAACAAAAAAGCATTGTGTTTCCAATTTTAATGACGCAAGAACCATGTGCTTGAGTAGCAAGCTTGCCGGTTTCTAATATAACTTCTTGCCCATTTGGCAATTTAAATGAAGTCGTGATAGGTGTTTGTTGACCCATAAAGGTATGAATATGATAAAAGTGAGAAAATAAAGGACACAGATCCTAAAGTAAATCGACAGAGTCTTACTTTCTTATCTTTAATTTTTCTATCACTTCTCTGTATCTTTTGATGTCCTTTTTCAATAGATAATTTAGAAGTCTTCTCCTTTTACCTACTAGCGTTAGGAGTGCTCTTCTGGATGAGTGATCTTTCTTATTAATATTTAAATGATCAGAGAGACTCTGAATTCTAAAAGTAAAAAGGGCAACTTGTCCCTCAATAGATCCAGAGTTATTGGATTGACCTCCAAACTCTTTAAATATTTCTTCTTTCTTTTCTTTTGTTAAGTAACTTGCCATTGTATTTTGTTTAACCAAAAAGGATTACTGAAATCGTATTTTAGCAGGCGCAAAGGTAATATTTATTCAATTAAGATTCACATTAAATTTATTAATCCCTTTTTTAATAAATTCAGGGCTATTCCCACTAACTTTTAGATGATTTTTGATGATTGAATTTATCGGAAGGAATTGAACAATCCATCAACATTATTCTGGCCATAATTATACCTTAGGAAACTAAGGTTTGTGGAGTTTACTCCAATAAAAAAGCTATATGTATCTCGGTTTGGATACCAGGAAAAATTCATATTCCAGCAATGCAATTTTCTTGAAAAACTAATCGCTGTATAACTTAATCCCTTTTTGACAAAATCATATCCAAAATTTCCAATACTTACGGTCCAATTATCTGTAATTGGTAATGATCCTGTAAAAGCAATAGAATGTGTAGTGACCTTTGATTCTGTTACCCCATCGACTGCAAGAATATCATACTTCAATTCATGATTAATTGAGATGTTGTTGAAAAGATCCATCAAGGAAATCATCTGTTTTGCAGTTTCACCAGCTGACTGAGCTCCGGATCCCTGATCTGTAGGAGCTTGATTCAAGTTCTGTGGACCACTTTGCCCTGGCCTGGGTGCTGAATTATTCTGTGAAATAGAAGTGGATTCTTTCTTTTTACCAAAAATTTCCTGCAGTTTTTGAAACTTGAGTCTATTGGAAAGTCTGATGGTTGCACGTTCTAGTCTCAATAATTTTCCTTCCTCACTCCAAACCGTTTTATTAACAGCTCGATTACTTTCCTCGATATATGGATCGAATGTCCAACTGGTGCTTAATGTTGTTACCCCATTAAAAAATCGGGATGTACTGCTCATAGATACCGTACTCCACTTCAGACTGTCTGCAGCAAAATTGTAACTTCCATTTATAGTGAAATTGTCGAATAACTTAAGCTTTTTTACTGTAGAATCTTTCTTTGAGAATGTTTTTAATTCCAAAATATTGGTCAATCGATAGGTGATTTGAGATCTGAGATCCCCAAATGATGGCGTATTAAAAGGTCCTTTATCAAATCGGGTATATTTTTCAATCCGATCATTTGCAAGATATAGTGTATCGGTATACTGACTTCGTGTATCAGGAGCAAAGGCATATCCTATATCTGGTTTCATCGTGTGTCTGATCCCTCTTAACCATCCCTTCGCAAAGGTTTTCGTTCCAAAAATCTGTGTGTTTAAACTTATTCCGGCACTGTATTGACGAAAATTATCGAAACCCGTTAGCGTCTTCTGAGAGATACTGTCAGAAAAATTCTGAGTGATCGGATCTACCAAAATTGTATTTTCTTTATTTATTGTATTTAAGACCCAGGTTTCTTCAAGTTGTGCTCTCGGTACAATATTAAAATGTTTGAAAACTCGCGCTGAAAAACCAGTATTCAGTTTGTGATTCATACCCGTCTTAATATTGTCATACATTTCTGATGTAAAAAGGGTTGTATCTGTCGCTGTTACAAAACTTTTAAATTTCATATCATAGTCGAAGGAGATTTTTTCGTACCACATTTCCTTATTTGACCCCTTATTCTTCGACTTAAATGGATAAATCGTATTCATATTGAGCTTAACATCCGGCAATGTTATATTGACTATTCTTGTGCTTGTATTCTGGTTATGGTTCAGACCAAAACTAAATGAAAATGGTGTTCCTGGCATACTATGCCTATAATAGAAGTTTGAAGTATATGTATTGGTAAGAACACTTTGTGCGTCATTAGCGACTCTACGTTGGTTATTGTTACCAATAATATTTATTGAACCACCTACATCTATATATGGATGGGCTTTTGCTTCTTGTTTATGTTGTAGTCTTAATGTAAATCCGGTATTCGATAATGACTGAGCAGTCTCGACATCTTCAGTAATTGTCTTATCATAGGAAAGATATAATGAGCCGTTGTACTTGTATTTCCTTTTGTAATTGGTGTTGAGATATAAAGCATAACTCCCTCTAGTGTAGAGATCAGCAGTTATTCTTGTATGTATATAATCGCTGATCGGAAAATACCACCCCAGTCCTTTAAGACCAAAGCCTTTATTGCGGGAATTAAATTCGTAATCCTGAGGAAATATAAAACCAGAACTTTTTCCTTGAGTCAATGGAAAGAATCCAAATGGAATCCATATGGGCGTTGGAATTCCGCTAAGTTCAAGATTGGAAGGTCCCATCACAGCAACTTTATTACTTATATACTTAAATTTCTTAGCTCTAAATCCAAAATGCGGCTCCTCATGAGTACAGGTCGTTATCAACGAACTTTTATTATTAATGACATCCTCTTCAGAATAAGGGTTCGATTTCGCACTAATATATTTAGTCGTTTTTGCATGTATGACAAACTCGCCTTCTTGAGCCTTGCTGTCAAGAACAATTCCTCTTTCGTCTTCAAAATTGTATTTCAGACGATTGTAGGTATATTCTTTTCCTCCATCATTAAAACTTGGTTTTTTACCGAATGGATTGAAAGGTGCTTTTTGCGCATCAGCTACACTGTTTTCAAGATCTAAAACGATATAATCCGCTTTCAATTTTTTGTCTTCATAATCTACAAATGCATTACCATAGAGGTACCACAATTTATTTTTATTATCATAAACCTGAGAGTCTAGAGCTCCATGGATTATCTTTGAATTAATAGAACTTTCAGCAAATTTTTCAGTTGAATTATTCGCTGAGTTCTGAATTAATGTATCAAACCCGATACTTAGCGAATCCTGTGCTTTGGTTCCATATCCAAAGACAGTCAGCACCAATAGAAATGATATTTTTTTGTAGAGAATCAAATCAAATCGTAAATTACATATTAAATAATTATGTAATGTGTTTTATTTCAATTATGAGCATTGTCCATTCATTTCCCAGCTAAAAATTTTGAGTTAAACTCATTGTATCAAACTGAAGTTAAATAATCAAAAAACTAATTTTCTATATAAAACGTAATTAACTTGATTTAGTATCTCTCACAAATGCTATAATAGCACTTAATAGTTTCGCGTTAATAGTGAATTAATCCTAGCTTTGCACACTATGAAACGAGAGATTCAAATTGCAATATTAGCAATCATAACACTTGGAGCCTCAATATGGGGTTTTAAGTTCATTTCAGGTCAGAACTTATTCAGTGGAGACAAAATTTTTTATTCTCAATTCAACAATGTTAAAGACGTTAATACAGCCACACCCGTACTTATTAATGGATTTCAAGTAGGGACGGTAATAAGTATTTTACCTGAATCGGATGATATTAGCAAAATTCGGGTCGGTCTTCAGGTGAAAAAAGACATACGAATTCCAGATTATACTATTGTAGAATTACGATCATCCAGCCCTCTGGGTGGAAGAGAAATTGAACTTGTCTTTGATAAAATGTGTGATGGTTCAAATTGTGCTGAAGCCGGATCAGTTCTTGAAGGCAGAACTGTAGGAATTCTTGGGTCATTAATTTCACCAGATGATCTGGACCCTCATATGAAATCTATTACCGGATCAATAAATGCCACCCTGGATTCTTTGGGAAGCCCTGATTCTTCAGCACCACTAGATAAGGCCATTTATAATTTGAGCAAGACGCTTGAAAGTTTGGCAAATACTTCTAAAAGTTTTGAAAACTTAATGGCCAAATCTTCAAAAAATCTTGAAGTAACCTTGTCCAATATGTCTGTATTGACGGAATCATTGGTTGAGAGTAATGTTAAACTGAGTTCAATTCTAGATAATGTTGATCTTATTACTGAAGACATCAGTAAGGCGTCATTATCAGAGACCATCGAAAAAACGAACTCTACTTTTGATCAGGCCTCTGAAAGTTTAAAAGGTTTGGAAATAACCATGGGTGATGCAAGTGCTACGCTAAAAGAACTTCACTCTATCCTGGAGAAGATTACCAATGCAGAAGGAAGTCTTGGAAGTCTTGTCAACGATAAGGCTTTATATACGAATATTGAGGAGACAAGCAGAAACCTGAACTTATTACTACAAGACATGCGCTTGAATCCGAGAAGATATTTTAAGTTATTTGGTAAAAAGTCACCTGAATATATCTATCCCAATGAAGACCCGGGAAGTCAGAAGTTAGAGGATAAGTAAAAGATTAAGATAGGATTAGGCAATAGCATTGACGAATTTCGTCAATTTCCCTTTTAGGTTCGCCGCTTTATTCTTATGCCAATTATTATTCTTCGCTAGTTTATCAATCATGCTGATAACTTTTGGAAGATAAGCAGAAGCTTCTTTCTTTTCAGTCATGCTTCTTAGTTTAGCAATAGCTGTTCTGGCAGACTTTTTATAATATCTGTTTTGAAGCCTTTTTTTGGCGTCTTGCCTAATTCTCTTTTTTGATGATGCGTGTTGTGTCATCTACATTTTTTTATAATGTGGATGCAAAAGTAATATTTTTTCAAATACAAGGCTTTAATTTTTTATAATTTCGTGATTTATTTCCCTTTCGAAAATTGAGAATGATTTTTGCACAAAAAATGAAGCTTAAAAAGCAACAATTATTATCACTTACTGATTAGTATTAAAATAGAGATTTCATAATGAAGGATTATTCCTATGTTTTTAATGCCCACCCCAGTTTTATTGACAGTATGTATGAAAAATACAATACTGATCCCAAATCTATAGAAGAAGGATGGCGTGTATTTTTTGAGGGATTTGAATTTGGTGAAAAGCAGGGAGCAACGCTGAGCACCGATGGACAGTCTTATCAAATTTCTGAGAAAGAATTTGGAGTATTGTCACTAATTCATGGATTTAGAACGAGAGGTCACCTTTTATCCACTACGAATCCCATCCGTGAAAGAAAAGATAGAAAAGCACATTTAAACCTTTCTGATTATAATCTTTCAGAGAACGATCTTGAAAAAAGGTTTGCAGCAGGTCAGGAAATTGGTATCCCCAATTCGAGCTTACAAGAAATTATTGAGAGGTGCAAAAAACTTTATGCCGGAAATATCGGGTTCGAATATGCACATATTGAGAATCGAGAAAAAAAACAATGGCTTAGATCAAAAATTGAAAACCGGCAACTGAGCGGCGGATATGGCCTTACAATTAATGAGAAAAAAAGAATCCTCGATAAACTTAATGGAGCCGTCATTTTTGAAAAATTTCTACATACAAAATATGTTGGCCAAAAGCGTTTCTCTCTCGAAGGAGGTGAAACAACGATTGCAGCCTTAGATGCAATAATCAATACAGCAGCTGAATCTAAAGTAGAAGAAGTTGTACTTGGAATGGCTCATAGAGGCAGATTAAATGTATTGGCAAATATCATGGGTAAGACTTATGAAAACATTTTCAGTGAATTTGAAGGGAATACTTTACCCGATCAAAGCTTTGGAGATGGTGATGTAAAGTATCATCTAGGCTATTCTGCCATCATAGAAACAAGTTCTAAAGCCAAAATTCATTTAAAAATGGCTCCTAATCCTTCTCATTTAGAGGCTGTAAATCCTGTCGTTGAAGGATTTTCGAGAGCAAAGGCAGATATTTTATATGATAGTGATTATGATAGAATTCTACCAATTCTGATTCATGGTGATGCAGCCATTGCTGGTCAAGGAGTAGTTTATGAAACTGTTCAAATGAGTCAATTAGAAGGATACTACACCGGTGGAACAATACATTTCGTCATTAATAATCAAATTGGCTTTACGACCGATTTTGATGATGCGCGTTCTTCAACTTATTCCACTGCTTCTGCATCATTGGTTTCGGCACCGGTTTTTCATGTAAATGGTGATGATCCTGAAGCTGTCGTTTTCGCTGTAAAACTAGCTACTGAGTACAGACAAAAATTCAATAATGATGTCTTTATTGATATGGTTTGTTATCGGAAGCATGGTCATAATGAGGGTGACGATCCAAAATTTACTCAACCTGAGATGTATGAGATTATTAATAAACATCCTAATCCAAGAGAAATATACGTAGAACGATTAGACAAAAGAGGGGATCTGGATAAGAAGATGTCGACTGAAATGGAAAAAGAGTTCTGGGGCCATCTTCAGGACAGGTTGAATCTTGTTAAAGAAAAAACACTACCCTATTCTTATCAAGAACCTGAATTGGCTTGGAAATCTTTAAATCGTACAAATGATACTAAAGATTTTGAAAAATCACCTGCGACTGGTGTTTCACTTACAAAAGTCAATAAAATTCTCAAACATATATCCAGCGTCCCACAAGGAATGACTCCCCTGTCAAAAGTAAACAGGCTATTGAAGTCTACAAACAAACTTCTCGACGCAAAAAATTTGGATTGGGCACTTGCAGAATTATTGGCTTATGGTTCAATCTTAACGGAAGGGAAAGATGTTAGAATGAGTGGTCAGGATGTAAAGAGAGGAACATTTTCTCATAGACACGCCATCTTCAACGATAAAGAAACTTACAAAGAACACAATCGACTGGATGGTATATCTTCTGAACAGGGGCAATTTAGAATATTCAATAGCCTACTTTCTGAATTTGCTGTTTTAGGATTTGAATACGGCTATTCTTTGGCATCTCCAAATAGTCTTGTTATATGGGAGGCTCAGTTTGGAGATTTTTACAATGGAGCTCAAACTGTAGTTGATCAATTTATTAGTGCTGCAGAAAGCAAATGGCAAAGAATGAGTGGATTGGTCTTACTATTACCTCATGGTTATGAAGGCCAAGGTCCGGAACATTCAAGCGGAAGAATGGAGAGGTTTTTACAATTATCTGCAGAATGTAATTTTGCCGTCGTAAATATGACTACGCCTGCCAATCTGTTCCATGCATTAAGAAGGCAATTGGCCAGACCTTTTAGGAAGCCTCTGATTGTAATGTCCCCAAAATCTATGTTGAGACATCCCGAAGCCATATCTTCAATAGATGAATTTAAAACTGGTACCTCTTTTAAAGAAGTTATAGACGATAATTCTGCAATTGCTGAAAAGACAAACAGGTTGGTTCTTTGTTCAGGAAAAATTTACTACGATCTAAACAAATTAAAACAAGAGAAAAAGATGAGCAATGTTGCTTTGGTTCGAGTGGAGCAATTGTATCCATTTCCCGAGAAGCAATTAAATGCAATATTTAAAAAATATGAAAAAGCTGAAAAGTTTTGGGTGCAAGAAGAATCAGCCAATATGGGTTCCTGGGATTTTCTAATGCGTTATTGGAGGCATGAAAAAATCGAACTAATCTCAAGGCAAGCCACTTCAAGTCCTGCAACGGGATTCAAAAAAATACACGATAAACAACAGATAGAAATAGTTATGAAAGCCCACGGGCTTTTGGACTAAACTCTATTGTCTACCATTATAAAAGTTTAAGGAAATTCCCCATATTAAGAAGGATTCATTTTTAGGGTCTGATGAGGATACTCCTAATTGATCCGCTAATGGGGCCAGCTCAATATCTGACAACGGTATTTGTACATAAGGTTTAATTGAGAATCCTACAGAATTATCGCTTTGGAAATTAAATGATAAATTCAATCTCAGAGTGAATTGGTTATCAGATATAATAGTTTTCTTAAAATCAGAGCTCGCAATCCGATCTTTAATTTTTACTTTATTAACTCCAATCGCACTTCCTATCCCTACTATGCCTATATAATTTTCAAAACCTAACGACAATTGATTCATACTATAAAATAGTTCTTCCAGAAACAGACTCCCGTCTATAGTTTCTCCAACAGCTTCCTTATTCGTTGTATAATTATCCCAAGTCATTTCAAGTGCACTGGCACCCAACTTATATCTTAAGCCCAAAGCGATTCCTTGCATGCCTCCAACATTGTCAATCGGCAATTCCAAGATTGTCGAATTGATCGAATTAAAATCCTGAAGTAATGAATTATTTACTGTCGGGGACATAAACCCAAGATTGTAGCCTATTTTGATGTTAGCTTGACCTGTTAAGTTAAAAGCCAGTAAAAAGAAAAGCAATATTAAATAGTTAGACTTGCACATTATTATTGATAGTTCACTTTAGACAAGTTAAATTAAATATTTTAGAGTTTAATTCATTTGTTAGGCCTATGTCCAAAAGAAAGAAGAAGAATAAAAGAAATCAAGAAAGAAACTACCCTGTTGTACAGCCTGTTAAAAAGAAAAAAATTGAGTTTATTCCACTTGAAAAAAAGACGAAATATCTCACCCTTCTGATTTTCATCTCGTTAGCCTTTATCCTCTATTTTCAATGTTTGTTTTTTGGATTTGTTCTGGATGATAAAATTGTATTAACCGATAATGCTTATACTAAAAATGGCTTAAACGGACTATGGGATTTATTTACAACTGAGAGTTTCCAGGGTTATTTTGGAGAACAAAAAAATCTTTTACAAGGAGGGCGATACCGCCCATTATCTTTAATGACTTTCGCTATAGAACATCAATTTTTTGGACTTAACAGTGCAATAAGTCATCATGTAAATATTCTATTGTATGGTCTTTCCGGTTTTGTAAGTTTTATAACTCTGAGAGGTTTATTTACAGAAAAAACATTTGCCAAAAACGCATTGTTCTCGCTTTCTTTTATTGCTTCAATAATTTTTATTGCACATCCAATACATACTGAAGCGGTTGCCAATATCAAGGGTCGCGATGAGATACTCTCCTTTTTGTTTAGTATGCTTAGTTTACATCAGGCCATTAAATTTTTTGATAAAGGGAAATTGATAAATCTTTTTCTGATGGTTTTATGTTTCTTTTTAGGAATCCTGTCAAAAGAAAATACAATTACATTTCTCGCCATTATTCCTTTTGCTCTTATTCTATTCCGAAACAAGAGTAAAAAAAGAATTCTTCAGATTGGATTTGCCCTGGTGCTCACTAGCATTGCATATCTTGTTTTAAGGTTTAACATTATTGGATATCTCGTCAATGAAAATCCTTCAACTGATATAATGAACAATCCTTTTTATGGGCTGTCATCAAATGAAAGTTTATCTACAGTTTTATACACTTTACTGATTTACCTGAAACTAAATTTCTTTCCTCACCCACTTACCCATGATTATTATCCTTATCACATACCTATACTGAACTTTGGAAGCATATGGGTTTGGTTATCGATTATTTTGCATTTTATCATGGGTGTTTTGGTATTCTATTATTGGAAACGACGCCCAAAAATCGCTTTTGCAATAGGATTCTATCTTGCTGCGATGAGCATTGTTTCAAATCTAGGTGCTGGGTCAAATAGGCTGATGATCTCCATAAGTTCCTGATTTATAATAGTATTTTTCGATGTACATACCAATGACATTATCGTGAATCTGTTCATTTTTGGAAAAGCAAATGGTTTTTCTATTAAGACGTTTGATATGCGTTCTAAAATTCAAGTTTTTCCGTTCTATTTTCCAAGTCAAATCTTTCCCAATAGTATGTAAGCTTTTTGGCAATGACCTACTATAAGCTCCCCAATCATCCGTATAATAGTCACCAATGGGAATGTCTTTAAGAAGATCCAGAAGTTTTTCAAAGCTCTCATCGGTACGCTTTCCATTAACCCAAGCCAAAATCATCCCGGAATGCTTATCCATCGCATACCAAGTCCACCTTTGATTCGCCTTACTGCCAACATAAGACCAAAACTCATCTGCCTCTGCTGTATAGTGAAAACTTACTGCCAAATTATCAAGGCTTTGAACTTCTTCCTTGTTCAATAGATAAGGGTTCACTTGAAGCGTTTTTTTTAAGTGAGCTATCACCGTATTTTTATTGATCCCTAAAATCCTTGCTGTATCTCGAACCCCTGAACTATTGAGAATTAATGAGTCAATTTGTTCTTTAACACCGGGCTCTCTGGCTTTATAGCTATAGCTATAGCTAAGTTGAAAACTCTTTTTGCAGACTTTACAACGCCAACGTTGTCTCCCGTTTTCTCTATGACCATTCTTTTGAAGGTCAGTACAATTGCAATGGGGACAAGTAATAGTAGTAGTAGTAGTAGTAGTAGTAGTATGTTCCATGTGCTAATATAAGAAACTCAACCTATTTAAACCACTATCGAAATCTAGTTGTTGATGTTGGTACATTTATGAACGAACGATTTGCATTCACATCTTCATTAGCTGCATGTATTGTGATTGCTTATTTCATAAAAAGAATTCAACGGAAATATTATGTTGGAAAGCCACAAGTGATCTATGGAATCTTCGCTGCTATATTACTGGCTTTCTCTTTTAAAACAATTTCAAGAGTACCGGTTTGGGAAAATGCCTTGACATTAAATTCTGCGGCGATTAAGGTTTCTAAAAACAGTGCCAGAGCTAATTCGTTCATGTCAACAGCTTTATTTGAAGAATATAAAATTACTTCAGATAGAGCTAAGAAAGAAGAACTACTTAATCAAGCTGCACCTTATGTAATAAAAGCATTGAGTATCTATCCTAATTATTACAATGGAAATTTAATGAGAGCAGGAATAGCTGCTGAAAAATATAAATTGGATCGGAATCTTGAGAATTTATTAGCTGAGTTTTTTGAAGTTAGCAAGTCGAGACCCGATGTAGACTTTTTAACAGAATATCTGAATTATCTAAACGATAGAGCAGATATCAACACAATGAATAATTACTATATTAATGTTGGCCGTACATTGATTGCTCAACGTAAAAACGTAACTTGGGCTGTCCATTATCTATTAATGGGCAACAATCTGGATCCAAATAATCCAGATATAAAATCATTATTAGTACAAGGGTATACTCTAACAGGAAGACCTGAGGATGCCGCCAAATTTCAGTAATGTCCAATGACGAACTACTTTACAAACTTGCATTAAACTTCATACCAAATATCGGAAGCGTCATAGCTAAAAACCTTGTTTCCTACTGCGGTGGAATTAAAGAAGTATTTACAGCATCGAAAAGAGATATCCTCAGAATTCCAGGAATTGGAGAAAAAAAAGCTCATGATGTCATCAATAATGATGCGCTTAAGAAAGCTGAATCAGAGTTGAAGAAACTCGAAAAAACGGATGTTCCTATTCTGTTTTTTCTCGATGAAAATTATCCAAAAAGATTATCACATTATTCTGATAGCCCAATCATATTGTATAAAAAAGGAAGTGCCGATCTAAATCCTCAAAGAACTGTAGCTATTGTTGGAACAAGAAAAGCCAGTTCATATGGACAATTGCAAACAGAAAAACTAGTTACAGAATTAAGCCAATACAATTGCACTATTATCAGCGGACTTGCATATGGGGTAGACACTGTTGCACATACTCAGAGTGTAAAAATGGATATACCTACCATAGGAGTTCTTGGAACCGGGATCGATTCTATTTATCCGGCTTCTAATCGAAAATTATCTGATCGTATGATCGAAAATGGAGCTTTACTCTCGGAATTTGATTTGAACAGTAAACCCGACAGGGAGAATTTTCCACAAAGAAATCGAGTCATCGCCGGACTTTCAGATGTAATTATTGTAGTTGAATCCGCAATTAAAGGTGGATCAATGATTACAGCGGAATATGCAAACATATACAGTAAAGATGTTTTTGCAATTCCAGGGCATTTGAACCATGAGTTATCACAAGGATGTAACCACCTTATTAAAACGCATAAAGCAGCTTTACTGACCAATGTTCAGGATATAGCATATATCATGAGATGGGATCAAAAACCTCAGCTCCAACAAATGCGCTTAAGTTTTGATCTGAATGACAAGGAGAATATGATTGTTGAGCTATTAAAAGAAAACAAGAAATCTGGGATGGAAGCTCTACATTATAAATCCTCTGTTTCAATTTCAGAATTGAATTCAATATTATTAAATCTAGAATTTAAGGGTATTGTAAAAGCAATGCCGGGGAAAAGTTATATCCTAACATGACGTGAGCAATCGCTGTGATGAGTGAAAAACATTCTTATAGTTGTGGATAATTCAATTGTCATACTTATACCCACAATCTCTTCAATACCGGCTTCTGCTTACTCAATACCTTGAATGTTTTCCAGAAGTGAACCTGAAATGGTCACTACTGATGGTCGAGGTATTGCATCTCCACCATCGGGCCAGTTACTTGTAAGATCGCTAAGGGATCTGGATTTATCACCCGGGTGTTGCACGCTTAAGAATAAAGTTTTGCCATCTGGTGCAAAAAATGGCCCGGTTAATTCTGAATCAACTGGCCCACTCGCAATTTGAATAACTTTTCCTTCTTGTGGACCGGTTCGTGGCAAAACAAATAAACCATTATTTTTGAAAGGTACATAATGTCCTTTATTCATATCGCTAGATCCAATATCACATGTGAACCACAAGTTGCCTGCTTTATCAAAGGCTAGATTATCAGGACAAGCAAATCCCATTTCTTCACCGCCGGTCAAAAAGGTTGAAGCTGTAAACTCTAAACTATCATATTTTCCATCTTTCTCTTCTATTTTCATGATCCCCCCATAGCAATTGTCTTTTGGTTTATTATTGGTCAATGCGATCAGAACATTTCCAGTTACCGGATCAATTTCAATATCCTCAGGTCTGGCTTGAGGTGTTCCACCTACCAATGCAGCAGCTTCTCTTAATCGAATTAAGATCTCAGTCTGATCCCTAAATTTTTCTTTGAGTATAGCTTGTTCATCTATGTTAAGAGAAATCCATCTGCCCTCATCTGTATTGGCAACATAGAGTGTTCCTGACTTCATTGAGCCAGGCTTGTCAGAAATGAATTTATATATGCATTGATCAACTTTATCATCACCGGTATAGACAACTACGCGCTTATCCTCTAACTCTACAACAGTAGCACATTCATGAGCACACCTACCTAAAGCAACATGTTTTTCGGCTTTTCCGGTTTTTAGATCTACTTCTACTACCCAACCATAGTGTTCAGGAGGATGATCATAATGCAAATGCCATTGCTTACTCCATGAAGAATGTCTTATTTCATTTGTTTCAAAATTCCGTTCTCCAAAACAATTGTGATAGTTTTCTTCACATGTAAGTATTGTTCCCCAGGGAGTTATTCCTCCGGCACAATTTTCAAGTGTTCCGATAGCTAAAGATTTTCCCATTATTTCCTGATCCCAATTGAAAGGTATTTCTGTAAATGCATTCAAGCGTTTATTGACCGGATCATTATGAACGATATTCCACTTGCCGTTTTCCTTTTTGACCTTCGCTATACTACCCCCCATATTATACATCTCCTTTTCAACTTGCTCTTTTGTTTTTTCTCCTCCAGTATATTGTGATACAAATAGCTGAATTACAGATTCATGGTTTACCCAAAGTGTTCCTTCATTACTTTTCCCGTCAGGAACAAAAGCAATGTAATCGTTGTCAAACCCGAAAGTATCCTGATTACTAATACTCTGTCCGAAGGACAATAGTAAATCGTAATTCAATCCTTCAGCCAGGACAAGATTATCTTCATTTGTAGGATCAATGCCTTTGATTGTGAAGTCAATTTCAAATATCCTCTTGGTCGCCTTTTTATTACAAGAGCTAATAAATGGAGGTAATAATGATGTAGTTACAACCCCTTTACCGAGGAATTCAATAAATAATCTTCTTTTCATTTTAAAATTACAATGTGGGAAAGTAAAAACCCTTTTGAAAAAATAGCAAACTAATACGTTCAGCTAAATTAACGCTTTATCCAAAAAGAATAATATACGATTGTCAAAAGCTTGAAAACTTGTTTGGCCATTTATTGTCTTTTCCAGCATGTAACAATATGGTCATCAACCATTCCTACAGCTTGCATAAATGCGTAAACAATTGTCGGTCCAACGAACTTGAATCCTTTGCTTTTCAGATCTATACTAATGCGGTCTGATAGTGGTGTGGAAGCTGGAATCTCATTCATAGATTCCCAATGGTTTTTAATGACTTGTCCATCGACAAAATTCCATAAATAGTCGCTGAAATTCTGCTCCCTTTTAATATCCAAGTAAGCTTGGGCATTTATCTTTACAGCTTCAATTTTTAATCGATTTCTAATGATTCCCACATCATTCATTAAACGAATATTATCCTTTTTCGTAAAATTGATGATCTTGTGAGCGTCCCAATTACTGAAGGCCTTCCTATATCCGTCAAACCTTTTAAGAATACTGTACCAATTAAGTCCTGCTTGAGCTCCTTCAAGATTTATAAATTCAAACAATTTTTGATCATCATATTCAGGAACGCTCCAAACATTATCATGGTAATCTTTGTACAGATCATCTTTCAGACACCATTCGCAACGATTCTTCTCAGTCATTTATCTTGATTGTGTAATAGACACCTGTGGTTACAAAATTTCTCATCCATTTTATAGACTGTATTATTTTGTACTGTTCCCTGGTTTTAATACCAAATTTAAAGGAATAAATAGGATTGGTGAGATAGTGCCTGGAATTTACAATTGAATAACCGGCAGTCTTTACCAATTTTTCAAACCTTTCAATACTGAGTCCGGTCTTTCTAAGATCCATTAACTCATCTATCTGGACTGGTCTTTCTTTAGCTATAGTAAGTAGAAACTTATAGATAGCAGCAGGAAGCAGATGAATGTATGGAAAATGAGATATGAATTTATTCTTCAGTATTTGCTGATGACCTCCAAAAGGCATTTGCCAGGGTGGAAAGCCAAAAAAGACGATGCCGTCCTCTTTTAGAAAGGACTTAAGATGAGATAAAAACTTTTCATGATCAAAGATATGTTCGATGACGTCCTTCAAAATGATGATATCAAACTTTTCTTTAAAATATAATTCTGGATTAATGTTATATATGTTTGAACTAATAAATTGAACTTGGCCTTTCATTCTTTCCTCCTTCATGAATTCATTCGCCAGATTTACTCTGCTTGAGCTTAATTCAATACCTACACAGTTAAACCCTAATTCAGTAAATGCTTTTAGAACACCTCCTTCACCTGAGCCAATCTCAAGAACATTTGCATTCTCAATCTGGAAGTTCTGTGCACCAATAAATGGAACGATATATGCTTTACTGGTATCATATTGCATATTAAAATATCGAATTTTGTCCTTGTGAAACTCTTGCACACCGCAAATATGTAAAAAAGTGAAGTATCGTATAGAGGACATTCAATAATTCGCTTTTAATAGAAGATTAACATTACCTAATAACAGAAATTTCTATTTTTATAAAAAATTTTAAAATAAATGAGAATATTAACCTGTCTACTCGTCATTTTTCTTGCTGGATCATCATTTGTAATAAAGAATGAATCCCATAGTTCCGAAGCTGGCGACAAAGTCAATTGGATGACTTGGGAAGAAGCAATAGACGCTAACAAAAAGGAACCTAAGAAAATATTTGTGGATGTTTATACGAGCTGGTGCGGATGGTGTAAGAAGATGGATAAGACTACATTCATGGATGCAAGCATCATAAGTGAATTGAATGATAATTTTTATGCTGTAAAATTTAATGCAGAGCAGAAAGAAATCATCAATTTTAATGGAAGCGATTTCAAATTTGTAAATCAAGGAAGAAGAGGAGTGCATCAATTGGCGTATGCATTGTTAGATGGCAGACTTGGCTATCCTGCATTTGTTCTTTTAGATGAATCTTTTTCCAGGATCATGGTTTCTCCTGGTTATAAGCAAGTTGATCAATTGATAAAAGAACTGCATTTCGCAAGCGAAGAAGCTTATAAAGATTCTTCTTGGGAAGAATATTCTTCTCGAGCTGAATAGATTAGATATAGAAAAGTAATTAAAAGAAGTCTTGTCCATCGACAAGGCTTTTTTTTATTTGAGTTTGAAGTCAATAATGATATTTCCACATTGTTCTTCTATCTCACTCTGATTAAACCTATATTTTCGGGCAGAACTCTCGGCTAAATCAATGAGGTGGCTATCTGTAGTTGTGGAGCCTTTCTGTGTATATTTTGCAAATATCACCTGACCCTTTTTATTAACACATATTTTTACTACTACCCTACCCGTTTTCTGAGTGTTATCAGTAATAGAGGGTTGATAAATAATACCTCTATCTTTTAATCCTTCTCCTGTTTTTCCAAAAGCTTCTGACAATTCTTCCAAAGCAGCGGTATCCGGTTGGCCCAATGGGTTTTCATTAGAAGTTGTATTGGACTTATTATTTTTGTTGAATAGTGAACCAAACTTATCTTTTGCATCAGCTTTTTCTTGTGCTTCCTTTTCGGCTATGGCTTTCGCCTTTTCAGTTTCCACTTGTCTTTTTTGTGCTTCTATTTCAGCTGGTGTGGGTCCGGTTTTCTTTGTCTTCTTACTAGAAGAATTCACTGTTGATTTTTCAACAGAGGATTTTGATTTTACATCTGATTTAGAAATAGATTTTGCTGTTGTTGCCTTTAGTATGGTCTTTTCAGCAGCTTTAGCTGGTGTTGAACTTTGGTTTGTGGATTGGTTTTCATTCAATGGAACTTTCTTAGATTCTGTTTCCTCAGTTATGCCTAACAATATTGTAATCCCCTGAGATTCTCGAGGAGGATCGAAATAGTTCATGCACGGTAATAGTATAAGCAATAATAAGATGATGTGAAATATTATGCTTATCAGTGCACTTTTCCTTTTGTTATTTTTTTGATTTATGTGTACAGTTTGTTCCATTATAAATAATCATAATGTTTAAAACGTTGATAGACAGAACAAAATTACAATAAATAATGAATATTAATCTCCGAGTACAGAATCAACATGATATCGGTAAGCAATATCCAATATCGAGACCACATATTGATTTGATGCTTTTTTATGAGGATAGATGACCATTGATACTTTCTTTCTTTCACTTTTAGTATCACGAACAAGTTTTTCTATATCACGGCGAGAAGCAGTTCTACCATTGAGTGTGAATTTCCCACTTTGATCAATTCTGACTTCAATAGGCGGATATTTTGGTTGATTAGAAGATCTCGATTTGCCTGGCATTTTTAGATTTAATGCATTCGGGACCACCATTGAAGATGTAAGCATAAAAAAGATGAGTAATAAGAATATAATATCCGTTAAGGACGACATATTAAATTCCGCATTTACTTTTGATCTTTTCTTTAATCCCATCTTTATTTTCTTGGTTGTGTGGCTAAATGTGCTTTCAGTCTTAATCGAGCTGCAATTGCAATAATCTCATTTATATCTTCCCAAGGGACATCTAATTCTGCAACAATAGATATTGCAGCATTTTCTCTATTTGTCATTTGCGCCACCTCCGATTTAATCTGGCTTTGCAGTCCGGAAACACTTGTCTTTTTACCATTAAAAGTCAGTCTGCCATCTTTTGTTATCATGACAATAAGGTCACTTGGTGCAACTGTTTTGCTGTCTGATGTTGGTAAAGGAATATTAATTTGAACCATAGATGATGTCAACATGAAAAATATCAATAACAGAAAAATAATGTCTGTTAGAGACGACATACTAAATTCAGCGCTGACTTTATTCCTTTTCTTCATTAATTTTTATGCTGAAGGTTCTTGTAAAAGGTCCATGAATTCAATTGAAGTCATTTCCATTTTATGAATGACTTTTTCTACACTAGCAACCAGATAGTTATAGCCCACAAATGAAAGAATACCTATAAAAAGTCCGAAAGCTGTTGTTATAAGGGCTGTATATATTCCACCAGCCAATACATCTGGTGTAACATTTTGTTCACTGGCCATTTTATAGAATGCGAGTATCATCCCAGTTACTGTTCCAAAAAACCCAATCATAGGAGCCGCTCCTGAGATACTGGCTAAAGATGAAAGGTTTTTTTCCAGTTTGAAAATCTCAAGATTTCCAACGTTCTCAATAGCAGCATCGATATCCCTAAGTGGCTTCCCAATTCTTGCAATACCCTTTTCTACCATTCTTGCGTATGGAGAATCAACATTCGCCAACATCGCCCGAGCACCATCAATATTTCCTGATGTTACAGCAGCTCTAATATTATTCATAAAGCTGTCATCAATACTTCCAGCTCTTTTTATCGAATAATACCTTTCAAAGAATATATACGCAGCAAGAAAAGAAAGTATCAGCAATACTACATTAATAGCAATACCTAAAGGACCACCTTTAGTAATGATATCAAGAATATTTTGAGTAATTTGATTTCCTTCGTCTCCTCCCTGAAGAAAAAATCCTAAATAAAACATGTAATTAATTTATTTGATGATAAACGGATTAAAAGATCCTAAAATTATAGATCCACGCAAAATTAGTTAATATAATACATATTACAAATTTTTATCATTTGATGAATCCTTTATTAAAAACGTAAATTATTTCTCTAAAAATTAATCAAGTGAGTCTATGCAATTCCAAGTATATTAACTTCATTTGCATTTTTTAAATTGTAATATGAAAAAGATATTAATCAACGACGGTATTCATCCATCAGGTCTGAAGAAACTTATTGATCATGGATTTGACGTTCAGACTGAAAATATTCCTCAAGCTGATCTTGCTGAAAAGCTACCTCACTTTGATGCTATTTGCGTTAGAAGTGCAACGAAAGTCAGACGGGAGTTAATAGATCTATGCCCTAATTTGAAAGTAATCGGCAGAGGAGGAGTAGGGCTTGATAATATCGATGTTGAATATGCCAAATCAAAAAATATAAAGGTCGTAAATACACCTGCAGCATCTTCAAGATCTGTTGCAGAACTATCATTTGCACATTTATTAAATATTGCAAGATTCGTATACAAATCTAACAGACACATGCCTAAGGATGGTGTAGAAGAATTTAAAGCGCTTAAAAAATCATATTCAAAAGGATTTGAAATCAATGGTAAAACAATAGGTATTATAGGACTTGGGAAAATAGGACATGAAAGCGTTAAAATAGCATTAGGATTGGGAATGAATGTTCTGGGTGTAGATCCATTTATACAGAATAAAACGGTTCAATTAGAAATATCAGGGCAAACAATAACAGTAGAAATTCCAATTGTATCCATGGATGAGATGCTGGCAAAAGCCGATATCATTTCTCTTCACATTCCTTTTACAGGTGATGCCGTATTATCTCATGAGGAATTCAATAAAATGAAAGATGGAGCAATCTTGATTAATGCTGCAAGAGGAGGTGTCGTTGATGAAGACGCAATGATAGAGGCATTAAACTCTGACAAACTCGCCGCTGCTGGAATTGACGTTTTTGTAAATGAACCGAGCCCGCGTCTTGACATCCTCTCACATCCCAATGTATCAAGTACGCCGCATATAGGCGCTTCAACCAATGAAGCTCAAGAAAAAATCGGATTGGAACTAGCTGACCAACTTATAGAAATTTTATCTTGACACCAGTACTTCAATTTCAAAGATGATAACTGTATTTGGCGGTATAAATCCGGCTAGACCCTCTTGTCCATAAGCTAATCTTGAAGGCACAAATAGTGTCACATTAGACCCTTTATTCATTAATAACATCGCTTCATTCCAAGCCGGTATCATTTCGCCTACATTGAACTTGATTGGCTTGTTCTTTTTAAGACTTGAATCAAATAAACGACCATCAATAAAATATCCCTTGTATTGACATTGAACAGCTTGACCATAATATAGTTTTGGTCCGACTCCTTTTGAATCAATACAATAATATAGTCCTGATAATGTCCGTTCAACTTTTAAGTTTTGATCCAGCACATAGTTGATAATGATATTTTCATCAATTTGATCTTGACCAAGCGGATCTTCATAATAATACTGAAATAGTTCAGCGATATCATCATCTAAAAGGGGGCTACGGATAAGCTTGGTTTTTACTTCCACTTTGGTTTCTTTAGAATCACAGGAAATAAGAAAAAGGCAAAGCAGAAATAACATAAGTATTCTCAAATTAAATTTCTTCAGGATAACATCAGTTTTAATTACATAAAATTAATTATACAATAGATATAATAAAATCTATATATAAGTGTTTATTTGAATGATTTTCCATACTATAATCCTATATTAGCACCAATTCATTCAATCAATTTAAACTCGAAAAAATGGAAAAGAAAAGTCACCTGAACAATGCTTTAAGATTTGGATTAATGGTTGGAGGTATCCTAATCATAGTTAATCTAATTATGTATTTAGTAGGCATGATAGATTTGGAATCAGGGAAATCAAGTTTTTTAAATACGGCCTTGACTTGGGTAGTCAATCTTGGAGGTATCTTATTGGGGATATCAGCCTATAAAAAAGATAATGAAAATTATCTTTCGGTTGGTGACGGATTCAAACAGGGGTTTTTCATTTGTCTATTAGCTGGGATTTTGTATGGTATTTATGTACTTGTGTTTTTCAATTTCATTGAACCGGATGCCATGGAGACTATAAAAGAAAATGCTTTGGACAAAATGGATGAACAAGGAAGTGTAACAGAAGAATCTGAAGGAATGATATCTGGATTGATGAATTTTATGTTTTCACCAGTTTCAATGTTTTCTATGACTATTGTAAGTAAAGTCATTTTTGGGATGATCTTCGGTCTAATCATTGGTGCGATCATGAAAAATCCTCGCCCATCTATTGAGGCCTAATTGTATCTAAATCATGTTTAGTGTCTATGAATTTAAGCGTCGTTATTCCTTTATTTAACGAAGAAGAATCAATCGAAGAATTGGTTAATTGGATAATTAAAGTTGTCCAAAAAGAGAGCTTGAAATATGAAATCATCTTGATTGATGACGGTAGCACTGATAATTCCTGGGCAATCATTAAGCAATTAAGATCTGAATTGTCACAAATCGTTGGCGTAAAATTTCGGCGGAATTATGGAAAGTCTGCGGCATTAAATACAGGTTTCGAATATGCTAAAGGGGATGTGGTAATCACCCTCGATGCAGATCTCCAGGACAGTCCAGAAGAGATTCCTACACTTTACAAAATGATCAACGATCAAAAACTTGACCTTGTATCGGGATGGAAAAAGAAACGATATGACCCGATCACTAAGACAATACCGTCCAAATTTTTCAATTGGATGACAAAAATAATAAGTGGTATCAAACTGAATGATTTCAACAGTGGGATTAAAGCCTACAGCAATGACTTAATAAAAAACATTGAAGTATATGGTGAAATGCATCGTTATATCCCTGTCATTGCAAAAGCTGCCGGATTTGTGAAAATAACTGAAAAAGTTGTAGAACATCATCCCAGAAAATTTGGTAAAACCAAATATGGTCTTGAACGGATTATGCGTGGTTTTTTAGATTTGTTATCAATAACTTTTATTGGAAAATTTGCGAAACGCCCAATGCACTTCTTTGGAAGTATAGGAAGCGTTCTTGGACTATTCGGTTTTATAATGTTGGCTTATCTAACTATAGAGAAAATATTTTATTCCACATCAGGCATTGCTAACAGACCTTTATTCTATCTGGGAATCTTAATGATTATTGTCGGTGTACAACTTTTCATTGTTGGATTTTTGGCAGAGCTATTATCTAGAAATAGTCCAAGTCGAAACGATTACGCCATTGCTGAAACAATTTAGTATGCCCCCTAAAGTAGTTTTTATCGGTCCTGCTTATCCTTACAGAGGGGGAATTGCAGCCTTTAATGAGAATCTAGCTTCAATTTTCCAACACAATGGATGGGATTGCAAAATATTTACTTTCATTCAACAATATCCCAATATTTTATTTCCGGGAAAAGACCAATTAGCTCCTGATGAAAGGAAGCCGGATTTAAGTATAAAAAGAGCTATTTATAGTACCAACCCCCTGAATTGGCTTAACATATCAAAAGAAATCGTCCAAGAAAAACCAGATCTTGTAATTACTCAATATTGGATGCCATTTATGGCTCCGGCTTTTGGAACTATTCTTAGAGGTATCAAGAAAGGACTGGAATCTGCGAAATGTATAACAGTTGTTCATAATTTCAAACCTCATGAAAGCAGGATCGGAGATAAGCAGCTCAATAAATTTATTGCTAACAGAACAGATTTAATGATCAGTCTGTCAGCTAGTGTCGAAGATGATATTAAGTCTTCTTTACCTGATAAACCCATTTTGTCTTTATTTCATCCAATCTATGATCATTATGGAGATAAAATATCAAAAGAAAAAGCGATCCGGAATCTGAATCTTGATTCTGACTTTAAGTACTTATTGTTTTTTGGCTTAATAAGAACTTATAAAGGGCTGGATTTACTTATTAAAGCCCTTCCATTAATTCAGAGTGAATCAAAATATAAACTTTTGGTTGCCGGTGAATTCTATG
Source organism: Saprospiraceae bacterium (assembly GCA_965248155.1). GTDB lineage: Bacteria > Bacteroidota > Bacteroidia > Chitinophagales > Saprospiraceae > RFSX01. The sequence continues at coordinate 387,272 of CBDFIO010000002.1, forward strand.
AAGATGAAAAAAAATATAGAAAACTGATCAAAGAATTAGGAGTGGAAGAAAAGGTTATCATCAGAAATGAATATATACCTAATGATGAAGTCCCATCATATTTTTGTGCAGCTGAAGCTGTTATAATTCCAAATAAAACCGCAACGCAAAGCGGGATTATTCCTTTAGCTATACATTTTGATAAATCCGTTATTGTTACCAAAGTAGGAAGCCATTCTGAATTAATATCCAATCATAAAATAGGTTTGATCTGTAATGTGGATCCTGAAGATATTGCAGCTAAAATTGATAAAATATTAAGCAACGACTATAAGCTAATCCCTGATTTTTCAGGTATAAAGGTTGATCTATCATGGCAATCTTTTTATAATAAATTCATGCATGCTTTATCTGAATATGAGTAAATTCTTTATTTTACTATAGCGTACATAAAAACGCATTTTGTAATCTGATTTAAAGCTGAAAACTTGATGTGCGTTCCTGATTATTTCATAGGTACAGGCGGTTTGAAATTATATACTAAGTCTTGGTTGACGAAAACCCCTAGAGCAAATGTTCTAATACTTCACGGATATCTGGAACATTGTGGAAGATATGCAACAGAGGCTTACTATTTGAATAACCATGCTTACAATGTTTATAGTTATGATCAGAGAGGACATGGCTTGTCTGAAGGAATAAAAAGTTACATTCAAAATTTTGAAGACCTTGTAACAGATTTCAAACTCTTTCTCAATACTATTAAAACTGATAACGACAGGCCTTATTACATATTTGGACATAGTATGGGTTGTCTTGTCCTTCTCTCTTATCTGATTGCAGTCGAAAAAGATCCAAATCTAAAAGGAGTCGTTCTATCAGCGCCATTTATTATGGCTTCCAAAGAACTTGCTCCGTTCCTACAAAAAATATCTCATGTCTTAGGTATAATACTACCCAAACTGAAAGTCTTAGCCTCTGATCCTAAAGAAATATCAAGAGATCCGAGAACTGTAAAATCTTATAGCGAAGATCCTCTTATTTATCATGATAAAGTTCATGCAAGATCTGCTCAACAACTTCTCAAGCAAATGAAAAAAATAAGGCCCCACTATTCTTCGATCAATTTGCCTTTGTTAATCATGCATGGCACTCATAATAAATTAGCTGAAATTGAAGGGAGCCGCCTTCTGTTTCATGAAAGCTCATCCTCAGACAAACAATTCATTCCCCTCAAAGATTTTAAACATGAAATAACGAGGGAAATTGGCAAAAGCAATGTGTTACAGACCATTGCAAATTGGTTAGATGAACGACTTTACAAAGAGCTGACTTAATACCATTCCTTAGAAAGCTTCATTCCTGGATCAACAATAAATCATTTTTATCAAGGTTATTTTAATAGCTGTTTTGATTTACTCCTCTACTTAATAATTTTCTAAAGTCAAATTATTTAGCACGCAAAAGCCAATTCGAATGAGAGTTCTAATAGGATGTATATTGATTTTCCTTCCTGCATTAATATTTCCACAGATTGTCCTAATATCTAATACAGCCGATTCCTTAGTTCTGTTAGAAAGACAAAACAAGACAATTAACAATAAGAGTGTCAGTCAATCCAAATGGTTTAAAGGAAGAAATATTGATTTTATATCCAGCGGCTTACTTAGGTCTTCAGCAAATATTTTTGTTCTCAACATAGGTCATCCTGAAAAATTTCACGTTCCATTCTATTTTCTAACGGGTGCAACAACTGATATATTGCAATCGCAATCAAGTCTAAACGAAGTGCTACTCTCAGAATTACTAAATGAAAAAGGAGGCTTTATAAATTTTGGGATAAAAGGTAAAAGTCTCCTCAAAAAATTCAGTGAACATTCAAGAATTTATATCAGCTATCAATTAGGCGCCAAATCAGTTACAGGAATAAATATTCAGGAGAATAAAAATGAAAGTTTCCTTTCAATAGTATTAAATATTGGATTTCTATTTAAGACAACAGCTTGGTCGGACGAAATTCCTATAAACAAGGGTACAGCTTGGCTTAAGCTCTACTTTTCGGGATCGGAAAATAGCGATGAAAAAATGATGAATATGTTCGGGCCTTGCATAGACAATTACATATATGGATTTAATGTAGAAGGAGGTATTAGCCTTAAAGACTTCTTAGATATTAGCTTTGGTTATTACAAGTATTTAAACAACACGCATATTGAAATCTTTCATGAAGGGATATTCAAATTTTCAACTGATTTTTAATTGGCCGATGAATAGAAGGTATTAAGACGGCCTATTTTTTTTGAGCTTAATGAGTACTTTTTTAGCGCGACTTTTGAATCCGGCCGAACCATGAGGTAAAAATTCTTCTATAACGCTTATTAACTCTTCTTGGAGTTCAGGATACTTATGAGAAATCTCTCCAAGCACCGTCATTGAGAATACTCTAATTGCAATCGTCTGTTTGAGATCCAACAAATAATTGAAACAGATCTCGTATAGTTCTCCTTCAATATCTTCCGGAATCGCAATTTCTCCATAAATTCTCAGAATATTTCTTGCTACGGAATCATGGGAAGGATTTCTTAAAGCATTTATCATCTTTTGATGATAAGGTTGAATCAATTGTGGTTGATTACAGCCAATATATCCTAATGGCCAAGCAGCCCATTGATTATATCTCCATTCTTCATGAAAGAATAAGGACATCAAATCCTCCATTTTTTCCGGATCACTACCAACAAACTGTATGATTTTATTTGTTTGGTTTTTGCTTCGCTCTTCTTTTAGTAATTGGCTTAGATATGTATTATAATTCAAGTAATGTTGATTTGATAATTCGAAATATCGTTCAAAAAATTTAATTTTTTGCCATTTATTCAACCCTATTGTTAATCAAAAAAAAATATTAAAATAATTTATATATATATTTTGCTATATGTTCAAATAACAACAATTTAAACTCTATCTTCGTCCATGTATTCCCAATGCCTTTTAAAATAAGTGGATAGTATTCAAGACCAATAAAACCAACTCAGCTATTTAATTATTGATGAAGGAAATTAAAAGGTATTTAGTAACTGCGGCCCTTCCTTACGCCAACGGACCACTTCACATTGGTCATCTTGCTGGTGCTTATCTTTCTTCTGATATTTATGTCCGTTATCTCAGATTATATGGTAAAGACGTAAAGTTTATTTGTGGATCTGACGAACATGGAGCTGCGATTACAATAAAAGCATTAAAAGAAAATATAAGTCCCCAAAAGATAGTCGACCAATACCATAATCTTTTTAAAGATACCTTTGAAAAAATGGGTGTTTCGTTCGACATTTATCACAGAACATCTGCAAAAATCCATCATGAAACCTCACAGGAATTCTTCAAAAATCTATACGATAAAGGAGAATTTATAGAAAAAGAAACAGAACAATACTTTGATCCAAAAGCAAATCAATTTTTAGCGGATCGCTACATCAAAGGAACATGTCCAAAATGCAATTATGAGAATGCATATGGAGATCAATGTGAAAACTGTGGAAGCTCATTAAGCCCTGCTGAATTGATTAATCCTAAAAGCACCCTTTCTGATGCAAAACCAGAAATCAAAAAGACAAAGCATTGGTATCTACCTCTGGATAAATATGAATCCTGGTTAAAAGAATGGATCACTACAGGACAAATAGACGGTAAAAAACTCCACTATCCTGAAGATTGGAAAAATCATGTTCTTGGACAATGCAAATCTTGGATAGAAAACGGACTGAATCCAAGGGCAATGACAAGAGATTTAACTTGGGGAGTCGATGTACCTCATGAAGTTGAAGGCTCTGAAGGTAAAAAATTGTATGTGTGGATGGACGCTCCAATTGGTTATATCTCTGCAACCAAACAATGGGCAAAAGACAATAATGGAGATTGGAAGAAATATTGGCAAGATGATGAAACAGCATTACTTCATTTTATTGGAAAAGACAACATCGTATTCCATTGCATTATTTTTCCTGCTATTCTGAAAGCCCATGGTGACTACATCCTTCCGGTCAATGTTCCTGCAAACCAATTTATGAATCTTGAAGGGGATAAGATATCTACATCCAGAAACTGGGCAGTTTGGGTTCATGAATATCTAGAAGATTTTCCCGAACGGCAAGATGAATTAAGGTATTCCTTAATAAAAAACATGCCTGAGCAAAAGGATAGCGAATTTACTTGGCAGGCATATCAAGATTCGGTTAATAATGAATTGGTAAATAATCTGGCCAATTTTGTAAATAGAGTAGTTGTATTAACGAATAAGTATTATGAAGGTATTCTACCGGAGATAGACGAAGATTTAGACATTATTGGATGTGAAAACGAAGATGACTTAAGCTTTTATGATAACGAAATGCTACGCTTATTTGATAATGTTGACTCTCTTTGTGATAGACTGAGAAAATTCGACTTTCGAGGAGGATTGAAAATATTAATGGGAATATCTTCAAATGGTAATCAAATCTTACAGTTTAATCAACCGTGGAAAACCATAAAAGAAGAACCAGAAAAGGTGAAAGTCGTCATGTTCTTATTAACACAATATATTTTTACTCTAAGTGTAGCTGTAAGGCCTTTTCTTCCCTTTACATCAGATAAAATGAGAAACCTTCTCAATCTGGGTCCACTGGATGAGAATGGAGAATTGCTTGATTTGTGTAATAAATTAGCAGAAGGAGAAAGTCTCGTCCATCATGGTCATAAAATTTCTGAAGCTAAACATTTATTTTCGAGAATTGATGATGAAGTCATTCAATCCCAAAGAGATAAATTGTTAGCTTCCAGGAATGAACAAGAAGACAGCTCTACTAATAATATTAAGGAGACTATTCAGTATGATGATTTTGTAAAATTGGACCTGAGGGCAGCAACTATTGTAGAGGCTCAAAAAGTAGAAAAAGCTGATAAATTGCTTCAACTGCTTTTAGATGTAGGTTTTGAAAAAAGAACTGTTGTTTCTGGTATTGCTCAACATTTCAAAGCCGATGATGTGATTGGCCAAAAGGTAACACTTCTAGCTAATCTAGCTCCTAGAAAAATAAGAGGTGTTGAATCAAAAGGCATGATATTAATGTCTGAAAATGAAGATGGTACATTAAAGTTTATTCAACCTGCTGATGGTACCGAGAATGGAGCTTTAATTAGTTAATCCTCTGCTGGATTGTTTTCCTCATCAAGTCTTTCTAAAAAAGCGAAATTTCCTCCCTCCCCACACAACTTATTAAGGTTTGCTTCCATCATTTTTAATGATCTGAAATCTTCAGGATATTGAGACAGTTTGACATATTGAAGCGCAAATAAAACTTCCTTCTGTGCTTGCCAGCAATATGCAGGATTTTCAAATGCCCACTTATAATATATTTTGGATAATGACATTCGAGGTTCAATTGCTGATGGATAAATAGATTTTGCATCAAAATACTTTGTCGAAGCCACATCAAAAAGGTTTTTTTGAAGATACTCCTTTCCTAAATCAATTGAAGTTTCATAGGAGTTTTCAAGAATTTGTTCCTTTCTTATTCGTAAAAAAAAGGCTTCACTAGATTCTTCAGAATCTTGCATCGTCATATATTTCGCATTCTTAGCTTCATTGTGGTAATGATTGCTCAATACAGAAATAAAGGCTCCAAGTAAAACGAAGCCCATTATTGAAATCCATAATGATTTATTTCTCAATAACACTTGTTTCATAGATCTAAAATAAACAATAAGTTTTTGAAACCATTTTTGTCTATTAAAACTTAGATTTCCATAACGTGAAACAAATAACTACCCAATCGAAAGATAACCAGTTTCAAAAGCGCGCCTTACCAATCCAGCTACATTCCTGGCCTTCATTTTCAATAATAGATTCTTTCTATGGGTTTTAGCGGTATCATGACTTATATAAAGTTGTGTAGCGATCTCATTGGTAGTATACTCGTCAGCAATAAGTGTGAGAACCTCTTTTTCTCGAATTGTGATTGTTTTTCCCTTTGAATGCATGACAAATATTTGAAAGCAATTTATGAATTTGAACAGGATATTTTAAATGAGATTGAGTATATGGTCATTCTTATTTATTATTCGGTCGAAATTTCATTTAAATTCCTTTTATATTCTGTAATTCAATTTAAAATTCACCACTGAATATATAAATCCTCAATTTCAAATTTCTATTTTTGAACCCTGATGTATAGTCCCCCGAAACATAAACCATTATCAGAAAAAGCGATTCTGGAATTTATCCAAAAGTACAGATTTGCCACCCTTTGTTGCACAATTGAAGGTCGACTGGAAGCCACACATATTCCACTCGAGTACACACTAAAGAAGAACAGTCACTTTCTTACAGGTCATATTGCCAGATCAAACAGCATTACTCATGCCATTGAAAATAGTCTCGAGGTGATCTGCATTTTCATGCAACCACATGCCTATATTTCATCCAGTTGGTATGATCATATCAATGTTCCAACTTGGAATTATATTGCAGTTCATGCTTATGGAAAGTTAAGAAAATTAGAAAACGAAGAATTGGTTAATTCCATTCGAGATTTAGTAGAACATTATGAAAAAGACAGATCTGATAGATTCAAACTAGAAGATATGCCTGAGGATATGCTTAATGCCCATCTTAATGGTGTAACTGGATTTGAAATTGCAATTGATAAATTCGAATCAAGCTTTAAACTCAGTCAGAATAGAAATGAAACAGACTATTTAAATATCATAAATCAACTCATCCAATCACCAAATCAATACGATAAAGAAATCGCTGAGATTATGAGGGACTTAAAATCGACTTTAACCGGAAGTGAATAATAGAATGCTAATAATGTAGTCCAGAGTTATGCTTTTTTTATCAATAAACTTATATACATATTGATTCAAAGCCAATCGGACATGATTTTATAGCAGTTGAATAGATTTATGTAATTCTAATTCGATTCGGCCCAAGTTTTAAACTGATCAAGATAGCCTTGATCTATTTTCTTAAACATCGTTCCAAAGAAAGCAAACATACACTTGTGGATATAGTTATCCCCTTTACATACATGTGATGATGTGATTGTTGTAGAATTTCCAGAACCGGTGAATTCATGTAAATCAGTTTTTATCATATTTCCGGCATCAAACCTGAGAGCTACTTTTTCGTTAACAACATACTCAGTTATAGTTTCTATCATCGTCATCTTATTGCCATGATCTTCTACAACCATTTCATACTTTGATCCTAGTTTATCAGCAGTTTCTTCCAATGCGCTTATGGAAATTATTTCAGGAATCCATTCCTGCAATTGATCCAGATCATTGAATTTTATCCATACTTCTTCTAAAGGTCTATCTACTGTAATCTCATTTGTATACTCCACTGCAGGTTTCACCAGGCCTGCTAAGATGAACACTATGAATAATAAAAGGATAATGCTTAAAAGAATCTTTATGACCTTTTTCATAGGAATAGTTTGTATTGAGTTGAATATTGTTCTTCTAAGTTAACGTGAGTTCGACGTAAGGAAGTGGAAAAATAGGATAAAAAGAAAGAGCAATTTTGTTTATCTTAATAGTTGATAATCAATTAATTAAAACAAAAAAGCTCTACTATGAAAGATAGTCAAATTATTGCAATTTTCTGTGCTTTCGATGATTTTTTCACCGATTTTGATTACTTTTTAAAATCTCATACCCTAGAGGGAAAGAAAAATCGACGGAATCGTACCTGCAGGTTATCCATGAGCGAGGTGATGAGCATCATCGTATTTTTTCATATGAGTGGATACCGTTGCTTTAAGCACTTTTACCAGAATCATGTCTGCCAACATATGCGCGGCTATTTTCCCAATCTGGTATCTTATAATCGGATGGTGGAGTTGCAAACCAAAGCGGTCCTACCATTAGCCTTGTTTGTAAAGATGTACCGAATGGGTAAATGTAGTGGGATATCCTTTATTGATTCAACCAGTATCCGGGTCTGTCACAATCGAAGGATTCATTCCCACAAGGTGTTTGCTGGACTGGCCAAACGAGGCAAGACTTCAAAGGGTTGGTTTTATGGTTTCAAACTTCATCTGGTTCATAATGACCGGGGCGAAGTGATTGATTTTCAACTCACTCCGGGCAATGTGCATGATAATGCCGTATTGAAGTGTAAACGGTTTATGAAGAAGGTCTATGGCCGGTTGTTCGGTGATAAAGGCTATATTGTCAACAAGCAAATCTTTGACACTCTTTTCTTGAGAGGTATTCATTTGATTACTAAGTTGAGACGGAATATGAAATCCAAAATGATTACACCCCTACAGGATGCTCTTCTGCTCCGAAAACTTGCTATCTCTGAAACCATTATTGACCAACTCAAAAATATTTCACAGATCGAACATACAAGGCATCGTTCCTTTGCCGGATTTTTCGTCAATATACTTGGTGGACTTTGTGCCTACGGGTTTAAAGAATCTAAACCCTCCATTTATAAGAATCTGGTCGATACCAAACAACTCCTTTTGGCCTAGTCTTACATCGAACTCACGTTATATTAGCAAAATTGTTTTTCGTATTTTTAATTATATGAAGGACGGATCTTACGCGAGAATGAAGAGCATATTTCTGTTCTTATTTTTATGTCAATTGTATTCTTTATCACTTTTTTCTCAGCTTTCTGATTCTGCTGAAATATCTCTACTCACCTGTAGAGCTGGTGACGATATCTATAACACCTTTGGACACACATCTATTCGGGTCAGAGACAAAACCATAGGTAAAAACGAATTGTACAACTATGGGATTTTTGATTATAATGCTCCAAATTTTACGCTGAATTTTTTAAGAGGAAAGCTGCTATATAATTTAGGATTGCAAAGTGAGAAATCGTTTTTATTAGAATACAATTATTCTAAAAGATCCGTTTTTGAGCAAAAATTGGATTTAGATTCCAATTCTACAAAGCAACTTTATCAAGCATTGAAGGAAAACTATAGACCTGAAAACAGATCATATAAATATGACTTTTTCTTTGATAATTGCTCAACGCGACCACGTGATCTGTTAAAGGAAAATATAGAGGGATTAGTTTTCCCGCCTTCAGATTTGGATATCAGTTTCAGAGAATTATTAGATCAGCACACATTTGGAAAACCCTGGTTGGATTTTGGAATAGATTTAATAATTGGATCAATCGCAGACAAACAAGCTTCGGTTGAAGGTCAGATGTTTTTACCCGAATATTTATTTCTGCATCTAGAAGAGGCTCAAGTCAAAGGAAAAAAACTGGTATCAGATTCGAATCTCATTATAGATTATGAAAGCGAAATCGAAAAGAGATCCAATGTAAGTCTCTTCAACCCTTACTTAGTTTTTGGAGTTCTTTTGTTCTTGGAGCTTTTTTTATTTTTTAAATATTTCAAAAAACCTACTACAAAACTTATCTCACTATATGATAAATTTTGGTTTTTACTACTCGGTTTAGGATCGTTATTAATTTGTTTTCTTTGGTTTGCGACAGATCATATCGCAACAAAACAAAATTGGAATCTATTGTGGCTGAATTCTTTATTCTTTTTCCTTTTGGCGAAAGCCAGAAAAAACATCATGTTTATTGCTTCGCTTTTCTTAATACTATCACTTTGGATGTCTGTTTTCATTCAGAACTTTCATTTCGCCAGTATAATAATCATTGGTTTATTACTTCTGAAATTGCTCAGAAAGCAATTGAGCACTCCTTAATCTTTATCCGTAAATGTATAGTCTGATTTGACAATCTGCCTTTTTGGCGTATCTGATTGAATTATCTTCCAAATTGGCAGCCACAAGTAATGATTTTCGGGTTGGAGTCATTATTGACAATCAATTGTTATCAAAGTTCGCAAATAATATGTTTAAAGACTTACTAATACCGGCTTCCTTGGATGACAGTAGTGATTCGGAAGTCATTCCATTTCTATCTGTAACAGATGATGATGAAGGTGATATTGAAAAGCAGGAAATTCCCAAGACGCTTCCAATTTTGGCGCTTAAGAATTCAATACTTTTTCCAGGCGTAGTCATTCCGATTACAGTCGGAAGAACCCGCTCTGTTAATGCTGTAAAAAAGGCTTTTGACACACATAAATTGATAGCAGTTTTTTCTCAGAAAGATGTCAAATTAGAAAGCCCTACTGCTGAAGATCTTTATAAAGTTGGTACGATTGCTCGAATAATCAAATTGCTGAAAATGCCGGATGGCAGTACGACCGCAATATTACAAGGAAGACAAAGAAGCATATTAAAAGAACTTATTCAAGACGAACCACATCTTGAAGGCTTGATTGAACAACATCCCTTAAAACGTACAGATGCCGTAGAATTTAAGGCGACTATAAGCAGTATTACGGATATTGCCAAAAGAATCATTGAACTTTCACCACAGATTCCTTCAGAAGCTGTTATGATGCTTCATAATATTAAAAGCGATGGCTTTCTATTAAATTTTATTGCATCCAATCTAAATGTGGGAATGCAACAGAAGCAGGAAATTCTTGAAATAACCGATATCGCAGAAAAGGCAGATAAGATTCTGAAACAGGTAGATGCAGAATTACAAATGTTAGAGGTAAAGGATCAGATTGAGTCTAAAGTCCGTGGTGATATTGAAAGGCAACAAAGAGATTACTTTCTCAATCAGCAATTAAAAACCATTCAAGAAGAATTAGGAAATAATCCTCAGGAAGAACAACTACTAGAATTGCAAACCAAAGCCAAGGATAAGAAATGGCCGGAATATGCAGCAAAGCAATTTGACAAAGAGCTTAACAAAGCAAGAAGGATTAATCCACAAATGGCCGAATACTCCGTGACATTAAATTACCTGGAATTAATGCTGGAGTTGCCTTGGGATACATTTACGAAGGACAATTTTGATCTCAACTCCGTAAAAAAAGTATTGGATCAGGATCACTATGGTCTGGAAGATGTGAAAGAGAGGATATTGGAACATCTTGCTGTGTTGAAATTGAAAGGAGATATGAAGGCACCGATTATTTTATTGGTTGGCCCTCCGGGTGTGGGAAAAACTTCGCTTGGAAAATCAATCGCCAGGGCATTGAAAAGAAAATTTATCAGAATGTCACTCGGTGGATTACATGATGAAAGTGAAATAAGAGGACATAGAAAAACATATATTGGTGCTATGCCAGGCAGGATTCTGCAGTCAGTAAAAAAAGCCCAGACTTCTAATCCTGTTTTTATTCTGGATGAAATTGATAAGGTAGGTAAAGATTTTCGAGGTGATCCTTCTTCTGCATTATTAGAGGTCCTTGATCCGGAACAAAACTCTACTTTCTATGATAATTATCTTGAAATGGACTATGACCTTTCAAAAGTCATGTTTATCGCTACAGCAAACTCTTTAAATACCATTCAGTCCGCTTTGTTAGATAGGATGGAAGTTATAAATATCAGTGGCTATTCTTTAGAAGAAAAAATTGAGATCGCTAAAAAGCATTTAATACCTAAACATTTAAAAGCTCATGGACTCAAATCCGGTGATATCAGATTCTCTAAAAAATCTTTAGCTAAAATCATCAAGGAATATACAAGAGAAAGTGGTGTTAGGTCTCTGGATAGAGAAATAGCTGGAATCATGAGAAACGTAGCTAGAAAAAAGGCAATGGAGGAAAAATTTGATACATCACTCCAGGAAGAACATGTCAGTGAGATTCTAGGGCCATACAAATTTCCTCCGGATCGATTTGCAAAAACTGAAAACCCGGGAGTTGCGATAGGTTTGGCCTGGACAAGAGTTGGTGGTGATATATTGTTTATTGAAACCAGTCTTAGTAAGGGTAAAGGCAAGCTTACTTTAACCGGAAACTTGGGAGATGTAATGAAAGAATCCGCTACAACAGCATTGAGTTATATCAAAGCCAATAGTGATAAAATTGGGATCGAGCAGAAATTATTCGCAGAAACCGATATTCATATACATGTTCCCCAAGGAGCTATTCCGAAGGACGGCCCAAGCGCCGGGGTAACTATGATGAGTTCAATCGTTTCGGCTTTTCTAAAAAAGAAATTAAAAGCGAAGATGGCGATGTCGGGTGAAATTACGCTTAGGGGAAAGGTCTTACCTGTAGGTGGAATTAAAGAAAAGGTTTTAGCTGCTAAAAGATCAGGCTTGAAAGAAATAATTTTATGCAAGGATAATCAGAAAGACATTGAAAAGATCAATCCTGATTTTATTAAAGATATGAAATTCGTTTACGTTGATGATATGAATGAAGTCCTTAATCATGCCTTGAATTTGTCACTTTAACTTAATTGGTTAAATATGCGTTAAATGGGTTTTTAATTTGAGTACTTCATCATTATTTTGTTGTTTTGAATACTGTGAGATTACATAAATATTTATTTGCGATTGCTTTCCTTTCTTATTTAAGTTTAAATGGACAGGTAGGTACCCAAAATCAGGATCTGATCCAATTCTCAGGTGTTGTTGTCACTGAAGATGAAAATGGTGAAATGGCCCCTCTTCCCTACACTACTATTGCGGTGATAGGAACTGACAGAGGAACTTATGCCGAAATTGATGGTTTCTTTTCAATTGTAGCAGAAATAGGAGATACGATGGAATTTAGTCGAGTGGGATACCAATCGATACAACATGTTATTCCTGATTCATTAGATTCAAAATTCTATTCTTGGTACCAGGTTATGTCAAGAGACAGTATATTATTACCAGAAGCTGTCATTTATCCCTGGCCGAGTAGAGAACATTATAAAATTGAATTTTTAGCGCTTGATGTTTCAAACGAATTAAAAAGAAGAGCTGAGGAGAACCTAGCACAGGAAATCCTGGATCGAATGAGATCCGATGTTCCTGCAGATGGTAGTGAAGCCTATTCCTTGACCAGACAAAACCAAATTCAAACATATACTTATTCAGGACAATACAAACCTCAAAATATATTTAATCCTATTGCGTGGGCGCAATTCGTAAAAGCGTGGAAAAGAGGGGACTTTAAGAAGAAGAAAAAGAAAAAAGAGTAGTATCTTACTGTTCAATCAAGACTTCCATTATGCTAAACTGTCCAGAGTGCGGTGAAGTAATTCGTGGTAGAGCAGATAAAAAATATTGTTCTAACCAATGTAGAACGAGTTACCATAACAAATGCAATTCCGATTCGATCAACTACATGAGAAATGTTAATAATTTACTTCGTAAAAATCGAAGAATATTGGTAGAATTAAATCCAAGAGGGAAAGCGAAAGTGTCCAAAAATAAGATGGTGAAAAAAGGATTTAATTTCAATTATTTTACCAATGAATTCGTTACTAAACAAGGTAATGTGTATAGATTTTGTTACGATCAGGGCTATTTGAAATTGGAAAAAGAAGTTTTCGCATTGGTGATCAGAAATAATTATGTCGATTAAGCTTCTAAAACTACGAAATTATTCGTTTTATAAAAACACTATTATATTTGCAATTCAAAATGATAATGAAATGAAAAAAATTGGATTTCTAAGCTTGCTTACTTTTTGTTTTCTGTTCTTTTTTTCATCATGTAATGAATCAGAAACAGGAACGATTGAAACCGCACAAAGCCATCCTGCTAATAGTCTACAGAGTACAAATTCTGTTTCTGCTGTCCAGAATAATCATATGAAAACCGGGAATTTATCGTGGTTAAGCTTTGAGGAAGCAGCAAAAATGAAGAATAAGGGGTCTAAAATGTATCTGGTTGATGTTTATACTGACTGGTGCGGGTGGTGCAAAGTGATGGATAAGAAAACGTTTACTGATCCTAAAGTGCAAGAATTCCTGAAAGATAATTTCCACGTTATCAAATTTAATGCTGAACAAAAGGAAACTATCGACTTTAAAGGGAAAAAATATGAATGGCTTCCCGCAGGAAGAAAAGGTGTAAATATGCTCGCAATGGAGTTATTAGGAAGTCGATTATCATACCCTACGCTGGTTTATCTTGATAAGGATATGAATAAGATTAAGAGTTCGCCGGGATTTAAGAAACCAGATCAATTACTCTCAGAATTAAGAGTAATAGCTGGTTCGTAAATAATGTTTTATATTTATCGTTCATAAGAAAATTCGAAAAATTATGAAAAACTTTTTAACCTTAATCATGATGATCTGTTTTGTGTCATTTCTTAATGCGCAGGAAGAAAAAACAACCTTCCTAACCAAAATGGAAGTGAAATGGATGGATGCAGAAATTGGAGAATTACAAAGCACTTATCAAATTATTAAAAGAGCGGTGGCTCAGAAAGACGGGGTTGAAGTAAGCCGTAATAAAACAGAAATTATTAAATCTGTAACGACTCTAACCTCAAATTCAAAAATCTTTTACACAAAGATAACAATGGATATTGATAAAGATGAGATCGCAAAATCCAGAATGACGGATACTCCAGATGATTATTATGTGAATAAAAGGAAAAATGATCCCAGGAGTCAAGAGCTTTCTATAAGTGAAGAAAAAGTAGCAGAGTTCAAGAAAGCATTAGACACTATGGATAAAATCAAAAATGAGCTTAAAGCTTCTCAATTTGCACTTCACCCACAACAACAGCAAACACATGAGAACTTAAAATCTATAGCTAAATTTATAAAATTGGCTAATGCCAACAATCAGATCATTCAAAATTCCGTCAGAACATAAATTATTAAATGGCATTCGAAACAGAAGGTACTTTACACAAGGTATTTGATACTGAGAGTAAGACAGATTCATTCCAGGCAAGAGAGTTTGTAATTAAGCACGATGGAAACTATCCTCAATTCATCAAATTTCAATTAACACAGGATAGATGTGATCTCATTAATAAATTTAATGTAGGTGAAAATATTAAAGTGTCTTTTGATCTAAGAGGTCGGGAGTGGAACGAAAAATATTTCACAAATTTAAATGCTTGGAAAATTGAAAATGCAAGTACTCCCTCTGAAGAACCTTCAGGTGCAGTTGAGCAAGGTGGATTTGATCCTATTGGAGATCTTGCAACCAGCGAGACAAGTCAATCCATAAAAGCAGAAGATTTTGATGATCTTCCGTTTTAAAGCTATCACAAAATTATTCTTATTTATTTTTTTCTTTTTGGCACCGGTCTGTCCTTTGCCCAAATTGATATTGTTGGACTAAGTAGTCGCTGGGACGATGCGTTCTTCGAATGGGAAGTTTACGCTTTTCACGGGGAAGATGAAATTGAAGGCGAATTACGACTAAAGTGGCCATTCAGAAATGACTGGAAAGAATGGGTATTTGAAATCGGAGATTACAGATATAATTTAAGACAATTGTATCAGAACAATACTGAACATTGGGAGTTAAGAGGCCATGATGAACTCATAGAATTTAAAACTATTTGGCGAGGTGATTATACGCAATGGAGAATAGTTCTGCCTAATTCTCAATTGACTTGGAGAACGGAATATAGAAGTGATTTGAACTATTGGTATTTTGAAAACGATCAATATGGATTAGCCGAGTTTTATACGGTATATAAAGATGATCCCAGAGACTGGGAATTCGTTGATCAGAGTACAAATCTGTTACTTGGTGCCAGAGTCGCCATGATGTTTATTTCAGTATTCTATACAATTCCAAAGAATTAACTCAGGAAGAAGCCAATTGTGCTTTTGATTTTATTACTTCCACAATCTGATTTCCATGGTTTTTAGTTACAACCTTATCAATAATATGGGATACAATCCCTTCTTCGTTTACAATGACCGTTTTTCGATAGACACCAAAAATCTCTCTTCCCATAAATTGTTTCGATCCCCATAAGGCAAATCGCGTTATCATTTCCTTTTCAGTATCAGCCAACAAAGAGTACTGAAATTCATATTTATCAATAAACTTTCTATGCTTTTTTGATTTGTCAGGACTGACTCCAAATACTTTGTAACCCAACTTTTTTATGTCCCTAAATTGATCCCTGACACTACACGCTTCTTTCGTACATCCGGGAGAGTCGTTTTTTGGATAGAAAAACAGTATATACTTTTGTCCCAATAAATTGGTGGAAGAGACGATTTCTTCATTTTCATCTAAAACTGAAAAGGGAACAATTGGTTTCCCGACGGTGATATTCATTGTGCTTTATTTAAGGTATAAACTGGGCTGATCTTAATTTGTTTAACAAAATGCCCAAAATGTTAACCAACTTATTTAAATGACCTTTTTAATTCGGCTCTATTTCCACAATCATCTTCAACAAGCAATTGAAACTCAACTGATCTGTTCATATATTGGTCAAAGTCATCAAAAATGAGCCATTTATTCTTTAGATCATACTTTAATAAGACCCATTCTCCATTGATGCTTCCCCGATAATGTAAATTTGGCACATTCCCATCAGGAATCAGATTATCACTTATTCTGAATTTCCAAGGTGATTTAAAAGATCGATCCATACTTATAATATCAATCTTAGGAGGAATAAGATCTTCATACAAAATGATTTCTCCAAGTTGATCTATATGGCCTACTAGTCTGTCTTCTTCTATTTTCGCTCCGAAATGAATATATCGTCCATTGTTGTCCGTGCTTACAAAAGTCCATTTATCAGGATTCTTCAATTCAATTATAGGAGTGCTGATCGTATAATACCGACTTACAGCTGTCGTCCTGTTACCTAATTCAAGTGATTCATATTCTATACCATCAATGACTTCTGTTGATTTTGAAACCTTTAAATCCATGGGACTAAAAAAGCAATGCCCAGGAAAAGAAACATCAAAATTACCCGCATCGTAATTATTAATACGATTACAACTTATAAGATCTTCAGAAAATGTATCTGACGCTTTCTTAGATTTTACAACATCAAATTCAAGTTTTGATATATTATCATAAATATCAAAGACTTCAATCCTGATTTTTCTTCTCTTCTTCTCTTCTAAATCGATTATGCCTTGATCCATTGCGCCATAATATGAAAAATCATTACAAGATTGTCTGTAAAGCAAGTAGGTTTTATGTCCATATTTTTTTCGTTGTTCAAAATCAATAAATCCATTCAACCAATTATTTTCATCGAAAGATAGTGCCGTCGATTTCCAAGTAAAATATAAACTGTCATCAACGTATAGACTATATCCATGAATACCATTCTTATTATAAGATCCATTCATGAGGTCATACATTTGTAATCCAAAAGCAACCCTATTTGATTTTGATTCAATTTCATTGGTGTCCAATGAATAATTAGGCTTTTTCTCATTAAAATATCTGGATTCTGAGGAGATGATTTCTCCGGAATTTCCGATACTGTATACCTGTAACTTTTCCAAGACAGGCTTTCTGGAATCTTCAGGTCCTATTCCTAAAATTTCCGGATTTAATGCTTCTTCAGTTAGAGAATTCCTTAATTCGAAATGCAGGTGAGGGCCAAAAGATCTTCCTGTATTTCCCATTTTACCAATAATTTCTCTCTTTTGAATTACGAATTTATCTGGTGGAAGATAAATGTCGATCTCGAAGGATTCCAATTGGTATTGCATAGTCTTAATAAATGCTTCAATCTCCGTATTAAAATTATCCAAATGTGCATAAACAGAGGTATGTCCTGTTAAAGGGTGATCTATATAGAGGGCATTCCCGTATGCACCACTTTGAATTTTAATTCTTGAAACGAACCCAGATTCGACAGACCTAATAATATCTCCAACAGATCCTTTAGAAGATTTAATATCAATACCAGAGTGGAAATGGTTGTTTCGGATTTCCATAAAATTACCTGTCAGTCTAATCTGATGGTCAACTGGTGAGGCATAACTTAATGTATCGTTCGCATAGCTATAGTGAACTATCAACAGCAAACTTACAAATGAGACAAGGCTCTTAAATGCCTTCATTTATTTTCAATTTTATCTTGTAAATAGCTTCTGACAATTCTTTTTGACCAGATTCTATTTCATTATTCATTTGTTGAAAAAGCGTTTTTATATCCTCATTCATCAACATCGCTTTTAAGAATAAATCTTTAGAATATTTTTCAAATTGATGCTTTGCATTTTCTATCCTCAATTTCATCAGCAGATTGTCATTATACAGGAACATAAAATAGTCGTCAATCATTTTGGGAATCGATTCGGCAGAATCATCATTTACCGAAGAATAAAGGCTTGATCGTGTAGACCACCCAAATGGGTTTGGTAGCATTAATTTTAAAGCATGGACATATGAATTCAATGAGGATTTAGCCAGTGTGAGCATATTGTCATCAGCTTTGTTGACTATGAGAATATCCGTCATTTCCATTATCCCTCGTTTTATACCTTGAAGATCGTCTCCGCCACCAGGTTGTAATAACAAGATAAAACAGTCTACTAAATACCGTACCTCGTATTCAGATTGGCCCACTCCTACTGTTTCAATAAAAATATAATCGAATGAAGCTTTTTTACAAATTTCTGTTGCTAGAAAGCTTGCTGGAGCTACACCTCCTAAAGATAAAGAGGACGACATAGGTTTAATAAATGCTTTCTTTTCCAGAGTCAATTTTTCCATTCTGGTTTTGTCACCCAAAATGCTTCCTTTGCTAATCTGACTGGTAGGATCGACAGGTAAAACAGCCACTGACTTATTATTTTGAGTCAAGTATCCCCCGATGGAATCAATGAAAGTACTTTTACCGACTCCTGGAGACCCGGTTACAGCAATTATCTTGCTTTTAGTATTCGAAGGAAGCTGTTGCAATATCTGATGGACCAATTCCTGATCATTATCTAAATGGCTTTCAGCTTTGGAAATCAAGTGAGCGAGAATAGAACTTTCTCTTTTTTGAATACCGCTTATCAATTCCTCAATTGTATAATGTGGATCGTCTCCTTTCTTAAATAAAGGATTAATATTTTGAATTGAGTCTGTCAATTGGATTTAACTTTTATAATTCAGAAACAGCTACCATTTTATCCTCCACCTCATGAACGAGAGAAACATAATTTGGGTTCCTTTTTATTTGTCTGTCTCTTACCAGGGGTAAGTCGATATGGATATGTTCAACAAATTTCGAAGGTTGAGATTTCATTATATAAATATCATCTGCAAGGTAAACCGCCTCAGAAATATCATGAGTAACAAAAACAATTGTAGACTGAAACTTATGCCAGATATTGGTCAACAAATCCTGCATGCTTAATCTTGTCTTGATATCTAATGCACCAAATGGTTCATCCATTAATAATATCTTAGGACTTGCTAACAAACTGCGGGCGATAGCGACACGCTGCAATTGTCCTCCTGACAAACTTGGATATTGAGCATATTTCTTTTCATGGCCTTCCAGTCCAACGAGACGAATAAGATCCATGGCTTGCGCTTCTCTTTCTTCACGTCCTATGCCTTGAAACTTAAGAGCCAAAGCCACATTTTCCAATACTGTCATCCAGGGCAGAGATGAATATTGTTGAAAGACCATACTGATACGTTGAGAATCGTCAAGTTTTTTACCATTGACATTTACTTCTCCTAAAGATGGTTCCTGGAGTCCCGCGATATATCGAAGTAAAGTAGATTTACCACTACCTGACATACCTAGCACTACAACAAATTGGCCTTGTTCCGGCTTGTCTTCAATAATAAAATTCAAATCTTTAATAATCCAATTATCACCACCGTCGTAACTCTGCCCGATGCCTTTCAGCTCTATGATATTCTTCTGTTCTTTATTATCAGGAAACAACATCATTGGATGGCGTTTTGGTTTTATAAAATTTACTTCTATTATCTAAATAAAAGCGGCGACACTTATATAATATCACACTAATAAGAATAAAGTGAATCACCCAGCAAGTACCGCCGAAGAAATAATCCAGCACTTTAATTCCTAAAAATTGTGTGAATTCATTAATCGCGAGTATAATGTAAATGGATAAAAATATCCATGTAGAGGCGGTAAATCCGAAATCAAAGATATTATCGAGGATAGAATTCTGTTTCAATTTCGAACTATACTGATCCTTAATCTGATATTTATGTGGAAACAATTCTTTATCCAATCTTACAAATACTCTGTCCTGAATTATCCCTATCAGGATGATTAATAAAAGAACAGCAAATGTTTTATCTACTCTACCCTGTCTCTGTCCTACCCTAAAGATCATAGCTCCGAGTCCTCCCTGACTTCCTATTCCTTCTGCTACTACAATATATGTCCAAGATATGGCTGTCATGACGCGGATATCATCAATCAATCTTGACATGACGGATGGAATATAAACAGATTTAATCGTCTGCCAATCCGTTGCCCCGATTGTATATACGGTTTTAAGATAGACGTCCTTGACTTCGTTAATTCTCTGGACCACAACGGGTAATAAAAATATGAGTATCCCAAATGCGAGGAAATTTACTTTCATTGATGTTCCTATTCCAAACCATACGATAAATAAGCCTGTTGTGGCTGCAAGAGGAACAAATCTGACTGCATCAATAGGTCGTTGATACATTCCTTTAAATAAAGGATATAAGCCAATTAAAAATCCAATTGGTAAGGTAAATAACAATGCCTTCACGTATCCTGCAAGGTTAAACCCTATGGATTTAAACATATTAGGAATCAAATTATTATCTGCATATAATTCTCCATATGCAGTCAAGACTTTTAAAGGATTAGGAAGCACACTGGGCATCATAATCGGGTTTTCACCCATTGTAAGAATGAACCAGATGCCTAATATTATTCCTACTCCAAGAAGTTCAAGTAAAATGTGCCACTTCTTGGGGACATCGCCTCGTAATTTGAATAACCAGGACATACTTGGCCTAGGATGGTATCAACTGAAATTCTGTTCTTCTATTCTTAGCCCGACAATCTTCGGTGCCATTGCTCTCACATCCAACAACCGGTTTATCAGGACCATTACCCATTATCACAAATCTGTTGGCTGACATTCCATATGAATTTCTAAGATAGTCTGCTACAGATTTTGCTCTCTTTTCAGACAAATCCATATTCATAGCACGTGCTCCGGTATTATCTGTATTACCTTCTACCCGAACTTTAACATTGGCAAAAGATTTTGCAATATCAGCAAACTGGAGATCGATGATGGTTTTTGTATTTTCTGATAGAGCAAATTGCCCTGTAGCGAAACTTATACTTATAGGTTTGCTTGCAAAGGCGGCTATCGTTTTGTCGGCTGCAGTTGCTGGTTCAAATGTTTTGTCTTTTTCAGCTGAATAACGAGATTCTGTTAATTGTCCTTCCGCAGATCTTATTGGACCAGTGTTGATAACAGATCTCCAACTTGGTCCCAGCTTTTCATTATCTCCCATCTGAACAAATTTCTGGTTCATCTTGTCATAAAGATCACCTCCTTTCATTCCTCTAAAGCTGTTATTCAATCCGAAGAAATTAACATTATCTCCATGCGAAGCATAATATACATTGTCCATCATTCCCTGAGCGTCTTCAACAGTGACCTCACAAAATTCAGCCAAATATTTTGCAGCTTTCTCTTTGTTATTAGGGTTGCTAATCTCGGCGACGGCTTTCATCCATCCTTCATAAAAGGCATCAAATAATTCTCGTTTTTGTTCGATGACTTCTTGCTTAGCGAACATTATATCTCCAATAATATGGGATTGTTCTCTTGTGGTTAATAGTATTTTTGACTCGGGTACATCTCTTGTAGCAATTATGTCATCCGGACTCCAGACAACTGCAGCATCTATATCATTAGATCTGAAAAGTTCTGCCGCTTTAAGATTATCGGTTGTTTTAACCAATTCTACGTCATTGATAGAAAGTCCTGCTGATTCAAGAGCAGTAACCAACATTGTTTGTGCAGGAGCGGGAACAGCTAATGCAATTTTCTTACCTTTTAAATCATTAACAGAATTAATACCTCTTTTAACGATTATTGCATCCCCGCCTCTCGACCAATCTACTTGCATAAAAGCTTTTGGATTAAGAGCAGCAAGATCATCAGGGGCAGTATAAAAAGAGAAGGCATCTGCTGTCTGAACCAATACATCATACTCATCGCCTATCCATGCATTCAGTGCATTCATCAGGTCATTTTCCATTTTAAAATCAACCTTCATGTTGTAATCCTTATAGTACCGGCTTCTTGTATTCGCTTCTGCCCCTTCATTAAAATAAAGACCTGGAGCATAACCTCCCCACATAACCAGCTGTACTCTAAGCGTATTCTCATCTCCTGCTTCTCCACTATCAGATGTATTTGCAGTATTGTTTCCTCTATTATTTTGTTCTAACTCAGCCTTGTTTTTCAGGCTTTGCCCAAGTTCAGTGTTATCAAGGGCCCATTTTCCTGCAAAGGTGATAGCTGCCAGGATAAGAATGGTTATCAAAAGTTTAGAGAACATTGTTAATCGTCGTGCCATGAGTTATTGTATTGAGTTCTTTAAAATATTATTATTAATCAAAAAAAGTATCATATTGGTTTGACCTGCCCACTTTTTGTGGTTGCTTGATCGGCTCACTAAGGTCCAGGATCTGCCCTTCATCTTCGGCTTTATTTATAAGGTCCTGTTTTTCTGTTCCTAACAACAATGAGGTTGATTCTCTTTCCCACTGCTCCAACAATTTCATTCCCTTCTCCTCAAAGATTCCATTTTGTAAATCAATTGAATCCATAAAGCTTTCTGACATTTCCATAAATCTTTCCATCTCTCCTACTTTATTACTTACATCATCTGCAATGGCTTCAAGCGCCCGATCGAACATTTCTTTTTTATCACTATCCCCTTTGATGATATTCATAGCAGATTTCATTGCAGATTTCATTGCAGAATGTCCTGCAAGCATAGCTTTTCTTTCTTGCTGTTTTACTTTAACCTGATCTTCTATATCTTCAGAAAGGATTGCCGAATTTTCATACATTTTGGAAAGGACTCTATAAAGGACTTCCATCTTTTTATAAAGATCTCCTAATTTGAGGTTTGAATCTTTTAGCCATCCGGCTTTTCTGCTTTTCAGAATCATGACGGCTTCTTGCTGTGTTTCCTTGGCTTTGCTTGCGAGTTGAAGATTGGCTTTGATTTCCTTTTGATTATTGATAATCATCTCTTTCAACTTATGCATTTGGCCTCTCAATTTTCCAATCTGCTTGCGCATCTTTTTGAGATTGGATTTTAGGTCATCAACATAGCTTTTAAGAATACCTATCGGATCGATCTGAACAAAAATTCCTGTGATCCATCGCATGGTGCTCTTATACATATACCATATGAGATTTCTGGCTTTTGAATCTAAGCCAAAGAAGATAATCATTCCTAAGACTCCGAGAGTAACTGCCAATCCAAGTGTTGTATTTAGAAAGGCAAATAATGCGCCTCTGTTGCTGGGAACAATAATCCCAATTCCAATTAATGCTCCAATTAAAAATATAGCACCCGTAACACCTTCAGGTTTTCTCCAGAAAGACTTTTTCTTATAATCTGACATTCATACAATTAAAAAGGTAAAAGATGGTGGCAAAGATACAATATGCAAAGCGATACACATATTACCAACCCTATATATTTAGTAACAATTCCCGAAGTTTTTAATAATCGTCTAATTGAATAAAAGGAAGGATAAACGGACAAGATTTAGGCATAAAAAAGAAGTTCTTGTAGTATATAAACTGCAAGAACTTGCTTTTTTAACACTCTTAAATGAATTTTTCTTTGAAAATATTGAATACACTCAATATCAATATTAACCCAGAACTTTAAACACCTTTAGTTTTTTAAGAATAATAACACCTTTAAAAAACAATTCATGAACTGAATGGCGTGGGCTTTTTTTGTTAGGCAATAGAGTAGACTATAAATCCTTATAGAATGTCTATACCCTCTTTCTCAATATCTGCATCTCAATTATGAATACAATACAAATATCTTGACTTTAATACATTTAAACTATTACAAAAGGCCACTACAGAAGACACGCAATATTTTCATATATAACAATTATCTTAATTGTATATAATTGATTTTGTGCGCATTAAATAAAAAATGTATAGTGTTTTGCATAAAAAAAGCCTCAGCATTGCTTGCTGAGGCTTGCCTTTAACATTCTTAAATATTCTATTGTGTAAAGGAAGTAGGTAATCTGGTCAGATAAGTCCGTTTAAAACCCGGACTCAAGGTTTCCGGTTTAAAGTTTTAAAACTTAGAGGTACTCTATAAATCTCCATGATCTTCGATAATACCTAATAGTTCTAGAACTATTAATACTACATCCATTAAAAATAGATTTAACAAAGTGAATAAATGTTTAACGCTATAAAGCTATAGCTAAAATCAGGCCATAAAAATAACAGGAACGAACATGTTGGGACATGCGTTTTTGGCAGGAATGGAACCTTATTTGGGGAAGATTCCAGGTTTCAAGTTTTACAATACGATTGAAAAGCAGCTCACGCTACATTTTCATCCATTATTCTCATCTCAAACAAATATAAATATAGAAACGACAAATATACTATCACATAAAAGCTCTATATGGGACATGCATTATTAAATATATTATTTATTTTTGATATGTAAACCAGTATTAATCAAGGGAAATAAAGTTAAATCAAAGCATGCAAGACCTAAAAGCAATCGTAAATCTGCTTTCTACACAGAAGCACAAGCAAATTGAAATCATCACAGAAGACGCCCAGTTGTCAGAAAAAACAAAATTGTTATACGATAATGTTAAAGAAGGAAATTTCGATACAGACGAAGATGCTGCAAAGGCATTATATAATAGCAATGAGAAAAACGAAAGCTATCGCAAGCTAAAATACAGGTTGAAAGAAAGGCTCATCAATACATTATTCTTTATCGATATTCAAAATTATTCAAAGTCTGCATTTGAAAAAGCTATTAACAGGAACTATAAGCACTGGTCATCTGCAAGAATACTTTTGGAAAAAGGATTGAGGGGGCCTTCAATGACGATTTTAGAAAATAGTTTAAAGACCTCGATGAAATTTGATATGTAAATCGTCAAATAAAAGTGGACTGTAGGTCTTCAAACCAAAGTGGACAATAAGTGAATAAAATTAAGTTACACTTTTAAAAGTTAAATTGAAATATTTTTGTCTGCGTTTTTTAAATGTTTTGTGTTTACATAATTTTCTTCTCTTCAGTTTTTCTTCTTTTAATCCATAATAAACATCTGCTGGTGTCAAGTTTTGTAAAGATTCATGATATCTGTGATGGTTATAATATTTTACAAATTGTGAAAGACGAAAACTCAATTCACCTGGGCTGTAATAATGATCCAGTTTAATTACATTTTTCATCGTTCTGTGATACCTTTCAATCTTGCCTTGCGTTTGAGGATGACCAGGTCTTCCTCTCACATGTTTAATTTTGTAATCATCCAAATAAGAGCTCAACTCTTGTGTAGGTCTTCAAACCAAAGTGGACAATAAGTGAATAAAATTAAGTTACACTTTTAAAAGTTAAATTGAAATATTTTTGTCTGCGTTTTTTAAATGTTTTGTGTTTACATAATTTTCTTCTCTTCAGTTTTTCTTCTTTTAATCCATAATAAACATCTGCTGGTGTCAAGTTTTGTAAAGATTCATGATATCTGTGATGGTTATAATATTTTACAAATTGTGAAAGACGAAAACTCAATTCACCTGGGCTGTAATAATGATCCAGTTTAATTACATTTTTCATCGTTCTGTGATACCTTTCAATCTTGCCTTGCGTTTGAGGATGACCAGGTCTTCCTCTCACATGTTTAATTTTGTAATCATCCAAATAAGAGCTCAACTCTTGTGTAGGTCTTCAAACCAAAGTGGACAATAAGTGAATAAAATTAAGTTACACTTTTAAAAGTTAAATTGAAATATTTTTGTCTGCGTTTTTTAAATGTTTTGTGTTTACATAATTTTCTTCTCTTCAGTTTTTCTTCTTTTAATCCATAATAAACATCTGCTGGTATCAAGTTTTGTAAAGATTCATGATATCTGTGATGGTTATAATATTTTACAAATTGTGAAAGAGGAAAACTCAATTCACCTGGGCTGTAATAATGATCCAGTTTAATTACATTTTTCATCGTTCTGTGATACCTTTCAATCTTGCCTTGCGTTTGAGGATGACCAGGTCTTCCTCTCACATGTTTAATTTTGTAATCATCCAAATAAGAGCTCAACTCTTGTGTAGGTCTTCAAACCAAAGTGGACAATAAGTGAATAAAATTAAGTTACACTTTTAAAAGTTAAATTGAAATATTTTTGTCTGCGTTTTTTAAATGTTTTGTGTTTACATAATTTTCTTCTCTTCAGTTTTTCTTCTTTTAATCCATAATAAACATCTGCTGGTATCAAGTTTTGTAAAGATTCATGATATCTGTGATGGTTATAATATTTTACAAATTGTGAAAGAGGAAAACTCAATTCACCTGGGCTGTAATAATGATCCAGTTTAATTACATTTTTCATCGTTCTGTGATACCTTTCAATCTTGCCTTGCGTTTGAGGATGACCAGGTCTTCCTCTCACATGTTTAATTTTGTAATCATCCAAATAAGAGCTCAACTCTTGACTTAAATAACAAGATCCATTATCAGATAATAACTTAGGCGGTTTATTCAAATTTACATTTGGATGGTTTAATGCCTGATTCAAAGTATTTTTTACATCAAGGGTTTTCATCGTTGAGCACAACTCCCAACTTATAATGTACCTAGAATAATCATCTAATATAGTCGATAGGTAATACCATCCCCAGCCAATGATTTTGAAATAAGTAAAATCAGTTTGCCACATTTGATTGACAGTTGTTGTTTTGTCTTTAAATTCATCTGCGGCAGATATCAGATCATAATGAGGAGGGTTTATCAGTCCAGCAGATTTCAATATTCTGTAAACACTGCTTTCGCTTATAAAGTATTGATTCTCATCAGTATACCTGCAAGCCAATTCTCTACAAGAAAGCTCTGAAACTTCCAGTGCCAGATTCAATATATTAGACCTGATCCGATCAGGAATCTTGTTCCAGTAATGCTTCCTTGTACTTTTCTTTTCCTCTAATCCTACAATTCCATTTTCCCGATATTTCTTATACCAGTTGTAAAAGGTTGATTTGTGAATACCGATTTCTTTAAGCGTTCGTCTAATGCTCCATTCAGATTGCTCAACAATTCTGATCAATTCCATTTTTTCTTTTGCTGTAAATCGCATATACTTCTTGAATTTTATTTTACTCCATTCAAGCTTTTTTTAAGCACACGATTTTTCAGGGTAAGTTCTGCTACTACCTCTTTAAGGTCTTGATTTTCTGTCTTTAGATGTTGAACTTCTGAAGTGTTGGCTTCACGTTCTGTATCTCCCTTTAAACGTTTCTTCCCTGCTTCCATGAAATCTTTACTCCACTTATAATATAGTGGTTGTGAAATCTCTTCTCTTCTACAAAGAGAAGCAACACTTTGTTCTCCTCTTAATCCTTCAATGACTATTCTAATCTTTTCTTCTGTAGAAAATTTACGTCTTGTCCTTCTTTTTACATCTCGGACATAAGATTCTGCTGATTTGTTTTTCTTGGTCATAATAAAGTGAATTTAATAGTTATGTATAACTTAATTTTATTCACTTAATGGTCCACTTTTATTTGACGATTTACAATACTACATTATAAAATATTACATAATATTATCAAAGCCCATATTTCAGGGCTTTAGTATAACCATTTATAATACTATATAATAAAAGCGGAGAATGAGGGATTCGAACCCCCGATACCCTTTTGAGGTATACACGCTTTCCAAGCGTGCGCCTTCAGCCACTCGGCCAATTCTCCTCTGGACCACAAAATTAGTTTTTTTCAATTATTCACGCAGCTGAAATACTTTTTTTGCTTGGATAGAAGTCAAAGTTTCAATTTCCTCTAGATCCATGTTTTTACATTCTGCAAGCTTTTGGGCAATTAATGGAATATAAGAACTCTCATTTCTTTTCGACCTATGGGGAGTCGGACTTAAATAAGGAGCATCTGTTTCCAAAACAACATTTTTCAGTGGGATAAATTCCAAGACCTCATCCATTTTTGAATTCTTAAAAGTTATCACTCCTCCTAATCCCATATGAAAATTCAGATTTATTATGCGTTCACATTGTTCAATACTTCCATTGAAACAATGGAATATCCCCCTTAATTCTGAAGAGTGGTGCTTCTCTATAATTTCAATTGTAAGATCGAGAGAGTTTCTGGAGTGTATAATAACCGGTAGTCCAAATGCTTTCGCCCACTCGATCTGAATTTCAAAGGCTTTTATTTGTTCTGTTTTAAAACTTGTATCCCAGTAAAGGTCAATTCCTGTTTCTCCAATACCATAATACTTTCGTTCTCCCAACATTTTTTGAAAAACATCCAATTCATCTTGATAATCGAGATTTACGGAACAGGGATGCAGGCCTATCATAGGATAGCACATTTGAGGATAATCATCAACCAAGGCATGCAAGTCGTTAATAGTTGTAGTATCAATATTGGGTAGAAAAATCTTTCTGACATTATTATCTTTAGCGCGTCGAATCATTTCATCTTTATCATCTTTGAATTGATCCAGGTAAATATGTGCATGAGTATCTACAAACATCCTTTAAATCTTTATGTCCAAGGCCAAAAATAAATATTATGTCGTGTGGGTAGGTCAAAAACCAAGTATTTATAATACCTGGAAAGACTGTCAAGTACAGATCTCTGGTTTCCCCAATGCAAAATATAAGTCATTCAAAACACTTGAAGCTGCGAAAGAAGCATTTGAAGGAAGCGCTTTAAGCCATATCTCATATAAAAAAAGTATTCGCCCAAAATCTGATTTTAATCAATTTCCAAAAGAAATTGAAAGTGAAAGTATTAGTGTTGATGCCGCCTGTAGCCGTAATCCGGGAATTATGGAATACCGAGGAGTACATACAATCAGCAAAGAGGAGATATTCCGAATGGGCCCTTTTGAAGATGGGACGAATAACATAGGTGAATTTCTTGCTCTTGTTCATGCCTTAGCCTATTTAAAGAAAGAAAAAAAAGAAAACTTAACAATTTATACAGATTCAAGGACTGGTCTTAGCTGGGTCAAAAAGAAGAAAGTAAAAACAACCTTGAACAAAACGAAGAAAAATAAAGTGATTTTTGATTTGATTGATAAAGCTATCATTTGGTTAAAAACAAATACCTACAAAACCAAAATTTTAAAATGGGATACTGCAAGATGGGGAGAAATACCTGCAGATTTTGGACGTAAGTAACTATTTTTTAGGTGCGAATTTCATCCTATACTCAACACTAACATTTCTTTTTTTAATGTTTTCCAGTTTGCGCTTAATTAATCTCTTTCGAAGAGGTAATAATTTTTCAGTGAATAACTTACCTTCAATATGATCATATTCGTGCTGAATTACTCTGGCATTAATTCCATCAAAACTATCCTCTTTTAATTCAAAGTTTTCATTATAATACCGGATTCTAATTTCAGCATTTCGGATGACATCTCCCCGAATATCTGGGATGCTAAGACATCCTTCTTCATAGGATTTTTCTTCACCTTCCTCTGTGAGCATCTGAGCATTAATAAAAGCCTGCTTTACTCCAGTTAATCCTTTTTCATCCCCCTCAACCTGTTTCGTATCCACAAGGAATAATCGAATACTTTTTCCAATCTGTGGAGCAGCGAGGCCAATACCTTTAGCATTGTACATCGTTTCCCACATGCTTGCAATGAGTTCATCTAAATCTTCATAGTCTGCTGTGATCTCTTTTGCTAATTTTTTAAGCACTTTCTGTCCGTATGCATAAACGGGTAAAATCATCTATATATGTTTCAAATATCTCTGCAAAATTATTACAGCACTTATCCTATCTATTCTCGATTTGTCTTGTCGCTGTTTTTTTGTTAAACCACTCTGTTGTATAATTTCAAGAGCTTCTTTTGAAGAATAGTTTTCATTTTGGAAATCAAATTCTATATCTCCATTAATAGTTTTTAAATCCCTAATTACTTTTTCAATTTCCGCCACAATATAAGTTGGATTTCCGTCACGGTGGGTAGGAAAACCAAATACAATTTTTTCAACTTCCTCTTCCTGAGTATATGTTTCTATGAAAGATAATAGCGTGGAGCTCTTGATAGTTTTTAAAGGGGTAACTATAATCTGCATTGGATCGGTTACAGCCAATCCACATCTTTTTATCCCATAATCAATAGACATTATTCTTCCCACAGGTATTATAATAGGGAAATGATCTTAAAAGTTCCTAAAATAAAAAAGACCCCCTCCAAAATATCTGGAGAGGGGCCCCATCCCAAAAACAGTAAATCTTTATATTATTTTAGAACAACCATCTTAATAGATGCTGTATTCTGATCTGTTTGTAAACTCAAGTACAATATTCCACTCGCACCAAGATCCTTGGCACTAATTTCAAGACTGTTGAGTCCTTTGTTATATGTTCCGGTATATTGTTTAATCAATTGGCCGTGAACATCATGTATACTTATAAGAACATCCTCATCCTGAATTAGATTAAATTCTATTAATGTAGAACTTGTAAATGGATTAGGAGTGTTCTGATACAATTCAAATAATTGCGTATCGCTTGATTCAGTATTAATTGAATTATTAATTACTGGTTTAATAATTTCGTTTTGTGTATAAGCTTCACTGCTTAACACATCTGAATTAATGGCGATTACATGATCTGTATTTCCATTTTCTATTGCTCTGGCTACGATCTCAAAAACTTCAGATCCTTCAGAAATAGATTGAGGACTATTCCAACTAAGAATTATTTTTCCATTTGGAAGAATTCTGTAGTTTGTCTCATTGAAGTCATTTGAAGATCTTCTGATTTCAATTATTTCAATAAGATCTGAATCGTAATCCATGGTAAATTGATATCCTTCTATACCACTAGTTTGAGAATAAACCGGAATATTCACGATATCTCCCTGGATAACATCAGTAGCATCATAACTCAATTCCATTGTATTTGAAAAGCGATTTTCAATTACAGGATTAGAGTTTATTGAGACTGAATTGTTAACATCACCAACCTTAATCGCAATGAAGTCAACATTCATATTTGTATTAAGATTTGCAATTTCATAGTTCTCCACAATACTTTCCTTAAATGGATCCACAGGATCTTGGAATACGTATCCTTTGTCTACAAATCTCCAAGAATCATTATTAGGAAAATCCTTATAAATTCCTAGAATTACTTTTCTCAAATCAATTAAATCCCTAGATGACAATTCAGTATCATTGTTAATATCAGCAGCAATAACTTTATATGCTGATGGTAATTGATTTATTCCAAGAATATGTCTTTGTATTTCAATAATATCCAAAGTAGATACCCCATTTAAAGGTTCCTTATTACTATATGGATTCACGATATAATCGCCACCTGTAGGCATTTCTGTAAATGCATAAGATCCATCTGTGTCTGTCATAGTACTTAATGGACTGCCATCCAGATTAACTTCTATATTATCCACAGTCTCAAGATCCTCTGTATACACAATACCATTTACATCTACCCTGGCATCCATCTGACCTACACAAGCGTTCATATTATCGTGAACATTAACATATGTCTCACAGTAAGATTGGATTAAATTTCCCCCAGGACCTACAACAGTAGCCCATATTTCTACTTCTTGATCTCCTCTGGTTGTGCAATCAAATATTTTATTTCTTTCAGATGTATCTGGTGAGAAAGACAATAATACTTCATAACCAGGACACGGATGATTACTTCCAGCATCAAAATCGCTAGCCCATAATTCAACCATACCAAAATCATGTTGTCCATCATTGTCCAGATCAATTGGCATTAAATCTACTGCCAATCCACTGATACAGTATGTAGTTGCAGCTTTGCAATTCATTATAGTAAATGACTGGTTACATGTGGAAGCATTCCCGCATTTGTCATAGAATGTCCACTGGATGATATGCGATCCTATTGGATAAGTTCCACTTGCATTAATTGAATCTCCAATACCATTATATTCAAGGTAAGGTGTCCCACTAAGAGAATATGGTCCAACACCAACTTCACCAGTATATATCTTATATCTCCAACGTAGATTCTCATCCTCAGTACAATCATCAGATGCTGTGGCTGTCAATTCTACGTAACCAGAACTACATGTATTGTCATAAGTACAAACTGATATTGAATCACAAACCTCGACTTCTGGTTTTATATCATTTGAGATTTTGATGACCTGTTGACAAGTCCACACATGGAATAATCCTGTGTATGGGTCTTGCTGACACCAGTCAATTATTTCCCAAGTTCTTAGTATTTTGAAACAGGCATTTCCATTAAAATTATTAAAAGTGAACACCTCATCGTCCCAATCTGATCCTATCAGATCACAGTGATCACCAGGGAATTTCGGATATCCTAATACATCAGGGCCTAATTCTTCCGGAGCCATACAACCTATTATAGTAGTGTCTCTTGGACATACAATAAGATCACCTCCATTAAATGGTTCAGGGTTTTCAAATGTTAATATTTGCTTACACGTTGAGGTTCTGCCTCCATTGTCTGTTGCAATAAATATTCTTATTAACTCCCCAACGTTACATTGGTTAAGTCTGTCATCAATTGAATCTCTTACTGTTGCTCCACAGTCATCAAGCACTGTAGCTTCACCAAATAAAAATGCAAGATTCTGAGGATCATAAGGCGTATCACAATTTACAGTTTGATGTGGAGGACATATTAATGTTGGAGGAAGTTTGTCTTGTACAGTAACATTAACCATACAGTCATTATAATTTCCAAAAACATCTACTATTCTGAAAACCACCATATTATCCTCTCCTACATCGCTGCAACAGAATGTTGCTGACTGACTGAATCCGCAGATATCTTTTATTTCAAGAACATATCTTTTCTCTAGAGTACACGAACCATCATGCCATTTTTCATCATCTTGAATAAATATACAATCCTCTCCTAAGTTATTTGATGGCTGTCCGAAACCCCAGTTATAATATGTCACAGGACTGTGGTCATCCCAGAGATAACCTCCGCCAAATCTTTTCATTCCTATCCAAAATCCATAATCATTTCTCTTTCTGACTTCATATGTCAACCAGCTTTCTTCATCGTAAGTCTCAAATATAGCAAGTGATCCGCCATAGGCCCCTGCTCTGGATTTTGCAATTGTTGCTGTTGTTTTGTAGTCTGATAAGTAGTAATAACTTCCATTATATGAACCTAAATAATCAAGATTGCAAAAGGTAGGAATATTACATTCACATCCTTCGGCATCCATTCTTCTAACAAGCATACAATGGTCTTTACAATCATCATAAGATCCGTCATCGAATGAAGTTGCATTAACTTTCGCTGTCCCACCTGTCGTCAAACTCACAACAGTATACTGATCGCAAACCGCAACCGGAGGTGTATTATCAACTACCTCAACCAAGACTTCACATACTTCAGAGTTATAACATTCATCATATACTGCAAAGCTTATAACATTTACACCCATTGGGATTGTTACAGCTTGTTGGCCATTATAATTTTTAACAAATCCACCTGGATAAGTTAAGTCATAGGATAAAACTGTTGAACAATTATCAGTAGCATCAGGTAAAGGAAGTACTACTGTAACACCACAAGTCACATCACCATAATGGCTATTCACTGGACCTGTTATTGTATTCGTTGTTAGTTGAATTGATGGTGGACACACTACTACAGGTGCTTCTTCATCAAGAATTTCAAGAATTTGGAGGCATGTATCATTAACTTCTCCGTTACAATGCCATTCTCTTAATATCCATGATCTCATTATTTTTCTTGAACATCCTACTTGAGGTAATTCAAAATCAGTGAATGTTACCGCTGAATTACAGTAAACATCTGGATAAGGATATAGTGCCAAATTCGGCTGAGGAATAGCATTATTATAAAGGTGGTTAACAACAATTTCCGGAACACCAACTTCCAATGGGTCAGGATAATTGTTCATGTTGTCATCCCAATAAACGTCTAAGTCATTTTCTCCGTCATAATCAGTATCTGTATCAGGCGTGAAACCACCCTGTCCAAATCTCCATTTACCATCACACGCTAATGTGTTATCATCAAACTGTGTATAACTTTGAGGACAAATAACATCATCAAAATCTATTCTTAATAGTCTATATATTATTGTACACTGCGGAGCATAATACCCTTTACTGTCAACAGCAGTATAAACTCTAACTATTTCTTTAATATAATCATCATCACAACTCAGTGGATTGATGTTTTCAGAAAGTAGAATAGGAGCTACAGGTCCTTCACATGCATCTATAAAAGTTGGACCTAAATAAGCTGATAAATCGCTACATGCAACATCTATCGTGTCTGATGGGCAATAATCAATAATGGGTCCTAACTTATCTTCAATTGCCAAATATCCCCAACAAGAATTACCGCTTACCATATCTATTACTTCAGCAATAATAACTTGACCCATATATGCTCCTGTTACTACTGGACTAGTAGGTATATCAGCATATTCAGTATACACCTCGACATAAAAATCTCCAGCAGGACATGATGTACTCTGGTCATTCAATATCATTTCCGGTGTGATATCTGCTTCACAAAAAATATCTAATGATACTTGTGTATTTCCATTACATGCAAGCGAACATTGTGAATAAGAGAAATTGAAAGATGCGACGGTTAACAATAATGTAGTTAATATCACAATACTTCTCGTCCACCTTATAGTGGCACTGTTCAAATACTTCATGAGATCCTCTTTTAATTAAAAATTTTACTGTTTGGAATAGAGTAATAGATTATGCACTCCTACCAAATGAAAAAATAGTTTACTTCTTTTCTAGTGGATCTATTAGGTACTCAAGGAAGGTGAATAGTTTAGTTAATTGTTTAATGTGTAGTTTACTTCTAATTAACTAAATACAAATGTAGGATTTATTTAATATGTTGCACTACCCTATTTAGGGTATTTTTCATATTATTCTTTTTTATTAGGTGTTTATTTGATTTGGATATCAAAAAATTGGAGTACGTTATTATTACAAGCAGCAAGAAGTTTCCGGTCTCCGCTCTCCAGAACCATTTCCAATAACTGACTAATCTGGCCATCTAGGTATAATCCGCTATCCTGATTACTTAACGGAACTAGGTTTCCCTGCCCATCATTTAGTAGTACAAAACCAAAACTTGCATCATTTCGAGGAGTCTCAACTTCTGAACCATATAAATTACCGGCAGCAATAAGGTCGCTGTATCCATCGAGATTTATATCGATAACAAGGAAGTCATTAATAGATGATATCTGAGCTTCATTGGGAAGCGCTTGGAGAGAAAATTCCTTTCCTTCTTTATTAATCAATATACTGTTAGCAAAATTCTTTGCAGAATATGTCAAAGAGTTTGAAAGATTCTCCTTTTCATATACATCATCTATTGTTGCCATTGCAAATGAATGATAATCAGGAAATTTCTCCTTAATAAACGGCATTTGATTTGATGTACATTCACGGCCTCTAAGTGGAAAACGATTACCAGAGTTATAATAACTCAATACAATATCCAATGATCCGTTTTCATCAAAATCAGAACAAAATATCTCGAATGGCTCATCCGGACTTGCTTTATATTTATAATTCAGCCCTAAATTCCCTAAAGCTATATCTTTCCAGCCATCATTATTAATATCTACAAATTCAATACAATTCCACCATCCTTCACTATTTTCAATAACAATAGGATCATCCAAAAGTCCTTCATTATTCATGAATATCTTTACAGGCATCCATTCTCCAACTAAGACCAAATCAAGCCAATCATCATTGTTTATATCTATCCAAGAGGCATCCGAAACCATTCCATTGAACCTATTTTCTTCTTCGAGGATATTTGTGAAAATTCCATCATTGTTTTCTAATAAGAAAGACTGTGCAGGAAATGGGTATCTACCGGGAATCTGTCTGCCACCCACAAATAAATCAATATCTCCGTCATTATCATAATCTCCCTCAGAAATGCAGCCTCCACTTATGTTCATAATGGGCAGTGTCTTTGAATCCCTTACAAAGTTGCCTTTTCCATCATTGATGTATAATCTATCCTGAAGGTATTTATCATTTTCATCAAAATCATTTCCTCCACTAACAACATACAGGTCATTATCCCCGTCATTATCTACATCAACAAATAAAGCATCAATATCTTCAGATAATTGATCCCTTTTGAAATCGGAATTTTGCATTTCATAAAGACCTCCCTCCGACGATTGAATAAATAGTTTTCCCAAACCCCTTTGAACCTCCGATATATATGTCACCAAGATTATCCCCATTAACATCAGCTAAGCACATTGCCGGCCCTAATTGTGACATTTTATGCGGTAATAACGATTCTCTATCGAAATCATTAAAATTATTTTCCGAATGCATAATTCTAAGCTCATTTGTCCATCTAGAATTAGTGAAATACGGTTCATTAGCAATGATTTCTAATCTACGAGAACTCTTGTCTTCAAGCTCATAGTGCACAAGATTATCTCCATTAATTCTAAAATCAGTAAGAATTTGCGTGGATCCATCCGGCCAAATGACATTAATACTATCAATCTCCTTCGCGTCAGCTAATCCGAATATTACAATAGGCTCTACACTTGACAAATAACCACGACTACCAAATATTTCTTTGATCTGACAGGATCCATCTGTATATTTTAATTCTATTCTACTCCCAATAGCAAAAGGATTCCCTTTACTCCCGATTAATCTGAATTTCAGATATTCATTATGAGATGAATTTTCATATAAAAATGAATTCTCATCTATATTATTAATCACCAAATCAAGATCTCCATCAAGGTCCAAATCTCCGTAGGATGCTCCATTAGAAAACGATTCTTCATTAATACCCCACCGATCAGTGACATTGACAAGTTTCAAATTTCCTGAATTTTTATAGAAGTAATTTTTTAGTTTCTTTGAAGGAATAGAATCCAATAATTCCTTAATCAATTTAGATTGTTCGCCTCCGTTCTTACTTTCAGAAATATCTGTCAAATATTTTTCTTCAATTTTCAAATAATCATTGTTTGTAGTTTCCTTTATCATTCCATTAGAAACAAACAAATCATTTTGCCCATCATTATCAAAATCACATATCAATGGGGCCCAACTCCAGTCCGTACTTTCAATTCCGGAAAACTGAGCAATTTCACTAAATGCCAAATCACTAGAATTGTCTGAAAAACCTTGATTAAGTTGAAGGACATTGTACATATATTGATAATGAAACCCATTCTTAACAGCTTTAGAAAAACGCTGAGGATTCATTCCACTCATATTCGTTTTAATTCTATAATTATCAGATGCAGACATATCAAGAACTATAAGGTCCAGTAGACCATCATTATTAATATCACCTACATCTGAGCCCATACTAAAAAAGCTGATGCTTTTTGTAGATTCATGAATCCTGTCAGCGAATCTTCCATTTTTCTGATTTATATATAGATAATCATGTTCCAAAAAGTCATTTGCAACATAAATATCCGGCCAACCATCGTTGTTTAAATCTGAGATAGAAGCGCTTAAATCATAGGAAATTGGATTAGACATTATTCCTGAATTACCTGTAACATCATTGAAATATCCATTATCATTCCTAAACAGTTTATCAGATGCAAATCCTCCGGATAGATTTGCTACTTCGTCAGAAGGTATATTAGGAGCCTCAATCTGATGATTTAAAAGATACATGTCCAAATCTCCATCTCTATCATAATCAAAAAAATAGGCCTGTGTGCTGTAGCTAGGATCATCGAGACCATACTCAGCTGCCCGTTCTGTAAAGCTTAGATCTTTATTGTTAATGAATAATTTATTACGCCGTTGATCTGCATCAAATTTTCCCGATCTGCAGACATATATATCCAACCATCCATCTGCATTAACATCAGCCATAGTTACTCCAGTAGTGATTCCAAATTCTCCTTCAGTTTTAGAATGATTGGTAATATCAGAAAACTTCAAATCTCCCTTATTGAGAAAAAGTTTATTAGGAGTAACATTAGCTGTGAAATAGATATTCGGGAGTCGATCATTATTAATATCCCCTATGGCAACTCCACCCCCGTTATTGTAGTATTCATAAAACAAGACATCCATTTGTGGACTTTCTTTTATTTCATTTACAAAACGGACTCCAGACAACTCTGGCGAAATAAATGAAAATAAAGGAGTGTCCTTTTCTGCACTTTGAGAATCTATGTCTGATTCGGCGCATGAAAACATTGAAAGTATACATAATATTAAGAATGAAAAACGAATCATGAAGGATAAAGATAATAAAGAATTCAAGTGGTAAGAATTGATACTCTTATCTGGTAGAGACATACCACAAAAAAAAAGCCCCCCTTCAAATTAATGAAGAGAGGCCATCCCAAAAACCGATTTTATTCTAGTACTATTCGATTATAATCATCTTCTTCGTAGCTGTGAAGTCACCACTATCTAATTGATAGTAAAGAACGCCAGCAGCACCTAAATCGGATTTACTCAATTCAATTTCATTGTATCCTTTAGCAAAGTTACCATCAACTAATTTGATGACTTTACCAGTAACGTCATATACTGTTAATGCAGCGTCTGCAGTTTCAGGCATTACAAATCCAATAACTGTAGTAGTTGTGAATGGATTTGGTTCATTCTGATACAATGCAAATTCTGCACTTTCAGTAGATGTATTGTTGTCAATATCAATATTAACAATTG
The DNA here is from genome assembly GCA_965248155.1 of Saprospiraceae bacterium. GTDB lineage: Bacteria > Bacteroidota > Bacteroidia > Chitinophagales > Saprospiraceae > RFSX01. Next base: position 426,017 of record CBDFIO010000002.1, read on the forward strand.
CTAGATCTGATCCTACGTAAGCTTCAGCTCTTGTGATTTCGCTATTCACATCAATTATGTCAGATATAGTACCAGAAACGGTAGCTCTAAATGTCATTGTGAATAATGCGTCATCAGTAGAGATTGGATTAGTACTGTTCCAACTTGTAGTAACAAGGTTTCCGAATGAAGCGAAGTTTTCGCTAGAAACATTAATTACACCAGATTGAACATCTACTAACTCAAGTCCTGCTGTAGCCATTGTGAACTGATATCCGTAAACATCGTTTAATGCAGATCCTGTAATGGATAACTCAACTAATTCACCAACTGCAATCTCTCTATCATCAAATGTGATATCGATTGAAGCAATTGATCTTTCTTCAGTTGAACCAGTAAAGGAGTTAGCTTCAACGCTATCGTTTACATCACCAATCTTAACACCTACGAAGTCTTCATGCATCATGTCTGTGTTCAATGAGTTAATCTCAAGCATTTCATCAAAGTTCCAAGGAGCATTGATATCTAATGTTTGATTTGCATCACCGAATCTCCAGCTACCGTTATTTGGTAGTTCATCGTAGATTCCTAAGATAAGTTTTCTCAGTTCAATAAGATCCACAGCTGTTACTTGTTGATCGTTATTAACGTCAGCAGCAATCAGCTTGTAAGGATTATCTAACAATTCTATTCCTAATATGTGTCTTTGAATAAGTAGTAAGTCAAGTGTACTTACACCATTCAAGTAATCATCATCTTTAGATCCAGTAATAGCGTAGTTAACATCATTTGGAAGATGAGCAAACTGATAGTTACCAGTTGCATCAGTCATATCCATCATGTTAAAGTCTGCAATAGAACTTTCATTCATAACTTCAACATTCTCGATAGTTGCACCGAATGGAGTCTCAATAAGACCAGCAATCATGCTTCCAGAAGAATCGATACCAGGACAACCACCTTGGTTATCAACAAGTCTCAAGTTAACTAAGCAGAAGTCATAGTTTCCACACTCATCCCAAACATATACAGGGATAGTCAAGAAAGCAGGACTTGCGCCATTCAGATCTTCACAAGTAAATATGTGTGAAGAAGAATTCGAACTACTATTATAGTAAGGATCTGCTTCAGGCGGTGTATCTGTGAAAGTAAATCTTAGATAATCGTACTCAGTACAGTTATCGAAGCTACCTGCATCAAAATCAATAGCCCAAAGTTCAACCATTGCCTCAGCTGGACCAGCACCATCAGGATCAGCCATTAACGCAGTACTTAAATTAATACAGAACGGCGTTGGAGCTTTCTTATCCTGAACAGTGAAGTAACTAGTAACAGAAGTTACGTTGCCACATCCATCATAAGCTTTCCATACTACTCTGTGCTGAGCTTCACCACAGTCTGCAGGAATTTGATCAGGAATATTAATAGTGTATAAGAATCCAGGAGCAGTAGCAAGGTCATCAGCGTTATCTACGCCACCTCTGTTACCAACTCTTACGTCAGGAATAGGATATCCATATACTGCGATGTTATCAGCAGCATTATCTTCTGACCATAGTGGATCAGTTGATGTATTTCTATCTTCCTGTACGAAAGAACTCCATTCTCTTTCATATGTCCAGTCATTGTAGATATCAAGGTAAACGTTCCACTTGATCCATTGACTTGGGCAAGCATTGAATAATGTATCACCAGATGAATCTACTACTTTATCAGTAGCAGTAGCAGACATTGTAATACCAACTCCTACACAAGGAGACTCATCAATGTTTGTTCCAGAACCACCTGTACCTGGTACTGCTGGGAACATATCGTCGTTAGCAGTTACTTCAGGTGCAAAAGGATCAATTAATTTACCAATAACAGTCCAAGACCAGATTCCTCCAGAAGAAGGAGAGTTAATATCATACTGACACCAGTCAATTACTGTGTATGTGTTAATGATCTTTCTACAAGCATCACCTTCGAAGTAGAAAGTATCGCTATCAAGAGACCATCCGATTAATGCACAATTCGCTTCAACCCATGCAGGTTCTTCACAAAGTGCATCAATACAATCCATTTTAACTTCAGCATATTGAGGATTGTTATTGTCTGGGTATAGTGTAATATCTGATGTAGAAACATCATTAGTTATACCATCACCATTACAATCAGCTCTTCCATCATTATCAACTAAATTAATGAACTCATTCTTAGAATAAGGCCAGTCAATCTGAGCTGCTCCATCAAATAATGTAGTAGGCTCACTTATGATAATAATTTGTCTGCAAGATACATTTGTACCAGCTATTGACCAGTACCTCATGATAGGTCCATAGTGACAAGCTTTAACAAATAAATCTTCAGTCACTCTTTCACCTTCTCTTGCTGTGTAGCTAGAAATGAATCCATCACCGTTGATATCCCACATGTATCCACTTTCATTTACATAAAAAGTTTCTTTAGCAGGAACATACCAGTTAGCTACAACTCCATCATCATTAAGATCTAATCCACAAATATCGTTGTATTCAGTAGCTAAAGCACCACAAGTTGAACTTGCATACGCTCTACCTAACATATTATCAATGACGAAATCGTCATTTTCATCCATATCACAAGTAATCATCGCTTTTGGAGGACATATCAATTGAGGCTGTAATTTCGCTTCAACTCGAACAGTAGCCCAAGTCAAGCCAAATAAATCACCAGGTGTTCCTGGAACACCGTCCATATTAGCATCATCCCATACACCTAACTCAACATCAATAAGTGCATAATCAGGTACTCCATCACCATCTTCATCTACAGCATTAGGACCGGTAAGGTCAGCACAACAGAACTTAACGAAATCACCATTATCAGTGTCATCAAGATCGTGAAGATCAGGTTGTGCGTTTTGAGGAACATCATTAAAGTTGAAGAATGTACTATTATTATTATGATCACCTGCGCCATAGTTTCCACATGACTCAGAATCAGTTCTTCTAATAGCTATTCGTACAGGACCACAATCACCATCATGTGAACCATTATCAACACTATGAGAGAATAACTTAGCAAGGCCACCATTAGGATCAGTTGGAGAACTAGTCAAACTGATTACGATGTTTTGCTTAGCAACAGCAATTGGTGCAGAACCATCTACAACTTCCACATATAGTGATCTAGTGTAGATATTACCACAACAATCATACGCTTCATAGATGTATTCGTGCGGACTTCCAGCTTTTGGAAGACCATCAACTCTCCATGCTCCAGCTGCAGCATCATAATAAGGACCTGCGTCAACCTCAGTAACTGTACCTGGCTTACCATAGATTCTATAGTAAACATCTTCAGAACAGTTGTCATGCATATGTTCAGGTACTGGTAAGTAGAATGTAGCAGCACATCCCCATGGACTTGCACTTACAGTCATAGAAGATTGTAAGTCAAATGTAGGAGGAGTGTTATCCTTAGCGTGGATAACTTGTACAGCAGTTCTAGTTTCAGCAGTACACCAATCAAGAGCTGTCCAAGTTCTGATAATTTTGTTATTACCATTACATCCAGCTCCACAAGCAGGTAATACAAGATCATCATAAGTAAATAACATGTTACAGTTATTAGCTAAGAAGCTTTCTTGTAAGCCTTTTTTGTTAAAGTGGTGTGGATAAGCCATTCTTACACCAGCAGCATGAGCGTTACACTCCCAAAGAGCTATCTCATCCTGGTACTCATCCGGCCAAGCTACCCAACTTTCAAGAAGAGGATTAGCAATTGACCATCTGGTTCTGAAGAAGTAATATACATCATCAGGTGAAGAAGCAGAACCACATGTTAACTCAACTGGATTTCTTGGCCAGAACCATTCAGATCCTTCACCAGAAGCACCAATTTGAGTAACAAAAATATTTTGAACGCCCGTACCAGAATTACCACATGCATCTGTAGCAACCCAAGTTCTTTGTATTAAAGCGCCATCACAATCATTATCGAAATATTGATCTGTATAAGTCAATGTTTCATTTCCACATTCATTAGCTATTGTTGCAGAAGCAGCAGCAGGACAAGTCCAATCGATTTCCAACTGGAATCCTCTCAGACATCCACCGTCACCTCCAACATTATCAAATACTTGTAACGTCCAATCACCACCAGGAGATATTCCGTTAAAGTCAGATAAATCTCCAATAGGTGAGAAAGTACCGTCAATTGCAGCAGCAACTGTCCACAATGCAGGTACATTACATGCTTCGTGAACACCAGCGGTAAAAGTAGCTACACATGCAGCACCACCTGAAGCATCATCATCGAATGTTGCATTCATGTTATCCTGTAAGTTACAACCAGTACTTCCATCAAGAAGCATTACAGTTGTACCGTCAGGACCAACTAAGAACATATCAACATCACCCATCCAAGAGTGGTCTAATTGAACAGAAGCCGTAACTTTTGTAACAATCGCACCAGTCGTTGCAGCAGGAGCTGTTAATACAGATTCTGCAACAAGACCTGTTGTTGCGTCTGACCATGAAGCTATTGGATCTACAGTAGTAGCAGCATTATTGGTTCCATCTATAGGAGTACCAGGAGCAGTACTTTGCAGACAGTTCAATGTGATATCATCTGGAACTTCAACTACAGGGTCAAGCTTATCTTCTGCAAGCATCTCACCCCAACAGCTAATTCCTGTATCAACATCAACAACAGTAACTGTATAAGTAGTACCACAAGTCAATGGAATAGAAGCACCGTTTTGGTTTCCACTATATCCAGAGATATATACTGCATAGTCTGTATCATAACATCCATAAGGTCCACCTTCTAAGAACATGTCAGCGCCTATTACAGCATCACATCCTTCGTCAAGTGAAACATGCACAAGATCATTACAAGCTAAAGAAGTAACCTGCTGATCTTCTGGAAATTCATTAACAGTTATACACCATCCACATTCAGCAGTATTGCCACCTACATCAGTTGTTCCAAATTGGAAACAATGAGTTCCTATTGGTAAATTATCACCAGAAACAAATTCATTAAGTCCTGGAGCCATAGGCGTATCGAACTCATCAAATTCAGATCCTTGAATTGCAAAGAATGCATCAATAGTATTAAATCCAAATGTTGCAAAGTATCCATCACCACAACCATCAGAACATAACCATGTTCTTGTACCGTTAGATGTAATACCATTACAAGAAGGACCATTCCATGCGATTCCTCCACCACCACCAATGTCGTTACCAGTTCTAACTTCCATATATAAACCACCTGCGGCAGAATCATATACATATGGATCTCCGCTAGAATCAAAAACTGGAACACATACTGCTTGTCCAGGAACCAATCCTAAACCTACAAGATTAACAACTCCAGAAGTTGCAAACGGTACGTGTGTTTTATAACAAGGAAGTGCAGCTTGTGCAGCATTCAAACCTGCAACATCACTATAGAAATTAACTATACAAATAGTGTTACCCCATGAAGTATTATCAAAGATGAAACAACCATCCGTCAATATAAAATTAGAAGGAAATGATCCTGTTTCAATTTCTTGAGTTTGTGAAGTAGGGCCGAAACCGCAAGATAAACTTGCACCTTGACCTAAGCAATTAGCTAAACCACCAAATGCTCCACCATATTCAACTGGAGGATCAATGTTAGCAGGAGCTAAACCACAATTATCAGTAGCAATTATAGCAAATTCATAAATTTGCTCACACTCACCACCTTGCAAATTAACTGTTCTGTCAATTGGGCAAACCAATACTGGAGCCTCATTGTCACAAACTGTAACATTGAAAGAACATTCTAGTGGGAAACTTAATCCTGAACCTGAACCAGAACCAGTACCATTATATATGATATTCGTAGTTCCAAGAGGGAATGTTCCACCAGCAGGAACACCAGTTGCACCAAAAGGAGCACAAGCTGTAGGAACAGAAGTAGAAATTTCTACCCAGTCCGTACCACAGAATAGGTTAATACCTGTATCTGCATCAAGACTAAATGTTCCACCATTCCATGCATTGTAATCTGCAATGCTGACAGTTAAGTCATAACAATTTACTGTACAGTCTCCATTACCAGTAGGCATATTAAAGCTAGTTGTACCAGCTAATAATGTTGTACCGTTAGCAGGATAATTACCAATAACATTGTCAATTGTAGCGTCAGCTGCTAGAGCAGCCGGGAAGTTTAATTCCGAAGCTTCAAAAGTACCGGCACCATTACCACCATTATCAGTATCCCAACAAACAACAAATGTTACAGATGTAACACAAGGTGCTGCTGCAGGACCTGTAGGTGTAGGTACGCTGGTAAATTGCATCGTTCCAGCAAAATTAAGAGGTACTTGTCCAGTAGTTGTATTAACAGGATTAACCGGCGTATCAATATTACAACCGAGTGGGTTGTAAGTTGGAGGAGGTAATGCTATAGTAGCAGAACAAACGCCAGGATCTGTATCAACAATAATGTCAGCAGGACAAACTATTTCACAAGAAGGTCCACCGCCACCGCCACCGGCAGCTGCTACCCATGAATAGATTAGTACTCCACCACCAGTAACTGCCGAACAATCACCAATTCCAAGAGGAGCGGTACCACTAACAAAAGGAGTAGCGGGGCCATAAGCAGCACCACCACCCGAAACTTCTATCAGAGAGATGTCCCATCCATCACCGAATGATTCATATCCGTATAGTTCGTAGGTATTACCTGTAGTTAAAGGGGCTAGAGCAACAGCGTCGCCTGTTTGACCTTGCGAGTAGCAAGCATCAATTGCAGGACTTACCACTATGATAGCGCCATCACAATCAGTTGCCGTAATAGCAGGTATACCAGCAACGGTACCAGCAGTAGCATCAACCAATTGCCATGAAATCTCGCCATCGAAAAAGCCAGAGGTATAAGTTACTGTAGCCGTCTGAGCGTTAAGGCTCTGAACACTTACAAAACATAGCACGAAACATGCTACAGTAAGGGTTAATGAATAAATATTTTTCATAAGATTGAGTTTTGTTATAATCGAATTTTCAAAAAAAAATATATGTGGGTTAAAAGTTATTGCAACAATGTAACATAGTCAGACACAATACCTTCCACATCAACTAAGGCACGAACAGAATCGACATACCTTCCAACGAAAGTATTCAGATTAGAATGTGCAGTAGAAACCGAAGAAACAATAGACCCACCACTATTTTGACTTACAACATAAGCCAGATCTCTTAAGAAGTACTGCCTAGCAGCATAAATAGCTTCATCAAGACCATCTTGTGGTTGGTAATTGCTAAGAATTGTGATTTGTTCTTTGATAACTTGTGTCGCGTTATCTCTGTCCTCCTTGATATCAAATTCTTTAAGGAAAGAATTATCAACCACAGCAGAACCCAAGCTTAATCCAGACTGTGCAGACAGGTCTGAACAACACAGAGAAAACACCAATAATACTGCGAAGGCTTTAAGACCTGCAGTGAAATTGAGTTTCTCAAAAATTGAATAAACGTAATACGCCTTTTTCATGAGATTGAGTTTTAAAATTAAATTTTTTAATAATCAAATAATACTATAATATCAGTGATTCCAATCCATATCGGAATCTCGCTTTTGCCTAGTGTTACCAAACTTATAAACGTGGAGAAAACTTGATCGTTGATTTCGTCTTTAGTCCAAGGACTCTCCTATTTCTAATAATACGCTTAGTATAAAGCTTGCCTTAGCAAACTTTTTATCTCTACAAAGATAGTTTTTCAAATTAGGGTTTTAGTACCAACGCATTGGTATATTTTATATATAGATTTTTTTTAATATGTTGTGAACTCACGATAAAACCCAGTAATTTTTTGTTCTTAAAAAGACTATCTATTATATTTTTATTAGCAGTAAACTGATCTTTTTTTATCATTTTTCTTCCATTGAAGCAGGAGCAACAGATGTTGCATCACTTTTCTTACCAATATCAAATCTTACTGACAATTCATGAGAACCGTTATTATAGGTTTGGAATTCATGCCTGCTCGCATTATAAGCATAAGTGAAATTCAAGTTCCCGATAATAGTACCTACAACAAATCCTACTTTTTCATCTGCCCCTACAGTATAAGTAATACCACCTCTCAACTTATTGTCCAGGAATCGACCCAATAAATTAATGTCAGCATGAAAAGGAACATTATTTAATTTCTTCACCATCACTGATGGTTCAAATACTACATCAGACGAACTTTGGTCAAATCGGTAGCCCAGATTAAATATATATCCAATCTCCCGATTAACACCACTGTTACTATCTTCAATTCTGGAACTTACCAGAGAAGGCAAGGATAAGCCATATATTACTTTTCCATCATACTCCCCATAAATACCAAAAGAAACATCGAAAAAGGAGGTCCCTCCAAGTCTGTCTCCGATCAGCTGATCATTACCATCAACCAAACCATTGTCCAATGCATCACCGGATAAAGCATGTTTGATATATTCTGCTCCTATCCCACATCCAATTTTATTTTTTGGAGTATCAATTGAATAAGAAACAGTTCCTTGGAACTTTGTCGTTCTCAGATCTCCGTTGGAGTCCGTAATCAACATGGCACCAAATCCAAGTCTATCTGCAACAGGTCCATCATAACTTAATATGATAGATTTTGGAGATTTATCAAAAGATGCCCAGTTGTTTTTATAATTTAATAATACATGATGATTACCATCAGCGGCAGTTGCTCCAGGATTCACAAGAACAGGATTTAAAAATGAAAGACTTGAAATATATCTTTCATCAAAATATCTTTCCTGAGCTGAAATAGAAACAACACTTATTAATAGTGTAAAAGCACATAATAAAAGTCTCATATTATTATAGCTATATTTTATTTTAAAAATCGGTTGCTTAATCATTTCTTAATAATGTTACGGTCCCTTTTTCAATTCTACTTTCTCCCGTACTGAATAATATTTCCATGACCCAGAAATAAGCACCTTCTTGAAGTAATTCATTGTCTAAATCAAGTCCGCCCCAATTATTGTTATAATTCGTTGCTTCATATACAAGTCTACCGTATCTGTCATATATCTTAATTGAATTAGGATTATTCGCAGCACAATTAATAATCAGGAAATCATTGATGAAATCATTGTTCGGTGTTATAACAGAAATACCTTCATAACATGGACCTTTTGGTCCTTCGCAGTTTTGAACATTAAATAACATTTCAGCTGTGCAATTATTATCGTCACTGACCTGAAGGATATACATACCAATAGAAACATTAGGATTGTCCGGACCATTAGGCCCTCCTGGTTGCCATGTGTATGTGTACCCGCCAACTCCTCCACTCACCAATGTTGTAATCGATCCGTCAGACGAACCCGGATTAGCACAATCAACTTCATCTTCCTGTATGACAATGGCCGGTGGCGATGTTATGATAACAGTTGTAGGAAAAACTGCTGTTTCTCCATTTGCATCTTCTACGGAAACTGTATAACTGCCCGCACATAATCCTGTGATAGGAAATTCAGAAAATGTAGTTTGCGCAGATCCATCATCTATTGTTATTGTATAAGGACTGGTTCCACCAGTTAATACCCCTGAGATAGCTCCGTCACCCTGGCATGGGATAGAAGTGGAAGCACAAGGTGTTCCAAATCCGCTAAAATCTGAACTTACTGCCACATCAGACAAAGAAGGTCCTGTACCCGGAACCAATACACTTAAGGTTCCTGAACATCCATTACTATCTGTAACCGTCAATAAATATGTTCCTCCAGCTGTCAGGCCACTCAGGTTTTGTGTATTGGCTGTGGTCGTCCCATTCGGGAATGTCCATAAAAAGCTATATCCTGTTCCTGAACCTCCATCCACTTCAACTTCTACAGAACCATTCATATTATTAAGTAGCGTTATTCCGATAGCAGTTGGAGCTCCAATTGTGATACTTTGTGAAACTGTTGATCCTAAATCATCTGTATAAGACAATTCATATGTTCCCGGAGAAAGTTGAGATCCATCACAACCTAATTCAATACCATTCAAAGTAAGAGAACAATCAATTGATCCACATCCCCCACTACTACTAAGTATAGCAGAACCAAAACCATCACTACAAGGTGCATCTGTAATTCCAGAAACACTTAATGACAATTCTTCATCAACTTCTACCTCTATTGTAAAACTAGCCGTAGCTGTATTTCCTCCACTATCTGTAACCAACACCTCATAATCCCCTGCATCATATTCTGTAATTCCATCACAATCCTGATAAGCTAATGGTGGGTTTGCAACCACTCTAACTTCACAAGTTAAGGGTTCACATCCACCGGTTATATTATAAGTAACAGTTCCTTTAGCTCCATTGCAAATGGCAGGAGTCACTGAAATATTAGAAGTAACTATTGCCGGAGCAGCTTCAGCTTCTACTGTTATTGTTTCACTTGTTGTATTTCCATTGTCATCAGTTGCTGTAATTGTATACGTTCCATTTGGAACATTATCCAGACTAACAATAGGAGGATCAATAGAATTTGTATAAGGTCCGGTACCACCGGCATGAATAATCGTATCTATACTGCTTGGCTCCCCACATTCAGATCCATTGGTAAATTGGACATCGAGTGAAAAAGAACAAGCGATTTCGACTGTGCCGGATGCTGTACATCCATTCTCATCTTCAGCTAGCCAATCATAAGATCCTACGGGGACGTTATCAAAATCAGAAATTTCAGGAGACCAAGTAACTGTAATGTTTCCTGTCCCTCCCAATGCGACAACGGAAATTGCTCCACTATCCGGAGGACATGGCGCTGCAGTTACTGTTGGGATAACATTAATCGTAGGAGGATCTTCAAGAGTTATAGTCTGAGTGCAGCTCGCTCCTTCGGCATCTGTAACACATAATGTATATATACCTGCTCTTTTACTTGCTAAAAGGCAAGTGCCATTATCATCTTCTCCCGTTTGTATTGTTGATCCGGCTTCCTTCCACACACATTGGTATGGGCCAGTACCACCTGCAATTTCAACTATGATATTCCCATTTGAGTCTCCGGTGCAGCTTGGATGTGTAATTGTAACATTAGAACAATCCAGTTCACATATCACAGAGACTGAACCATCAACCATATTAAATGGTATAGTGTTGGTATTACCGTCTATGATTTCAATATCTACAATATCATCAATAAAGGCGAATGCGGAGCTTGTCAGACAATCTCCTAAAACTGTAAAGCATACGGAATAAACCAATGTCCCATCCGGTAAATCTTCACCTCCCGTGTTTGCAGAGTTCCAACTGAATCTTAGCTTGCCTGCTCCTGCCGGATTAAAGAAACTTTCAAAGATTTGTAAATCTTGATTCAAATTGCTCACTCCATCATACATTATTATAGTAGAATCCCACTGCATGGTGAGTTGTATCGCAGAAATATTATCAAAGTTATCAGTTGTTACATCAACACATACTGTTGATCCAGCTGATCCTCCTATAGCATTATTTGCTGTTAGGGTAAAAAGATCTCCCATATCCTGTGCTATCGTAATACTCCCTTCGTCAACATAATGTTCTCTTACTCCAATAGGGGAAGGACTTGATGCCTGGATACTTGTTGGTCCATCGAAAGCTTTTACAACTGAAGATTGTCCGACACTACCTATTGCATCAAAGCAAACTTCAAAAATGACTGAGCCATCAGGCAAAGTTTGAGGTGAAGTCCCTGAATTATCAAACCAGAGGAATGTCAATTCGCCAGCTGCTGTATTTCCTAAGCCAAAAAGACCTTGAGTTAATCCCGGTAATCCAAATGATTGGACACCTGTGAAATCAACAATTGTCGGATCCCACATGACACTTCCCTGGAAAGTTTCAAGGGTATCAAAATTTTGGACAGTCAATGGAATACAAATATTGGATCCCGGTGGAGTCGTTAGATCTCCGAAGATAAAGCCAACGCCTTCTTCGTTTCCAGTTCCACCACAATCTGCACCGGGAATCATGACCGGTAAGTTTTGAGTAGTAGCTCCTATATCATTAAAATTACCATCAATGATCTCAACCATGATATTCTCAATGTCGCCAATTGACAAAGAAGTTGTGTCACATTCAGATCCGATCGTATTAAATCGCATTGTGAACAATAAATGATCGTCGGGTAAATCTTTTGGAATCAAATCGAATGCAAACCATGAAATGCTCACTCTTCCTTTCGTCATACCTGGTGTCTGAGAAGGAAGTGCGAATGCTACTTCATTAAAATCTGCTAAATCACTTGAAATAAAGGGTACCGTATCAATTTCTAAAACTGTTGAATCCCACAATACAAATAATTGAACACTGAGGATATTTTCGAAATCTGCTACATGGACATCGACATCATATGTCTGGCCAGGCGTAGGCGTCTGATCAGTAGAAAAAGACAGGTTTAAAGGATCTTGCGAATAGCTTACCAAAGCTATCAACATAATGATAAAAAATGTACTAAGGCGTTTTATCATGTTCAGGATTTTGAAATAAGACGTAAAGTTATAAATATCTTAATGATATTAATCGATATCTACACATTTAAATAATATAATATGATCGTCATTTTTTATTATTCTAATCAATAACGATATAAGCTTCCTTTTTGTGAAAAAAGGAGTCCTTCCTCTAGTTAAAGAAAAGACTCCTTATCGGTTAAGTTGGCTTGAAATTTATCTTAATTAATTATTCTATTAATATCATTTTTTTAGTTGCCGAAAATGCTTCAGACTCTAGATTAAAATAATAGATACCGTTTCCATTTAAGTCGCTATTATTCACTTTAATTGAATTCATTCCTGACTTATAAAATCCTATATAGGATTTTACCAATTGTCCATTTGCATCTATTATACTAACATTCACTTCCATATCTTTTGACAATTCAAATTCAATTTCAGTTTCACCACTAAATGGATTAGGAACATTTTGATACAATCTGTTCTCAAGATTGGTATTATTCTCCGATAGTCTTAAAGAATGGATTCTGTCATCTGAAGTATATATTTCACTTCTGAAATTATTTTCTATCAAATTGAATGAGGCAATACTTAGAGCATTATCAGATTTAACTGTTAAATAAAACAATGCTTCATTTTCTGCTATATCAAGGACATTATTATCATTCCAGCTCAATAGCATTCCTCGCTCTGAAATATGATAATTAACGGCATTCAAATCTAATTTTCCAGACTCTATTCCAATGACTTCAATATTGTTTTCTCTGAATTTCAGACCTGTTTGCAGGCCATATATTGAAGCGGGTTTAGTTAAGTAAATTGGAATCAGATATTCAGTGTTTTTTTGAATTTCGAGAATGTCATAAGACAGTTCAATATCTTCTGATGATCTCATGGAAAATTCATGATTATCATCGAGATTATTTATGACAACTGATCCATTTACATCACCAATTTTTACGGCGATAAAATCATTGGACATCATGTCATCTGACAAGTTATGAATGTCTATATTTTCCACAAATGGCCACGGCTTGTGTACATCGGTAAAAGTTTGATTTTCTTTTGAAAATCTCCAACTTTCATTCTGAGGAAATGATTCATATACGCCAAGAATTAGCTTTCTTAATTCTATCAAATCAATCGCACTAATTTCTTCATTATTGTTAATATCTGCCGCAATTAACTTATACGGAGAATCCAATTTTTCTATTCCAAGAATGTGTCTTTGTATGAGAATTAAATCCAATGTTGAAACGCCATTTAAGAAATCAGTATCATTGCTAGCTTCAACAACATAATCTTTATACGCCTGTATGTTTTCAAACGCAAATCTGCCTTCCTTATCCGTATTAAGATAATTCATCAGACTCGTATTCTTAGTCTGTAATCTTACTTCGACACTTTCAATTTCTTCATTATATTCTGTCATAATTTGTCCAGCGATCATCATACCTGTATCTGTGGAATCCGGAGGACAAATCTCACCATTCGCCTGTATATTAATAGCTGTATGGCAAAAATCTTTATTACCAGAATCATCGATTACCCATACATCCAATGTCTGGAGTCCAAGTTCATCACAGGTAAAAACTATATTTTGTATCAGCCCGTCAGGATCGAATGAAAAGTCCAGAATCGGATCGCAATTATCTGAACTATTTAGATCAAAATCCTTAGCCCAAATTTCAACTTGTGGTTCATCGTTTCCAACTCCTGGAGGCATCAAGACTGTAGAAATCCCAGACTTACAATAAGGTGTGGGTGCTTTATGATCCAGAACATCTATTATTGAGCTGCAAGTAGAATAAATTCCACAAGCTCCAACGACTGACCAGGTAATAGAATAATGTCCTTTAGCTAGTCCTGTAGACAAAAGGTTTCCTAAGCCCTGGGCAACAATTGTATCCGCCACGAGGTCTTTCAATTCGTGTAATATTCTGTTTGGTGCAATGTTCTCATCAAAGCAGCGATCATATGCTGAAGGTGTTTCGAGGAATATAAATTCACTACAAGTATTATTCAATATATAGAGTGTCGTATCTTGACTACAATTGCTCAATTCAGGACCTTCATTACTGGATACTTTTATGATCTGTGTATCGGTCCAAATTCCATCATAAATATTATTATTTGGATCATAGGTACACCAATCAATAACGGTCCAGGTTCTGATTATTTTCAGACAGAAACCTTCAACGTTCTGAAATATTCTGTCTTTAAACGAATAAGCTAAAAGACCGCAAATATCGGCTTCATTAACCGGTAGGCCTTTATATCTAATCGTATCTCCAAGATCCGTATGATAATTTGAACAAGTTGCATCAGTCCTGATTGGATCAGGCCATTGGAAATCAAAATGTGTCAGTACATCTCTGTTAGAAACATTAATGATCTGTCTGCATTGTACGAGTTCTTGATCTTGTCCATTTACATTTACAAACCAACTCCTGATTATGGTCCCTTTACCACAACTGGAGTTGATGTCTCCGTTATCAATATGATGAATTGTTGCTGATGCACAATTATCATCGATAACCGGATAACCGAGACTTGTTGTGTCTATATCATCAAGACAGTCCAAGTCCCAAATCAGTTGAGGACAACTCACGACTTTAAAAGGTGTTTTGTCCTGAACTTCAACTTTAACTAAACATGTATTATATCTACCGCCCGCGTCAATTACTTTCAAAATTACATCAACAGTATTTCCTGCATCTTCACAACAGAATTCGATAAAATCATTAAACATTGTATCCTGTACTGCGATAGTATCACCAAAAATATTAGTGATATAATCGTAAGGTGCACAATGAAGGTCTGGTCGTCGAATTTGGAAAGAAATAGGTCCGTCACAATCATCATAAGAACCATCATCAAATGTTTGTGTATACGCTCTTGCCCATCCATTATCTGCTAAGACAACAGCTGTAAATTGATCGCAAACCGGAATTGGTGCTGCGTCATCAATTACTCTAATTTCAAAAGTACATTCTTCTTGATTTCCACATTCATCTGTGAAAACATATTTTATTGTATGATAACCATAGCCTAGGTCCAGAATCTGAAACATATTGTTACCTATTGCAAAGGCATTAATATAGTCTCCATTTTCATTCTGATAGAGTACCTCAACATTAAATGAAGAACATTCTAATAACAATTCTACACCAGTTGTATCAGATTGGTCTAATGGTTTGAATATTATATCTGCAGTACAATCTCCATCCGCCTCATAGATCAGGTGTTCATCAGGACAGATGATTTCCGGTGCATCGGTATCATGAACTTTTATTGACTGGTAGGCTTGAGTATATTCTCCGGCACACCAGTCCAAAGCCGTCCATCTACGTAATATTTTTAAAGTATTTACCCCGCAAATATTAAAAGTATCATCAGTAAAAGTCACATTGATTCTACACAAATTGTTCTCATCGCTTAATGGATCTCCATCAAGCGTTGGATATCCTGCAATATGAGGTCCGAGGTCTAGATTTCCGTCTTCATCAAAAATAATATCATCACTACAACTGAATTTGATATTATCCGGGAAGTCTAAGTCACCCAAAGATTTCTTTTCAAAATATATTGAAAAATCGCAAGGTAGAGCACTAAGACCTGCGTTGTCTTTTGTGAAGTATGCTATATCTCTTCGTGCTGTATAAAGATTCGATTCATCGCACTGTAAATCTTCTATTTCGTCTCTTGTTATTATCACCTCTGTACTTGGGTCACAATTATCAAAAGTTTGATAGAGGAAAAAGGAACTTGTTTTAATATCGAGGCAGATTCCATCTGAAAGGTCATTGGAACTGGCAACAGTAAAGTATATTTTATTTTGTAATAAATCTTCAGTGGCTTGGACTCCTACTAATTCTGTTGAAGATATTTGTCCTGTGACTGGATCTATCGTAAAGTGATAAGTGTAAGCTCCAATCGTTAATGATCCAGATCCTGAAGCAGGGCTTAAAAGTCCGGTCCCTGATCCTGTAACTGGGCCTGATATTAAAACAGATTCAACAATCTCCCAAGGGTTTGCCATATCCGTAGTATTTAGACATATTGTTGTAGTACTAGGGATTCCATCGATATCCATATCAGCTGGATTAACTTCAGAACAATAAGTTAAATCGCTTTCAGATGAAAATAATTCTGTTAGATCTTCAGAGCAATCGACTGTTATATCTTCGATACACGTTATTGTTGGCGGTAATTTATCTTCAACTGTAAAATAGCCCCAACAAGAAATTGTAATCAGATTATCATCCACAAATGATACAGAGGCTTTCCAAACTTGGCCAACAAATGAACCATCAATTGCTGGATAGATGAGGTCTCCTGAATTTGGATCTTCAACTGTTGTCGCAATCACATTATCATTAAGGTCCAAAATCGTTACCATATAGGGGCAGTCATCCATTTCGTCCTCTAAAATCAGATTAGGATGAATGACAGCATAGCAGTCATAATCCAAGGATATCTGAACATTATCATTACAACCCAGGGATTGTGGACAATCTGCAAATACATCTGCTGAACATAAAACCATCAACACAAAAAGCTGAATTGTGAAGATCGTTTTTTTCAAGTCGACATTTCCGAAAGTATTCAATATTGTCATATGTAAATCGGTTTTTGGCCAAGGCCAAATCAATAGTAAATTTCTTTTGTCTGTTCAGACTAGAGGGGAAAAGATATTAAGAGGGGGGGGGGGGTATGTCTTCTTTAGCTATACAAGTTGATTTTCTAATGCAAATTTTATTAGATTAATCGTATTTCGAACTCCTAGTTTCCGCATGATATTCTTTCTATGCACGCCAACAGTTTGATCACTGATGTAAAGTTCTTTAGCTATTTCTTTATTATTCTTGGCTTGTGTAATCAGTTCAAGCACTTCTTGTTCTCTATTGGTTAGTTTTTGTTTGATAACAAATCTGTCTTCATAAATTGATTTCTTACCGTTTGTCAATCTCTTACCATTTGGAGGTGTAATATGAAGACCTTCTGCAAGGAATGTATTACCTGACATAATCTCTTCAATTCCTTCCATTAATTCTTCTGGCTCATTAGATTTTAAAATATAGCCATCAGCTCCATTTTTTAAGGCTTGTCCAACAAACTTATAATCGGAGTATGAAGTGAGCACAAATATTTTTACATTTCTAAATTGCTTTCGAATCAGAGGAATAAGTTCAAGCCCATCCTGATCCGGAAGATTTAAATCTAAAAATACCAATTCTGTGTTGAGGTTTTTATGTAGAAACAAAAGTAGGCCTTCTGCACTATCCTCTTCTCCAATGATTCGGACATTTGGAAAAGTTACACTTCCAAAAAAAGCTTTTAAGCCTGATCTGAAAATGCTTTGAGTATCTACAATTACGCTATTAATTCCTGACATGTAAATCTTGTTATTGTAAAATTGTATATCTGCCTATTTCACTAAATAGACATTCGTTCTTAGCTCTAAAAGCAAATCTAGTGCCAAGTTTGCATAAATAAATCCATAAAAACACATATTATATTTAACTAAAATATGAATTCGAATCGATTATTTTACTTGAGTTGTTATCAGACAAGGTATAATTAAAGCCTTCATGAATGCTATATCCTCCAGTTTGGCCTGCTTTATTAATCGCAATCAGACCAATTTGAAAATCCTCAGCTCCATATTTTTTAACAACCCTTTCAATAGCCATTTTACAGGCCATTTCAGGGCTTTTACCTTGTCTCATTAGTTCAACAACTAAGAATGAACTACATGATTTAAGTACAAATTCTCCAAGTCCAGTAGCTGTTGCAGCTCCAATTTCATTATCAACATAAAGGCCTGCACCTATTATAGGAGAATCTCCTACTCTACCTGCAATTTTAAAAGCTAGGCCACTGGTTGAACATGCTCCGGATAAATTACCATTCTCTGCCATACCTAACATTCCAATTGTGTCGTGTCTTTCAATATTAATAACAGGTTCATATTTGGACTCCATTAGCCATTCTTCCAGAGCTTTTTTTGATTTCTCTGTTATCAGATTCTCTTTTTTAAAGCCCTTATTTATTGCAAATTCAAAAGCTCCTTGCCCTGATAAGATAACATGTGGTGTTTCTTCCATGACTTTTCTGGCAACAGAAACAGGATATTTAATATTTTTCAAATATGTCACTGCACCTGCATTCCCTTCATGATCCATAATGCATGAATCCAGGGTCACTTCGCCATTTCGATCCGGCATTCCCCCATAGCCTACAGAAGTGTTATCCGGATCTCCTTCAACTAAGTTAATACCATATTCTATTGCAGTTAAGATATCTGTCGGTTGCTTTGTCACATGAGCAATAGCCGTGTTGTTGGCTTCCTTGCTTTCCCAGGTCGATATTATAATTGGAGCATTTGAATTGTAAACATCTTGCTGAGCTGTGCATTTAAGTAATACAGGAGAGAGTGCGGTTGTTTTGGCTACTTTGGAGATAAATTTCCTACGAGAGATCATTAGATAATATTATTCTACAATATAGAATAATTCATCATATTATCTGTCCGAGTTAAATTTTACTCTTTAACAATTTTTAAAATGCTGTATGATTTGTCAGATTCCAATAAAACATTGTAGAATCCTCTTGGCCATTCAGGGTTGATTTTTAATTCAATAAAATTCTCTCCCTGTATTAAATCTTTTCTTAATTCTGTCAATATTTGACCATTTGAATTAAATAATTTAATGCTCACATCGTGATTGTGATCAGCATAAATTTTGACTGTAGCGTAATCAAAAGTAGGGTTTGGATAGACAACTGATTCAAGATCATACTCTGTAAGAATCGGTCCATTAGGGATATCAGAATGAGGCATTGCGGCAAATACATCATTTTGCATCAAGCCGATATTCGTATTTCTCATAATGATATCATGCATTGAAGTAAGTCGAATCTGGTTGCGTTCATCTTCTGTAAATGCAGGATCATTTTCATAATAAAAACGATCTCCATCACGGAGCAATTGAAATTGTTTCTCGATAACCGTCATCACAAGTTCCCCGAAAATGGCATTATTCAAGTGTTTTTCAGACAACATTCCTACCCAGCTATCCAGATTAGATACATCTCCATATAATTCTTCGAGAATTTTTGAATCGGTAGGATTGGTTGTGAAATCATTAAAATTATTCACATGAGGAAGGCCGAAGTCAGTCCTCAAAGTATTATAATCACTTATACCTCTGTCTCTTCCTCTATATATATTAAGAGCGGCTAGGTCCAACCCACCTGCTCCTGGAGAACCAAATAGAAAGTTTCTAAGATCGTCTATTATTTTGCAATCCATCTCTTGCATTACCTGTGTACCCATACCTTTAAAGTATGGATCGATTCCACCGGCTAAAACAACTGATAAAGGATTAAAAAATGCATCTTTTAATTTTATGCTCCCTTCATTTATCTCACTACCATTATTGCTCATTCTGATCAAATTGCTGTTGATCATAGTGTGCCCAATTCTGAAAGCAGCTGCAGAAAAAACATTAAATATTCCCGGATTCATCTGGTCATTATACCCGTTATATTCCGGAAGAAAAACGCCCATAGACGGTAGCCAATCCTCAAAAGTTATTTTTTGAAGATAGGCGCCTATCATTCTTCGAGCATTCTGATAGAGGATTTCATCATCCCATTGTGGATGTTCATCAGGAAATTGTTCACACAATCGGTTATGTTCTCTAACAAACAATATATGCATTGAAAGAAGCAATGGGTTTTCATTTGCTCTAATATCTCCTGCAACAAATAATTTTTGATTCTGATGAGTATCATCAGCCATAAATGGAGAGTTATTTAAATCTACGATATCATTAAACTCACCAGTAACTGTATTCCATGGGAGTAAATTCCCAGTAGAAGTTTTTAATTTACCTCCTTCAAAAGATCTTAACCAGTTAGCTCTTGTTGCATCGCTCCCATAAATCGCTGATCCATCAATAAATGAAGATATTCCATTTGCATATTGTCTTGGGTTAGATGTATTGGTACCTGTTCCCGACATGGCATGATTCCTAAAAGTCACAATCGAAGATCCCGGGACAAAGTCTTCATCATCAGCAGGTACTTCTAGAAATATTGGCTCAGTACTATTGGATTCAACCAATGAAATATCATGATCAACAAACTGCCCAAATACCCAGATGTAGTCGCTTAGACTCTTGGTATCATAAATAAATTCTGACTGATCAAATAGTTGATTGCTTATTTGTCGAGGGGAAAGAAGATGGGCATCATTCTCTAACATCATGCCGTCTTCATAATTGACTGTAGATACTCGTGGCATTTCTGCACCAGCAGATCCCCAAACCTTATTCGCAAGATTATTATTATAACCCGAATAGCTTCGGACTTCTTGAGCTAATAAATTAAAGCTCAAAACCAAACTTAATGCACAGACCAAATAATTTCTTAGCATTCTACAATTCTAGTTTATGCCCAAGGGTACAATTTATTACAGTTTGCAATTCTAACTAACCCGACAAATATACGTAATTAGTCCAAAGTTAGATGCCTAAATGAGCAAGAAAAATAAACTTTCCTTATATCATATAATTTGTTAATAAATTATACTGTTATGATCTATTAAAGTGCCATTAAAATTTGCACTCTGGAGATGGAGCGTAACAAATATATGATAAATTTTTATAATTTGTATTTCCTTTTAAGTCAATTAATTATATAAAACATTTTTTTATATGTCATTTATACCCAAAATATTATGCCAATTTTTGACATTTGCTAAAAACTTATAAAATATCCTGCATATTATCACTAAAATTTGATCAAAATAGACCACATAAATAGAGCAATAATCAACAGAAATTCCATCTGTTTTACAGGGGCTGTAAAGCGCGTACTTTTGATGGCTATATTGACAATACTTTTCTCTCAAATTCTCTTCAGTCAAGACAATAAAATATCAAATTTAAACACCCAAATCTTAAATATTTCATCGGATACAATCATCATGGAACCCTTCCCTATTGTTCCAGAAAGTATAGAAATAAACTCTAGAAATACCAATTTAAAATATGAATATGAGCTCTTAGAATATGGTTTAAAGTTATTCTATAATGATATCATAGATACGATTCTAATAACATACAGAACCATTCCTATTAGATTAAATGCGGACAAAAGCCTTCTCGATTCTGCGTCTGTAAATCAAGAAGACAGAATTATATTAATTGAGCAAGATTATACTTCTGATATTGATTACAGCAGGAAATTGATTCAGTCTCAAAACCTGGAATACAGTGGTAGTTTTTCCAGAGGTGTTTCATTCGGAAATAATCAAGATGTTGTTCTGAATTCAAATTTTAATTTACAAATGAGAGGAGACTTGGGCAATGGTTTAGAGGTTAGAGCCGCCATATCCGATGAAAATATTCCAATTCAACCGGAAGGAAACACACAGGTATTACAAGAATTTGATAAGATATTTTTAGAGATTAAAAAAGACAAAACATACATTATTGCAGGAGATTATGAATTAGCAAGTCCAGAAAGTTACTTTATGAATTACTACAAAAAATTAAAAGGACTTTCATTACAAACTGAAACAAAATCAAATAGCTGGTCCATTGAAAACAAAGGAAGTTTTGCCGTTTCCAGAGGTAAATTCAGAAGGATTGAATTGATCACTCAAGAAGGCAATCAAGGCCCTTATAAGCTAGATGGAGCGAATGGGGAAATATTCCTTCAGATACTTTCAGGCACAGAAAAAATTTATGCAGATGGACAATTACTAAAAAGAGGAGAAAACTATGATTATACTATTGACTACAATAGAGCAGAAATAAGATTCACAACAAACAGAATAATCACTTCTAATTTGCGGATCATCGTTGAATTCGAATATTCCGTTCAAAGTTATCTCAGATCGCTCTATGCAACATCCAGTACTTTTCGGAATAAAAAATGGGAATTAAATCTCAGTCTTTATAGTGAGCAAGACAGTAAAACACTAAGTTCAAACCTTGAACTTGACAGTACGGATCTAAACATACTTAATACTGCTGGTGATGATTCCGCATTTAGAAATGGGATTTTCACTCCTTCCTCAGAAAACAGAGACAACATTATAAAGTATACTCAAACCGATGACATTTTATTTTATTCACCTAGAGATACTAGCGATTTTGTAGGAGCGGTATTTTCAAATGTTGGCCTGAATAAAGGATCGTATATCATTGATAATGAAGCTGCTGCAAATGGAAGAGTCTATAAACATGTAGGATTAAATATGGGTAATTATGATCCTGTTGTTCAAATTGTGGCTCCAGAAAAAAAACAATTGTTGAGTTTTCGAGGACAATACAATCTAAGCGATAGTACCAGCTTCATGCTGGAAGGAGCTGTATCTAATCAAGATAAAAACCGATTCTCTGAATTAGGAAATCAAGATGATATTGGATATTCAATATTTTCTAAAATTGACGATACACGAAGAATAGGAAGTCAAGCGAAATGGCTTATTAAGAGTCATTTTAGCATGGAAAAAATGCAAAAAAACTTTCGAGCCTTAAATCCATACAGAAATACAGAATTTAACAGAGATTGGAATATTAGCACTTTAGATTCAATTAATAACCAGTTGCTCTTAAATAGTTCAATAGATCTATCAAATTCAAATTATACTATAAGATATGGCTTAGGTATTTTCGATAATAAAAGTATTTATGAAGGAACCAGGCACCAATTTAATGTTAGGTATAGTGATAATGACTGGTTATTTCAATTTCAAGGTGATTTGCTAAACAGTGAAAGTCAGATCGAAAAATCGCGCTTTTTCAGGCCTAAAGTCAATATTCAAAAAACCTTATTTAACAGTAACTGGTCTATTGGGCTCTATTTTGAGAAAGAAGAAAATCTCAGAAGGAATTTGCTGCAGAGTGATAGCTTGAGCTCTAGTAGTTTTGATTATGATCTCTATCGTTTTTTTATTGAAAAAAAGAACGGTAAGAATTGGACAAGCCGTTGGTCCATCAGCAAAAGAGCAGATAAAAGAGTTATTGGGGGACATTTAGAAAATGTAACCAACAGCTTAAATTTTGAATATGGTGGAAAGTGGAAACAATCTTCAAACTCTGATCTCATTTGGCAATTAACCTTAAGGGATTACAAAGTTGAAAATAATTATCTCGAGGAAGACAACTCATCTCGGTCCTTCATTGGAACCATTGACCACCAGCTAAAATTATTTGAAAATGGATTGGTTTTAAATAGCTTTTTTGAATCCAATTCTGGTCAGGAACCAAAATTTGAATTTCAATATATAAAAGTCCAAAAAGGAGAGGGATCCTATGTTTGGAATGATTATAATCTTGACAGTTTACAGCAAATAAATGAATTTGTTATTGCTCCCTTTTCTGATCAGGCTGAATTTGAAAAGATTTCAGTATTTAATAATGAATTCATTAGTACAAATAGAAATATATTCAATCAATCGATTAAAATTGAACCTAGAAAATTTCTAAAATCCAGCAAATCAATTTTTTCAAAATTCATCATTTCAAGTCGATACAGAATCGATCAAAAATCCTTGTCTCAGAGCAATGATAATTTGGTAAGATTTATCAATTTTGATTTCTCCGATACAACTATAGTCAGCAATAATTCTGCATTTGATCACAATTTATTTTTTAATAGAGGAAACCCAGAGTATGATATTCAATTGTCTTACAGGACTTTAGACAATAAGTTTGTTCAAATTACCGGGTTTGAAAGAAGAAGCTCCGAAGAGCTTTATACCCGGCTTAGAATAAACTTGCAACGTAAATTAGATATGATTCTGGAATCAAGATTTGGTCAAAAGGATTACGATTCAGAAAATTTTGATGTTCAGGATTTTGACATAGATTTCTATAATATAACTCCTCAATTGAATTATCGCCCATTCTCAAATACTCGATTCATTCTAAAATATAAATTTGAAAAAAACAGTAATTCCAGTCCTATCAATGAAAACTCAAAGGTTCATGACTTGGGACTAGATTTAACTTGGAGACAAGCGAGTAATTCCAATCTTCAAGTAAGATTTAATTATGTCATTATTTCTTTTGATGGCGCATCAAATTCTCCTATAGAATTTGAAATGTTGCAGGGTTTAAAAGATGGCCAAAACTATCTTTGGAACATCAATTATACCAAAAGACTTTCCAATAATATTGATTTGATAATCAATTATGAAGGAAGAAAATCTGAAGGGAATAAACTTGTTAACACAGCAGGTGTTCAAATGAGAGCTATATTTTAAATTAGGTTTCAAATTAAGAATGTCCGCATTCTACCATTGCGAAGAAACGTAAAATTAAAATGAGCTTTATATTTGTGTCGCCTTTGACGGCAGATATAGTTGATTTTAAAATATACCTACATAAATACAGATGAAAATAGCCACATTTATTTTATCATTTTTCTTGAGTTTTTCATTGACTGCTCAAAACGTTTGGAAGCTTTTACAAGAATCTGATATCAAAGAGAAATCTTCGAAAGAAAGGGAAATCGTTCCTGAAAAGTATTCAAGCTTTTCTTTTGAATTTGAAGACATGATGAATGCTCTAAAAAAGAGCCCTAGTGAAGATGATGTTCATCGAATTGAGAAGTCGGTAAGTCTTTTTCTTCCTTATCCAGATGGTAGTCTGAAGCATTTTAAATTTTATGAAAGTTCAAATTTTTCTCCAGTATTACAAGCGAAGTTTCCACACATCAGAAGCTATAGAGGGTATTCTGTTGAAAATCAGAGTGTCGATGCAAGAATTGATTATGGAACTGTAGGTTTTCATGGTGCAATAAATTCAAGCGAAGGAACAATATATATTGATCCGTATTTTCTTGAGGTCGATGACAACTATATTTCTTACTATGTGAAAGATCATAAAATAGATACTGATCAGTTCATTCCAAGTTGCGGACTAGGTGATTATGAGAACGCCATGGAAGCAGAATTACATCCTGAAACAAACTTCAATTCTAAATCTCTGAACGAAGCTGTCATCAAGACAACTTATCGGTTAGCACTGGCTTGCACAGGTGCCTGGGGGCAATTATGGTCAACTGTGGACAATGTTATGAGCAGGATGAATACAGGGGTAAGTAGAATAAATATGATCTTTGAAAATGAAGTTGCTGTAAAATTTGAGCTTATAGATAATAATGAAGAACTGATAAATCTAA
Organism: Saprospiraceae bacterium; assembly: GCA_965248155.1. Lineage (GTDB taxonomy): Bacteria > Bacteroidota > Bacteroidia > Chitinophagales > Saprospiraceae > RFSX01. The sequence goes on from CBDFIO010000002.1 coordinate 451,650, forward strand.
GTGCTCAAGATGATCCCTATAATTCTGCAAATCAAGCACCGGTTGTCTTAGGACAAAACACTGGGATACTCAATAGTATAGTAGGTGCAAATGCCTATGATATTGGACATGTATTTACTATTGGTTGCATTGACAATATAGCAGGAATAGCAAATCCAGCTTCTGTGTGTCAAGGAAATAAAGGCGCCGGAGTAAGTTGTGTAGGTACCAGAAATATTTCATTTTTCATGACTCAAACTACAGCTCATGAACTTGGACATCAATTTTCATGTGGGCATACTTGGAGTATATGCACTGACCGAATTGCAAGTCAATTTTCTCCAGGAACAGCATGGGAACCTGGTGGTGGCTCAACAATTTTATCTTATGCAGGTTCGTGTGGTGCTCAAAATATTACAGGCACTAATGACGACTATTTTCATGTTGGTAGTATTGGTCAGATCAAATCATTTATGTCTACGATTGAGTCTTGTGGATTAAGAGAGGATTCAGGAAACCATACACCTAATTTAAATTTGAATTATACGAATGGATTTTTTATCCCAATCTCGACTCCTTTTGAATTAGAAGGATATGCCGAAGATATTGATGGTGATATTCTGACATACAATTGGGAACAAATGAATACTGGTCCAAGTAGTCCCTTAGGAATGCCGATTGCAAATTCTGCAATATTTAGGTCTTATCCACCTGGGCCTGATAACTGTCGAATATTTCCTAGAATTGGTGATATATTATCTGGGATTTCCAGACCTGAAGAATTGCTTCCGACCTATAACAGAAACCTTAATTTTCGGTTTACTGTTCGAGACAATCATCCTGGTGCAGGTTCAACTGTTTGGGAAGAAGTTGCTTTTAAATCCAGCGATCAAGCCGGGCCATTTATAGTCACGTATCCTAACAACTTTCTATCAAAAGAAGTTGGAGATACTTTAAAGATTGAATGGGATGTCGCTAATACAGATCTAGCTCCTGTTCATTGTTCTTCTGTCGACTTATACCTTTCTACCAATGGAGGTTTGGACTTCGATATACTGTTAAAAGAAAACACACCAAATGATGGGTCTGAGGTCATTATTGTGCCAAATAATATAACGAACACTGCCAGATTCAAGGTTAAAGGACATAACAATATATTTTTCAATATTTCTGATGAAATTTTGATTGTCGAACCTGATCATGCGGCATTCTTTATTGATGTATCTGATAACAATTTAGAATTTTGTCTCCCGGATCAAGTAGATGTAGATATTACTATCACAGGTACCGCTTTCCAGGGATTTTCTAATCCTATAGATTTGGAAATAGTGTCAGGTCTTCCTGCTGATGCAAAATTTAGTTTTTCAGAAAATCCAATACCTCCGGATGGCTCATCTATTTTAAATATTGACTTAAATGATGTTTTGTATTCAGAATCTTTTAATATACTAATTCAAGGAAGTTCAATGGGTTCTGATACTGTAAATCAGATCGTATCTTTCGACGTTACAGGTACAAATTTTGATGAGTTTGAACCGCTTTCACCTTTAAGTGGTTCACAAGGCTTTGGTGGAACACCAGAATTTAGCTGGACTGATGTAATTAATGCAACTGAATATACATTAGAAGTTTCTCTGAGTCCTGAATTTGGCCAGAGCAATGTGATTTTTGAAGAAGGTATAACAGGGACAAGTATGACACCTCAAATTGCCTTAGAAAACAGTAAATTATATTATTGGCGAATAGCTGCTTCCAATGACTGTACGGGAAAAATTTATAGCCCCATTCAAACTTTTGGAACTGTGGCTCTAAGTTGTAGAAACTTTGAATCCGAAGATTTACCAAGAAATATTTCAGCAACCGGATTACCTGTTGTTAGTTCTATAATTGAAGTATTTGATGAAGGAACAATCAGTGACGTAAATGTCAAACAGATTAAAGGGGTTCACCAAAGAGTTGGCGATATTAAAGCAACCTTGATAAGTCCTGCAAATACAGAAACAGTCCTATTTGAAAATCGATGTTTCAGTAGCAATTTCAATGTTGGGTTTGATAGTGATTCTCCTATTGGATTTACTTGTACTTTAAATAATGGCATTACCATGAGGCCAGAAAAGGGAGATCTTTCAAATTATTCAGGGGAAAGCATAAGAGGCGAATGGACGCTTAAAATCGAAGATACGGTCCCTGGAGAAGGAGGTCAGTTTCAAGAATTCTCACTGGAATTATGTTCTAATACAGTTTTGGACAATCCTTATCTTGTTAACAATGATACGCTTCATGTTGCTCCCGGTTTTTCCGAAACCATTTTGAGACAAGAGCTTCTATCTGAGGATAATGATAATAGTGCTGAAGAACTTATCTATACTCTAGTAGTTACACCTGAAAAAGGAACACTCTTTTTGGAAGGTATTCCGCTTGAAATCGGTAGTCAATTTAGTCAGGCAGAGTTAAATGATGAAAGTATAAGTTATACTCACAGTGGTACTGAAGATGAGCAAGATTATTTCACATTTACTGTTATTGATGGCTCAGGAGGTTGGATCGATTTAAGCAGGTTTAATATCAACATTGATTCAGGAGTTCAAGTGTCGACTGAAGATATAATATCAGATTTTTCTAGATTTTCGATCTACCCAAATCCAGTAACACAAAATCTTCATATCCATGATTATGGAATAGAATTCGAAGAATGGGGTATCCAAATTATTGATTTAGGAGGAAGAGTATTAAAGTCAGATCAGATATATAAATACAAAACTTTGGACGTCTCAGAATTACAATCCGGAATATATCTTCTCAGGTTATTTAATAAATCTGGAAGTTTATATAAGAAAATCAGTGTTGTTAAATAAGATTTAGTCAATCAGTGCAACGAGATCTTTTTTTGAGGTCACAGATACTTTGTCTATTGGATATATGGATTCGACTTTGAGGGTATTAGACTTTCTCGAGTATATACCTGATGCTTCTACGAAATCAAAGTCTTTAAAATGTAGGTCTTCATTCTTATCGAAATAAAATTTTAGTTCTATAAGAGCTCCATCTTCAATGTCTTGGATATAAAACTTCCTTTTACCTTCATTTTCCTCTGATATTATGCCGGTAAAACTTTGAATAGATTTAGGAGGAGAATCAATTAGGGTATTACAATGTTCTAATTGAATTAGCAATGCCAAAGGCAATAGGTATAGGTACTTCATCGATAATCATTTTTTCAGGTGGACAAACGACAACCAATGGGATTGACAATACAAAGTATGGTTTATTGGGACCGTTTTCTTTAGTGATTACCTTGATTTCTGAGTAAGGGAATACCCCGATCTGATAGATTTATCGTTAGCATTGTCAGACCGGGATATTCTGCTTAATCAGACAGTGCTACTTCAGCATTTTGTTTATTAAACAAATGCTTAAATAGAATGGGGTTGGGGTATTCTTTCTTGAATTCATAAAGTAGCACGTCGAAGGAGGTTACTAACCCTAATAATTCATCTTCTTCATTAACAACCGGTAAGGCGTGAAACCGATGGTCAAGAAAAACTTCAGCGGCTGTTCCAACTTTATCGGTAGGCAATATTTTTGCAACCTTTCTAGTCATGACTTCCGAAACTAAAGTACTGGAATAGTCTGAAGGAGAGATCTCGTTTTTCCAAAGATCATATGTAGTTAAAATTCCTACCAGTATTCTACCTTCTACAACAGGGAGATGATGAATCTTATTGTTAATTAATAACTTCCTTACTTGGGCAAGATTATGAGATGGACTCACAGTAAGTAATTGAGTCGACATAATTGATTTTACGGCTTCGTTCATCATAAGCGGTGTTTTATTTAATTATGCATTTGCCCTTATTTCAGGTATAATATACTATTTTTATAGGGTTTAATCAAATTATATTCTTGTTAATTAGCTATTTGAAGAATATTTAATATTTGAATTAAAAAGCTTCAGTTGAAACCTGAAAAAAATCATCAGTTCTACGCAACGAATTACCAATAAATAGGATATACATATTTAGGTCGACCAAACTTTTCATTTTTGAGACTTAAAATTAAAATTATGCAAATCAAAATTAAAATTATGCAAATCAGATATTATTTAACTTTCATTGTAATTATTGGCTTATTCCAAAGTTGTCAGGATGACATCATAGGGGAATCTGAATCCCACATGATTACTAATACACCAATCGTCAATGTCGCTGCCGGTGTAAGTGGAATCGTAACAGATAGCGATGGACAAAGTATAAGCAATGTAATGATTCAAACAAAAAGCGATGAAACACTTACAGATGAAAATGGTTATTTCAAAATATTTAGTTCTAAAGCTAATGGTGGAGGAGAATTACTAAAATTTTCTATCCCCGGATATTTTGATAATTATAAATTTTATACTCCTGAATCCGGCAGTCAATCTTTTCTTAGAGTTGAGATGGTTGACAAGAAAATAGTTGGTACTCTAGATTCTAATTCAAGGGATACAATAGAATTAAACGGAGGTGCCAAAGTTTCATTTCCGGAGAATGCTTTCATAAATTCAAGTGGCTCAAATTATTCAGGTCAGGTATCAGTTTATGCCCATTGGTACAATCCAACATCGAATAATCTTAACACCTCTATGCCTGGAGATTTAAGAGGTCTTAATGAAGAAATGGAAGAAGTTCAATTGGGAACATTCGGAATGATGGCTGTGGAAATAGAGTCAAACTCAGGATTGAAATTGGAATTAAAGGATGGCGTTTTAGCAAACCTGGAATTTCCGGTTCCGGAATCTTTATTGCAAGACGCTTCAGCAGAAGTGCTCACATGGTCTCTCAATGAAAATAATGGGTATTGGGAACAAGAATCAACTGCTACCCTCGTTGGGTCAGTATACAAAGCTGAGGTTAGTCATTTTTCATTTTGGAATTGTGATGCTCCTTTCCCTGTTGTTAAAATATATGGAAAAATTGTCAACACAAATGGTGATCCTCTACCCTTCTACTCTATTTGTATTCAGGTTCTTAATGATACCAGAACAGGGTATGGCTGGACAGATTATAAAGGAAATTTTTCAGGGAAGGTTCCAGCAAACGAGCGATTGAAATTTCAGGTTAAAGATGATTGCGGAAACATCGTTCTCGAACAAGATATAGGTCCATTTGTTTCTGAGACCTCATTGGGAGAAATAATTGTTGATCACCCTGAAACACTCAAAATTATTGGGACATTGTTGGATTGTGATGGAAATCCTGTTTCAAATGGATATGCCAGAATAGAGTTAGTTGAAACCGGGGCTTATTATATAGCAGAAACCGATGACAATGGCAACTTTGAGATTTCATTGAACAATTGTCATCCAAGCGGAGCTATTACAGTGCAAGGATTTAATTTAGACGATTTTAGTTCATCAGAAATTTTAGAGTTTACTCCACTCGAATTACTTCTTTTGGATGTAGGAGATCTAATGACTTGCGAAGCCTTAGATGAATTTATTCAAGTCAAACTTGAATCTGGTCTGAGTCTGATAAACATAGATGTAGATGCAAAAATTATTGATGGAAAATTAATTATCAATACAAATCAAGATTCATCCGGCGTATTTGTATTAAATGCTGTTATACCAAATGCAGTTCTAGGCTCTAATACAGACGTAAGCTTATTTGAATTTGTACTGGAAGATGAAAACACATTTGTTTGGGCGTCTTGCGGTCAGAATGCAGGTTCGAACCTTCCATGTGATAATTTTACATTTACAATTACACAATTAGGAATCGTAGGTGAATATATCGAAGGAGAATATATGGGAAAAATCGTATTCCAATCTAATGGGGCGACACAAATAATTATGGGATCATTCAGGATTAGAATTAGTTCTAATCTGATCTGTGAAGTTGAATTTGTTGGTTTAGATTTATGTGAACTAGGTACTGGAGCTGCAGTCGTATATGTATTCGGAGGATTTCCGCCTTACTTAATAAACCTGTCTTCACCAAATGGTAATACTGTAGATTATCAGTTTGATTCTGAGACTTTCGAACTCGTTGATTTGATTTCGGGTCAATACAATTTCTTAATTACTGATAGCAATAATGCTGCTTGTGATGGACAGTTTCAAATTTGGTCAGATTCTCTCTATTATTGTGAATTGGATTTTGTAAATCCATCATGTGGAGAAAATAACGGTGTTATTGAAGTTTTCTCAAATCAACAAACTGGTACAGGCAATATAGTTTATCTATGGTCTACTGGAGAAACAACACAATCAATAAGCAACTTAGGACCTGGAACTTACAGTGTTACTGTTCAGGATGTACAAGGATTATGTGTTACAGAATGCCAGGTAGTTCTTGAGGATGTGGAAGATCTAATTATTCAAACCTCTGTTGGAAATGCTTCTTGTGGAGAAAATAATGGTTCCGCATCAGTGTTTTCAAATGTAACTGGTGCGTTTTCTTATGAATGGAGCAATGGGGCTACAACGCAATTCGTTACTGGACTAGCCGTAGGTACTTATACAGTGGTTGTTACGGACGTCAATGGATGTTCTGCTGTTGCTACAATAGAAGTACTGGATACTGGATTTCCACAAAGTAATGCAGTAATTGTGAACCCTTCTTGTGGAAGAAGTAGTGGAAGTATAAGCATATCTAACCCTACTGGAGGATGTGGTGGATATATTTTTGAATTAGATGGTATTACTCTAATGGACTCTGTGTTCTCCGTGATTAGTAACTTAGCTGAAGGAACTTATACACTTGGAATATCAGATGATTGTGGATGTACAACTCTGGAAACGATTGAATTAGTGAATCAATCTCCTGATCCGAATGTTATGGGTTTAGTTTGGTTGGATAATGATTTACTCACTCCAGACGTTTATGATCCAGGAGAGTTGCTATTTTCGAATATTCAAGTGAATGTTTATAGTTCAGATAATCTTGTTGATCCACTAGTAACTACATTTACAGACGTGTCGGGATATTATTATATTGAAAACTTAACCATAAGCGATGAATATTTGATACAAGTAGTTCTGCCACAGGGATATGATTTTGTTCAACAGAACAATGGGAATCCTGGGGATGTTGACAGCGATGTAGTCAGTTCTGATGGAACTCAGTGGTTTGTAATAGAGCCAAATTCAAGTCCACAAAACTTTTGTCAACTTATAGATGCAGGATTAAAGACACAGTAGCCAATAATAAATGCAAGAACTAACTGTAGAGGACATAATCACCGGATGTAAAAAAGGACATTCAACTTGTCAGAAGGCATTAGTCAATCGGTATTCCGGTTTACTCTATTCAGTTAGTTTGAGATACATTGGGGATGAAACCCGAGCTAAAGATGTATTGCAAGATTCCTTTATCAGAATATTCAAATATATCAACAAGTTTGATTCTGATAAAGGATCCTTGCAGTCATGGATGCGCAAAATTGTTATCAATACTGCATTAAAAACAATTTCCAAAAAAAGTCTGGAGTCCTCTACTATTTCAATAGATATTAATGATAAAGTATCTGTTCAACCAGACATACTCGATAAAATGGCTGCGGATGAGCTTTTAAAGCTTGTTATGACCCTTCCAGAAGGATATCGACAAGTTTTTAACCTCTCAGTCATTGAAGGATTTAATCACAGAGAGATCGCCTCGATGCTGAATATCAAAGAAGTTTCCTCGAGATCTAACTTATCAAGAGCGAAACAATTATTAAGAACAAAATTATTAGCCTTTAAAAAATCTGAGTCATGGGTCAAGATAATTTAAAACAGATAAAAGACATATTGTTTGATCACGTAGTATCTATTGATACAGACCAATTGTGGGCTGAAATAGAATCTAAGAGACGAAGAGGCTTTTTATGGATAAAGCTTTTGCTTAGCGGAATAGCATTAATGATGTTCGTATCTATGAGTTACATGGCAGGGCAACATTATTTTAATGATGTTAATACTGAAGAAGCAATTCCATCAAAGAATAATAGTCGCAGCCTGATGGCTATTGCCACAATAAACGACCAAGAAAGTATATTTCAAGATGACAAAGAGGAAGCAGTTATACATGAAAATGACCTTGCAAATAAGACATTAATAGAAATTACAGAAGATAATTCAGCAGAAATATTAATAAAATATTCAGATGAAGAAGCCTCACAGACACAACAAAAAACAAGCATAGCAGGAAGCACTTTTAACCAAAAAGAAACAGAAAGGTCCGAGCTAAAACAGAATATCGATTATTCCGATGTTGTACAGAATAGCAATAAAGAAAAAAACAATCCATCCGTAATTGGAATTGACCAAAGTGACTTGACTGAAACTAAGCACAAAAATGATTTTCTCAATATTGCTTCAAGGTCTTCAAATCATAGTTTTGCACCATTTTCTGCACTTGACAAATTTAGTTCTGGTATTCAGTATTCAAGTAGAAAACTTCCTAAGACTGATATTATTGAATGCTATAGTTATGGAAAAAATCATGGAACACTATTTCTGTTGCCTTATGTTTCAACGGATTTCGTTTCAAGTTCGATGAAGGTGGCTCCAGAGAATGAGGCCTATTTACTCGATAGACAGAATTCACAAAACCAACTTCTTAGTTTTAGATCAGGATTGCAATTAAAATTTCTTTTCGACAATGGATTATACCTTAAGGGCGGAGTTGAGTATGGTCAGATCAGGGAGCGTTTTGAATATAGAAAGACAACAGTAACTGATACTCTATTACCGGGCCAATTATTAGAAATCAATATTGACTTGGACGGTGATACAACCCTTATTATTGGTGTGGGACCAGTAGAAATTCATGAAATGAAAAACTGGAGAGTAGGTAATAACTACAAATCTCTGGGTATAAATGCCTTAGCTGGTTATCAGATAGAAAAAGGAAGATTCTACTATGGAATAGAAACCGGAATTGATTATAATGTATGGTTTGACTTCGATGGCTTTCTCGTAGACGCGGCCCAAAATCCGAATTTAGCTGATCATTACTTTGTATCAAAAACTAAGTTAAGTCTATTGGCAGCAGTTAACATGGGGTACAAAATATTTCCCAGAACTTCAGTCTTTGCCAACCTAAATTACAAGGGTAACATCAATGATATAAATAGCCAATCAAATTTAGTCAAACAGAAAAACAATCTTATTGGGGTGGCTTTTGGTTTGGAGATAAGCTTATAAGTTTGATACTAAAAAATATTAGGGACTGCTAAAAATAGGCGTTGCTTACTTTCCTGTAAACGTCATTGATCAAGTTTTCAATAATTCTATCTTCTTTCTGTCTGGTGTCGTCTTTAACATAATTCTTGTACTTATCCGGTATAGCCCGACTGTCTCCAGTATATTGGTATGATTCATAAGAAAATGACTTTTCAGAATTAAAACTTCTATTATTTAATTTACAAAATGGCGATTGGCTTCTAACTATTGAATTGATGCGCCAATTGTATCTTCTGGTAACTTTTGAAGTTACTACTTCTCCTGTGACCTCAATATATTTTGGAATAGATTGGGTATTGTCTGAGCTATCTATTTTGGTCTCATATCCGCTTTGAATTTCTTTCGAGTAAGAATCAGAGAATGTGTTTTCAGACTCTGAAACTTCAAGATTATTAAAATCAATATTGACTCTGCAGTCTGCGAATGATGCCAAATTTTCGTAATGCACTTTTATAAACCCCCTACTTTTAGATATTATATTCCTGAATTTATTATCAATTTTCCAATTGTATTTTGCATCCCAGGCATTTGTTTCGAATAAAATATGAATTGTACCTGCATTAAGTGAGACATGCAAGAGAGAATCCAAGGTCTCATATTGAACATTGTATTGTTGAGATTTTGAAAAATAATGATGGGCATCTTGAGCCGAGAATTTATTATGATTCTCATTGAAAGCTGTCATTTCATCTAATGCCAGATACCAATAATTTTCTGCTATTCCTTCTTCGAGTAAATCATTGTCATAAATGATCTGATCTGAAATGGAGTCATATTTCGAATTCAGATACCTTTTGGCTTTTTCATATCTATCTATGATCTTAATGCTATTTGAATAAGCTTCTTCCCAATCTTCTATTAGATCACTCCTTAATAATTTGGATCTTGATTGATTATGCTCGTACATTAATTCCTTAAATGATTGATTAAGGATTGTTTTGTTTTTTCTGGTGTTCTTATTCTTTTCTAATTCTTTAAATGCTGAAGAAAATGATTTTGAATAATTGCCTTTATTAAAACTTTTTTGGGGACTTGCACAAGCAATTATGAATAAAGGGAATGCGAGTATATAAACTAATGATTTCATCACCTTGAAGTTAATAAGATTTATAAGATTAGTCTTTCTTGACTAATCAAAAAAGTGGTGTGCAATAAAAAAATAGAATCAACTCCTGATTCAGAATATTCATTTACAAACGATTACAAATGTTTTCAAACGTAAGTAAATATTTATTAAACGATTAAATAAAAAGCTTATCTCAACTTTGGGCTGAAATCGATCGAGAGGTCATTTTTTTGTTTAACCTGTCTGCTGGCTATTATGAAAGCAGATACAAAAATTTAATTATTATGAACACTTTAAGAAACTCAGTACAATTAGTAGGAAACCTCGGTAAAGAGGTAGATTTTAAAACACTTGACAGCGGAACCAGTGTAGCAAGCTTCACTATAGCTACTAACGAATTCTACAAGAATTCAAGTGATGAAAAAGTACAGGAAACCCAATGGCATAATATTGTAGCATGGGGTAAGACTGCTGAACTCATGAACACAATATTATCCAAAGGATCAGAAGTAATGATTCGTGGAAAATTAACATCAAGATCATATGATGACAAAGAAGGAATTAAAAAATTTATCACAGAGGTCAGAGCAAGTGAATTTTTATGCTTTGATAAAAAAGAAACACCATTTTAAATATTGATTCAAAGGGTATTAAGGGTCGATCTCAGTCGGCCCTTAATATTTTAGATCAAGTTTTAACTTATCATAGTATTCGATTATAAATTTGATTTGGATCCATTCAAACAATTTTACTTTTGTAATTTCATTTTAAATAGTTGCTATGGCATATGATGAATTACTTGCTGATCGAATGAGACAAATATTCAAACAGAAAAGTGTATTTACCATAGAGAAAAAAATGATGGGAGGTCTTGGTTTTATGGTCGATGACAAGTTATGCATTGGAATTTTTAAGGAGGAATTAATGGCGAGAATTGACCCTGAAGAATTAGCAGATCTTCTTGAAATGAGTGGAGCAAGACAAATGGTTCACGGAGGTAGACCTATGAAAGGTTTTTTAAATATTTCTGCTGAAGGATTTGATTTAGATAAAGATCTGGAGTTCTGGATACAAAAATGTCTGGAGTTTAATCCGATGGCCAAATCAAGCAAGAAAAAAGCAAAATAAGCTGCTTTACAAGAATACCAATCACATTGCATCTTACTTAAAGCTACTTTTACCTTTAGTAAATATTAAAACTTCTTTATTTACTTAGCGTATTCATATAAATCCAATAAACTGATTTAATTAACAATAGACTATGAAATTAATTGGACCCTTCAAACAAATTCTAACTCTGGCCAATCTTCCAGTAAAAGGGGCATTAAAAGATAAGCAGCTGGAAGTAGTTGAAAATGGAGGAATTATTTGTAAAGAAGGAGTAATATCCGAAGTTGGAGATTTTCAAGATCTATGGAAAAAATATAATTCACAGCTTTCAGAAACCATCGAAATTTCAGAACCGCTTGTTCTTACCCCTGGATTTATAGATGCACATACTCATATTTGTTTTGCGGGGTCAAGATCTAAAGATTTTGCTGCAAGAAATGACGGTAAAACCTATCAACAAATAGCCGCTGAAGGAGGAGGAATATGGAGTACAGTTCTGAATACACGAAATGCAAATCAGGATGAATTGACTCATCTTTTATTAAAACGGTTAAATCAATTGAAATTGCAAGGTATTACTACTGTTGAAGTAAAAAGTGGCTATGGTTTATCAGCAGAACATGAATTAAAAATGCTGCGGGCTATAAAATCTGCAAACATCGCATCTAAATTAGATTTGATATCTACCTGTTTGGCTGCCCATATTATACCAAAGGATTTTTCAGGTTCTGAGTCCGATTATTTAGCCTATATCCTAGAAAAAATAGTGCCAGTTGTGATAGCCGAAAACTTGAGTCATCGTTTTGATATATTTATCGAAGAGAATGCTTTTTCCATCCAGGAATCCTTTAAATATTTACAAGCATTAAAGCAATATAATTTTGATCTGACAGTCCATGGAGATCAATTTACAACTGGAGGAAGCCAGGTAGCAATCGATTGTAAGGCCATAAGCGTTGATCATCTTGAAGTTAGTGGAGCAAATGAAATTCAAGCGCTTGCAATGAGTGATGTTTGTCCAGTTGCTTTACCGGGTGCATCGATGGGTTTGGGTTGCGATTTTACCCCTTGTCGAAAGTTACTGGATGCAGGATGCAGCCTTGTCATTGCCAGCGACTGGAACCCCGGTAGTGCTCCAATGGGTCAACTGTTAGTCCAGGCGAGTGTATTGGCTTCATATGAAAAAATAAGTGCTGCTGAAGTATTTGCAGGTATAACTTTCAGAGCTGCAAAAGCATTGAATCTTCATGATAGAGGGATTATAAAAGCGGGTTACCGCGCCGACCTATGCGCTTTTCCTTGTGAAGATTATCGCGAAATATTATACAATCAGGGATCATTAAGAGTAATACATAGTTGGAAGTCTTCAGAGCAATTATTTTAACTCTGCTTATCTTTGAGAACGATAAATGAAGATTTAGGTGGTTCGATCTAATCCTCAGTATTCTTCGCAAATTACTTTATTTCACAAGGATGGACTAATAAGCAATTGATAAAAGAGAAGCGTGAACTGAAATACTGATAGGTATACTACATACGACAAATAGGAAGAGTCAAAACTGGCTTAGAAAAAGAAAGGATAGAATTTATGAACAATGAATTTTTAAAAAGGCCGCACATTTGCAGCCTTCATTTGTACGAAAAAATTCAGAAACTTTGTTTCTTTTGATTCAGTAAAATAGATAACCAGCCCACCGAGGAGCGGACTGGTTACAACCAACTAAATACAAATTATTTTTTAAACGAGATTGGAATCGTGTACCTTTCAAGCAGCTCTAATTCTTGAGCGTTTACGGTTTTATAATTCAATCTGGTTTTGATCGTAGAATCCATTTCTACATTATTAGTAGATAATACGATTATCTCTGATTTTTCATTGATCATGAAATCAACGAAAACGGTTTGATCATCAACAGTCTCCCCCAACTCGATACCTTGTAGGTATTTTTGGAGTTGTTTGTTAATTGATTCAGGACTTGCATCAAATGCAGGTGCAGAAAATGCCGCTGTCGTCATGAAGCCGGCGATTAAGAAGCTAAGTAGCCAAGATTTACGAATATTCATTTTTGCTAGGTTTTAAAAGATTTACAAATGTTACATCTAATTAACGGATCAAAACCATACTGAGTTACATTGAAAAGATGAACTGTCCGATATTTCCGCCGAACGACGAGATATTTCGTACTAAAGTGTTATTGTAATTCGAAAATGACGTGAATTTGATCCGATTTCTTGGAAAATCTGGAGGAGAAAAAAATTAAATACGGAATGGTTGATCTAATAATGAAAAATATAAGGCTATGCAATTTCATCAATACCAGTAAAAAACTATTGATCGTTTTAAACCCTCAACTTGTACATTTTGGGTGATATAATCGTGTAAAAAAAAAGCCGCTTCTGATGAAACGGCTTTTAACTTTAATAATCAATCTAGCTTGTTACAAGCTTTACATTTAACTCGAAATTATCATCAATCATTTTATCACCTAATCCTTCAAAAAACTTTCCTGATCCATATTTTACATTGTACAATGTACGATCAACCAGTATAGTGGTAGAAAGTGATTCATTGTCCTCCTTGGATACTTCAAATGTCACAGGATGTGTAATGTTTTTTATAGTCAGATCTCCGGTAACAGAGTAAGTAGCAGTTTCACTAGCATTAATACCTGTGATTTTTAGACTTGCAGTTGGAAATGTAGCTACGTCAAAGAAATCAGGAGACTTAAGATGACCTTCTAATTTAGCTTTCATTCCTTCTCCTAAATCAGTGTTGGCAATACTTGTCATATCAATTACGAAATTACCTCCGGATAATCTTCCATTGTCGTATGATAATTCACCACTTTTTAAAGAGATGGTTCCGGTGTGTTGACCTGTTACTTTTTTACCAATCCATTCTACAGAACTTTTTTCAATATCTATATTGTTGATATTAATTGGATTATGTGCTAAAATTATTGCACTTAAGAATAGACTTAAACTAAGAAATAATGTTTTACTCATTTTAATTTATTGTATTTGTTAATAATATATTTATCCTCTGACTTTATCTAACAATGCGTTAAGTTGAACGATTTCTTCTTCAGATAATGCACTCAGAACATTTTCCATTTTCGTCATATCCGCATTAATAAGTGATAATATTGACTCCCCTTCAGATGTAAGTTTAACATCTATAAGTCTTTTATCAATCGAACAAACTGATTTTTGAACCCAAAACTTTTCATGCATTCTATCGACTATTCTGGAAACATCTGAATGTCTATCCAATAAACGCTCCTTTATATAAGACGTTGAGACTGGCTCTCCTGCTCCCTTCAATATTCTCAGAATATTAAATTGTTTCGATGTTATCTCATATTTTCGGAAAAACGCTTTCATTTTCCCGACCAACCAATTGTGTGTATAAATTAAGTTAACACCGGCTTTTTGGTAGGGATTAACAAAAGCTCGTCTTTGTTTCAATTCATTTTCAAGCTTCATAACACAAATATCGATGTTTACATATTAATGTTCAACCATTAATATGTTAAAATAAATCTAAAAAGCGAATCAAATTATATTTCATTAATACATATTAAATAATTATATTAATTGTAAGAATTGGATTATCAATTCATTTATCTCATAATCTGAAATTCATCTTTCATTCAGGATCGTTTATTAACTAACTAAACAAAACACATTATGAATGCTATTTTAGGATTAGGAAAGTGGTTTCTTATCATCCCTACGCTCATTTTTGGAGTATTTCATTTTACAAGTGCTGCAGATATGGCAGCCATGGCTCCTGGTGGCATCGGTATGGTGTATTTCACAGAAGTATGTCTTGTGTTAGCAGCTGTATCAATGTTAATAGGAAAGTATGATAAGTTAGCCACATTATTATTAGGACTTATGTTATTATTGTTTTCTATCCCACATGTTCAAATGATGGCTGACGACCCCACTCAGATGAGTGCAATTCTTAAAAATATAACTATGGCCGGTGCGTCATTTTTATATGGATCTGCTTATGCAAAGGATAATTCTGTGATCGGATAAAAACAATTTGCTATTTATCAAAGCCAGACAATCAACAGTCTGGCTTTTTGCTATGTAATTCTCCATTTTTATCCACAATCAATCTAATTTTTCAACATTTTTTTTAATCTCAATTTTATACTTCTAACTTAATTATCAAATTATAGGCTATGTCTGTTAGTATCACATGGTATAACTATGTTCGTACCTTAACAACTGTGTACTCGAAGACAATCAAACATTAAGCCCTTTTGGAATTAGCACTAAATTTTACACGGAAGAGGATGAAACAACTTTAACTCAATTATTATAGGCTTAAATCATGTGAAATGACAAATTCCAATTCAAGTTTTTCTATCAGTATAATAATTTTACTATCAACTTTACTTGCCCATTATTCGGAAGCACAATGTCCTACAGTCGGGGATATTGTCATTACTGAAATAATGCAAAATCCTGATTTTGTCAATGATTCTGATGGAGAATATTTCGAATTATATAATACAAGTGGGGCATCAATAGATATTGATAGTTGGTCCATTACAGATGCAGGTAGTGATAGTCATACGATTTCTAATGGCGGTCCTCTGAATATATCAGCTGGATCTTACTTGGTATTAGGAATTAATTCTAATTCGGGGACTAACGGAGGTGTCAATGTTGATTATCAGTATAGTGGAATTAGCTTAACAAATGGAGATGATGAAATAATACTGACTTGTGATCCCTCAGGAAGTCCAACTCAAATAGACAGTGTAGGATATGACGGTGGGCCAAACTTCCCAGACCCTACTGGTGCCAGTATGAATCTTGACCCAAATAATCTCAATGGAGCAGACAATGATATAGGAAGTAATTGGTGTGAAAGCACAACTCAGATTGGAGGAGTTGGAGATTTGGGCACACCAGGATCTGTAAACGATGCCTGTGGTAGTCCCCCTACTATTTCTATTGATGATATTACGATGGCAGAAGGTGATTCCGGAACATCTAATTTTACGTTTACCGTCAACTTATCAGCAAGCGCAGCTTCTAATGTTGCATTTGACATCAACACAGCTGACGGAAGTGCTACCCTCGCCGATAATGATTATGTGCCCATAGTTACTGGTAATGGAACTATCCTCGCCGGAATGACCACAACTACGATAGATGTATTAGTCAATGGAGATGTAAATGTAGAATCGGATGAAGACTTTGATGTTGTCTTAAGCAATATATCTGCTAATGCCACAATTCTCGATGGAACCGGTATAGGAACAATAAATAATGATGATACAGTATCCTGTCCAAGTGCTGGTGATATAATTATCACGGAAATAATGCAAAATCCTGACTTTGTCGGGGACTCTAATGGAGAATATTTCGAATTATATAATACAACAGGGTCATCAATAGATATTAATGGTTGGGCCATTACTGACGCAGGTAGCGATAGTCATACAATTTCTAATGGCGGTCCTTTAGATATCGTTGCAGGTGCCTACTTGGTATTAGGAATTAATTCTAACTCCGGCACTAATGGAGGCGTTAATGTTGATTATCAGTATAGTGGAATTAGTTTAACAAATGGAGATGATGAAATAATATTGACTTGTGATCCCTCAGGAAGTCCAACTCAAATAGATAGTGTTGGATATGACGGTGGACCAAACTTCCCAGATCCTACTGGTGCCAGTATGAATCTGGATCCAAATAATCTCAATGGCACCGATAATGATATAGGCAGTAATTGGTGCGAAAGCAGTACCGAAATAGTTGCTAGTGGAGATTTAGGTACACCAGGATCTACAAACGATCCTTGCGGTAGTCCGCCCACTATTTCTATTGATGATATTACAATGGCAGAAGGAAATTCAGGAACATCTAATTTCACTTTCACTGTAACCCTAAGCGCAAGCACAGCATTAGATGTTACCTTTATCATAAACACCATTGATGGAAGTGCTACCGTTGCGAATAATGATTATGTGGCAATAGTTTCTGGTAATGGAACTATCCTCGCCGGAATGACCACGACTACAATAGATGTGTTAGTCAATGGAGATCTGATCGTAGAATCCGATGAAGATTTTAGTGTTCTTTTGAGTAATATATCTGCTAATGCCACAATTCTCGATGGAACCGGTACCGGAACTATTAATAATGATGATACAGTTTCCTGTCCGAATGCAGGTGATATAATTATTACGGAAATAATGCAAAACCCTGACTCTGTCGGGGATTCTGAAGGAGAATATTTTGAAGTATACAATACAACAGCTTCAACTATTGATATTGAAGCTTGGTCCATTACCGATGCAGGAAGTGATAGTCACACTATTTCTAATGGTGGTCCTTTGAATATCGCTGCAGGTACCTACTTAGTTTTAGGAATTAATTCTAACATCGCAACTAATGGAGGTGTCAATGTTGATTATCAGTATAGTGGGATTAACTTATCAAATGGAGATGATGAAATAATATTGACTTGTGATCCTTCAGGAAGTCCAACTCAAATAGATAGTGTCGGATATGACGGTGGACCAAACTTTCCAGATCCTACCGGTGCTAGTATGGCTCTTGATCCGAATGTCTTGAATGGAACCGATAATGATATAGGCAATAATTGGTGTGAAAGCACTGCCGAAATAGTTATTGGTGGAGATTTAGGCACCCCTGGTGTTATTAATGATGCTTGTATGTTCTTACCTAGTATTTCTATAGATGATATCACTATGTCAGAAGGTGATAGTGGAACAAGTCAATTTAGTTTTACAGTAACGCTTTCTGCTATAGATGCAAGTGACGTAACATTCGATATTAATACTACTGATGGTAGTGCAACAATAGGGGACGATGATTATCTAGCAATTGTATCTGGAAATGGCATAATAGCAAATGGTACAACTACCACAAGTGTAGATGTAACAGTTAATGGAGACTTCGATGAAGAACTTGATGAATCATTCAGTGTTGTGTTATCAAATATATCTGTTAATGCAACTATCTTGGATGGGATAGGTCAAGGAACTATTACAAATGATGACGATGCTTGCCCTGCCATTTTAAATCTTACCGGGAGTGAAGTTGGGATCGCAGATTACGAAACTTCTGACTCAATCACTTCAGATCAAATAATTGAGGCAACAGCCATTATTGATTACGATGCAGTAACTGAAATTACATTGAGCTTCCCGTTTGAAGTCAAACTAGGTGCAACATTTGAAGCGTTTATTGATGGCTGCAATAATGGCGGAGGAGGATCAAACTTTAAAAAGGAAGATGAGATAGACAAAAAATAAGGAAGGGCTGCTTAAGACAGCAGCCCCTAATCTTTTTAATTCCAGGCATCAACTAGTCCACCCATAAGGGCAAAAGCAAGTAACCAATAACCTACATTAATAAATATATTTTTCCAACTGTTTCTTTGAAACATGCTATTGGAAATAAGCACAGGTATTGCTAAGAACAATCCAGTGAAAAATCCATGCAAAGCACCATGCTGGAAAGTATGAAAACTTCCATAAACCAATTCACCTGCATCATTTACTTCCTTATGTGTTAATTCAATATTAAAGTTCAGGGCCATAGCAATCATAAACGCCAGGACAAGTGCTATCCCATATATCAAAGGCATATTTGCACCTTGAAGATCTTCTTCAGTAATTCCTAATGAGGACATCCATGCTTTACCAAATAAAGGACCATAATAAATTGCTCCAAGTACAAGAGGTATGAGAGCGGCTACTATCATTGGCAACCAGTTAATACCGTTTTCCATAATTTTTGTTTTGTATTTAGTGATTTAATAAATTCTTAAAAACTAATTAGCGCTTTTAAAGTGCCCAAGCAGTTCCGATCTCATCAAAATCTATACATCCTTGAAACTGTGGTCCTGGGATTGGATCAAATTTCAGAAACTCGGTGGCACCAGGTTCTGACCAACAATAGCCAACTACGACACCTTCTTTTATTCCGTTGAATATATCCGCCTCCTCTCCTTCTGACTCTATTATTTCATCCAGTATTTCTTTTCGCTGTTCGACAGTACATTTTACAAAGTCCTTTTGAAATTTACTTTGTGATTTAACATCAAAAACACCTAATCCTTCTAACATCATAGATCTTTCTTCTTCTGGATAACATTCCAAAGAGCTATCCAGAAATCTTTCGACCTGGGCATCTTTGGCCCCCGGAGTGTCTGTTTTTGGAATGATCATCTCTGCAAGTTCAGATATTAAATCCAGCTGACTCAAACTAAAATATTTAGGTGTCCATGAAGGTGATTTATCTGGAGCACAACCGTTCAAAACAGCAATTGCGGTTCCTCCGGTGATAGTATATCCTAGAAATAGTGATGATGTTTTAAGTACGTCTCGTCTATTCATCTGATCAAATTATATTTCATTATTATTTAATGTTTTAACAGCATAATCTGCTGCTCTTGCCGTCAGAGCCATATAGGTTAATGAAGGATTAACACAAGATGCAGAAGTCATGCAGGCACCATCTGTTACAAATACATTTTTAACACTATGCAATTGATTCCATTTGTTTAACACAGAAGTCTTGGGATCTTTACCCATTCTCGCTGTACCCATTTCATGAATCCCCAATCCAAGAGCGTAACGATTTTCGAATGGTTGAACATCTTTAAGCCCTGCCTTTTCACACATCTCCACTGCTTGTTCTTTCATGTCTTTACGCATCTCGATCTCATTCTCCTTAATTTCACAATCAAAACTTAATGTAGGCATTCCCCATTTATCCAATTTGTCTTCGTTTAATTCCACTTTATTCTCATGATAGGGTAAAATTTCTCCAAATCCGTGAAATGAGAAATTCCAACCACCTGGTTGTGAAAGTGATTTTTTAAACTCTGGACCATATGCAGCTTCAGCAACGACACTGCCCCATCCTTCCCGGCTACCTCCTCCTTGAAATCCGTATCCTCTGGTAAAATTGTTCATCTGTGTCGCATTGTCAACATTTCTGAATCTTGGAACATAGATTCCATTCGGTCTTCGTCCTTTAAAGTATTTATCCTGATGAGCATCAGAACTTCCTCTTGCACCGATTTGAAAATGGTGATCCATTAAATTATGACCTAATTCACCACTATCGTTACCCATACCATCAGGAAATCTATCAGATTTTGATTGCATTAAGATTGAAGTAGATCCGAGACAAGAGGCATTAAGAAATATGATTTTAGCAAAGAATTCTTCTTCTAGGGTTTGAGTATCTCTAATTCTTACACCTGTTGCTTTCTGTGTTTCATTGTCAAACAATACTTCACTAACAATAGAAAATGGCCTGAGAGTCATATTTCCGGTGCGTTCTGCTGCCGGAAGAGTAGATGCTTGTGAACTAAAATACGCTCCATAAGGACATCCTCTAGAACATCTATTTCGATTCTGACATTCGCCTCTGCCATTCAAATCAACTAGTTCTGTTATATGGGCTACCCTGCCTATGGTCATCAGCCTATCAGAATAATTTGATTTTATACTGTCAGCCACATCCTGTTCAATACAATAAAATTCCATCGGGCTCAAAAATTGCCCATCTGGTAATTGACTTAATCCTTCTTTTCTACCACTAATTCCAACATATGTTTCTACATAATCATACCATGACTTTATATCATCGTATCTTATTGGCCAATCAACAGATATTCCTTCTTTTGCATTTGCTTCAAAATCTAATTCACACCATCTATAGGATTGTCTTCCCCATAGCAGAGATCGTCCGCCGACATGATAGCCTCTAATCCAATCAAATGGTTTTACTTCTTCATAGGGTTGTTCCGTATCCTTTACCCACCAATGTTTGGTGAACTCGTTCATTGTATATCCAGTTCTTTTTTGAACCGGATAATCTTTTAATTCTTCAAACGTCATTCTTCCACCCCTTGGCACATCCCATCTTTCCAAATTAGCAGTTGGGTAGTCTCCGTGCTTGACATCACGGCCCCTATCCAGTACTAAAACTTTTAGTCCTTTCTCGCATAACTCTTTTGCCGCCCATCCCCCGCTAATTCCGGTGCCAACAACAATTGCATCAAATGTTCTCTCTTTTTTCCCCTCTGAATTAAAATTCATTCCTTGATATTTTAAAAATTAAATTGTACAAATATTTATTGCTTTCTCTAAAGCAGAAAATGGTTTATCCCAAGTCGGAATAAACTCCTGTGCTATATATCCTGCAAAATCAGTTTCATGAATAGCTTTAATTATTGCAGGATAATTTAACTCCTGAGTTTCATCAATTTCATTTCTTCCGGGAACGCCGCCTGTATGATAATGCGCTCTATAGTTCTTATTTTTCTGTATTGTTGATATTACATCACCTTCCATTATTTGCATATGATAGATGTCGTATAGCAATTTGAAATTTGACTTTCCTATTTTCTCCACTAGATTAACCCCCCAAATTGAATTATCACATTGATAATCATGATGGTCTACTTTGCTATTCAACAATTCCATGATGATTGTAATATTATACTGCTCAGCCAATTTGAGAATAGGTTCTAATCCAACAGCACAATTCTCCAATCCTTCTTTTTCGGATATGTTATTTCTATTCCCTGAAAAACATATTACTTGTTGAATTCCTCTTTCAGAAGCTTGTGGGATAATCCTGCTGGAATCACTATACAGCTGATCGTGGTTTTTGGGATCATTGAATCCTTTTGTAATACCTAAGGGGCTTCCGTTTGAGACAGCACAATTCAGACCTTTGTTCAATACAACATCCCATTCATCCGGATCTAAAAGTTCAATTGATGATATATTTAAGTCTTTGGCTTTTTCTGCGAGTAATTCCAGAGGCGTATTACTGTAACACCAACGGCAAATAGAGTGATTAATTAAGTCTTGAGAGAATTGTTTCTTGTTATTCGGTAGATATGCTAAAAGCGGGCTACTTGCTCCAATCTTTATAAAATCTCGTCGATACATGAAATATTCTGGTTAATAAGAGGAGTGAATATAATAAATATTGAGACTTAAATATTAAAGAATTTTGATTCATTTTATTTCGGTATGGGCAAAAAAAAATGGTCGCTCCCCAGCGACCATCTGCAAATTATACTCCCATGAACATATCCTTAGTTCAAGCTAAAGACACTGTTAATTATTAATTTTTTTAGAAAACCAACTTTAAAAAAAATAACAAAACTCAATCTCATTTTAGATAAGCCCTAAGGATTTAGCGTTGACTTATCTGTGTTTATATTGATCTTTATCAATATTCAGTATCTCTTTCTTGATTACAATACAAATCTGCGAAGAAAACGGAGAGAAAACAAAGACAAAAATAAGGCGATGTTATATATTTTTTTTTATAATATATTATTTGTCTATTTAAACAATTGAATTGTAGAATAAGCCGTTCAGAATAGCAAATCTTCTATTTAACTTTATTCGACACAACAATTAAAGATATGAAATCGAATCACTTTATCATCGCACTAATTCTTTTAACCCTTGGGTTTTTATTGGGATTCAAAATAGACAAAATAGAGTTTGAATCACAAAACATTGACAACCAAACATTAAGCCATGCTAATGTCCTTGATACTAGCACAAAAGCGAATGAAGAAAATGCTTCACAAAACACTATTAAATCCAATTATATAAATGCCGAAAATGCGGTAATAAATCTCTTTGAAGAAGCTGCTCCATCAGTCGTATATATTACAACAAGCACGCAGTCTCAAAACTATTGGTCATTGGATGTCTCTGAGATTCCTAAAGGAACAGGTACAGGATTCATGTGGGATATAAGTGGTCATATTGTTACAAATTACCATGTTATTGAAGAGGGTAATATATTCACCGTTACCCTTTCAGATCAGACAAGTTATAATGCAGAATTTGTTGGTGGTTCACCAAGTAAAGATCTTGCGGTTTTAAAAATTAATGCACCTGCTAATTTATTGAAACCAATTCCTATCGGAAAGTCATCAGCACTACGAGTGGGACAATTCGCTTATGCTATTGGAAATCCTTTTGGATTCGACCAAACTTTAACTACAGGTGTAATAAGTGCCTTAGGCCGTGAAATTACTGCCAGAAATGGAAGAAAGATTTACGATGTCATACAGACAGATGCGGCCATAAATCCCGGAAATTCGGGAGGCCCACTCCTTGATTCATCCGGAAATCTAATAGGTGTAAATACCGCAATTTATTCTCCTTCTGGAGCTTATAGTGGCATCGGTTTTTCAATTCCTTCTGATGTTGTAAATTTTGTAGTCCCTGATTTAATACAATATGGACAAGTCAAAAGACCTATAATGGGAGTTGAGCTTTTACCCGATGCTTATGTAAATGAAGCAGGTGCAATGATAAGAAAAGTGCTCCCAGATACTCCCGCATCATTTCTGGGGTTGAGAGGCTTATCAAGAGATAGGAATGGAGGATTTAATCCCGGCGACGTGATTAAAATGATTGACAATAGCACAATCCAAAACAATAATGATCTAATTGAAACATTAGAAAAATATCAACCAGCAGATATAATAAAGCTTACTATTAAAAGAGATGAAAGACTATTTGAAATCGCTCTTAAGCTTGCCAGCTCAGTAGATTAAATTCAATAGGAAAACTAAATCACATTAAGATGAGTCACAATCTGTCAGGTAATATTAAATTTGCCAAAGAATTTTAACTATGTATCCCGATCTTTCTTATTTTTTCCATGATGTTTTTGGAACTGAAGTAGATAACTGGACTTCTATTTTTAAGACTTTTGGTATTTTTCTGGCCTTAACCTTTGTCGGAGCCTACCATATAATAAAATTAGAATTTATCCGAAAGGAAAAAGAAGGTGTACTTTCTGATTTAAAAATTAAACACAAAACTGTAAGTTCTCCACTTAAAGACGCGATAATAAATGCATTTATTGGTTTTTTAATCGGATTCAAAATCCCGGTCATCTACCAGGAATTTGATGCTTTTAAAGCTGATCCGGCAGGTGTTTTGTTCTCAAGTCAAGGAAACTTTATTGTAGGAATTCTACTTGCCGTTCTTTTAGGTTTATACTATTATTTTATGGCCATTAATAGACCGCCTCCAAGTCTATTAGAGCAAGAATTCATAAAACCTCACCAAAAATCCGGAGATATTATATTAGTTGCAGCAATTAGCGGAATTATTGGTTCTCGTTTGTTTTCTATCCTTGAAAATTTAGATTCTTTTCTGAAAGATCCAATAGGTCAAATATTTTCCGGAAGTGGTTTAACCATATATGGAGGACTGATTTTGGCATTCATTACCGTCTACTATTACGTCAAAAAATTAGGTATCAAACCCGTTCATGTAATGGATGCCGCCGGACCGGCACTGCTTCTGGGCTATGCAATTGGAAGAATGGGTTGCCAATTTTCCGGTGATGGAGATTGGGGTATAGCTAATACTCAAGCAAAGCCTTCATGGTTTATATTTCCGGATTGGATGTGGTCTTATGATTACCCAAGAAATGTTGCAGATTTCTATCAAAGAGGATCTAAAATCACTGATTGCGTTGGTAATTATTGCACGTATCTTGATCCTTCAGTTTATCCAACCCCTATATATGAAATTATCATAAGTCTTATACTCTTTGCTTTTATTTGGGCCATAAGGAAAAAGATAAAAACGCCGGGTAGACTTTTCTTCATTTATCTATTTGTAAGTGCGTTTGCACGATTTTTTGTTGAGATAATCCGCGTTAATCCCAGATACGAATTATTTGGACTGAATTGGTCTATGTCTCAAGCCATTTCAGCATTGTTAGTAATCGTTGGAATTATTGGAATGCTCAAATTAGGTCGCAAAAGCAAACAAGATTATACTATTCCAGGAATGGAAAATTATAAATCTGATGGTTAATTATCTAGTCTAAGGCCTTCTTTGATACTATGGTAGATGATTTCTGAGGACTTTTGCCAGCTGAATTTGGTTTTTCTTAACCGGCCTTTTTCTATTAATTCACTTTTAAGGTCAACTTCTTCAATTATCCTTTGCATCGCCAATCCAATCGATTCGTCACTAAATGGATCAACGAGTATTGCAGCGTCTTCTGCAACTTCAGGCATAGAGGAAACCATCGAAGTGATTACAGGAACTTTACTTTCAAAAGCCTCCAATATAGGAATACCAAAACCTTCAAGAATAGAGACATAACATAAGGCTTCTGCCGAAGCCAAAGCTTTATGGATACTTATTTTACTGTTATCCAAAAAGACGATATCATCTTTATATACTGACGACTGATAAGTTTCAAATATGGATGATGTTTTCCAAGCCGCTCGACCGTAGATCAGTAATTTATAATCACTTCCTGTCTTATCCTTAAAGTAATTGAACCCTTTGATCAATCCTTCAACATTTTTTCTAGGATGTAAAGAACCAAGATAGATGAAAAACGGTTTGCCCGATGATATTTTAGATCTCATCATTTCTTTCTCACTTTCAGATATAGCTTGGAACCCTTCCGGAACATCATTGTAAGCTACAGTCACTTTATCTTCCTCCAACGAATACGATTCAACAATGTCCTTTTTCGTAGTTTCTGAAACAGCAATAATATGCGTTGCTTTTCTGTGAAATTGTGGGAAATATTTTTGATAATACTTTCTGTGACTCCATCTAATATGTTGAGGATAATGGTTATAATTTATATCATGACTCACTATAATAGTAGGAACGGCTGATTTTAAACTCAAAAACGTATCTCCTGAATATAGAATATCAATATTGTCTCTTTTGAGTGCTTTTCTAAGACCTATTTCAAACCAGATATACCATAGAATCGGATGTCTGGCCGGAGGAGAAATGACATGAGGAATAACATTTTCTGCGAAAATGAATTTTTGATCAAAAGGGCGATCAAAATAAAGATGAAATTCATCTTCAGGGTGATCATTTACCATTCTTCTTGTCGTTTCAAAGATATAGCGTGCCACTCCCTCCATCCGATGACTGATCAATACTCTGGCATTTACCGCTATTTTCAATATATTAAGTTTGTACTCTGGGCATAAAGATGAGAGATTTGTCAAAAATTATCTAAAGTATTTCGTAATCATTTCTAGATTTGCAGCCTAATTCAATAATTAATGGATAATTATCATCCGGAACCTTACTGGTCAGATGTAGCAAAAAGGATTGATTCAAGAGATCCAGGTAATATTATTGCTGGAGATGATGAACCTTATTACAGGTACAAAAAATCAAGATTCCTTGAGATGCTACTATCTCTTGATTTTCAAAATAAAACTGTTCTTGAAATTGGAAGCGGTCCAGGGGGTAATATAAAAGCCATTTCTGACCTTGGGCAGGCTACAAAAATCATGGGTGTTGATATTTCCAATGATATGATTCAATTGGCTAAGCAACGCGCTCCCGGAGTAGAATTTATCAAAATTAACGGGACTGATATTCCACTTGAAGACCAAAGTTTTCAAATTGTATTTACAGCTACAGTCTTACAACATAATACAGACGAGAAAATGCTTATTTCATTGTTGAAAGAAATATGCAGAGTCTCAAGTGAAAAGGTTGTTCTTTTTGAACGTATAGAGTCAAGCGTAATAGGCGATGAACTTTGTTTTGGTCGACCGGTTTCATACTATGAAAATATTTGTTCTCATCAAGGGTTTACGCTGCTCAATAAATCGTTTATCAATATCAGGGTAAGTTATTATATCTCCGGAGCCATTAGAAAACTTTTTAATTCTAAGCATCGAAAAGAAGGTGAACCTTTAAATAAGTTTTCACTGTTTCTTCAAAATATCAGCCTGCCATTTACCAAAACCCTGGATAAGATATTTAAGTCTAATAAGGATATTGCAAAGTTGGAATTCGTTCGGAAAAAATAGTTGGTTATATTTATTTAAGTAATCAAATAGAATTTCAGAATTGAAGAAAACAGATGTCCTTATAATAGGATCCGGAGTCGCCGGATTATCAGTCGCAATACGTCTTGCTGAAGAAAGAAGTGATCTTGATATTACAGTACTCACCAAAACCAATAAGGAAGAATCAAATACAAGCTGGGCTCAAGGAGGAGTGGCTACTGTTTGGAATTTTGAATCCGACAATTACCAGAAACATATTGAAGATACATTAGATGCAGGTGATGGATTATGTGATCCGGAAGTTGTTGAACTCGTAATCAAAGAAGGCCACATAAGAGTAAAAGAATTAATTGAATGGGGTGCGAGATTTGATAGAGAAGATGATGGAGATTATGATCTTGGAAGAGAAGGTGGTCATTCAGAAAATAGAATTTTACATTTTAAAGATATTACGGGATGGGAGATTCAAAGAACCCTTAATGAAAAAGCCTCGCGATTATCAAATATTCATATCTATGAACATTATTTCGCAATTAATATACTTACACAACACCATTTAGGACGCACGGTCACAAGATTAAATCCAAATATTAAATGCTTTGGTGCGTATGTTCTCAATCTGGAAACAAATGAAATCGAAACGATAATTGCCAAGTCTACAGTAATGTGTACAGGTGGGTCTGGTCAGATCTATGCAAATACGACAAACCCAAAAATTGCAACCGGAGACGGTATAGCTATGGTATATCGTGCAAAAGGACGATTAAGCAATATGGAGTTTGTACAATTTCATCCAAGTTCCCTGTATACTACAACCCGCGAAGGGACATCTTTTCTTATTTCTGAAGCAGTCAGAGGTTTCGGTGGAGTTTTAAAAACTAAAGATGGCAAAGAGTTCATGCAAAAATATGATGACCGTCTATCATTGGCTCCCAGAGATATTGTAGCCAGAGCAATTGATAATGAAATGAAAATGCGTGGTGATGAGTATGTATTATTAGACACCACTCATTTAGATCAAAAAGGATTTTTAGAACATTTTCCAAATATTTGCGAAAAATGTAAAAGCCTTGGGATCGATCCATTTGTAGATATGATTCCAGTGGTCCCTGCATGCCATTATATGTGTGGAGGCATCTTAGTTGATCAGCTAGGCCGCACTTCTATAAAACAGTTGTGGGCTGCAGGTGAGTGTACAAGTTCAGGATTGCATGGGGCAAATCGGCTAGCATCAAATTCATTATTAGAAGGATTGGTCTTTGGTTACAAAGCAGCAAATTCTATATTAGAAACCATTAATGATCTTGAGTATGAATTAAACATTCCTTCATGGAATGCTGAAGGAACAACACAACCAAATGAAATGGTACTCATAACTCAATCCTGGAAGGAATTGAAGGATATAATGAGTTATTATGTAGGAATTGTGCGTACGGATGTAAGACTGAAACGAGCCATTGATAGAATTCAAATACTTATCAAAGAAACAGAACTACTATACAACTCTACGATATTATCTCCACAGCTTTGCGAATTGAGGAATCTAATAACGATAGCCTTTCTTGTTACTTCAGGAGCGCAAATCCGAAAAGAAAGCAGAGGCCTCCATTTTAATACAGATTATCCAGATAAATATAATTATCTGGAAGATACATTAATGTAAATAGTTTAATGTTTCGTTGGCTATTAAATCGGATATTTTCCAATATATATTATTAGTTTTATCACATGGAGACCATTGATGTGTGGGTGTCAAATTTTTCTTCTTTTGTTTGGGGACTGCCCCTCTTAATATTGTTGGTTGGAGGAGGAATATATTTACTCATCCTGTCCAGATTTCTCCCATTCAGATACTTTTTTCATGCTATTGATGTGCTTAAGGGTAAATACGATGATCCAAATGATCCGGGACAGATTAATCATTTCCAGGCACTGACAACTGCACTAGCTGCAACAGTAGGAATGGGTAATATAGCTGGTGTAGCAGTCGCTATAACTATTGGTGGTCCAGGTGCTATTTTTTGGATGTGGATCAGCGGAATTATTGGAATGAGTACAAAGTTTTATACATGCACCCTTTCTATTTTGTTTAGAGGAAAAGACTCCAATGGAGAAATTCAAGGAGGGCCAATGTATTTCATAACTGAAGGTCTTGGTAAATCCTGGAAACCATTGGCTGTATTTTTTAGTATGGCCGGATTGATAGGAGCTCTTCCAGTTTTTAATGTTAATCAACTTACCCAAGCCGTCAGGGATATTCTTTTGGTTCCAAATGGAATTTCAAGTGGATTTGGAAGCAATTTGATTATAGGAATAGGATTAATGATTATTAGTGCAATTGTTATTCTTGGAGGCTTACAAAGAATTAGTAGAGCAACTTCAAGACTAGTGCCTTTTATGGTAATTCTATATTTTATTTCTGTTGTAAGCATTCTGATAATTAATATCGAAGAGATTCCAAAGTATCTCGGTCTAATATTTTCGGAAGCCTTTACGGCAAATGAATATAATGGAGATCCAATGCTAGGAGGTGTAGTTGGTGCTATAATTTTACTCGGGATAAAAAGAGGCGCTTTTTCAAATGAAGCTGGAATTGGTACTGCACCAATGGCACACGGAGCTGCAAAAACTAAAGAACCGGTAAGAGAAGGTCTTGTCGCTATGTTAGGACCTGCAATAGATACTTTATTAGTATGTACATTGACTGCATTAGCCATATTGGTAACCGGAGTTTGGAAGACAACAAGTGATAATGGAGTCTCATTGACATCTTCAGCTTTTAATGATTCTATTCCGGGAGTTGGCCCTTATTTGCTACTTATTTGTATCGCTGTGTTTAGCATTTCCTCCTTGTTCAGTTACTCTTATTATGGAACTAAATGTATGTCTTATCTTTTTGGAGCCGACAATAAGAAGTACTACAATTATTTTTATCTCTTAAGTATACTCGCAGGAGCTACCCTATCATTAGACATCATTATTAACCTGATAGATGGGTTTTTCGCTTTGATGGCTATTCCAACGATGCTTTCTACCTTATTACTGTCTTCCAAAGTACGTAGTGCAGCCAAAGAATATTTTTCGAAATTGTGATAAATATTAATCAATATTCATTAACATTCATTAACATTTCTGGTCTGTAGGGAATCGATTATACTTTTGAGAGTTCAGATTTTAGATAATCTATAACGTCAACTTCAATAGAATCTGCCCCTTTATGTACAGAAAGATACCATGAAATCCAATCGCCAAGATGGACTAAGTAAAATGCCTTTTCGATCAGAGAATTCCCTTTAGAAAAAATCTCAATAATCGTGTCACAATATTTACCGATTATTTCCTGATTAATTTTGATTCTTATTTGATTACGTCGGTGATCATCATTATTGCGCAGATAAATTACAGCAATATCATTATGTTTCTCTGTCCAACCTACTAACTCATTATGATTCATTTCAGGAATAACGTGATGCCAGCATAACATTTTTGCATTCTCATTTATTTGTTGCCTTAGTCTAACGGCAACTGATTCCATTCTATCGGTTGTATAGATAACAGGAATACGATCATGAATTCTATCAGCAACTTTCTGAGCAGATAGTTGTATGTCATCGATGTCAAATTTGATCAAATCTATTGCTGCCTTTAGTTCTGTTTTAAATCTATCGGAAATGAATCCAAGTTTGTTTAAAACAAACAGCTGTTGGACTACAGAATAACCCAGACATGCTCTTGGCGAAGGCCAACTATCTGGAACTTTGATATAATCAAACCCTCTTTCCTCTGCTTCTGCTATTAATTTGCCACCAGAAGAAATAATCACAATTTTAGCCCCGGTTTCCAATATTTCCTTATATGCACTCAATGTTTCCTCTGTGTTGCCGGAATAGGATGAGCATATAGCCAAAGTGCTTTCATCTACATAAGAAGGGATATTATAACCTTTACCTACATTATATGGTATAGGACATTCTTTTCTAATAAATTCAGAAACAAAATTTGCTCCAATGCCGGACCCTCCCAAACCTGCAACGAAAACTTTGTTGATTGGTTTATCGTGTGCTGATAAAGTGGCACTAGACCCTATTTCAATGGCTTCCTGCAATTGTTGAGGAAACCTGCTAATCAATGTATCCATCATACTTTCTGTATCTTTAAATGATTTGCAAAAATAGCATTAATAATACATCTGAATGACTTCCAAAACTGAAATTGGACGAATAGGAGAAAATTTCGCTGAGCAACATCTTATTGGCAAAAATTATAAAATACTTGAAAAAAATTGGCGATTTAAAAGAGCTGAAATTGATATTATTGCAAAGCAAGAACTTATCCTGGTATTTGTTGAGGTAAAAACAAAATCTTATAGTTATTACGGTGAACCTGAAGAATCCGTTACCCCAAAAAAAGAAGCATTTTTAATAGATGCAGCTCAACGATATATGGAGTCTATTGACTATAATTGGGAAATTCGATTCGATATTATTTCAATTCTACTGGATAAAGCCAAAAATGTGCAAGAGATTAAGCATTTTGAGGATGCCTTTTTCCAATAAAGCTTTACTTATTAGCTTTTTTAAAGTATTTTTGCAGCCCATTTTAATCTAATAGTAAAGAAAAATGAAAAAAGAAATTCATCCAGATAATTACAGACTAGTAGTTTTTCACGATATATCTGTAAATGAAGGCTTTCTTACAAGGTCAGCAGTTGAAACAAAAGAAACTGTCGTGTGGGAAGACGGTAAAGAATATCCATTGGTGAAAGTTGAGATTTCATCAAAATCACACCCCTTCTTTACTGGTAAAATGAAATTTGTTGATACCGCCGGACGGATTGACAAGTTCAATAAAAAGTTTGCTAAATTTTCAAAGGGCAAACCTGAAGCTGAACCGCAAGAACAAACTGAAGGATAAAAGTAAAGGCCCCACAAATAGGGGCTTTTTTTTTGAATAATGAACAATATTATTCTTTTTGACGATGACCATTGGAAGTCCCTCCTACCAATCAGCTACACTCGACCAATTGCTGATTTCCGTGTTGGAATTTTAACAATTAAACAAAAATGGGAATTATATCTTGAAGGTGAAGGAAGCTACATTACCCAAGACTACCTGTCGAAAAAATATCCAATCAAAATTGCAAATGAAAATCTCGTAATAAATTCGAGATATCTTCCGAACAAAAAACTTGTCAGACTTATTCTTCAATTAGAATTGAATGATGCCATTTTACATAATGACAATCTAGTAGCTGCAAAACTCGGAAGCCAACAATTTGATAAACTCGTCGAGAAGAATGAATTGGATGAGCTAAAAGGTCTCGATCTTAATAATGATATTGATGCAAATGATTTCATTAAAAGACCTTATGACATCTTTAGAGTCAACAAAAATGAGATTCGTAAGGATTATGAACTATTGACTAAAGGTAGAAGTAGTCAAGAATTGGAAGAACATCATTTTTATCAGGGATCGGAAAACAACATATTCATTGAAGAAGGTGCTATCCTTGAACCTGCATTTATCAATGCTGAAGACGGACCTGTCTACATAGGGAAAGACACACATGTTATGCAGGGCGCTATGATTCGGGGTCCATTTGCTCTGTGTAATAATGCAGTCGTTAAAATGGGTGCTAAAATTACAGGAGCTACAACAGTTGGGCCTTACTGTAAGGTAGGAGGTGAGATAAATAATGTCGTTTTTCAGGCTTACTCAAATAAAGCGCATGATGGCTACTTGGGTAATTCTGTTATTGGTGAATGGTGCAATCTTGGCGCTGATTCCAATAGTTCCAATTTAAAGAATAATTATTCAAATATTAAAATGTGGGACTACAGTACGGATACATTTAGTTCTTCTGAGTTACAATTCTGTGGAATTATTATGGGCGACCATTCCAAAACTGGTATCAATATGATGTTCAACACCGGCACTGTCTTGGGTGTAAGCTGTAATGTGTTCGGTAGTGGATTTCCAAGAACCATTATTCCATCATTTTCATGGGGAGGAAAGAAAGGATATACAACTTTCAAAATTGAAAAATCGCTAGAGGTGGCAAGATTGGTAATGGCTAGAAGAGCGTTAGAATTATCGGAGGAAGACAAACTAATAATGGAGCATATCTACCATTACTCAGCCCAATACAGACAATGGGAAAGCTAAATCCAAATGAAGCAAGCCTGGTGGAAAAGATTGTTAAGTTACTTTATTGAAATTTCGATTGAAAAATCTAGCTCTTCCTTTAATCCACATCTTGAAATAAAACTTGTAGAGGGTAGAAAACAACTCCAAACAGCAGATGCCATTTATTCCTTTGATGATAAGTATGAAAATTTTTATTATAGTTTCCGTCAATTTAACTGGAATATACTTGATGTAAAAAAGGTTCTTGTCCTTGGACTCGGATTAGGATCAGTCATGTATATCCTTGAAAAGAAAATGGGGAAAATCTTCGATTATACTGCAGTTGAAATCGATCCTGAAATATGTAGGTTGGCTCATCATTATACACTTAATGAACTTGAATCCTTTGTAGAAGTTTATAATCTTGATGGGTTGCAATTTCTTCAATCCAATAATCAGTCATTTGATTTAGTCATTATGGACATATTCCAAAGTGCTGTTGTTCCTCAGATTTTTCAAACACCTGATTTTTTAACATTGCTCAAAAGCAAACTAAATAGCAATGGTTTACTGCTTTTCAACAGAATGAATATCACTAAAAAAGATTATGAGGAGAATGAAAAATTCAGAAATAGCTTCCTTCGTTTGTTCCCAAAAATGGTTGAGTTAAAGGTAAAAGACAATATTGTTTTTATCAACGATAAGGAATTACTCATTAAAGCTTAGTTTATATTATTTTTATAAGATAATTAGAACCATGTTTACGATAAATATATATCTCAAATTTGCATTAATAATTATTGGGTTTCTAGGTGGCATCATACTCGCTTTTACCATGGGATTTTGGTATTCATTCCCATTTTGGCTTTTAGGTGTCATCATGTTAGCAAGCTATTTATTCCTTGGTACAGTTCAGTCCACCGCCCAGATAGTTCAGGATGGCGATATGGACGGAGCAGAATTTAGGTTAAATCTCACAGCGTTTCCGAAGTTATTATATGTTACTAACCGTGCCTTTTATTATATAATGAAAGGAACAATAGCTGCTCATAAAAAAGAAAACAACATTGCTGAAGGATATTTTAATATAGCACTTTCTCTTAAGTTGCCATCTGAAAATGAAAAGGCGATGGTCCTCATGCAATTGGCCAATATTAATGCTACTAAAGGCAAATGGCCAGCTGCGAAAAATTATTTCAGCCAGGCTAAAAAATTAAAAATTACACAATCAGATATTAAAGGTCAGTTAGATTATTTTGAAAAGGCCTTAAATAATAATAGAGGACAAATGAAAGCCGCCAGATCGATGGGAAAACAGGGTATGAAAATGATGCAACAGGGTGCCGGAGGAAAGCGGAGAAGGCCAAAAATGAGATAGGTCAGCTGAATTCATGTACTTCAAAAAAAATCCAACGCTTTTTACATATTTATTCCCATCTGCTTTATGGCAGATTAAAGAATCCAAAAAGGATCAATACTATCTGACTTTTGATGATGGTCCAGATCCTGAATCTACAGAAGATCTTCTTAATTTGCTTAAAGAGTTCAACATAAAGGCAAGCTTCTTCTGTTTGGGTAAAAAAGCGAATAATTACCCAGAATTAATTTCCAAAATAAAAGAAGAAGGTCACACTCTAGGGTTACATGGCTACGAGCATCTTTCTGGCTGGACAAGTTCAAAATCAGCCTATATAGAAAATGTCAACAGATCATATGAGATAATAAATTCCAATCTGTTCAGGCCTCCTTATGGAAGGATTACCTATCGTCAATATAAAGCGTTGTCAAAAAAATACAAGATCGTTATGTGGGATTTATTGCCTGGAGATTTTAGTCCTTCAGTATCAGCAGAAATGTGCTTGTCTCGGATTAATAAACATATAGAGAAAGGTTCAATTATAGCCCTCCATGATAGCAAGAAGACAATAAATAAATTAAAATATCTAATTCCAAAAATGTACCTGAAGTACGGGAACTCGTTCCATGCAATACCAGATTCTGAATAAAACTGAAACTTATTCACAAAAATTTGGATTTATTTAATAATGAATGTTAATAAATGAGGATAAAAACTATAGATTTTTTAAAGCTGCTATCATATTTACGAAATTATATTTCTGCACTAAGCAATAAAGGGATATATATCATTTTGCTGATGTATTTCGCCTACACAAATACTGAAACTCCATCCTGGGCAAAAAGAATCGTTCTCGGAACGATTGCATATTTTATTAGCCCTTTGGATTCAATTCCGGATCTCACTCCTCTAATAGGCATGACAGACGATATTGGAGTTCTTAGTTTTGGTCTAACAACTATTGCCTGTTATATCAATGAAAATGTACGTCAGAAAGCAATTGAAAAATATAAAGAAATATTTAGTAAAGATCTTGACCAGCTCGCAATATCAGAAGTTAATGGTTGGCTATGAATAGATTTTTTGAATTAATTCATCGATCTCTACTCGATCAAGTAATAAATCCTTTTGGCTGTAGCCAAAAAACACATACCATAACAAACCTAAAAAGGCAGCAATAATTAAGTTAATAAAGAAAGTCATCGAACTATACTCTCCCATATATATTTCTCTAATGATCAACAAAAAAAGAGGAAACAAAATGGTATATATCCATCTGACAGATTGAATTCTAGTCAATTTAACTTCAAATCCAGAAGACAGATACTTCAACATCCCTGATACATAATTGACCTTGTCATCCGTATTAATTTTTTTGTAATTCAGTAATTCGCTTGATTCACTAAATATCCTATTCATGTTCATCTTGTAATAAGCCAACATCCCTATTAGTGCAACAAGGTATATAAGTAGTTTAGTTGAGAAACCTGACTTTATATAAAGGAATATAATGGCTAATAAATAAAGAGCAACCATAACCAATAGTGCAGTAGAATATATAAACGAATGATCATCTTCTTTAAGCTCACTAAGAAGGGTCTCTGCTCTACTTTCAATTATTTGAAGTTTGTCGTGCTCCATAATTATTCTAAATTAATACGTAAAAGTAATTATTGCACACACATTAGATAAATTATTTATGTGTATTAGACAAAAAAAATGATATAAAAAGAAAAGGCTATGCTCACGCACAGCCTTTTATACTATATTGTTGGTTTAACTATTACCTATTCTGATAGAGATTGGATTAAAAGGGAGACCTCGTTTTTCAATACCTCTACGAATCCTTTTTCAATATTGAAAACAGTTTTTTCACCTTTATTATTCAATATTCTTACTTCACCTTTTGATAAACTTGCAACGATAGGAGCATGACCTTTTAATATTTCAAATTGTCCATTTGAACCAGGTACTTTAACTGATTTTATCTTACCGTTATAAATTTCCTTTTCCGGTGTTAATGCAATTAAATCCATATCTCTAATTATGCTTGAGCTTCTTCAAGAAGTTTCTTCCCTTTAGCAATCGCATCATCAATAGATCCAACAAGGTTAAAAGCACCTTCTGGATATTGATCTACTTCTCCGTCTAATATCATATTGAATCCTCTAATCGTTTCTTCAATTGGGACAAGAACTCCAGACAAACCAGTAAACTGTTCAGCAACATGGAAAGGCTGAGATAAAAATCTCTGGACTCTTCTTGCTCTGTGTACAACTATTTTATCATCTTCAGATAATTCTTCCATTCCAAGAATAGCGATGATATCTTGTAATTCTTTATATCTCTGCAGGATTCCAATTACTTTCTGAGCGCAATCATAGTGCTCGTCTCCAACGATATTCCTTTCGAGGATTCTTGAAGTAGAATCCAGAGGATCTACAGCCGGGTATATCCCTAGGGCTGCTAATTTTCTACTTAATACCGTAGTTGCATCAAGGTGAGCAAATGTAGTAGCTGGAGCCGGATCTGTCAAGTCATCAGCTGGTACATATACGGCTTGTACAGATGTAATAGAACCTCTTTTAGTAGAAGTAATTCTTTCCTGCATCAAACCCATCTCAGTCGCTAATGTTGGTTGATAACCCACAGCTGAAGGCATACGGCCTAATAGCGCAGAAACTTCAGATCCAGCTTGTGTAAATCTAAAAATATTGTCAATGAAGAATAAAATATCCTTCCCACCATTTGGATCACTAAGGTCGCCATCTCTATAATACTCAGCTAGCGTAAGACCTGAAAGCGCCACTCTAGCTCTTGCTCCAGGAGGTTCATTCATTTGTCCAAATACAAAGGTTGCTTTAGAATCTTTCAATTTGTTCTCGTCCACTTTTGACAAATCCCATCCTCCTTCTTCCATAGAGTGTTTGAATTCCTCACCATAATCGATGATACCTGATTCAAGCATTTCCCGTAACAAATCATTTCCTTCTCTGGTACGCTCTCCTACACCAGCAAAAACAGATATTCCATCATATCCTTTCGCAATGTTATTGATAAGTTCCTGAATCAAAACTGTCTTACCTACTCCTGCACCTCCGAATAATCCAATTTTTCCACCTTTAGAGTAAGGTTCGATCAAATCGATTACTTTGATTCCGGTAAAAAGTACTTCTGTTTCAGTTGAAAGATCTTCGAACTTTGGTGGATCTCTATGTATAGAATACGAACCTTTCGATTTATCAACGGGTTTTATTCCGTCAATCGCATCTCCTACAACATTGAACAGTCTTCCTTTAATAGCATCGCCAACAGGCATTGCTATGGTTTTTCCTGTATCTACAACATCCATACCCCTGGTAAGACCTTCTGTAGAATCCATTGAGATGGCTCTCACGCTATCTTCTCCTAAATGTTGTTGTACTTCTAGGGTTAACAATTCTCCATTCTCTCGTGTAACTTCAAGAGCATTTAATATTTCTGGTATATCTGAATTTTCACCTGAAAAGCTTACATCAACAACTGGACCTATGACTTGTTTAATTTGACCGGTATTTGCCATGAATTTATGTGGGTTTATAATCTTGTTAAAATCGCTGCAAAGATAAGAGAATCAACAATATATTAATGGTTTACAAATGGAATTTTATGATATTTTATTATGCTAAAAGATCTTGAATTACTCAATAATAAATTTGGTCTCTGAGTGGGAATGCACGATTAATGATAAGCAAATAATTAAAACACCATTTTTAGAATTGAACTATTTGAAAGAACAAATAAAAATATTGATTGGTTTACATAGAAAGCATTTCAAAAAAAACTAATTATGCGAGCTCTATCCAAAAATTATTGCTGTTTTCGCCTTCCGTAATTTTTACCATCTGCGCATTTATCAGTTCGAGAAGAGCCAAAAATCTTACGATGGCATGCATTCGATTTTCTAAGTCACTAAATATTTCTTCGAAATTAAAAAGCTTACCAAGGTGCAAACTATTCTGTATATTCTCTTGTTCTTCTTTTACAGTGTAAGGATATTTAACAATCTTATGGATATATTTATCATGAACATTTTTATAACGCTCCAATACCCTTTGGAAGGCTTTAAACAGCTTGTAAGTACTTACTGATTCTAGTTCAACATCAACAAGTGCAATATCAGATAAAGTTTTAATTTCTTTAAAAACATTTCCTCTTTCGACTTTAAGGGCTCTCTCATCTGCCATTAGTTGAAGATTAGAAAGTACATCTTTGTATTGCTTATACTCCAATAATTTTTGCACGAGTTCTTTACGGGGATCAATTTCGTTGCCATCTTCATCCAATTCTTTCCTTGGGATTAACATTTTCGCTTTTATCCTCATAAGGGTAGCAGCGACGAGAATAAACTCAGCAGCAACATCAAGATTAAGTGATTCAACTTCTTTAATGTAATTAAGAAAGTCTTTAGTGATTTTCGCAATAGGAATATCATGAATATCTAATTCGTCTCTCTGTATGAAGTAGAGTACCAAATCGAAAGGTCCTTCGAAATATGCGGTCTTAACTGTATATCCTTCCATATATTATCCGGAGCTACAAAATAAATATTATCTAAGTTGAAATAATGCAAAAGTACAGAAATGCACTAATTTTAAATAAAAAAGATATCGGAGCTATACTTTACTTGATACCAACTGTAATTTCTGAAAATGCCTTGGAAACCATTCCTAAAGCCAGTCTGGATATTACTTGTTCCCTTAAGCATTTTATTGTAGAAAGAGCAAGAACTTCAAGACGCTATTTAAGAGCCATAGGTCATCCAGATCGAATTGATTCTTTACAAATTATTGAATTTGAAAAAGAGCAATCAGAATCACTTACTATAGCATTAGGGTGGTTGAAATCAGGGCATTCTGTTGGAATTATTAGCGAATCTGGAATGCCAGGGATTGCTGACCCTGGATCAGAATTAGTGACTATGGCTCACAAATCCGATATAAAAGTAAAGTCTCTTGTTGGCCCCAGCTCTATTAATCTAGCTCTGGCTGCAAGTGGATTTAATGGTCAAAATTTTAGTTTTGGTGGTTATCTTCCAATCAAAGAAAATCCACTCAGACTTAAGTTGAAAACGATTGAAAATGAGATATTAAAAACCGGTATATCCCACATCTTCATTGAAACTCCATATCGTAATAATCGTCTGCTTAATCTTCTTATCAAGCACCTGTCAAATAATCTTGAACTTTGTGTTGCTCTGGATATTACCGGGAAAAACGAATTAATCATAAGGAAATCCATTGCTAGTTGGAAAAAGAAGGAAGTAATACTAGATAAACTTCCATGCATTTTTCTATTAGGTAAATAAAAAAAAGGCCCAACGAATTAACGCTGAGCCTTTAGTTTCATAAACCAAAATGATTACTCAATCACTATCATATGTTTAGTTGCTGTATGTTCATTAGTTTCTAGCTTGTAATAAATCATTCCATTAGTTGGAATATCAGATTTATTAACTCTGATCTCATTGTAACCTTTAGCTCCTTGAGTATCGATTACTTTCAAAGTTCTACCAGTTACATCATATAGACTTAGAATCGCATTTCCACTTACAGGTAAATCAAATCCGATCATTGTATACTCACTAAATGGATTAGGTTGATTCTGGTACAAAGCAAAGCTCGCTGCATAGTCTGTATTCAATCCAATCTTAACGATGTTAAGATTTTGACCTACATATGCTTCAGCTCTAGTTATATCAGAATTAACAGATATCAAATCAGAAATCTGACCTGCTTCCTTAGCTTTTAATACAAGTGTTACAACAGCTTCTTCAGTTGGAACTGCTTCCAAGTTATTGTAGCTTATTGTCATTTGATTTTCGAACAGACCAACGTTACCTTCTGATATATCAGATCCTTTTACTTCTACTAGTTCTAAACCTTGCATATCCATTGTAAACTGGAATCCGTAAACCTCTTCTTTAGTATTAAGGCTAAGCTCAACTGTTTCTCCTGCATTTACAAATCCATCTTCAAAGTTGAAGCTTATAACAGAATTACTAAGTTCTTCAGCTTCAGTCTTTGCATTAGCTACGACGCTTCCATTCACATCACCAATCTTAACACCTAAGAAGTTTTCATTTAACATGTTGTCTTCAAGGTTGTTGATGTCTAGAGTTTCGCTATAAACCCAAGGATTAGAAACAGTTAACACTTGAGCCGCGTCAATCAATTTCCAACTTGCATTGTTAGGCAATTCACTGTATACACCTAAGATTAGTTTTCTAAGTTCAATAAGGTCCAAACTTGTAACATCATTGTCATTATTAATGTCAGCAGCAATCATCTTATATGGACTAGACAATAACTCCTGTCCCAATATGTGTCTCTGAATCAACAATAGATCCAGGGTACTTACTCCATTAAGGTAGTCATCTGTCTTAGTTCCACTCACTTCGTAGTCATTGGACTCTTCTATACCATTGAATGCATATTCACCTTCTGTGTTTGTTGCATTGTAGTATGGATATTCCGGTGCATTACTCATCAACTGTGTCATCACACCTTCTACTCCTGCTCCTTCTTCAGTTATTACCTGTCCTGCTATTCTTCCTTCTCCTACGCCCATGTTGTCGATCAATCTCAAGTTAACCAAACAGAAGTCTGCATTTCCACACTCATCCCATACATAGATCGGAATCTGTGCAAATCCACTAGCATCTGCATCATCGATCGTAAAGATCTTTCCTGCACTTCTTAAGCCCGGCTCCCATCTGTGAGCATCTCCATCAAAGTAGTCATCCTGATCCTGGTATTCACCAGTCTCTGGATCATAATACCAGAACGTCCCGTTGTACCATACCAAATCACTGCTTGAATCATACTCCGTATCATCTCTTCCCGGAGGTGCAACATCTGAGAATGTAAACCACAGATTGTCATTTGCAGTACAGTTGTCAAAACTTCCTACATTGAAATCTATTGCCCACAATTCTACTTGTCCGTTTCCACTCATTACTGCTGTACTTAAGTTCAAGCAGTATGGTGTCGGTGCTTTCTTGTCTGTAACCTGGAAGTATCTTACACTACTTACATTGTTTCCACATCCATCATATAATCTCCACACAGCTCTGTGCCATTGCTTCGATGATGCAATTCCGTCCGGTAATGTAATTGTTGCCAATTCATCATTACCCGTAGGTGCTATATAATATGGATTCGGTGATCCATTTACCAATCTTGGTAAATTCGTTCCAAAGTAGTAATCACTTGTCCAGTCTGAGTTCAAGTCTATTGTAACTTCCCACTTCAACCAGTCAGATCCACATGGTCCTTCATCATTACCACTTCCACTCATCTGTACACCTGCACTGCTACATGTCACATCCACTCCAAAACATAGACTGTCTGCTACTGTTAATACAGGATCTTGTGTATCTATCAACTTGATAATCTGTGTATAGTTATATCTTCCTCCTGAATTTGGATTCGTAGGATCATAAGTACACCAGTTGATGATGCTCCAGTGATTCAATACTTTCCAACATGCTCCATCTTCAAAATTGAAGGAGGTATCACTCTCCATACTCACACCTACTAAGTTACATGTCGCAGGATTCCAGTATGGCTCTCCCGGATCAAATTGATCACAATCAACTACCTGATCTGCAGGCCATGATATTGATGATGGATCAAATGCATCTATTGGTTCTATTACAAACCATTGTGTACATGATGAACAAGATTTGAATTGTCTTCTTACCGCTCCATATCCACAACTTGGATCATACGCCGGTACTTCTACTCCATCATATCTTGGATCATTGAAAAATCCATCATTTGGACCCTTTCTTCTAGGCTCTGTATCTTCTATTAATTCTTCAGGATCACACATAATATCTATTTCTCCACATGCCGAAAATACTCTTGGCAATCCCGTCATTGTAAAGTCATTGTAATCCATATCACATGTCAATACAAGATCCGGAG
The DNA here is from genome assembly GCA_965248155.1 of Saprospiraceae bacterium. Taxonomy (GTDB): domain Bacteria; phylum Bacteroidota; class Bacteroidia; order Chitinophagales; family Saprospiraceae; genus RFSX01. The sequence continues at coordinate 494,325 of CBDFIO010000002.1, forward strand.
GACATGTTTGTGTCGTCGCTGACTTGTCTTCTAATCTTACTGTTGTCCATGCATAGTTTGTATTTCCATAGGCATCTCTTACTCTGAACTCTACATCTATCTCTACAAATGCTTGTCCGTCCAGATCTTCACAGCAGAACTTCACTGCGTCACCCCAGTCTAAATCTGCGAGATCACATACATCTCCTACTCTTCTTACTGCCATATCGATTCCAGTACATCCATCATAAGATCCATTGTCTACATCTACTGCAAACAACTTCGCTATCCCTTGAAACTCATCTACCGGATTCCCAATATTTGTAAGACTCAATACAATGAACTCTTTTGTTACAGGTACTGGTGGTGTGAGATCTACTACTGTAATATCTGCATATGCATTGCCTCTGTTTCCACAGCAATCTTCAGTTACATATTCTACTGTAATTGTTTCTCCTTCCGGTGAATCATGAAGTACATAACCTGAGCTAGCATCTCCTGATACTGTCAATGCGCCTTCCACACTTCCTATCCAATAAGTCATGTTATCATCACAGTCATCATAGATATGCTCTGGATGTGGTAATAATACATCTGCAGCACATTTCCATGAATCTACGCTTACTGTAAGATCATGTACTACTAAACTTGGATTTCCAGTATCTATTGACTTAATAATCTGTCCGTATTCTATAAACTGTCCACTGCACCAATCCAATACTGTCCAGTTTCTTAGTACTTTTCTGTTACCATCACATCCAGGTGCGCATGCATCTATTTCATTGTCTGTATAGCCTACTATGATATTACATATCTCAGTATTGATCGCCTGTGCATGTGGTCCACTTGGATTTCTTCCTTCTACATAATAGTGAGGATATGCAAATGGAACGCCTTCATTACTTTCTATAACACAATCTATATCCAGCTCATCCGGATCTATATTGTCATCATCTGTATCCTGATCAACAGATCCCGGATCATCAAAGTAAGCAGCAATTCCTGCAGGACTGATGTCCGCTCCACAACTCATTTCAACTAGCGGGAATGGAAGTATCAAACTATCCGGTGCTATTACTATAGCTCCAGTCGCTGGATCTATCCTCGCTGTATCCAATGTCTCTAATCCTACAGTTTTAAAGTAATATTCTCGCGTACAACTTACTGTACCTTCTACTCCATTTCCTTTGTCATAAGCCAATGTCCAGGTTCTTCTTAATAAACTACCGTTACATGGTCCAAGGTCTACATATACATCATAATAACTAACATCATCTTCTGTGATATCTCCACATACTGATGTTGTATTATCATCTACAAAATCATCTGCCATTTCTGGTACAAGATCATCTCGTAATCTATCCCAGTATCTTTCTTTTAATAGTGGAAGTTCCCAGCATGTTAATGTACAATCTTCTGAATATCCATCTACGATTCCATCTCCATCAAGATCTTCTCCTCCAACTGGACAGTCACATTGTACTTCTGGTATACTCTTATCATCTATTTGCATGGTTCCCCAACATGAGTTACCATTACACATATCTTGTATTGTATAAGTAATTGTTCTTCCTGCATAACTTCCAAGGTCTGCTTCATCGATTACATTTCCTGCTGAATCTGTAAATATCGCATCAAACACATCTGGAATGTAGTCATCTTCAAGTAAGGTAGACCATGAAAAGTCAAGAACACAATCATTATTAACACTCGCATTAACATGATCATTACAAGTTAATGTTCCTCCACCACCAACTCCAACTTCAATAGATGTTGAAGTTTGACATCCTGGGAAGGCTGGTACGCCACCTACAGACACATTATCAATAAAGGTTCCCGTAAATTCAAATGTCAATGTATAAAAACCATTGGCATATTCTGTCGGATCAAATTCTGCAACTCCTATTCCAGTTGAAGGATCTCCAACATAGACTCTTACGAAACCAGCAAAACCATTGATCTCAGTAACTTCATTCCCTGAAAACATCAAAGGAGTTCCGTTATTACAGAAAGCTACCATATCGATTACAGGATCTGTAATTACAGGATACTGACAAACATTTGAAATTACCAGTTGATTTCCATTAGCATCATTTATTGGGAATGTATTTCCTTGGGATTCACCTTCTACAAATAAAGTATACCCAATAAGGTCTACATGATCAAATGTCAATCTATACAATCCAGGAATAAATTCTGGAATCGCATCTCCAACAGAGTAACCTGTTAATCCAGTACTTCCTGCACCAATAACAAGATTTAGTCCTGCAGGACCTGTGACATCGATAACCTCACCAAATGTTCCATCTTGCGATCCGTTATAAGACTGATCATTGTTACAAGAACAAGGATCACTAATTACTGAAGCAAAATTACATGATCCACAACCACCACTAAAGCTGGTCGTACAACCATTTGCATCAACAACATCTATTGTATAATTTCCTCCTGCAACTCCTAAGTATAAAGTAGCTATTTGGCCTTCAGCTAATAAGGTCTGAGTCAAAATACCAAAACTTGAAGTTACAGTATATGGTGCTGTTCCATTGGCTACTGATAAAGTAACCAAACTTCCTATGTTACCAATATTAGGATCGTAGTTACACACGCAACTAGATACTGAAAGTTCAGGTACAGGGTCAACAACAACTTCTGTTGAATAGGATGTTTCGCAACCCGGATAAGCAGGGTTCGCTATGGTGCCTCCTGAATCGCCAGTGCCGGATCCTGTAAATGTCCATAGCACTGAATGTGTACCCGGTCCAAGTAATGCAGGATCAAAATCATTTGATCCGCTACCATTAATGGTAACAATAATATTACCTGGATTTCCATCAACTTCAGATACTAATAAATCTAAATTATCAGTTGATGCAGCATCTGCACAGAAAGGACCTAAAGTCGGTTCTGTAATTACTGGATATTCGCATACATTAGAAACACATATTGGTAATCCGGATCCTGAAGCAGTAATCGGATTTCCGAACATATCTACTACACAAAGAGAATATCCTATATCATCTACATGATTAAATGTTAAGCTATACATACATAAACCTGTTACAGGATCGATAGGACCAGAAGTGAACATAGCTCCAGCTATGCTAGCTGGTGTAGAAGTACCTGAAGCAAACAAGTCAAAGCCACAAGTACCTGTTACTACAACAGTTTCAGAAAATGTCCCATCTCCAGCTCCGTTTGCTGATTGATCATTGTTACATGCACACGGATCAGAGGCCATAAAGTCTAATTCAAAGGAAGCATTGTAGTCGTCGGGCATTAGTTGTCCATAGGTACATACAACTATGGATAATAACATAAAGCAAATGGCAAAGCTTTTTTGTGCCAATTTCATGAGATTGAGTTTTGATTAAAAATATTGATTTATGATTTCGTCCTTTGCCGAAGCAAATTAAGTTGCAAATTAAGCAAAATTATTTTTCACAATGGTATACCATCGGGTTAATTTTCATTTTATTTACAACATATGAGTAAAATATATCATTTTTCTTTAATTTCTTTAGTTTTCACCGCGCTTTTTTTCCAAAATTCTCTTCACGGGCAATTTTCAAGAGATTTAGGATGTCAGTCAGCTTCCGATGCATTTATTGGTTTGGATCGGAAAGATTGGACTTCTAACATAGATATTGTCAGTGAATCTTATCAGTTAAATTTTGATATTCCAGAACCCCAATTATTTTCCTGTTCAGTATTGGATCAGATTCAAGTATCTATAACTGGATTTTCCGCTACGAATAATATTCCTCCTGAATGCTATTTATGGTTATGGACACACGCTCTAAATTGTAGTGACAATGCTCCAATTAGTTGTCCTGAAATTATATTCGATCAGATGGGTTTACAAACAATTTTTAGCATAAATGGAAACGATGTTACTGAGGGCACCACAATAGGGATTGATATTGTCGTAGTTATAGACGCTACTAACCTTTCCTGTATTCAAGAAACAATTACAAATGGATTATACAGCGCAGATTTTGAAATTTGTCTTGAAGCCTTTTATGTTCCTGATGAAGTTGAAGAAGATTTAGATCTCGGAGATGATATTGAAATATGCGAAGGAGTACCAATCAGTATCACGGGACCAGACAATTGGGAAATATATGAATGGGAAGGTCCAATAGATTCTGACGAACAAACGATAATAAATGTTATTCCGGGTCAATACACGCTTGAGGTTACAGATTCGAATGGATGTAGAAGTTCAGATGATATTGAGATAATCGAGACAATGATAGATGATATAGAATTTAATATTCCGAACAATCTAATAATATGTGGAGATAGTCTATTGGATATTTCAGTCATCAATTATATGGATAATAGTGATTTCGATATAGAATGGGAGCTCCCCGATGGTTCTATCGAAGATGGTAATTCTATTACGACTGATAGTTCCGGGCTTTATATGGTTACTGTACTAGATCAAAATAACTTTTGCCAATCTGTCGACAGCATTAAGGTGTCTTTCCTTGAAAGCATCTCAGCGAGAATTATTGGTGACACATTATCATGCGGATCCGATAGTCTTCAACTTGCAGTTGAAATTACACCTGATGATTCTCTAGATTATACATACCAATGGATATTTGAGACTGATACCAGTTTTACCAGTCAATATTCAGTATTAGGTAGCGGGAACGTAATTTTGAATTTATCAGATTCAATGTCTTGTCTGTCAAGTACAGATACTCTATTTATCATGGAAATAAATCCTGAGTCTGCAGGAGAAGATCAAAATGAAACACTCTGTCAGGGGGAGATCTTTGATTTGTCATCCTTGTTGGATGTTTCAACGCCGACTAATGGAATATGGATTGATGTGCAAAACAGCAACCCCCTTCCAAATTCAATTATTGAATTTAATGTCCCCTTAGGGATTTTAGAATATGAATACATCGTTGTGAATACATTGCCATGCTCGAATGATACATCATTGATCACAATTAATATCGTGGATGCCGATATTTCAGCTGGTGATAATAGAACTGAAGTTCTATGCTTTGAGGCTGAAATAAACTTAATGGATTTAATAAATGGTGATGGAGGAGGTGATTTTTTTGATACAAACAGTCAGCATGTGGCAAATACATTTATTGAAAGTAGTGCCCTAAATGTTGGAAGCAATTTATTTTTCTATATCGTCGAAAGTCCGCGTTGTGGTTTAGACACTGCTTTCATTGATTTAAATTTGCTGTCCCAAAATCAACAATTTTATAACGGACCAATTTGTGAGGAAGAATCGATATTGATAAATAATACTCTTTATGATCTTAATAATTCTGTAGGAACAGAAGTATTAATGTCTTCGGCAGGATGTGACAGTATCATTGATATAGATCTGGAATTCTTCAATCCGTCAATTTCTATGATTACGAGGGACCTGTGTGAAAATGAAATAATAAACATCAATAATCCAATCAGTAGTGTCGTATTATCAGGACAATCAGAAAATGGATGCGACAGTACTGTAATTCTTGATTTAACATTTATAAGCTTTGTAGACACGCTTATTGCAATTCAGTTATGTGATGACGAAACCATAACAATTGAAAATGTTCTTTTTGACATAAATCATTCTGACGATCAAATCATTCTGACGAATGGATCGAAGCTTGGATGTGATAGTATTATCAATGTAAATATTGAATTTACAAGTGCAATTACAGCAGATATTAATAATATATTATGTATTGAAGATTATCTTCTTATAAATGGTACTTTATATAATATAAACAACGCGATTGGTACAGAAATGCTGAGTTCTGTGAACGGATGCGACAGTATTATAACTGTAGATTTAAGTTTTTTTGACCTGGCTGAATCGGTATTTGTGACTGATTTATGTGACAATGATTTCTTACAAATTGGGAGTGACATTTATAATGAACAAAACTTAAGTGGAACAACAATCCTAACCGGGGCTGATCAAAATGGATGTGATAGTTTGGTTCATGTTGACTTATCTCACAACAGTAGTGATCTTGTGAATATGAGTGAATTGATTTGCGATAATGATAGCATTTTTATTGTTGACGAATGGGCCAGTCAAGCCGGTATATATTCGGATACTTTAATCAATCTTGCAGGCTGTGACAGCATTATCACAACTGAATTAAGTTTAATGGTGTGCACAATAGATCTGCAGACCAACATCACAAATTTGACATGCTTCCAATCAAATGATGGTGTTGTTGAAATTTTTATTTCGGATAGCAATCTTTTCCCAGTGAATTATAAAGTAACTGATCAGAGTGATATTTGTATTGATCAAGGAATTATTGATAATGAGACATCAATCAATTTTGATAACATGGCCGCGGGAATTTATACTATTGAAATATCTAATATTTCAGGAGTAATTAAATCAGAGACTTTTGAAATTCTTGACGCAATTGAAATAACAATCGACCCTATTGTCAATAATGTATTATGTGGTGGAGAATCTGATGGTTCAATAGAATTAAATGCTCAGGGCGGAAACGGAACTCTAATTTATGAATGGTCAAATGGGATGAGCTCTGAAGATATTTCAAATTTAACTGCCGGACAATATGAAATTTCGGTTTCAGATCAAAATGATTGTGAAATCATATCCTCATTCACAATTGATGAACCACAGTCCATCAGTTATTCAATAAGTAGTATGAATGTAAGTTGTCCAGAAGATGTAGATGGCACAATAGAGATAAGTCAAATTTCAGGGGGTACAGAACCCTTGCAATATTCAATTGATGGATTGAATTATTCTGATGATCCGCTCTTTTCAAACCTTTTAGCAGGAGATTATACAATTTCAGTAATGGATGTCAATAATTGTGAAGAGACATCAGTAACAACTATTTCTATCAATTCAGCTATTGATTTAAATCTGCCATCTATTATTCAGATTGAACAAGGGGATTCAATAGTTATTATTCCAGAAATTAATTTTACTCCTATCAGTATTATGTGGAGCCCAGACAATAATATAGATTGTGCTTCTTGTTTGACACCTACTGTATCTCCATTAGTCACAAGCATCTTTAGTGTTGTTTTGATTGATGAATTTGGTTGTAGTATTTCTGGAGATGTTACCGTTGAAGTCCTTATTTCTGAGACTCCTGACTTTTATTTGCCAAATATATTCACGCCATTTCAAAACACGGGTTCCAATAATACTTTTATGCCCCTCTACGCTGGCAATACCAATGTCAATATCGTATCCTTTAGAATCTATGACCGATGGGGAAATGAAGTGTTTTCAGAATCAAGTAACCTCAAAGGTTGGACCGGATTTATCAATGGAGAGCAAGCTCAACAAGGTGTATATGTATACAGCGTGGAATATCAGGATGCTTTATCCATTACTAAATTTGCAGTCGGAGACCTTTTACTTATAAGATAAAAAAAGGCCTACCCGAAAAATCGGATAAGCCTAAGTTTCATAAAATCAATAAATGATTACTCAATCACAATCATATGCTTTGTTGCTGTATGTTCTGATGTTTCCAATGTATAATAAATCATTCCATTGGTTGACAAATCAGATTTAGCGATTTTTATTTCATTATATCCAGCGTTAGCATTTGCTGAGAATACTTTAATAATCCTTCCTGTAATATCAAATAAGCTCAATCTTACATCATCTCCTTTATCCATATTAAATCCTACGATGGTGTATTCATTAAATGGGTTAGGTTGATTTTGATATAGTTCAAAAGCATTTAAATTATCAACTTTAGAAAGATTAATGTCAACTATAGAAAGAGATTCTCCAACATAAGCTTCTGCTTTTGTAATATCAGAATTAACATCTATCAGATCTGATATTTGACCATCCTTTTTTGCTTTCATGACAAAGCTTACAATATGATCATCAACATCAATTGGAGTCAGCTCATGATAACTCATAGTAAGGCTATTGTCAAATACAGCTACATTACTATTATTAATGTTTTTGCCATTAAGCTCTACAAGTTCAAAGGCATTCATATCTAAAGTAAACTGAAAACCATATATGGCCTCTTGTCCTGATGTTAATTGAAGTTCAATAATTTCTCCTTCAGTAACATATCTATCGTCATATTCAAGACTAACAACAGATTTCAAGTCATTCACAGGATTATTTGTCAGGTGCGCTTCTGCACTGCTGTTTACATCTCCTATTTTCACTCCGACAAAATCGCCTGAGGTCATATCTTCTTGTAAATCTTGAATACTGATATATTCTTCATAAGACCAAACATTAGAAATTGTTAATACCTGTGCTGCATCGATAACTTTCCAACTTTCATTATTAGGTAGCTCAGTATAAACTCCCAATACCAATTTTCTAAGTTCGATAAGATCTATAGCTGTTACATCTTTGTCATTATTAACGTCAGCTGCTATCATCTTATAAGGACTATCCAACATTTGTTGGCCAAGAACATGCTTTTGTATAAGCAATAGATCAAGTGTACTCACTCCATTTAGAAGATCATCATTCTTAGATCCACTTACCGTATAATCATTATAATAAGGTGCACTTTCAAATGCATACTCTCCATTGAAGTTTGTCATATTATAAACCGGGAAGTCAGGGTCATCGCTCATAAGTTGAGTCATTACACCTTCGACTTCAGCTCCTGTTTCAGTCATTATTTGTCCTGCTATTCTTCCTTCTCCAACACCCATATTGTCTACAAGTCTCAGATTTACAATTGAATAGTCTTTATTTCCGCATTCATCCCAAGCATAAATTGGAATTCTTGCAAAACCATCCGGGTCTGCATCATCAATAGTAAATATTTTTCCAGCAGATCTAAGACCTGGTTCCCATCTGTGAGCGTCACCATCGAAATAATCATCCTGGTCCTGATAATCTCCAGTTACAGGATCATAATACCAGAATGTACCATTGTACCATTGCAAGTCACTGCTACTATCATATTCAGAATCATTTCTTGCCGGTGGTGCTACATCAGAAAAAGTAAACAAGATGTTTTCATTGGAAGTACAATTGTCAAAGCTTCCAACATTAAAATCTACAGCCCATAATTCAACCTGGCCACTTCCACTCATAACAGCGGTGCTTAGATTCAAGAAATATGGCGTTGGTGCTTTTTTATCTGATACTTGGAAATATCGAACATGACTAACATTATTACCACATCCATCATATACTCTCCATACAGCTCTATGCCATATTTTTCCGGTAGGAATTCCATCCGGCAAAGATATAGTAACCAATTCATCGTTACCTGAAGGATACATATAATATGGGTTAGGGGAGCCATTTGTTATTCTTGGCAGTGATGTACCATAAAAGTAATCTGAAGTCCAATCTGAATTTAAATCTATAGTGACATCCCATTTCAACCATTCACTTTTACATACTCCCGAATCTGCTGCACGAGCACTTAATTGAATTCCCGTACTGCTACAATCCTGATCGGCTGCAAAGCAAAGACTATCTACAACAGTAAGTTCTGGATCTTGTGTATCGATTATTTTAATCAATTGAGTGTGATCCCATTTTCCTGGTGAGTTTGGATTCGTAGGATTATAACTACACCAATCAATGATACTCCAGTGATTCAATATTTTGTAACAAGCTCCATCTTCAAAATTGAAAGTGTCACTTGTCAATGAAACACCTATCAAATTACAAGTTGCAGGATTCCAATCAGGTTCTCCTCTATCAAAACCATCACAGTCTACTATGATGTCTGCAGGAAATCCGATTGATGCCGGATTGAATGGATTGATTGGTTCGATTACAAACCATTGTGTGCAACTACTGCAACTTTTAAATTGTCTTCTAATTGCTCCGAAACCACAACTTGGATCGTATGCCGGAACTTCTTGCCCATCATATCGAGGGTCTCCAAAAAATCCATCATTCGGACCTTTTCTTCTTGGCTCTGTATCTTCTATTAATTCATCAAAATCACATCCCAAATCTAATTCTCCACATGCAGAAAAAGATCCTGGTAATCCTGTCACTGAAAAATTATTATAATCCATTTCACATGTTAAAACCAAATCAAGTGGACAGGATTGTGTTGAATTAGATTTATCTTCTAAAAGAATTTCAGACCATGCATAATTTACATTTCCGTAGGCATCTGTAACTCTGAATTGGACATCTATTGAACGAGATATTTGACCATTAAGATCTTCACAACAGAATCCTACAAAAGGACCCCATAGTGTATCCAAACCCGGACAATATCCATCCGTTCTTCTTACCGCAAGACTTACAGCAGTACATCCATCATAAGATCCATTATCTACATCTTCTGCATATACTTTAGCAATTCCTTGTTGCCCGTCAATCGGGTTACCGATATTGGTTAAACTGGTAACAATAAATTCTTTAGTTACTGGAACTGGTGGAGTGAAATCCTTAACAGTTACATCAATATAAGTATTGCCTCTGTTGCCACAACAGTCTTCAGTAACATATTCTACTCTGAAAGTTTGACCTTCAGCCGCGTTATGCATGATATAACCATCGTCAGCATTTCCAGTAATTTCCAGTGCACCTGTAACACTTCCTATCCAGTATGTGATGTAATTATCACAATAGTCATTAAGATGTTCAGGATGCCGGAGCTTTACATCAGCTTCACATTTCCAAGCATCAACGCTGACAGAAATATCTCTTACATCAATCGTTGGTCCTTCGTTATCAATAACTTTTATTATTTGACCGTATTCAATATACTCTCCAATACACCAATCGAGAATTGTCCAAGTACGTAATACTTTGCTGTTACCATAACAACCAGGCTGGCACGCTTCTATGTCCTGATCTGTATATCCGACTATGATATTGCAAACCTCAGTATTAATTGGTTGAGCGTGAGGGCCGGATGGATTTCTTCCATTTACATAATAGTGAGGATAGGCATAAGGTATTCCTTCATTATTTTCAATTATTCTATCAATATCCAATTCATCCGGATCTACATTGTTATCATCTGTGTCCTGGTCTTGAGTTGCAGGATCATCATAAAACATAGAAATCGCATAAGGCGTAATATCTGTTCCACATGTTAATGTTACAACATGAAAAGGTAGAATAAAACTGTCTTCGGCAACAACGATTTGTCCGGTGTGCGCATCTATTCTTGCGGTATCTAAAGTTTCTAAACCAAAAGGTTTGAAATAATATTCTCTAGTACAACTCTTTGTTGCTGTAGATCCTGTACCTGTGTAGTAAGTCAATGTCCAAGTTCTTCTCATGAGTGTACCGTTACATCCTAAATCTTGGAACACATCATAATAAGAGATGTTATCATCTGTAACACCATCACAGTTATCTTCTGTATTATCGTCAACAAAGTCTTCTACATCTTCAGGAATCAATTCATCCCTCAATCTGTCCCAATATCTTTCTTTGAGTATAGGAAGTTCATAGCAAACCAATGTACAATCCTCAGAATACTCTTTGATTCCATCGCCATTCAAGTCTTCTCCTCCAACAGGGCAATCGCATTGAATTTCAGGAGCGATTTTATCTTCAAACAGTACGGTTCCCCAACAAAGATTAAGGTTGTTGTAGTATACTTCAAATAAAAGATTGGCATCCAGTACCAAGCCTAAAATGAGTGTAGGACCTGTGTAATCACCATAAATTATTGGGTCTCCAGCTAAATCGTAAATAACGAATGTATAGGCTGGATCAGTGATATCTTCATTGTTACCCACATCTGCCTCAAGAAACATATCTATTGTTAGGTCAATCGAACAAGCGTAATTGACCCCTACATTTATATGATTATTGCAGGTAAGGGTTTGAGCATTAAGCGTATTTAAGAAAGTAAATGCGCATAAAAAACTCAGAAAATAGTAAAATCTTTTGATCATGAGATTGAGTTTTATTATCATTTCAGTTTATAAAACGTTGATTTACTTGAAATTCAACATTTATCAATTTCTTAATGTATTGAAAACCAGTAGACCTAAAAATCAAACTTGAGAGAAGAAAAGACAAAGCAAATTAGTTTGTCCTGGTTTACTTATCTTCAATAGCATCAATAATAATACGCTCCAAAGAACGATTTCGTCCTAGCAAATATAGTTAAGAAAAGGGGATTCAAGAAATAAAAATTCGATTTTTACACAGCTTGAAAGTGACAATAGTGTTAAAGTGCCTATTTATGGGCTAAAACGTTGATAATCTGTAAGTTCTAATCCAAAAAATATCCTAAAAAGGTAGAAAACAAGCATAAAAAACTCTAATAAATCAAGCTAAAAAACATATATAAATAAGTTGAAATTTGACGGTAAAAAACCACGAAATTGTGTCAAATTCGGTGTTTAAATTCTATTTTTATCTTCCTTTTAAAGCAAGTTCACGAAATGCAAGCAATAGACTTAAAAGACACAATTATAGCCCTTTCTACGCCTCCGGGTCAGGGCGCTATTGGTGTTATCAGATTAAGCGGAAAGAATTGTATTCAGATCGTGGACGCTCATTTTTACGGTCAAAATTTGACGGAAACTGCAGGAAATACTGTACACTATGGGAAAATAAAGGATGATAAGGGGAATATTATTGATGAATGTTTGGCCACAATATTCAAAGCACCCCGCAGTTATACCCGTGAAGATATAGTAGAATTGTCGTGCCATGGATCACCATATATTCTTGATCAAGTCATAAAACTATTTCTTGGTAAAGGTGTGAGAATGGCTAAAGCCGGTGAATTCACACTTCGCGCCTTCCTCAATGGTCAATTTGATCTTTCCCAAGCTGAAGCTATTGCTGATCTAATCGCCTCTGATAATAAAGCGAGTCATGACCTGGCAATAAAACAAATGCGAGGTGGGTTTTCAGTAGAAATTCAATCCTTAAGGCAAGAATTGATTGATTTTGCAGCGCTGATAGAGCTTGAACTTGATTTTGGTGAAGAAGATGTTGAGTTCGCCGACCGTGAAAAATTGGTGTCTCTTATCCACGAAATTCAATCTGTAATAACAAAACTGATAGATTCATTTCAGCTTGGAAATGTCATCAAACATGGAGTTGCAACGGTTATTGCCGGAAGACCTAATGCAGGCAAATCAACATTGCTTAATGCACTACTCAATGAAAATCGAGCCATTGTCTCCGAAGAGGCCGGAACAACCAGAGATACAGTAGAGGAGATAATCAATATTCAAGGGATTCATTTCAGATTAATTGATACTGCAGGTATCAGAAAAGCACAAAATGAAATAGAAAAAATCGGTGTTGAAAAAACGATTGAGAAAATTGCTCAATCTACCTTAGTAATTTATGTTTTTGATGTCACTGAATCAAAGCCAGTGGATCTATGGGAAGATGTAGCTCGATTTCTTGAAGGCAGCAAAGTCTTGACTGAAGGTAGTCAAGTAATATACATCGCTAACAAAATGGATTTGAATCCATATACAAAGCTGGAGGACTACCACAAAGGTGCGTTGATAAATGCCTCAAATCTATTGAGTTGCTCTGCCAAGAACAACATGAATATCGAAGCTTTAAAACATCTATTGTTTGATACTATAATGGAAAGACCTGATGCCATGGATCAAACGATTATAAGCAATAACAGACACTACGAAGCTTTACAAAATTCACTTGAATCATTGCATTCTGTACTTAAAGGATTGAGCACGGGAATTACCGCCGATTTTATTGCGATGGATATAAGACAGGCTTTGCACCATCTCGGTGAGATTACAGGAGAAATACATACTGATGAGTTATTGGAATCTATTTTTTCAAGATTTTGTATTGGAAAGTAACCATTACAAACTATTTACACAACACATATTAAACAATACAATAATATGGTATTATTTATAGTACCTAAAACTCAATGACAATACTTGTTTTCTTTGTTTTGACATTGATATACTTTGTAATTGTTTGTACCTTTACTGTACCTTGTATCTTGAGGTACAAAATTATTAGTATCACAGGCGAAATTGTGTCACTTAAATAAACTTAAATTATCTAATAATTAATAAATGAGTTCAAACTTTCAAGTTGAACGGATTTGCGAGTACTGCAAAACAGAGTTTATAGCCAAAACTTCAGTAACTAGGTATTGTTCTCATAAATGCAATCGAAGAGCTTACAAGGAAAACATCAGGTTAAAGAAAATTAATACATCCAATCAAAGCATTTTCAGAATCAAATCGAATCCATTCGAAATATTAAATGCAAAAGAATTTCTTACAGTTAAGGATGTTGCGAAATTGTTGAATTGCTCAGTAAGAACTATTTATAGACTCATAGACCAAGATACTATTAAGGCTACAAGGTTGACTGAAAGAAAGACGTTGATTAAGAAATCTGATATTAATAAACTTTTTGATTAAAAAATCTATGGCGATTAAAGTATCACTCAGGCAAAAGCCAATAAGTAAAGGTCGAAAAAGCCTATATCTTGACTTTTACCCTCCAATCCTTCACCATAAGACTGGACTCCCCACTCGAAGGGAGTTTTTAGGTCTCTACATTTTTGATAGGGCAACTACTTCTATTGATAAAGAACATAATAAGCAAACACTAAATATTGAAAAGAGCATTCGACAGAAAAGAGAAAACGAATTGAATAAACCTGAAATCTATAGTCAATATGAAAAGGAACAACTAAGATTAAAAGAGTTGGGGGAGCAAGACTTTGTTGAATATTACCAGGAATTGGCAAACTTGAGAAAGGGCTCAAACCAAGATAATTGGTTATCATCTTTAAAGTATCTTAAAAAATATACAGCTGGAAAACTCCCATTTTCAAAATTAAATGTACAGTTCTTAGAAAACTTTAAAGTTTACCTCCTAACTACTAAGAGCAATCGGAGAAGCAAATCCAAGCTATCCCAAAATTCCGCTTCAGCATATTTTAATAAAGTGAAAGCAGTTCTAAAACAGGCTTTTAAAGATGGGATTCTCCAAATTGATCTAAATAACAAGGTGAGCTCCATCAAACCAGTTGAGACCAGAAGAGAGTTTCTTACAATTGAAGAGTTAAACAGTCTGGTTAAAACACCCTGTAATAATGAACTATTAAAAAGAGCTGCAATTTTTTCGGCACTAACAGGAATGGCATTTAAGGAAATTCAAAATATGGAATGGAAGGATATTTCATTTGAAAAGCAACTTGGCTATACGGTTTTAACCAAAAGACAAAAAACCGGACGGGACAATTATTTACCTATTTCTGAGCAGGCTTACAAATTATTGAATGAGCGTAAAGAGCCAGATGAGAAAGTATTTCAAGGTCTTAAATATTCAGCATATCATAACAAACATTTGTTCCAATGGAATGTAAATCGTCAAATAAAAGTGGACCATTAAGTGAATAAAATTAAGTTATACATAACTATTAAATTCACTTTATTATGAACAAGAAAAACAAATCAGCAGAATCTTATGTCCGAGATGTAAAAAGAAGGACAAGACGTAAATTTTCTACAGAAGAAAAGATTAGAATTGTCATTGAAGGATTAAGAGGAGAACAAAGTGTTGCTTCTCTTTGTAGAAGAGAAGAGATTTCACAACCACTATATTATAAGTGGAGTAAAGATTTCATGGAAGCAGGGAAGAAACGTTTAAAGGGAGACACAGAACGTGAAGCCAATACTTCAGAAGTTCAACATCTAAAGACAGAAAATCAAGACCTTAAAGAGGTAGTAGCAGAACTTACTCTAAAAAATCGTGTGCTTAAAAAAAGCTTGAATGGAGTAAAATAAAATTCAAGAAGTATATGCGATTTACAGCAAAAGAAAAGATGGAACTGATTAGGCTGGTTGAGCAATCCGAATGGAGTGTTAGAAGAACTCTCAAGGAAATTGGTATTCACAAATCAACCTTTTACAACTGGTATAAGAAATATCGGGAAAATGGAATTGTAGGATTAGAGGAAAAGAAAAGTACAAGGAAGCATTACTGGAACAAGATTCCTGATCGGATCAGGTCTGATATATTGAATCTGGCACTGGAAGTTTCAGAGCTTTCTTGTAGAGAATTGGCTTGCAGGTATACTGATGAGAATCAATACTTTATAAGCGAAAGCAGTGTTTACAGAATATTGAAATCTGCTGGACTGATAAACCCTCCTCATTATGATCTGATATCTGCCGCAGATGAATTTAAAGACAAAACAACAACTGTCAATCAAATGTGGCAAACTGATTTTACTTATTTCAAAATCATTGGCTGGGGATGGTATTACCTATCGACTATATTAGATGATTATTCTAGGTACATTATAAGTTGGGAGTTGTGCTCAACGATGAAAACCCTTGATGTAAAAAATACTTTGAATCAGGCATTAAACCATCCAAATGTAAATTTGAATAAACCGCCTAAGTTATTATCTGATAATGGATCTTGTTATTTAAGTCAAGAGTTGAGCTCTTATTTGGATGATTACAAAATTAAACATGTGAGAGGAAGACCTGGTCATCCTCAAACGCAAGGCAAGATTGAAAGGTATCACAGAACAATGAAAAATGTAATTAAACTGGATCATTATTACAGCCCAGGTGAATTGAGTTTTCGTCTTTCACAATTTGTAAAATATTATAACCATCACAGATATCATGAATCTTTACAAAACTTGATACCAGCAGATGTTTATTATGGATTAAAAGAAGAAAAACTGAAGAGAAGAAAATTATGTAAACACAAAACATTTAAAAAACGCAGACAAAAATATTTCAATTTAACTTTTAAAAGTGTAACTTAATTTTATTCACTTATTGTCCACTTTGGTTTGAAGACCTACAAGAAGAAAATAAAAAAGTTCTGTTTTCTATTAGGTGGTTTAGGATTTCGCTTTCCTGGCCCGGATGATTCTGTGCCAGGCTGTTTACATCTTCTCCCTCTGGTGTCTCTACCTTGCTGATCCTGATGCCTGGCTTCATCGCTGCGAGTAATGATCCATAGGTCTCAATGGCTTTCGCTCCGGATTCGTCGCCATCAAAAAATAAGATCACTTCTTGTAAGTCATTCAAGCTCCTGATCGCTTCGGTATGTTCTTCATTCCAACCGTTTGTACCGTATAGACTTAACACCTGATATTCTGTATGTGTGATGATCGTGGCGGCATCGATGATGGCTTCTGTGATAATGATCGTTTTGGTTTCTGCAGATGGATAGTATGGATAAAGCCCTTTCCTGTTTTTCAGATAATAATGATTGCTTCCTCTTTTATCTGCTACCGACCTTCCATAGAGTGAGGCGATATTTCCGTCTCGGTCTTTCAATGGGAACGTAATACAGTTCTGCAACTGCTTATATCCGCTCTGATAACTATTAAATCCGATCTCCGTTTTCATCGGATCAAGGTTTCTATCTTTTAAGTATTGCAGTGCTTTTTTCGTGCGGTGTAGGCTCTTTCTTTGTTGCTTAAATAGTTCGGTCAATGATTGCTCCTGTGGTTCATTCATTTGCTTTGAGTTTGGTTTATAGTTGAGTATAGTTCCTTCGGCTCCGCTCAGGATAAACTTTGCTTTTAGGATAGCTTCATGTTTGGTGCAATTGTCTTTGTGCATGATGAAGTCGATCTGATCGATGGCTTTTCCATGTAGATTGCAATTGGATGAGAAGCAGTAAACCGTATTCGTTTCTGGATAGATTTGCATCGATGGAGTCTTGTCATCGTGGAAAGGACAGCGGATTCTTTTGTTGCGGTCGGGAGTGAGGGAGTAAGTAGAGAGGATTTTAAGGATTGAGAAGCTCTTTTTTATGTCTGTGATCTCCATTTGCAACTTTTTTTTTAAAAATATTTTTGTTGCAGTTTGGTCACAAATGTAATCATTTGGAGATTAATTCAAAATACTATTGGATTTGTTTTTACTCAAACTATGCCATATTTTTGCTTTTATTGTTACAAATCGGTTAAATACGGTACTTTATGAGCACAAAGTTTAGCGATAGGCTTAAGATTGTAAGAGAAGAACGAGGCATGAAACGTGAGGTGTTAGCCAAAATGATTGGTACTTCTGCTGCCATCATTGGACGTTACGAACGTGGAGAAAGAACTCCTTCGATCGACATTGCTAAGAACATCGCAGATGCTCTTGAAGTAAGTCTCGATTATTTAGTAGGTGATACGCAAGTCCTTCTCAAAGACAAGAAGATGCTCTATAGATTGGAAGTACTACAAAAAGTAAATCCCGTCCATAAGGACAGGATTCTTTATATGTTTGATCTAATGCTTAAAGATGCTCAGACTAATTCACTGCAAGAAAAATTGGCTTAACACATATCATCGTTCATCTCTAATAAGCGATCTAATTCTCTGGATTCTTTGGACAATTGCTCCATAAGTAATACCACTCTTTGATACCATCTTTCGGTTCCAAAAAATACTGACTCAAATTGTCTAAAAAAACTACTTAATTTTCTCGCACTATAGTCGACTCTTTTTTTATACTCCCAATCACTTTTTCCGAGCAAAGAATTCTTGAAATGATTGGAATAATTCAAAATAATTCCATTATAGTAATTCACTTCATTCAGCTTAAGACTTAAATTGTTCGGATTACCATTTTCTAATTCGTACCTTATTGCTTGTCCAATAAATTCTAATTCCGAAAAAATAGTACTTATCTTTTCCAAGATTAAGTGATAGTACTCCTCCTTTCTTATCATAAGCTAATCGGTATTTTAGGTAGATTTTCAAAAGCAGATCCAACTTGACGATAAGGGTCTGGAATATATATTTGAAGATCACCACCAGGTAGATTGACCTCATCTATCTCATCAAGTATTCTTTGGCTTGCTGTTGGCCCATCCCAAACCTTTAACCCTCCTGATGGAACTGTATATTCAACATAATGTGTTGCCGCATTCCATTCTGGTCTTACTGCAGTACCTCCAAATAACTCTGCTTTTGATGATGGTAATTGATAAGTCCAGTAACCTCCTAAAGAACTTTGATCTTCTCCAAGAACTCTATAAATTTTTTGATTTGGTGATAAAGTTTTAGCAGTTGAACCAGTAAATGTTTTCGCAGCATTTCCAGGCAAATACAATAATGGATCTGCCCAAGTTCCAGGAGCTGGAATATCTACATTAGGCAAGTTATTAGGAACATAGGCTGAAAGATTTATTCCTGGTATATTCTCAAAATCTCCAGCTAAAGATTTCACATGATCAATACTTTTAGGATTATCCAATTTCAAAAAGAAATCGTCTAAATCTCCAGCATCGATATGCGGCAAAGTTCTCTCAAACTGAAAAGCAATCTGACTACCGTAATTATCTATCTGCTTACTTGCTGCACTTAAATAAGTCGTATTAGTTCTAATCGCTTGTGGAATAGTGTTGTGGAACAGTTTTTCCCAAGCCCTTACCAACTTAGGATTCTCTGCAAAAACTCCTAATAACTCTAGATTTTTTTTCGGATCAAGATCACCAACAAGTTTCTTACTATAATAATTAAAGAGACCATCTGATTCGCCAACAGCTTCATACAATTTCTCTGATAATTCATCAACTGGTATTTCTACTAATTCATCTACACTATTCTTAAAAACAGCTTTACCTGCATGCGTGATTCCAGAGTTAGTAACCTTAATTGAAGATTTCCCTAGTCTATTAGGTGCTCTGAATAGAATAGCTCCCTCAAATGCTATTGCAGCAACAGAAATAATGGCATTACCTGCCTGTCCTTCTAAGCCATATATCCCAGCATTAATAAAATCAGATAATTGAGAGACGATAGGAACACCAGTTGCTCCAATTCCATCAAGTACAATATGAGACCATTCTATTGTTGTTTGGATATCATTTAATAGATTAGCTAGTTCTTGCAAATCTGTATCCACAGGTTCTGTTGACACCCAACACCCAGCTGAATAATCTAAATCATAGATATACTCAAAATATATCAATTCATCAGGATCTTCAGGATCATCAATGCAAGAAATCATACGCGTAGCATTTCCATCATCATACTTATAAACCGTATAACCGTTATAAGCATAGATTTCTTCCGCACTATTCCAGATATTTTCATCCAAAATATCCGGACATACATTTATTTTGGTTAAACCAGCTCTTGTATCAAATTTCCCGAGATCAGAAAGGTGTTGCAATATCTTTTTCCCTTTTCCGCCATCTTGTGTATTGGGTAAAATAATATCTTTGCTTAATTCCATTATTCCTGAAGCCACATTTATTTCACAATTATTTAGCTGATTTCTAGGAATGAAAAAGTTAAATAGTCTGTAAGGGTTTTCAGGGTACTTGAAATCATTATAAAACTCTGCTTCAAGGTCATAGTAAAATCCGTGAAATTTGTGAGGCTCTTCTTTTCCCGAATAATAACTTATCCAAACTTTCCCATCTTCGTTGAATTGGCTTAGCATGCCTGGAAAGGCCTTACTTGGAGCATGAAACTCAAATTTAGTTTGTGAAATTGAATTTTCATTTCTCACAGGAATTCCAGAACTCAGAAACATATATGATAGTGATGACAATCGAGGAATACAGTCGATGACTTCCAGATTTGATGTTTCAAATCCATCTGATCTTTTATTCATAACTAAATTACCTAATGTGGCATATACTATATCAATAGTTGAAGAATTTGCATTATTAATGGCATTCTGCGTGTTCTCAAGATGTGTTAAATGTTTCCCTTGAGGCGCAATTTCATTATTTACAAGCGCTTTCAAGAATAATTCTCCATTCCCGGATTCCGGATCATCCTGAGCTATATGCATCCAAATTGAATAATCACTTCCAGTATTGAATTCAGTTTCCAATTGATCCAATTCAATATCACAAAAAGATATATTTTCGGTTATCAGTGTAGAAGAACCATCCAAATCTGGAAAAGAATCAATAAAATGATTTATCAGATTAGTAGGAATTTCATAACCATTGTCAAAGGAAATGGGTTGATTAAAATATCCAATTACTTGAGACATTGACTTCTCATTTCCAACATTTAGGGCCTTAGCCGGCAGCTCAACATCTACTGGACCAGCATGATAAAATCCAAGGCCTTTCAGGCAGTCATTAGATATGCTAGAAGGATCACTTACATCACATATAGAGAATGGAAAGCAAAAAAAGGAATATAACATGCTTTTGGTTTTTCATTCGATTGCGTCTGACTTAAATATAACTAATTCTTAAGAAATTATTAAAACTGATAATCCATTCAATTGCTTACTGAATAAAACCGGGATGGTCAGCTTCCATAATTTTGTAAAGCACCAATTGAGAAATCGTCTTCGCCTTTTGCTTACACAATTCTGCTACTTCTCCTTTAAAATTCAGATCTATTGTCCTTATCCATAATTCCAGCCAACGGTCGAAGTGAGACTTATTCAATTCAGATTTTTGATGGAGTTCGATATGTTTAAGCATAGGATTTCCGATATAATCTCCTTTTGAGAACAAAACAGAATTCCAGAATGAAACGATTCGGGAAATATGGTGGTCGAAGTCCAGTTGGACAACTTCAGAAAAAAAATGACCGATCAACGGATCCTTGGTGGCGTCCTTATAAAACTCGCGTACAAGCTTATCAATATCGCTCTCCGAAATAATATCCTTATTCATTCGATTCAGAAATTCCATTGAAAGCACCATACCATTTTCGAATAGTGTTTTCAGCCATCTTTCCTTGAGGAGTATAATCGTTTGCGCGTCTGTTCCGTCTATGATAGTTGTAGGGATACCATTTCCAATAAAAACATCCAGCCCAGTATTTTTCATCGCTAAAGACGGTATATAACGCTTCCAAGGCATTACATTGTGCTTTTTCATTGGTAGGGAGATCATGTCTCTTTTTTTCCAGTATCCATGTTTTACCGGCACACCCGTCTACTGAGAGATATCCATATTCTGTAAAAAGTATGGCTTTATTATATTTTTGGCTTACCGCTTCCATTGACTTTTTAACGGGATTCCAGGCTTTTTTCAATTTTGAAATTGAAGGCTCAGCTTCATCGGAAAGTGGGAAATATGAACTTATTCCTATCAGGTTCAGAGCATCCCAGAAGGGCATGCTCTCAAACTCATCCCAATTGGCGCTATAGGTCAAATCTCCTTTATAGATGGTTCTGATCTCTCCAATAAGATCTCTCCAATACTGTTCTCTGATAACCGCTGATCTTTTAAATTCCGTTCCCACACAAAGTATTTCGACCTCATGCTCTGCTGCTATCTTAGCAAATGTGATAATATAATCTCTATAATCACTTTCCCACTGTAACCAGTCGGATTCCTTTTCAAATTCCATATCTCCTACCCAAGAACCATGCATCCATACTTGTGGCTTCAGCATGACACCAAGATTGTTCTTTTTGGCTAAGCGGATTGTTTCTTTTGCACCTTCAGGAGTCTCACCCCACCACTGATGATTATTGCCAAAGTGAACTCTGGCTTCATTTTTTGGTGTGAATGCATATGGAACTACTGCAACCCATGCCACATTTACATCTTTTAATTCAAGCATGGGATCACTTTCAAATGGCTGTGGAGGAGCAACCAAAGTCATGCCTCCGATAGGATTTTCACACCATTCCTGGGAGTATATCCAACTCCCGGAAAACAGAAATGCTAATATGAGTAAACGCATGCGCAATTTATCTTCCTTTAATTCTATTCCATAAGCTTGTAATCATCTCTTTTTCATTCCCATCTCGAGGTCCTCCTTCAGCTTCGTGCATTTCGAAATGACCATCATTTTGTTTTTCTATAATAAATCTAAAAATATAATCATCTTCACTGAAACCTTTTCCACCAAATGTACCGTATCTCAGATCATTGAACTGCATTCTTCCATCATTTCGTGTGATGATGTTATAAAAATCCTTGCAAAACCATTTTAATGTCTCGATGGTCCTGTCCTCTTTGCTCCCTTCAATTAAATGGTGATTTTTTTCAATCGGGTAAAAATCAATGGGGGAGGAATCATAAAGTGAGTATTGGCCTTGATAAAAAACGGAATCACTTTCTACAGTTACACTCCACAGTACGTTGTTAAGTATCGTCGGACCGGTAATACATTTATCATAGCTTATTTCCTGTTCTGCCAGCTGGGTCTCAAAGACATTATTCACCCTTTGCTTATTACATACTGAAAAACATAAATAGAGAGAACTAATGATGATTCCAGCCCAATTCCACTTTCTTCTCCCCACACTGTTCTTACTAAAAAACGATGCAACCAACAGACAGATAATAAAGGGCACAGTATAGATCGGATCCGCTACCGAAATCGTACTGAAGGCCACCCGGTAATCCGAAAAGGGCGCAAATAATTGAGTGCCATACATCGTAAAACAATCGAGAAGGGTGTGTGTAAACAAGGCGAAGAAGAACAACATAACCCAGTCTCGCAAATTTGCATCTGAGCTAAATCTGTTCTCCTGACTATATCTTTTTTGCATCCATTTAAAAACAACACCAAGTAATAATGAGGCTCCGATGATTGTCGGCCAATAATTCTGATTCTTAATCCCGGAATATAAAATACCAAAAGCTAAAGCGCCAAAAAATAGTCCTCTGATGATAATGGCGATCCATTTGTAGTAAGGGCTTTTATAAAGTTGGTAGACGATATATCCGAAAAGAAAGGCTCCTAAAACTGAAAATGTAATTGAATGCGAGAACCCACGATGGATGGTTAATGCATCCAGTTCTGAAATAAATGGACCAAGAATGATGTCCAGGTCAGGAATTGTTCCTCCAATTCCTCCCCATAGCATGGCTCTATTTCCTATTTTTTTCCTAATACAGCTTCTCCAACTGCAGCCCCTAAAACAATTTGTGTTATCGAGTCCATTATTGTTCT
Organism: Saprospiraceae bacterium; assembly: GCA_965248155.1. GTDB lineage: Bacteria > Bacteroidota > Bacteroidia > Chitinophagales > Saprospiraceae > RFSX01. The sequence goes on from CBDFIO010000002.1 coordinate 518,093, forward strand.
GTCCTGATATTGAGCGTCTTAAGCGCAAATGAGGAGGCAATCTGTTCTGCAGATTTTTTATTGTAGTCTTCAGCTGTTGAAACTTCCTGTCCATCCAGAAAAACGGAAATTCTGAATCGGTCCCGTTTATCCATTTTAAATTTGCTAACCAATTTGTAACTGATAAGTCGACCCTCTTTCTGGCCCCACTCCAGTAATTGGCTCTTGTAATTGTCATCACTGGTTTCAAGTTCGTGAATATCAAGGTAGCGCATCAGAATTTTTGAAATAATATAATCCCTGGTATTGTCATAACCGTATTCTATATACAGGGCTCCTACCATGGCTTCGAAGGCATTGCCGAGCATGGAATAGCTCATTTTCCCTTGAGTATATTTTGACAGGATGAGATCGATTCCCATTCTTTCAGCAACTTTATTCAGGGTTTTACGCTTAACAATTTTAGATCTCATTTTGGTTAGAAATCCTTCATCTCTACCCGGGTACTTCTTGTAAAGGTATTCAGCCACTACGGTAGAAAGAACGGCATCTCCCAGATATTCTAATCTTTCGTTGTTGTAGGATTTAAAAACTTCTTCGCCGTTATTCATCGACTTATGAAAGAAAGCCAACTTGAATAAGCGCATATTATTTGGGACAAAACCAAGGATGGACTTAAGCTTTCTAGCTAAGTCTCTTTCTGTAGATATGTAATAATTATAAAAACTTCTGATCACATTCGTTCAGTTACATTACTTTCTTGAAAATAACTGTTGAATTATGACCTCCAAATCCAAATGTATTACTCAGTGCTATTTTGACCTGTTTTTCCTGAGCAGTATTAAATGTAAAGTTAATCTTTTCATCTAAATCAGGATCATGCGTCTGATGATTAATCGTCGGGGGTATAATTGATCTGTTCAAAGCCACGATACAAGCGATAGCTTCTACAGCCCCGGCAGCACCCAAAAGGTGTCCTGTCATAGATTTTGTAGAACTGATGTTCAAATTATAGATATGATCTCCAAAAACACGTTTTATTGCCTTTGTTTCAGCAATATCACCAAGAGGAGTAGATGTTCCATGCACATTGATATAATCTACGTCTTCGGGATTAATCTTTGCATCTTGAATAGCCAGATTCATGACTTCCATAGCTCCTAATCCTTCAGGATGAGGGGCAGTCATATGATAAGCATCAGCAGTAGCTCCACTACCAATAACCTCAGCATATATCTTAGCTCCTCTTTTTTTAGCGTGTTCGTATTCTTCTAAAATAAGACAGCCTGCTCCTTCACCGAGTAAAAATCCATCTCTGTCTTTATCAAATGGGCGACTGGCCGTTTTAGGATCATCGTTGCGTTCAGAAAGGGCTTTCATGGAAGAAAATCCTCCTATCCCTGCTCTGGTAATTGCTGCTTCTGAACCTCCGGTTATTACTATATCTCCTCTTCCCAATCTGATATAATCAAAGGCATTGGAAATCGCATGACTTGAAGATGCGCAAGCCGATACAGTAGCATAATTCACCCCTCGAAAGCCATATTTCATTGAAATATGTCCAGGTGCAATATCAGCAATCAGTTTAGGGATAAGAAAAGGACTATAGCGGGGAGTCCCTGTGTTGAGGGCCGCTTCCATCATATCATGCTCGATCGTTTCGAAGCCCCCAATTCCGCTACCCCATATCACTCCGGCACGTGAAAGTTCTATTTTTTCAGTATCCAATCCACTATCTTGGAATGCTTCTTCGGCTACGATAAGTGCAAATTGTGAGAATCTGTCTAGGCGTCTTGCGACTCTTCTGTGAAAATGATCCTCTTCCACATATCCCTTTACTTCGGCTGCAAATCGTGTTTTAAAAAGGGAAGCATCGAACCTGGTAATATCGTTAGCTCCACTCATTCCTTCCAATAAGGCATCAGAATAGCTCTCCAAGGTATTTCCTAACGGTGTAATAGCACCTAATCCGGTAATGACAACCCTTTTCATGATTATAAGGATTTGATAAGAAAAGTGAAGATAAAAAAATCCACAAGCAATCTAATACTTGTGGATTCTTTTACTATTTAAAGAATCTTAATCGTTTTTCTGACTCTCAAGATAAGTAACAGCTTCTCCTACTGTTTGAATTTTTTCAGCTTCCTCATCCGGAATAGCTATATCGAATTCTTTTTCGAATTCCATAATTAATTCAACAGTATCCAAAGAATCTGCTCCTAGATCATTTGTAAAACTGGCTTCATTAGTTATTTCTGATTCATCAACGCCTAATTTGTCAATGATGATTTGTTTTACTTTGTCTGCAATGTTTGACATAATAAAGAAATTTAAGTTTTAGTGCCGCAAAATAAACCTTTTGTTCTATAGGATCAAAGGATTATTTGCAAAATAAATAATTAAGGGATCTATATAGACTAAGTTATTTATAAAGTCAACACCTAAGTAAAAGAAATTGTAAATTTGACACTAAGAAAAATCGAGTGAGTAAACTTAACTTAAAACATATTCAAAAAACTAAAATAGTTGCGACTATTGGGCCGGCTAGTTCTAATACCAGCAACTTATTAGCATTGATTAAAGCAGGGGTCGATGTTTTTAGATTAAATTTTTCACACGGTACCCACGAAGATCATAAGGATGTTATTGATAAAATATGTCATCTCATTGAAAAATATGACATTCCAGTAGGTATACTTGCTGATCTCCAAGGACCAAAAATACGTGTCGGAGAAATTCTGGGCGGTCGATTAGAACTGTTGAAAGGCGATCATCTTACCTTTGTTTCTAAGAAATGTGTTGGAACAAGAGAAGCCATTTATATGAGCTATAAGAAATTTGCTCATGATGTGAATGTGGGTGAAAAAGTGCTCGTAGATGATGGAAAACTTGTCCTTGAGGTCGTCTCCACCGACAAAAAAGATACAGTCAAACTCAAAGTTATCCACGGTACTAATATCTCATCTAATAAGGGAGTTAACCTTCCAGATACACATATTTCATTGCCATCTTTAACAACAAAGGATAAAAAGGACTTAGAATTTATTCTTACACAACCTGTCAATTGGGTGGCTTTGTCTTTTGTAAGGACTGCAAAAGATATAATGGCTTTGAAAAAAATTATCAGCAATAGCAATCATTATGCAAAAGTGATTGCCAAAATTGAAAAACCTGAAGCCGTTGACAATATCAAGCACATTATCAAAGTATCTGATGCCATAATGGTTGCAAGAGGAGATCTTGGAGTTGAAACGCCAATGGAGAAGTTACCCGGAATTCAAAAAGATATCATTAAAAGATGCCTCCAAAAAGCCAAACCCGTAATCGTAGCAACACAAATGATGGAGAGCATGATTACGAACCCGAGTCCGACAAGAGCAGAAATAACTGACGTTGCAAATGCAGTTCTGGATGGTGCTGATGCTGTAATGTTGAGTGGCGAAACTTCAGCAGGTAATCACCCCGTTCTCGTAGTTCAGGCTATGAATAAGATTATTGCAGAAGCAGAAACCAATTATGAATTGCTGGGAAAAAGACCAAAGGCGAGTAAAGATTCCGAAACTTATTACTCAGATACTATTTGTATAAGTGCCGCACGAATGGCAGAAGATATAAAAGCTGAAGCCATTCTTGGATTGACAATCTCAGGTTATACTGCATTTAAAGTGTCCAGTTTCAGGCCTAAATCCAATATTTATATATTCTCATCTATTCGTCCCATGCTGGGAACAATGAATCTTATTTGGGGAGTTAAAGCTTATTTTTATGATAAATTTACTTCTACAGACGAAACAATTGAAGACCTAATTGAAATTTTAAAGGAGAAAAAAATGTTAAAAGAAAGCGATATTGTTATTAATACAGCTTCAATGCCGTTACATAAACGTTTTAGAACCAATACTTTGAAAATTACAATTGTTGAATAAGTCTTTTTAATCGTAAATATCTAAATGAGAATCACAGTTTTACTCTTTGTTGCACTTATCTGCTTGACATCTACAGACTTGTGTGCTCAGTCAGGAAAATATTCAGAAACCGATATGGAGTATCAGTCTCTTTTCATTGATGCTGAACTTGCTAAGCATCAAGGTAAAACTGAAGTCCAAATTAAGGCCTTAAAAGAAGTTCTTAAAAGAAATAAATCTGAACATGCCGCTCATTTTCAATTGGCAAGAGCATTCTTCAGTCAGGAAAATTATGAGCAGGCAGAAAAACATATTTTATCTGCTATTAAATTCAATAATAATAATGAATGGTATGTTTTGACGGCGGCTGAAATTTATGAATCCTCACTTCAATATGGGAAAGCTGCAGTTCAATACAAACAACTCACATTGATAAGTCCAAAAAACCCGGTGAGTTATCATAAGCTATCAATTAATCTTTTAAAAAATGGAAATGTAAAAGAAGCAATAGTTGCTCTTGAAACATTGCAGGATAAAACAGGAATAGATGAAGAAACATCAAAGCGACTGTTTGATATCTATCGAAAAACTGGTAAAAACAATAAAGCTTTGAGTGTACTTCAAGATCTATCAGATTCTTCCCCAAGCAACACCAGGTACTTAAATAATCTAGCTGGTTTCCTTACAGATCTTGGAAAAGACTCCGAAGCTCAAAAGATATTTCATAGAGTCCTTGAATTAGATCCCAATAATGCTCAAGCCAGTCTGGCCTTAGTTAAGAAGTCTACATTGGAATCTGAAGCTGGAGATTATCTGAGTTCTTTAATTCCAGTGATGGAAAATCAAAATATTCCATTGGATAATAAAATACGGGAATTAATGCCTTTTATATCCTCAATGTCAAAAACCGGATCTACAACAATTGCGCTTCTGCAGATAAGCGAAAACCTTGTAAACTCTTATCCTTCTGAAGCCAAAGTCTTTGCTGTTCGCGGTGATGTGCTTTTCTATTCTGCTAATTACTTGGAAGCTGAACGAGCTTATGAAAAATCAATTTCGCTGAACGACAGACAATTTGTGCTTTGGGATCAGTGGATGCTTAATCTTTGGGAACTCGAGAATTACAAAAAATTAGAACAAATTTCATTTGATGCAATTGATTTGTTTCCAAATGAAGTTGATGCCTATATCCTTAGAAGTCTTTGTCTTTTCAAATTAAAAGACTTTGACCAATCAAAAGATTTTGCAAAAGAGGCAAATTTTATTGCAGCAAACAGTCAACGTTTTCAATCGCCTCTTCAGATTGTAAACCTTTGGTTAGATCAAGATAAGCTTGATAGTTCTGCACTTCAATCCGCATTATCAAAAATAGATCCTTCCAAGTTCAATAGATCCATATACTTTGAATTGATAGGCGATTTATATAAAACGCTAGGTGAAAACGATCGGGCCAAAATTCTATGGGATAAAGCTGTTGAAAGAGGCGCTAATAATCAGAGAATTGATAAAAAATCCGGAGTTTAAAATCAAAACAACCCTGATGATTTCATCTAAAATCAGCAAGTATTTGATCATTTCCCTCTTAGGATTCGTTATTATTCTGCTTCCATCCTGTAAAACTACCAGTAAAATAAAGAAAAGCCAGTCTGGAATTACTCATGACTCTATCATTGAGAAGCTATTGAATCCTCCGCTTATCAATTCCTATAAAGCCAAAGCAAAATTGACTTATGAAGATAAAAGTGGTTCACAAAAAGCAAATTTATATATCAGATCCATCAAAGACAGCTTGATCTGGATGGCCGTAAAAAAATATAGCACAGAAGCAGGAAGGGCGCTCATCACAAAAGATTCGATATTCCTGATCAATAGATTAGAAAAAAAATATTATTGCAACGCCATCGAAAATATAGAGTCAGAATACGGAATGTATTCTGAATTCAATTATATACAGGATATGATTCATGGCATTCCACCCGAAATAGATAGCAGCAAGGCTTGGGAAGTATATACCAACAAAAATAAATTGGTGATCAATACAAGCATCAGTGATATCCTTCACAACTTTAGCTATGACTTAAATAGTGGGCTAATTGTTAGTGGTCAATTCAGAAATAATGATAATTTGAATGGAACTTGGATCTATGATGATTACAGAATAATTGGTGATCGATTCGAAATTCCATTTTTTAGATATTTTAATTTTCAATTAAATGGAAATGAATCTCTAATTTTAAAGCTTGAATTCTCAAATGTTGAGATTGACTTAGAAAATTCTATCCGCTTCGAAATACCTTCTCATTATCAGAAAGTTGAATAAATATCTTTTAATACCATTTTTAACAGCTTGCTGCTTAAACGGTAATGCTCAGACTCCTGATTCTCTATTCGAGAATGGGCGCAAACTTGATAATGCTATAACTCAACTCAGTAATCTTGTTACTACTTCAAATTATAATTCTAAAGTTGCAAAGGCTCAGGTTCAAAATATAGAATCATTATTCGATATCCAGAAAGAAGAATTTGCACGGCTAAGAAATCAAATTCAGCATGTAAATTCTACGGCAGCAATTATTGATTCAAGTAAACAAGTAGAGGTCGAAAAACTTGAACAGGCATATATCCAATTTGTAAAACAAAGTTATATCACCAAAATCCAGGATAATCCTAATAAATCAAGAAATGCACAAGTACATTTTAAAGAATATGTAGAAGATAAAGTCCATTCATATTTTAAATCGATACAATCAGATAGCATTTTACAAGAAGAAACGATAGACTATGAACAATTAATTAATCAGGAAAGCAATTTGACTGATTCACTGAGTACTGTGTTTAGCAACATCAAGGATAGAATCAATAAGAAGACTATACCCATATTAGTTAAGAAAGAAAGTCCACCAGTAAGCAATAAGAGAAGAAAATTTGATAAGATTAAACAGGCCATTCAAATTGATTTTCAATCCGAGAGTGATGCACCATCATCTATTTCACATTTTGAAAACAAACAAGGATTTCATATTTGGCCTCTGGAAAATGCTGAACTAGGATTAAGATTTGGAAAACAGCTGGACCCAGAATCAAAGATCAATTTTTACAATAATGGTATCGATCTCACATCAACAAATAACAATTTGGCGAAGTCAGTATTTGAAGGAAAGGTGATCAAAAAAATCTATCATTCGGATAATGATAACACGATAATTCTTAAGCATGACAATAACTATTATACCGTCTATTCCATGTTGAAATTTTGTCAATTAGAAGAAGGAGAGTTTGTTAATGAATCCGAGATTATCGGAATATTGAATTCCAATTCTAATGGTATATATAATTTGCATTTCGAACTGTGGCATAAAACCCAGGTTCAAAATCCTTCTCATTGGTTAAAAAACAAATAGCTATGTCGGATCAGTGGAAAATAGGTAAAGAAAAAACTAAGGGCTTAAGAAAGAAGGTAGAAAACGCCATTTTGGTAGGCGTTATAACCAAGGAGCAAACAGAAGAGCAAGTCAAAGAGTATCTCGATGAATTGGAATTTCTTGCTGAAACAGCTGGTGCCAAAACAATTAGAAGATTTGTTCAAAAATTAAAACATCCGGATATCCGAACTTTTGTAGGTAAGGGAAAATTGGAAGAAATCTTTGATTACGTAGAGACCCACAATATCGATCTTGTCATTTTTGATGATGATCTCACTGGAAAGCAGACCAACATCCTGGAAGAAAAACTGAAGCGGAAAATTGTAGACAGGAGTACACTTATCCTGGACATTTTTGCAAGTCGCGCTCAGACAGCACAGGCTAAAACACAAGTGGAACTGGCTCAGATGCAATACCTATTACCACGTCTTAGAGGATTGTGGACCCACTTAGAGCGTCAAAGAGGGGGAATTGGAATGCGTGGACCTGGGGAACAAGAAATTGAAACGGATAGAAGGATCGTAAGAGATAAAATTTCTTTACTAAAAAAGAAACTGGAAAAAATAGATCTCCAAAATCAAACACAAAGAAAAAACCGTGGAGAATTGATAAGGGTTTCTTTAGTCGGATATACAAATGTTGGAAAATCTACACTGATGAACTTATTGAGTAAATCGGAAGTCTTCGCTGAAAACAAATTGTTTGCCACATTGGATACCACCGTTCGAAAAGTTGTATTTGGAACAATGCCTTTTTTACTATCCGACACAGTTGGTTTTATTAGAAAACTACCACATCACCTAATAGAAAGTTTTAAATCTACACTTGATGAAGTTAGAGAGAGTGACATTTTAATTCATGTTATAGATTTCGCTCATCCCCAATTTGAAGAGCATATTAAAACAGTAAATACAACACTCAAAGATTTAGAGTGTATTGAAAAACCAACCTTAATGGTTTTTAATAAACTTGATTTGTACCGGCTCAGATATTTTGATAAATTATTAGAAGAAAAAGTCAAGTCTGATATTCTAAAAGACATAAAGGATACCATGAAAAACAACTATGACCATGACAATGCCTTCATTTCAGCAAAACACAAAGAAAACTTATCAGAATTACGAAGTAAGATTGAAGTCCTCGTTAAGAAATTTTATGAAATCCGGTATCCCTACCAGATAAAAAGATGGTAATTATTCAGGTTCGAATCCAAGAATGATATTAAACTGTCCAAAATTTGAAGTTTTATCAAAGCCAAAACCATAATCAAATCCTAATAATCCAAACATCGGAAGGAATACTCTCATTCCAAACCCTGCAGATCTGTTTAACTCAAATGGGTTAAAGTCTTTAAAACTTGCCCATGAGTTACCTCCTTGTACGAAGGTATGCACATAAATTGAGGAGTTAGGATTCAAGGAAAGTGGATATCTTAATTCTATTGTGAATTTATCAAAAACAGCTGCTCCTCCCCTACTGTTTTGTGGAAGATGCTCGGTTCCATAACCTCTCAGTGAAATGATATCTTTTCCTGTAATTCCAACACTCTGATTGGATAATCCATCACCACCAAGTTCAAATCGTTCAAACGGAGCTATTCCTATATCACTATTATAAGCTCCTAAAAATCCTAATTTAATATTGGTTGAGAGTACAAGCTTGTCTACGATATTATAATACCATTCTGCATTAAAACGCCATTTATGATATTCGAGCCATTCATATTTATTGGCATTCTCACTTGTCTGAATCAAATTTCGCTCTTCAGCAGGTGTCAACGGATTTCCAGGCCCCCTTTCTCTATTGGCATCATTGATCAATATAAGTCTTTCTCCTTCATCCAACACCCAATAATCATCACTTCTGAACAGGGAATAAGGGGGTGTCATTTGGATTGATAATGAAATCCTTGATCCTCTCCTTGGAAAAATAGGGTCTGCTACAGAACTACGGGAAAAGACCTGATTAATACTGAAATTTTTGAAATTTCCATTATCGATATTGATTAATTCTCCATTGTCTAATTCAACAAAAAATTGCCCAAAGCGATAATCTTCAAGTTTTATAGATTCAACGGTTAAAGTTGTACTTGTCGAAAAGAAATCATCCGGCCATTTGAGTTGTGAACCAAGACCTATAAATCCTCTAGTGATATTTAGAGAGCCTTGAGCAAACAATTCTCTGTCAAAAGCAGAATGAACGGCTCCTACAGTAAGAGAAGTTGGTTTCTTTCCTCCTAGCCATGGCTCAGTAAAGGAAAAATTATACGATCTGAAAAATCTACTGTTACTCTGTGCTCTTAATGACAATTTCTGGCCATCCCCTTGTGGTAAGGGACTCCATGTTGATTTATCCTTTATGTTCGCAAGAGAAAAATTATTGAATGTTACTCCAAGCGTTCCAATAAGACCACTTGTCTGACCACCATAACCCGCAGACAATTCTAACTGATCTGAAGGTCTTTCTTCTACTCCATAAACAATATCAACTGTTCCATTCTGTTGGTCTACGGGAGTTTGTATGTCTAAGTTTTCAGGATTGAAATATCCTAAATTGATAATTGACCTTTGTGATCTTATAATATCGGAACGACTGAATTTATTTCCTGGTTTCGTTCTTAATTCTCTTCTGACAACATGCTCGTGCGTACGATCATTTCCCTTTATTTCAACATTTGCTATTGTGGCCTGAGCACCTTCATAGATCTGCATTTGCATGTCTATTGAATCACCAACAATCGCTACTTCCACAGGATCTACGCTAAAAAACAGATACCCATCATCCAGATACAATGAAGATACATCTCTTCCATCCATGCTGAAGGATAATCGTCTCTCCAAAAGTTCTGGATTGTAGACGTCACCTTGATTGATGCCTAAAACAGTGCTTAGATAGTCTGAGTTATATTTTGAATTCCCTTTCCAATTAATATTTCTGAAAAAATACCGGTTACCTTCCTCAATATGAAGTTCTAATTGGAGTTCACCGTTATAGTCTCTATATAAAGTATCGAATGTAATTATTGCATCACGATATCCATTCGAATGATAAAAATCAGTTATGTTTTTCTTATCATCTTTATAATCACTTTTCACAAATTTTGACTTTTTAAGTAATGTCGCTTTCTGCTTCGTATTCTTCATTTTCTTCTTCAGCTTATTATCGCTGATTTGGACATTACCAATAATATTGATATTGGCGATTTTTACTCTTTCCTTTTTATCAATATTAAAAACCAATCTTACGGCATTCTCCTTTAGGTCATCTTCTAACTCTTCAATTTCAATTTGCGTGTCGAAAAAGCCTTTTTCAACGTAAAATTCCTTGAGTTTGACTTCAGCTAGATTTTTGATGTCTTCTGTGACAATGGATCCTTTCTTAATTACATTATCGATGATTTCTGTAAGATCGCTATGCTTGTTTTTATTTTCACCCTGTATGCTGTATCTGGAAAGCGTAGGTCTGTCTTTTAAAATTATTTCAAGGAAAATTAAATCATCTTCTATTTTTTCCTGAATAATTTGAACGTCTTCGAAAAGTTGCAATCTCCAAAGGGCTTTGATCGCTTTTGGAATATCATCACCAGGAATGGTAATTTCTTTTCCTTCTCTTAGACTTGCAATGGATTTAATAGCATTTCTATCCCTGCTTTCTGCTCCGGTAATGGTGATTTTTGCTATGTTAAAAGTTCTCTTCTCTGCATAATCATAGGTATCCAAAACACCTTCTTCCTGGGCATAGCTGGTTATTGACAGGACAAAACAAACAAAAAGGGACAGGGTAAATTTTCTCATCTAAGCAATAAATCTTTGTAAAGGAATGCAAACGTACTCACTTTATTCTTTCTTTCTCAATGGTTTAACGAATCTTTAATTAAATCGGTATGAATTTTTTGCTCTCGCAGGTTGCTTTGTCTTCTATGAGCTTAGTTGTTCCGAGGTTTTTCCAAACCGTCTTTCCCGGTTTTGAAAGTTGATAATTGCTTCGAATAGGTGGTTTTTTCGAAAGTCTGGCCAAAAAATGTCAGTAAAATAGAGCTCTGCATAAGCAATTTGCCAGAGCAAGTAATTGCTTATTCGATATTCTCCACTTGTTCTTATTAACATTTCCGGATCAGGTATATCATGTGTTTTAAGATAATTTTCAAATAATTTATCATCAATATCTTTTTCATCAATTTCTCCGGATTTAATATCTTTTACTAATGATTTGACCGCTTCTGTGATCTCCCATCTTGAACTATAGTTAAGCGCGAGGGTCAATACCATTCTTTTATTATTCTTGGTTTTCTCCATCCCTTCGATAAGGGCATTATATGTTTTTGCAGGAAGGCTGTGTAAATCACCAACTGCAGATAATCTGATATCATTTTCGTTCAATGTGCTAATTTCATTCCTTACTGTTTCTATAAGTAAGTGCATAAGTGCATTGATTTCTAATTTTGGTCGGTTCCAATTTTCGGTTGAAAAGGCGTAAAGTGTTAAGTATTGGATTCCAATTTCTGCAGCCGCTTCGGAAATTTCTCTAACAGCCTTGATTCCATTTTTATGACCAAAAACACGAGGCTTGCCATGCTTCTTTGCCCATCGGCCATTACCATCCATTATCACCGCTATGTGCTTGGGTAATTTCTCTAAATCAATTTTGCTTTTTAATTCCAGCATATAAAAAAAAGCCTAGGTTTGTAAGAGTTTCAAAAAGCCCAGTTTATTTTCTATTAAATTTAACAAAAGTAAATCTCCTAAAATATATATACAATATGACCTTTAAAATGCATAATTTTTTAAGCTTCTTAATAGTTCTTTTATTATTCAGTTCTTGTGGACAGGATCCATGTCAGACAAAAGACCAATTCTTAGACAGCTTTAAGTCATTTATTGAAGAATTTGAACAGGAGGGTTCAGAACTTAAAGAAGCATCTAAAAATGAATTCGAAACTCGATATGAGAATATTGTCAATAATTGTTATAAAAAATTCAGTGAAGAATTAAGCATCGAGGAAAAACAAGATTTCTGGGAAGCATCTTTAGGATTTTATCTGGAGATATATGAAGGGAAAATGTCAGAACTCCTGTCGGATGCAGATTCAGATCCTTTCAAAAAATATGTTAAGGATGAGGTGCTCAGTGTCATCCAAACATCAGGTATTGACTATCTGAATTCTTTGGCTGAACTTTTAGATAATGAGCTTCCAGTAATTTTAGGAAGTTTGTTGGGTGATTTAGGTAAAATGGGCCAAGAGTTATTCAAGATTTTCGAGAACTAATCTTATTCTATGTATGACATTATCCTGGCATTTATTACTGCCTTTCTGATGACTTTTTTCGCAATACCTTCTATTATAAGTGTTGCAAGAAAAAAGCAATTGGTAGACATTCCGGATGAGCGGAGAGCCCATCAGGTCAGTACTCCTTCATTGGGGGGGATAGGAATATTTGCCGGTAGTATTTTCTCAATTATCTTATGGACCCCCTTTCATTACTTTGGGGACTTACAATATATCTTATGCGCTTTTATAATTGTCTTTTTAATAGGAGCAAAAGATGATATCGACCCGATTGCTCCTTGGAAAAAATTGATAGGACAAATATTCGCCGCTTCAATTCTTATCTTCTTTTCCAAAATTAGACTAACCAGTTTCTACGGATTATTTGGTATTACCGAAGTTCCTTTTTGGTTAAGCGTTCTCGTTACTTTATTTACTATCGTAATAATTATAAATGCCTTTAATCTCATCGATGGTATTAATGGACTATCAGGATGTATAGGCATTCTTATGTCAATTACATTCGGGACTTGGTTTTTTCTTGTTGATAGAATGGAATTGGCCTCTGTTTCTTTTGCATTGGCCGGATCTGTAGTCGCATTTTTATATTATAATATTACTCCTGCCAAAATATTTATGGGAGACACGGGATCACTTTTATTGGGTCTGGTTGCAAGCATACTTGCAATAAATTTTATAGAACATCATCAGATATTATATGATTCAAAATATGCCTTTAGAGCTCCACCCGCTGTAGCAGTTGGTATACTCATAATTCCTTTATTTGATACACTCAGAGTATTTCTTTCAAGGATGTTCAAAGGAAAGTCTCCATTTAAACCGGATAAAAACCATATTCATCATTTGTTATTAAATGCTGGATTATCCCATATGCAAGCTACATTCACATTGCTTGTTGTCAATATCCTTTTAATAATAGTCGCATTCTATTTCCAATTTCTTGGCACCCTGCTTTTATTATTACTCCTTGTAGGTCTTGCTTCGCTGATGAGCTTTTTCCTTTACTATTTCTTATCTCTCAAAACGCCCAAAAAATTGAGAACTTCATGAGCTTTGTTTATGTCTTTATTGGAGGTGGATTTGGTGCAATAGCGAGATATGGTCTTTCCAAATTGATTCCTGATTCCAGCCAGGGATTTCCGAGTGCTACCTTTCTGACCAATCTTATAAGTTGCATCTTCCTGGGTTACCTTCTAGCCTTATTAATGAATAAAAATCTGGATACCAGATATCAATTGCTATTAATGACTGGATTCTGTGGAGGATTTAGCACCTTTTCTACTTTTACTGCTGAAACTTTCCGCTTGATTCAGGGTCAAAATTCAATATTGCCCATTATTTATATCCTATCAAGTATTATCCTCTGTCTTGCTGGATTATGGATTGGAATAAAAATCGCCTCCATTTGAGTACATAATAAACTTTCTTCTCTTATATTATTATGTGAGGTGTAAATCTTATTTAAACCTTCGTGAATGAAAGGTATCTAAGCATTATGTAATCAATTCTCCGCTTATGACAAAAACGTATACTCGAAGCCAATTCCTGGATTTTTCCAGAATAAAAAACAATTCAAACAATAATACTACGATCCCTCTGCCACCTGGAGGTGAAGGCTTGGAAAAATATTCGGGAGAATGGAATTTTGAAACTGCCGCCCATCTCTATCGAAGGTCGACTTTTGGTGCAGATCATCAACAGATCAAAGAAGCAGCTGACAAATCATTGGAAATTGTCATAGATGAATTATTTATGGAATTACCGCTTCCTAGCGAGCCGATAAATTTTGCTTTTGAAGATGATCCTGAAGTGCCAATAGGGGAATCGTGGATTAACAAACCCTATTTTGGTAGAGATAATGATCAACAAAATGCACAGCAGCAATTTGGTTCTCGTGTCGCTTCTCTCAGAGCTTGGGAATTAAAAACAATATTAGAATCAGGTCTCAACATTAGGGGAAAAATGACCCTTTTTTGGCACAATCATTTTGTTATTCAATTAAGTGTTGTTAGAGATCCAAATTTCGTATTTAAATATATTAACACCTTACGAGTTAATGCCTTAGGTAATTTCAAAGATTTGGCAGCTCTAATTACGGTTGATCCGGCAATGTTGAGATACTTAAATGGCAATCAAAACAATAGAAACGCACCTAATGAAAATTACGCTAGAGAATTTTTTGAATTATTCACAATTGGCAAAGGTGCTTTAGCGGGACCAAGTGATTACTCTACATTTACAGAAGATGATGTTGTTGCTGCCGCCAAAGTATTTACCGGCTGGAGAGATGTTGGATATAGAACTACTGATGGCACACCTGCAGGATCAAGATATGTCAATTTTTTACATGATAATAGTTCAAAACAATTCTCCCATAGATTTAATAACACAATAATTTCGAATCAGGCTGAAGGCGAATATCTTTCTCTAGTTGATCTTGTTTTTGAACAGGAAGAAGTGAGCAAATTTATTTCCAGGAAACTCTATCGTTGGTTCGTTTACTATGATATAAATGATGATGTAGAAGCACAGATTATTGAGCCAATGGTTGCCTTACTCCGTGAAAGCAACTACGACGTAGCTCCAGTAATAAAAACGCTGTTAAGCAGTGCTCATTTTTATAATATCTGTAGTGTTGGTCCAATGGTCAAGAATCCTTTAGATTTTTTTTCCAGTATGATCATCCAACATCAGTTGCGTTTTCCTCCAAATAATTTGTTTCAATACAATCTGATAGCAAGATTGGTAAATATATTTGAAAACTTAGAGATGGTCTATTTCGAACCACCAAATGTTGCAGGATGGAAACCATATTATCAGGAACCACAATTCTATAGAATTTGGATTAATGCAGTCACACTTACCAATCGACAGAATATAACCAACCTAATAGTCTCGGGCAATGTCGCATTTGGAGATTATATATTGACCATTGATTTGCTTGAATATATTTCAAAGTTTGACAATCCATATGATCCCAATGAATTGATCTATGAAATAGCCAGGTATATTTTCCCTAACAGTATAACAGAAATACAAAAAGACTTTCTAAAGGAAATTTTAATACCTGGATTGCCAGATTTTGAATGGACTGTAGAATATGGGGATTATGTCGTAGACCCAGAAAATGAAGACAAACGTCGATCTGTTCTCACGAAATTGAGAGCTCTCTTTACAGCTTTTTTCAGTATGCCTGAATACTACTTAAGTTAACGTGAGTTCGACGTAAGGAAGTGGAAAAATAGGATAAAAAGAAAGAGCAATTTTGTTTATCTTAATAGTTGATAATCAATTAATTAAAACAAAAAAGCTCTACTATGAAAGATAGTCAAATTATTGCAATTTTCTGTGCTTTCGATGATTTTTTCACCGATTTTGATCACTTTTAAAAATCTCATACCCTAGAGGGAAAGAAAAATCGACGGAATCGTACCTGCAGGTTATCCATGAGCGAGGTGATGAGCATCATCGTATTTTTTCATATGAGTGGATACCGTTGCTTTAAGCACTTTTACCAGAATCATGTCTGCCAACATATGCGCGGCTATTTTCCCAATCTGGTATCTTATAATCGGATGGTGGAGTTGCAAACCAAAGCGGTCCTACCATTAGCCTTGTTTGTAAAGATGTACCGAATGGGTAAATGTAGTGGGATATCCTTTATTGATTCAACCAGTATCCGGGTCTGTCACAATCGAAGGATTCATTCCCACAAGGTGTTTGCTGGACTGGCCAAACGAGGCAAGACTTCAAAGGGTTGGTTTTATGGTTTCAAACTTCATCTGGTTCATAATGACCGGGGCGAAGTGATTGATTTTCAACTCACTCCGGGCAATGTGCATGATAATGCCGTATTGAAGTGTAAACGGTTTATGAAGAAGGTCTATGGCCGGTTGTTCGGTGATAAAGGCTATATTGTCAACAAGCAAATCTTTGACACTCTTTTCTTGAGAGGTATTCATTTGATTACTAAGTTGAGACGGAATATGAAATCCAAAATGATTACACCCCTACAGGATGCTCTTCTGCTCCGAAAACTTGCTATCTCTGAAACCATTATTGACCAACTCAAAAATATTTCACAGATCGAACATACAAGGCATCGTTCCTTTGCCGGATTTTTCGTCAATATACTTGGTGGACTTTGTGCCTACGGGTTTAAAGAATCTAAACCCTCCATTTATAAGAATCTGGTCGATACCAAACAACTCCTTTTGGCCTAGTCTTACATCGAACTCACGTTAACTTAACTGAATCTAAAACTTTACATTATGAAAAGAAGATCATTTCTACAATCCGGTAGCGCTTTAACAATTCCTTTCTTTATAAATGGATTGCCAATTTCTGCATTCAGCAGAAGTCATATGTTTAATAGTCTAGATGATAATAATGACAATGTCCTGGTTCTAATTCAGCTCAATGGTGGTAATGACGGATTAAATATGATCATTCCGTTGGACAAATATGATTTACTTTCCAATGTAAGGTCAAATATCATCATACCTCAAAATGATATCATAAATATTGAACAGAATTTTGGTTTACATCCCAATATGCAAGGCATCAAATCATTATATGACGACGCCAAAATGACTGTCGTTCAAGACGTAGGATATCCTAACCAGAATAGATCTCATTTCAGGTCTACAGATATTTGGACTTCCGGTTCTCCGGCGGACGAATTCTGGTCAACAGGGTGGTTGGGAAGATATCTTGAAAATCGGTTTCCTGAATTTCCTGAAGGATATCCAAATGATGATTGCCCAGATCCATTTGCAATTTCAATCGGGTCGACTGTCCATGAAACATGTCAAGGATCTTCATCTAACTACAGTATTGCACTTCGAGATCCATTCTCTCTTGCTCCTCTTGCTGAAGGCGGTGAGGACGAAGCTCCCGATACTCCATACGGTATGGAACTGGAATTTTTAAGAGCAATTATTGCGCAATCCAATGCCTATGCAGATAATGTAAGTGATGCAGCCAATATGGGCACCAATATGTCTTTGCTCTATAACGATGACAACAATCTGGCTCAGCAACTGAAAACAATCGCTCTTTTAATCGCAGGTGGATTGAGGACTAGGATATTTATCGCAAATATTGGAGGTTTTGATACACATGCAAATCAAGTTGTAGAAGGAGAAACAACAACGGGTGATCATGCTGTTCTAATGCAATCAATTTCTGAGGCCGTCACTGCATTTCAAGATGATCTTACACTTATGGGCTTAGAAGAAAAAGTTATGACTATGACTTTTTCTGAATTTGGAAGACGGATTCGTTCAAATGATAGCCTGGGTACAGATCACGGAACTGCAGCTCCAATAATGTTATTCGGTTCATGTGTCAATCCGGGTATTATAGGAGAAAGTCCAGAGTTGCCTCAAAATCCAAGTTTTCAAGATGGGGTCCCAATGCAATTTGATTTTAGATCCATTTATGGCTCTATATTAATGGATTGGTTTGGTGTAGATCAATCTGAAATTCGTCAGATCCTATTTGAAGATTTTCAATATATTCCAATTATTAAGTCTTGTAATCAAACTACAGCCAATCAAAATATTGAAATTGAGACTATCGAAATCAGTTCATATCCGAATCCATGTACCAATTGGATGACGATCAGTTTCGAATCTAAAGGAGAACACATTAGATTGAGCTTGTTCGATGCCCTGGGTCAAGAATTAAAGGTTATTACGAATCAACATCTTCAAGCTGGAAACCATAATATAAAGATTGAAACATCTTCTTTATCTAGTGGAAATTACTTTTATCAAATTATTGGAAACTCAAGAATGAAAACTAAAGGATTTATTAAAATATAAATGCCCAGCTAACATCATGAAATTTCTAAGTAATTTTAAGCCTTTGAAACTTCAATTCTCAGTTCGACATCATCCGGTAGCTTGATCAATTCACCAATGTTCAGCTCTCTAAAATCTATCAGATCAGCAAGTACTTCAGTTTTGATATAATCTCCATAATCTGAAATGGCTTTCTGAATACTTTCATGATTCTCGATTGAAATCCGGATTCTATCTGTAACATCAAAATCCTTTTCCTTTCTAATATTTTGAATCCGATTAATAAGTTCTCTAGCCATACCTTCAGCAATTAATTCATCGCTTAGATTTATATCTAAAGCTACCGTTATATCGCCATCCTGAGCCACTTGCCATCCCGGTATTTCTTCAGCACTTATTTCGAAATCATCAACAGATAATTCAAAACTATTGCCTTCAATATTTAAAATATACTGACCGGATTTTTCTAATGCTGCGATGTCTTCTGAACTAAAGCCCATAATAATCTGACCCGCCTGTTTCATATGTTGCCCCAGACGTTTACCCAAAGTCTTAAAGTTGGGCTTAATTTTCTTCTTGATAACGCCAGATGCATCTTTGATATATTCAACTTCTTTTACATTGACCTCATGTAATATTAGATCTTCAACAGCTTTAACTTGATCTTCGAACTTCTGATCTAATACCGGTAATAAAACCTTGTTCAGCGGTTGTCTAACGCGAAGCTTTTCTTTTTTCCTCAAGGATAGAACCAAGGATGATATCCTTTGAGCATAATCCATCCGTTGTTCCAGGTCTTTGTTAATCGCAGTTTCATCAGATTTTGGATAGAGGGATAAATGCACAGATTTATGATCTTCATTCTGGCTCACAGAATTTAAGTTTTGATACAACCAATCTGAAAAGAATGGGGAAATAGGAGCCATCAATTTTGAAATAGTAGATAGACAAGTATAGAGGGTCTGATATGCAGATATCTTGTCCTGAGTATAACTTCCCTTCCAAAATCGACGTCTGCATAATCGTACATACCAGTTAGATAGATGAGATTCACCAAACTCCTGTATTTTTCTTGCGACTTTTGTTGGTTCATAATCCAAATACTCCGCTTCTACATCTATAATTAGAGAGTTTAATAAGGATATTATCCACCTATCAATCTCTTGTCTTTCTTCCAAAGGAATATTGTCTTCCTCATATTGGAAGTTATCGATATTGGCATAAAGTGAAAAGAAAGAATAGGTATTATACAGGGTGCCGAAAAATTTTCTTTTTACTTCTTCGATTCCTGAGGAATCAAATTTTAAGTTGTCCCATGGATTTGCATTGGCCATCATGTACCATCGTGTAGCGTCAGCTCCATACTTAGCCAGCGTTTCAAATGGGTCAACGGCATTCCCTAGCCTTTTTGACATCTTTTGTCCCTTCTTATCGAGTACGAGACCGTTAGAAACAACATTCTTGAAAGCAACCTTATCAAAAACCATCGAAGCGATTGCATGTAGTGTATAGAACCAGCCTCTGGTTTGGTCAACTCCTTCAGCTATAAAATCTGCAGGAAAATTTCTTTCAAAAACTTCTTTGTTTTCAAAAGGATAATGCCATTGGGCATAAGGCATTGAACCAGAATCAAACCAAACATCAATTAGATCAGACTCTCTTAGCATTTCTGCTCCTGAATTACTAACCAAGATTACATTGTCGATATAGGGTTTATGTAAGTCAGAAGGAAGCTCTTGATTCAATCCAAGACTTTCATTTGATTTTTTTATTTCTTCTGCCAATTGCTCTATGGAAGAAATACAAATTTCTTCTTCCTTATTAGCGGTTCTCCATATAGGTAATGGAATTCCCCAGAATCTAGATCTGGAAAGATTCCAGTCCATGAGATTTTCAAGCCATATTTGAAACCTACCGACGCCTGTGTGTGCAGGCTTCCAATTAATAGATTTGTTTAGTTCAGCCATTCTATCCCGCAAACTTGATGTCTTCACAAACCAGCTATCCAGCGGGTAATATAACACCGGTTTATCTGTTCTCCAGCAATGAGGATAACTATGTTCATACTTTTCAACCTTGAAAGCTTTGTTCTCTTTTTTGAGCTTTACCGCAATTTTTAAATCAGTTGATTCAAAACCTTCTTCATTCCTAATTT
Source organism: Saprospiraceae bacterium (assembly GCA_965248155.1). Taxonomy (GTDB): domain Bacteria; phylum Bacteroidota; class Bacteroidia; order Chitinophagales; family Saprospiraceae; genus RFSX01. Next base: position 538,648 of record CBDFIO010000002.1, read on the forward strand.
CATCAGAATAATATTCAGCGCGAACATATTCACCGGGATAGTCTGTCACCTCTTCTACAAATCTTCCCTGAAGATCCACTAAAGGAAGCAATTCCTTTCCCTTTCTGACAAGAATGGAGGGTACATTATTTTGTTGGCAAACCCGGTAATCATCAGAACCAAAAACTGAGGCCGTATGAACAATACCGGTACCGTCTTCTGTGGATACAAAGTCCCCTAGAATAGCTCTGAAAGCATCCCCCTCCTCCGGTTGTACATATGGCATTAATTGATGATAATGAACGCCTTCTATGTCTGCTCCTTTAACAGTTTTCAGAATTTTATATGGAATAATTTTGGATCCCTCTTCAAAATCATCAAGAGCAATATCAGCAGCTTCGGGCTTGAAATATTTAGATATTAAATCTTCTGCCAACACAACCGTAATAGGATCTTTAGTATATGGATTATAAGTTTGAACAAGTGCGTAATTTATTTTTGCTCCTAAGGCCACTGCACAATTAGATGGTAGAGTCCATGGCGTTGTTGTCCAAGCTAAAAAGAATACTTTATTACTATGACCTTCAAATAAGAATGAAGAGCTATCGTCTTTTATAACTTCAAACTGAGCCGTAACAGAAACATCTTTGATATTTTTGTAGCATCCCGGCATATTCAGCTCATGCGTACTTAAGCCGGTTCCTGCTGCTGGAGAATAAGGCTGAACCGTATAGCCCTTATACATAAGGTCTTTATTATATAATTGCCCTAATATCCACCAGACTGATTCAATATAATTATTGTCAAAGGTGATGTATGGATTATCCAGGTCCACCCAATAGCCCATTTTTCTTGTAATATCATCCCATTGATCTTTGAATTGCATTACCGTCGTTCTACATTCAAGATTGTATTGCTCAACAGTAATCTTAGTACCGATATCTTCCTTCGTTATTCCAAGACGTTTTTCTACGTTTAACTCTATAGGTAATCCATGCGTATCCCATCCTCCTTTTCTTTCTACACGCTTACCCTGCATGGTATGGAATCGACAAAACAAATCCTTAACCGTCCTTCCCATTACATGATGAATGCCAGGCTGACCATTTGCAGAAGGAGGTCCTTCATAGAATACAAAAGTGTTGTCTTTTGGCCTCTGTTCTATACTATCATCAAAGATTTTCTCCTGTTCCCAAAATGTAAGAATCTCTTTGTCAATTGCAGGCAAATCTAGCCCTTTGAATTCTCTGTACTTTCCCATTAAAATTTAATTATTTGAACCGCAGTCAAAAGTATTATTTCTTCAAACCAATTTCTCTTAATCTTTCATCTAAATAACTTTCAGCAGTAATCGGCTGATAAGCTAATGGTCTTTCTTCAGTTATACAACTTCCAAGACAGCTCAAATCCATATTGCTCTTAGGATGCAAAAAGAACGGAATACTCAATCTAGGTACATGCCACATATGTTTAGGTGGATTTACGACGCGGTGAGTCGTTGATTTTAAATAATTATTTGTAAGCCTTTGCAACATATCTCCCACATTGATCACAAGTTCATCTTCTTCAGGTGTGATATCAAGCCATTCATTTTGCGCATTTAGCAATTGAAGTCCTCCGGCAGATGCGCCTACCAATAAAGTAATTAGATTGATATCTTCATGCTGCTCAGCTCTGATTGCTGACTTTGGCTCTGATGTAATCGGGGGATAGTGAATCGTTCTTAGAATGCTATTTCCTTTGGTGATTCTATCATCAAAATAATTTGCGTCCAAGTCCAGAAATAAAGCGATAGCTCTCAATAATTCTCTTCCACTACTTTCAAAAGATTTATAAAGATCCTCACTTAATTGATTGAAACTTTCAATATCTGCTACATCTACATTATCTGGATATTCTGATTTCAGCGGATCATCACTTTCCACATATTGCCCAATCTGAAAAAACTCCTTCAGATCTGCCACTTGAGATTGCTTAGCATGTTCTCTTCCAAATGAAGTATAACCCCTTTGACCAGCAAGACCTTGTACCTCGTATTTTTTCTTTGTGTCTACTGGAAGTGAGAAAAAAGCTTTGGAGGAAGCATAAAATCTATCAACTAATTCTTTGGGTACTCCATGGTTTTTAACACCAACAAAACCTACTTCATGAAAAGCACGACCAATATCTTGAACAAATTGTGCTTTTTCATCTGGATTCCCATGAATAAATCTGGAAAGATCTACAACTGGAATTGTTCGATCACTCATAATTATTGTGATTTTAGACATACAAAAATATAATATTTATCGCCGCCGTGGTTTGTATTTTGATATTTCCATAAGCTTTTGTGCATCGGAAAAATCAATTAATTCTTGTAAGCTATAGTCCGAATTTTTCTGCATAAATGCTTTGACGATCTTATACCCTAAGTATGCAGCTGTCCTACCAGGAGCTTCAGGCGGCATACCTGCTGAATGCGGAGCGGGATTTATATATTTTAATACACGTGCTTGATTGGTCTCATACATAAGGTTTTTATCAAGAAAAAAGCTCCAAATCTCCAACTCGTTCGCTTCCAACCAAGCTAATTGTACTTCAGAATATTCAAATACAATAGAATCCTCAACATGAGGTAATATTTTTTCTAAAGTATAAAGTTGCTTTCCTTGATGAACCATGTGGTCAACAAATCTTTTACCATTCGTAGATCCCAATATATCTTGAAGGATTAAGGCCATCGATTTTCTGACAATGTGCTCTGAGGTATAGCTTCGTGTCAGATAATCCGAAAATGATGGATTTTGTGGATCTATCATTTTATAATCAAATGATTCTCCCAGAAAAAAGTCTAATCCTATACCGATTCCATCCCCGTCTCCATCAGAAAATATAATATTTTGATAACCAAATTCAGTATGAAAAGTATAAAAGCTTGGTATGGCAATATTGGGAAAATAAAATTTTAAATACTTACAAGCCAACAACAACTCTGACTCAATATCTTTTGTATCCTTAAATATAATATCGATCGTATCCTGTAAGGTCTGAATAGATCCAGCATTTAAAAAATCTGTAATTGAATTATAGTAGCTTTCTTGATCGCTATTAGGAATTTCTATTAATCGCTGAAAATACAGTTCGGTTAGACCCGGATATCTCTTCAATAATGCTTCATATGATTCCGCGATATTCTCGACATCCAATTTGTTAATTTCCTGATCAAATCGGATCAAGTCAACATCATTAATTTCGATATGAGAAACCGAAGGGCTAGATTCCCCATCGCTGGCTTTATTACAAGATCCTAATGAAAAAACGAGCAATCCAATAGTTAAACACTTCAAATACAATCGCATGATAAATTTCTATTCTTACTAATTCAAATACTTGCCAACTATCGGCATTCTTCTTCCTACACCAAAAGCTTTTGAAGAAACTCGTAGTGCCGGAGCAGTTTGGTATCTTTTAAATTCGTTTATGTTGACCAAACGTAATATCCTTCTCACCAATTGTTCATCATACCCCATTTCAATAATTTCTTTAGGTCCTTTTCGTTTCTCAATGTATTCGTATAATATCGTATCGAGAATATCATAGTCAGGTAATGAATCCGAATCTTTTTGATCTGGTCGCAATTCAGCTGATGGCGGTTTTGTAATACTGTTCGGAGGAATTACTTCCTCATTATTATTAATAAGTTCAGCCAGTTGATAAACCTGGGTTTTATATACATCTCCAAGTACTGACAAGCCACCTGCAAGATCTCCGTATAAGGTTCCATATCCAACCGCCATCTCACTCTTATTGCTGGTATTCAATAATATATGACCAAATTTATTTGAGAAGGCCATAAGTAAAGTACCGCGAATTCGCGCTTGAATATTCTCCTCTGTCACATTAAATTCCAAGCCTTTAAAATGTTCACTCAATTCATTTGAAAAACCTTCATAGATATCTTTAATTGGAATGATATCATAATGAATGCCTAGATTTTCAGCAAGAGTTCTGGCATCTTCAATAGAGTGATCAGAAGAAAATTGTGATGGCATAAAAAGAACTCTGACATTTTCTTTTCCTAAAGCTCTGGTTGCTAACACGGCTGTAACCGCTGAATCAATACCTCCAGATAATCCCAAAATTGCTTTTGTAAATCCAAGTTTTCCAAAATAATCAGAAATCCCGCATATGATAGCGTCGTGGATCTCAGTGATACTATCCTTTTTCTGAACATCGCTTGATGCTCCCTTTTTTACTTCATCAAGATCAAAGTATTCTATGCATTCTTTAAAGTAAGGCATTTCTCGGTGTACCTTTCCATTAGGTGACATAACCAACGACCCACCATCAAAAATTATTTCTGTTTGAGCACCAACATTATTGCTGTAAAAGATTGGTTTTTTATATCTGTTAGCATTTGCTTTAAGAATTTCTAATCTTTCTTCGGTATGCTTATAACTAAAAGGTGATGCTGAAATATTAATGATAAAGTCAGGATCATTCTTAATGTGGTGATCTAAAGGACATGTTTTATATAGAGGATTTTCGTTGGCTATATTCCAAATATCTTCACAAATAGTTAAAGCGATTTTATATCCTTTATATTCAAGTAATTCAAATTCAGACCCCGGCTCAAAGTATCTGTACTCGTCAAAAATATCATAGGTGGGAAGAAGTGCTTTGTTCTGTACATGAATGACTTCATCATTCGCAATAAAGTAAGCTGAGTTAAAAAGATCTTTTCCTTCAACAATTGGGTTAACAGTAGGATTACCGACAACGATCGCAATATCTTGAGTTTCCGCTTTTAGACGCTCAATACTCAGATTGGCTTTGGCAATAAAATCTTTAAACTCCAGGAAATCTCTGGGAGGATACCCACAAGTTGCCAATTCGCCGAAACAGACCAGCTCAGCGCCCTCATTTTTTGCCTTACGTATGTATTCAATTATTTTATTGACATTCCCTTCGAAATCCCCAATTAGATAATTCAGTTGTGCTATGGCAATTTTCATAGACAATAATGCTTTAATTGTTAAACAAAATAACGGAAAAAAGATTGCCTTTTAGCTAAATTCTTATGGTCACATTATTCTTTATATCTTCGAGCCTTATATGAGCTTTGTAGTATCAGCAAGAAAATACCGACCTCAAAACTTTGATGAATTAGTTGGTCAGGATCATATCGCACAAACTTTAAAAAATGCGCTTAAAAATGATCAGTTAGCTCATGCATTTCTCTTTGCAGGACCCAGAGGAGTTGGAAAAACTACAAGTGCTCGAATTCTCGCTAAGATTTTAAATTGTCAGGATCTGAAAGAAGGCTATAAGTCTTGTGGAGAATGCAGTTCTTGCAAATCTTTTCTTGAGAACGCCTCTTTTAATATTTTTGAATTAGATGCAGCTTCTAACAACAGTGTAGACCATATTCGATCTTTGAATGAACAAGTTCGATTCCAACCACAGCAAGGAGCATTCAAAATTTATATTATTGATGAAGTTCATATGCTTAGCCAAGCAGCTTTCAATGCTTTTCTAAAGACGCTTGAAGAACCTCCACCCTATGCCAAATTCATCCTTGCCACTACAGAAAAACATAAAATTATTCCAACGATACTTTCTCGTTGCCAAATTTTTGATTTCAGAAGGATTCAAATTCAGGATATAGTGGAACAGCTTCACTCTATTTCTAAACAAGAAGAAAGAAATATAGATGATGAAGCTCTGCATCTGATCGCCCAGAAAGCGGATGGGGCCATGAGAGATGCTTTATCAATATATGATAAGGTTATTAGTTCTGTAGAAGGAGATATCACTTACAAAGATGTTGCTGAGAATCTGAATGTACTCGATTATGATTATTACTTCAAAATAGTAGATGCTGCCATCAAGGAAGATTTTAGCACCATGATGTTAATTTATGATGGAATCGTCAAAAGTGGATTTGAAGCTGAACAATTCATTCCTGGTTTGATGGAACATCTTCGAGACTTATTAATGGTTAAAGATTTAAAGACTGCAAGTTTGCTCGAAGTAGGTGAAAAACTTAGAAGTCGCTATGAAAATCAAGCAGAATTAACCAGCCCTTCTTTTTTGTTAAGTGCATTAACAATAATGAATTCTGCGGATATAAACTTGCTCCGAACGCAAAACAAGCGGCTTGCCGTAGAAATTGCTTTAAGCAAAATCAGCTACATGAATAGGGCGGTTGAAAAAAAAAAGATTCTAGTCCCTGATAAAAGGAAAGAAATTAATAGCCCGATAGTAGCTCAAGAAAAAATTAAGTCATCGCCTTCAAGCAAATCAGAAATTCCACCGGAAAATATCCCAAAGCCTTCGCAGGATAAAATTCCAGAAACTGGCAGTAGCCCGGAAAAAATATCAGCACCTCAAATTTCTGCGAACATTGACTCATTATTAGCAACAATTAAGAAAAAGGAAAATGAAAATGCCGCTAATGGCCTTGAATTTTCTGTAAAAGAAATCAGTAGCTTATTAGAAGAACATAAAAACAATACCGATTCCAAATCCCTGGAAACAGCTTTAACTTTTTCAAAAGTTCTGATCGAAAAAAATCAAATTACTATCCTGACTCCAACCCAGATCTATATAGACTTTATAAAACAGGAAGTTGGAATGATCGAAAAAATTCATGAAAAATACCCGGGAAAAGATATCAAAATAAAGTTTGAAGTCAGTGAGGAGACATTTCCAGGGTATGAACCGCCAAAAAAACCCAAAATGTTGACAACAAAAGAAAAATATGATTTGTTAGTCTCTAAGAACCCTAACTTTGAGAAATTAGTGGATACATTAAAATTGAAAATCTCAAAACACTAACTTTATAAAAACTACTTAAATGAGCGATAAAGCCATTTGGTATCTGGAAAATATTGATGTAGGAGGAATTTTCTGCCCTAAAAAAATGGGAGAAAAAATACATGATGACCATATTAAAACGGTCTTAAAAAATGAATATGTCTATCTCCCCAATCAGTCAAGTGATAAAATATTCTTCATAACGAATGGAAGAATAAAAATCGGTTCGTATGCTGACAATGGAAAAGAGATCACGAAAACAATACTCGGTAAGGGGGAAGTGTTTGGAGAATTGGCAATGCTTGGCGAAACAGAAAGGAGGGACTATGCTATTGCTTTAGAAGAAACGACCCTTTGCATTATTAATTCTGAAGACATGAAGTCCATTATTAAGGACCATAGTTCAATAAGTCTGTTCTTCATGAAGATGATGGGTTCAAAGGTCATCGAAATGGAAAACAGATTGGAATCGCTGGTCTTCAAAGACTCACGCAGTAGAATTGTAGAATACCTCTCTGAATTGGTTAGAAAGCGAGGACAAAGAGTAGGATATGAATGGGTTGTTAGAAATTTTATTACGCATCAGGAAATTGCAAATCTGACAGCAACATCGAGACAAACTGTAACAACAGTTCTAAACGAGCTCAGAAATCAGGACATACTTACCTTTAATAGAAAGAGATTACTAGTCAGAGATCTTGATAAATTAAAGTCTGAAATTAAATAGTGCTTTACCGATCGATAATTAAACCATTACTATTTTTAATACCGGCCGAAAAAGCACATCATTTAAGTACCCACCTATTTAAAATAATATTATCAGTTCCGCTCTTAGGATCATTGATTCGAAATGTGTTCAGTTACGAGAATCCTAAATTGCAAAGAGATGTCTTTGGATTACAATTTTCAAATCCTGTAGGATTAGCTGCTGGATTTGATAAAGACGGAACGCATTACAAGACAATGTCTGCTCTCGGGTTTGGATTTATTGAAATTGGAACGGTAACTCCATTAGGACAATCCGGCAATGAAAAACCCCGACTTTTTAGATTGCCTGAGGATGCGGCACTTATTAATCGCATGGGTTTTAATAATGAAGGTGTTGATGCGCTTATTGAACGAATTAAAAATCGAAAGAAAGACAAGTTGATCATCGGTGGAAATATTGGAAAAAATAAAACTACTCCAAATGAAGATGCCGTCAATGATTACCTGAGCTGTTTTAAAAAGCTATATCCTTATGTAGATTATTTTGTACTCAATGTAAGTTCTCCGAACACGCCGAATCTTAGATCATTACAGGATAAAGAACCTTTGAACCACCTTTTACTGAAAGTATCTGAATTAAGAAATCAGCAACAACAAATCAAACCAATTCTGTTAAAGATTGCCCCGGATATGAACAACCATCAAATCAAAGATGTACTTGAAATAGTTCAACAAAATGGCATTGATGGGATAATCGCTACGAACACTACTATATCAAGAGAGAAACTTAATGTTTCAAAAGCAAAAATTAAATCCATAGGTAATGGAGGTCTGAGTGGACAGCCCTTGCATCACAGATCTATTGAAGTCGTCCGCTATATTAGATCCTTAAATTCAAATATTCCAATCATCGGTGTGGGGGGGATAAATTCAGAAAATGATGCCCTTTCTATGTTAAATGCTGGAGCTAATCTTATTCAAATCTATTCAGGATTAATTTACAATGGGCCGACTTTTATAAAAAAACTAAAAAAAGCTATCCAAAAAGCGTCTAAATAAATTGGGTATTTTTTAGATTCAAAAACAATAACCATTAATAAATTTATTTATATATAATCTTCTACTCCACCTCATTATCAAGGATTAATAAATATCACTTTTACTTAATAACAAGCCTACCGTAAAATCACTTATGTTATTTGTGTATTTAACGCATAAGAAAAAAATCATATGGTATTCTTTTTGGACTTAGAGAGTTATAGCAGCAGAAATGTTGCTTGTTTACAAACATTACTCTTTAATAACCAAAACCAACTCATTTATGATTCATGATGAAAATCAGAACATATTGACCGACCTTAGATTTTGGACAGTCCTTGCTTTTTCGATTGTCCTTCTCATATTTTTGATACTGAGTTATCCTGGATAGGTCTTAAAAAGTTGAATATTGTGTGGATCTCAACTCAATTGGGATCCACACTATTTTTTTATAAGCTTTAGACTCATATCCAGAGAACCGGCTGAATGTGTCAATGCTCCCACTGAAATATAATCTACCCCTGTCTCTGCAATAACCCGAACTGTATTCAGATTCACTCCTCCTGATGCTTCTGATTCGTACTTTTTATCAATAATCCTTATTGCTTCTTTTAAGGTATTTAATTCAAAATTATCAAGCATAATTCTGGTAATTCCACCCTCCTGCAGTACTTCCCTTAGTTCATCAAGATTTCTGACCTCAACAGTAACTCCAAGATTCATGTTTCTGTCAGATAGATATTTTTTAACTTTTTGAATAGCTGATGATACTCCTCCTGCTGCATCAACATGGTTGTCTTTGATCATAATCCAATCATATAAACCATCTCTGTAATTGCTGCACCCTCCAATCCTTACTGCCCATTTTTCCAAAAACCGAAGTAATGGAGTCGTCTTTCTTGTGTCAAGAATTGTAACACCAAGATCGCCAACCAATTCTGCAAATTTTCTGCTCATGGTTGATACTCCACTTAATCTCTGCATCGTGTTTAATACCAACCTTTCTCCTTTAAGCAGCGTCTGAGCAAAACTTGTAATTCTAAATGCTACATCTCCATATGAAACCTGAGTACCATCATGAATTATTCTTTCAAAGTGACATTGCGGATCTAATTTTTTAAAAACATGTTCTGCAAAATCTACGCCTGCGATGACGCCGGTATCTTTTACAATAAGCTGAACAGTTTCTTCTGATGAAGGATCGATACATGCTAAAGATGTAAGATCTCCGTCTTTAATATCTTCCCTTAAAGCGGCATCAATAAATGCATTTAATAATGAGGTTTTTATTCCTTCCACATCAAAGAATTAAAAATTGTGTATAAAATAAATTTACTGGCAAGTTAGGAATTGAATTGATGTTAATACCGCTGAATTACAATTTATTTTGGGCAATACTCCACAAATCTGGAACATATGATTTAAAACCTATATATGAGGGAGTTTTGTTTTGTCGCGCACGGGACATCAGTAAACGCAACAAAATATCCCAATAATATAGTGTCTTATTAAAAATCACTTATCTTTAGTCACTTTCAATATTAATTAATCTAAAAAACTTAGTTCATGAAAAAATATTTACTACTTATTTTGATTTTTTCATTCCTCGGAAATACGCTCTCCGCCCAACTAACTTCAGGCACAACAATGCCTAAAAATGTTACAGGTGTTGATTATAATACTGGTGACTCAATAGATGTTCAACAGTGGCTGGATGAGGGTAAAACAGTCGTTCTTGATTTATTTGCAGTATGGTGTCCTCCATGCTGGACATTTCATCAATCAGATTGGTTGTCCAACATTGATGAATTGTATGGTCCTGAAGGAACAGATCAAATCAGAGTACTTGCTGTAGAAGGTGATGATTCTACACTTCCAGATTGGTTGGTCGCCGGTGGAGATAATTCATTTGGAGACTGGACTACCAATTTCAACACAGGTGAAAAATTGAAATACAATCTGATTGATAATGACGACGCTGCTCGTGATTTATCTTTAGCTTATTGGCCAACACTTTATATTTTCAAACCAGATGGTACACTCATTGAAGTTGGTGCTGTTCCTGGTGGAAGATATGATATGGATTTTTGGTTATCTGCTCTTGGAGTGAATCCTGATCCTAATATTAGGATTGATGGCTCTTTACCTAATGAAGTAACATGCTTTGAAGTTGAAATTCCTGCTTCAACTGTGGATATTTACAACATTTCTCAGTTGAGTCCATTGACAGATGCTACTTTTAACTTATTGGTTAATGGTGAAGTAGATCAGACAATTACTTATAATGGTCCAGAAATAGCTCCTTTTAATATTGGTCAACTTAATCTACCCGCAATGACTTTTGATCAATCAGCAGAACTTACACTTGAAGTAGCAACACTGAACGGTGAGGATGCAACAGTTGAAAGAGTAGTGTCAGGAAGCATCGAAAAATTCGAATTAACTACAAGAAAAGCAACGGTACTTTTTACAACGGACTTTTATCCAGGTGAAACATCTTGGACATTGGAAGATGACAATGGTACTTTTATTATTGGCGATGCATACGATGCCGGTCCAGGAAATGCTGGTTCAGGTGGAGCTGATGCGTACATGACATTTGAATATGAAATTGATGTGCCGGAAGATGCAAGTTGCTTACATTTTAGAGTAGCTGATAGCTATGGTGATGGAATGACTTGGTGGTCTCCAGGAACAAACGAACCTCCGGGAGTAGAAGTAAAAGATGCTCTTGGAAATTTTGTTAAAGACAATGTAGTTACTTTTGATTCTGACGGTAATTGGACTAATATTACCGGTGAAGGTTTCTTTGCATTTAACTCTACGACTACTGAAGTAGCTTCAGCAGTAAGTACTTCAGTTCCAGAACTTGAAGCTATAGAGTCTAGCAGTATTTATCCTAATCCTGTAATTGATCAAATTACTTTAGAGTTAAGTTTTGTTGAAACTGTAGATTACAGTATTAACATTACAAACACTATGGGACAGACAGTTAGAGCGTTAGGTCAGTTTAGTAATAGCAATCTTTCTGAAAAATACAATGTTACTGATTTAAGTACTGGTATCTATTTTGTCGTTATTCAATCTGAGCAAGGGCAAAAAGTATTGAAATTCAATAAGATTTAATATACACCCACGATTTAATGAAAAAGTGAGCTAATAAGTTAGCTCACTTTTTTTTTGCCTTGATTTATTGTACTGAAATTCTAAAATCGTCGAAAAATGACATCGATTTGTCTTTTTAAGGAGACATTAACGACTCATTAAGAGTTAATATTGAAATGAATTATTTATCTTTGAACCAAATGAGGCCGCTTATGAAGAACATTCTACTTTTACTTTTCACTTTTATATCACTGACTTCTACTGCACAGATAGAGGTAATAGATTCAAACATTGTTGTTGAAGTTGTTCCTGATATAATAGAATTTAAAGAGAATGTGCATATCGTCAATACTGCAAACAGTACCCTAGAATTTTATTGGGATATTGATCGTGGTAACGCGCCTCCAGAATGGGATTTTAAAATTTGCGACCTTAACTTATGTTATTTCTGGGGAGTAGAAACTTGTCCATGCAGCCAGACGAATTTCTTCCAACCTGGCGATACATCAAAAATTCAAGTGTATATGAGACCGAATGGTGTTGAAGGAGTTGCAGATATCTCTGTAAGAATTTTGGAGATTTGCGGTTCCGATTCAACTTATAATTCATTTCCTGTTTCATATGTTGTAAGCAACTCAGTATCAACTTCATTTGAAGAGATTAAAGATAATTTGGTTTTATATCCGAACCCGTCAAGCAACTTCTTTAAAGTTAAAAATGATGAAACCATCACAGATGTTATGGTTTATAATATTATCGGTAAAAAGATTTTTGAAGAAAGACACAGAGCTGGACAATCTCATGATGTATCTCGTCTTAACAAAGGCCTTTATTTGGTACGCTTGCTTGATAAGTCCAATAATATTGTTAAAGTCCTTCGTCTTAATAAAGATTAAAAAATAAAACATATATACCAAAAGAGGGCTAGCTCGTAGTTAGTCCTCTTTTTTTTGTCTAGAAAATCATGCTGTCCGTCTACTAAAAAGCATAATTAGGAACTAGGCAATGCATAGTAGCTGTTATTGTGTTATATTTGTTTTATGAAACTAGAAAACACAAAAGCACAAATGATAAAAGGACTTCTCGAACTGTGCGTCCTTTCTATAATTTCAGGAAATGAAATGTATCCTTCTGATATAATTAAGCAGCTTAAGAAATCAAAGATGATTGTTGTTGAAGGTACATTATACCCATTGCTTAATAGATTGATGAGAGCCGATCTATTAAATTATTCCTGGAAAGAATCCAAGTCAGGACCTCCAAGAAAATATTATAGAATAACTGATGATGGTACAAGCTTTCTTAAAGAAATATTAGAAACTTGGGAAGATCTCAAAAAGGCAGTTAATTTATCCATAAAGAAATAAAAGTGAATAAGATTCACACTACACAAACGACAAACACATGAAAAAAGTAATAAATATCAATTTAGCGGGGCGCGCATTCACAATAAATGAAGATGCATTTGGTGATCTCGAAAAATACTTGAAAACAATTTCACGCTATTTTTCAAAATCAGATGGCGTCGAAGACATTCTATATGATATAGAAAATAGAATTGCAGAATTATTTGAAGAGGATGAAAAGAACGGGACAATAATTACTATTGAAAAAATTGACCGGGTAAAATCCGTAATGGGAGATCCACAAGAATTTGATGAAGACTCAGATTTGGATGAAGGACCCCCTAGCATGAGTGAATTCAGCTATCGAACAGGGAAAAGATTATTCAGAGATTCTGAAGATAAAGTGATCGCTGGTGTTGCTTCTGGTTTATCAACGTATTTCGGAATAAATGACCCTATTTTTCTTAGAATAACATTTGTTTTACTAGCATTTAGTGGAATAGGTGTCCTTCCATATATCATCTTTTGGATTGCAGTTCCTTATGCAAAAACAAGTAGTGATAGACTTTCAATGAAAGGAGAGGATATAAACATCAATAGCATTGCTAAAAAAGTCGAAGAAAGTCTAACAGTTATCAAAGACAAGATTGAAGATTTGGGGAAAGATCTAAAAACAAAAATTCTATAATCACCAACATATAACAATGAAAGATATCATTACTATAATTATTCAAATTATTGAAAAAGGAATAATCGTCGATTATTGAGTTTCTTCCATCACTTGTGGAATCTCAACTGATTTACCCATATAAATTAACTTATCTCCACCCGTAGCTTTTAATTGGCTGGAATCTGATAGAATTGCTTGATATTCATCTGATTGATCCTTATATAGAAATATTGGAATTGATTTAAGCTTATTGCTTAAATCAGATAGTAATTGATGAAAATGTTCATTACTTCTTATTTCTATTTCATTTATTTCAGGATAATCCCTAGACACTTCTAAAAGATGTATAAAGTCATCTTTTACTGAGAATAAACATTCCGGAGCAATTGCATCAGGTTTATTTAATTCATTAACTGAAACCAATCGGTATGAACCATTTTCGCCAAACTCTTTGGTAAAATTTTTAAGTGCATAATTGTTTACTTCAGCCGATCCGGTCAAAGCCATCAATATTCCAACATCGCTGATATCATCATTTTGTTCTAAATCGTCAGAATATATATTAACGATGTATCCATTCAATCCAATTTCAGAGCACTTTTCAATATTACTTGAGTTGCTATCTACAAGAACGACATGTTGGTCATGATCCTTCAAGTACTTTGCAATAATTCTTGCTGCACGATGTGCCCCAATCATAAGGATGCCATTGCTCCTTGTAAGTAATACACCAAGCCACCTGGCCACTAATCCAGCAGTTGTTGCGTTCAGAATAACCGTTCCCAATACAATCATAAAAACCAAAGGCGTTATATACTCCGCACCCGGAATTCCCATGTTGGTTAATTTGAGTCCAAAAAGTGATGCGATACCAGCCGCAACTATTCCACGAGGTCCTACCCAACTCACAAAAATCTTTTCCTTATTTGTCAAACTCGATCTTCTTGTACTCATAAATACACCAAGAGGTCTTAAAATTAAGATGACTGCTAAAAACAGAACGGCCACATGCCAATCCAATAATAAGTGCAAGTCACTCATATTAATGTTGGCTGCTAAGAGGATAAACAGAATCGCTATTAATAATATACTGATCGATTCACCGAAATATATAATATCATTTTTAAAAGGCATCTCAATATTACCGATGACCATTCCCAGAATTACAACAGTTAATAAGCCTGAATCATGTACCAATAAGCTAGATCCTATAAATACTGCAAGCACATATGCCAAAGTAAAAACAGTGAGTAAATAATGTGGAATCCAATGCCTTTTCAATAATTGCTTGAGGGCATGAGCAGCAAAAAATCCTAAAGTCGAACCGACCAAAGCAATCAAAAGGAACTGTCTGATAGCAGGTCCGGTGAAAGCAAAGGTTCCGCCACCATCATGTGTTAAGCTAATAAATTCAAATACCAAAACCGCTACCAAGGCACCAATGGGATCAATCAGAATACCCTCCCATTTCAGCAAGGTTGATATATTTCTTTTTAAGGGTAAGTTTCTTAGGATGGGCGAAATCACTGTTGGGCCAGTCACAATAATCAGCCCGGAAAATAAAAACGAAATAGGCCACGCTATTCCCATAGTAAAATGTGCTAGAGCTGCCCCTCCAATAAAAGTAATAAGCGATCCTAATGTAATGAGGTTAATAATGGAAGGACCAACTCCTTTTATTTCATCCCTCTTTAGGCTTAATCCCCCCTCAAAGAGTATGATACCAATTGCTAATTCTACAAAATGAAATAGATGATCACCTGCAAAAAGACCCTTGTTATTATTCCAGATCGGCTCCAAAAGTTTCTGCCCATCTCCAGTCCACAAAGTAGATAAAGGTCCAACTGCAAGCCCAATTAATATTAAAGGCAAGATACTTGGCACTTTAATCCGCCATGCAATCCATTGCGCAAATATTCCTAGTATTATTACACTTCCTAATTCTAGCATACAATCGTCTTTTCTAATCTCAGAACACTAGAGCTCCTTTATTTTCAAATTCCGAAACCATACTTTGTCATCATGCTCCTGAAGTGCAAGATGACCCATTTTGGTTTTCGCCATCGGCCAATCCTTAAATTTACTGTTTGCAATCATATTATTCCATTCTTCCGTCCACAGTTCATATTCAATCATTTTATATCCATTTAACCAATGTTCTACTTTCCCATTATTTACAATCAGACGAACTTTATTCCATTCCCCAGCTGATTTAACAGCAAAAAATTTACACTCTAATAGATCATACAAATCACCAGCCCGATGGGTAGGATTCTTGGTTTCCTCATGACAAACATTATCCAGTATCTGCATCTCAGGTCCACTGTAATAAGCTTCATCATAATCATCAAGCTCCTGTACTAAAAAGAAAATACCACTGTTTCCACAATTCTGAATTTTCCACTCCAGATTAAATTCAAAATTTTCGTATTGGTCGGCTGTAATAATATCATTATGGCCTTCAATAAACCACCTCCCATTTGGAATGTTTACCGTATCTAATGTCATTGCCCCATCTACAATTCTCCATTTATCCCCTACGTTCTCCTTTTTATATCCACGCCATCCGTCAAATGACTTACCGTCAAATAATAGTTTCCAGCCATCTGCAATTTCTTCTTGTGTTAACATATTATGCCCAAGGTTAGCAGGGGGTTCAGTACGAACTCCATTCTGATCATTAGGGATTTGATTTAATGTATACCACCCTTCTGATGACCATAAAGAATGCTCATTTGAACTCACAAAATGATTTTTCAGGTGTACATAAACCACATGCCCTTCCTTCATTCCATCCAATTCAAGAAACACTTTTTTATTATCTTCTGAGACATTTACAGATTTGATATTAAGTGTTTCTTCATCTAGTTTGGGTCCTCCATAATTCTCGGTTGGAAGATAATACCATTGCTTTATTTCATAGTCCTCTTTATTCCATCCATCTCTTTCCTTTAAGGCTTCAGTAAATTCAATTTCGATACCATTGCTTTTTGCTCTTACAGCTAACATCTCAAATGCTGTCTCCTCATTGTATTCCAATCTTTGAAGACCATACCAGGATTTCCCTGTATGTTGCCAATTGCCAGGATTTCCTATTCCGCCAACATAAAGGTGTCCATCTTGTCCCCAAATTAATCTGTTAACTCCAGCTTCCAATCCTTGAACAAATCGAAATACGCACCCTTGTAACTGACCATTAACTTCTTCTACAAATACTCTTTTAATACCTCCATGGGTGACTTCCCCATGAATCATTTGGTTCTTATAGGGTCCCACATTCAGAGAGATAGGTGTTGATGGGGAGTTACCAATTTCATCCTGTGGCAACCAAACCAATGGTGGCTTTTCTTCTTTATTCGCAGTACCCTCAAAATCTACAGCTCTTGATCCAAACCAGTCCCCTTCTTCAACATGAACAATTTTACTTGAAGGCAACCAATCTCCCTGATTGTCTGCTACAAAAATATCGTCTCCATAACCAATACCGATTCCGTTAGGTGTTCGTAAACCGTTGGCTACCCTTTCAAAACTTCCATCTTCAATAGACACTCTGACTGTACTTCCCCTATCAGGATGTTGATTAGGCATTCCAGCTCCTCCCGGAAGTATCCCGGTTGCAAGCGTGGCGTATAGATATCCTTCACTATATGCTAATCCAAAACTAAATTCATGGAAATTGGCAGTTACTCCCCAATCATCACATAATGTTCTGTACTCGTCAATGATATCATCACTGTTTGTATCTACTAATTCGGTTATTTCCTGCTTTTGAATAATGAATATTCTATCATCTACGACTTTTAATCCAAGAGGCTCAGCCAATCCAGAAGCTATTTTCTTATAAGTAATACTTTCAGGATCATTGCCATCTACACCATCCAGGATATATATACCACCCTCAGTATCCCATGTACTTACTACCAGTCGTCCATCGGAAAGAAAATCCATTCCGCCAACTTTTGGAGTGAATTCCAAAGGTCGGGCTTGATGAATGTCGAAAGATGGATGAACGCCGTCAACCGGTAGAGCATCTCCGGGTATTCTGGTTACAACAGACATCGGTAATGTTAATGCTCCAATATAGTTTTGATCTTCTTTGTGATGAGAAATAATCTCTCTTGGCAAAATCTCCCATCGGTTCGAATTTTCCATTTTATAATTCAAGGATAGGAACTTCCCTCCTTCACCTTGGAAAAACTCAATTCTAAATGGATGATATCCTTTGGCCAGCTTTAAAGAATTTTGCTTCATTGATGTTCCATGTTCTCCATCATGATCGATGATTAATTCATCATGAATAAACAATTTGGAACCATCGTCACTCCACAAACGAAAATCGATATTCATTTCCTCCTCAATATGAATATATCCAATACTTACTAAAGCAAAATCATCTTCAAGTTCCTTAAAGTCTCCACCGGAAATATTATTAAATTCTGCAACTACACCAGCCATTACAGCATTTCTTGAGACTAGATCCCCAGGAATATTCCTCGTATTTGTGGGTATTTTATAGATTCTGGTTAATGCACCCGGGATTAGATCTTTGTCTTCAACTTCTGCAGCCGGAATAGCTGAGACATCTTCTACTACAATCTCCTCGGTCTCCCCCTCATAATCTGCTAAGGTGAAAATATAATCTACCATTTCCTTTATATCCAGATCAGATATTTCGGGATGTGCGGTCATTATTTGATTTCCCCATAGTCCGGTTCCGCCTTCTTTAATTTTAGAACTAAGCATAATCACGTTTTCATCCGAATGATTATACTTTTTAGCCACAGCTACATAAGCAGGACCTATGGTTTGTTTCGTTTTATTGTGACAAGTTTTACAATCATTTTTTGCAATTAATTGGGCCCCCATTGGAAGACTTGATGTTTCTTCTTCAAAACCATCATCCAAGTTTGGATCAAGGAGTGTCGCTTCTAAAAGAATTGTTTCCAGTTCATAAGGACCTGCACCATCAAAGGTCATTGTTATATCATAATCTTGAAATAGCCTGTTATCAAAATTCCTTTCAACAGCATCTGAATAGCTGATGTTCCCATCAGATCTAATTTGAGATTTATCAACCACAGAACTGACGTTTGATAACCATTCAATTGAATATGGTGCTGAAAGCCCATTGGTTGAAAAAATTCTTTTAAATAATAATTGCCCGGTTGAAGAACTTCCGGCTTCAATTAATTCGAATATTTCAAAACTCTGATTATTAGAAAGGTCTGACAATTCATACATTAATTCAAGATGTCCATCAGTAATTCGATGCCCCTTATAGTTAAATTGACTTTCGGTTTTTACACCATCTTTTAACAAACTCCAAGGGTCTTTGTACTTATTGATTATATACGCATCTCCCAGAGCCGTTGGTTGAGGTCCGTGAGCTGTATTATACACAGCACCTTCAAAATTCACTATTCCTTTCCAAGCCTTATATAGGGCTCCGGATTGTGTGTGGTATGAAACATAAAGATCATCGCTTAACGCAGCGCTAATCATCCGTGGATTTTCATCAAGAACTGATCTGAATACCCAAGGATCTAGGGGTCTGTCATTTGAAGCACTTTTCTGTTTTTCTGTGGTTTCACATGCAATTATTGAACACAAAAACAGCATGAATATTAGATTTCGAATCATCTGAAATTTTTAGAACTTTAAAATACTTTGATTTTTTCATCTAACAATATTAATCCTTCGATTTAGACATATTAATAGTATGCCCAATATCAATTGCTTTATGGCATAGTTTCTGCATCCAGTTGAGATGCAATGAATATTGAAGAATTAAATAGAAAACATTTCATGGAGACCGATATGTACTATCGTGTTGGTTATGGTCTCTCTTCTAAACTTACAAAGTTTTCATGCGGGATTTTTACACTGGAAGTTGTGCTGTCAAAAAAATGGTCAAAAGCTTACAATGCTACAGCTCATGAACTAGCTTACCTATGGAAAAACAATCACAAAGAACTGGAGAAGGCTATTGGTTGTAAAGTTTTTATTATCGATTCTAGAAGTTATAATTATAAACAAGCTTTAATTCATCGTGGTGTTAAACCCGGATTTGATGCTAAAAAAGGAATTATATTCAGAAAGGGTTATTTGAACTAAGTTCCAATTCTTTTATTACTGCAAAAATTTTTACCGCTTCATACCCTCTTTTATTTGCATACTTAATGGCTTCATCTTTGACAAGTAATTTGTTTTTTTCTTCACTTTGATTGATCCTGTCGATAATTATCTGCCTCAACACATTGTCATATTCATCATCTTCAATTTCCTCAAGACCTTTTTTAATGCAATAATCAGAAATCTGTCTTTGATTTAATTCGGCGATAATTCGCTTTTTTCCCCATTTTTTCATCCTGAATTTACCGCGGGCATATGATCTTGCAAACCGTTCCTCATTTAGAAAATTGCCTTTAATCAATTCTATAATAATACGCTCAAGGTCTTCGCCATAAACCTGAAGCGCTATAAGTTTATTCCTAACTTCAAAATGGCACCGATCCTGATATGCGCAATATTTTCTTAATTTTTCAAGCTTCTTTTCGAAGTCCATTATCCAAATTTGCTTTGTTCTATATATGCTGACAGTTCATTTTCTATATCCTTCTCAGGATTATGAACAACACCATTCCAATTATGATTTCTTGCAGTTTCAATATTTTTTGGCAAATCATCAATAAATAAGATTTCCTGAGGGGTACACTGCAATTCTTTAAGGACATGTAAATAGATATTGTTATCCGGTTTTCTCATTCCAATATGATAGGAATAAAACGCATGATCAAAAAACCTTTTTTCAAAGTCAATTATGCCGTGATCATTTTCAAGATGGTCATGGATTTTATGCAAATGAATATCATTAATATTGCTCAATAATACCAGCTTGTATTGCGATTTAAGATTTTCCAGAAAGGTAAGCCTTTGGGATGGGATATTCTCTAAAAGACTATTCCATGCATCAATTATCTGAATGTCTGACGCATCGGGATTAAAGCTTCTAAACCGATTGATAAATTCATTAGGTGTGAGTGCTCCTTTATCAAAAGCGGCTATCGCCTCTTGAATCGAAGGAGGAACTATTCTGTCTGACCAATCTACATTTAAGATGTTTTCAAAAGCAACAAAAGATCTTTCAAAATTGAGTCTGATCAGAACATTTCCAAAATCAAAAATGAGAACCTTTCTAGAATCGGTCATTACAATAAATTATTAATATCAGTATGCTTTCTCACTATGTTTGACAATTCTAAAATCTCTACCCTTTCTTGTTTTAGGGTATCTCGTTCTCTTAATGTAACAGTATTATCTTCCAGAGTTTGGTGATCAATTGTTATAGAATAAGGTGTTCCAATTGCATCTTGTCTCCTATATCTTCTACCGATTGCATCTTTTTCATCATACTGACATAAGACTTGTGTTTTTAAATCATTATATACATCCTTTGCTGCCTTAACCAATGATTCATTATTTTTTAACAGAGGCATAACGGCTGCTTTAATGGGAGCGATGCATGGATTCAATTTCATGACAATCCGACTTGAATCATTTCCTTTAGCATCAGGAACTGTTTCTTCAACTAAAGATTCACTTACTTGGGATAAAAACATTCTATCCACCCCTATTGATGTTTCAACTACATAAGGAATATAATTCTCATTTAATTCAGGATCAAAATACTGTAATTTCTTTTTGGATAATTCTTCATGACTTTTAAGATCAAAATCAGTTCGGGAATGAATTCCTTCCAGCTCTCTGAAACCAAAAGGGAACTTATATTCTATATCCACAGCGGCATTAGCATAGTGTGCAAGATTCTCATGATCATGATACCTTAAATGGTCTTGCGGGGTTCCTAAGGTTGTATGCCAATCCAATCTAGTTTGCTTCCAATAGTCGTACCATTTCATTTCTTCTCCAGGCCTTACAAAAAATTGCATTTCCATTTGCTCGAATTCTCTCATTCGAAAAATGAATTGTCTTGCAACTATTTCGTTTCTGAAAGCTTTTCCAATTTGGGCAATTCCAAAAGGAAGTTTTTGCCGTGAAGATTTTTGAACATTAAGAAAATTTACAAAAATCCCTTGTGCTGTTTCAGGTCTTAAATACAATTTTCCTTCTTCGCCCGCAATATTACCTAACTGAGTAGAGAACATAAGATTAAATTGCCTCACATCGGTCCAGTTTCTTGATCCGGATTCAGGGCAAGCAATTTCTAGTTCTTCTATTAATGATTTTAAAGAATCCATATCTGATTCTGCCAAAAAATCATTCATTTTTCCAATAGCATAATCAATTTTGGTCTGCCGGTCTATAATGCGTTGATTGGTACTCCTGAATTGGGCCTCATCAAAACTTTCTCCGAATCTGGATCGAGCCTTATCAACATCTTTAGATATTTTAGCTTCAATCTTTTCTGCATAAGTTTCAATAAGTTGATCCGCTCTATATCGTTTCTTTGAATCCTTATTATCAATAAGAGGATCATTAAAAGCATCGACATGTCCAGAGGCCTTCCATGTCTTGGGGTGCATAAAAATTGCAGAATCGATTCCAACAATATTGGCGTGCATCTGTACCATTGATTTCCACCAGTATTGTTTGATATTGTTCTTTAATTCAGTTCCCAATGGGCCATAGTCATAAACTGCAGCCAAACCATCATATATTTCACTCGATTGAAAGATAAATCCATACTCTTTACAATGCGATATCAATTTTTTAAAATCCATGAAGCTCTTATTGATTTATTTTTAAAGGAAATCGGGGCAAAAGTACAAATATCGGGCGAGAGCTGTAATTGTATTATCGAGTCGTGAAAAATCAATTTGCTAATTCTTCCTTTAAAAAACTGGCGGTATAGCTATTCTTGCTTTTAGTCAATTTTTCAGGAGAGCCATGAAATACAATTTGTCCTCCTCCTCTTCCTCCTTCGGGACCAATATCGATGATGTAATCCGCAACTTTGATAACATCAAGGTTGTGTTCAATGACGACTACAGTATTTCCCTTATCTACAAGTTTGTTCAGTACTTTTAGTAAATGCTTTATGTCCTCAAAATGTAATCCTGTTGTAGGTTCATCAAGAATGTAAAACGTATTGCCTGTATCTCTTTTAGAAAGTTCTTCAGCTAATTTAACACGTTGCGCTTCGCCTCCTGACAAACTTGTTGCCTGTTGTCCTAATGTTATATAACCCAGTCCTACATCTTGAAGGGTTTTTAGTTTTCTATAGATCTTCGGAATGTTCTTAAAAAATTCAACTGCTTCGTTCACATTTAATTCAAGAACATCAGATATTGATTTACCCTTGTACAATATTTCAAGTGTTTCCCTTTGATATCGTTTACCAAGACATTCTTCACACTCCACATAAACATCCGGAAGAAAATTCATTTCTATTAACTTCATCCCACCTCCCTGGCAAGTTTCACACCTTCCTTCCTTTACATTAAAGGAAAACCTTCCAGGCTTATATCCTCGTATTTTTGATTCAGGAAGATCCGAAAAGATTTTTCTTATATCTGTAAATACGCCGATATAAGTAGCAGGGTTTGATCTAGGAGTTCTTCCAATAGGACTCTGATCGATTTCGATAACTTTATCAATATGCTCTAGCCCCTTTATTGTTTCATAGTGTAAGGGTCTCTTAATACTTTTATAAAAATGTTGCCGCAATATTGGATATAGCGTTTGGTTAATCAAACTTGATTTTCCACTTCCTGATACTCCAGTTACGCAACAAAAAATACCTAATGGGATTTCGAGATTTACATTTTTAAGATTATGACCTACAGCTCCTTTAAGAATAATTTTATTACCATTCCCTTTTCGTCTCTCTGAAGGAATATCAATTTTCCTGGATGCATTCAGGTATTCTGCTGTTATACCTTTACCATTTTTAAAAGATGCAGGTATCCCCTGGTCCACAATTAATCCACCATGTTTTCCTGCTCCCGGTCCTAAATCGATCAGATAGTCTGAAGCCAACATAATATCCTTATCATGTTCGACTACAACAACTGTATTACCGATTTCAGTAAGGTTCTGTAGAGCATAAATCAATTTTTGATTATCTCGTTGATGTAAGCCAATACTTGGTTCATCCATAATATATGTTATTCCTGAAAGCTGAGATCCTATCTGCGTTGCCAGTCTTGTTCTCTGTGATTCTCCCCCGGATAATGTTCTTGTCGGCCTGTTAAGGCTTAAATAATCCAAGCCTACATCCAGTAAAAATTGAAGGCGCATTGTGATTTCCTTAAGTACATCTTTTGCAATAGCATTTTGTTTGGCATCCAGGTGGTTCTGGATAGTGCTCATCCAAACCTGAAGATCGCTCAGATCCATTACTGCCAATTCTCCTATATGTTTGGATGCTAATTTAAAATGCAGTGATTCTTGTTTTAATCTATATCCTTTGCATTCAGGGCAGGTTATTATAGTCATAAAATCTTCTGCCCATCTTCTTATTTTTTCAGAAGTAGATGTCGTCTGCCATCGATATAGCATATTCACAAGACCTTCATGTTCCAAATTATATGTGAAATCGTGCTTTGCAAATCTTAAGTTCAAATTCATGCTATCATCTCCTCCATAAAGAATCACATTAAGCGCTTCTTCAGAAATATCAGAAATGGGGCTTGCAAAGCTAAAGTTATATTTCTTTGATATTTGTCTTAGTTGTTTGAAGGTATAGTTGTCTCTTACTTCTCCAAAGGGTACAATTCCTGTTTGATTTATAGTTTTAGATTTGTCAGGAATTACTTTTTCCATATCAACATCATGGCAGTCTCCTAGACCCCTGCAACGGGGGCATGTTCCATAAGGTGAATTAAAAGAGAATGTATTCGGAGATGGTTCTTGATATGATATTCCAGTATCATGACACATTAACCGCTTTGAATAAGTTTTGACGATATCCGTATCATTATCAAGAATCTGAATGAAATCTTGATTTTGTTTGAATGCAATTTGGATGGATTCATTAAGTCTTTCTCTTTTGTCTTTTGATACTTTGATCCTGTCAATGACTATTTCAATATCGTGGACCTTGTATCTGTCTAATTGTAGTCCAGGCTTAAGATCTAATACTTTACCATCTGCTCTAACTTTAGTATATCCTTTCTTTCTTGTTTGTTCAAATAAATCTCGATAATGGCCTTTTCTTGCTCTAATAACGGGTGCTAAAATTGAAATCTTTTTTTCATGGAAGGTGTCCATGATGTTTTCAATAATCTGCATTTCAGTATACTGAACCATCTTTTTACCGGTATTATAGCTGTATGCTTCTCCAATCCTTGCATATAACAATCTAAGAAAATCATAGATTTCGGTAGTAGTTCCAACAGTACTTCTTGGATTCCAGGAAGTCGTTTTTTGTTCAATTGAAATTACGGGACTAAGGCCATCAATTTTTTCAACATCAGGCCTTTCCATTTTGCCCAGGAATTGTCTTGCGTAAGAAGAAAATGTCTCCATATATCTTCTCTGTCCCTCCGCATATAGAGTATCAAAAGCTAATGATGATTTCCCACTTCCGCTTATACCGGTAATCACGACCAATTTATTCTTGGGAATCTTGATATCAACGTCTTTGAGGTTGTTTTCTCGGGCACCTACAATTTCTATATAATATTCTTCCTTAGCTTTTGCCATTTATATTATTATAACCTTCAAAAATAGATATCTAACAGAGAAATGTTTATATGAGTTCAATTAATTTATTAATCATTTTTGATAAGGGTACTGAGGCTTTGTTTGCAACCTTAATTACATGATCAACAGAAGTGGGTTTAACCTTTTCAGGAGGATAACAAATATTTGTTACGATTGAAACTGCAGCTACATTCATACCTGAATGATTCGCAACAATAACTTCAGGAACTGTAGACATACCTACCATATCAGCACCAATTATATGCAGGAATTTATATTCAGCAGGTGTTTCAAGACTTGGACCCTGGAATCCTGTGTATACCCCTTCCAAAAGGCGGATATTTTCTTGAGAAGCTATCTGTTTTAGTTTGTGTCGAAGATCTAAATCATAAGCAGTAGTCATGTCCGGAAATCTATCGCCAAGTTTAATTTCGTTCTTTCCTCTTAATGGGTGTTCAGGCATTAAGTTTATATGGTCTGTAAGAAGCACCAATTCACCTTCTTCGTAAGTTGTGTTCAATCCTCCTGAAGCATTCGTCAGGATAAGGTTTTTGATTCCTAATAAGGCAAGTATTCGAATTGGAAAGGTGATCTCTTGGGCTGAATAACCTTCATAATAATGCAATCTTCCATTGAGGACTATTATGTCTTTATTGGCATAACGACAAAGTAAAAACATTCCTTTATGAAAGGTGCTTGCCCTTAAATGAGGGATTTCACTAAATGCTAATTGTTTAATAATCTCAAATTGATTTATTATAACATCAAGGCCAGATCCGGTCACAAGAGCGAGCTTACAATCACAATTGAAATGAGTGCTTATAAATTCACTGGCTTCCTTCGCTTTCTGATAAATATCTTCCATTAGCGCAATTGTTCGTTTGTTCGGGCTCAAAGCTTGTAAGATCAGCAATAATTCCTTATCTTTGCGCCACAATTTGTTAAGGAGGGAGCGGAAGTTCCCTCTTTTTAATTTATAGATATTGGACAAACTTATTGAAAAGATAAAATCAATCGCAGAAGAAAGATTTAAAGAAATCGATCTTAGTGATTGTTTTATGGTCGATGTTTCATTAAACGGTAGTAAAATGGAAGTTTATATCGATTCAGACGAGGGAGTTAAGTTCTCACAATGTCAAAAGCTCAGTAGAGCTATTGAAGCATATCTCGATGAATCGGAAGTATTAGGACCAAAGTATATATTAGAAGTATCTTCTCCTGGTCTAGAAAGACCGCTGAAATTTCAAAGACAATATAAAAGAAATCTTGGCAGGAGTATAGAAACCAGAACAAAAGGCGGAGAACAGATTGTTGGTAAATTAATTTTGGTAGATCAAAAGTCAATTACTATTGAGACCAAAGCTTCAAAGAAAAAAGCAGTAGAATCTCACGAAATATTATTCGAAGACATAGATCAATCAAAAATTTTAATAACATTTTCAAAATAAAAAATGAACCTCGTAGAGTCATTTGCGGAATTTAAGGCAGGTAAAAATATTGACAGGCCTACTATGGTAAGAGTTCTGGAAGACGTTTTTAGAACACTTATCAAAAAGAAATATGGTTCTGATGATAACTTTGATGTTATCGTAAATACACAGAATGGTGACCTTGAAATGTGGAGAGTAAGAGAAATTGTTCCAGATGGAGAAGTGACTGATGAAATGAGTCAAATATCTGTTTCTGAAGCTCTTTCTATTGATGAAGATTATGAAATCGGAGAAGAGTGCTATGAGCAATTAGGACTTGAAGACTTCGGAAGAAGAGCAATTCTAGCTGCAAGGCAGACTCTGATTTCCAGAATTATGGAGTTAGAAAAGGATGAAATTTATAAAAGATATTCCGATAGAGTTGGAGAAATTGTATTAGGTGAAGTTGCACAGGTATTAAAAAGAGAATTTTTAATTATTGATGATGCAACAGGTAGTGAATTGATATTACCTAGAGGAGAAATGATCAAAGGTGATTTTCTTAGAAAGGGAGATATGGTCAAGGGAGTAATTAAGCGTGTTGATATGAAAAACAATAATCCTATTGTTGTCATGTCAAGAACAGATAGTCGATTCTTGGAAAAATTAATGGAACAAGAAGTTCCTGAAATAGAAGATGGTTTAATAACGATTAAGAAAATAGTTAGAATTCCAGGAGAAAGGGCAAAAGTGGCAGTAGAATCATATGATGATAGAATTGATCCTGTAGGAGCATGCGTTGGAATGAAAGGGTCTCGTATACATGGTATAGTAAGAGAATTAAAAAATGAAAATATTGATATCGTAAATTATACCAATAATCTTACTCTTTTCATCCAAAGGTCCTTAACTCCAGCAAAAGTGTTGAACATTGATCTCAATACTGAAAGTAATACTGCAGCAGTATTTTTGAAACCCGATCAAGTATCGCTTGCTATTGGTAAAGGAGGATCTAATATAAAATTAGCCAGTAGGTTAACCGGATTTGAAATTGATGTTTACAGAGAAGACGATGAGCCAGGTCTTGAAGATGTAGATTTGGACGAATTCTCTGATGAAATTGAAGAGTGGGTTATTGATGCTTTAAAATCTATAGGTTGTGATACAGCTAGAAGTGTATTAGATTTAAGCAAGGAAGAATTATTAAGAAGAACTGATCTGGAAGAAGAGACTATAGCTAATGTCTTAGGGGTTCTAGAATCAGAATTTGAAGATGATTAATCTTCATTGAAAAAACAGATAGTTAATACATGTCAAAACGCTTAGTTAAAATAGCGAAAGAGCTTAATGTTGGAACGACAACAATCGTCGAATACCTTACTAATAATGGTTTTGAAATTGAGAACAAACCAACATCAAAGGTAACTGATGATATGTATGACGCCTTAATTAAGGAGTTTAGCAATTCTATGGCTGTAAAAGAAAAAGCAGATCGATTGGTAATAGGGACTCGAAATCAGGAAGACGAATTTGAGATAAAGCCCCCTGCTCCAAAAGTTGAAGAGGAAAAGAAACCTGAAGAAGAACCTGTTAAAGAAGAGGAAAAGAAACCTGAAGAAGAACCTGTTAAAGAAGAGGAAAAGAAAACCGAAGAAGAACCTGTTAAAGAAGAGGAAAAGAAAACCGAAGAAATTTTCGCGGTTGAAAAACCTAAAACAGGACTGAAGGTGGTAGGTAAAATTGAACTTGAAAAACCTGAAGAGAAAGAAGAAAAGGTTGAAGAACCGGCTAAAGAGGAAGAAAAAGCTCCTGAAGTTGCTCCGGAAGAAACTCCAGCTGATGAAACAGGGCCAGCAGAAGAAGTTGTAGAAGAAAAAGCTCCTGAGGAACTTGTAAGAATTGTGGCTCCCCAACTTCAAGGACTTAAGGTCGTCGGAAAAATAGATACCGAACAGTTTAAAAAACCGAAGAAAAAGGAACCTGAGAAGAAAGAGAAGAAAAGTCAAGGATCTCAAGCAGGTGGCAATCAGGATCCCAATAAGTCAAGAAGAAAAAGAAAACGGAAAAAAGTCACTGCTGAAGCTTATTTGAAGCGTGAAAAGAGAGGTGGCAGAGCTAAAAAAGACGAAGAAATCAAAACGGTCTCTCAAAAAGAGATTGAAGAAAAGATTAAAGCAACCATGGCCAGAATTTCTGGTGGAGGCAAAAATAAAAGACAAAAAATTCGAAGAGACAACAGAGCAGAAAAAAGAGAAAAGCAGGAAATGCTGGAAATGGAAACTGTTGAAACTACACTAAAAGTCACAGAATTTATATCCGCCTCTGAATTAGCATCTCTAATGGATGTTACAATTGCTGAGATTATAACCAAGTGTATGAATCTTGGTGTAATCATCTCTATTAACCAGAGACTTGATGCAGAAATCATTGAACTGGTTGCAAGTGAATTTGGTCATGAGGTTGAATTTATATCTGTTGAAGATCAAGAAGAGACTGAAGAGGTCGAAGAAGAAGACGATCCAAAAGACCTTGAACCACGTGCACCTATCGTTACTGTAATGGGCCACGTAGACCATGGAAAAACTTCTCTTTTAGATTATATAAGAAGCGCAAATGTTGTTGATGGAGAAGCTGGAGGTATTACTCAGCATGTTGGAGCATACGAAGTTGAAGTGAGCTCCGGAGAAAACAAAAGCAAAATAACTTTCCTTGATACTCCAGGTCACGAAGCATTTACAGCTATGCGTGCTCGTGGAGCCAAGGTGACAGATATAGTAGTTGTTATAGTTGCAGCTGATGACAAAATCATGCCTCAATCAAAAGAGGCAATCAGTCATGCACAAGCAGCTGGAGTTCCTATCGTTTTTGCTATAAATAAAATCGATAAAGAAGGTGCTGATCCAACCAGGATCAAACAAGGCCTTTCAGAAATGAATATTCTTGTTGAAGAATGGGGAGGTAAATTTCAATCACAGGACATTTCAGCTAAAACAGGATTAAACATCGATTTACTTCTGGAAAAAATACTTCTTGAAGCGGAAATACTTGAATTAAAAGCCAATCCTAATAAAAACGCAATAGGTACAGTAGTTGAGGCTTCTTTAGATAAAGGAAGAGGATACATTACTAAGTTATTGGTTCAAGCTGGTACTATGAAAATTGGTGATGCTGTAGTTGCTGGTGCCTATGCAGGAAAGATCAAGGCTATGTTTAATGACAAAGGCAAGAAAATTAAAATTGCCGGCCCTTCAACACCTGTTCTTGTTCTAGGACTCGACGGTGCTCCTCAAGCAGGTGAGAAATTCAAAGTAACCGACAAAGAGCAAGATGCTAAAAGTATAGCATCCAAAAGATCTCAAATAGAAAGAGAACAAAGTAACAGGGCGAGTAAAAGGATAAGTCTTGATGAGATTGGAAGAAGACTAGCACTTGGAACTTTTAAGGAATTAAATCTAATTGTCAAAGGTGATGTTGATGGTAGTATTGAAGCACTTTCCGACTCATTAATAAAACTGTCACAAGAAACAGTTCAGGTTAATGTCATTCATAAAGCAGTTGGACAGATAGCAGAATCTGATGTTCTTCTTGCTTCAGCCTCTGACGCCATTATTATTGGGTTTCAGGTAAGACCTTCTGCAGGTGCGAGAAATCTAGCTGAAAAAGAAGGAGTACAAATAAAGACTTATTCCATTATTTATGAAGCTATTGAAGAGATTAAGCTCGCCATCGAAGGTATGCTAGATACGATCAAAGAAGAGCGTATAGTGGGTAATATAGAGATCAGAGAGACTTATAAGATTAGTAAAATAGGAACTATTGCGGGCTGCTTTGTCACCGAAGGAAAAGTAGAAAAAGATTCGAAAATCCGTCTTATCAGAGAAGGAATTGTCGTATATCCTACCAAAGAAGGTGTTGTCGCTGAACTGGGGTCTTTGAAAAGATATAAGGATGATGTCAAAGAAGTTAGAGCTGGAATGGAATGCGGTTTGACTATCCAAAGATTCAATGACATAAAAGTAGGAGACAATATTGAAGCATACGAAATCATTGAGATTAAGAGAAAACTCGAATAATACTTACTCATTTATCTTATAAATTCTGCATCAGAATCATTCTCAGTTAAAGGCATTTCTAAATAGAAAGGTAAATGAAATCAATACCATTGATTTTATTAAATCCGATCCTATTTCCATACCTAAGAATTATACTTCTAGAGAAGACATAGAAATAACAGCATTTTGGGTTTCCATGCTTTCTTGGGGACGAAGAACAACAATAATTAACAAATCACTTGAGTTATTTGGTCTCATGGGAGAATCCCCATACAGATTTATTGTGGAACACAAGGAAGATGACAGGCGCAGGTTTGAAAATTTTAAACACCGGACATTTCAATATACAGATACATTGTACTTCCTCGAATTTTTTCAATGGTACTATAATAATCATAGTTCACTTGAGGATTTTTTCTACAAATATGAAAGCATTGAAGACGCTCTGATCGCTTTTCAAAAATTATTCTTCCATCTTGATAACGCTCCTCACAGAACAAGAAAGCATATCGCAACTCCTTTAAGAAATTCCACATGTAAAAGGCTGAATATGTTCTTAAGATGGATGGTTAGAAAAGATAAGTCTCAAGTTGATTTTGGATTGTGGGACAGAATGGATTCTGCACAATTGATGATTCCATTAGATGTGCATGTTGAACGAGTAGCAAGAGCACTGGGTTTATTAAGTCGGACTCAAAGAGATTGGAAATCTGTTGTGGAGCTCACTGAAAATCTTAGAAGTTTTGATCGTAAAGATCCTGTAAAATATGATTATGCTTTATTTGGTTTGGGAATATTAGGAGAGTTATAGGAGTTTTCTTAATCTGATAGAAATAATTTTTTGCCCTTTCCCCTGACCATCCAAATGAACAAATAACCTCATCCCTTCTTCACTGGTATTGTACATTTTAGCAATAAAATAATTACCTTTTTTTCCTTCAGAACTTCCTTCGTGCATTAACTCCCAGCTTATGGGATTAAAACTCGAAATATTATTTCTTAATATTTCTATCGCAGTCTGCTTTGTTACAATCCTTTTATCTCGATTAACCTGGATATTAACCTGATCATCTAGATGTTTAGCTATAATTGAAAAGTCCTGATTCTTGAAATACTCAAAGTACTCCTGACCATTAATTTCTCCTCCTAAAAGAGTCAAAATAGCTATGCAAAATATTCTTATTAAGTTTTTCATAGTAATATTGAAACGAATTGTTCAAACATAAGGTTTTATCCTATATAATAAAATTTTGTTAATCTTCTATTAGTAACTTTGCGCGATGAATAAAAAAGCCTTCCTAATTATTCTCGATGGGTGGGGACATGGACCTAATCCTGAGGTCAGCGCTATTGATCAAGCCAATACAGCTTTTATTGATGGTTTATATCAAAAATACCCCAACGCTGAACTGACCACTTATGGGGAGGAAGTAGGATTACCTGTGGGACAAATGGGCAATTCTGAAGTAGGTCATCTTAACATTGGCGCCGGTAGAATCATCTACCAGGAGCTCGCAAGAATTAATAACTCTATTGAAACAGGTGCATTTGATGAAATAGAGGTGCTTGCTGAAACACTCAGTTCAGTAAAGGAAAATAATGGAAGAATCCATTTAATGGGTTTGCTGTCTGATGGTGGTGTTCATTCGCATATAGATCATCTTTTAGCTTTATGCAAATTAAGTCAGAGTTACAATCTCTCAGATGTCTTTATTCATGCTTTTTTAGATGGCAGGGATACAGATCCTAAAGGTGGCTTTACATATGTCAAAAAATTGTTAGAACATATTGCTGACACTCCTATTAAACTTGCATCAATAATAGGAAGGTATTATGCAATGGATAGAGATAAAAGATGGGAAAGAACTAAAAAAGCATATGATTTACTGGTTCACAAGATTGCTGAACTTTCCTCTTCGGATCCCTTAAAAACACTCCTTGAAAAATATGATAGTGGAATTACCGATGAATTTATGTCTCCGATTACTATTCAAAGTGAGAAAGATAATTCTATTCGAGATGGAGATACTGTGATTTGTTTTAATTTTCGGACGGATAGGCCGAGACAAATTTATGATGTATTAAGCCAAACAGATCGAGAGGACTTTGGTATGAAACCTTTGAATCTACAAATGATTAGCATGACAGAATATGACGAATCATTTAAAAATATAAGCGTTGTATTTGAGAAAGAAAATTTAACACAAACACTTGGTCATGTTATATCTGACCATGGATTGAATCAATTACGCATTGCCGAAACTGAAAAATACCCACATGTTACTTTCTTTTTTTCCGGAGGATCTGAAGCTCCGCTGAAAGGAGAACATCGAATACTAATTAATTCTCCAAAAGTTGCAACATACGACCTTCAACCTGAAATGAGTGCTTATGAAATGACCAACGCCGTTCATAAGTATATTGAATCTGATCATCCTGAGTTTATTATTCTCAATTATGCTAATGCTGATATGGTTGGACACACAGGAGTCTTTAAGGCCGCTGTAAAAGCTGTTGAAACACTTGATGCTTGCCTGGAGAGTTTGATACCTTTAGCTATTAAAAATAATTACTTCACAATTATTATTGCAGATCATGGTAATTCTGACTGTATGATCAAAGAAGATGGAAGCCCACACACAGCACATACTATGAATCCCGTACCCATAATAATCATAGATCCCAGTGGCAAAACAAGCTCCGTAAAGGACGGAAAACTTGCAGATATTGCACCAACAATACTAGGATACTTAGGTATTGAGGCACCAGTAATAATGACAGGAAGCAATCTTGCCCAATAGAAGAATACACTTAATTATATAGGGGTTATTTCCCAAATATTAGTCTAATACACGGCAATTTGCCCGTAATCCTTGCATTTCTATGCCTTATTTCCTATCTTAGAAATGATAAAACCTTATGTTATGACTATATTTTTTGGAATAATAGCTTTTTTTGTGTTAGCTGTTGGTGTAACTTATGTACTCCATAAGAAAAGCCTCGATGCTTAATACAATGAAGTTTCCATCTTTTTGGAAGTAAATATCTAGACTAAATTTAACCCGTTTACAATTGTAGACACAAGCCGATTATTGCCTTTATTATTAGAATTCTTCTATTAAAAGGCCCATCTTTCCTATTTGTGCATCTTTAATGGCTTGCAATATTTCAGTTGTAGAATTCAAGACAAATGGTCCGTATGAAACAACCTTCTCTTTTAGTGGTTTTCCAGCTAAAATTAAGAATCTTGTTTTAGCCAAAGCGTGAATATTCACTTCATTCCCACTCATATCAAAGTGTAGCATCGTTTTTTCTCCAATGGCTTCTTGATTTACTTCTATACCTCCATCTAAAGCATACACTAAAGTTGAATAATTATCAGGAATATTAAAATTATACGCTGAGTTAGCTTCCATTTCAACATTCATTATAAGTAAATCTTCGGGCGTATCAATGACTCCTTTCATATTATTATATTCTCCGGAAATCAATTGAATTTCTATTTTCTTATCAGTTGAAACATTAGGAATGTCGCCTGGATTCATAGGAGTATAAATGGGTGCATCCATTTTGTGCTTACTTTTCGTATTTACCCAAAATTGTATTATTTCAAATTCGCCCCCATTTTCAGCAATTTGTTTTGATGGTCTTTCACTATGGGTTACACCTTTGCCCGAAGACATCCATTGAACGCCTCCTTTTTCGATCACACTATCGTTCCCCAATGAATCCCGATGATGAACAGCACCTTGATATATTACCGTAACCGGTGAAAACCCTCTATGTGGATGAGGCCCTACCCCAACTTCCTTTTGATGTTGCCCTCCTGGAAAAGAAGATTTCCAATGATGGATAAGTAAAAATGGATCCACGGATTCAATTCCTTCTATCGGCAGAGCCTGGTCTACAAAAACACCACCCATATTAATTTTTACAGCTTTGGAAATAGAACTTATTGCCTTCATAGTAAATATTTAAAATGTCATTATTAATTTAACAGAAGATGTTACAAGACAGAGAAGTTTAATTTAATTTTGTTGCAAAATATCTCAATAAAATAATGAAAGCAATAAGTTTAATCGTTATACTTTTCATCACCTTAAGTTTGAAAAGTCAATCATTTGATCTACAAGTAAGTTCAGATTCTATTTTATTTGGTAATTACATTGAAGTTAAATTTGAATTGGATAATATCGAAGGGAGTTTTCAAGCTCCTGATTTTTCTGATTTTATAGTATTATCAGGTCCTAACTTGAGCAGTTCGATACAAATAATTAACAATGAAATGACCAGTCAAAAATCTTACAGCTATTTGATTGAGCCTCGTCAGTTAGGTACTATGTATATTAAACCAGCATTTATAATAGCAAAGTCTGATACATTGGGAACAATTCCTATGGAAATAAATGTTTACCCGAACCCTGAAGGCATTATTGATTCTCCCAAGAATTTTCAAGATGATTTATTTAATCCTTTAGGCGGAGATTTTTTTATAAGAAAAAAAGATCCAAAAAAATCCAAAAAACCTTCACGTAAACTCAAGAAAATTTGATGTTTCGCTATCTCCTCATTTTATTTTTCAGCTGTACATCATTACAGCTTAGTTCTCAATCTGTAAAGTTCTATGCTAAAGCAGATGCTAGAAGAGTCGTACAAGAATCTTACATCACGGTAGAATTTACTTTAGAAAATGAAAAAGGGACATCATTTAAAGCTCCTCCATTTACTAATTTCAATGTGTTGTCAGGTCCTTCAAGGTCTTCTTCTTTCTCAAGTGTCAATGGAGCTATCAGTCAAAAAATGGGATTTTCTTATACAATACAAGCCAAAAGTTTAGGAAAACTCAATATTGGCTCTGCAGAAATAAAAGTTAAAAATAAAATTCTAAAAACTGCTCCAATTATTATTGAAGTCATTAAAGGGTCGCAAAAGGTGACTTCTACGGAAGAGGAGATATTTGTAAAAGTGTCAGTGTCAGATTCAGTTGCTAATGTAGGGCAACAAATCATTTTAGATTATAAGATTTATACTACTCTTGATGTCAGATCTATTAATTTTCTCTCTAATCAGGAATTTGAAGGTTTTTATGCTGAACAATTACAATCTCAGAGAAGTTCATATGTCAGAGAGATTGTCGAAGGAAGGGAGTACTATACAAAATCCATTAAAAAAATAGCCTTATTTCCTCAGCAAACAGGGACCTATGATATTGACCCAGTAAACATCAATCTAGGCATAGCTTCTAAACAGAGTTCAAGAAGTTTCTTTTTCACTACTCAATTAATACCCCGCCGAATAATAGCAACAGGATTAAAGATAGCAGTTGTAAATACCCCCTTTACTAATCTACCGTCATTTTCAGGTGCAATAGGTCAATACACGATGTCAGTTTCTCTTGCAAAACGAAGTATTACCACTGATGAGGCCATTATAGTCACTATGCAGATTAATGGAAATGGGGATAATAAAACTGTTCAGTCTCCGAGATGGGCAGTTCCCGAGGATCTTGAAATGTATGATCCGAATGTCATTGAAGACGAAGTTTTCCCGACTGTAAGTGGTATAAGTCACCGTAAGAAATTTGAATTTATTATTGTTGCTCATAAACCCGGCAAATATCAATTGACTCCAACTTTTACTTATTTTGATCCAGACAGCAGCAAGTACTTCAGTGTTGAACGTAGATTACCTACTATCAATGTTATTCAAGGATCAAAAGACAATTTTGTTGCTGAATCCCAAACGGATAAGAAATTGGCGGGGATTTATCATAAAACCAAATTAAAGAACAATGGTCCTAGTACATATGGATCATTTCTTCACTATATTATTATTGGATTATTAATTGCTTCAGGATTCTTAATGATTTTACATAGTCGGTATTTAATACGTTCAGGAAAGCGAAATCCAGACTATATAAAAAGTAAAAGAGCTTATAGTCAAGCAAAATCGAGATTGGCACAAGCTCAAGTATTTTTAGAACAAGGAGATAACAAAGCTTTTTATGAAGAGATTATCCTGGCACTTAAAAAATACCTTACCGACAAACATAATATTCCTGCACTACATCTGAAGAAAGATGAAATATTCATACATCTCTCAGATGATAAATTCAGTCCAGAGATTAGAGACACCCTAAAAAATATTCTTGACCGTTCTGAATTGGCTCTTTATTCTCCAATTGGCCATGAAGCCCCTAGAGAAATGTACGATCAAACATTAGAAGTTATTTCTAATCTTGAGAGCTAAGATCTGCTACTAAACATTTACTTTTGCAATCAATTTAATAAATCATATGTCCGAAAGAAAAAAGATCAAAACCATTCTTGCCAGTGAGCAATTAGATTATGAAGCAACTGTTAAAGGATGGGTTAGAACATTTAGGAATAATCAATTCATCGCACTTAATGATGGTTCTTGTCTTAATACACTCCAAATTGTTGTCAACAAGGACAAGTTAGATGAACAAACATTAAAAAGAATAAATACGGGAGCTGCTATTGCAGCTTCAGGCCAAATCATTGCTTCTCAGGGAGGTGGTCAAAAAATGGAATTAGAAGCTACTCGGATAGAAATTCTTGGAGATGCAGATCCTGAAAAATATCCTCTCCAACCCAAAAAACACAGTTTGGAATTCCTCAGAGATATTGCTCACCTGAGATTCAGGACTAATACTTTTGGGGCAATTTTCAGAATCAGGCATTCTATTTCATTTGCTGTTCATAAATTTTTTAATGATAATGGATTTGTCTATTTACACACCCCAATAATTACGGGATCGGATGCTGAAGGAGCTGGGGAAATGTTTCAGGTAACAACATTGCCTTTGGATGATGTTCCAAAAAATGAAGAGGGTAATATTGATTTTAAGGAAGACTTCTTTAACAAAGCCACTAATCTTACAGTGTCCGGGCAATTAGAAGCTGAATTAGGGGCACTTGCACTTTCAGATGTATATACATTCGGGCCAACGTTTCGAGCTGAAAATTCCAATACTTCAAGACATTTGGCTGAGTTTTGGATGATCGAACCTGAAATTGCCTTTGCTGATCTGGAAGACAACATGAATCTAGCGGAAGATCTATTGAAATATATCATCCAATATGCTCTAGACCATCATGAAGATGATTTGAAATTTTTAGAAAATCGACTTATTGATGAGGAAAAACAAAAGCCTCAACATGAGCGATCACCAATGCCATTAATTGAAAAACTCAGATTCTGTGCAGAAAATGATTTTGAGAGATTAACATATACTGAAGCTATTAGAATTCTTATGAATTCAAAACCCAATAAAAAGAAGAAATTCCAATTTGTTATCGAGGATTGGGGAGCAGATCTGCAATCAGAACATGAAAGGTATCTTGTTGAAAAGCACTTTAAAAAACCAGTTATTCTTGTAGATTATCCAAAGGAGATAAAGGCTTTCTATATGAGAATGAATGAAGATGGAAAAACTGTAAGAGCCATGGATATATTATTCCCGGGTATCGGAGAAATAGTAGGAGGTTCCCAACGTGAAGAGAGGCATGATATATTGGTAGGAAAAATGAAAGAACATGATATTCCAGTAGAAGAAATGGAATGGTTCTTAGATACGAGAAGATTTGGTACCTGCGAACATGCAGGATTTGGTCTTGGGTTTGAAAGATTAATTCAATTTGTTACAGGAATGAATAACATTCGTGACGTCATCCCTTTCCCAAGGTACCCCGGCAATGCTG
The DNA here is from genome assembly GCA_965248155.1 of Saprospiraceae bacterium. GTDB lineage: Bacteria > Bacteroidota > Bacteroidia > Chitinophagales > Saprospiraceae > RFSX01. The sequence goes on from CBDFIO010000002.1 coordinate 577,144, forward strand.
AATTTTAGGAGGAAGCCAATTACTTCCTCCTGTTATTTTCTTATTTACTATAGTTTGCTGATACCTGGTCCCAGTTAATTACATTAAAGAATGCTTGAACATAATCAGGTCTTCTATTCTGATAGTTTAAATAGTACGCATGTTCCCAAACATCGAGACCAAGGATAGGTGTGCCACCACATCCGATATCCGGCATTAGTGGATTATCTTGATTAGCAGTAGAACAAATATCAAGACGACCTCCTTCTTTTACACATAACCAAGCCCAACCACTTCCAAATCGTGTTCCTGCAGCTGCAGCAAATTTAGATTTGAATTCATCAAACGAACCGAATGAATCGTTAATCGCATCTGCCAGTGCACCTGTTGGTTCACCACCACCATTTGGAGACATAACACTCCAAAAAAGAGAATGATTATAGTAGCCGCCGCCATTATTCCTAACGCCTGTATTATTCATATCAAGATTTTGAAGAATCGACAAAATATCTTGTCCTTCCAAATCTGTACCTCCAATTGCAGCATTCAATTTATTAGTATATCCGGCATGATGTTTTCCATGGTGGATTTGCATTGTCTTAGTATCAATATTTGGTTCTAGTGCATCATGTGCATAAGGTAAATCAGGTAATTCAAAAGCCATATTATATTATTTTTAGTTGTTAATGTTTCTAGATCAAAACTTAAAAATACAAAGTTCTTATCTCTAATTTATTGAATAAAAAAAGTCTTGAATTGTTCATTCAGGACTATATAAAAATGAAATGTATTTTTTGTCTGTTTTATTCTCTATGACTATCCAATCTATTCACTTTAAGGTCCTCTACATCCAATCCAGAACAAATTCCCAGTTCTGCATTAACAATCTTACATCCAGTAAATGTGCCTTCCAGACTACCAACATAAAAAAAAGAAGAAGCAAAATTTATAAAACATCCAGCGCACTGTACAATTCTAGTTAAATTTGAAGCTGTAAAAAAACGACATGACTAAATTCAGAGAAGAGAAAGATTCAATAGGAAAAATTAAAGTGCCATATAATAAATATTGGGCTGCTCAAACACAACGAGCGATTCAGAACTTTAAGATTGGTGGGCAAAAAATACCGATTGAAGTAATCCGCGCTTATGCTTATTTGAAAAAAGCTGCTGCACAGACAAATGCAGAATTAGGAGTAATCACTAAATCAAAATCTCAACTTATAGGTAGAGTTTGTAATGAAATATTAAAAGGGAATCTGGATGATCAATTTCCATTAGTTGTTTGGCAAACAGGTTCAGGAACTCAAAGTAACATGAATGTCAATGAGGTAATCGCCAATAGAGCACATGTATTGAAAGGTGGAAAATTAAAAGACGTCCAAAAGATTTTACATCCGAATGATGACGTCAATAAGTCTCAATCATCCAACGATACTTTTCCGACTGCGATGCATATTGCAGCTTATGAAAAACTAGTAAGGCATACCGTTCCTGCTCTTGAAAAATTGAAAAATACATTTGAAAAAAAATCTGAAGAATTTGCTAATGTGATGAAAATTGGAAGGACCCATTTTATGGATGCTACTCCAGTTACATTAGGTCAGGAATTATCGGCTTATTCTACACAGATAAATTTTGGAATAATAGCCATTCAAAATAGTCTGGCGCACTTATCTGAATTAGCCCTTGGTGGAACCGCGGTGGGAACAGGGCTTAATACGCCTCGTGGATATTCTAAGCGTGTTGCTAAAAACATATCAAAACTTACAGGTTTGCCATTTGTTACCGGGCAAAATAAATTTGAAGGACTTGCAGCGCACGATGCTATTGTTGAGGCTCATGGAGCATTGAAGACTGTTGCTGTTTCATTAATGAAAATTGGTAATGACATTAGAATGCTTGCTTCTGGTCCTAGGTGTGGAATTGGTGAGATCACAATTCCTGCTAATGAACCAGGGTCTTCAATTATGCCTGGAAAGGTTAATCCAACACAGGCAGAAGCTTTAACTATGGCGATGGCTCAGGTTATTGGAAATGATGTAGCAATTAATGTTGGAGGAATGAATGGACAGTTCGAGTTGAATGTATTCAAACCGATGATGATTTATAATTTTCTGATGTCTGCTCAATTGATAGCGGATTCAGCGCTCAGTTTCAACAATAATTGTGTTAAAGGAATAAAGCCTAACTATAAGAGGATTCAGGAAAACTTGATTAATTCATTAATGTTGGTGACAGCATTAAATACTAAAATCGGATATGATAAGGCCGCTGAAATTGCTAAGAAAGCTTATAAGGAGGGAATTACTTTAAAAGAAGCGGCGCTAAGTCTTAAATATTTGACTTCAAGAGAATTTGATAGTTGGGTCAAGCCTGAGAGGATGGTTTGATCTAGAAGTGTAAAAATCTAATCGGGATAAAGATGGTATATCTTCCTTCAAGTTAAGGAACCCTGATCTTAATCGGTGATGAGGGGCATAAAAAAAGCCTTACAAAAAAATTTGTAAGGCTTTTAACTAAATCTCAATAAAGAGATAAAGTAAAAAAATGGGCGGCGACCTACTCTTCCGCTTACGCAGTACCATCGGCGCTGAGAGGCTTAACTTCTCTGTTCGGAATGGAAAGAGGTGGAACCCTCTCGCTATAACCACCTAATCGTTCTTGAAATCCTATGATTCCAATATATCTTAAGTTATTAAAACAAGTGTTGGGAGATAATATCGAAGTAAATCACGTTAAAATCGATTATACTTTTTTCTTTAAAAAAAAGAAAAAAGGAAGCTCATGGGTAATTAGTATCACTCGGCTTCATACATCGCTGCACTTCTACCTATGACCTATCAACGTCCTAATCTTGAACGACCCTTAGGGAATACTCATCTTGGAGTAGGCTTCGCGCTTAGATGCTTTCAGCGCTTATCCTTTCCGTACATAGCTACCCAGCGATGCACCTGGCGGCACAACTGGTACACTAGAGGTACGTCCAACACGGTCCTCTCGTACTAGTGTCAGATCTCCTCAATATTCCTACGCCCACAACAGATAGAGACCGAACTGTCTTGCGACGTTCTGAACCCAGCTCGCGTGCCACTTTAATGGGCGAACAGCCCAACCCTTGGGACCTTCTCCAGCCCCAGGATGTGACGAGCCGACATCGAGGTGCCAAACCTCCCCGTCGATGTGAGCTCTTGGGGGAGATCAGCCTGTTATCCCCGGAGTACCTTTTATCCTTTGAGCGATGGCCCTTCCATACGGAACCACCGGATCACTTGAGCCTAGTTTCCTACCTGATCGACCCGTCAGTCTCTCAGTCAAGCACCCTTATATTCATATACTCTACGCATGATTACCGACCATGCTGAGGGTACCTTTGCAAGCCTCCGTTACATTTTAGGAGGCGACCGCCCCAGTCAAACTACCCACCACACAATGTCTCCCGAATTCATCGGGATTAGAATATAAATAAAACAAGGCTGGTATTTCAACAACGACTCCACCACATCTAGCGATGCAGCTTCAATGTCTCCCAGCTATCCTACACATCTTATATTCAGATTCAATGTGAAGCTATAGTAAAGGTTCACGGGGTCTTTTCGTCCCGTTGCGGGTAACCGGCATCTTCACCGATACTTCAATTTCACCGAGCTCGTGGCTGAGACAGTGCCCAGATCGTTGCACCATTCGTGCAGGTCGGAACTTACCCGACAAGGAATTTCGCTACCTTAGGACCGTTATAGTTACGGCCGCCGTTTACCGGGGCTTCAGTCAATTGCTTCTCCGAAGATTACAACCTTCCTTAACCTTCCGGCACCGGGCAGGTGTCAGACCATATACTTCATCTTTCGAGTTCGCATAGTCCTGTGTTTTTGCTAAACAGTCGCCTGGGCCTCTTCACTGCGGCTCCATAGTATTACAGAGCGTCTCTTCTCCCGAAGTTACGAGACCATTTTGCCTAGTTCCTTAGCCACGAATCACTCGAGCGCCTGAGGATGCTCTCCTCGACTACCTGTGTCGGTTTACGGTACGGGCGGTAACATACCTGAAGCTTAGAGGTTTTTCTTGGAAGTCCGCTTGGGGCTATATTCCTTCTCTGCAAGCAGAAAAGGATACTATCATGCATCAGCTCAACCGGCGGATTTTCCTATCCGGTCTCAAAGCCTAAACATTTCAACCTACTATTCCGTCAGTAGGCAAGCCTTACGCACCTTCGTCACCCCGTCGCAGTATGTACCGGTACGGGAATATTAACCCGTTTTCCATCGGTTTCTCCCTTCGGATACACCTTAGGTCCCGACTAACCCTGATCTGATTAGCATCGATCGAGGAAACCTTAGTCTTACGGCGAATAGGTTTCTCACCTATTTTATCGTTACTCATGCCTACATTTTCTTTTCCAATTAATCCATTGACTCTCACGAGACAACTTCGACTCATTTGGAATGCTCCCCTACCTCCTGACAGTTTACTGTCAGGACCATAGCTTCGGTGATATACTTTATGCCCGATTATTCTCCGCGCAAGAACGCTCGACTAGTGAGCTGTTACGCACTCTTTAAATGAATGGCTGCTCCCAAGCCAACATCCTAGCTGTCTTAGCATTCTCACCTCGTTTTTTCAACTTAGTATATACTTGGGGACCTTAGCTGATGGTCTGGGTTCTTTCCCTCTTGGCTATGGACCTTAGCACCCATAGCCTCACTGCCGCTGCAGTGTCATGGCATTCGGAGTTTGTCAGGGGTTGGTAGGCGGTGAAGCCCCCTAGCCCTATCAGTAGCTCTACCTCCATGACACCCGATACGACGCTGCACCTAAATGCATTTCGGGGAGTACGAGCTATCTCCGGGTTTGATTGGCCTTTCACCCCTACCCACAGGTCATCCAAACATTTTTCAACATGTACTGGTTCGGTCCTCCATACCGAGACTATCGGTACTTCAACCTGCCCATGGGTAGATCACCCGGTTTCGCGTCTACCTCTACTAACTATTCGCCCTATTCAGACTCGCTTTCGCTGCGCCTCCGTACCTGAAGTACTTAAACTTGTTAGTAAAGAGTAACTCGTAGGCTCATTATGCAAAAGGCACGCCGTTATAACGTGTAAACACGTTACTCCGACCGCTTGTAAGCGTATGGTTTCAGGGTCTTTTCACTCCCCTTCTTGGGGTTCTTTTCACCTTTCCCTCACGGTACTGGTTCACTATCGGTCTCTCGGGAGTATCTAGCCTTGCCAGATGGTGCTGGCACGTTCAGACAGAATTTCTCCGGTTCCGCCTTACTCGTTTCATCTATATATTCCTTTTATTTACAGGACTATCACCTTCTATGGTTATCCTTTCCAGAATATTCTACTAAAAATATATAGACTTTAGGGCTTGT
>CBDFIO010000002.1:587500-2135457 GCA_965248155.1 Saprospiraceae bacterium
CCATCTATTTTGTCTTGAAGCTTTTTCAACTTATCCCAATCTCCCTTTGCTGCAACTGCAGCCTGTTCTGCCCAAGTTTCAGGATTATGCTTTTTATACCGAGGACCTGCTTCGGCTAAAATCTCACGAATCTTTTCTACATCTGCATTTGCCAAAGAGTCAAAAGTTGAATAACCATTAGTACTTAATAATTCAGAAATTTTCGGTCCGATACCTTCTAGTTTCTTCAAATCATCCTTTACATCTGATTTAGCAGCTTTTTTTGCTTTAGCCTTAGGTTTTGCCTTCTTTTCCACTTTCTTTTCCACCACCTTTTCAGCCTTTTCTTCAACAGCTGGAGCTTCTGATACCGGTGCTTCTGCAACTGGAGTTTTTTCAACAACTTCTACTGGCTTCGGTGCTTCCTTCTTCTCTTTCTTTGGCGGCGCTTCTTCAGTCTTAGCTCCTGTCGCGAATGCCCCTTTCAACTTGGAAAAAATACCTAGTTCGCCTAAAGTAGTTCCTTCTACTTTTGGACTTTGCTTTTTAGCGGTACTCCTAGGCTTCTTTCTTACATCGTCTTTTTCTTTTCTGACTTCACCTTCAGCTTCACGTTTGATATCTTCCAGATATCTCAAATGAGATACGATTATTCGCTTATCATCTCTATTGAATTCAATCACCTTAACTGTAAGTGACTCATCCACTTCAGCATTTTGTCCATCTTCTTTCTTTATATGCTTAAATGGTGCGAAAGCTTCAAGGCCATATGGTAATTGAACAATAGCTCCTCTTTCTTCTCTTTTAATTACAGTGGCTTCATGATAAGATCCAACAGGGAAAACATTCTCAAATGTATCCCAAGGATTCTCCTCAATTTGTTTGTGGCCAAGAGATAGTTTTCTGCTTTCTTTATCTACTTCAAGAATAACGATTTCTATATTATTACCAACTTTTGTAAATTCTGAAGGATGAGAATACCTTTTGGTCCAGGACAGATCGGAAATGTGAACCATTCCACCTACTCCCTCTTGCAATTCTACAAAGACGCCATAAGGAGTTAAGTTTTTAACCTCACCAGAATGTTTGGATTCTACTGGATACTGATCAATGACTTTCACCCAAGGATCATCAAGTAATTGCTTAATACTTAGAGACATTTTCCTTTCTTCTCTGTCTATAGTTACAACCTTTGATTCAAATTCTTGTCCTAGGAAAAAGAATTCTCTAGCATTTACCGGTTGGTTACTCCAAGTTACTTCTGATACGTGAATTAGTCCTTCTACTCCAGGTATGATTTCAAGGAAAGCACCATAATCTTCAATATTAACAATCTTCCCTTTTACAGAAGATCCTTCCTTAACTTCTTTTTCTAAAACTTCCCATGGATGTGGTTGTAATTGTTTTAAACCAAGTGAAATTCTCTTTTTGTCTTCGTCAAAATCCAAGACAACAACATTCAACTTTTGGTTTAATTCCAATACCTCCTGTGGGTGATTAATTCTACCCCAAGAAATATCAGTTATATAAAGAAGGCCATCTACACCTCCAAGGTCCATAAATGCTCCAAAGTCAGTTATGTTTTTAACTAAACCTTCAAGAACTTGTCCCTTTTCAAGGCCAGAAATGATTGAGTCTCTTTGGTCAGCAAGATCACTCTCAATTAATGCCTTATGAGAAACAACTGCATTCTTAATCACTTCATTAATCTTTACAACCTTGAATTCCATTGTTTTGCCAACATATGAATCATAATCAATAATTGGCTTAATATCAATTTGGGAACCCGGTAAGAAGGTTTCCAAACCTCCAACATCTACAATTAATCCCCCTTTTGTTTTGCTAATAACACTCCCTTTAATTATAGTTCCATTTTGGAATGAATCAACCAAACTATCCCATGCATTGATCAATTTGGCTTTTCTTCGGGACAATTGCAGTTGACCTCTAAGATCCTCCTTTGCTTCGATATATACTTCAACTATATCTCCTACTTTTAAATCAGGAGTATCTCTAAATTCAGTAAGAGGAACAAGGCCATCAGATTTATAATTAATATCTAATAGAACACTACCGTCACTAATTGAAGAGACTTTCCCTTTTACAAGTTCAAATTCTGAAATACTATTCAGTGATTTGTCATAATCTTTCAGGAAATCAGCAATTTTACCTTCGGTATAAGACAATGTGTGTCTATTCCCTATTGACCAATCATAATCATCATGTGGAGACTCTGCCAATTTAGAGTTTTCATCTTCAATTTCAATATCTACTTGTTCCGGAGTTTCTGGATCAGCTGTTTTTGCTGTTTCGAGATTTGGTTCGGCAGTTTCGCTTGGCGTTTCTACTACTTCAGCAGTAGTTTCGGTTACAGTCTCTACTACTTCCGTAGCAGTTTCTTCTGTAACAACTTCTTTTTCAAGATTCTTATCGTCAGACATAAATGAATCAGGTTTGTATGTTTTAATCTTAATTAAAACAGTGGTTATGAAATAAAAAAGTGGCGCAAAGGTATTATTTATTATTGAATAGTGAAATGGTATTTCATTTATCATAATAATTTGAATACAGTTGAATAATTCTTAAAAATTGTATTTTGCAGAATACACATCACAACATAATTGAATATGACTACAGAAAGACCTTGGGCGAAGAACTATCCTGGCGGAATTCCTGCCAACATAAATCCGGATGCATATGCTACCGTTATCGAATACATAACCGATAGGTGTAAACAATTTAAAAATCGGAAAGCATTTTCTTCCATGGGTGTAGAAATAAGCTATAAACAATTAGATACACTGAGTACCCAATTTGGCGCTTACCTTCACAGTCGTGGTTTAGCACCCGGGGATAAGATAGCGTTGATGATGCCCAATGTGTTACAATATCCCATAGCCATTTTTGGTGCAATAAAAGCCGGTCTCATCGTAGTAAATACAAATCCTTTATATACACCACGAGAGATGGAGCATCAATTTAATGACAGCGGTGCAAAAGCCATTGTTATCCTTGAAAACTTTGCTTCCAATCTGGAATCCATAATTAATAAGACGAGCATAAAAACAGTAATCCTTACAAGTATTGGTGAGATGTTGGGCATGAAGGGCTCTGTTGTCAATTTTGCTGTCCGTAACATTAAGAGAATGGTTCCAAAATATAACCTGAGGAATGTTGTCACTATGAAAGCAGCATTGCAACAGGGTAAAAAATTTAAAATTGAAGGATTTGAATCGAGTCCCGACACTGTTGTTGTTTATCAATATACAGGAGGAACAACAGGTGTTAGTAAAGGGGCTATGCTGACTAACAGGAATCTTGTAGCTAATATGTTACAGATAAAATCATTTATTGAACCTTTTCTTGAAGGAGAAAATCAAATAATATTAGCCCCACTTCCACTATATCATATATTCGCTTTTACTGTGAATTGCATGGCAACAATTGATCTTGGCGCTTTGTCTGTACTGGTCCTTAATCCAAGGGACTTATCTACAGTTGTCAAAGAATTTGATCGGTATAAAATTACAGGGATGACTGGTGTTAACACATTATATAATGCCTTGCTTAACAATAAGGGATTTCAAAATTGCGATTGGAGTAACCTTTGTTTTGTTGCAGCTGGTGGCACGGCATTACAAAAGAGTGTGGCAGATGATTGGAATAAGCTTACCGGTAAAATCATATCCGAAGGTTATGGAATGACAGAAGCTTCACCAGTTGTAAGTTCAAATCCAAAAGGCAAAACTAAAATTGGAACTGTTGGAATACCTGTACCTTCTACAGATGTAAGAATAGTTGACGAATCAGGAAATGTTCTTGCACTGGGAGAAACTGGAGAAATCCAGGTCATGGGGCCACAAGTAATGAAAGGCTATTACAACAATCCTGAAGAAACAGGAAAAACGCTTACTGATGAAGGATGGTTGAATACAGGAGACATCGGAACATTTGATGATGAAGGATATCTTACAATTGTTGATCGTAAGAAAGATATGATTCTGGTTTCAGGATTTAATGTCTACCCTAACGAAATAGAAGATGTAGTTGGAATGCATCCCAAGGTGTTGGAATCTGCAGCTGTTGGAATTAAGAGCGAAAAATCAGGAGAATGTGTCAAGGTTTTCGTCGTTAAAAAAGACAAATCCTTAACTGTTGATGAATTGGTTCAGCATTGCAGAGAAAATCTTACCGGATACAAGGTTCCGAAAGAAATTGAGTTCAAAAAAGAACTCCCAAAAACGAATGTGGGTAAAATACTTCGTAGAAAACTTAAAGAGTAATTACTCTTTAATTAGTTCAAAGCTTAGTTCCTCTACAACATCGGGGTGAAAATTAATTGTTGCTTTAAATTCACCTATTTCTTTAGGCTCTTCAGCAAGATCAATTTTCTTTCTTTCGATATCGATGTCGAATTTTTCCTTGATAGCCGCTGCTATTTGGACATTGGTAACTTTACCAAATATTTTGCCTGAAGTACCTGATTTGACGCCTATCTGAACAGATTGTCCGCTTATTTTAGTCGCCATTTCTTTATAATCTTCAACCCGTGCATTTTCCTTTGCAACTTCTTCTTCTAAGATTTTCTCTAATTTTTTACGATTGGTATCATTTGCAATAACACCAAAGCCCTGAGGAATAAGATAGTTTCTTCCATATCCAGGTTTAACATTTACAATGTCATGCTTATATCCTAGGCTATCTATTGATTCAAGTAAGATGATTTCCATGGAACAACTATTTTATTTTAATAAATCAGTTACATACGGCATCATAGCAAGATGTCTTGCTCTTTTAACTGCAATTGCAACCTTTTTCTGATATTTCAATGAATTCCCTGTTATTCTCCTAGGGAGCATTTTGCCCTGAGGATTAACAAATTGAATAAGAAAATCCGGATCCTTATAATCTATATGTTTGATCCCAAATTTTCTAAATCTGCAATATTTTTTATTGTCTTTACCAATATTGGGATTGCTTAAAAACTTTATATCGTCGCGTGAAGCCATAGTTCTATTTTTTATTCTTCTTCAGTAGAAGATTTATCAATTCCTCCAATTAATTTCTCTTTTAAGGTGCTCAATTCAGCCCATTTTCCTTTGGCTGCCAATTGCGACTGATCAGGCCAAGTAGCAGGATCATGTCCAATATAGTTTGAACCACCTTTGGATAAGATAGATTTAATCTCATCGGGTGTGATAGCAGCTAATTGCTTATATGAATTAATACCAGCAGTATTAAGCAATTTTGCAATTTTAGGTCCAATACCTTCAATAAGGGTCAGATCTTCCTTAACTGTAGATTCTTCTTTTGGAACTTCTGAAGAAGCAGATTTTGGCTTTTTCCCAATAAGACCATTTCTTTTGTCTTCATTGTATTTAATTCCATATCTGTCAAGTTTGACAGTAAGGAAACGCATGATTCTTTCATCTCTGCGCATCGCCAATTCTATCTTTGGAATAACAGCACCTTCTTCCGTTTTGAATTCTATGCTTTTGTACACACCGGAATTGCGCTTATTAATTGGATATGTCAGTTGTCGAAGTCCTATATTATCAATATGAACAATTTCGCAACCGTCACTTTTTAAGAGCTTCTCGTAAGCTCTTGCTGCCGTTTGAATTTCATCACCTGGCAGAACGGGATCGATGATGAACGTTATCTCGTATTGTCTCATTTAAATCTGAGTATTTTACTTCTTTTAAAAAGGGCTGCAAATATATACTTTTAAATTTATTCGCGCAAAGGAAAATTATCAATTTAAAAAATAGACATTTGTATCTAAATTAATTAACTCAAATTTTTAAAACAAATGAGAACATTATTCACATTACTTTGCTTCAGTGTTTTTGCTGCTTCAGCGTGCAAACAAAACACGGCTAAAATTGATGAAGAAGGAAATAGCTATTACGGTGAAAAGATTACAAGTGTTAATCCTATCAAAATGGATGAATTGCTTGATCTAATAGCAACTCAAGATTCAGTTATTACCCAATTGGAAGCCACAGTTGAGTCTGTGTGTCAAGTAAAAGGGTGTTGGATGAATCTAGTTGATACTGCAGAAGACCAAGAGGAATCAATTTTTGTGAAATTCAAGGACTATGGATTTTTTATGCCTTTTGACATTGCAGGCCAGAAAGTCATTGTTGAAGGCATCGCATACCGGGAGGTTACTTCAGTTGATGAATTGAAACATTATGCAGAAGATGAAGGGAAGTCTCAAGAAGAAATAGATTTGATCACTGAACCTGTAGAAGAATTGAAATTTATGGCCAATGGGGTAATAATCCTCTAGTAATTAGTTTCTAAGAAGACTAATCATTTTCATTATATCCACGTTTTCCTGAATAAGGTCGATGGCCTTGGCTATTTTCCAAGGTGTCCGCCTGTTTATTTTTACTTCAAGTTTACTGATTTTAACAACTACTCCGTAAGTATCAAGATCTGTTCTGATAACAGGTATTTTGAACCTATTTATATATTCTAATGATTGATCCGTAATCGGGCCTTCTCCTGTAACGACTATTCCAGACAATGGTGAGTCTTCGAAATTTTCTTTTTCAGATAGATGTATTATTCTGGATATTGATTCGTTGAGTACCCTGGAACTAACAACCAATAAGTTATCTGTAGATCTGCTTAATTCATGAATCTCCACCAGGTTTCCGGCTAAAATCTTTTCAACCTTATTAAATCCTTTTTCTTTATAATATTCAAGCGATCCATCAATAGCTTTTGAAATAGTCCAGATCAATGGATAGGCAAGAGTACTATCATACGGAACGGTACCCAGTAAATTCAGATTATTTTTTTTGAGCCATTTGCCAACATAAGTTTTGACCAATTCATCCTTGGAGGGTATTACTTTATTTACAATAACTCCTATTATCTCAACTTCAAATTCTCTAAATAGTGCCAGAGACATATTTAATTGATCAATTGTACTTCCAACTCCACCTTCAACCACCATGACAACTTTTGCGTTTAATAGTTTAGCTACTCTTGCATTGGACATTTCAGCTACTGATCCAACGCCCGGATGGCCGGTTCCTTCATAAATAACAGCATCATGTGCGTCATTTAATTTCCGTTCAGCATTGAGCACCATTTCGATTAAATTATAACTTTCAGGATCATCCAGATAAGAAACTGTAGCCCCTTTGCCTATAATCACAGGACTATGAATTGAGGGTTCAATATCTAATTTTAACAGATCTGCAAATAGAACAGCATCCTTATCTACCACACTTCCATTGATTTCTACGTGTTGCTGACCTACAGGTTTGCAATAGCCAGTATTGATACCGGCTTTTCTAAAACTAGCGGCAAGCCCTAATGTAGAGGTTGTCTTCCCTACATGTTGACTTGTTGCTGCAACATACAGATTCTTCAATTTCATGTATTGATAAATAAGGAAATCAAGATAAGAAAGTTCCACATTAATTCCTGATATCTTAAACGGTTGATTAATTTATATTTTTATGTCCCTTTGATAAGATATGAAGACTTTAAAACGCGTTAAGAGCATTCAAAAATATCTCAAGTCAGAAAGAGCGAATGGACAGACCGTCGGGTTTATTCCAACTATGGGCACTCTTCATGAGGGACACCTTTCGCTTATTCGGCAATCAAATGAAGAAAATGATATTACTGTAATAAGCATATTTGTGAATCCTACACAATTCAATGAAAAAAAGGATCTTGAAAAATACCCCAGGGATTTAGCGAAAGACCAGAAACTCTTGAAAAAGGTAAAGGTAGATTATGTATTTGCTCCGTCTGTAAATCAAATCTATCCCAAAAAACAAGATAATAAGATACACCTTAATATAGATCATCTTATCCGCAATATGGAGGGACCAAACAGACCGGGACATTTTGAAGGAGTAGTACAAGTCGTTCACAGATTAATAGAAATTCTAGATCCAACAAATATATATATGGGTCAAAAGGATTTTCAGCAATTTACTATCGTTGGTTACATGATAGATCAATTAAAAATGAAGACCAAGTTGAGAGTTTGTCCCATAATAAGAGAAAGTCACGGACTTGCAATGAGTTCCAGAAATGTCAGATTGAGTAAGAGTTTGACTGAGAGAGCAAGCATCATATATGAAAACTTAATCTTAGCAAAGAAGCAAATTTCAAAAAGAACTGTAGAAGAAATAGAAAGTACAGCGCTGAAAAATCTCTCTATTAAAGATTTTAAACCTGAATACTTTAAAATAGTAGATGGTTATACTTTTGAGGAAATTCAATCAGTAAAAAAACATAAACTGGTAGTGGCAGGTACTGCTGTCTGGGCAAAGAATGTGCGCTTAATAGATAATATGATTCTTAAAGGAGATAATTTGATCCAATAACAATTTTGATGATTAACTTCGATAAAAATTAGCTGATTGAATAGCAAGATCAAATCATTAATCCAGTACATCGTCTTTTTAGCTTTGGGCATTATTATATTGTATCTCAGCTACAATAATTTCTCTGCAGCTTATATTGAAGAGTGTCACCTCAAAGGAATTCCAGAATCTGAATGTTCCTTGATTCAAAAATTATTCGATGATTTTAAGTCAGTCAATTTTTTCTGGATAGTATTAATCAGTATCATATTTATGATTAGCAATGTATTCAGAGCGTTGCGATGGAAACAATTGTTGGAGCCACTAGGCTATAAACCCGCCTTTATCAATGCCCTGGGAGCTACAATGATAGGATACCTCGCGAATCTGGGATTTCCAAGAGTTGGCGAAATAGTGAAACCAGGAATACTAACAAAATATGATAATATCCCTTTAGAAAAAGGAATAGGTACTATCGTCGTTGATAGAATTCTTGATATTATTTCTTTATTGTTTATCATAGGATTGGCAGTACTTCTGTCTTTTGAAACATTCCAGGAATATTTTGAAGCCAATTTTTCAATCGCCAGAGCAGAAAGCTTAAAAATCTTTTTGATTCTGGCATTTGTTGGTTTATTAGGATTGATGTCTGTTAATTGGATATTAAAGAGATCTAATAGTAAGAACAAATTGGTATTACTTATTCAATCCTTGTGGACAGGATTTGTAGAAGGCCTCGTCTCCATTAAAAAAGTAAAAAATCTACCCTTGCTGATATCTTATACTATTTTGATATGGCTCATGTATTATTTGATGACTTACCTTTGTTTTTTCGCGTTCGCGCCTACCGCAAACCTTGGTATGACAACTGCATTAATTGTCTTCGTTTTTGGAACTTTAGGAATCGTGTTCCCTTCTCCGGGAGGAATGGGCAGCTACCATTTTTTAGTAAGTCAAGCTCTGATAATTTATGGATTAAGCAGTGCTGATGCGTTTTCATTTTCAAATATCATTTTCTTTACAATTCAAATATTCGGAAACATATTTTTTGGGATCTTGTTCTTAGTTATACTACCAATTGTTAATAAAAAATCATCCTGAATTGAGTCATAAAATATTGTTAGATACTATACTCGAAGAAGTAAATCAATGGAAGGATTCCAATTTGAAAATAATTTTTACAAATGGATGTTTTGATCTTCTTCACCTTGGACATATAGAGTACTTGGAGGAAGCTAAATCTTTGGGAGATATTCTCGTCGTTGGATTGAATGATGATGATTCAGTAAGCAGATTAAAAGGATCTAATCGACCTTTGAATCCGTTGTCGGTTCGCGCTCGGATGCTGGAAGCCTTGTCATCAGTTGACTTTATAATTCCATTTGAAGAAGACACACCAGAGCGTCTAATCAGAACTATATCCCCTAATGTTATAGTAAAGGGTGGAGATTATGCTCTTGAAGAAATGATTGGAAAGGAATATGTTGAAAGTTATGGAGGAGAAGTTAAATTGTTATCCTTTAAAGAAGGATTTTCATCCAGTAAGCTAATTGAAAAAATAAAGAAATTATAGTCCCTAACTATAATAGCAAAACCACATCTACAACTAATTATCTAATTTTGCCATCAAACAACACATATGACTATTAAAGACGTCATTGATTTCCTCCATACAATTGCACCAAATCATTATCAGGAAGATTATGACAATAGTGGATTTTTGGTAGGGTCATCAGATCACAATTTGAGCGGTGTTTTAGTTAGCCTCGATGTTACTGAAGCAGTAATAGATGAAGCTATTTCAATAGGCGCTAACTTGATCGTCTCTCATCATCCCATAATTTTTACAGGAATTAAAAGATTGACCCAATCCAATTATGTAGAAAGAATTGTCTACAAGGCTATCAAAAATGACATTAATTTATTTGCTATCCATACCAATCTTGACAATGTCTATGACAATGGAGTCAACACTAATATTGCTCAAAGAATTGGATTAACAGATGTTAATATATTGTCTAAAAAGGAAGTTTCGGATTCTGATAAACCTGTTGGATCAGGTGTTATTGGATATTTATCTGCTCCTCAAGATGAGCTTGAATTTCTAAGCAATCTTAAATCAATAATGCAGACGAATTGTATAAAGCATACAAGTCTAAAAGGCCAAAAAGTCCATAAAATAGCCATTTGTGGGGGTTCCGGCCGATTTCTTTTAGATGAGGCTATTCGACAGGAAGCAGATGTTTTTATATCGTCAGATTTTAAATATCATGAATTTTTCGATGCCGATGGAAAAATCGTGATTGCTGATATCGGGCATTATGAAAGTGAACAATTCACTATCAACATGTTACACAAGATTTTGACAAATAAATTTAATACCTTTGCGACCCATTATACAAAAGTGAATACAAATCCTGTTAATTATCTATAATTATGGCGAAGAATACTAAAACTGTAGAAGAGAGTCTAAGAGAGCTTTTTGACCTACAAATTATTGATTCAAAAATTGACCAGATTAAAATTTTGAAGGGCGCTTTACCTATTGAAGTAAGTGATCTTGAAGATGAAATCGAAGGACTTAGCAAAAGAGTTGATAAACTTGCAGATCAGGTTGGAGAGATTGATGCCAAAATCGGCAATCACAAAGAAAATATCAAGACTTCTGAAACATTAATTGAAAGATACAATAAGCAATTAGACGAGGTAAAAAACAATAGAGAGTTTGAAGCGCTTACTAAAGAAATAGAACTTCAAACTTTAGAAATTCAGCTTTCAGAAAAAAGAATAAAAGAAGCCGGTGAAGGTAAAGAGTTGAAAAATGAAACTCTGAAAACTACCAAAGATAAACTTGATCAGAAGAATAAAGATCTAGAACAAAAGAAAGAGGAATTAGAACAGATTATCGTGAAGACAGATAAAGAGGAGAAAAAATTGCAAAACAAATCTCAAAAACATAGAAATCATATTGAGGAAAGATTGCTCAAGGCTTACGATAAAATTAGAAAAGCCTACAGAAATGGTCTTGCTGTTGTCACACACAGAAGAGGTTCTTGTGGCGGTTGCTTCAACAGGATTCCACCTCAATTACAAATTGAAATAGGGATGAGGAAGGAAATTTTAGCCTGTGAACATTGTGGAAGAGTTCTTATCGATCATGAAATTGCCGGTATAGTAGAAGAAGAAGCTGTTTAAGATTTAACTTAAATATTTTAGATAAAAGTTAAAGCCTTAGTAAATTAATTACTGAGGCTTTTTTTATGAGATTATTCAACACATATATTATTAGCTGGGCTGTTCTATTGAGCCTAATATTTCCTACACTGGTATGCTCTCAAGACTATTATATAAATTATAATGATGATTGTGTTTCCATCTACAATGATATTATTCAATTAAAATTGACAAAAGCTAAATTGGCCATTCATGAACTTGAAATTAATGACCCCCAAAATTTAGCTCGACTCCATCTTGAAAATTATATAGATTTCTTTTCTCTTTTTATAAATGAAAACAAACATGATTTTCAGTTACTGGAAAAGAATAAAGACATCAGAATTAAGCAAATAAAATCTCTAATTCCTGATGATGATCCCTATAAAAAATTTGTACTAGCTGAAATAAATTTGCAGTGGGCTCTTATTCGGTCAAAGTTCGATCAGCTATTCAAAGCTGGAAGGGAAATTTATGCTGCCTATAGATTGCTTACTGATAATTCTAAAGAATTTCCAGATTTCATTTATAATAAGAAAAGCCTTAGCATAATCCATGCATTAAGTGAAACGGTTACTATCCCTGGAATACTAAAAAAAATCTTTGGAATCAAAGGTTCTATTAACCAGGGAATCGCTGAAATTAATGAAGTGATTGTATACTCCAATAAAGAAAAATTTATTTTCAATCAAGAAGCTGATGCGATATATGCCTACATTCTATTCTTCCAAAAAAATAATAAAAAAGAGGCCATCGACTTTCTGGACAACAGTAGACTTAATCATCAGAATAGCCCCCTGGCCAATTTTTTAAAAGTAAAAATCGCTCAAAGGTCTGGTAATAATATATTGGCTTTAGAATATTTAAATGAAAAGCCGGAGGGGAAGCCATATGCAAATTTCTACTATTTGGAATTTCTTGAAGGATTATCCAAATTAAGAATGTTGGACACTCATTCAATCGAGCATTTTCAAAACTACTTAGATCGTTTTTCAGGCCTTCACTATATTAAGGAAGCTTATCAGAAATTAGCATGGGCCCATCTTGTCTTTTACGAAGATATCCCCCGGTACAAGTATTATATGTCACTTGTTGAATCAAAAGGATCGAAGCTGATTGATGATGACGAACAAGCTTATAAAGAAAGTATTTCAGGAGTTATTCCTCACCCCGAGTTATTAAAGGCCAGATTACTATTTGATGGAGGTTATTATGAAAAGGCTTATGCTTTATTAATTAAGAAAGCACACCTATTTGAAAACAATGAAAATTACAAACTTGAATATTATTATCGTTTGGGCAGAATCTGTCAGGCGTTAAAAAATTACCACGAAGCCATCAAACTTATGGCTTATGCCATCAATATTGGAAAAACTTCAGGTCATTATTTTGCATGCAATTCAGCACTGCAAATCGCTTTGATTTTTGAGAACCAGGGAGAGTTGGAAAATTCAAGGATTTATTATTTAAAATGTTTGGATCTTGATCCTTATGAGTATAAAAGAAGTTTGCATCAGAAGGCAAAGACGGGTTTAGGTAGGCTTAAAAAATAGTAACGTCTCCGAACGTTTTCGGAGACTGTTACATTAACACCCTTAATATTGAGAATTTCTTTATTCGAGGTTAGAGAAACAAATGTAAAAGGGACTTGGTGACAAAACAAGCATTTTTGAATCCAAACGTAGTATATGACAATTGATTTGCACAACCCTAAAAAAACAGGGTTTCGCATAGGGGTAATTATAAAAGGCCCTATATCACTTCGTTTAGCTGCAGGTAATTTCTAGCTGTGATTGATTTTTGTTCATAAAGTCATATTTGAAGCCCTGACTTCCTGATCTTGCTTTTAAAGCTTTGACTTTATTCTTTACTTTCTTCATGTGAGCTTTCTGCTTCTTGGAATTTACTGTTGTTTTACTTGAATTAAACCAGAATTTAAAATCATCATCTACTTCAGTATTGGAACTCTTTTTATCTCCATTGGATCGACGTGAATTATAAATCGCATCAATGACTGCTATTTTCGGATTATGATGACTTCCATTTCCACAAAAGACATAATTGTCAGCTGTTACTTTTTTACAAAATTCTTCATCAATATTAGCTTCGGCCCCGCGGTGCTGGATTTTTAATATATTGACATGAATACTATCATCAGCTGAGAGTTTGGCATTCTTTTTCAGACCTTTCAATATATCATCGGAATGCCCATCCCCGGTCATTAGGATTGAACAATTATCATGTTCTA
This sequence comes from Saprospiraceae bacterium, assembly GCA_965248155.1. Classification (GTDB taxonomy): domain Bacteria; phylum Bacteroidota; class Bacteroidia; order Chitinophagales; family Saprospiraceae; genus RFSX01. The sequence continues at coordinate 601,283 of CBDFIO010000002.1, forward strand.
TCAAAAACATTATCGAAGCCAAATTGGGAATTGTTACTTGGGACCTCTCCCCTAATGAACCTCCTAATACCAATAATCCAAATAATTGGTCTTCAGTCAATGGATGTTCCTGTGCTGTGACTTTAAGATCTGCATAGAACCCTTTAAGTAAATCTTCATTTTTTTCTTCCCAATCAATTCAGTCCGCTTTTAATTTTTTGATATCGGCTGGAAAGGGAGCAATAACAGTAAGTTCCATTTCACCAATTTTGTGAACATTCTTACTTATAGTGCTTGAATTAACCTTGACCAGATTTCCATTGTATTGAGGATTCAATTTTATATTTAATTTTTCAGGTCTAATCATTTGTGATAATGTGATTCCCTGCTGAACGCTTAATGCTTTTTCGTTTACATTTTGAATAGTCTCTATGCCACTATCAAGTGTCAGTTGATGAACATCATGTAAAGATTGTTCAACTCTTGGAAGGTGACTACCCAATTCATAAGTCTTGGCAAATGAATTATGCCAAATGCTGTCTATTGATGGCGGTTCATCAGTCTTGGGCTCTTTAAACAAATCCTTATTGTCATGGAATCTATAAACGCGCCATTTTGCGAGTTCATCCATTAATGTAAGCACTCCTTTGATATGGTCCTGATCTATATGAGAAACACATAACAAATCTATAGTTTGATTTTTATCCAGAATTTCCTTGTTCAAATAAGGCATGGTGTGTTTTTTAAAACTTCCAGAAAGGCCACCATCCACTAGAATATGAGTATCTGAATTGCCACTTGAATGTGAGATCAAGAGGCAGTCTCCTTGAGAAGATTGGAATACAATTAGTTTCATAATTATAAGTTGTCAATAATGTCTTCAGGGTTAGAAAATGCGATTACTCTCTTCTAGGCAGTTTTCAATATTTACTACACCAAATCCGGTATCATTTTTCCATTCATAATCAGTCCCGGTTACTGGCGTACTCGTTCGTTTCAAAATGCCTGCAATCTGTGCAGAAGTCAAATTGCTATTTAAAGCCAACATTAAACCTGCAACACCGCACACATAAGGACTGGCCATACTTGTTCCTGTCATCGAAATCCATGGAGCATCGTTTCCTGTAAATCCATTTGCAGCAACGATGTCCGTCCCGGGAGCAATTATTTCTGGTTTAGATCTTAAGTCTCTAGAAGGGCCTTGACTACTGCTAATATTTATTTTGTCATTTTCTTCATCATAATTCCCTACCGCAATTACATTATGTCCACATGCCAATGAATTAATGGACTTTGAATCGACGTTGGTATTTTCACTAAAAAAAGAAGGAAAATTCCAGAGGTTTTGCGCTCGCCTGAAAGGGTCATCCCGTTCTATCCATCCATCGAATCTGCCATTTCTGATTTCTGTTCCAATCAATCTTACTTTCCACAAGCCTGCGGGGACGCCTATTATTTCCTGCATATTAAAATTTGGACTTAAATAAACACCGATATAGTTATTACCATTCGCAGGATGGAATAATTGATTGTAAATACTTAAAAAGGAACCATCATCCAACTGTTTGTTTTCAACTATTTTTTGAGGCGGGACAGGACCAATCCAATCCATGCCCGGTCGTTGTCCATTCTTTATCGTCTCTCTTTAACAGTGGTGTCTTTGTTTTTTTCAGCATACTTTTTTGTCACGTATCGACCTGACTTTGCGCTTCGATAGGATGTTTTTCTCTGTGTAGACTTTTTAGCCATTGTAATATTCTTTATGTTCAAAATAGGATTATCACATTATAAACATATGTAATGTGTTAGAAGGTTCCTAATTGGTAAGATTTTTTGCTGGCAAATCATTTTAATTTTGTGTAACTTTAAAGAACTCATAATGGAGGAACGACGCCTAACACAACACACTTATCAATCTTGAGCATAAGTTGACTCCTAAAGGCATAGGTGCGAATAAAACAACTTTAATTAGATCATGAAGAATATCTTATTTTTAGCATTGATTAGCCTTTTTCTAATTAATTGCACACAAGAATCATCTGACGAACTAGCAATTATCTCTGACGTACCAATCTCTACAAGAGCATCAGGCTCAGAAATAGATTGGCTTATTGATTTTCAAACACACCTTAGAAATCTGCGTGATAATCAGTCGACATCCGCTAGTTATACAAACGATGAATTAGCGTATGGAATAGAAGCATTGCTTAATTTAAAATATGGAGATCACGTCGAGGGCATAGATAAAATACTACATAGAAAAGAATCTAGACTAAGTATTACGGATACTGACTATGACGTGTTTACAGAAATCCGAAATATTCTCTTAGATGATGTAAGTGATGTTGATGCTGACCCCGACCTAGAGCTTTATTTCTTTGATGTAGATGTTGAAATTGATGCTACTGAACTGGTAATAAATACAACGTCAGTCGCAAAAAGGACAGATGTTTGCAGTATTCAGAAGTACGATAACAATTTAGGGTGTGAAGTTGATTGTAACACCTCGGTTTTTGAACAAGATGAATCATATTATGTTGGATTGGGAGGCGCAGGTGCTTACGGAGACCCACCGGATTCTTATCCACTACTTTCAATAATGTGTCCAAATGAATGTGGCACGACACCCGCTTGTAATGTACCAGTAACAAATGCATTTGAAGAGCTGGAAGCACACATAAATGCAACTAATTGTGAAGTAGAGTGTCCTAGTGGCATGATTTGGGATGGGACGTACACCAACATTACAACGTTCTACGGTGTTGTCGAGTGGAGTTGGGGCGATGTGAATTCAACAGAAGGTCCATTGTTTGAAGACTGTTTAAATGATTTTAACCTATTTGCATGCGATTGCTTGACATCTGACATTTTGAATTGTATTTATTCTACTTTATGTGAAGCGAGACAAAATTTAGTATATCCATTCAGCATAAACATACCTGCTGGGAGCATGCTCATAAACACAAACTTTGGTGTTGATTATATACCCAATGGGTCGGGAGATCCCAATACTTTTCATACAGGTTTTTGGGTAAGTAATACGTATGCACAGCCTAATTGTGTGCCAATGCTTGTTGGTGAAATACAAGTACATGTTCTTGAGATGGACTTAAACAATTGGCGATAATGAAAAACGGTTGTATACTATTATTGTGTTTCTTGTGCTTTTCTGCCACAAGTCAAACAGACACAATTTATGGCTCACTTAGCGAAGTTGAATCCTATAATGGGTCCAACTCATTGCAAATAATAGAAGCTGATAACAGTTATTACGTATTTATGCTTAACTATGGCTTCGGAGGAAGTAAGTTATCTGTACACAAGACGGATCGTTTTTTCCTTGAAAAAAAGAACACATCAATATTCCCCATTGATGGCATGTCTATTAACAATGTATTTCACGTTCATTCAAATGAAGATGAAATTATTTGTCTAATTATGTCTAGCGACTCGGATAACGTAAAAATAATTTCATTGGGAGTACCATTTGACCTGGATGCGATAGAAATAAAAAGTGAAATCATATTATCAGAAGCAAGTGAATTTGTTAATTTTTACCAGTTTGGGTATGATGAATCAAAAGAAGTTTTTCATTCTGTAGGGTATACTAGCGATGGGATAAACGAACAGAATGTTTTGATTGAATTAGACTTGCAGGGTGAAATAGTCACGCTTGAGGAATTAGAGACAGATAAAGTACGGATAAACCTAGCTACAACTAAATTCAACGATAATTTTTTTATATCAGCATTTGCTGATCTCACAAGTAGCTTGGTCAATAGGAAGTTAGAGACAGTATATTCAGAAAAAAACTTTATAAGCTTTTCTGAGAACAATATTTCTTACAATGGGGAGGTAGTATTGCACGATTGCTTTTCAAATAATGGCTCTATTGATTGCATAGGACGTACGTTTCCTATAACGTCCTATGGCTTAACATTAATGAATTTTTCATTGATGGGATCTGATAGCTTCGTGGCCAATTATTTTCTCCCTCTTCTAAACATTCCCGATAGATTATCTACCGCTAAAACCATTGAAGACGAGGATTACTATTACTATGTAGGAACAGGAGAAAATAATCCATTTAATTCGACGGTTGACCCCAACATCTTACACATAAGCAAGATGAACAAGACCTATCCTTATGACGTGGAGTGGTCTCTGCATTTTGAAAATGGTGAAGAGCATTTAGTTAGCGATATTTCACGTGATGAAGAGGGAAGTTTGCTTGTTGTGGGGTCTACTCTTGGAAATCAAAATGATTCTGGAAGAAAGAATTTTTATCTTAAGGTGTTTGGAGATGGAACGCTGGTGAGCACCATTAACCCTATTGATAGTCCTATAATTAAGCTCTACCCAAACCCGAATTCAGGGGTCTTTATATTAGAGGGGAACAATACGGGGTTAGGGGAAATGGAAATATTTGATGTCTTTGGGAGGAAGGTTTTTGAGACAACGCTAACGAACAAGACCGAACGGATTAGCATGACCTTGCCATCAGGAACATACTTTGTTAAAGTGAGAAATAATCGTACTCAGCAAAGTATTCTCAAAATGACGGTGCAATAAAATTTTGAAAAACCATTCAGAAAGAATTGTGAACATGTAATAAAACTTATTCCTACTTTATTCAGTTGATTTTTTTAACTATTAAGTTAAAAATGATCCCATTTTAGTCGACACAAAGTGACAGTTTCTGACAAAAAATATATTCAAGATCAGCAGTTTTTCCATTCTTGACTAATTTTTTCCTCTTGAAAAAACGAATCAAATAATAACAACTATATAGCTAATTCATCTGCTAATCTTGTTCATTTTATTTATAACTTAACGTGAGTTCGATGTAAGACTAGGCCAAAAGGAGCTGTTTGGTATCGACCAGATCCTTATAAATGGAGGGTTTAGATTCTTTAAACCCGTAGGCACAAAGTCCACCAAGTATATTGACGAAAAATCCGGCAAAGGAACGATGCCTTGTATGTTCGATCTGTGAAATATTTTTGAGTTGGTCAATAATGGTTTCAGAGATAGCAAGTTTTCGGAGCAGAAGAGCATCCTGTAGGGGTGTAATCATTTTGGATTTCATATTCCGTCTCAACTTAGTAATCAAATGAATACCTCTCAAGAAAAGAGTGTCAAAGATTTGCTTGTTGACAATATAGCCTTTATCACCGAACAACCGGCCATAGATCTTCTTCATAAACCGTTTACACTTCAATACGGCATTATCATGCACATTGCCCGGAGTGAGTTGAAAATCAATCACTTCGCCCCGGTCATTATGAACCAGATGAAGTTTGAAACCATAAAACCAACCCTTTGAAGTCTTGCCTCGTTTGGCCAGTCCAGCAAACACCTTGTGGGAATGAATCCTTCGATTGTGACAGACCCGGATACTGGTTGAATCAATAAAGGATATCCCACTACATTTACCCATTCGGTACATCTTTACAAACAAGGCTAATGGTAGGACCGCTTTGGTTTGCAACTCCACCATCCGATTATAAGATACCAGATTGGGAAAATAGCCGCGCATATGTTGGCAGACATGATTCTGGTAAAAGTGCTTAAAGCAACGGTATCCACTCATATGAAAAAATACGATGATGCTCATCACCTCGCTCATGGATAACCTGCAGGTACGATTCCGTCGATTTTTCTTTCCCTCTAGGGTATGAGATTTTAAAAAGTAATCAAAATCGGTGAAAAAATCATCGAAAGCACAGAAAATTGCAATAATTTGACTATCTTTCATAGTAGAGCTTTTTTGTTTTAATTAATTGATTATCAACTATTAAGATAAACAAAATTGCTCTTTCTTTTTATCCTATTTTTCCACTTCCTTACGTCGAACTCACGTTATTTAATAAATGGGGTGTCAATAAAGGAGAAGCAGACAACCATATTTTTCCTTTCTTCACGTCTGGAATGTCTGAGGAAAGAAAATTGAGCATTTCAAAACAGCAAATTAAAAACATTAACAAGTGGATGAAAAGAATTGCTTTAGAATTAGAGTTTGATGTTATACCTACCTTTTATTATGCTAGGCATACCTATGCTACAATTTTAAGGAATAGTGGAGCAAGTATTGATTATATCTCTGAAGCATTAGGTCACAACAGTACTAAGACTACACAGAACTATTTAGATAGCTTCGAAGAAACTAAAGTAAGGGAGTATAATTCAAGGTTGTTAGATACAAGCCAGCTAGACAAATAAGAGCAATCATTTAGGCAAATACGGATACTCATACATTGGATCTGTTAAGTAACTTTTATATCTCCAAAAACAAAGTGGATTCTTCTTAAAAGTCCTGTACAAAATTAGTGAGTCAAGCTTATCATTATCCTCTTTGTGCCTACTAAAAATCCTCTCCATATCCTTATGGTTTGTTCCTTTTGATGGAATGCAAGTGAAAGAAAATTCTTGGTTCAATGTTTGAAAAGAATATTGCCTACTTATTCCATCTATAAATGGAATGTAATTGCTTACCACAAGCACAAGTAATATTAATATTGTAAATAATATGTTTTTTTTCTTCACAGTAATTAGTTTTAATTGCAGCCAGAAATAGGAGCGGTTCCACCAAATTCACTTAAGGTTCCACAATTCAAAGTTCTTAAATCTTCTCCTAAATATCCAGGATTACTTCCAGAACCTCCTGGGCAACCTCCTTGACTTGATGGAATCCCGCAATTCGAAGAATCATTTATAGACTCAATAGCGAAGTCCGTACAGTTGTAATTGTCTAAATGATATGTTTCTGAACTTTGCTCTAAAAACTCTTTAATTTGTTGATTAAATTCATTGCAAGTCAATTCAAATTTTACGCTCACATCAAAAGTTCTCTCACCGTCATCCCTTATTTCAGGCGTTGATACTCTATTAAAAGTTGGAGTAATGTTAGATTCAGTTGGGTAAAAACCAAGCACTAAGTTTTTATCCTCTCCGCCAATTTCGAAATTTAAAGAAACGAAAGTATGACCTACCACACGCCCAATGTGGACTTCTCTATTAAAAGGAACTGGTTGGTCAGCATAAATTGTTACAGAAAGATTTCCAGAATAAGATGAACAGTCTAAATAATTTCCATTAGAATCGGGTTCTCCAAAGCAATCTGTTAATTCTGAAGCTAAATCAATAACTTTTGATGGGTCAGATGCAATTGTAAATTCTAAAATGAAATCTAGATATTCTTCAAAATCATTATCACTTGCTCCACATATATTTATGCTATTAATAAAAAGTACGTCTTCAAGATGATGATCTGTGAATTGAACATTATACTCATCTTGGTAATTACTTATTCTATTCAGACATTCAAGTGCATCAATTTGGCAATTTACATCATTAGAGCAATTGTCTTTGATAAGGTCAAACAAATCTTCATTTGTTATATCAAAATCGTTATTTTCATTTATTGCACAAAGCAAATTACCATCTGAAGGTTCAATATCCCTAGAACTATCATAATATGTAGAAATCAAATCAGATAAACAGCTGTTAGATGGGTTAATGTTATTTAAAATTCTGATGTATCCATCAACATTTAGTTCGTCAGGAGATGAAGAAAAATGACTTGGTTTGACACAGTATAACAAATTGTTTTCATCTAAAGATAAACATTGATATAACTCTTGATGGAATTGCTCTATACATATAAATAAATCATTTTCTGCAATTAAATCATCTAACATGTTCAAAACTAATTGACCCTCACCATTAAAAAATGTGCCATCAAAAATTGAATTTATTGATGCGTTTAATCCACCACCTCCACCAACAGCATTTAAATAGTTAATCCCTTGACCAGTGTTATAGTATGGAAAATGACCAGTCCCAAAAAAACCAGACCAACCACCGGAACCACCTCCACTAGATGAGCTTCCTGTAATTGAGTTCCATAGTGAAGAAAAGAATTTTCCAATTCTTCTCCATGTTTTACCTTTAGATGCATCCCAGCATCCATCAGGCATATTTAAAAACCAAAATATCACCTCATTCCTATATGATAAAGATGTTGAATCGAGACAAACATCATACAAGTCATTTATTGGAAATGATATTTCATCTTCGATTACACCATTGTTAATGTTGAACCCTCTTGTTGTGCAATCACAGAAATTAACACTTGCAATTGCCCCGGTAAATGTACAGTTCGCTAGTGTATCTAATCTTTGTGATGTGGTTAAAGGTGATTGATATAAGACTAATTCAACAGGTGTAGTACACCCTTGATTTGGGAAAAATACTAATTGCGCTCCTGTACCATCAATTATCTCATTATCTAAAATTCTTACAGGAACAGTTAAAATTGTTAAATTATCGGCCGTGTTTAATTCATCTGAAAGTGACCAAATTGGTTCAAATGAAAGGCAATAATCTTCAGAGCTTGGTAAAATAAAAGAATTGTATGTCTCATTAATTTGGCCTTGGTTGGAGTAGAATATATTTTTTGCCCAATCTATAGACATTGGAGTGTTAATATTAGATTGATTTAAGTCTTGTTCTAAGTAATTATCCTCATTTTGACATGAGATAACTAATAATACTAGAAGAAACAATATAAGTCTGTCTGCAATGATTTTCATAATACTAAATTTTAATAATGATTGAAGTTGTATTTAGTAATGCTACTAATTTATAACGTAATCCTCATGCAAGATTGTACAAGCAATGGTATTTTTTTAAATTTCAATTAACTAATGCAAGTTTTTATTTATGCAAATAGAAGAAATTTCACACCCAAATAATTGACCAACATCTTGATTTTGTTGCTCTCCATTTGAACTAAAGTTGTAACCTTGCGTAAAATTAAGACAGTTTAAAAATGAACAAATTTTATAAATTTAAGCTGTTATGAAACAAAGTAAATTTACAGAGGGCCAAATAATAAAGGCTCTAAAGGAAAACGAATCTGGAAGATCGGTAGAAGACCTCAGCAGAGAGTTAGGCATCAATAAGGGTACATTTTACAATTGGCGTAAGAAATATGCAGGAATGGAAGTAAGCCATTTGCGACGTCTAAAGGAATTAGAGGATGAAAACAGGAAACTCAAACGGATGTTTGCAGATGTATCACTGGACTTGCAAATGGCAAAAGATGTTCTTGGAAAAAAGTGGTAGAGTCTTCCGTCAAAAGAGAAGTTGTAATCTATTTGAAGGGTACCTATAAAGTTGGAATAAAGCGGCTATGTTCACTAATAGGATGGAGTCGATCAACATGGTATTATGAGAGTAAAGTAGACGATAGTGCAATAGTAGCGAAGTATTGTAGGTCTTCAAACCAAAGTGGACAATAAGTGAATAAAATTAAGTTACACTTTTAAAAGTTAAATTGAAATATTTTTGTCTGCGTTTTTTAAATGTTTTGTGTTTACATAATTTTCTTCTCTTCAGTTTTTCTTCTTTTAATCCATAATAAACATCTGCTGGTATCAAGTTTTGTAAAGATTCATGATATCTGTGATGGTTATAATATTTTACAAATTGTGAAAGACGAAAACTCAATTCACCTGGGCTGTAATAATGATCCAGTTTAATTACATTTTTCATCGTTCTGTGATACCTTTCAATCTTGCCTTGCGTTTGAGGATGACCAGGTCTTCCTCTCACATGTTTAATTTTGTAATCATCCAAATAAGAGCTCAACTCTTGACTTAAATAACAAGATCCATTATCAGATAATAACTTAGGCGGTTTATTCAAATTTACATTTGGATGGTTTAATGCCTGATTCAAAGTATTTTTTACATCAAGGGTTTTCATCGTTGAGCACAACTCCCAACTTATAATGTACCTAGAATAATCATCTAATATAGTCGATAGGTAATACCATCCCCAGCCAATGATTTTGAAATAAGTAAAATCAGTTTGCCACATTTGATTGACAGTTGTTGTTTTGTCTTTAAATTCATCTGCGGCAGATATCAGATCATAATGAGGAGGGTTTATCAGTCCAGCAGATTTCAATATTCTGTAAACCCTGCTTTCGCTTATAAAGTATTGATTCTCATCAGTATACCTGCAAGCCAATTCTCTACAAGAAAGCTCTGAAACTTCCAGTGCCAGATTCAATATATTAGACCTGATCCGATCAGGAATCTTGTTCCAATAGTGCTTCCTTGTACTTTTCTTTTCCTCTAATCCTACAATTCCATTTTCCCGATATTTCGTATACCAGTTGTAAAAGGTTGATTTGTGAATACCAATTTCCTTGAGAGTTCTTCTAACACTCCATTCGGATTGCTCAACCAGCCTAATCAGTTCCATCTTTTCTTTTGCTGTAAATCGCATATACTTCTTGAATTTTATTTTACTCCATTCAAGCTTTTTTTAAGCACACGATTTTTTAGAGTAAGTTCTGCTACTACCTCTTTAAGGTCTTGATTTTCTGTCTTTAGATGTTGAACTTCTGAAGTATTGGCTTCACGTTCTGTGTCTCCCTTTAAACGTTTCTTCCCTGCTTCCATGAAATCTTTACTCCACTTATAATATAGTGGTTGTGAAATCTCTTCTCTTCTACAAAGAGAAGCAACACTTTGTTCTCCTCTTAATCCTTCAATGACAATTCTAATCTTTTCTTCTGTAGAAAATTTACGTCTTGTCCTTCTTTTTACATCTCGGACATAAGATTCTGCTGATTTGTTTTTCTTGGTCATAATAAAGTGAATTTAATAGTTATGTATAACTTTTAATATTTCACTTAATGGTCCACTTTTATTTGACGATTTACATGTGTTCTAAAAATGTATACTTAACACTGCTCTTTAAGACTTCAAACGAGATTGCCTTCGGCGATCTCCTTGGCGCCCAAGGTCAAAATAAAAGTCAATTCGTTTCACTCTTTGTTGCCTTTTATACTTGATCTGTTTATAAGTAAACTTAACACTGTTCAAGTAAAAAAGTCAACGCTCTACGAGCATTGACTTTTTATTCTCTGGTGGAGCTGCCGAGATTCGAACTCGGGTCCAGACAAAGCATCAATAGGCCTTCTACATGTTTAGCTTGTTCTTGGATTTTCGACTTCGAGCAGGTGTACAAGCAACCAACTGTCAGCTTATCTTCTTAAGATTCGGATTGTAATCGAAGATTTACGCTCCTAGTCTGAGTGCCAGCGCGAAGCATAGCGGATTGATACACTGGTTGAAAGACTATCAGACATCCTCTTTCAAGTGCATTTAGTCTGGCTAATTCTAAATTAGGCAGCTAAAGCGAAGTTTCTTTCGCCAATTAATGTTCGATCATCATTTGGACGGAGTGAATGATCACTACTCCGACATGCTTACTTATCAATATTCTTTCCTGTCAATACCGTTCAGCCCCTGATTATTGATATACTGCTCTTTAGCAGGATTAATAATAACCAATACTAATCAAATAATGTTCCCTTAAGGTGAAGATTTATAAAAACTAAGATTAATTCAAGTAATATTCAAAAGTGCTGACAACCCTGATAATCTTTTGATCATAGAATTCTTCATTATCCTGAGTCTTGTTCCCAGGTAGGATCTGAAAAACACCTTGATTGGCGCGTCTGATATTTCCTACTTGCGCACCGGAATTTTGAGCAAATTCCTGAGCTGCATCTTTTGCAGCATGAGTAGCTTCCGCAAGCATTTCTTTTTTTATATCCTTAAATTTTGTAAAATAATATTTGGGACCGGATGCCCATTTATCCGATTGTATGAGGATGCCCTTCGCCAATAAATCGCCAATAGATTTCGAAGCATTTTTTACTTTATTTATATCCTCAGTCAAAACACTAATCTTGATCTCTGCATTTAATCTGGTAAGGGCACCTTGATAATTATTTTGATAGATATTTATGCTTTCTACCTTAATTTCAGATTCACCGAATCCGGAGTTGGACAAAAAAGTCGTTATTTCATTTTGGGTCCATGAAACTTTATTCTGGATATCGCTTATCGTATTAGCACCATATTGGGCGTTGATGGACCACCAAGCTTGATCAGCCACAACTTCTCTTTCAGATAATCCTTTTACAGTCACAAAGTTCTGTTGCTTTTTGATGTTCATCATTCCAATGGCAATAATGATACTGGAAACAAACATTCCAACTGCAATTGTTATAGCGGATTTTGTGGGCATTCTTCTTACTTGATAAGATAATTCAGAATATTATTTTCAATTCTTTCTTCAATACCATCATAATTGTCTTTGATAAATTTTTTCGCGGTAATCTTTTCATATAATTCAATATAACGATCGGTAATTTGCATAACAAAGTTGTCTGGCATCTCTGGCATTTGTTGCCCCTCTTTTCCTTGAAATCCGTTATCCATCAGCCATTCTCTGACAAATTCTTTCGATAACTGCTTTTGTTTCACCCCTTGTCTTTGTCTTTCTTCATATCCTTCAAGAATAAAATAACGCGAACTATCAGGTGTATGAACTTCATCAATGAGAATTATTTCTCCTTCGCATTTTCCAAATTCATACTTCGTATCTACTAGAATAAGTCCATTTCTATTGGCCATTTTACTGCCTAAATAAAAGAGATCATAAGTATAACGACTTAGTTTATTCCAATCTTCTTCACTTACTATACCCTGGGCCAATATCTCTTCTTTACTGATGTCTTCATCGTGTCCTTCTTCAGCTTTGGTTGCTGGAGTTATGGTAGGATTGGGGAATTTATCACCTTCTTTCATTCCATCGGGCATAATGACACCACATAATTTGCGTTTGCCTGTCTTATATTCCCGCCATGCATGACCGACAAGATAGGCACGAACAACCATTTCAAGCATTATAGGCTCTGCCCTTTTACCAATGCTAACATTCGGATCCGGGCTATCTACAAACCAATTTGGAACAATTTCCTGGGTGGCTTTCAAAAAGTGAAGTGCAATTTGATTAAGGATTTGGCCTTTATAAGGAATTGCACGTGGAAGTACATGGTCGAATGCCGATATTCTATCAGATGCTACTATGATAAGTTTGTCATCAAAATAATAAACATCACGAACTTTTCCTTTGTAAAATGAATTCTGGTTAGGGAACTTATAGGAAGTCGCTTTCAAGCCTTCAATCATACCAAATTATATCTTTAGTAAAAGATGACAATTTAGCATTTATATGATCAAAAAATTGATTTTGAATACATAAAAAAATCCCCTGAAAACTGATTTCAGAGGATCTTATTTAAGTTAATAGCTAACTTTTTTACATATACCTTGTAATCGGAATTGAAGGTGCCGCTACAAAGTATTTTCTCGCAAATTTTCTTTTAAACATATTAAACCAATTTTATAGATACAAAGATAAATCAATAAACAACACAAAACAATATTTTGTTCAAAATAATTAATATTTCTTTTTTTATATTTTTTGTTTGATAATTAATCAATATACCAAATTATATTTTATTTTATGTTTTATTGTAATATGAATAACATCATCGGTTTCAAAGGGCTTCCAGCCATTTTGATAAGAACAGATCATAAATATAATATTCTGGTTTTTTGGTCTCTGCGTTCATTTCAGAATATATAAGTTTGTTGGTTTCCAAATATTTTTATGACAACCTCACTGTCCCGTGTGATCCCAGATTGTATTTTTGAAGAAAATATTTAGAATTCGGTGCTTAGACACTACCCTCTTTAACGATAGAATACAACAGTTTCCATTATTGATAGCTAATATGAAATTTTTAGTTTCCTCTTCCCGGTCACAAAAATATTCAGGACCATATAAAAGACTAGAGCTAAGGGATTAATTATTCTGTCAGCCATTTGTATTCAAAAGTTATGTTCAAGCAAAATCATGGTAGAGTATATATGATATGTTTTATATCCTATTATTTATATCATCAGAGTGGCGAGTATATTTTCAATAAATCAAGTTCCTCTAATAAATCTTGCCCTGATAGCATTGAGACAATAAAATAAAATAACTAAACTTGCACCCATGAAAAAAGTCACAGTAACAGAGTTAAAAGCTCTTATGGATTCAGGTTCCGAATTTCAGCTAATTGATGTGCGTGAGCCTCATGAATTTGAATTTGCCAATTTAGGAGCAGAATTGATCCCACTCCATTCTATTCTTAATCATATCGAAACAATAGCAAAGGACAAGCAGGTCATTTTCCATTGTCGTTCCGGGGCAAGAAGCGGACAAGCCGTACTTATGCTTGAAACCCAATACGGTATGGAAAACCTATATAACCTTGAAGGTGGAATATTAGCTTGGTCAGATCAAATAGATCCTAAAATCCCCAAATATTAATTATCAGGAGCTCCGTCTGCGATCCAGCATTCGAAAAGAGACCGTTGAGCATCTGTGATCGATCCGGTTGCAGGCATAGTTCTAAGATCAACGACTGCCCTTTTTAGTCCTCCACCATCTGCCGCATCTTTGAGTCCGGCATAAGATGTAAAATCTCCGTTTGCGAATCCCGCAACATGACATCCTGCTAAAGCACAACTCGCAATCGCAATAGGAGCAATATCATTAGCGTAACTTACCGTAACATTTTCGCATGTGTCTGCAGGAACCATACCTTCTTCATCATCAGAACATGAAGAAATAAAGAACAAACCAAAAACAAGAGAAAAAGTAATAATGCGGAATTTCATAACAATTTATTTAATGAACTTAATCGCGTTAAGATATATATTTTATCAAAGTAATAATCGACACTCTTGTCTCCTACCAGATATTTACTTCTCTTTCCAGTTGAATCCCAAATTCTTTTTCAACAGATTCAAGAATTTTTAGTGACAATTCATAAACTTCCTGACCTGTTGCCTGACCATCGTTAATGATGACAAGCGCCTGGTTTTTATAGGTTCCTGTATGTCCATACATCTTCCCTTTCCACCCACATTGTTCTATCATCCATCCGGCAGGCAGCTTAACCTTTGTCTCAGAAACCGGATAGTGAGGTATAGAACTATATTTAGTTTTCAATTCTTTAAGCAATTCAACATGGACAATTGGATTTTTAAAAAAAGAACCAGCGTTTCCAATTACTTTTGGGTCAGGTAATTTAGACTGCCGAATACTTATTACAGCATTGGATACATCTTGAATCGATGCTTCCGTGATATGCATTTCTCCAAGACGATTCTTAATATCACCATATGAGGTATTAATGAGATGAAAGCCTTTCTTCGTTAATTTCAAAATGATCTCACTGATAATAAATTGGCCCTTTAATTCTTGCTTAAAAATGCTGCTTCTATATTCAAATGTGCATTCTTTATTATGGAAGGTATATTCTAATCCGTTCTTAATATTATAAGCTCTTAGAGCATGGAGTACATCTTTTAACTCGACTCCATAGGCGCCAATATTCTGAATAGGGGCAGTACCTGCGTTCCCTGGTATAAGTGATAGATTTTCAATTCCCCCCAGATTTTGTTCCATGCTCCAAAGGACGACATCATGCCAGTTTTCGCCTGCAGAGACAGATAATAATACATATTCTTCTTCTTCGATTAAGACTTCAATCCCTCTGTTTTTTATATGAAAAACAGGGTAATCAATATCCCTGGTAAGCAAAATATTACTACCACCGCCTAGGATTTTATATTCACCATGAGCTAGTTCCTGGATATTTTGAAAATCTCCCTTATTCTCAAGTTCAATCAGAGTAGAAAATTCCACCTCGATATTGAAGGAATTATATGGTCGAGATGAGACATGATTTTTTATAATCATTAGAGCGCGCTGGCTGGATCAGCAATTTTTTTCAATTTTGGAATATTGAAATCATATTGTAATCCAATATGTATATTACTCGCTCCATCGATATCAGGATTAAATCCATACCTAATAAATCCTTGCATTGCGAATCCTGACACTCCAAATCCATATCCCGCCTGAATCACATAAGTTTTGAAAAACTTCCTTTCACCGCCTCTTTCTTCGAAATCATTATTGAGATAATAGATTTCTGTTTTATTGTATTGGACTCCGCCTCCTATAGAATATCCAAACCGACCTTCTTTATTAAGTCCTGAGAGTCCGCCAAAATTAAACTTTCCAATAAATGGGAAAGAAGTAGACCCTAATCCTTTGTAATCGGCAATACTCAATCCTAATACCCCCCAGTTGGCTTGAGCTTCAGCAGAAAATGAGAAAGACTCACCACCGATCCATATTTTTGGCCCTAAAGCCAAATTTAACAAGAGGCTACCATTGGAAGCACTCTCTATTCCATCTTTTGGATTTACATATCGATTATAAAGGTCGTGACTTAAAGTCAAGCCAATTCCAAATTGAGCAATAACAGTAGTCGATAAAAAACAACAAATAAAAATTGGAATGAGTAGCCTTTTCATAATTGCTTAATTAGTTTCCTTTAATTTTTTAATTGGTTCAAGCGCGCCCTGAAATCTTAAATATAATTGTTCCGCAAGTTTCCTTTCTATCTGATTTAACAAACCAAAACTCTTTTGACTTTCTAACAGCCAATGAGATCAAACTTTGAGTACTCAAAGAAGAATCATTGCTATTATATTCTGAAGATGTCACTTTCCCATTTCTGTTAACGCAAATATCAATAGCAACATTTCCTGAAGTTTCAGAAAGTATTAAAATACTCGGTTGCTGCAATATCTTTCTTCCCCCTAATCCATTTTTAATTTCCAAAGTCAGATCCTCATCAATATATATCTCATTTATACTATTGTCAGGGATGTAGACTTCAACTTTTTCTCTTTGAGTTTCAGAACGCTCTTCTTCATTCACCTCACTATCGTTCTCTGGATTATCACCATTTTTAGCTTTTTTGTCATCCGGAAGCAAATCATCTAAGATGCTTGACAATTTATCTTCTATCTTTTTTACATCTTCTTTTAGTTTATCCTCCTGACTCACTTCTTCGCTTTCTTTTTCTTCATGAACTTCTTCATCTTTATATTTTTTTGTCTTGCGATGGTCAGGATATAATTTAGATGCAGTTTTCAAGGTATTTGACGCACCGGCATCGCCAAGCGCTTCTTGAGCTTCTCCAAAAAGCAGTAAGCTCTCATCTTTAATACCAACATGTTCAAATGAAAGAAGAAGATCTTTCTTTACTCCCCTATATGCGGCTAGAGCATATTTTGCTGAAGCCCTTTTATACAATACATCTTTATATGCAGGATCTTGGTTTACAATCTTATTGAATTCCGATATTGCTTCTTCATATCTGTCAGTTTCAAGCAAATAATCAGCTTTAACATATATAAATCCTAATTCTTCGTCAAGCGCTTGAGCAATTGATTGATTGGCAATCAAAAAGAACAGAAATAATAAACCAAAATTTTTCATTGTAATAGTTTTAATCATAATAAAAGTGCAGTTATTTTCTTTTATGACGCATAAAATGGCAATAGGTTATGTTAAAAGACTTCTATTAGACTTAAATTATAGTTAAATATTGTCAACAACTCAATGTATCAAAAAGTAAACCATCTTTTCAGTGCAAATTTCGTCTTTTCTTTACTATCATACTGACAAAATGTCACACATGAAGTGCATTTTATATACTTTTGCACAAATTTTATTTATTATCGATGTATAACGATAAACTGACTTTAGATAATATAAGCCAAAATTTAGACCCTGATAAACAAGGTCAGGTCTTTATAGATAATTTGGACAAGGATAAAAATGCCAAAAAATACTATATAGAAAGTTATGGCTGTGCTATGAATTTTAGCGATTCAGAAATTGTGGCTTCTATACTATCAAGTGAAGGTTTCAGCGCCACCGAAGATATAAATCAAGCAGATCTCATATTTGTAAATACCTGCTCAATAAGAGAGAAGGCAGAAGAAAATGTCCGACAAAGATTGCGGGTGTTTGGCAATGTTAAAAAAGAAAAACCGGGGATTCTAATCGGCGTCTTAGGTTGTATGGCTGAAAGATTGAAATCTAAGTTTCTTGAAGAAGAGAAACTCGTTGACATCGTACTTGGACCAGATGCATACAGAGATTTACCTAATTTGATTAAAGGCGCTGAAGAAGGTGAAAGAGGAGTCAACGTCCTTTTATCGAGAGAGGAAACATATGCTGATATTGCACCGGTGCGACTCGGGTCTAATGGCATATCTGGTTTTATTTCCATCATGCGAGGCTGTGACAATATGTGTTCCTTTTGTGTAGTCCCTTTTACAAGAGGACGGGAGAGAAGTAGAGATCCGTTTTCTATTATTTCTGAAGCTCACGATCTGTTTGATCAGGGATTTAAAGAAGTTACATTATTAGGTCAGAATGTTGATTCATACAAGTGGAAAAATCCTGAAAATAATTCTACTGTGACTTTTGCAGAGTTATTGGTAATGGTCGCAAATGTTAATCCTGATCTTAGGGTTCGTTTTTCTACTTCCCATCCTAAAGACATTACTGATGAGGTGTTATTTGCTATTCGGGATCATGAAAACATATGCAATTATATTCACTTACCTATCCAATCAGGAAGCAGCCGGGTACTTAAGTTAATGAACAGAACTTATGATCGCAGCTGGTATGATCAAAAGGTAAAAAGAGTTTATGAGGTCATACCCGATTGCGCCATATCAGCAGATATAATAAGTGGGTTTTGCACTGAGACCGAAGAAGATCATCTTGAAACTCTCGAAGCTATACGCAAGTCAAAATATACGATGTCATACATGTTCTTCTATTCTGAGAGGCCTGGAACTCTAGCTGCAAGAAAGTATGAAGATGACATTCCATTAGAAATTAAGAAAAGAAGATTAGCAGAGGTTATAAGAGTTCAGAGTCATGTATCATTTGAAAACAATAAAGATGATATCGGCAAAGTATTTAAAGTTTTAATCGAAGGAAATTCCAAAAAATCTGATGAGGAGTTTAAAGGGCGGAATGGTCAATATAAGATGGTGATCTTCCCTAAACAAAACGGTCTTAAAGCTGGTGACTATGTCAATGTGAAAATAAATTCTGTAACCAGTGGTAGCCTTATAGGAACAATAGTTGACTTATGAATCTACAACCCGTAAAACAACGATATGGCGTAGTAGGACGATCCGAAAAATTGGATCACGCCTTAAAAACTGCTCTTCGAGTAGCCTCGACGGACCTTACTGTACTTATTCAAGGAGAAAGTGGTGTTGGGAAAGAGGTGATTTCTAAAATCATCCATGAATATTCTTCGCGAAAACACAATCCATTCATTGCAATAAATACAGGTGCAATTCCTGAGGGTACGATAAACTCAGAATTGTTCGGGCATGAAAAAGGAGCATTTACCGGTGCTACGGGTGATAGAAAAGGATATTTTGAAACCGCAAATAAAGGAACAATTTTTCTTGATGAGATCGGCGAGATGCCATTAGATACTCAAGCTTATCTACTTCGAGTGCTTGAAAGTGGTGAATATATCAAAGTAGGTTCTTCTAAAGTTTTAAAAACGGATGTAAGGATTGTAGCCGCCACAAATGTTGATTTGCAAAAAAAAATAAATTCCGGAAAATTCAGAGAAGACCTTTTTTACAGATTGAATACTGTTCCAATCCGTGTTCCTGCATTACATGAACGACGGGAAGATATACACATGTTATTTAGGAAGTTTGCAAATGATTTTGCTGATAAATACAAAACGGATTCTGTAAGACTTAATGAGTCTGCACGTCAAGTTGTGGAAAATTACAGATGGCCGGGTAATATTCGTGAATTAAGAAATTTAGTTGAACAGTTATCTGTTTTATCTGAAGACAATATGATCTCAACCGAAGATCTTTTGATCATTGCCCCACAAATTGCCAACAGAAACTTACCGGCAAAAAGATCTCAATCTGACCAGCTAGGAGACCTGAAAGAACGTGAAATTCTTTTTAAGTTTTTATTTGAAATGAAAAACGATCTTAACGATCTTAAAAAACTTGTATTTGAATTGGTTCAAAGCAATGATTTGAAAATGCCAAGCATCGGAACGCATTCAAGAAACATCAGTGATATTACCGATTCTGCAGAATCACCAAGAACAAACACCGACGAGCTGAATCTGGCACAATCTGAAGATCCATTTGCTTTTCAACCCTACCCTTCTAATCCGGTCATTATTAAAAATGGGGATCAAGAATACAAAGAAGCAGAAGAAGTCGAAGAAAGTCTTTCTCTTGATGAAAAGACCAAAGAACTGATTCTAAAAGCCTTAAAAAAACACAAAGGCCGAAGAAAAGATGCTGCTGAGGAATTAGGAATATCAGAAAGAACGTTATATAGGAAGATTAAAGAATATGACATTGCAATTTAAATCACTAATCCTATTCTGTCTGTTATGCTTTTCATCGTGTTATAGTTTTAAAGGCATCTCTATTCCTTCAAACATTAATAGCTATCTCGTTGAAGATTTCACACTAATATCAAGAGATGCGCCATCTGACCTGAATCAACAATTTAGTGAAGCCTTGAGAAAAAAAATTCGAGAAGAATCCAGGTTGAGTAACTCCACAGACAATCCTGATATCATTTTCAAAGGAACAATCACAAATTATAAAATAAGCTTTGTAGCTCCTGAAGAAGGAAATACAACCAGCTTAAACCGTCTGGAAATATCGGTTAAAATTGAATATTCTAACGAACTCAATGATGATGATTCCTGGACTAAGAATTATTCTGACTTCGAAGATTATGACAGTACTTCAGATTTTCAATCTATACAAGACGGTTTAATTGAGGTCATAACCAATGACATCATGGAGAGAATATTTAATGATGCATTTACCAATTGGTAAATTTATTATCATAATTTTGAGATAAATCGCAATACGATTACTTTGGGTATGAAAGACCACTCACTAGGGGATATTATCAAAAACAATAAGGCTGTTGAAGCCAAAAAATTAATAAAAGGAAAACGTCAGCAACACCCTTATTCACAACCTCTTCTTCATCTTCAAAACAAGCTATCAAAGAAATTAAAATATCAACATTTTACTTATGATTGGTATTCAGATCATAAGGCAGAAGATGGAGAATTAGAAAAAGATGTGATTGATCTAGCTCTTATCAAAATTCCCGGACAAAAATCAAAGCTTCGAAAAAAGAAATCCGATAAGAAAAAGAAAAAGAAAAAGAAGTTAGAGAAAAAAGAAATCCCTTCGGAAGTCAAAAAAGCAAAATCTCAACAAGCTAAAAAATTTAAAAAAAAGAAAGACTCCAAAAAGTCGAAAAAGAAATCATCCAAATCGAAGCTCAGCACCAATTCACATTGGGAACGAATGTCGCCTCCAATGGACAGCAAGCTTGTCGCCTATACAAAATGGCTTAATTCGATCTATCCGGACCAATCTAAACCTTTAGAAAGGATTTCAAAATCCAAGAAAAAGAAGCAGAAACGAAGAAAGAAGCAAACGTATATTCATAAGAAAATTGATTCTAGCGTAAAAGAAAGGAAAGACATCGTATCTGAAAGCCTGGCCCAACTGTATACAGAGCAAGGACACTTTCACAAAGCCATTGAAATGTATGAAAAATTACGATTGGAAAATCCAGAAAAAAGTCATTTCTTTGCGCCACTTATTGAAGATTTAAAAAGCAAATTAAAATGATCACAGGATTAACAGTTCTAATAGCCTTAAACGCTTTCTTATTGATGGCCGTTGTATTAATACAAAATCCAAAAGGAGGAGGTATAGATTCCACATTTGGAGGTCAGGGAGCAAACCAAATGTTTGGTGCCGCTAGATCATCTGATTTTATTGAAAAACTAACCTGGGGTCTAGCGATCTCAATGTTTGTTCTTGCGATTATTACTGCAATAATGGTTAGCAATTCTGTTGGCGCCGGAATTGACGGTCCACCTCTTCAATCACAGGGTGGATAAATAAATTTACACCTTGATGTTTATGTCAATTTGTCAAGCTTATCACATATGCCTTCTCAATGACTGACAGTTTTATTGTTATTTAGGAAAAAATGTCATCTAAAGAGCCTTGGCACAAAACATGATCATTAAATCACATAATTCAAATTCTTTTTTTAAAACTTTCAAAATAAACAGTATATGAAGCCTATTAATGATAGGGTTGTTGTAAAGCCTGCAAATGCAGAAGATAAATCACAAGGTGGAATCATCATTCCTGATACGGCAAAGGAAAAACCTCAAAAAGGAAAAATAATTGCTGTCGGTCCCGGGAAAGATGGAATCAAAATGACAGTTAAAAAAGGTGATAAAGTTTTATATGGAAAGTATTCCGGTCAAGAACTTAATTACCAGGGTGAAGACTACCTTATTATGAGAGAAGATGACATCCTAGTTATCCTCTAACCAAAAACTATTATACCATTGTAAAAAATAAAATTCAGAAAAAAAATGGCAAAAGAAATAACCTTTGACGCAGATGCGCGTATCAAACTAAAATCAGGAATTGACGCGCTTGCAGAAGCAGTAAAAATAACCTTAGGTCCAAAAGGACGGAATGTGGTTATTCAAAAAAGCTTTGGAGCTCCAGCAATAACAAAAGATGGTGTTACAGTAGCAAAAGAAGTTGAGCTTGAAGATCCAGTTGAAAACATGGGTGCTCAAATGGCAAAAGAAGTCGCATCAAAAACTGCAGATGCAGCTGGTGATGGCACAACTACTGCTACAGTGCTTGCTCAAGCTATGGTTACAGCGGGAATGAAATATGTTGCTGCAGGAGCAAATCCAATGGATCTAAAAAGAGGAATTGACAAAGCCGTACGAGCTGTTGTTGAAAATCTTAAAAAGAACAGTAATGTAATTGGAAATGAC
This sequence comes from Saprospiraceae bacterium, assembly GCA_965248155.1. GTDB lineage: Bacteria > Bacteroidota > Bacteroidia > Chitinophagales > Saprospiraceae > RFSX01. The sequence continues at coordinate 623,979 of CBDFIO010000002.1, forward strand.
TTTGATAAGATTCAGCAAGTTGGTGCTATCTCAGCAAACAATGATGAAGAGATAGGTTCTCTTATTGCAGATGCAATGAAAAGAGTAACAAAAAATGGTGTTATCACTGTCGAAGAAGCTAAGGGAACAGATACTTATGTAGAGGAAGTCTTGGGTATGCAATTTGACAGAGGTTACCTTTCTCCATACTTTATCACTAACAGTGATAACATGATAACTGAATATGAGAACCCACTTATCTTAATCCATGATAAAAAGATTTCAAATGTTCAGGAAATTGTTCCTATTCTAGAAAAGGCGGCTCAGGCCGGAAAACCTCTTTTAATCATTTCAGAAGATGTAGAATCACAAGCCTTAGGATTACTTGTAGTTAACAGACTTCGAGGAGGATTGAAAGTGGTTGCTGTAAAAGCACCTGGATTTGGAGATAGAAGAAAAGCGATGTTGGAAGATATCGCAATTCTTACAGGAGGTACAGTAATCTCTGAAGAAAAAGGATTCAAACTAGATAATACAGATCTTGAGTTAATGGGTACTTGTGAAAAAATCACTGTGGATAAAGACAATACCACAATAGTTAATGGTGGTGGAAAGAAAAAAGAGATCCAGGCAAGAATAAACCAGATAAAACAACAGATTGATGGAACGTCTTCTGATTATGACAAAGAAAAACTTCAAGAAAGGTTGGCTAAATTATCAGGTGGAGTTGCAGTACTTTATGTGGGAGCTGCTACTGAAGTAGAAATGAAAGAAAAGAAAGATAGAGTAGATGATGCTCTTAATGCTACCAGAGCCGCTGTTGAAGAAGGTATAGTTACCGGAGGTGGTGTAGCGTTGGTAAGAGCTATTCCTTCTTTGAAAAAAGTAGAAGGCGTGAATGAAGATGAAGGTATGGGTATTCAGATTGTTAAAAAGGCTTTAGAATCTCCATTAAGAGGAATAGCTGAGAATGCAGGAGTTGATGGATCAGTTATCCTTCAGGAAGTTATGCATGGCAAAGCTTCTTTCGGTTATAATGCAAGAACTGACAAATTTGAAGATCTTAGAAAAGCCGGAGTTATCGATCCTACCAAAGTAACAAGAATTGCAATTGAAAATGCAGGGTCAATTGCAGGAATGATATTAACTACAGAATGCGTGATTAATGATATGAAAGAAGATCATCCGATGCCGGCCATGCCACATGGTGGTGGAATGGGTGGAATGATGTAAGATTATCGGATCTAAATAATATTAAGCCTGTCTGTTAGATAATAGACGGGCTTTTTTTATGGTTCAATAACAATGAGCCGCTTAGATATAATTCTTCTTCCATCAGCGTTTATTACACTGTACAGATATATCCCTTTATCAAGCATAGGCATATCTAATTCTAGAATAAATTGACTGTTATTAACATCAAAAGTAGTAGACCAAATCCTTTTTCCAATAATATTATAGATACCAAATTCATAGTTGGAAACAATCGCATTGTTGAATTGTATCTTCAGATCTCCATAGGTTGGATTTGGAAAAACATTTATATCCATACGATCATTATGACAAAATGATATTTTCTTTACGGGAGTTGCCGAATTATAAATTAATTTTTGATCTGGTTTATCCATAATGCTCACCTTAGGAAATAAATCATTCTCACCATAAAGACTTCTATACTTGAATAATTTTGGGGAAAACACCTGGCTTAATTCTGGAAATTCTCTTAATGTCGCATTGTACCAGCTGTCTTTTCTTATCCTTAAACTTTCAACTTTATACAAAAATTCCGACTCTGTCAGATTGCCCTCTATTTTAGAATCAAAATCGTAGAATTCTGATGTTTCTCCAGATTTTATTGACCATTCCATTACACCATTTAATTGTATTGCACTAATACCTTCTCGAACAAAGAAATTACGAATGTCCAATGAAAAATCATCAGGAGCATATAATATTATAAACTCTGATTTACCATTCATGGTCATATTAAGCGTCCTTCCATTTCTATATAAATGAATAGGGCTTAGGAAAATGATCTCCTTGTCTAAAGCATTAGAAAACGGATCTTTCCCTTTATAACCACTCAAAAGGACATTACCTGACACAATGGTATAGTATTCTTCTAATGAAGATTGACTTACCATTCGAATTTGTTCACTGGGTGAATTAGAAAGGTTTATATCGTATCTATCAACACAAGGAAAGTCAATACTGTAAATATTGATGCCGGGGAATCGTAATTCTTTATTGATTATAGCCGTATAACTATAAATAGTATCTCCGGGATTTAGTCCGAATTCCTGTCCACAGACCGATATAGGAAGACAAAGTATAATTAAAAGAAGGAAAGAGATGGTCTTGCTTATTAACTGCATTTTTTTAAACAATAGATTGAATTCTTACATAATCGGAATATATGCCCCCTGTTTGCAATAATTCCTCGTGACTGCCTTGTTCGACAATTTTACCACTATCTAAAACTAATATTCTGTCAGCATATTTTATTGTAGATAACCTATGTGCAATAATAATTGCAGTTCTATCTTTCAAGGCATCTGTAATGGCGGCGGAAACAATTTTTTCAGATTCCGGATCTAAAGCTGAAGTAGGTTCGTCGAAAATCAGTAGTTCAGGATCTTCAATCAGTGCCCGTGCTATTGTTAGCCTTTGCTTTTCTCCTCCACTCAAATTCTCTCCGCGATCTCCAATTTGATGATTGAGACCATTCTCCAGTTTGCTGATAAAGTTTTTTGAATGTGATAATTCCAGGCTTCTGTTAATTAATTTTTCATCAGCAACCGTCCTTCCCATTTTTATATTCTCTGAAATACTGGCATTGAATAAAAAAGGGTTCTGGCTGACAAATCCTACATTCAGATAATAACTTTCTTTTTTAATATTGTCTAAAGACATGTTATCGAAGTAAACATTACCGGATTGAGGTTTGAGAAGCTTAAGTAATATATTGAGGATTGTGCTTTTACCAGCTCCTGAAGGACCAACAATAGCTACTTTTTCACCTTTATTAATTCTGAAATTTAAAGATGACAGTACAGGTTCTTTGTCATATGAAAAAATCACATCTTTAAATTCGATGTGGCTCTCAAATGCAAAATCCAAATTTCCATCAGGGATGCTTTCTTCATGTTCATTTTGAAGAATTTGATCAATTCTCTGTAATGAGGCAGCTCCTTTTCTAACATTATAAAAAGCTGTTGCAAAGGATTTAGAGGGTTCGATTACATTGTAAAAGGCAAATATAAAAGCGAAAAAATCTTCAGATGCCAGTGCATTCTGCAATACCATTTTAGATCCGAACCAAAGCAAAACAACTACAAGTGAAACTCCAAGGAATTCAGAGACAGGCGAAGACAGGTCTTGACGCCATGTCACTTTATTCATTATTCTTCGAAAACCATCGTTGAAAATTTGGAACCTGTCACCCCAATAAGAATTGGCTCGGAATACTTTTATTGGAATCGATCCATCAAGTGTCTCATCAACAATTGAACTCATCGAGGCTAGTTTGGATTGAAGATCAAGGGACTGTTTTTTCAGTGTTCTTGATAATGTCCCTATTACAATCGTTGTGAATGCCATGAGAATGAAAACGAACAATGTTAGTTTGACATTGATACTTAACATAAAAGCGATACTGCCAACTATAATAATGGGCGACTTAAATATTGCGTCTATAAATCTTAATATACTCCATTCTACTTCTTGAACATCTGAAGTTATTCTAGAAATAAGATCTCCTCTTTGGGTTTCCTTCAGTTCAGAAAGAGGAGAATTAATATAGTGAAGATATAATCCAGACCTTAGATCTCTGACAATATTAGACCTGACGGGAACCATAAAGAACATGGCTAAATAACGGAAGAAGTTTTTCAATAAAAACGTAAGTACAATTAATGCACAAACAAATAAAAGAGCGCGTTCTTCCCCATGGCTTTCAATAATTGACATAAAATAATACTTCAGCCAGCCCACTAAATCCAGGGAACTGTCCGGACGTACTATATTATCTACAGAGTTTGAAAATAAGAGTTGGAAAAATGGAATTATAAGAGGAATAGAAATTACAGTAAATATGGCCATCAAAACATGGCTGCATATACTTAAGGACACATTTCTTTTGTATTTGAAAAGATATTGGACCAGTTTTCTTAAATCTTGCATCTTCGGCAAGTATAATTTAAAAAATATAACTATTGAGGCTTAAGCTCAAAATCTTCCAAAAATTTTGTCGTAATATTTCCGCTTTTAAATCTTTCATCCTTCATCAGTTGTTGATGAAATGGGACAGTAGTTTTTATTCCTTCAATAATAAATTCATCTAATGCACGCTGCATTTTCTTAATACATTCTTCTCTTGTCTCAGCTTTACATATAAGTTTTGCAATCATTGAGTCATAATACGGAGGAACTGAATATCCGGCATAGACATGGGTGTCTACACGTACGCCATGACCTTTAGGACTGTGAAATGAAGTGATAGTCCCCGGACTGGGTCTGAAATCATGAAAGGGGTCCTCGGCATTTATCCGGCATTCTATGGCATGTAAACTTGGTGTGTAGTTTTTACCTATAAGTTTTTCACCGGCGGCGACTTTTATTTGTTCTTTGATCAAATCTCGATTGATAACTTCCTCAGTAACAGGGTGTTCAACCTGAATTCTTGTATTCATTTCCATAAAATAGAATTTCTTGTATTTGTCGACCAGAAATTCTACTGTCCCTACGCCTTCATATTTTATTGCTCTACCGGCTTTTACGGCCGCTCTTCCCATTCTGTCTCTTAGCTTATTGTCAAGAAATGGAGAAGGTGCTTCTTCAAGTAATTTTTGATGTCTCCTTTGGATGGAACAATCGCGTTCTGAAAGATGAATGACATGACCGTGTTGATCTCCAATGATTTGGAATTCAATATGCCTTGGTTCTTCGATAAATTTTTCTACATATAAGCCATCATTTCCAAAAGATGCGGCTGCTTCTCTTTGTGCTTTCCCCCATTGTTCTTCAAATTCTTCTTCTTTCATTACAATTCTCATCCCTTTTCCTCCTCCACCGGCAGTGGCCTTTACAATTACAGGATAACCAATTTTTAGAGCGACTTTTTTTCCTTCTTTAAAATTCTTCACCAATCCGCCTGAGCCTGGTACAACAGGTACTTTTGCCTTAATCATTGTGTCTTTTGCTGTTATCTTATCGCCCATCTTCCTAATCATAGCTGCAGATGGTCCAATAAATTTGACACCATATTCTTCACAGACTTCTGCAAAAGAGGCATTTTCTGAAAGAAAACCATATCCCGGATGTACGGCATCTGCATTTGTAATTTCTACAGCAGCCATAATTTTTGGAATACTTAGATAAGATTCAGAAGAACTGGCTGGTCCTATGCAAACGGCTTCATCAGCAAATCTAACATGAAGGCTTTCCGCATCTGCTGTAGAATAAACAGCAACTGTTTCAATTCCCATTTCTTTGCAAGTTCTAATTACCCTTAAGGCAATTTCACCTCTATTGGCTATCAATATTTTCTTAAACATGATTAATGTTTTGTGAGAATTGTTTTCTTATCCGTTAGGATCTACAAGAAATAAAGCTTGATCATATTCTACAGGGCTGGCGTCTTCAACTAAGACTTTTACAATTTTACCTGATACTTCGCTTTCTATTTCATTAAAAAGCTTCATCGCTTCAATAATGCATACCACAGAGCCTTCCTGAATCGAATCTCCTACTGCGACAAAAGCTGGTTTGTCCGGTGATGGAGATCGATAGAACGTCCCTACGATCGGTGATTTTACTTCTTTCAGATTAGCATTACTTTCTGATTCATCCTTCGTCGAAGATGAAGATTGTTTTTCAGAACTGCCTTCATTCGTCGTTGCTTGTTCAACAACTTGAGGACTTTGACTCAAAGTTGGAACTATAGATGGTTGCGCCAATATTTGATGTGGGCCGCTTTTGCTTTTAGAATAGTTTTTCGTACGAATTGTTAATTCAAATTCACCATCTTTTAATCTGACTTCTGCAAGATCAGATTTAGAAACGAGTTTTAACAGGTCTTGAATTTCCTTGTAAGTCATAAGCTTTATTTTACACGTTCCATGTATGATCGTGTGCGTGTATCTATTTTAAGTTTGTCTCCTTCGTTTATAAATATAGGAACTTTGATTTCTGCTCCAGTTTCAACTGTAGCAGGTTTTGTAACATTTGTCGCTGTATCTCCTCTTACTCCAGGTTCTGTGTAGCTTACTGCCAGGACAACGTATTGTGGAATGTCTATTGTTAATGGAGTTTCATTTTCTGCATGAAAAAGTATTTCAACCATCTCTCCTTCTTTCAACAGATCGCCATTATCAATCATTTTACTTTCTATCATTATCTGTTCGAAGGTTTCAGTATTCATAAAATGAAATGCATCTTCATCTTTATACAAAAACTGAAAATGACGTCTTTCAACCCGAACAACATCAATTTTATGTCCAGATGGAAAAGTGTTATCAAGCACTTTTCCGTTCGTCAAACTTTTAAGTTTAGTTCTTACGAACGCAGGTCCTTTTCCAGGTTTGACATGTAAGAATTCAATAACTTTATACACATCATTGCTGTAATTTAAACACAAACCATTTCTAATATCCGACGTATTGCCCATTCGTTAACGTTTAATTTTTTGCAAAATTAATAAATAATACTTGGAGTTAATTAAGCTTAAAAGTAAGAAGATTTAATATGCCCATTTTAATAATATTGCACCCCAAGTGAAGCCTCCACCAAATGCAGTAAGAATGACATTGTCTCCCTTTTTAAACTGATGTTCAAAATCCCTCAGGCATAAAGGTATTGTAGCTGCAGTGGTGTTGCCATAATTTTGAATATTTATAAGCACTTTATCCGCATTCAGATTCAATTGGTTGGCCACTCCCATGAGGATTCTTTTATTAGCCTGATGTGGCACGACCCAATCTATTTCATCTATTGAGATATTTTCTTGTTTTAATAAGCTTTCTATACTATCGACCATTCCTTTTATTGCCGCCTTGAAAACCACTCTTCCTTCTTGATAGGCATAATGCAATTTGTCATTAACAGTCTCTTTAGTTGCAGGATGCATAGATCCTCCTCCTTTCATGTGAAGAAATTCAACGCCCGACCCATCACCACGAAGTATTGATCCTTGAATACCTAAATTCTCTTCACTAGGTTCAAGCAACACAACCCCGGCGCCATCTCCAAATAATATGCAAGTTGACCTGTCTTCATAATTTACTATTGAAGACATTTGGTCAGCTCCAACAACCAAGATTTTCTTATAGGATCCAGTTTCAATAAATTTGGATGCAGTAACAATTGAAAATATAAATCCGGAACACGCTGCATTAATATCATACCCAAAAGCATTGCTAGCGCCAATCTTATGGGCAATAATATTTGCTGTATCTGGAAAAGGATAGTCGGCAGTTACTGTTCCAACTACAATCATATCTATTTCTTTCGGATCCAAATTTTTCTTTGCTAATAAAATATTTATGGCTTCAACAGCCATATCACTTGTTGCCTTTGTTGGATCTTTTTGTATATGTCTTTGTCTGATACCGGTCCTTGTAACAATCCATTCATCATTTGTATCGACCATCTTTTCAAGGTCGGTATTGGATATTACATCCTCTGGAACATAACCTGTAACAGCAGTAATAACAGCTTTTGTAGTTAACATCTAATTCTCATTGATACTGCTGACAAATAAACAAAATAAAAACGAGAGCATAAATCATAGCACTCATTAATATCAAATCCATTTAGAATAGATTTTCAACAAAAAAATATAACTTTTTTAAATAAATTATAACCAACTGATAAACAGATGTTTATGAACCTATATTGTACGAAATAGATGAATTTACTTCTCTGGCTCTAATAATTGGAACACGTTTTGTTTAAATGTAAACAACAGTTAATCAATTTTTTACGAATGATAAAATTATATTATATGAAATGTTTGTTAAGTGCATTAATTGCTGTAATGGCCACGAGCTCTTCAATTTTTGCTTACAATACAAATACAACTACCAACCCTGGGAATCAAGTCGAGTATTTTCAAGGCAGTTTTGAAAATGGTAAAAATAAAGCGGGCACAGATGGCAAACTATTTTTTGTAGAGTTTTATGCTAACTGGTGTACACCTTGTAAATGGATGGATAAAACCACATTTAAAAATGAAAATGTTGTTGACCTGTTGAATGAAAATTATGTGGCTTTAAAGATGGATATTGAATCTAATGAAGGAGGCAACCTAAAAGAAAAGTTTTCTGTAAGGATGTTACCAACTATCCTCATATTTAATTCTAAAGGGGAGATGGTAGAAAGAGTTGAAAAAACATTAAGCTCAGAATCTATGGTTAGCTTGTTGGCTTATCATAATAATGCAAGAAACAAAATGGCGATTAGCCATAATTTGAATACAAGTCCGAGTATCTATTCAGAAAATCGCGGTCCAAATCTGAATCATTTGTATAATCAATACCAGATAGCAGAGAAATTCAGAACCAATTATAAATTACAATTGGGTAATTATCATGACTATAACGATGCTTTCGACAAGGTACAAGAATTAAAAGAAATTTTTATTGAGCCTATTATAGTACTGAACAGTTATGTTGATAATACAACACAATATCGAGTACTTATGGGTGAGTTTAAAACGATAAACGAAGCTGAAAGCTTTAGAAAAATTCTAAAAACCGACTTTAAAATGGACTCTGTTGTCTATTAATAACAGAGATCAAGAAAACCTCATTCCAAAAACTGATTAAGGCTTAAGTGCTTTAATTTAAAAAGAGCCACGCTATTGATTTAGTGTGGTTCTTTTGTTTTTTCATCTCCTTCCCTCTCTATTTTCATTCTTTACGCAACATTTTAAAGATTTTCAGGGCATCCCATTAGAGAACCGTTGGATAATAGATCGATCTTTAATTTCGTTTTAATCAGTGTTCTTATCACATTACATATAATAAGTTTCAGTTATATTTGCGCAAAATGAGGATTACTTTATGAGGCTTGGATGGTTATTGGTTTTTACAACTTATTTTTTACTACTACAAATTAGTTTTTCGCAGACTCCATGCGAAGATTTAGGAATAACGGATACATTGGGTTTTAATACTACCATTACCGTTGTAGATGATGGAATTATTGATCCGGGAGATGAATTCTGTGTTGAATTTAGTGTTGAAAACTTTGAGTTTGTAATTGGCTTTCAATTTACGCTATCATTCGATCCCACTGTGATAAGTTATGCTTTTCATCAAACAACTCCTGGCGTATTGTTAGGTCCTTTAGGGGCTAATGTGTCACAAGTTGGAAATGGAGTTTTATCTTTTGTCTGGACAAACCTCAATGCAGAGGGTCAGACTCTCCCTGATGGGACAGAAATCTTCATCATTTGTTTTCAAGCAATCGGAGAACCAAACGACTGTTCTTCAGTTTTTTTCAATGATTATTATCCATTTTTTCCTGAATTAGAAGTGAATTACCAGATTGATGAGAATACGACCTGTTCAGACACAATCTTATTGTTGGATGGCGCTGAAGAAACTATAATAAAAATTGAATGTACAGATCTAACAATTACCGATGTAACAACATGTAATGCCGATCCAACTAATGGTTCACTAGGGTTTTCTGCCTGTGGCGGGGTACTCCCCTACTCATATCAAGTGACAAATAATGCCAATCCTGTTGTCCTTAATGGAACAATAAATCAGGATGGAGATGAAATTTTCTTTGCAACTGTTCCAGCTGCATTGTTCACAATAATGATTACGGATGCGAACGGGGCCATAGCTACTCGAGTCGTTAATATTGAATCGGGACCTAGCTTAGAATTTGATTCATCTGTGGTTGATCCTAATTGCCCAGAAGCCGAGACAGGAAAAATTATAATAACGGATATACGAGGAGGAGTTCCGGGTTTGTCGGGATATACAATGGAAGCATCCACCGGTCAATTTTTTCAGAATACTTTCAGTGATTCATTGATTCGATTGATCAGCGGAGATTACACAGTAACTATCACAGACGATAACGGGTGTGAACAAATCGAGATGTTCAGTCTAAATACTCCGGAGATTGAACTGCTAATAGAAATAGATACAGCCTCTTGTTTTGGATCAAGTGATGGATCAGTCAGAATATTTCCAAGTGGAGGAACTCCTTTCCCAGGTGGAGAATATATAATAAACGGTGCATTATCTACTTCTTTTGAAAGTAATATGCCGTTCCAGGACCCAAACTTTTTTTCTATCGACAATAAGTTTGTAGTTACCGTTGAAGACGCGAATGGTTGTATGGTTGAAGAGAGACTCGACATTCCTACCAGAGCAGAATTAGAAGTCCAAATTACTGAACTTATCGATGTTGCTTGTAAAGGGGATAGTTCAGGTTCTGCAAGAATTACTGTAATTACTCCCGGTAGATACGTTTTTCTTCTTACAGATGAAATCGGAAACTTTGTTTCTGCAATTGGCTCAGTTATCGGTAATGTAGAATTATTTTATAACGGTACCCTTCCTGAAGGATTCTATAATCTTAGCATTACAGATACAGACCTGGGTTGTCATATGGATACTTTTTTTGTGATTAATGAACCTCTGGAGGAGTTAATGATAACTGAAGGATCTGATCCCCCATCATGCAATGAAAATAACGGAATAGCTTATGTTGAAGCGAGTGGAGGTATTGCACCTTACACATATAATTGGGCTTTTGCACCTGCAGTTGATAATGATACATTAGGAAATCTCGGTTCCGGGACATACATGGTTCTAGTCACCGATGATATGGGCTGTACGATCGAAACAAGTATCGAAGTCGAAGATGGAGATATTTTGGATATACAGATAGATATTATTAGTTCACTCGAATGTGATGGATCCGGACAAGGAGAATTAAATGGCTTAGTTGTTCAAAGCAGTTTCCAGAATCTAACTTATGAGTGGACAAACATGAATGGGGATATGTTAGGAGATGAGGAGAATTTACTTTTTCCTACGGCTGGTGATTACATTCTAAATGTTTCAGATGTAGCTGCTTCATGCTCCGATAGCGATACTGTTTTTATTGATCCTGCTGGTATTTTCTCCTTTGAAATAAGTGCTTCAAACCCTTCTTGCGAAGGTTCAACTGATGGTTCTATCGATATTTCAAACTTTCTTGGAGGTGTTGGCCCTTATAATTGCGATTGGGAAGATTCAAGCATTAGCTCATGCAATCCAACCAACCTTTCAGCTGGAATTTATAATTTATCAATTAGTGATAGTGCAGGTTGTATCATAGATACATTTATCGAATTATCAGATTCAGATGCTGCAATTACATTTGATATAAGTTTTGATAACCCATCTTGTGTCGAAGCAATCGACGGTACAATTAGTTTTACAAATTTTCAAGGAGGTGTTGGGCCTTATGAATGTATTTGGGAAGATCCAAATGTCATTGGTTGCCCGAGAACAGGATTACCGGCAGGAATATATATGGTTACGATTGTAGATGCCGTTGGTTGCCAAAAAGACACTTCAATTACATTAACAGATCCAGAAGCAATTCAAATTGATGTTTTAGATTCAGATGTTGTCGATGTAAGTTGTTTTGGTGGCAGCGATGGACAGGCCTTGGTTACTGTTACCAATAACCCTAGCGGAGCAGCTTCATTTAACTTTGCTTGGTCTAACTCTGCTGATGATAATTCCGGAGGATTCATAGATGACGCATCTCAACTTAGTGCCGGACTAAATTATGTCCTGGCCTTTGACAATAATAGTTGTTCTTCTGACACGCTGTTTTTTAATGTAGGAGAACCTGAAATGTTGCACCTGGATTTTGATATTACATCTATTATGATGCCTACTTGCTCAGGAAATTGTGATGCTATGGTTACGCTTCAAGCTACTGGCGGAACAAGCGTTGCTGGAAATTATTCCTATGAATGGGATGACGGTTCTACAGCAGTTTCAAGAAATAATCTCTGTCCCGGTATTTACTATGTCATGATATCCGATGATAACAATTGTCAGGAATTAGATTCTATTATAATTGAAGAACCCGATATCTTAACCGTAGAAATTGACCTAAATGGAACAGTTGAATTGAGTTGTTTTGGAGATGAAACAGGTGCTATTTTAGTTAGAGCATTCGGAGGATGTGGCTCTTACAGTTATGAATGGACGAACAATGTTTCAACTACACAAAGGGCTGAAAATCTTGCAGAAGGATTATATACCATAACTGTAACAGATGATTGTGGCTGCTCGCAAACTGTAGAATATGAACTAGTCACCTCCGCTCCGATAATTGCGACAATTATTGATCCTGTATTACCGGATTGCTTCGGTGGAACTTCATGTATTGGAGTGGAATCCGTTTCAGGTGGAGTTGGAAACAACTATACTTACAGCATTAATTTTGGTGAAAGAATCCCAATCGACTCATGTGTGGATGTTATCGCTGGAATGTATAATATTTCTGTTTTTGATTCTGTAGGCTGTTCCGAAACATATACGTCCATGGTAGATCAACCATCCATGATAGAAGTTGACCTGGGCCCTGATTTAACGCTTGACTTAGGAGATTCAACGGCAACAATTACAGCTACTATAAATTCTTTAAATCCGATAGATTCCATTATCTGGATTTCATCAAGTCAATATAACTGCATCAGCGATAATTGTGAAACGATAAATATTAATACGAACGAATACAGCACCTACGAAGTCCTGGTCATTGATCAAAACGGATGTCAGGGAAAAGATGAAATTGAAATTAATATTTCAGCAAAACGGAATGTTTATATATCTAATATTTTCAACCCAACTGAGCTTGCACCTAATGATATGTTTATGATTCTGACAGGTGAAGGCGTTGTTGAGCTACAATATCTTAGGATATTTGACAGATGGGGAAATCTTATGTTTGAAAAAGAAAACATATCACATCCAACAAGTATAGATGATGGATGGAATGGAAGATTTGAAAATAGACAAGTAGAACAAGGTGTTTATATTTATGTTGCTTCAGTCAGGTTTGTAGACAACAAAATCATTCAATATAAAGGTGATATTACGCTCGTTCGCTAAGAGGATATTTCTTCTTTCCTTTCTTTTAGATTAATCTAACGTGAGTTCGACGTAAGGAAGTGGAAAAATAGGATAAAAAGAAAGAGCAATTTTGTTTATCTTAATAGTTGATAATCAATTAATTAAAACAAAAAAGCTCTACTATGAAAGATAGTCAAATTATTGCAATTTTCTGTGCTTTCGATGATTTTTTCACCGATTTTGATCACTTTTTAAAATCTCATACCCTAGAGGGAAAGAAAAATCGACGGAATCGTACCTGCAGGTTATCCATGAGCGAGGTGATGAGCATCATCGTATTTTTTCATATGAGTGGATACCGTTGCTTTAAGCACTTTTACCAGAATCATGTCTGCCAACATATGCGCGGCTATTTTCCCAATCTGGTATCTTATAATCGGATGGTGGAGTTGCAAACCAAAGCGGTCCTACCATTAGCCTTGTTTGTAAAGATGTACCGAATGGGTAAATGTAGTGGGATATCCTTTATTGATTCAACCAGTATCCGGGTCTGTCACAATCGAAGGATTCATTCCCACAAGGTGTTTGCTGGACTGGCCAAACGAGGCAAGACTTCAAAGGGTTGGTTTTATGGTTTCAAACTTCATCTGGTTCATAATGACCGGGGCGAAGTGATTGATTTTCAACTCACTCCGGGCAATGTGCATGATAATGCCGTATTGAAGTGTAAACGGTTTATGAAGAAGGTCTATGGCCGGTTGTTCGGTGATAAAGGCTATATTGTCAACAAGCAAATCTTTGACACTCTTTTCTTGAGAGGTATTCATTTGATTACTAAGTTGAGACGGAATATGAAATCCAAAATGATTACACCCCTACAGGATGCTCTTCTGCTCCGAAAACGTGCTATCTCTGAAACCATTATTGACCAACTCAAAAATATTTCACAGATCGAACATACAAGGCATCGTTCCTTTGCCGGATTTTTCGTCAATATACTTGGTGGACTTTGTGCCTACGGGTTTAAAGAATCTAAACCCTCCATTTATAAGAATCTGGTCGATACCAAACAACTCCTTTTGGCCTAGTCTTACATCGAACTCACGTTAATCTAACTAATTATGCGCTTTTAAAGAGAAAGTCAAAAGGGTTATTCAACCATTGATACTTCACACCAATCAGAATATAGTTCCAGCATCCATATTCATTACCCGGGCTACAAGTGTTTCTATCTCAATATATTAAAGCTGCCTGTCTTTGTATATTGTTCGCCAATACAGGAATACTCAACTTTATAAACGTAGGTTCCGGGAGATTGAAATTCACCTTTATATCTGCCGTCCCATTTTTCAGATGGAATAATGGATTCAAACAATTTCATTCCCCATCTATTATAGATTTCAAATCGAATTAAATCTTCTACAACAAATTCATTGCTAATTCCAAATTCATCATTCAATCCGTCATTATTAGGTGTGAACGCTTTGGGAAACAATAGATTTTCGCAAAGGATATCGTCGGGTGAAACAACACTCACCAAAAGAGAATCAAAACTTTGACAAATACCATGATCGAATACCAAAGTATATAATGTTGTTGTTTCAGGGTCTACAATTGGCTCTATTGAAAAAGGATCATTAATATTTATGTTAGGATTCCACATGATATTTGGAGCACAAGTCCCTCCCGACAACACTTGTAATTGATCTCCTAAAAATATGGTGGTATCCTGAGTAATAATTTCATCCGGATACATAAGATCGAGACGAATATCATCCTCTTTTAAAGCAAAATCATAAAATCGAATCTCATCTATTCTTCCGTCAAAAAATTGATCTGTGATTCCAACGCAAGGAGAATATCCGACGGTAAATTCATAATCCTTGCCTAATTCTATTTGACTTAAAAAGTCTAAGCTTTGGATAAACTTACCATCGATGTAAAGAGAATACAGTTGATCTTCTCTTGTAAACATGACATGGTGCCAGCAATTACTAGATGTGATACTATTTCTAAAAAATACTCCTTCAGCAATATTCCTAGAAAATTCAACAATTATTTCATCAGAACTCGGCAAATATTGAATAATAAAAGAAGAATCTCTGTTACATACATCTCGAACAGCCATTAGAGCATAAGATTCAACACTTGGATTTACCCAAAAATAAAACCCAACAGAAAAATCTGAACTGAACAGGGAATTCAGGCTATTATCAAGAAACATGGTATCGGACGAACCATCAAAATAATAAGCATCTGAATTTGGTCCTACTCCACAATCACAGTTGATGTTCTGATCAATAATTGCATCATTATAATTACCAGCGACATCGCTGAGCTGACAATTATCAAAACTAAAATGAGCGACAGGATTATTCTGCCCAATAGTTAATATACTGAACGAAATAAATAGTAATGTCAAGTAAATTCTTAAAGCTTCCATCTTCATACTTATTCCAAACGAAAAGTCTTTGTATTTATTTAAGATGGAACAAACATAGTTAATTCAGGATTATAATTGGATAATTGGATAATTGAAAGATTCAATCCCATCAAAAATTCTAATTACGTAAAAAGCAGGTTCCAAATGACTAAGATTAAAATAGCTTCCAGATAGAATATCGTCCTTTTTTACCCTTAATCGTCCACTGGAATCAAATATTTCAATGTCGTAAGATTCTGAATTTCCCAGTATTCTAATTTCGCTACTAAATATATTTGGAGCAACGATTGGATTCTCATGTTTTTGCAGCTTTACCGCTCGTAATTCCGAATAACTGTATAGCCCATTATAATCTATTTGCTTCAACCTATAATAGTTTAGACCAAGAATAGGATCCTCGTGAACGTAAGAGTAAAAATTCTGCTCAGAGCTTGTTCCTGCTCCATTCAGCACATCTATTAACTCAAATGAAGCAGCGTCCCTACTCCACTCAATCATAAACTTATCATTGTTGAGCTCAGATTCAGTGATCCATTCCAACAATACTGCATTGTTATAAATTTTCCGGGCAGTAAACTCAACAAGATCAATCGGTAATGCTACCGGTAAGTAAGTACAACTATCTCCTGAAATAAGCAATGGGCATCCATCTGTGTCACTGCCCCAATTATCACAATTGTTTATATCAAAAGGTGAAATATCAAGAGGATCAACATCTGAGCAATTAATGCCACCATAGACAAGAGTGCATGATGAACTCCCATCAGCATTTGACATTGTGATTACATCTCCACTATTTCCTAATAAAGCTGAATTGTTAAGGTCTATGCTTAAAATGTCAGCAGGAGTAGCACAAACAGGAGGAGGATCAATATCCGGACAATAGTCATTAATAATTAATAAGCACTCTCCGGGTGCCAAAAAAATACTGTCAGGAATTATATAATCAGGATATGCTCCAGAATCATCATCGCCAAACTGCCAGCCAGAAATAACAACAGTTGATGAAGAAGCAGAATTGCAGATTTCGATATACTCATCCTGAGAATTTACAGATCCATCTCCGTTTGTATCGAAATTGTTATTGGCTCCAGTAGGGTCAATTAAGATAGATTTAATAAATACACTATCGATATGACATTGTCCGGAAGTAAAATGACAAACCATGCCTATCAATAGTACAGTGAAAAAGGATCTCATTTTCAGGTATTTTACTTAAAAATAGCAATCTTAAAATTGATTACCTAAATGAAGAAAAATTAGAAATTTTTGAAAAGTTCGATCATAAAGAAAACGTACATTAAGAGTAACAATACACCTTCCCAATAGGAAATCCTTTTTGATAAAGTCATAACACCAAAAATCAGGGTTACTCCAACCATTAATGGAAGACTGAAGCTCAGTATGGAATCAGGAATAGTTAATGTTCCAAAAAACGATGGGATTGCCATAACCGCATAAGTATTAAAAATATTGGAACCTAATACATTCCCAACAGCAATTGCATGCTTACCTTTTCTGGCTGCAGCCATACTTACTGCTACCTCAGGCAGTGATGTTCCCAGCGCAACAAATGATAATGAGATTATTTCTGCACCAATGCCCATTCCTTCAGAAATCTTCACAATACCGTAAATCGTCCACTTAGCACCAAGGAACACCAAAACAGCGCCGACGATCAATCGGCCAACGTCTTTTAATTTTATGGGACTTTTTTCTGTTCTATTATTTCCTGATCCTCTGAGAGAATTAATCAGAAATGCAACTAAGGCTATTAAAAATATAAAACATTCAAAATAAGATAGATGCTGGTCCTGGAGCGCAAAGTACATGAGGACTGAGGACCCAATCAATAAAGGCATATCTATGTCCCAAAGATTAAAGTCCATTTTAATTTCTTTACCAACTATAACTGTAAGTCCTAGAACAAGCAGAATGTTTGTAATGTTGGAACCTATCACGTTTCCTACAACAAATTCCGATGCTCCACTATAAACAGAAGCTATCGAAGTAGCTAATTCAGGCAAGGATGTGCCAAATGCAACTATAGTAACACCTATAATAAATGGAGAAATTCCGGTAGAAAGACCAATTTTTTCAGAAGAATCAATAAACCAATCTGAAGCCTTCAAAAGTACGGCCAGGCTTATAATAGATATAATTATTGCTATGAGCATTAATTAGCTAAACAGAATTTTTGTCTAAAAAGTCCCAAAGTAAGTGAAAAAAGATAGGAGAGTTTAGAATATGAATATAAATTTGGGGCTAATTAGAAATGACTGAACAAAAGAATATTCCTGTAGAAAAGGAAATGAGTTTTCTTGATCACCTCGAAGAATTGAGGTGGCACCTGATAAGATCTGCTATAGCCATCTTTGTTATAGCTATTTTGGTTTTTGTTTTCAGGGATTTTGTCTTCGACAAAATCATTATGGGACCAAAGAAATCGTCTTTTATTACCTATCAATTTTTCTGTGGTCTTAGTGAAGCTACTTGCTTTTCTCCTCCGGAGTTCAAATTATTGCCCAGACAAATGGGCGAGCAATTTTATACAACATTAAAAGTTTCCGCTTGGTTGGGCTTTATCTTGGCTTTTCCATATATATTCTGGGAGTTTTGGAAATTTATTAAACCCGGACTTTATAAAAATGAGCAAAAGGCTACCAGTGGAGTGGTAATTATTTGTTCTGCATTATTTCTTTTGGGTGTTTTGTTCGGATATTTAATTATATCGCCTTTTGCGATTTCCTTTTTAGTAGGGTTCTCAGTCTCTCCTGAAATAGTTAGCAGCCCTACCCTAGCTTCTTATGTGAGTAATATGACCATGTTTACGATCCCAACAGGTCTATTATTTGAATTACCGATAGTTGTTTATTTTTTATCGCGTATTGGCGTGCTTACTCCAGCGTTTATGAAAAAGTTCAGGAGGCATGCTATCGTACTCATCTTTGTTCTTGCAGCAATAATAACGCCTCCAGACATTACAACTCAATTCTTAATAGGAATACCTATAATCCTTTTATACGAGGTAAGTATTCTTATTTCAGCCAGAGTAGAAAAAAAATACCATTCTGATTCTTGATTATTTAGATTCTAAAATGACAAAAGGACAGATCATTTCTTCAAGGGATATACCGCCATGTTGAAATGTATCTGTGTACAGATTGTTATAATAATTATAGCTGTTAGGATACAAGAAAAAGTAATCTTCTTTAGCGAAAATAAATTTTGAACTAATATTAGGTTTCGGTAACCCAACAGATGCCGGATCGTCTACACATTTTACTTCAGAAGCCTCAAATCTTAAATTCTTTCCTACTTTGTACCTCAAGTTGGTTGTCGTTTCTTTATCTCCTAACACTTTGGAAGGCTGATGTACACGGATTGTACCATGATCAGTCGTAATAAATAGTCGAATATCTTTATCTGCAAGGGTTTGAATAGCATTCCATATTGGTGAATTCAAAAACCAGGATTTCGTCAGTGATCTATATGCTTTTTCATCGGGTGCAAGTTCTTTTAATACGTCCATTTCAGTTCTGGCATGCGAAAGCATATCGATAAAATTATAAACGATCAGGGTAAGATCGTTTTTCATATAGTTGAGGATATTGTCCTGCATCTGGCGTGCGTCATTAATATTTCTGACTTTTAGATAATCCCAGGTTTTGTCTTGTGATATTGTTCTTTTTATTTGTCGCTCAAATAATTCTTTTTCAAACTGATTTTTTCCTCCTTTCTCATTATCATTTAACCAGTATTCAGGCATGGATTTTTGAATATCTGAAGGAAGCATTCCTGAAAAGATGGCATTTCGACTGTATTGAGTTGCAGTTGGCAATATTGAAAAAAATTGCTTTTCCTCAATTTTTCTGAAATGTTCTGAGATTATAGGTTCGATTATTCTCCACTGATCCAATCTTAGATTATCAAACAAGATTAAAAAATTGCTCTTGCTTTTATGGAGCTTAGGAAATACATTTTTTCTAAACAAATTATGTGAAAGTACTGGTCCTGAATCTTCATTAATCCAACTATTGTAATTCTTTTCAACAAACTTGCAGAACTCCTTATTGGCCTCTTTCTTTTGCATATCAAGAATTCCTTTCAGGTGCTCATTATCAGAATCATCCAATTTTAATTCCCAGTCTATTATTCTTTCATACATTTTGGACCAAGACTCAAGATCCAGCCCACTGTTTATATCAATAGCGATATTTCTAAACTCCTGCTGATAATCAAATGCTGTTTTTTCGCTGACCAACCTCTTATTATCGATTACTTTTTTTAATGAAAGTAAGATTTGATTGGGATTAACCGGTTTGATTAAATAATCTGCAATCTGAGATCCGATCGCTTGTTCCATTAGATCTTCGGCTTCATTCTTAGTGATCATTACAATAGGAATGTTTTTATTGCTTTCTCTTATTTTTTCAAGCGTCTCCAATCCTGTAATTCCCGGCATCGACTCATCAAGAAAAACACATTCTATATCATTATTTTCTGACAATACTTCCAATGCATCATAGCCATTCGTAACTTCAAGTACTTCATATCCTTTCTTTTCTAAAAAAAATAATTGAGGTTTAAGAAGGTCTATTTCATCATCGGCCCAAAGGATTCTTACTTTTGTCATTCAGTTTTTTGTTTAAATATAGTTTAGTTGTAATAGATCATACATAATCGAACGAAATGCGCTTGAATAATAGTACCCTTATCTCATGAGTAAAAGAAAAATAATAAATGATCCTATTTATGGACTTATTTCATTCAAACATGAAATGATCTATGATATTATCGACCATAAATATTTTCAGCGATTACGTAGAATTTCACAAATGGGATTGTCGACATATGTTTATCCCGGTGCAAATCATTCTAGGTTTAGTCACGCTCTAGGTGCTATGCACTTAATGACAACTGCTTTAGACACTCTAAAGTCCAAAAACATAGAAATTTCAGATGATGAATACTTATCAGCTTGTATTGCAATATTATTACATGATATAGGACATGGCCCTTTTTCTCATGCCCTGGAACGAGTCCTAATTAATAAAGATCATGAAGCAATCTCCTTGGATTTAATGATCCAACTTCAGGAAGAATTCGGCCAAGTTTTTCAGACAGCAATTTCCATATTTAAAGTAGAATATACCAAGCACTTTTTGTCTCAATTGGTTTCAAGCCAATTGGATATGGATAGAATGGACTATTTAACGAGGGATAGTTACTATTCTGGTGTAGCTGAAGGAGTCATTGGATATAAGAGAATAATTTCGATGTTAAATGTTGTAGAAGGAGAATTGGTAATTGAGGAAAAAGGAATTTTCTCTATTGAAAAATTTATAGTAGCCAGACACATCATGTATTGGCAAGTATATCTTCATAAAACTTCAATCGCTTCTGAGCAAATGCTCAAACGATTTGTTTTACGAATGGAAGATTTATGTAAGAAAAATCCTGATACAGTTCTCGACTGCCGATTAAAAAACTTTTTTATTGATAAGATTCAAGGAAGAATATCAGATGAGAATTATATTGGAAGATTTATCACATTAGATGATATTGATATATATAGTTGCTTGAAAATAATGAATTTAGCCGACGATCCTTTGCTGAACATACTTTCAAATAGGATATTAAACAGAAAGCTATTCAAGGTCGTCTTAAGTAAAGAACCTATCCAGAGTGACTTGATTGAAAGCATCCGTTTAAAAACCAAACAAACTTATAATCTAAAAGACAAAATCATAGATAGTTTGCTCATCCAGGGACAAGAATCATCGCGAGCATATGACAATATCCATGAAGAAATCAAAATTCTTTCAAAAAATGGTGACGTAAGCCCTATCTCTGACCATCTGGATGTATTGATTAATGTAAAGAAAATTACAAAGCATTATATCTGTTTTCCCGAATAAGGTCATCCCCTTTATTCCTACTGTCCGTGAATTGTATCTTGACAAATTTATGTCAGTTAGTCTTGCCCAATTACTATCCTCTTCAAGGTAAGAATTCGTTTAAGTTTATTGGTTCGCAGAATTATGATACGCCGTGCAACTCTACTGCCAAGCTTTTTTATTTTTACAATGTTTTTAAATAAAATAGAAATTGATGAAGGACACACAGGTTCAGACTTTAATAGCCAATGAACTAAAACGACAAAGAGAAGGAATTGAATTAATAGCATCTGAGAATTTTACAAGTCAAGATGTGTTGGACGCCATGGGCACATGTCTAACCAATAAATATGCTGAAGGCTATCCAGGAAAAAGATATTATGGTGGTTGCGAAGTTGTAGATGAAATTGAATCTCTTGCTATAGAAAGACTGAAAACCTTATTTGGTGCCGAATATGCAAACGTGCAACCACATTCAGGAGCTCAAGCCAATGCCGCAGTATTCTTAGCTCTTCTTCAACCGGGGGACACCATTCTGGGGTTTGATTTATCGCATGGTGGTCATTTATCTCATGGTTCACCTGTAAACTATTCAGGTAAGGTATACAACCCTGTTTTTTATGGAGTGGAGGCGGATACAGGGGTAATAGATATGAGTAAGGTCAAATCAATTGCAGAGCTACATAAACCGAAATTAATTATCTGTGGAGCTTCAGCATATTCACGAGACTGGGATTATGAATCGTTCCGTCAGATAGCTGATTCTGTAGGAGCTCTATTATTAGCGGATATTGCCCACCCTGCCGGTTTAATTGCAAAAGGATTACTAAATGATCCAATTCCACATTGTCATATTGTAAGCTCTACAACTCATAAAACACTACGAGGTCCAAGGGGAGGAATTATCATGATGGGGAAAAACTTTGAAAACCCATGGGGCAGAACAACCAAAAAAGGAAATCCTATAAAGATGTCTGCCATCCTTAATTCGGGCGTTTTTCCGGGCATGCAAGGAGGTCCTTTAGAGCATGTAATTGCAGCAAAAGCTGTTGCATTTAAAGAAGCCTTAGATCCTTCATTTAAATCATATGGAATTCAAGTCATAAAAAATGCGAATGCTATGGCTCAGGCCTTTGTTGATAAGGGATATAATTTGATTTCCGGCGGTACGGATAATCATCTCATGTTAGTTGATTTAAGAAATAAAAACATATCAGGCAAAGACGCTGAGAATGCCTTAGTTAAAGCAGATATTACTGTAAATAAGAATATGGTCCCTTTTGATGATAAAAGCCCTTTTGTGACTTCTGGAATAAGAATTGGAACGGCAGCAGTAACTTCTCGCGGGTTTAATGAAGAAGATTGTGTCAGGGTTGTAGATTGGATGGATGAAATATTGATGGGATCCGAAAATGAATCAAGGATCAATTCTATTAAGTCTGAAATAAATGAATTTATGGAAAGATTTAGTTTATATGCCTGATTCTAATATTAAGCTACTTTCAATTTTGAGATAGAAGATTGCTTCAACTGCTCAGAAGCATAGCTTTTGTCAACTACAAATTCTTTAACTTCCTTTTGAGATGGCAATTCAAACATGGCATCGGTGAGGATAGCTTCCAAAATTGATCTAAGCCCTCTTGCTCCTAACTTATATTCCATTGCTTTTTCAGCTACAAATTCAATAGCATCTTTTTGGATAATAAGATTAATACCTTCAATGGAAAATATTTTTTGGTATTGCTTTATGAGAGCATTCTTGGGTTCTGTAAGTATTCTTACCAGTGTTTCTCTATCCAGAGGATTCAGATAAGTTAATACAGGCATCCTGCCAATTAATTCAGGAATCAGCCCATAGGATTTCAAATCTTGATGAGATATATATTTTAGCAAATTTTCCTCATCATGAAGTTCTTTACTAATATTATTAAATCCGATTACCTGAGTATTCAGCCTTTTCGCAATAATTTTATTAATTCCATCAAATGCTCCACCCATAATAAACAAGATGTTGGAAGTATTGACTTGAATCATTTTTTGCTCCGGATGTTTTCTTCCACCGTAAGGAGGTACATTGACTTCAGTTCCTTCCAACATTTTAAGCAATGCTTGCTGAACTCCTTCACCTGAAACATCTCTTGTGATTGAAGGGTTATCCCGCTTTCGAGCAATTTTATCAATTTCATCAATGTAAACGATCCCCTTTTCAGCTGCATCAGTATTATAATCAGAAGATTGTAGGAGTCTACTCAGCATACTTTCAACATCTTCACCGACATAACCAGCTTCAGTAAACACTGTTGCGTCGACAATAGCAAAAGGAACGTTTAGATATCTTGCAATCGTTTTAGCCAACAAGGTTTTGCCGGTCCCTGTCTGACCTACGAAAAGTATGTTAGATTTTTCTATTTCAATGTCGTCCGTGTCTTTTTGATTCAATCTTTTGTAGTGATTGTAGACACTTACAGCTAGAAATCTCTTGCTTTCACTCTGACCAATAATATATTCGTCTAGATAATCTTTGATCTTTTGTGGTGTAACTCCAACAGGAAGATTAAAGCTGAAATCGTTCTTCCCTTTTATTTTTTTATTACCTAACTCATCGTTAACGATTTCGTAAGCTTGCTCAACACATGCTTCACAAATATGGCCTTCAACACCGGCTATCAGCAGTAGTGTATCTCTTTTATCTCTTCCACAAAAAGAGCATTTTTGACCTTTATTTTTTCCTGTTGCCAAAGCTTAAGATTCTTTTTTTCTTGGGTTATCTCTAGATAATACTTCATCTACAAGTCCATATTCTTTAGCCTCATTAGCAGTCATCCAGTTATCTCGATCACTGTCTTTCTCGATCTTATCAAACTTCTGGCCAGTATTAAGTGCCATAATTTCATACAACTCCCCTCTTAAATCTTTGATAAGATTATAAGTGATTTCCATATCTGAAAACTGACCTTGCATTCCTCCACTTGGTTGATGGATCATCACACGGCTATGTTGAAGACAAGTACGTTTACCTTTTTTTCCAGAACTTAATAATACGGCACCCATGGATGCAGCAAGACCTGTACAGATAGTACTAACATCAGGAGTTACATATTGCATAGTATCATAAATCCCTAATCCTGAAACAACTGAGCCTCCCGGGCTATTAATAAACATTTGGACATCTCTTTTAGGATCTGTAGACTCCAAAAACAATAATTGCGCTTGAACTACATTAGCTACATAATCATTGATTGGAACTCCCAGGAAAATTATCCTATCCATCATCAATCTTGAGAACACATCCATGCCCACAACATTTAATTGTCTTTCTTCAATCACCTGAGGTGTAAAACCTGTAATGTTAGGAAAGCTATTAATACCATTCAAATGATGATCAACGGCTTCCGCATTTATATTCAGGTGCCGAGTGGCATATTTCTTAAATTCATTAGTTAAAGACATAAATCATTTTTCTCTTTAAACGCTTAATTCCGCTTTTTGATTTAAAGATTCGACTTTTTTATAAAATCCATCTTTATCAATAGACGTTTCTAATATTGTAATTTTCTCTCTTATAGCATCAAATAACTTGCCACTACTGATATTTTCGACCGCACTATTCAATTGTTCTCTGTTTTTCATTAAGGAAAAAGCAGTATTTTTTAAAGATGCTTCATCAATGTAAGGAGAATAGTTTCTTACAGCATCAACAAAAAATTGGAATATTTCTTCTTCTTTTACCTCAACTTCAAAGCGTTTTACCAGCTTTTTCTTGATAATTCTCCATTTAAGTTCCTTTTTAAAGGAATCAAATTGTTCATCGGTTATTTCCTTTTCTTTGGTTAACCATTTTCGGAGAAAGCCATCAGGTAATTCAAGCTGATTTTTATCCATAAGCGCCTCCATGATTTCCCGATTAAGCAAGTTGACAGCCTCTTTATTAAAATAATCTTCGATATAAGCTTTTATTTTATCACGAGCTTCATTTTCAGACTTAACTTCATCTTTTCCAAAATACTTATCAAATAAATCTTGATCAAATTCCGCAGGTTTTACCCGTACCACATCAATAACATCAGCTCTATATTCTTTGTTCAATGATTCAATGTCTTCGTCTTCAGATAATTTCAGTAAATGTTTCATTACATATTCCTGAGTAACTCCTTCTTCGATATCAAATACATCAATATCAATACTTGCTCCCTTTTTCTTACCTAAGATGCTTTTTTTGTAATCATCTTTAAGCTTGTCATAAGCAATTGAAAAGTCAGATTCATGCCCATCTGATTTTAATTCTTTTCCTTCCAGTTCTTTGATTTGAAAGTAAATTAAATCTTCTTCCTTTATTTCATCATCTGTACTTTCCTGATTTCCAGCTCTTTTACAAATATTTTCAACTTCTTCATCGATGATTGCGGATTCAATATCAATGATATTCTTGTGATAGCTATCAGATTCCCCGATACCTTCTACATCAAATTCTGGTTCTAGGCCCAACTCAAATTCATACACATAATCTTGTGGATTGATGTGATCAATCTCAGGAAGTTTGTCTTCATTAATCAATAAAGGTTCACCAATAATATTGAATTCATCACCGGTTATGATGTCGTTAATTTTATCTGTAAGGATTTTTGAAATAGATTCTTGCATGGTTGCAGTGCCATACATCTTTTTTATCATCCCCAATGGAGTTTTCCCTTTACGGAAGCCCTTCATATGTGCTTTTTGCTGATAAGATTTCAGTTTCTCATTGTATTCTGACAGATAATCAGATTGCTCAATAGTGAGTTTCAATTCTGCGTTAAGACTGTCAATAATCGACTTCTCTACTTTCATTTTGGAATATCTAAAGACTAAGTTTGAAAGGCTTTTTTAAAAATGTGCGGGTGGAGGGACTCGAACCCCCACGCCGTGAAGCACTAGATCCTAAGTCTAGCATGTCTACCAATTTCATCACACCCGCGGGATAAAAAGAACGCAAAGGTAATTGTTTTTAATAATACTCCAATTACTTTACAAAATTGTATTAAATTATTACATTTAAATCAGTCAAAAAGAATGTATGCCGAGGGGTAAGGCCATTACCAAGCAAGAATATTCTTCAATAGACAAAGAATACCAGTCATTGTTTAATAAGGTGAGGTCTAGGTGCACTCCAGAGGATAAATCCAATCTACAAAAAGCATACGAATTAATTTTATCTGCTCACAAGTTTCAAAGAAGAAAATCTGGTGAACCTTATGTTTTCCATCCTATAGAAGTAGCAAGAATTTGTTTCGAAGAGAAAGGATTAGGACCTACGGCTATTGTAGCTGCTTTATTACACGATATCGTAGAAGATACAGAAGTCACATTAGAGGAAATAAGAGAACTATTTGGTGAAAAGATCACAAGAATTGTTGATGGTCTTACGAAATTGGATGGAACATATAATATAGAAAATAAGCAGGCTGAGAATTTTAAAAAAGTATTAAGCTCCCTGGTCTATGATGTGCGGGTAGCCTTAATAAAAATGGCAGATAGAATACATAACCTCAGGACTATTGATGTCATGCCAAAACATAAGCAGCTTAAAATTGCAGCAGAGACCGCCTATATATATGCGCCCCTGGCTCACAGATTAGGTCTTTATAATGTTAAAACTGAGTTCAACGATATCTGTATGAAAATTACCGATCCCGATCGGCACAATGAAATCACAAAAAAATTATCGGATTCAGAATCCAAACGAAGCACTTATATCAAGGAATTCATTCAGCCATTAAAAAATAAACTTAATGAACTGGATGTAGATTACAGAGTAATAGGGAGATCCAAGGCTATATCATCTATATGGAATAAAATCCAGAAGAAGCAGATTCCATTTGAACAGATATATGATTTATTTGCAGTTCGAATAATTGTTGACATTGAGAAAGAGCGTGAAAAAAGTGTTTGTTGGCAGATATATTCGATTATCACAGATGTATACAAACCTATCCCTGAAAGATTGAAAGATTGGATTACGACACCAAAAAGCAATGGATATGAATCACTTCACACCACTGTCATTGGTCCCAATGGTCGTTATGTTGAAGTTCAAATCAGATCAGATCGAATGGATGATATTGCGGAGCGTGGATTTGCTGCTCATTGGAAATATAAAGGAGTAAAAGATAGCAATAATGTATATGATAAATGGCTGGATAATATTAGGGCACTACTAGATACTCAACATTCAGATGCTCTTGAATTCCTAAATGATTTCAAAACCAATTTGTTTAGTAAAGAAGTATATGTCTTTACGCCAAATGGGGATATGAAGATTTTGCCTGAAGGCGCCACTGCATTAGATTTTGCATTTGAAATTCATTCCGATATTGGATACCACGCTACTGCTATTAAAGTGAACAACAAGTTGGTTCCGATGGGTCATCAATTAAAAAATGGGGACCAGGTTAATGTGACGACCAATAAAAATCAAAAGCCATCTGAACATTGGCTAAAATTGACGGTTACTGGTAAAGCAAGGTCAAAGATTCGTTCTTCAATGAAAGAAGAAAAAAGACAAAAAGGCGAATATGGAAAAGAATCTTTGATGCGGAAAATGAAAAACCAAAAATTAGGGTTTGAGGAGAATGTTGATTTTCTGGTCAAACATTTTGGATATGTTAACAGACCTGATCTTTATTATGCTCTGGCAATGGAAGAAATTAAAATGCCAGATTTCAAGAAATTTGAAACCGAAGGTGGAAAAATTTTAAAAGAAAAAGAATCATTAACAAAATTAGGAACTCAAGCACCTCCGGATGTTCCTATTTCAAAAAAACAAAAACCGCCAACAACAAAGTCGGGAATTCTGGTCAACGGTGAATCTGCAGACCAATATGAATTTGCTTTGGCCAGATGTTGCAATCCAGTTCAAGGTGATGAGATATTTGGGTATCTCACCACAGGACAAGGCTTAAAAATTCATCGCGCAAATTGTAGAAATGCAACACACCTGCTTGCAAACTACAGTTATCGTGTTCTCAAGGCGGAATGGCTCAATGATTCAAGTACGAATTTTACAGTAGAATTATCAATTATAGGTGTTGATTCAGGCCCGGGAGTTATACAATCTCTTACCAATGAGATCTCTAGCAACCTTGGTGTTAATATTAGATCTTTTAATATTCAGGGAGATGAAGGATATTTTGAAGGAAAAATAAGCCTATTTGTAAAAAACAAAGACCAGCTAACCCATGTTATGAACTCAATAGAAAAATTGGAAGGTATAACCAATGTTAGTAGAATTGTTAAGGAAGAACATGAATGAATCTGATAACCATATTGCCGAATTGATGGAAGAAGTAAAAGTAATTTTTACGAGTTACTTGGAAAAAAATCAATTCAGAAAAACACCGGAACGCTATGCGATTCTTGAAGAGATATATTCAAGAACAGATCACTTTGATGCAGAAGCGCTTTATATCCACATGAAAAATCAAAACTACCGTGTTTCCAGAGCCACAGTCTATAATACTCTGGAATTGCTGGTTAACTGCGATCTTGTTACAAAGCATCAATTTGGAACTAATCTCACCCATTATGAAAAATCCTATGGCTTCAAGCAACACGATCACCTACTGTGTATTGATTGCGGAAAAGTAGTAGAATTTTGTGATCCGAGGATTCAAAATATCAAGGATATGATGGGTGAAATCCTGAATTTTAAAGTGACCCACCATTCTCTTAACTTATATGGTAAATGTCAGGGTGCTTGTGAAAAAACAAAAAAGACTAAGTAACCCTTTTGGCTGGTATTGGAGAATCATGGGGATCCTTAGATGGAAATCCTAACTCTTTATCGATTTCATCTAATAATTCTTCAGATAAAAAGTGCTCAATCTGATCTGCAGCATCATGTACCTGATCAATATTGAGCCCCATTTGTTTTACCTGATAAGTCTCCCAAAGTCTATGTGCCCGCACTAATTGTTCAGCTTTATTTATGCCTTCTTTGGTTAAAAGGACTTTTTCTTTATCCGAATCCAGCAGACTACTACGCGTCATGGTGTTTATGACCTTGTTAAGTTTACGAGGATTTATTTCGAGTCGGTCTGAAATAACTGATACGCTCATTCCCTTATCAAGCGGATTTTTAATAATCTGTCTGAGAACATCCTCACGGACGATCCGCTTCTTTTCCACCCTCTTCTGAGTCATCTTAAATAAAAGTCCTTTCTCAGGAGAAAAAATTACTGCTGCAAAATAAAAAAGAGTGGCCACAATGGTCATAGCCGGTCCGGGAGTGGTTTCAAAAATAATTGAAAGTATGAGACCCAATACTGCAGAAAGTATTCCGATAACCGCAGATATTATGATGACAATTTGTAATCGATTAGAGATTAATAATGCCGTAGCTGCAGGTGTAATCAGCATCGCTACAACAAGTATAACTCCAACTGTTCTTAATGATGCTACAATTGCAAAAGACAGTAGCAACATTAAAAAGTAATGAATGGTCTTTGCTGAAATCCCCATCGTTTCAGCAATTGTTGCCTGAAAAGTTGTGATGAACAGATGCCTGTAGAATAATATTACACTTACAATAGTGTATACTGTTACTCCAAATGTGAGATAGATGTCTTCATTAGAAATACCCAACACATTTCCAAAGAGAAAATCTTTCAAATCTAAATGGACACCTTCACTTTGATTCAACCAGGAAATACCCATTATCCCTACAGCAAACATAGCTGTGAAAATGATTCCAATAGCAGCGTCGTTTTTGGTTTGAACATTTTGCTGGATCCAGGAAATTGAAATGCCTGCAATAAGACCGGCAATCGTTGAACCTATAAAAAACCCAAGTGTACTATAACCAAAGAATAGAAAAGCGAAAAATATTCCCGGTAATACTGCATGTGAGAGTGCATCCCCGATTAATGACATGTTGCGCAGAACGATGAAACTTCCTAAAATACCACACATCAGACCAACTAAAGAAGAGGCTATTAAAGCTCTTATCGCCCATTCTGAAGACAATATTTCAAATAATTCGTTCAAACTAAGATAATATTTAGATAAATATAATATTAAATTTAGACTATTCTAAAAATAGCGTTCAGCTATAAGTCCCTCCTTCAATGCATAGTCAGATACCATAACCGAATTGATGCTCCCTAGCGATTCAAGAACAAAGTGAATTAACAACATTGACTCCAGGCTTAGATCTGCTCTTTGTATGGGCATTCCTTTCATCTCTTCTCTTTGTTTCAGACTGAAATGAACGATTTCATGAGCAGCTTCATTGACATGTTCGGCACTATATATTTTTCCGGCTCTAATAGAAAACAAATTTTCCAATAAATCAATAATTTCGAAAGGACCCGAAGCACCAACCAACAATTCAGGAGTAAGTTTACTCAAACTTCCTATTGTTGCCTTCAGATGAACACCGAGGAATGCCATGCACTTCGAATATTCTTCATTTGTAATTGGATCAGCATAGTCCAACTTTGATCTTAGCTCAGATATGCCCACTTTTTCAGAAAAAGTAAATTTTTTATTTCCCGAGTTACAAATAAATTCTACACTTCCACCACCAATATCCATAATAAGCCAATTAGAAGTATCTATTTTTGAAAAACTAAGCACCCCTCTTGAAATAAGTTCAGCTTCTCTTAAACCGTCAATTACACTTATAGATATTTGAGTTTTGTTGAATACTTTTTTAATAAATTCCTTACCATTCTGAGCAGATCTAATTGCAGAAGTTCCTACGGCATGAATATGATCAACATTGAGTTGATCGCATTTAGATTTGAAGGATTCCATGACTTCAATCCCAAAATAAAATCTGTCTTCTTTTATTTTTGATATTCCCCCTTTGGCTAAATAGACATATACCCGTTCTCTAAAAACTTCATCTAAACTTTGAGTGGCGTAATTGATGTCTACTATTAATAGATGAAAAGTATTACTTCCCAGGTCAATTACAGCAATTCGATTATCCACCGGTTGCATTTAATGCCTGAGATATCATCGCATTAAAAAAGTTAACACCAGCAGGAGACATCTTATTTGCATATACAGCCTTCTCATTTTGGAAAAACACATAAAACCTGCAATTGTCATCAAAATAAATATCCGCTTCAAGAAAAATATTTCCCTGTTTTGCAAAAAACTGTTTTCCTATAGGTTTGCATCCTGCAGGAATGGAGGCCTGGGCTTCTTGAGCAATGTAGGTCACATTGGTTCTTATACTTGCTTGTTGATCCTGGCTCATACTAAAAGGTAAATCATGAAAAATATAGTCCAGTAAATCAGCTTCGTTCCATACCTCCATAATAATCGATTGAGGAATAGTATAGAATTTGTCTTCGGAGTTGGTACTTGTGGCTAGAGTTTTGATTTCTTGCTGATCATTATTTGCTTGTTTACCTCCAGATTCATTCTTACAAGAAAGAATGAGGCCTGAAAAAGAAAAGAAAATGATCAATATCTTAAGTCTGTACATGATTAAAAATTAAATTCTGAGCGTATGGTCCAAAAATAACTTACCAAACTGTCAGTATTAATAAAATTATTGCTTTTAAATAAACGTCCAAAAGAACGTGTAAACCTTGCTGTAAATGTCCATCTGGGATTAATAGAATAAGAGGGACCGATTATCCATGATATATCATTTACATTAAATTGACTGATATCATCATCAAATAATCCATTCGCAGAAGTGATATTCATGAGATAACCATAAGACAAACCAGCATGTATATTTATCCTATAATAATCTTCATCTTCAATATACCAATCTTTTAAGGAGGCATAGACTGGAATTTCAAAATAATCAAGATGTGTTTTTTGAATATCTATGCCAGAACTTAGAAACCCTGATTGACTTCCTCTCTGACTATATAACAGTTCTAGATTAATATCAATTTTTTCTGAAACAGGATAGGCAACTTTTAACCCTCCTGTCAGTCCGAGTTTATCGTAACCCAAGAGGCCATCACCATCAATTTGAGACATTGTAAATCCGATAACGGCGCTTGCCTTAAAGATGTTCTGACCCTTCACATTATTGTTGAAGAAAAAAAGACAAACAAAAGAAATAAGGATTTTAAAATTCATATTATATATATCCATATATATGGAAAACTTTTATATTTGAGCTAGAATACGTGAACATGGTCTTAAAATATAACAAAATTACTTTATCTAATTTAGAACAATTATTTAAGGAGTCTCAATTTACAATTCGCTATGAAAAAGGGCAGT
Source organism: Saprospiraceae bacterium (assembly GCA_965248155.1). Classification (GTDB taxonomy): domain Bacteria; phylum Bacteroidota; class Bacteroidia; order Chitinophagales; family Saprospiraceae; genus RFSX01. Next base: position 656,639 of record CBDFIO010000002.1, read on the forward strand.
TCAAATCTGGATATTGCCTCATTCATGAAAGAAAAGTTATCATTATTAATAAGTTTTATGATACTAAAGGAAGAATTGAAAATTTCCTAGACATCCTCAATCAAGTCAAATTAACTGACAATATCCTGACGCAAAGAAGTAAAGATTTTCTCAAAATCATAGAGAAAAGCTACACAGAAGAATCTAAATTAGTTGCTTAATAAGCAATTGTGAAGATAATAGCTCTAGGATCCGGAACATCTCAAGGTGTCCCAATTATTGGATGCAATTGCGAAGTATGCCAGTCTGAAGATCCTAAGGATAAAAGATTCCGATCCTCCATATTTATAGAACATAAGAATGTAAATATTCTTATAGACATTGGCCCTGATTTCAGATCCCAATTCTTACACAACAATCTTCAAACAGTTGATATCATTTTAGTGACTCACGAACATAATGACCATATTATTGGGCTTGATGATATAAGAGCAGTTAATTATACGCAGCAAAAATCAATTCCACTTTTTGCAGAAAAAAGAGTAATCGATCAAATTAAAATTAGATTCCCCTACGCTTTTAGTGAAAATCCATATCCGGGTGTTCCAAAGATTGATATGAATATTATCGATGAAAACAAATTTGATTTTAGAGGAATCGAAATAATCCCATTGAGGATCTCTCATGGGAAATTGCCGATTTTAGGATTTAGAATTGAAAACATGGCTTATATTACTGATGCTAACTATATAGCTCCATCAGAAATTGCCAAATTACAGAATCTGGATACATTAATAATAAATGCCCTCAGGCACGAAAAGCACTACTCTCATTTCAATCTTGAGGAATGTTTGGAGATCATTTCGATAATTAATCCTAAGCGCGCTTTCATTACTCATATCAGTCACAATATGGGGCTCAGTAAAAATTGGATACCCTTATTACCCGATAAGGTTAGACCCTTAGAAGACAACATGCATATTAATTTGTAAATATTAGCTGAAATATCTTAAATTGACATTTCAATCAATATTTTTTCAGTATTAAAAAGCAAGAGCTAATTATCGGTGTTAAACGGTGGATTTTTGTCGCATTAATCCTCAGTCTCTCAATAAGCGTTGTTTCTGCCCAAAGACATCAGCAGCATTCCTTGTATATGATTGATAAATACAATGTCAATCCTGCATTTGGTGGGCTTGACCGATCATTGAGTGTTAACTTAAATTATCGAACGCAGTGGCAAGGCATTAATAAAAACCCACGGCAATTTTATATTAATGGTCATATGCCATTATATATTTTTAATGGCGCTGCCGGGTTTAAATTATATTCTGATGTTACCGGAGCTTTAAGTACAACAGGATTTAATATTTCATATAACTATGTGTATCCAATTCCCGGAGGAGTAATTTCATCAGGATTAAGTTTGGGGTTAAAGCAAAATAAAATTGATGGACGTAGTTTGACAACTCCGGATGGCATCTACGATCTAGGAATTTTTTCTCATCAGGACCCTATTTTACATGAAGCTACTGTTAATTCACTTTCACCGGATTGGTCAATCGGAATATTTATTGGACACAATTATTTCGATGTGGGAATAACAATAAGCAATTTGACAGCGACAGAAAGTTCATTTAATTTATTGACTTTGGACAATTCAAAAAATATAAGTTTCTATGCCCAAGTTCCTTTACTCATAGGCAATTTTGAATTATATCCATCTGTCCTGATGAAATCAAATTTAGAACTCTTTCAAACAGATCTTTCTTGTCTTGTGAAAAATGGCAATATTTTTGGTGGTATGAGCTTACGAGGTTATAATGAAAAGTCATTAGAATCTATAATTATAATTGGCGGTTTGAAAATTAATAATCACTACACCTTATCTTATAGCTACGATGTTGGTATAAGCGACCTCAATTTGGCTTCACAAGGAAGTCACGAGATTCAAATCAACTATAATCTGAATAAGAAAATAGGAATCGGATTACCACCGGAGATAATTTACAATCCTAGAAATCTGTAAGTAACTTTAAAAATTATACTTTTAACAAAATAAGCATAATAATTCCTGCGTTAAACTAATTGCTTAATTAGACTTTAATAAAGGGCAATATTATTAGGGCTAAATTTTTGTTTTAAACAACAAATTTTATTTTTACACGTCATTCTAGAATGATATTGTAAAAAATTGGCTAAAATCAGTTAAATAAACATGAAAAGAAACGTACTGTTTGCATTAGGCTTTGTAGTACTAATACTAAGCTCATGCGGTAGAGATGGGTCCGGAGAACTAGTTGGAGTGCAGGACCGACCCGGATGGAATGGAATCAACCCTTTTGGAATGGTTTATGTGCCTTCAGGTACATTAACAATTGGTCAAAGTGACCAAGATATCTTTTCTTCCCACACACAAAGACCTAAACAAATTTCAATTTCCGGATTTTTTATGGATGATACTGAAGTCACCAATAATGAATACCGACAATTTGTTTATTACGTCAAGGATTCAATAGCTCACGATATAATGGGTGACTATTATGAAGATGACTTTGGTAATGTACGATTGGACTGGGAATTAGAACTTGATTATACAGATGAAACGCTGGTGGATGAAATGTATTACGAGGGAGATATGCGTCTTTATGACGGAGAAAGAGCTCTTGATACAAGACAATTAAATTATACCTATAAATGGGTTGATTGGCAAAAAGCAGCGCACAGTCCCGGAGTTGTAAGGTCTAGCCTGTTAAATGATCAGACACTTAATATATATCCTGATACCCTTGTATGGATTCGGGATTTTGCATATTCATATAATGAGCCTTATTCCAGAAATTACTTCTGGCATCCTGCTTTTGATGATTATCCTGTTGTAGGAGTTAATTGGAAGCAAGCCAAAGCATTTTCTCATTGGAGAACAAAAATGTGGAATTCTTTTAAAGGAGAAGACCAGCCTAATACTGAAGATTTCAGATTACCTACTGAAACAGAGTGGGAATGGGCCGCAAGAGGTGGAAGAGATATAGCTCCTTATCCATGGGGTGGTTATTATATTAGAAATGCAAAAGGATGTCTTTTAGCCAATTTCAAACCAGGAAGAGGAAATTATCCTGAAGACGGTGGATTCTATACCGTTAAAGCCGATGCTTACTTTCCAAATGATTATGGCCTATATAATATGGCTGGAAATGTTTCTGAGTGGACTGAAACTTCTTATCACCCAGATGCTTATTCCCATACACATGACTTAAATCCGGATATTAAGTATGATGCTAAAGATGAAGATCCTGAATCTTATAAAAGAAAAGTGATTAGAGGTGGTTCTTGGAAAGATATTTCTCACTATTGCCAGACCGGTACTAGAAATTGGGAATATCAGGACACTACTAAATCATATATCGGATTCAGATGCGCTTTGACCTTCTTAGGAAGATCATTAAGCGATTTTTAAAAAAGGAAACAGTTAAACACAATATTTTATTAATCAGTTAATAGCTAACTAAAAATTCTAACTAGTTATGAGTTTTATAAAATCAAAAGGATTTAAATATCTAAAAAACTTTATCATCGGACTTGGTGCATCTGTCGTTATGATTGGTGCATGGATGAAGATTGTTAGTCACCCACTGGGTAACATAATGATTACTGCAGGTCTTTTAACAGAGGCATTCCTGTTTTTTATGCTTGCTGTAATACCACCTGAAAAAGATTACTACTGGGAAAAATTATATCCTGGCTTAGATAGTTTCGACGCAAAAATTCCACCTTTAACTGCTGGACCTCAAAAAGGTAGCTTAAGACCTTTAGACGCAGAAACTGTAGAAACAAGATTGGGTTCTATGTTGGATGAATTGCAAGGAATGTCAAAAAGTTTAGGAAGTTTGAAAGCTTTACAAGAAGTTGATTTTTCTGAAACTAAGAGTCAAATGGAGTCTATGAACAATTTTTATGCGCGTATGAATGACGCCATGGCTACATTGAGCGAAACAGTTGAAGATACTCAAATCTATAAAGAGCAAATTGCTTCTTTAAACCAGAATCTTACTTCCTTAAATTCTGTTTATGGTAATGTTTTAGGAGCATTCAGACAAGGATTGGTGTCTTAAGAATTGTTCATATAACTTTTTTTTAATCTTAAAAATTTAAAATATGGCTATTCCTAAGGAACCCAGGCAACTCATGATAAACATCATGTATCTCGTGCTTACTGCACTACTCGCCTTAAATGTTTCTGCAGAGGTATTTAATGCATTCAAAATGGTTGATAAAGGATTGATAAAATCCAATAGATCTCTTGATGAAAGTAATAACGCTCTTCCTACTGCAATACGAGACGGGGCAAAGAAAAAAGAATCACTTCAAAAGTATGCAGATCTAATTGATCCAGGACGTGAAATATCCGAAAATATAGATGATTATATCCAAAACATCATTGACATATTGGTTAAGACGCCTGAACAAATGGAAGGCGGTCAAGGAAAAGGATATCTTGTTGACAGCGAGAGTGGACGAATAACAGATGAATTAAAAGCTCAAAAAGATTATGACATTACGACCAGACTTTTGGTTGATGGACCAAAAGGTGATGGTAATGGAATTGGAGCTGAATTGAAAACGAAATTGGAAAAATACAAGGAAGATATGATCGCTCTTGTAGAAGACGATCCTGATACAGATGTCAATGAAAAAGAAGAATTCATCAAAAGTATTTCCATAAATATTGACGATGAAGCATGGCAGAGAAAAAAGAAGAAATCGTGGTCACACTTTAATTTTAGCCACATGCCATTACAAGCAGTTCTTCCGATTTTAAGCAAATTTCAGAATGATGTTAAATCTACTGAATCAGCATTCTTAAATTATCTAGCAACAAAAGTTGGAACAACGACCGACGTTGTAATTGACAAGTATACTGTTGTATCAGCACCTGATAAATCTTATATCATTAAAGGTGAAAAATATAGATCTGAAATCTTCTTAAGTGCAGCAGCTTCTGCCGACTCCCAAACGGGTATTTCTATTTCAGTAAATGGTAGGACTCTTCCACTTAATCAAGATGGATTAGGAATATATGAATCAACATCTAGTACTGTAGGTAAAAAGTCATATACCGCTACAGCATCTATTACGAACCCTGTAACTGGTGAAACACAAATTTTTAAGAAAGAATTCAATTTTGAAGTTGGTGAAAGATCGGTTGCGATCTCTCCTACTAAGATGAATGTATTCTATATCGGTGTTGATAATCCAGTAGAAGTATCAGCTGCAGGTGTTGCATCCAGCCAGATTAATGTAAGCATGACTGGTGAAGGTATGGGATCAATAACTAAGAATTCTGATGGAACGTTCAATGTAACTGCAAAAAAGCCTACTAGAAAAGGTGAATTTGCAAAAATCAATGTTACGGCTCCAGGTATGAATGCTTCTAAAGACTTTAGAGTTAAAAGAATTCCGGATCCAGTTCCAAAATTAAGTAAGAGTCGTGGTGGTTCAATGCCAAGTGGAGAATTCAAATTACAACCAGGAGTATTCCCGGTATTAGAAAACTTTGACTTTGATGCACGATGTGATATTATGGGATTTAGGCTTGTAAGAGTACCAAAAAGACAAGACCCTCAAGTTGTAGATAACAGAGGTGGAAAATTTAGTCAGCAAGCAAGAGATCTTATAAAAAAGGCAACACCATCTGATAAGTTCTTCTTTGAAGATATTAAGTGTAAATGTCCTGGAGACCCTGCACCTAGGGATCTTGGAGGTATGGTATTTAATATCAGATAACAATTACAGATTTAAATTAAAAGATCATGTTAAATAAAAATTTATTTTCTCTCATAACCCTGATGATGTTCAGTATTGTCTTGATTTCTCAGAATGACAGACAAATAATTACTGAATCAGGAACACCTCTTGAAGATATCTATATTGATGGTATCGTAAAGAGAACACTTGTTGAAGATGCTCCTGTTATAGAATACGAGCATATACGGGAAGCTGATATCGTGTGGGAGAGAAAACTTTGGAGAATTATTGATGTAAGAGAGAAAATTAATGACGCTTTTAAAAGCCCTCATAAACCTTTCTTCACAATTTTAAGAGAATTGGCTGCTAATGGTGATATCGCCGTATTTAAAGATGAGTTCTTTAGAGAGCCAATGACCATTGATGAAATTGACAAACAGTTGAACAAAATTGATACTGTTTCAATTTTCGATTACGATACGTATGAAGAAAAAATTGAAGTGGTAAAAAATGAAATTAACTGGGAAGACATCAAGCAGTTCAGAGTAAAAGAAGTTTGGTACTTTGACAAAGAAGTTTCTCAACTGGAGAGCAGAATATTAGGTATCTCCCCTATTCATGATAACATAGATCTTGATACTGGCGAATTGAAATATTCTCTTCCCCTTTTCTGGATTTATTATCCTGAAGCCAGAGAACATTTCGCAAAGTATAGAGTCAATAATGATTTCAATGATATTGCTCCAACCTCTTGGTATGATTTATTCGAGCAAAGAAGGTTTGCAAGCTATATTATGAAACAATCCAATACACTGGATCTGAAAATCGAACATATTTATTACGGTTATGACAGAGAAGGTATTGACAGATTGATGGAATCAGATAAAATAAAAGCTGAATTGTTCAACTTCGAACATGATCTTTGGGAATATTAAAATTCTCTTGAATTAAATTATAAATACAATACCCGCTTCATTTGATGGAGCGGGTATTTTTTTTCAATTACCCACACCAGACAAATCAAAATATATTCTACTGATATCAATAGATAATTAGCCTCATTTAATCCTCCTTCATAATGACTATAGCTCAATACAACTAAAAAAGACCACACCCATATCCATAGGTTCAGCTGATAAATGCTCAATGCAATTGGTAAAATCAGATACCATGGATGAATTGTAGTTCCTAAGAGCAGATAACTTACAAAAGAAATCAAACTGAATTGTATTAATTCTTCAAACTTCAGGTGTCTCAAGTGTTTGTAGGCGAGATAAAGAATAATTAATAAAGCACTGAATGCCATTAAGGGCCCTATGATTGCGATCTGATTGTATCCCGTTAATGCACGTCCTATCTCTCTTAAGAAGTAATATATTCCGGCATTGAATTCAAATTTTTGAAAGTACAGATCCAGGCTCCCGAAAAAGTTGGCAATGTCTAAAGTATAAAACATCGGAACAAATAATATCAGAAATACAATTGCAGAAGAGAGAACGAATTTCATAATTCCTTTCTTCTTATAAATGAAGACTAGAATTAATGGAAGAAACAATAAGGGTAATAACTTGGTTGCCACAGCGGATGAAAACATAATCCCTGAAAAGACATAATTCTTTTTCGAAAGAAAATATAACATAGCCACTATGAAAAAAACCATCATCGCTTCAAAATGTGCATTTCCCATGATTTCTACAATCACCAAAGGGTTTAATACATAAAGTAGAACTAATGCCCTCTTCTTGGACATATTTTCTAATAATTTAAGACTAAAACTGATTGTACCCAGTTCACAAGCCAGTAAAATTGCTTTTATAAGCCCTGATGAAAGTTCTAAAGGCCATTCTGAGCTCATTGTAGCCACATAAAAGACAATTTGGTGCAATGGTGGGTAAATGGTGTAATAGTCTTTAGAATTGAGCAGAGGATATAAATTATCAAGAAAACTATCGGCGGTCATTACTGCATTGATAATTTGAGAAGGAGTATAACTCAGTGGATGAACGGCATTATGGATCAAATGCCCGTCCCATATAAACCGATAAATATCATCTGATAAGCAAGGAAAAGCAAAAAGGAGAATCAATCTGGCGATCAATCCCAAAGCAAGCAGCACCTGCCATTTTATTTGCTTATTAAAGGCCATCCTCAGAAAAAGAACAAAGGAGGAAAAAGCGACAGCATAAGCAATTAATAGAGAACTAAAATGAGTTTGATCAGCTCTAAATCCAAGAAATGAAATGCTCCCAATAAATAGAACGCTCAGTAATAAAAAAAGTGCTTTGTTTGTTCTATTGATAACTAATATGCTTTACTGAATAAAAGAAAATTATACCATATCCAAAGAAAAGTAAGATATGTAAAATTATCAATGAAGCATCTCCGAGAAGGATCCCTCCTATTACAGCAAACAAAAAATATAAAGCAAAAAATCCTTCCATAATTGTGACGGCAGGAAATTTTGAATGTTGATATCTAGACTTTTTAAAACTTTCCTTTATGTTCAAGATGTTAAACTTAGGGGTTCGTATAAAAGCTGACTTTTTACCCAAATATCCCTGAATCACAGCTAATGAGTTATGAAATGACAATCCCATCGACAGTGCTAAAAACATTGGAAAAATGATTATGAATTTTAAAACCGATTTAAATTTATTTTTCCCATCCCATGCCGTTTCAACATTTGCAACATAGTATACTGCTATGATTGAAAACAAACTTATGAGAAACACACTCATCAATGATTTATCGATATCAAGAGGATTAAGAATAAATAATAAAGGCACACTAAATATTCCTAGTAAGAAAACAAATAAAAACACTGAACTTCCCAGCAAATGAGTAGTTGCATGAATCTTTTGGATAAGCGCTAATTGAGATGTCCAGACTTGAGGTAAAAGTTTTTTTGCAGTTTCTGCTCCTCCTTTCATCCATCGGTATTGCTGCGATTTAAGTCCGTTCATTTCAGCCGGTAATTCTGCAGGTGAAAGAATGTCCTCCAGATAGACAAATTTCCATCCTTTAAGTTGCGCTCTGTAACTCAAATCCAAGTCTTCAGTAAGTGTGTCTGCTTCCCAACCTCCGGCATCATCAATTGTTGATTTTCTCCATACACCGGCCGTTCCATTAAATTGAAGAAGATAATTACCTGATTCTCGTCCTTGTTGTTCCACGGTAAAATGGACGTTTAACTGGAAGGCCTGAAGTTCCGTTATCAAAGAATAATTTTGATTCAAATGACCCCATCTTGTTTGTACAACTCCAATTCTGGAATCAGAAAAATAAGGTATTGTGTTTCTTAAGAAATCCGGATTCGGAAGGAAATCAGCATCAAAAATGGCTATAAATTCTCCTTTAGCATACTTCGTTGCAGCCTTCAATGCTCCAGCTTTATACCCCTTTCGATCTGATCTTTTAATAAGCTCAATATTAAATCCTTTCGATTGATATTCTTTTACTTTTTCAAGAGATAGTGCTAAAGTATCATCTGTACTGTCATCCAGAACATGAACTTCAAAACTATCCTTTGGATAATCTAGCTTCATAATATTATCTATGAGTCGCTCGATTACAAAATATTCATTGTAAATAGGAAGTTGTACGGTTACAAAAGGATAATGTCCATTCATTTGAGGTTTCTCCTCAGAATCATTTCTTTTGTCTTTTTTATAGGATTTGTAATGGATTAGCAGGTGAAATTGGAATAGGCAATATATCGTAATATATACGAGGCAAGCCACGTAAATTCCAATAATTATATATGCCCAAAGTTCCATTAATTCAAATTAACTTAAAAATAGTCCATAATATTTTGTGGCCTGCAAGTATGGTACCTTTTACGGTTCCAGAGACTTTTGACTTCCCTATTCTTTTCCTGTAATTGACAGGTACTTCAGTTGTTTTAAGTTTTAGTTTTGCAGCCTTAACCTGCATTTCAACAGTCCATCCAAAATCCTTATCCTGCATATCTATCAATTCCAAAGCTGAATATTTTACGGCTCTAAATGGGCCCAAATCTGTGAAATTATAATTGTAAATAAGCTTTATCAGAGTCGTTGCCAACCAATTTCCAAAAATCTGTTGTACTTGCATCGCTCCTTTTTCTAAATTTCCCAAAGCTCTGGATCCGATCACCAAATCATAATTCCTATTAAAAACAGGAGCAACCAATAATCCTAATTGTTCAGGGAAATCAGAGTAATCACCATCAATAAAAACTACAATATCTGGATGGATCTCTTTTCGTTTTATATAATCCAATCCCTTCAAACAAGCACTCCCATATCCTTTTCTCTTTTGCAATAAGACTGTTGCTCCCGCGAGTCGTGCGTTCTCTTCTGTGTTATCCGTACTATTATTATTACAAACGATCATTTCCCTAACCAAATCCTTAGGAATATCGTTGAGTACACTAACAATAGATTTCTCTTCGTTGTAAGCCGGTATAATGACATCAATGATTGGTTCTTTCAAATCAATTCATCATATTTGATCACAAATCTAATTTATTCAACTTGAGTCAAAAGACATTTTTTGACATATAAGTCAGTTAACATAAAAATTTCCTCCTAAAACGATCTAAAAGTCGTTTCAAATTACGTTTAAGTTCAATGATAACTAGAGGCACATCTGTTTTAATTTCATCTCTTTTTATAGTATATATTTTCTGCATTAGTGCTTGCCATACTGATGTCATATTTGATGGTCCGGAAATCGGTCTAAGGTTTTCCTTGGATACATTACGGTTCGACACTGTTTTTACCCAGGCAGGATCTGCTACAAGATTCGTGAAAATATTCAATGAAGAAGATGAAGCTGTCGTGATAAATGAAATCAAACTTGAAAATGCTTCAGGATTTTTCAGGTTGAATATTGATGGAATTCCAGGCAGTAATGGACAAAATATAAGAATTGAAGCAAGAGATAGCGTCTATTTATTTGCAGAAGTAACAATTGATCCGGATCTTCCGTTGAGTATCAGCCCTTTTATCGTTGAAAATAGAATTCTTATTTCGGCGAATAATTCTTCTTATGACATTCATCTAGAAGCATGGGGACAAAATGCAAATTATTTTCCCAGTAGGGATTCTAAGGGATTGGTCAATTTTATAAGCTGTGATTTTAATGAATGGGTTTGGGATGATCCAAGACCTTATGTTATTTATGGAGCTCTTTTAATTGACAGTTGTGAATTGGTTATTCCAGCAGGTCAGAATGTTTACGTACATGGAGGAATCGCTATTAATGAACTGGGCATATATAATGATGGAATTCTTATTTTTCTAACAGACGGCTCTCTAAAAACAAATGGAACTGCTGATGAGCCCGTCATCTTTCAGACAGATCGGTTAGAACCGGAATTCTTTGATGTCGCGGGACAATGGTCCGGGATACTGTTTACACCTGGAAGTAGAGACAATATTTTAAAACATACAAAAATTAGAAATTCTATAGTCGGGCTATCTGTAGATTCTTCATCTTTCTTACGTCTTGAAGAATGTGAAATCGCTTATACTTCTGGAAATGGAATTAGTGCCTCACATGCCGCTATTTATGCTCAGAATACTTTGTTCTACAATAATTTTGGTAATGCTATTAGCTTGAATTATGGCGGAGGATATGTCTTCAATTACTGTACAATTGTAAATACTGATAATCAACAGACTGCAGTCACTGCAAATAATCTCAGATGTTCAGATCCTCTGTGCAGTGGACCAATATTTATTAATGCCTTATATACAGAGTTCAATAATTGTATTATTGTTGGCAACGACGATGATGAAATCTCATTATTGGATGCCAACAATGGAACTGATCCGACAAGATTTGTTTATAGCTTCAATAATTCAATCGTATCAGTAGACGAATTACTTGATGCTGATGCATTTCCCAACTTTTTTGATAATTGTGTGGATTGCATTAATCTCCAATCAATTGACTCCTTATTTATTGATATTGATTCTTATGATCTACATTTGGATACAATGTCTATAGCAATCGATAAAGGGGTAAAGATTGATCCGATATTTACGGATTTAGAAGGTAATCCCAGAGATATTGATACACCGGATTTGGGATGCTACGAATTTCAAAAATAGTTAAGCTCTTGATTCCTGCAATTTAGCAGTGGAAAGGATAATGAATCCTATCACAAAAAATATTGCGGCAGATAAGACTGAAGAACGCATATTGTTTGTCAACTGATTTACAATACCAAAAACTAAAGTTCCTGCAACTACTGCAATCTTGGTTAATACATCATAAAAGCTGAAATAAGAAGTGAGTTCTGCTTTATTCTCATCAATCATTTTTGAATAAGAAGACCTGGATAAAGATTGAATACCTCCTAAGACCAATCCAACAAAGGCACTTATCCCGAAGAAGAACATTTTTCCGGTGGTAAAAAAGGCTGCAAAACATACAAGAGTCCAAATAACAATTTGAATTAATAATGAGGCTTTATTACCGATGAGCTTGGAAATATAAGCAAACAAATAAGCACCACCGATAGCAACCAGTTGCAGTAACAGAATTAAAATTATCAATTCAGTGGTTGTAAAATTAAGTTCTTCCTTAGCAAAAATGCTTGCAAGATAAATAACAACATTTACACCGGCGATGTAGAAAAAATAAGCCATTAAGAATTTAAAAACATCGGATTGTTTGATGACTTCCCTGAAAACATCTTGTACCTCTTTTATCCCCTTTTTTACATATGAAAATTTCAAAGGTTCACTTATATCCGCCGGTAATCTTTTAAATGTTATCTGTGCAAATCCAAGCCACCAAATTCCTACTAAAAGAAAACCAATCCTTACGGGTAGTGTTTCAGAGGTGATTCCCAAAGTATCAGAAAATTGAATCAAAGCCAATATTATAACAAGCAAAATAACACTACCAAAGTACCCATAGGCATATCCTTTAGCACTAACACGATCATATCTGTCTTCTGTTGTTATTTCAGGCAAATAGGCATTATAAAATACAATCCCCGCCCCAAAACCAATTGTGCCAAGAATAAATGCAGTAGTCGCAAACAGGGTGTCTTCAGGCCCGTCAAAGAAAAATAAGGACATACAGGCAAAAGATCCAAGAATTGTAAAGAACTTAAGAAAAATCAATCTTCGACGACTATAATCTGCAATTCCTGATAGCATTGGAGACATTATTGCGATTAGAATAAATGCAAGAGAGACTGAAAATGAATAGAGGGCATTACTATCAATCTGGGAGCCTAAGACATTAATATTATCAGGAGTAATTGATGAAAAATAAGGTGGAAAAACAGCGGTTGAAATAACGAGAGCATAGGCTGAATTTGCCCAGTCGAAAAAAGCCCAACCATTAACTACTTTCTTGTCTTCAACAATTTCAGACATCTTATCAGGATTGAAAGGTAAAATACAGAATTAATACAGTCCGCCTGAAATAAATGCCAAAAATGTTTAGTTATTTTGACCTCTCAAAATTAATTATTCGTCTATATTAGGCACACTGTAAGAAATGAATATTGCTATACTTTCTAGAAACCCTGCTCTTTACAGCACACAAAGTCTTGCACGAGCTGCAAGGGTAAGACATCACTTTGTAAGAATCATCGATTATTTAAATTGTGATCTTATTATAAATGATGGTGAACTCAAAATTTCATATCATGGCCAGATCATAAAAGACATAGACGCAATTATTCCAAGGATAGGTGCTTCTGTAACTACTTATGGAGCGGCCGTTATCAGACAGTTTGAAGAAAAAGGTATTTTTTCAAGTTTAAGTTCGGATGCCCTTATAAAGGCAAGGGATAAATTAAGCTGTCTCCAGTTGCTCGCTTCCAAAGGCCTTAGAGTCCCAAAAACGATTATCTCCAATAACAGCTTAATGTACCATGACTTATTAGACCAATTTGACACTGAAGAAGTTGTTGTCAAATTAATAAATGGTACCCACGGCATCGGCGTCCTATTGGCAGAAACAAAAAATCAGGCAGAATCAATCTTAGAAGCGTTTAACAAGGCGAATCAAAAGGCCTTAATGCAAGAATTCATTAAAGAATCAAAGGGAGCTGATATAAGGATTCTTGTTGTAGACAATGAAATTGTGGGTACGATGAAAAGACAAGCCAGAGAGGGAGAGTTCAGGTCCAATCTTCATCGGGGAGGATCTGCTAAAGTCGAAAATATATCTGAAGAAGAAAAAGAAGTAGCCTTAAAAGCAATACAATATCTGGGATTAAATATTGCCGGGGTTGATATGCTCAGATCCAACAGAGGACCATTAATCCTTGAAGTAAATGCATCACCTGGTCTTGAAGGAATAGAAACAACAACCAAGGCAGATATTGCAGGTAAAATCATAAATTTTGTAGAAAAAAATGCCAAAGCGTAAGAGCTCAACAAATAAAGAAACTTCTGATTTTGTTATAGACAAACAGATATTTCGCCCTGGTGAATCCGGGATTGTCCAGTTAAACGTTGGCCGTCTACCTTCTGATACAAAAATCACAATTAAGGCGCATGTTTTTCGATCCAAGAAAAAAGGTCCTACTGCATTATTATTAGCCGGAGTACATGGAGATGAAATTAATGGAATTGAAATTCTGAGAAGATTTCTAAATGGGCATTACCTTGATTACCTCAAAACAGGTACTGTAATCGTTATTCCATTATTAAACATTTATGGTTTTATCAATTTCAATCGCTATGTCCCTGATGGGAAAGATGTCAATCGAAGTTTTCCTGGAACTCTGACTGGATCTTTAGCGTCACGAATAGCCAGAACATTAACAAAGTACATCCTTCCAAATGTAGATTTCATATTTGACTTTCATACTGGAGGTGACTCACGCTATAACTATCCTCAGATCAGGTATTCAAAAACCGATAAAAAAGCAGGCCAACTCGCTGATATATTTAACCCACCATTTATCGTACAAAGTGGTATTATTCCAAAATCATTAAGGAAAACTGCGAAGGAATTAAAAATTCCAACGCTTATTTTTGAAGGTGGAGAATCAGTAAGGCTAGACGGATATGCAATTGATCATGGGTTAAGGGGATTACTGAATTGTTTGTTCCACTTAAAAGTTTTAAGCCAGATTCCAGATTATTACTCTATTACCAATTCAATTATTATTAAAAAAACGAGTTGGATAAGAGCCTCATATTCTGGTATATTTATATGGTCAAAAGATTCCGGGTTTAAAGTAAAAAAAGGGGAAAAAATCGGAACCATCAATGATCCGAATGGTCAAAAGACTATAGCTGTTGTTGCAAATAAGGATGGATTTATAATTGGCCACAACAATGCCTCGGTTGTTAATCATGGAGACGCATTATTCCATATAGGTTATGAATTTGAAACTGTCATTTAAAATTGTATTTCTTTTGCTGCCTTTTTTTGTTTTTTGTCAAAACAGCAATCTGGTCCAAAAACAAATTGAAGAAAGCCTTGACGACAAGGTATTTAAAAGTGCCAATGTCTCTATCAGTTTTGTTGATTTATCAAATAATCAAGTTATAGGCTCACATAGACCTGACAAGGTTCTGGTTCCTGCTTCATCTCTCAAGTTATTCACAAGCTTTTGTTCATTAATACATCTGGGTGAAAACTTTCAATTTGAGACTGCTCTCGAGTACGATGGTACTATAGAATCTGATGGCACACTGACGGGGAATATATATATCAAAGGAGGTGGGGATCCAACATTTGGAACTGATCGATTTGACCAATATCCGTCTTTTGAAGATGTAGTTCAAAATATGGTAGATGCCATAAAAGATAAAGGAATAAAATGTATTGATGGAAACATAATCGCCGATGAATCGATATTTGACAGTTACCCAGTTGCTCCATCATGGCAATGGAATGATCTGGGTAATTATTATGCTTCAGGAGCATGGGGATTAAACATAAATGAAAATCTTTATTACGTACATTTTGATAATAGAAACAGGATTGGAGTCCAACCAAATATTCACAGCATACATCCCTTTATACCAAAATTGAAACTTTCCAATGAAATAGTTATCGACTCCGCACACACAGGTGATAATGCATATATTTTTGGAGGCCCTTATAATTATTATAAGAGGATAGTTGGAAGTATTCCAAAAGGAAAAGGCCTATTCACTATTAAAGGTTCAATTCCTGATCCCCCTACATTTTTAGCTAATCACCTCAAGGAGCAATTAAGGAAAAAAGAAATACCATCTCAAGGCAGTAAGACTATTTATAAATCTAAAGATGCAAATCGAAAGTCCATCATTAAATTCCAATCTCCAAATCTTGA
Source organism: Saprospiraceae bacterium (assembly GCA_965248155.1). Classification (GTDB taxonomy): domain Bacteria; phylum Bacteroidota; class Bacteroidia; order Chitinophagales; family Saprospiraceae; genus RFSX01. The sequence continues at coordinate 672,648 of CBDFIO010000002.1, forward strand.
GTCTATAGTTACAAAAACAAATGTAGAAAGCTTAAATCTTCACTCAGAGTGTTTTTTAAAAATGCTTGGTTTAGTAATCAGAGGACAAGGAAGTGGTCAAAATGGAATTGCGGTTATAAATAATCAACTGAACAAATATGGTATTGATTATAATCAGCTTAGAATTCATGACGGTAGTGGTTTATCAGCAAGAAACCTAATCAGCAGTTCTTCAATGGCCTATTTTTTATCTGGTATTACGCGAGATTTAAAATTAGAATTTATCCTCAGCACCTTACCAAGAGGAGGATATTCTGGCACGGCAAGAAGCATGTTTAATAATTCAAAAGCAAAAGGAAATGTCTGGTTAAAAAGTGGTAGCATGAGCGGCATTCAAAGTTATTCAGGGTATATCAAAACAGCAACTGGCCAATGGCTTAGCTTCTGTATTATTGTAAATGGCTATTCCGTATCCGGTTCAACAGTAAGAGCGCGACTTGCTGCACTAATAAGTCAGGTTTATCACTCCTACTAACTGAGTAATTATTACTTTTAATCTACTAATCATCCAAATGAGAATCAATTTTATCATATTCCTGACCATTGTTTCTATTTCTTGCACGAATAATACTGAACAAACTCCACCGATCAACAAAGAAACTCTATTTGAAAAAGACAGTTCCCTGGAATTAGAACTGGCGAAAGAAAAAGATGATCGACAATCCTGGCAAAAACCAGATGAATTTATTTCTAAGCTTGGAAACCTTTCTACTAAAACTATTGCTGATTTAGGAGCCGGAATTGGTTATTTTTCTTTCAAGCTACTTCCTAAAGCCCAAAAAGTAATAGCTATTGATGTCGATAAGGACAAAATTGATATTCTGAATGGGTTCAAGAACTCCTATAAGAGTTCGCTAAAAGATAAATTAGATATTAGGTTAGCTACCTCAGATAATCCGATGCTTGAGAAATCGGAAGTTGACATTATATTAATCGTTAACACGATAGCCTATATAGACTCGAGAATAGATTATTTTACGAATATAAAGGAGGCTTTAAAAGCAGAGGGACAAATCATTATAGTTGATTTTAAAACGAAACGTATCCCGGATTTTGTAAATGCTCCGCCTTTTACTGAAAGGGAATATCTACATGTCTTAGAAGAAGAACTAATTGAGGCCGGATATATAATTACTGAAACTGATGACACCAGTCTTGAATACCAGTTTATAATTTTTGCTCAGCTACCGAATATCTAATTATCTGATGATTAGACTTTCTCTTTCAGGACCTGTACTCAACATGGTTACAGGTACTTCCAAATAAGATTCTAAGAAGTCAACATAATCTTTAACATCTTGAGGTAAAAGTTGATAATCCCTAATCTCGTTGATGTCCTGATTCCATCCTTTGATTGATGAGTAATTCGGTTTTATTTTCTCATTATCCAATTCAAATGGTAATTCGGTTGTTTCTGTACCATTTGCATTATAAGAAGTAGCTGCTTTTATGGTTTCAAAAGTATTGAGACAATCCATTTTTGTAATGCATAAATGATCTACACCATTCAACATTATCGTATATTTCAATTGTGGTAAATCGATCCATCCGGTTCTTCTTGGCCTCCCGGTTGTAGCTCCGAATTCAGCTCCGATAGTTCTTAGTCTCTCCCCTACTTCATCATTAAGTTCCGTTGGAAATGGCCCGCTTCCTACTCGAGTACAATAGGATTTTGTGATTCCATACACTTTGCCAATCTTTTTAGGAGACACGCCTAAACCAACACAAACACCTGCCGCCAAGGTGGTAGAAGAAGTTACGAATGGGTAGGTACCATAATCAATATCGAGCATAGATCCCTGAGCTCCTTCGGCAAGTATCGTTTTACCAGATTTTAATGCTTCATCAATATAATAAGCATTATTGATCAGCTTAATCTTTCTAATTTGATCGATACAGTCAAACCATTTCTCTTCTTCCTGAGCAAGATCGAAATCAATTTCAGGATAAATTTTCGCGAGTTGTAGATGTTTTTCTTTGAGGTTTTTGTATTTCGCATCAAAATTATCACTGACTATATCTCCTATTCTTAATCCATTTCTACCTGTTTTATCCATATAGGTGGGACCTATACCTCTTAGTGTCGAACCAATTTTTAATTTTCCTTTTGCAGCTTCACTTGCTGCATCAAGATATCTGTGTGTTGGAAGAATCAGGTGTGCTTTTTTTGCAAGTAACAAATTACTTACATCTACATCTATCATTTCTAAAGAACGTAATTCTCTTGAAACTACAATTGGGTCAATGACAACGCCATTCCCAATTACATTAATGGCATTCTCTCTGAATATACCAGATGGTATTGTATGTAGGACATGCTTTCTACCATTTATAATTATAGTATGCCCTGCATTAGGACCACCTTGGAATCGACAAATAATGTCATATTTATTGGCTAGATAATCTACGATCTTCCCTTTCCCCTCATCTCCCCACTGCAAGCCGAGCAATACATCGATATGCATTTAGAATTATTATAAGATTATTAAAAATCAAAGGTATAGAAAAGACAATACATATTATAATATCCTTAATATATATTCACTCATCTTCTCCAATCTGTTTATTATCATGAAGATTGTCAAAGAGTTTATTTAATCGATACATCTCGTCCAGTGTATCATCATTATAAAACGATAAAACCGGTATTCGTCGAATATGTCTTCTTACTCGATGTGCTAAATTTTTCTTCAGTACATGAACACTATCATTCATTTTATTTAAGATCTCTTCCTTATTTTCTGTATTATAAATGCTTAAATAAATCTTAGCCACGCTTATATCTGGACTCACTTGAACTTTCGTTACAGTTACAAAAGCATCTCCATAGATATAAATTCCTTCTTGTAACAACAAACTTCCAAAGTGCCTTCGAATGACTTCTGCAATTTGTCTTTGTCTTTTTGACTCCATGAGAACAAAATTAAGTAATCCAATAATGTAATCTAATTTTAAGATATTTAACTTCTCATATAACATTTATTGTCATTGATAGAATGAGTAGAATTTTAGAGAAGGAATTAACTTATGTAAAAGGTATTGGCCCTGTTAAGGCTGAACTTTTACAGATAGAATTAGGCGTAAGCAATGTCAAAGATTTATTGTTCAAATTCCCATTCCGATATGTTGACAAATCCTCAGTTTCACTAATCAAAGATTTAAAGCCAAATGAAACGGCTCAAATTAGAGGACAATTAATTTCAAAGTCTATTGTAAAAGGAAAACGACAATCAAGATTGACTGCTGTTATCAAAGATAGTTCAGGCTTTATTGATCTTACCTGGTTCAAAGCCATAAAGTGGATCAATGAGAATCTGAAACTGGATAATAATTACATTGTATATGGGAAAGTAAATAGATTCAAAGGATCTCTATCTATTTCTCATCCTGAAATGGAGTTGGTAAAAGATGGAACAGTAATCAGGTCTAAATTTGAACCAGTCTATCCGAATACAGAAAAACTAAACAATATTGGGTTTGATAGTAAATCCAGAAGACGAATTCTAAAAGCCATCCTTCCCAAACTCAGCAAATCAGATATTCCAGAAAATCTGCCTGAATACATCTTAGCTAAATTGAAACTCATTGGTAAGTTGGAAGCCCTTAATTGGATTCATTTTCCTCCAGATACAGAATCATTAAATCAAGCTCAGAAGAGGCTCAAATTTGAAGAGGTTCTATATTTTCAATTACGAATACTTTATAATAAAGAACTAAGAAAGAAAAAACTCAAAGGCCATAATTTTGGAATCGTTGGTTCCTACTTTAATAAATTTTATACAGACAGTCTCACATTTGATCTTACATCAGCTCAGAAAAGGGTAATAAAAGAAATTAGAGCAGATCTTGGTTCCGGAGAACAAATGAATCGATTATTGCAAGGGGATGTTGGTAGTGGAAAAACCATTGTCGCGTTACTTTGTATGCTCATTGCCAAAGACAACGGTTTTCAATCCGTGTTGATGGCTCCCACTGAAATACTGGCTCAACAACATATTAAGTCCATCACAGAATCATTAACAGGTTTAGGAATGAGAATCGCCTTCCTATCTGGAAGTGTTAAAGGGAAAGTAAGAAACGAAATTATCAGACTCCTGAAAAGCGGGGATTTGGACATTCTGATTGGAACACATGCTGTTCTTGAGGAAGCCGTACAATTTCAAAATCTTGGTTTGGCTGTTATTGATGAGCAGCATAGGTTTGGTGTAATGCAACGATCTAAACTATGGAAAAAAGGAATAGACAACCCTCCACATATTTTAGTAATGACCGCAACTCCAATTCCAAGAACATTAGCTATGACCATATATGGGGATTTAGAAGTTTCTGTTATTGATGAATTACCTCCTGGTCGAAAAGAAATAAAGACCTTACATAAAAGAGAGAAAAATAGAGCCCAAATAATCCAATTCATTCATGAGCAAATAAAAATGGGCAGACAAATTTATATCGTCTATCCATTGATTGAAGAATCTTCCAAATTAGATTTAGCCAACCTTCAAGAAGGATATGAACGATTACTTCAATACTTCCCTCCGCCTGATTTCAAAATCAGTGTTGTACATGGTAAAATGAAACCAGCGGATAAGGATATGGAAATGAACAGGTTTGCATCCGGAAAGACTAATATCATGGTAGCAACTACGGTTATTGAAGTTGGTGTTAATGTCCCAAATGCTTCGGTAATGGTCATAGAAAACACAGAAAGATTTGGACTATCGCAGCTGCATCAATTGCGAGGAAGAGTTGGAAGAGGGGCAGATCAATCCTATTGCATTTTAATGTCAAGTTATAAATTAACTGAAGATGCAAAGACCAGAATTAAAACTATGGTTGATACTAATGATGGTTTTAAGATCGCAGAAGTCGACCTAACACTCAGGGGTCCTGGTGATATTGAAGGAACTCAACAGAGTGGCATTCTTGACTTTAAAATTTTCAATATTATTCAGGATCAAAACATGTTATCCAGTGCCAGAACTATTGTCCAGTTAATATTAGATAAAGATCCATTGCTTGAGCATCAGCACAACAAAAGACTCATAACATATCTACTAAGTTTAAATCCGGACATTATGCAACTTGGTAGAATTGGATAAAAAAAAGGACCTTCTGTTTGAAGGCCCTTTTTAAAATTTCTATGTAAGGTAATTACAAAATACCACTAATTCGTTTTCGCTATTTTCTCAAATATTACTTGATCGTCTATTTGAATTCTCAATAGATAAGTTCCTATCGGAAGGTCAACTATATCAATATTCAATGTTGTCTTTCCTGCCGGTAATTCTGCACTGTCAATCTTCTTAATTAATTGTCCAATTGCATCATAGAATCCACCTTCGAACACAGCGCTTTTCTTAACAGTAAGCTCAACGTTTAGCACATGATCAGCAGGGTTTGGATATACTCCAAAACTAATCTTTTGATCCTGACTTTCGTCGAATATCACTTCGATAGCGATTATCTTACTGTATTCAAATGAGCCATCAAGATCTACCATTCGTAATCTATAGTAATAGATTCCAGATTTATAAATCTCTTCGTCATTGAAAATGTAAGCACTTTCGTTTGCACTAAATCCTGCGGCCTTGACAGTTCCTATTTCTTCAAATCCTGCAGAAACGTCTTCAGTCCTTTCGACTGCAAAGTAATTAGAGTTAATCTCCATTGAAGTAATCCACACAAGTTCAGACCAAAGGTCGTCTTCCATCCATCTACCTGAAAATTCAAGTAGTTCAACAGGTACGATCTGATCATTGGTGAATCCGGCGTCAATAGTAAGATCTTCTTCTCCAGCAATCAAGCCAATTATTCCGGTTCGTCCAATTTCAGGATTTGCACCAGGTCCGGATACTAATGTTATTACATCACTATCAATATGATCATTAGCCAGTCCTCCAATATTCGGACTTACAAAAGATTTACTATTAAGAGCAACAAATTCTACCTTATAGTATCCTGCCTGAAGTTTAGTAAATAACGTGAATAATGGATAAGAAAAAGGGTGTTTTTATTTGTATTATTTACTGATTATCAGTATCTTAATAGTCTAAAAACACCCTCATGCTTAGAGATAAAGTTACTGAATTCTTTGTGAAAATAGATGATTTTCAACAAGAATTTATTAAAAACATAGAAAATCATCCAAAATTAGAAGATACAAAGACTAAAAGGCGTAATAGAAAAGGAAAATTATCCGATTCTGAGATGATGAGTATTTATTTGCTTTATCATTTTGGTCATTTTGGTCATTTTACAAATTTTAAGCATTTTTATATGCAATATGTTTGTAAACATTTAGATGACTTATTTCCTGATCTAATTAGCTACGAAAGATTTAATGCACGCCAAGAGAGAATATTACTGCCCCTTATGTTGTATTTAAAATATAGAGGCTTGGGTAAATCTAGAGGCATCAATTATATTGACTCTACTCTATTACGTGTATGCCATATCAAGAGAGAGAAACAGCATAAAGTTTTTAAAGGAATTGCTGAAAAAGGAAAATCAACAATGGGATGGTTTTTTGGGTTTAAACTTCATTTAATTATCAATGATAAAGGTGAATTATTATCCTTTTACCTTACAAAAGGTAATGTAGATGACAGAAATATTAAACTAATGACAGCAATGACTAAGGAGGTTTTTGGAAAACTATTTGGAGATAAAGGCTATATTTCAAAAGCATTATCAGATTTACTGTTTCAAGATGGAATACAGCTTATTACTAAAGTGAGAAAAAATATGAAAAAACAAAATCTCTCTGATGTAGAGGCTATTCTTTTAAGAAAAAGAGCTTTAGTAGAATCTGTAAATGATGAACTCAAAAATATTTGCAAAATAGAACACACTAGACATCGATCTGTTAAAGGGTTTTTGGTTAATATTGTTGCCGCTTTAACTGCTTATTGCTTTTTTCCTAAAAAACCATCACTTAACATAACTCCCATAAAAACGAATCAACTAACTTTATGGGCTGCTTAAACATTATTCACGTTAATTAGATAATTACCATTGCTATTAGTCATCGTAGTTCCGATAAATACTTCTGAACTTGGATTTCCAAGAGAATCAACTTTATATAAATTCACTTCAACTCCTTCAATCAATTGGTCTCCTGAATCTAATTGGTTAGGAATACCATTATCTGTGTCACACCATACTTGATTACCAATTGTAGTTCCCTGATAGAATCCTGCATCAATTTGTTTATTCACTTCACCTTGAGCAAGGAAAATTGTATTCGTCGTATTTACTCCATTCGCATCTGTAATGTCACTATTCATGCTTATTGACATAGGCACATGACCCGTAACAACATAGTCTAAATATTGGAATCCTTGAGGATAGTCAAACTTGACGTAATAATTTCCTTCGACTAATTCAGTGAAGCAATATTCACCCATTGCATTTGTATATAATGAATCAACAAGAAGATGAGACTCAGCTATATACAACCTGACTTTTACAAATTCTATTCCTGGTTCATTATCTGATTGTAGACCATCACCGTCAATATCATCCCAAACTTTGTTACCCAGTTCGCCCGAGCACATAGTCATTGATTGAATCACGTTTACATTACATACAACCTGGCATCCTTTTCCATCTGTTACGGTAACTGTGTAATTACCCGGTGCTAAATTGTCAATGGTCATTAATGTAGATCCTGTACTCCATAAGTAACTATAAAGTCCGGATCCTCCATTAGCTGCTGCTGTTGCAGTACCGTCATTATTATAGCAATTTGATGGAGTACTTGTAGCTACACAAGTTGGACCTCCAATAGAATTTATTGTCGTACTGCAAACAGATGTACATCCTTGTGAATCTGTAACAGTTACTGTATATGTTCCTCCTACTAATCCTGCCACTTGTTGAGTCTTCCATCCAGAACTCCATAAGTAAGTATATGGACCAACTCCACCTGATGCTGTGACAGATACCGTTCCATTAGGATCACCGCATGTCGCATCAGTACCACTTGCAGAACAAACTACAGTACTGGATGAATTGATTAGTATGCTGCATGTCGTTGAACATCCATTGGCATCAACTACAGTCACAGTATAATTTCCGCCTGAAAGATTAGTAATAGTAGGTGTTGTACCTCCATTACTCCAGGAATAACTATAAACTCCGGATCCTCCGGTAGCAGTCACAGTAGCTGCTGCACAATATGTGTCAGTACCAGTTATGCTACATACTGGATTTCCTGTTTGAGCAATATTAACATGGCAAGATGTAGTACATCCATTGGCATCCGTTACAACAACACTATATGCTCCTGCAATCAGGCCATTAACACTTGATGTATTAGCACCTGTACTCCATAGGTAAGTATAAGATCCTGATCCTCCAGATACAGAAACACTGGCAGAACCATTAGGTAATCCACAAGTAGCATTAACTCCATTAATTAAACATGAAGGTGCATTTGTCGTTCCTACAACTACACTACAAGATGTTGTACATCCATTTGAATCACTAATAACTACACTATAAGTTCCTCCAAGGAGTCCAGTAATTGTAGCTGTGGTTGCTCCATTGCTCCACAAGTAACTATACCCTCCACTTCCTCCACTCGCTATTACACTCGCTGAACCATTAGCGATCCACACGTGGCGTTTGTACTTGAAATACTGCATGTTGGTGCACTCGTACTGCCGACATTAACACTACAGTTGATGAACAACCATTGCTGTCAGTAAGAACTACATTATATGTTCCTGCTACAAGTCCTATTATCGTGGCCGTTGTTCCACCATTACTCCATATGTAAGTATAACTTCCTGATCCGCCTGAACCAACGACTGTCGCGGTTCCATTAGCAACTCCACAAGCAGCAATTGTACTTGATATACTACAAGTAGGTGTGCTTGAACTTCCAACGACAACACTACAAGATGTTGAACATCCATGACTATCAGTAATTACAACACTATATGTTCCTGCTGATAATCCGCTTATAGTAGCTGTGGTTCCCCCATTATTCCATAGATAACTATATGAACCATTACCACCACTAGCTACAGCTGTTGCTGTTCCATTTGAATATCCACAATTTGCGTTTGTACTTGATATTGTACATGTAGGAGCACTCGTACTTCCAATGTGTACACTACAATTTGTTGCACAACCATTTGAATCAGTAATCACTACACTGTATAATCCAGCTGTCAATCCTGTAATTGAAGTCGATGTAGCTCCATTACTCCATAAGTAACTATATCCACCTGAACCTCCAGAAGCCACAGCTGTTGCAGTTCCATTATGCAATCCACAAGTAGCATCGATTCCATTTATTACACACGTAGGAGGACTGGTATTACCAACTACGACAGTACAAGAGGTTGAACAACCATTGGAATCTGTTATAACAACAGAATAATTTCCTGCTACAAGTCCGGTAGCAATTGAGCTCGTCGCACCATTACTCCATAGATAACTATAAGATCCATTTCCTCCACTGGCTACTACAGTTGCACTACCATTTGCTAGACTGCAGCTCGCTGGAATACTACTGATTGTACAACTTGGTGTACTTGAACTTCCAACGACTACACTACAAGATGTTGTACATCCATGGCTATCTGTAATGGCAACACTATATGTTCCTGCCGTTAAACCAGTTATCGTAGAGAATGTTGAACCATTGCTCCATAAGTAAGTATAAGAACCACTTCCTCCACTGGCAACAACTGTTGCACTTCCATTGGCATGTCCACAAGATGCATTCGTACTCGTAATTGTACATGTTGGAGCACTTGTGCTTCCAACAAGAACATTACAAGATGTTGTACATCCATGAGAATCTGTAACTACAACTGAATATGAACCTGCTGATAAGCCGGTTATTGTTGCAGTAGTTCCTCCATTGCTCCACAAGTAATTATATGAACCACTTCCTCCGCTTGCTGACACAGTAGCGCTACCATTGGCAACACCACACGTAGCATCTGAACTCGAAATACTGCAATACGGAGCTCCACTACTTCCAACTGTAACATGACAAGAAGTTGAACATCCATTACTATCTGTGATTACTACACTATATGTTCCACCTGCAAGACCTGTTATGGTTGCAGTTGTTCCTCCATTACTCCATAAGTAACTATATGAACCACTTCCTCCACTTGCAACAACTGTTGCACTTCCATTGGCATGTCCACAAGTTGCATATGTGCTTGATATTGAGCATGTCGGTGCACTTGTACTACCTACTACAGCACTACAAGAACTTGAACATCCATGAGTGTCAGTAATAACTACACTGTATGTTCCAGCCGTGAGTCCTGTAATTGTAGATGTATTTCCACCATTGCTCCATAAATATGTGTATGAACCACTTCCTCCACTGGCAACAACTGTTGCACTTCCATTGGCATGTCCACAAGATGCATTCGAACTTGATATTGAGCAAGTCGGTGCACTACTACCTGAGATGAATGTATTGCAAGTAGTTGTACATCCGTGAGCGTCGGTAACTACCACACTATATGCTCCGGAACTTAATCCTGATATTGTTGAACTCGTTGAACCATTATTCCATAAGTAAGTATATGGTCCTGTTCCGCCACTTGCAAAAGCAGTAGCAGTTCCATTTGCTAATCCACATGTTATTTGTGTTCCACTAACATTGCATGTAGGAGCAGTAGAGTTATGAACCATGACATTACAATTTGTAGCACATCCATTGCTGTCAGTTACAACAACATTATAAGTGCCAGCTGCTAAGCCTGATATTGTTGAACTCGTCGCTCCGTTACTCCATAAGTAACTATATACTCCACTTCCTCCACTGGCAACAACAGTTGCACTACCATTAGAATGTCCACAAGTTGTACTTGAACTAGAAATTGAACAAGCTGGTGAACTAGTTGAACCAATATGTACAGAACAAGTAGTTGTACATCCATGGGAATCTGTGACAACAACACTGTAAGTACCGGCTGATAGGCCTGATATCGTTGATGTTGTAGATCCATTATTCCATAAATAACTATATGTTCCACTGCCACCACTGGCAGACACTGTTGCACTTCCGTTTGGAAGACCACAAGAAGCATCTGAGCTACTGATGTGACAAGTTGGTGAACTAGAATTTCCAACAATTACACTACAAGATGTTTTACATCCATGGCTATCAGTAATGAGAACACTATATGTTCCAGCTCCTAATCCGGTAATTGTTTGAGTCGTATGTCCTGTACTCCAGGCATAGCTGTATGATCCACTTCCACCACTGGCAATAACCGTTGCAGTACCATTGTATAAACCACATGTACTATCTGTGCTAGAAATTGTGCAGCTTGGTGCACTGCTATGTGCAATAGTTACTGTACAAGATGTAGAACATCCTGATCCATCAGTTATAACTACGCTGTATGTTCCTGGTAATAAATTCGATATTGTAGATGTCGTAGCTCCGTTACTCCATAAGTAACTATAAGACCCACTTCCACCACTTGCAAAGACTGTCGCACTACCATTTGCATGTCCACATGTTGTATTAGATCCACTAATCGTACATGTTGGAGTATTGCTATGTCCAATAGTTATTGTGCAAGATGTAGAACATCCTGATCCATCAGTGACAACAACACTATATGTTCCTGGTAATAAATTCGATATTGTTGATGTCGTAGATCCAGTACTCCATAGATAGCTATAAGATCCACTTCCACCACTTGCAAAGACTGTCGCACTACCATTTGCTAATCTACACGTCGTATCAGTTCCACTAATCGTACATGTCGGATTATTACTTGTTCCGATAAATACAGTACAACTAGTTATACATTCTTTAGAATCTGTAACAACCACACTATACGTACCGCCGCTTAATCCAAAAATAGATTGAGTTGTAGCACCTGTGCTCCACAGATAACTATATGGTCCAGTTCCACCACTTGCAAATACAGTCGCACTTCCGTTTGCTAATCCGCATGTCGTATCTGTTCCATTAATTGTACAACTTGGAGAATTTGAAGTACCAATAGTTATTGTGCAACTAGTTGAACAACCAGTATAGTCTGTGACTACTACTGAATACACTCCTGAAACTAAATTAGAGATAGTCGCTGACGATGCTCCATTACTCCATAAGAATGTATAAGGAGCAACTCCTCCACTGGCATGAACTGTAGCACTTCCATTATTCTCTCCACAGCTCGTGTTCACATGTGTTATTTCACATGAAGGAGCACTACTGTGTCCTATATTAATATTACAACTGGAAGTACATCCATTGGAGTCTGTAACAACAACAGAATAAAATCCAGCTGATAAATTATTTATTGTCGAGCTTATAGCCCCAGTATTCCATAGGTAGCTATAACTACCAGATCCTCCTATCCCAAATACAGTTGCTGATCCATTATTCAATCCACAACTTGTGTCAGTTCCCCAAATAGTGCACGAAGGTGAACTACTAGGAGCAATATTTACTGAGCAATTAGTATGACATCCTTTACTGTCTGTAATTACTACAGAATAAACACCAGACGCTTTATTAATAATTGAAGATGATGTCTCTCCAGTATTCCACAAATATGCATAAGGTGGAAATCCTCCCGTAACTGCAACACTGGCAGAACCATTGCTAAATCCACAAGATGCATCTGTGCCCATTATAGAACAAGTAGGAGAACTACTACCTGCGATATAGACACTGCAGTTAGTAATACATCCATAGGAATCCGTAACAACTACAGAGTAAGTTCCAGAATTTAATCCGGAAATCGTAGATGTTGTAGCCCCAGTATTCCATAAGTATGTATAGCTTCCCGAACCACCACCTGTAACAACAGTCGCACTTCCATTATTAAAACCACAACTTGTATCTCTTCCATTAATGCTACAAGTTGGAGCTGAACTTTCATGAATAGTTACACTACAAGATGTCGTACAATGTTCTGAATCTGTAACAATAACAGAATATGTTCCTGGTACCAAGTTAGAAATTGTAGCACTGGTTGCTCCTGTACTCCATAAGTAGGAATATCCTCCTGAACCATTTATAGCAAGAACCGTTGCGCTACCATTATATAATCCACAACTTGTGTCTGTTCCTGATATATTACAAGTTGGTGAACTTGTATTGCTAATGTGTACATTACAACTAGTCGTACATCTTTCAGAGTCGGTAACTACTACTGAATATAAGCCCGAATTTAAACCACTAATTATTTGGTTTGTAGAGCCCGTACTCCATAAGTAGGAATATCCTCCTGATCCTCCGAATGCATTCACTGTTGCACTACCATTATTCAAGCCACAAGTAGTTTTACTATTACTTGTAGTACACTGAAGGCTCTTCGGATTAGTATAAATATACTGGTCACATGATGCCGTCCTTCCGCATTCGTCAGTAATTGAATAAGTATAAATATATACCGCTCCATCGCAATCGTTGCCTGAAACTAATGTTGGTCCACTTTCACTCAAAGTATAAGATAATAAGCAAGAAACTGTGGTTGTTGGAATTCCTGGAATAAAATCATCTATATGAGATAATGTTACATCAATAGGACAAACTATTGTCGGAGGATCATTATGAATCGTAAATGTTTGAGTACAACTCACAAATCTTCCACAATCATCAACCACACTATAAGTAATCTCATATTTAGCTCCAGAACATCCGGCTTGACCACTTACCAAAGTAGGTCCAGTTGTTGTTACTATTGTAGAAATACCACACGGTGTTGTAATATGTGGTGTATTCATCTTAATATGCGAAACACATTCAACTATCTCATCAGGTGGACAAACAAGAACTGGAGGATGATTCATTATAGTAAACCTCTGAGTACACGAAGCTGAACGTCCACAATCATCCAGGACAGTATAGACAACTTCATAGATAGCTCCATCACAATTCTCCTTCCCGCTTACCAATGTAGGTCCAAAATGGCTAATTGAATATGAAAGATTACATGAAGTAGATACATTAGGATTAATTATTTCTATGTCATCTGCACATTCAACACTAACATCTGATGGACAAGAAATTGTTGGTCCCTCATTATGTATAGTGAAGAATTGCCAGCAGCTCGTTGATCGTCCACAAGCGTCTTCAACTGTATATGTGATTTCATATACTGCTCCCGGGCAATTTGCTTGACCAGAAATGAGTATCGGAGCCGAATATCTTGTTGTATAACTTAAACCACACGATGTCAATACCGTAGGTACTCCTGGATCAATATGATAGAAACATTCTACTGTCTGATCTGCTGGACATACTATCGTAGGTCCATCGTTATGGAGAGTAAATGTCTGTGTACATGACGCAATTCGTCCACATCCATCAGTTACCGTATAAATAATCTCATATTTAGCTCCATCACAATTCTCCTTCCCACTAATCAAAGTAGGTCCAGCATGAGTAACCGTGGTATGTAGTCCACATGAACTAGATACAGTTGGTGTTCCAACGATTATATCACTTATACATTCCACAGTCTGATCTGCCGGACATACAATAGTAGGTCCATTATTATGAATTGTAAATGTCTGTGTACATGAAGCCGTTCTACCACAGGCATCTTCAACATTGTATATTATTGAATAAACAGCACCATGACAATTTGCAATTCCACTTACCAAAGCAGGTCCAGTTGTTGTTAATGTTGTATGTAATCCACAAGAACTTGTAATTGTTGGAGTCCCTACAATAATATGTGATGCACATTCTACTGTCTGGTCTGCTGGACATACAATCGTTGGCCCATTATTATGGATCGTAAATATCTGAATACATCTCGCAATTCTACCACATTCATCCGTAACAGTATAAATGATTTCATACTTCGCTCCTGGACAATTATTTTGACCATAGACTAAGTGTGGTCCAGTTGTCGTCACTGTCGTACCCAAATAACATGAACTTGTAACTGTCGGTGTACCTATTATTATGTGTGATACACATTCTACAGTCTGATCCGCTGGACAAACAATAGTTGGCCCATCATTATGAATCGTAAATGTCTGTGTACATGAAGCCGTTCTACCACAGGCATCAACTACCGTATAGACTATTTCATAGTTAGAACCTGAACAATTTGCAGTTCCGCTGACTAATGTTGGTCCTACATGTGTTATTGTCGTATTCAATCCACATGAACTTATTATAGTTGGAGTCCCAACAACAATATCGCTTTCACATTCTACTGTCTGGTCTGCTGGACATATTATTGTCCGGTCCATCATTATGGATTGTAAATGTCTGCACACAATATGCAGTCCTGCCACAATCATCCTCTACTGTATATACGATCTCATACTCAGCTCCAGGACAATCTGCTTGCCCATATACTAAGGTCGGTCCACTTGTCGTCACTGTCGTTCCTAAATGACACGAACTTGTAACCGTTGGTGTACCGATATGGATATCTGACGCACATTCTACAGTCTGATCTGCTGGACACATTATCGTAGGTCCATCATTATGGATTGTAAATGTCTGCACACAATATGCAGTCCTGCCACAATCATCCTCTACTGTATATACGATCTCATACTCAGCTCCAGGACAATCTGCTTGCCCATATACTAAGGTCGGTCCACTTGTCGTCACTGTCGTTCCTAAATGACACGAACTTGTAACCGTTGGTGTACCGATATGGATATCTGACGCACATTCTACAGTCTGATCTGCTGGACACATTATCGTAGGTCCATCATTATGGATTGTAAATGTCTGCACACAATATGCAGTCCTGCCACAATCATCCTCTACTGTATATACGATCTCATACTCAGCTCCAGGACAATCTGCTTGCCCATATACTAAGGTCGGTCCACTTGTCGTTACTGTCGTTCCTAAATGACACGAACTTGTAACCGTTGGTGTACCGATATGGATATCTGACGCACATTCTACAGTCTGATCTGCTGGACATACAATTGTAGGTTCGTCATTATCTATTGTAAATGGGTGCTGGGTCAAATAGGCTGATGATCTCCATAAGTTCCTGATTTATAATAGTATTTTTCGATGTACATACCAATGACATTATCGTGAATCTGTTCATTTTTGGAAAAGCAAATGGTTTTTCTATTAAGACGTTTGATATGCGTTCTAAAATTCAAGTTTTTCCGTTCTATTTTCCAAGTCAAATCTTTCCCAATAGTATGTAAGCTTTTTGGCAATGACCTACTATAAGCTCCCCAATCATCCGTATAATAGTCACCAATGGGAATGTCTTTAAGAAGATCCAGAAGTTTTTCAAAGCTCTCATCGGTACGCTTTCCATTAACCCAAGCCAAAATCATCCCGGAATGCTTATCCATCGCATACCAAGTCCACCTTTGATTCGCCTTACTGCCAACATAAGACCAAAACTCATCTGCCTCTGCTGTATAGTGAAAACTTACTGCCAAATTATCAAGGCTTTGAACTTCTTCCTTGTTCAATAGATAAGGGTTCACTTGAAGCGTTTTTTTTTAAGTGAGCTATCACCGTATTTTTATTGATCCCTAAAATCCTTGCTGTATCTCGAACCCCTGAACTATTGAGAATTAATGAGTCAATTTGTTCTTTAACACCGGGCTCTCTGGCTTTATAGCTATAGCTATAGCTATAGCTATAGCTATAGCTAAGTTGAAAACTCTTTTTGCAGACTTTACAACGCCAACGTTGTCTCCCGTTTTCTCTATGACCATTCTTTTGAAGGTCAGTACAATTGCAATGGGGACAAGTAATAGTAGTAGTAGTAGTAGTAGTAGTAGTAGTAGTAGTAGTATGTTCCATGTGCTAATATAAGAAACTCAACCTATTTAAACCACTATCCAAAAGAAGTGTAGTTAATCTGGGAAGAAAGAATATTAATGGAAAAGATAGTAAAGACCAGGCAAAGCAATGCACCTCTATTAGTAATAACACTAATAGCAAAAGCAAGCTCCTTCATTTGAATTAGATAAGCCTGCATAAAGCAATTATAATTTGCTTTTGCTAACATAAATATTCACTGATTTGGACTTTCTGTATATGTTGATTTTACTTCTTCAATTTAATTACCAAAGAATATCAACTATACATTCCCTGTTGTAGGTTGATTCAGGGAAAAAATCACATATTAAAATGTCTACGGATAACTGAAGACTTTAAATTCAGAAAGACAACCTTAATATTCTATTAAGATCAACAGGTAGGTTTCTGATATTGAGTTAAAACTCTAATATCAGAAACAAATATATATAATATTTCTATATATATAGAAATTTATAATATAAAAAACCATTATGTGTTCTAATGGGCTTTAAATTGAATAAAATGGGTGTTATTCAAATAAAAAAGACCCTTATGAAAAAAGAGTCTCTACTTTTAAATTTATTACTAATGAATATCTGTTTTTAGATTAACATCATTTGCTAAAAATATTATTTTCTATAGTTAACTTAAGATATTCAATTCCTGGTGATTTAGTTCCGTTTCGATCTATTCTGTATTCTTGTTTAACTGCTCAGAAGATTTTCTCCTTGATTAATAATCATTCATCTACAAAGTGAAATGCCTATTAAATATTACTCGTTTTTTTTAAAATTACAAGCTAGAGAAATGCTTTCTTTCTTAGGAAATGTTTTCACTTTAAAGAATTCTGCAATGAGGACTACCCCCACTTTTAAAAATTAATTATTAGGTTTTAAAACAAAAAAGAGACCCAATAAATGAGTCTCTTTTTATGAAATAGTAGTGCTAACGAATAATTCTTAATCGAGGAGTACCATCTTGTAGTCAGCTGTTGACTCATTGCTAATCAACCTTACATAAACTACTCCATTTGTACCTATGATATCTCGCTC
Organism: Saprospiraceae bacterium; assembly: GCA_965248155.1. Taxonomy (GTDB): domain Bacteria; phylum Bacteroidota; class Bacteroidia; order Chitinophagales; family Saprospiraceae; genus RFSX01. The sequence continues at coordinate 690,498 of CBDFIO010000002.1, forward strand.
TATATTTTTGATTTGGCTACCCCCATTGCTGTAGCCTGATTCTTTATATAATAGTTTACCAGTCACATCATAAAATGTCCATTCAATAGGACCTTCTGTATCGGTCGAAAATTCTATTTCAGTAGATTCTATCCAAGGATTCGGATGAACGGAGTGAATAGATACAGCATCTGCTGAAATTGTATTACTACCTATTGACTTGATATTACCGGATTCATTATATGCTTCGGATCTTGTAATCTTAGAGCTTATTCTAAATAAATCGTCAGAGTTAAGATTATTCTTAATTCTTAATCTGATTTCAAATAAAATTTCACCTTCCTCTACAGTTTCAGATGAGCTATTATGATAACTCATGCTTAACCACCCTTCATCTTGTTTGTCGATATTAACATTCTCTTCAAGATTAAGATCCAATTCACCAGCTATTACATCAATTACTTCAATATCCCTAGCTTCAAATTCAATTGTTGTTTGCCAACCATGAATGTTCTGATAACTGCTTGCATAAACCGGAATAGAAACTATCTCTCCTCTTTCAAGAATCATGTGATCTATAACGAAATCTAATTGCTCTGATGATCTGTTTTCGGTAGGATGCCCCGTCATGTTTGTATTAGCAATTACACTTCCGTTTACATCTCCAATCTTGACTCCAACAAAATCAATATCCATATTTTCAGACAAGTTGTTGATCTCATAATCTTCTGGGAATTCGTTGATCCATGGATCCAAAGCATCAAGGAATTGATACTCGGCATCTATAAATCTCCAACTTTTATTATTAGGCAGTTCAGCATAAACTCCTAGGATTAATTTTCTTAACTCAATCATATCTACAGCACTAATATCTTCACTGCTATTAACATCAGCAGCTATAAGTTTATAAGGGCTATTTAATTTTTCTAATCCCAGAACATGTCTCTGAATATAAATAAGGTCAAGGGTGCTTATACCATTAAGATGCTCAATATCTTTTTCGGGTTCCACTACGTATGATCCCCCCATTGGCATGTTATTGAAAGCATATATTCCAGAATTGTCTGTAATCTCTTCCAGATCAACAACTCCAAGTGAAACCATTACTCCTTCAATCTCGTCAAATGTTTCTGTGTATATATCTCCTTCTACATTAACAGTGTTCATCATAGCTGGACATATATCTACAGAATTTGAATCTATTACCATAATAGTAGCTTCACAGAAATCCTGAGCTCCTGTAGTAATATCAGTCACCCAAAGTCTATAAGTTCTCAGTCCTAAACTGTCACAATCATAGATGACGGATTTTATCGTCGTATCAGAACTCATACTTATCGTAATTGCATTATTACAGGTATGGAAACTTCCCCCATCAAGCAAGCTGGCAGGTACTTCAACTAACTCTGTATCCTCAATCATATCATTATCAGTATCCTCTGGTTGCACATATACTGATATTCCGTTATAACAAACAGGGCTTGGAGTTTTAGTATTTCTAACTTCAATATTCTGAATTTCAAAATCGCTATTTCCGCAACCATCCATTACTGACCACTCTATCGTGTACATTCCAACAACAAATACACTATCTATTGCATTGGTATCTCCAACTGCTATTATATTATCCATACCATCTTTCATAATATATGAATACAGGAGTGGGTTGTTACAGTCATCCGTTGCTTCTACTTTAATAGAAACATCACCACTTTCACAATCTACATTGCCCGATTCAAACAATATGTCTTTGATTTCTTCGAATTCTGGAGGAATTGTATTAGTCAACTCAATTATTTGAGGAAAAGGAATAGTCCACTTTTCAATAGTGCCGTTGATATTACTACACCAATTTATTACAGTCCAAGTTCTTTCTATTAATACACATTCAGCGCCACCAGGAGAGCCTTCAAATATTTCATCCTGATAATCATACCCGAGTAGGCTACATTCATCATCTCCTGCTGTAAATACAGGAACATTAAAGTTTTCAGGAAGTGCTTGAGGTAATAAATCATTCAGACCACAGGCATCTTGTGCTTGATAATTCAATGGCCATTGAATATTTGCTTCGACAAATGGAGTCAGATTATTAATAAATATATGTTGAAAACAGGTTTGATATACTAATCCTGTAGGATCGCGTAATTCAAATTGCCGTGTAATTTCTCCTATTCCACACTGATTGACATCATCCGCTGTAATTTCCATGACAACTTGTGTCTCAGCACAGTTATCGTTTACAACCGGGTCACCGAAAGTTACACCTAGATTATCAAGATCATAACCGTCCCTACAATCTATTGTCATGTCTACCGGACATGTCATACTTGGTGGGATTTTATCATTAACATGAACCCTTATCATACACTGATTTGTGTTTCCTCCCTTATCTGTAGCTTGCAAGACAATCATGAGATCCTGTCCTACATCTTCACAGCAAAATGAAATGCTTTCACCAAATAATGTGTCAGCGGCTATACAAATAGTATCCATACGCCGAATTTCCACTTTATCAAGCCCACATTCATCCCAACTTCCTTCGTCAAAAGTTCCTACGAATACTTCAGCAATACCACCAAAACTTAAATTGACATCTACATCCTGATCACAAATTGCAACAGGTTCTGTATCATCTCTTACAGTAACTGTCATATCACAAGAACTCATATTGTCACACTCATCGTTTGCTATATAAGTGATGATATTTTCTCCAACTTCTAATTCAACTTCTCCTCCATTTTCTTTTAAATATCCTAGAGGATAATCTATTGCAACTTCAACATCATGTCCGCATTCATCGATAGGATTAACAGAAGGTAATAAAATAGCAGCTGCACAATCATCATTTGTTGTTACAGTGAAATCATCCGGGCATTCAAATATTGGTGCTTCATCATCAATAATCTCTATCAATTGTAATCCTCCGGTCGTACTTTCACCATTACACCACCATTCTCTAACTTCCCATGTTCTCATAATCTTTCTAACACAAGCTATCTCAGGTAATTCTATATCTGTATAAGTAACAGCAGCACTACAACCAACAACTGTAGGTATACGCGTACTTGAACCTGTAAATGGCCCCGGTATTAATGGCACTCCTGATCCGGATCCCGTCATTGTTGGTGATCCAGAACCTGTAGGTGGACAGATTAAACCATCGATAACATTAATGTCACAGATTATTGGAACTCCAGACCCTGAACCCGTCTGTGGGTCTAAAGGCCATGGGAGTGGAAATCCATTCTCGTCAAAATCGAAATTTTCATCACTGCACTTAATAGCCATTCCATTTCCAACTGTAAGAGGAAATGGGAAATAAATATCGTTCAGTATTAATCTCTTCAAATATATTTTATGAGAGCATACATCTTCATTTCCAAAATCATCGACTGCTTTATAAGTACGCGTTACAATATTGGTAAACATCGTATCACATAAAAGTTGTTCTCTTGTTTCACTAAATAAAAACACCTCAAATCCTGCACAAGCTCCAACTGCCGGTGGAATACCAAGCAGATTAAGAACACCACATGATAATGTGTCATTCGGAGGGCACGCTATTTTAGGAGGTAATTTATATTCAACTAGTAAATTTCCCCAACATGAGTTATTGCAGCATGGCTCGGTCACTTTGAATTCCATCAATTGATTTCGATGAGAAAGATCAACTAGATTACCTGGAACTAAGTCGCCAAGTTCATCAAATACTTCTATTGAATATACTGGGTTGCATATGCTGAATAAATTGATTGCTCCCATTGCAGGAGTAATTATTGCTTCACATGAATTATCTAAGGAAACATTTATTTGTCCTTTACATTGAATATTGCAATCTGAAGCACAAGGTGTACTATTCCCCCAAGCAATACCATCTGTTCCGTTAGGGCTTAAACCCAGGTGCATTATTTCTCCTGATGTTATATCAAGAATACCTAAATAATTTGGGCCAAGACCAATTACTCCATCGTTAACACTTACATACACAATGTCATTTTCATCTGCATCCATTGCATTAACTCGTGGATTAGCTAGTGGAGGAAACCCAGTATAAGTTATTGGAAATAACGGGGTACTTACTCCTGTATTAGAATTTGTAGAATAAAGTGTGCCTCCTGAGAATCCGTCAATATGATATAAATTATCATTTACAAATGTTATAGCATTTCCAGGACTGCAAGTACCACTTGGTCCTAAAACAGTAATATCACCGGTACTTAAATCTACAGTTCCAATAACAACACAATCTGGAAGGAGATTTCCATCAATGAACATAGTTCCATCAGAAGCTCTATAAGACAAATCAAATCCTCCAGTTCCTGAATTAAAACTAGGAGTAAGATCTGCAACCTTGGTCCCTATCCCTGTGCTTAAATCTATTGAAAGTAAAACTTTAGTTCCACTGCCCTGTTCTCTTCCCGTAGCATAATAAATTCCAGTGTTACTATCATATTCAAGCGCTCCAACATTATCAAATCCTATTGGACCTACACCTGTTCCACTCCCAGTCAATGGGTCCAACATATATAATGTAGAAGGTGCATTTCCATCTGACGCAAATAGACCTATCTCATCTGGACCACAATCAGGTGGTAAACTTGTCCCTTCAGCTTTTAGATCAATTCCATTAAATAAGGAAAAACAAGTTAGGAACCATAAGATGGAGAGGGCCTTAAAATTATTTAGAAAGACAAGCGTTGACTTTTCCCAACATCCGTACGTGCAATTAGCAATGTATTTCATATTAAACTAACATCTTTAATAGTGTGTCAGAGGCAAATACTACCTCTGTAATATTCAACTATTAGGTTCTATATATTATCTATTGTTTCAGGATAGCCACAGACATGCAAATACATATCTTATGCAGATGTTAAGTTTTGGCATAGAAACACCCTCTTAATATCGGCATTGGCTAAATATTACTGTGAATGGGAAATCTGTGTGTTAGTTCGGTAATTAAATCACTGAAATCGTGATACTGAATATCTGGAACATCCAGACATACCTGATAAAACAGGATTTTTTGATTATTGTTTGTGTAATACTTCGTTAAAAAGCAGCATGAACTGCCTTATAGAGATCAAATATAGCAAATTATATATTAAATAAAATAATAATATGTAATTATTTTAAAAATGCTGAAATTGATTCATACACAAATATTTCAACCGTAGAATAATTGATATAAAAAAAACCCGTCACTGAAATCAATGACGGGTTTAAAATACTTTTTTGCAGTTTTACAAAATCAACATCTTATGGTCCGCAATTCCATCAGCTGCAATCAATTGTATATATATGACAGCACGAACACCTATTTGATTTTTATCAATTCGATAGCTTTGAATGCCATTTTCAAAATATCTATAATCACTATGTAATAGTCTTCCATTTACATCAAAGAACTTAAATTCTACATTTCCTACAGCTCCATGATTGAATTGTAATGTTGTTTTCTCAATCCATGGATTCGGATGAACCGATAAGATCTTAGTATTATCAGGCAAGATTTCTTTTGAAGAAATATTAATCTTCTGTATTTCTCCATTAGCCTTATAACTTTCATTACTTGTAATCCTAGAACTTAAAGTAAACGCTGACGCAGTTTTGATATCTTCTTTAGCTCGAATACTAATTTCAAATAATACACTTTCATCAGGAACTGACTCAGGTGTTTCAGCATTGAAGCTTAGACTAACCCATCCACTGGCTTGATTCGAAAGATTATAATTAGTCTTATTGATGTTATTAATCTCTACCCCTTTAAACTCTAAAATTTCAAGTTTGTCAGCATCAAATTCAAATGTTGTTTGAAGACCTAACATATCTTTATAATTATCTGCAAACACTGGTATACTCACAATTTCTCCCGCTTTAACATAGCTATCTTCAATTGATAAAACAAGTGAAGATTGAGCATACAGTTCAGTTGCTTTGTCTTTAACATTAGCGACTACACTTCCGTTAACATCTCCAATTTTTACACCGATAAAGTCAATATCCATGTCACTAACCAAATCTGATATCTCATAGTCTTCGCTGATATTATTCAACCATGGATTATATGGATCAACAAAGTTATACTCTGCATCTACAAATCTCCAACTCGTGTTTTCCGGTAATTCACTATAAACTCCCAGAATCAGTTTCCTTAATTCCACTAAATCAATTGCTGTAATTTCATCATTCTTATTGACATCAGCTGCAATCATTTTATAAGGACTATCTAAGTACTCAAGTCCCAGAATGTGTCTTTGAATTAGTATCAAGTCTAGTGTACTTATACCATTCAAATACTCATTATCCTTTTGAGGTACAACATTATAGCTTCCACCAATTGGCATTGAACTAAATGCATACGTTCCTTGCTCATCTGTCATCACTTCCAGATCTGGAATACCAATACTAACCATAACGCCTTCAACTTCATCATTAAATTCAGTATAGATATCCCCTTCAATCACAACCTTTCCGTTGTCATCTTCAGGATCGCAAACATTATCTCCATTGTTATCCTGGATGTCAACAAATGTCACACAATAATCTTGTGCTCCTGTTACCACATCTGTAACCCAAAGCTGAACAACATTGACTCCAATGTCATCACAATCATATATTCGATTTCTTTCTGTTGTATCACTTGAAAAACTTAAGACAATTGGGTTGTTACATGTATGATAGCTTTTAGCATCGAAGTCACTAGCCCATAATTCTACCATTTCGGCATCAAATACTCCATTAGTATCAAGATCCATTAATACCAAACTAGCAGCAAGACCACTTATACAAATCGGACTTGGCGCCTTATTATTTATCACAGTAATATCTTGAAAATCAATATCAAAATTGCCACAGCCATCATGGACTGTCCATTCAATATTATAAGTACCGTTAGGCAATGTGTCTTTCAATACATTACTTAAGCCACTGGCGATTATATATCCATCCTCATCTCTCATTGTATATGTCCAGAATAAAGCATTATTACAGTCATCAGTCGCTGTTCTTTCGACCATAATGTCTGAATTGATACAATCAATATTTTGCGACTCAAAGGTTATGTCTTCCTGGTCATCAATAACTGGCACTATCTTATTATTAAGTTTAATTATTTGAGGTCTTGGATTATACCATATTTCAAAGTGCCCATTTATTTGGCTACACCAATTAATAACAGTCCAGTGTCTTTCAATATGTGCACACTCTCCAGAGCCAGGTATGGCTTCAAAAACAGAATCTTCATAATCATATCCTAATAAACTACATTCGTCATCTCCAATAGGGAACTGTGGAAACCCGTTTCCTTCAGGTAAGTTTTCAGGTGAGAGATCTGCTAAAGAACATCCTCCTTCCAGTTCATAATCCAAAGGCCAGATAATATTTGCACCCACAAATGGAGTATTGTTTGTAATTGTAATCAATTGTTTACAATGTCTCAAAACAAATCCGTTGTCATCTGTTATTTCAAATACTCTTGAAATAATTCCTACTCCACATTGATTAACATCAGGAGTAACGATTTCCTCAGCCAAGTCTGCTGAACAGTTATCTGTGGTTATAAGATCGCCAAAGGAAATACCCAAATTGTTAAGATCATACCCTTCTCTACAATCTATAGTCATATCTGGAGGACAAATAATGTTTGGAGCAACTTTATCCTGAATTTCGACTGTAATCATACAATCGTTGTAGTTTCCTGCTAAATCCCATGCTCTAAAAACTACCATAACATCTTCATTGACATCCTGACAACAGAAAGTGACACTTTTACCAAACAATGTATCTGCGGCAACGCAAAGAGTATCCATTCTTCTTACTTCAAATCTATCAAGACCACATTCATCCCAAGATCCATTATCAAATGGTTCAGCAAAAACAATTGTATTGTTTGATTGGCTAATTGAAACAACTTTGTATTGTTCGCATATTGCTACCGGATTTGTGTTGTCTTCAACATAGACATTGACATAGCAATGGCTACTATTATAACAATCATCGCTAACAATATATTTAACCGAATTGTGCCCAAGATCTAAATCTATATATCCGCCATTCTCCATCAACAATCCATTAGGATAATCAATGGCGTAACTTATTACAGTTCCGCATTCGTCTGTGGCTTGCACAGATGGCATATTAACATGACCAGCACAATCATATCCGGTTGAGACTGTAAAGTCATTAGGGCAATAGAATTCTGGCGCTTGGTCATCAACAATCTCAATTAATTGAATTGCTCCTCTATTGTTCTCCCCGTTACACCACCATTCGCGTACTTCCCATGTCCTCATTATTTTTCTTACACATCCGATTTTGGGTAGCTCAACATCCGAGTATATTACGGCAGCACTACATAATACAGATGTCGGAATATAAGTTCCTGAACCTGTAAATGGAGGTGGAATTAATGGTACTCCGTTTCCTGAGCCGGTTAATGCACAGAACAGTGCATTCTTAACATTATCTACGCAAAGAATTGGCACACCTGAACCTGATCCTGTGTAAGGATTGCTAGGCCACGGAAGAGGAATTCCAAATTCATCAAATTCAATAACATCATCTTTACAAGAAATAGCGTTACCGTTTCCTACAGTTCTGATTTCCGGAAAAACGATCATATTCAAATCAATTCTTTCCAATAAGACCGTATGAGTACACTCGCTCTCATTTCCAAAAAGATCTACTGCCTTGTAAGTTCTTGTTACACTTTGAGTATATAAAGTATCGCAAAATAACGGATCCCTTACCTCATTGAACAAGAAAACTTCAAAATCAGCACATCCCCCTGTAGCAGGAGGAAGGTTTAAAATATTCAAAGCAGCACAAGAAATTGTGTCATCTGGTGGACATTCAATGAGTGGTGGTAATTTATATTCAACCAGAATATTTCCCCAACATCTATTCCCACATTCAGGTTCAGTAATCTCATATTTGAGTGTCTGACCATCCTGGTGAATGTCTACTTTGTTATTAATAATTAAGTTATCATACGGATCCCATAATTTCAGGGAATAGTAATAATTACAATCGGGTGTTATACCCACGCCCCCCATAGCCGGAGTTATCAATGCCATACATGATTGATCCAAAGACACATTTACTTGTCCTAAACATTGGATCTCACAATTACTTTCGCAAATTATCTGAGATTGAAGATTAAGCGGACTAATCGAAAGCAAGATAAGAAAGGACATACCTTTCATTAGGCTATTCGTATACTTCATGTTGCAGTTCCTTATTCGTTAGCAAAAAAATATTTCAGTAAACTGAGATAATCCGCACTACTTGATTAAATCAGTCATCAAAAGCTATTTTTTCTAAGAAGGTCTTATTAGCTGATAAAAGTTTGAGAGAATCATGCTCTTTTAGCTAAAGAGCCCATAAACAATGGCTTTTAGCATCAAAACATTGCTGATAATACAATTTCTCCGAAAAAAATAGTTTAGATTCTATTAGGTAGGTGGTACAAAACTATCCACAAATATAAGAACATATTAAAAATATACAAATGTGTTTTTGTGTTTTTTTTAATTAATTTTCATTCTATCCATTAATCATTTATAATGATAGAGAACACTTTTAATTTCAAACGACTCAATCATTTGCTTCAACTAGGGTCTAGTTTTCATTTTATCCATCAACAATACTTTCAAAATCAAGTGTACAATTCCAGTTAAAAATCAATGTTCTATTGATCTTCATCATAAATAGCTGTAAAGCATAATTGTGAAATTCTATTCTAATAAAAAATATGAGATGTCTTTGGAAATTTAGTACGCTAGAGTGCCAGGGTCCTAGATCGACAAGATATATACGTTACAACTTATTTTTAATTATCGAAAAGATTTCCAATTATCGCTTGTCGAAAATAAAAAGACTTCAAATCCATTAGTTCTTTATGCAGCCCAGATTCTACTATTCGACCCTCTTTCATAACAAAAATTCTGTCAACATCTACTATGGTACTTAAGCGGTGGGCAATAATAATTGAAGTTCTGTTTTCCATCAACCTGTTTAAGGCATCTTGGGCAACTTTTTCCGATTCCGAATCTAAAGATGACGTTGCTTCATCTAAAAGTAAAATTGCCGGGTCTTTTAAAATAGCTCTAGCAATTGCTATACGCTGTCTCTGACCTCCGGAAAGCTTAATTCCTCTTTCACCTATGATAGTGTCCAGCTTTTCAGGAAAAGAATCAATAAATTCCCATGAATTAGATTGCTTGGCGGCTTCTATTATTTCCTCTTCAGTTGCATTGATTCTGCCATAAAGTATATTCTCTCTGATCGTTCCTCCAAACAGGATTACCTCCTGGGGAACTATAGCAATATTGCTTCGGTATGCACGTATTTCAAAATCATATATAGATTCATCCCCAATTAGAATCCGACCCTTATTTAATTTATAAAACCTTAATAATAATTGTATAATTGTTGACTTACCAACTCCACTAGGTCCCACCAATGCCACTTTCTGACCTTTGGTTATCTTCATATCCAATCCTTTTAATATTGGAATATCCTTCCGGCTTGGATAAGTAAAATGGACATCTTCAAATCGGATTTCTCCTTCAAGATTTACAGGCTCTACAAGCTCATTTTCGTTTCCCGGATCAATAAGCACCTCTGGTTCTTTATTAAGAATCTGTCTAACTCGATCCGTAGCTCCGATTGCACCAAATAATTCAGTTGAAAAATTGGCCAGCCCGGCTATCGCACCTCCTATCAGCGTTGTATAAGTCACAAAGGAAAGTAGAACGCCAACAGACATCGAGCCATCTTGAACCATTTTGGCACCCATAAAAATGATAAAGCAAATAGCTCCAAAAAATATAGTAATGATAAACAGAGCAAATAAAGCTCTTGCCTTGGCATATCTCAAGGCAATTTCTACAACTTTCTCAATGGAGGCTTTATATTTCAGTTTCTCAAACACTTCATTTGCAAAAGCCTTAACCACTTGAATAGATTGGATGGCTTCGCCTATGAGTGAATTAGAATCTGCCAATTGACTTTGTCTCTCCTTCGATAGTTTGCGTATCGTACGTGCAAAAATAATGGCAAGAATAACAACAACTGGAATCGTCATCAACATAACCAATGAAAGCTTGGGTGCCATAACAACCAAAAAAGTAATTCCGATCTGGAGAGTAATAATTTGTCGTATAAATTCTCCCAGGGTAACTGAAAAAATTGAATATAATTTACTTACATCCCCTGTAATCCTACTTATTAAATCTCCGGTTTTATTTTCTTCAAAGAAATTATATGGAAGGCTTATAATTCTGTGATAAAGATCTTTTCTAACGTCAGCAATTCCCTTTTCGCTAACGATGGCATTCAATATAATTCGAGCATAGCCAAAAACTCCTTGCAAAATCAAAATAATTATCAATATGATTCCTACATCATTTAGAGTGAAATCAAGATCCGAATTGCCTAAGGCAATATCTACTAGCAATCCGATAAAAAACGGAATCGACATGAAAGTGAGATTCGAAAAGAAAAGCAATATCAAAGCTGAAATAAAATACCATTTATATGGTTTTATATACTTGAAAATTTGCAATGCCTCTGCAATACTTTTCCTCGTTAACTTTGTTTTTTCCTCTTCCTTTTTTTCTCTACCTAACAGCATGATGCAAATGTAACCAAGCTTGCGCTTTTATTTTCTCCAATAAATTAATAATCTACTAATACATAAATTTTTGCGATTATCTATCATAAGATATTGATACAAATATTAATTTCAGTGTACAATTAATGCATTATGAAACAACTCGGAATAATATTAGTTTCCATGTCGATAGTCTTTTTACTCTTATCAAACAATATTGGAAGAGGTCTTGTAGGAGGTCCTGCAACTACAGCACCAGGAGAAACAGGTCAGTTCTGTGGATCTTTTGGCTGTCATTTCAGTGGATCTTTTGATCCTGAAACTCAAATTCTTTTCCACAGTGAAAGTGGTGAACTTGTAGATGAATATCAGGCCGGACAAACATATTCCGTTTCTATAAAAATAAATCACACAGGATTTCCGGCGTCTTATGGATTTCAAATAGTTAGTCTTAAAGAATCCGATAATTCTCCAGTTAATAATTTTATAAACCTCCCTCAAGCAATTCATGAGGTCACCCTATTGGGCAGACAGTATGTCGAACATAGTACCAGGTTACCAATCGACTCTATTCCGTTAAGTTGGACAGCACCAGAAATAGGAACTGGAAATGTTACTTTTTATGCCGCAGGTAATGCCGTAAATGGAAATGGAAGTTCTTCAGGTGATGGGGCTGATACAACACGTCTCATTATCAAAGAGGCAACTACTTCTTCACTTACAAGTTTGGATCGTAATCCTATTATAGCATATCCAAACCCTGTTCATAATTATCTTAATATTAAAGCGGATCAAAAAATCTATCATTCTGAAATATTTGATTATTCTGGAAGGATGTTGAGTAGACTATCTGGGAAAAAACTTGATTTATCAAATCTTGAACCTGGTGTTTATATTTTAAAAATATTCGGTGAAGACTTGCAAAAATCTACTAGGATTATTAAAATCTAGTCATTGGGTATTGAGCTTATTTAATGCGCCTCGTGCTTTTGAAAATTTCGAATTTAGATTAATCGAATTCTGATAATCTTCTTTTGCTTTATCAAGCTGACCAAGGGCTTCAAAGGCTAATCCACGATAATAATATGCTATAAAGTTTTGCCTTTCTAATTGTGCCATAATATTGAATTGGTCACGAGCTTGTTCAAACGAATCTAATTCCATATACAGTATGCCTGCGTTGAGATAGGCATCCAGATAATATTTGTCAATATTATTAATTTGCTTATAGATATTTATAGCTTCACTCAACTGACCATTATTCTGTAAATAAAATGCTTTTGAGTGCCATGTTGATGGGTTTTCCGGATTTATATTAATGGCCGCCTCATAATATTTCAGAGCCATTGGATTTTGTTTGTCTTCAAACAATTTTCCAAGAATAAGCCATGCATCAAGCAGCTCAGGATTCAATTCTGTTGCAGTCTGAAAAGCATTAATTGCCTTATCAAGTTCATCTATACTTCTAAAATTCAAACCCATCATAAAATATGCTTCTGCTTCTTGTGAATTCAAAGTCAATATTTTAGCTATGGTAAACAATGAAGATTCATACTGCTTGAGTATGTGTTGGGTCTCCGATAATTTAAGAAGGGTTGGAATTCTTTCTGGAAAAAGTCCTGCTGCGCTTTCCATTACTAACAAGGCTTCCTTAGACCTAAAATAATCCATATAGGCATCAGATAACAAGTGATGATATTGAGGCTGGTCACTTTTATATTCAATAGCTTTTTTCAAGTCATCAATACTAGAATCAAAATCTTGATTGCTATAATACCATTCAGCTCTATGATATAAAGCTTGATGATTGGTGCTGTCTTTTATTAAGATTTTCTCTAACTCTTCAATTTCAGGATTAATGTTGGTGGTGAGTTCCTTATTGGATTTATCTGGATTGCAAGAATACATTCCTAAGAAGAAGAATACAAAAATTAATAATGAAACTAAATATGCCCTGGTTCTCATATGAAATTATATCAATTCGCCTTTAATAACTGTTAGGCACTACCTGTTAATAATACTCGATCTCCCTTAAGTTCACAAACCAACTCTCCTCTTCTTTTAGAAATTTGCGCAGCATATAGTTTATTCTTTGAAAGCTTGTTAGACCAATATGGGGTCATCAAAGTATGCGCTGACCCAGTTACTGGATCTTCATCTATTCCACAGGATGGTGCAAAAACTCTGGAAACAAAATCTTGATCTTTACCTTCTGAACTTACTATGAGTGCACGACATGATAATTGTTTGATCACTGACAAATTTGGTTGGCAGTCGGATACACTTAGTTCATTATCAGTTATGATTAGAATATCGTCACTTCCTTTGTAAGCTTCAAGAATTGGACAATCAACAGTTTTAATCAATTCATCCTTATCAAAATAATTACATTTATCAGCAGGAAAATCCATAATATAATTGTCTCCGCTTTTTGAGACCGTTAAATTTCCAACCTGCTCTGTAGAAAAGACAATTTGATCTTCATTATAATTCAAGTGATTAAAGACTACATGTGCGCTTGCTAAGGTAGCATGTCCACAAAGCCTTACTTCAGTTAATGGAGTAAACCATCTGAGGTGATACCCATTTTCATTTCTAACAATGAATGCTGTTTCTGAAAGGTTAATTTCGGATGCAATATTTTGCAATTCTTCATCACTCAACCAGCCAGCTAGAGGGCAGACCGCAGCGGGGTTACCTGAAAACCTTTTGTTGGCAAAGGCGTCAACTTGATAAACAGGTATCATAGGTTTACTTTAATTTATTGAAGGTTGCAAGTCCACACTCCATATAGTCATTATATTCTTTAACTCCTTCATTCTGTCTATACCCTCTGGGTTTGGCAATCACCTTTTCATCAGGAGTCATCATTACATATAGAGGTTGCGTATTCTGGTTGTAATTTACGATCTGAAAATCCGCCCATCTATTTCCAACATTTCTAATTCTAGATGAACTGTCTCTTTTGGATACTCCAATAGTCTCAAGTTTTTTATCATCATCCACATAAAGAGAGACCAATACAAAGTCATTTATCAGCTTATCCCGTATCTCATCTCGAACCCAAATGTGCTCTTCTACTTTTCTACAATTTACACAACCAAAACCTGTGAAATCTTTGAATATTGGTTTGTTGACGCTTCTCGCATATTCCAATCCTTCATAGTAATCTTTGAAGCAAGGTATGTTATTGGCGCACATCGTGTAACTTGGGAATTGCTTTTTAATCTCAGGATCTACTTCCTGTGCCGGCTTGAAAAAATTATAATGTGCAGGAGGTGCCAGACCACTCATCACACCAAGAGAATTATAGTTACCAGTTTTCTCATTTACAAAAAACCCGGTTGCTAAATATACTGTAAACAAAGATGTCGCAACTGCTAATGTGGCTCTAGGGATTGATAATTTCTTCATTGGGCTATCATGAGGAAATTTAATAACACCGAACAAATACAATGCCATTAACAAGGATATAAGGATCCATGTCCCCATAAATAATTCATACTTAAGAAATCCCCAATGGTTGGTCATATCGGCAACCGATAAAAACTTGAATGCTAAAGCCAATTCCAGAAATCCTAGAACGACCTTCACTGAATTCATCCATCCTCCTGATTGTGGTAATGTATTTAACCAAGCCGGGAAGGCCGCAAACAAACCAAAAGGTAATGCCAAAGCTATTGCAAATCCCAGCATCACAATGGCCGGTCCAACTGCATTTGAAGCAGCTGAAACGATCGCTGATCCAATGATAGGCCCGGTACATGAAAATGAAACCAAAGCCAAAGTAAAGGCCATAAAAAAGATACCTAAGATACCACCTTTGTCAGCCATGGTATCACTTTTAGTTGACCAAGAACTCGGAAGTGTAATTTCATAGTATCCAAAAAATGAAAATGCAAACCCTACAAATATTAGGAAGAAAAGTGTGTTCGCTATCCAATTCGTAGATAAACGATTTAAGGCTTCGGGACCAAATACTGCTGTAAGCAATAGGCCCAAGGCCACATATATGACTATTATCGATAAACCATAAATCAATCCATTAACCCACCCTTTTCTTTTTGTGTCTTTTGTAAAAAAGCTAACAGTCAGCGGAATCATAGGGAAAACACATGGCGTTAATAATGCCAACAATCCACCAAGAAACCCAAATATGAATGACATTAGAAAAGTTCTATTCCCATTTTCTTCACCTCCTATGCAGTTTCCAATAGGATCTGCAAAAGTTTTTGTTATACTCGCTATTTTTTGATCAATAAATCCATTATCGCCTGCTGGAGCATTTCCAATGGAAACATCTTCAACTGAAGACCCCGTATTAACCGCATCACTGACATCTGCGTTAGGTGTGTCATAATCTATTGTCTCTGTTATTGTTGTCCCAGTAAATTTATTTTTAACTTCTTTACCGGTAAGTGTAAGCAAATCGTATTCGAAATCAACATCTGTTGGAGGCAAACACCCTTCATTGTTACAGGCCATGAATGTCACATAACCTTTGATGGGATTATTATTATGAGCAATTATTTTTTGTCGTATTGTATAAGGCTGGTCACTGTAATATTTGATCACCATGACATTATTAAAGAATGGATCGGGTCTTCTTTTACGAGAACCTACTTCATCTGTCTTGAATGCTGTGAATGCTTCTCTATCTTCGAATGTTATTTCTGTTGGAACAGGGCCATTTCTACTTGACATTTGAGAATACACAGTCCATCCTTTTTCTATCGTTGCAATTTGCCTTAACTCAAATCCTTCATCCAGGGCTAAAATTTCAAAATTCCACTTGACAGGTGAAATGATCTTATTTTCAATTTCCGGAGTTTTCTGATTCGTTTTAGGTTTTGGTGTATCCTTTATTTCGCTTGTTACAGGAAGTTTAAACTCAAAATCCACATCTGTCGGTGGAAGACACATCTCATCGTTACATGTCATATAGGTCAGATAACCTTTTAGAAGACGTGTTCCCTTTTCAGCCCTAACTTTTTGTTTGATTGTAAATGGCTCATCTGCAAGAAATTTTATCACTTCAACACCAAAAAGTTTGTCCATTCCGGATTTCTTGTGTCCAAATTCCTCGGCTTTCCCAACTTTCTGAAATCCTGTTTCAGGTTCATAAGTAATATAAGTAGGGACTGGGCCATCGTCGCTGGTATATTGAGAATACACTGTCCATTCCTTTTCCATAGTGGCTTCAAATGAAAGTGTATACTCATCATTGCCAAGTGTTTCCAAACTAAAAGTCCATTTTACTGGATCCAGAAGCTGAGCCTGGGCTAGAAATGAGTTGAAAATGAAGACAAATAAAATTAAGAATCGCATTACTTCTACTTTGGTTAAATGTTAATATAATCAGCTATTGGGGGGCAAATTTAAGTTTTTAGTTCAAAAGGAATATCAGTTGGAGGTAAACACTTTTTCCCATCGCAAGCCATATAAGTCAGATATCCTTTTATAACTACACCCTTTTCTAGAAGTTTTACTTCTTGTTCAAATCTTGCCACCTCTTTAAATTTGATTACTTCGATCTCAAATAAATCACTATAAACAGAAATTGCAGCTCCATGTTCAGAAACATCACCTATTCTCTCATATCCGTTTTCATCATCAAAATCAAAGCTTAGCGGAACTGGACCTCCCTCTTCAGAAAATTGAGAATATATATGCCATCCTTCAGAAATTTCAGCTTCAAAAATTATTTTACTATCATCATTCAAGTCAAACGACCATGCTACGGGTTGCTCCAAAAGATTTTTTTGTGCCATCACTGCAAATCCAGTCATCATCATTAAAAATAATAATATAGCTTTCATCTACCTGTTTTTGTTATTAACGACAAATGTATTTCTAAGTTTATCCCAATGCCTTGAAATCGAAAACTTTATAAAATAATTAACGAAATACTAAACATTTCGTAGTTAAGTCTTATCCTGCGATACTATAATCTCGCAAGGCTTCATTGAGTGAAGTTTTTTTATCAGTACTCTCCTTCCTTTGACCAATAATTAATGCACATGAGACATTAAAATTACCCGAAGGGAAGTTCTTGGAATATGATCCTGGAATTACAACTGATCTTGCGGGCACTTCTCCTTTATAAGTTACGGCCTGATCTTTACTTACATCTATGATATGTGTAGACTGTGTTAGTACAACATTCGCTCCCAGCACTGCTTCTTTTCTAACTCTGACACCTTCTACAACAATACTCCTTGATCCGATAAAGCAATTATCTTCAATAATTGTTGGGCTGGCTTGTGGGGGTTCTAGGACGCCGCCAATACCAACTCCTCCTGATAAATGTACATTTCTTCCAATTTGAGCTCCAGACCCCACTGTGGCCCAAGTATCTACCATTGTTCCAGATCCGATATAAGAAGCAAGGTTTACATAAGAGGGCATCATTATCACACCCTTTTCCTGAAAAGAACCATATCTGGCCACTGCAGGAGGAACGACTCTGACTCCGGATTTTTCATGGTGCTTTTTTAAAGGAATTTTATCATAATATTCATAAGGTCCCAATTCAATTGTTTCCATCTTTTGAATAGGAAAATATAAAGAGACTGCTTTTTTAACCCAAAGATTGACCTTCCAGTTTTCTCCTTCCATTTCTGCGACTCTCACAGTTCCTTGATCAAGAAATTCGATAACAGATCTTACAGCTTCTTGAACATATTGCTCTTGAAGCATTGAGCGATCTTCATAAGCTTTGTTAATAATCTCTTTAATTTCATTCATAATTCAAAAAAATCTAATTGCAATTAATTGTCCGACAATCCCAACTAAAAGTCCACCGATAACATCTTTATTTGTATGTGCTTTTAAATAAAGTCTTGAAGATAATACAGCACCTGTCAGTATTGTTAGCAAAGCGATAATAAATGTGTTATGGATTAAAACATTTTTGAATGCAATGTGGTTTTTGCCATGAATAAAAATAAGAATAATTACGCCGGCCAAAAATCCTCCCATTCCTATTGCATGCAAACTTATCTTCGAAAAATTATTAATAAAAAAGGCTATAAAAATTGAAATTAATGCTCCAAGAACAAATTGACTAAATGAAATAGGAATGGCGCTGTGAGTTCTTATGTTAAGATATAGCCAGAGATATGAAATAGCTGCGGCAATCATCGGACCTATTCTCTCTGTTCTTTCTTTTAAATGCAAAGAACTTATAAATCCTATGCCATACATTAATAGAATTGAAATGGCCGGAATCACAACGGACGTAAAAAATATGACCAAAATGACTGTCCCAAATTCACGATCACCGCTATATGGAAATAGGTAAGGATTTACCATTATGTAAAGAAAAAGGGTATACATAATGATCAATAAAGGGTGAAATAGAATTGATAAAATTTGAAATATGGAGCTTAAGAGCAATTTCAATGTAAAATATTTAAGACTTTTGCAACATAATAAACTGTAACATTAATAAAATCTATCCGTTTTGAATAAAAGAATTACGGATCATATGCGCTTCTTAATTGTTTTTTTACTGTTCTCTCTTCAAATGTCAGCTCAGAACCTGCCGGCAAGCAATGCCCCAATTGATATAGATACCATTATCTATGGAGAAGAAGATCTTAAACTATATGAAACTAGTATTAATGGAAGAGTTATGACAGCTATGGTAACTGAGAATGGTGATACGCTCATAATGGAGAAGTTAGATGACATAAGTATTACATCTCTAAGATCCTTTAAGAGTGAAGAAGATTATAAAAAGTATATGAAGTTCCGGCGTTACGCAGCAATTGTATACCCATATGCTAAAGAGGCTATAAAAATCTTTCGGGAAACAGAATATGTAACGTCAAATATGAAAAAACGGAAGAAGAAAAAGCATATCAAAAAATTGCAAGATGAATTGAAAACCAAATTTGAAGATCCTCTTAAAAAGTTGACAAAGCTTCAAGGAAAGATCTTGATAAAGATGATCGAACGAGAGCTGGATAAAAATATGTATAGCTTAATTGCCGGATTAAGAGGTAAATTTGCTGCCTTTTATTGGCATAATGCTTCTAAACTTTACAGCTATGATCTCAAAGAAGGATATCATGAAGGCAAATATGAAATATTGGATGCTGTTTTAAAAGACTTTGACATATCTTACCGAATTGAACAGGAAGAAAAAAAACAAGAAATAATTGATAACTACTGAGAACACATCGGGTGTAATATCTTGGACAGCTCCTTCGAACATTGCCTTAGTAAAATACTGGGGAAAATTTGGACGCCAATACCCGCGAAACCCTTCGATCAGTTTTACTTTGTCTAATGCTGCCACTACAACTCAAATTAAATACCGAGTATTAGACCAAACAAATGGTGGGCCCCGATTGATGTTTCGATTTGAAGGAAAAGAAAAACCTGAGTTTTCAAATAAGATATCAAAGTACTTGAACACTATTGGAGATATGCTCCCGATTGTCAATCAGCTGAATCTGGAAATTGATTCTGAAAACACATTTCCACATTCTTCTGGAATAGCCTCTTCTGCTTCTAGTATGTCCGCCTTAGCCTTATGTCTTATGAGCATTGACGCCAGAATAAATCAGATAGAAGACATAGACTTTACCAAAGCATCAAATCTTGCCAGATTAGGAAGCGGGAGTGCCAGTCGATCAGTCTTTGGTCCGATTGCTATATGGGGACAGTCGTCAGCATTGCCAGAAAGTTCAAACAACTATGCTATTCCCTATGTTGAAGGAATTGACCCAATCTTTTATAGCTATCATGATGATATTTTAATCATTTCTGAAAAAGAAAAATCAGTGTCATCAAGAGCCGGTCATGCTCTTATGGAAAACAATTCATATGCTTCAGCCCGATTTGAACAAGCCGACAGACACCTTAGCGAAATTGTAAGCGCTATGAAGTCTGCAGATATGGAAAAATTCATTTCTATTGTAGAAAGAGAAGCTTTAACACTTCATGCATTAATGATGGCATCAAACCCTCCTTACATTCTAATGAAGGCCAATACTTTAAATGCAATAAACATGATCCAACAGTTCAGGAATGAAACCGGCTTAGCCGTTTGCTTCACACTCGATGCTGGCCCTAATATTCATCTTCTGTATCCTGAGAACATTAAAAATGAAGTCGATACATTGAAAACCGAATTGGCAAAATATTGTGTAGATAATCGAATTATTGATGATCACCTTGGTAATGGTCCAACCCAGAACAAATGAAAATTCAGCTAGTCATCATATTATCTTCACTGGTGTTTACTTTCAGTCAGTGTCAAAGTACTGACCCAAAGGTTCAATATTGTCAGGATGAAGATTTTAATCTGCTTGTGCATAATTATCTTGACTATAGCGTCGATGTTATTTCTGTTAATCAATTATTAGACCTGGAGGATAACTATCTGCTTTTGGATGCGCGCGAGGAAGAAGAATTTAATGTGAGTCACATCCCGGGAGCAAAATACATAGGTTATAAAAATCCTCATCTTGAAGTACTTAAGGATATTGATCATAACAGGAAAATTATATTATACTGTTCTATTGGATATCGCAGTGAAAAAATAGGAATAAAACTTTCGAAAAAAGGCTTTACAGATATATCCAATCTTTATGGCAGCATTTTCGAATGGGTTAATACTGGTCAAGAGCTAGAAAGTATTGATGGAAAACCTACAAAGAAAATTCATGCTTACAACAAAAGTTGGAGCAAATGGATTTTGAATAAAGATTATGAATTGGTTTACTAATTGTTGTATTTATTCATAGTATGCTGAAGCCCTATAGCGCTAAAAGAAAGAATAGCATCACCGGCTTTAACAAGCTTTTCTTCTAAAGTATTTAATTCTTCGTCGCTCCATTTCCCTAACACAAAGTCAACTTGTCCGCCTCGGGAAAAATCATTTCCGATACCAAATCTCAGTCTCGGATATTTCGCAGTTGCCAAAATATCCTGAATATCTTTTAAACCATTATGACCACCATCAGCTCCTTTTGTCCTAAGTCTTAATTTACCATACTCTAGATTCAGGTCGTCCACTATGATTAACGTATTAGCCAGCTTTACTTTTAACTTTTGCATCCAGTATCTGACAGGTTTCCCACTTCGATTCATATAAGTTGATGGTTTTAGCAAATAAATCTGGCGCCCCTTATGTTTGATCATACAAATGTCACCTAAAGAATCATTTTTAAATGTGCCTTCGAAGTTTTGAGCAAGCTTATCAAGAACTTCAAAGCCAATATTATGCCTTGTCCCAAAATAATCGGGATGCATATTTCCTAATCCCACAACTAGAAATTTCATTTCTTGATCTGTTTCATCTTTTTTATAAAATATGTTTCTTATTAATCTAAGCATATCAACGCGAATTATAACAAAGTCAACTATATTCAAAGTTCGAAATAAATCAAAAAAATATGCTTCAAAGACCAAAATCACACGAAATTCCAGATTCCCAACGAACTTATATAGATAAATGCCCTGACGATATCCTTTTATTCTTAAATAATCAAGCGAAAGAATTTTCCAATTTGATTAATAATTTGACTGAAGATCAACTCAATTACAGTTATGGAGAAGGCAAATGGACATTGAGGGAAGTTGTAATGCATATTCTAGATACAGAACAAATTTTTGCCTATCGGGCATTAGCGATTCATCGAGGTGATCGCCAAAATCTCCCGGGATTTGATCAGGATGAATACATGGCAAATACCAATTATCAACATTTAGATAAAAATCATATGCACCACCTTTTTACCGCTTTAAGAGATAGTACCTTGTTGTTTTTTAGCTCAATAGAAGACAATGAATGGAATAAGTCGGGAAAAATTAGTGATTATACAATGTCATTAAATGCGATGCCTTACATGATAGGAGGGCATCTTGAACACCATAGAAGAATTATCATGGAAAGATATATTCAGTAATCATGCATTCTGTCGTTTGGTGATAGCTTAGGAATGTATTTTATTTGAGAGGAAATAAAAGGATTTATATTCGCTTTATGCGGTTCTACTTTTTTGATACAATTAATTTTATAAGCAAATTATCATTTCCACGATTTTGGAATTTCATAAAAGTTTATTTTTCTTTTCAAATTACTAAACTGATAAAAACTCCAATCCAATGGGGTACTCCATTTACAATTTCATTTGAACCGACGACAGCTTGTAACCTTAAATGCCCAGAATGTCCGAGTGGATTAAGATAATTTTCTCGACCTACAGGAAATTTAAAGAAAGACTTTTTCACTCAAACCATTGATCAAATTCATAGGAACCTTATATACCTCATTTTTTATTTTCAAGGTGAGCCATATATCAATCCGTCATTTCTGGATATGGTCTCCTATGCCAACAAAAAAGGACTTTATACAATTACATCAACCAACGCGCATTTTCTTGATGACGAAAATTGTAGGAAGACAGTGGATTCTGGTCTAGATAGAATCATCATTTCAATAGATGGTCTTACGCAAGAAAGTTATGAGTCTTATCGTATTGTGTAGCCTTCCCCAAAAATGTAGCCTTCCCCAAAAACTGGACAGTTTAAAACTAGACAGAATTGTTAATTTTAAACTGAATAAAAATGAAAAAGTCAAGATTTACAGAAAGCCAAATTGTTTCCTTGCTAAAACAGTATGAAGCAGGAAAGAGCTGCGAATCCATTTGCAGGGAATCTGGGATTAGCAAAGCCACCTTTTATAACTGGAAAAAGAAGTATGGCGGAATGGAAACCCATCAATTAAGAAAGCTCAAAGAACTTGAACAAGAAAACGTAAGACTTAAGCGCATGTTTGCCGACTTAAGTTTAGATCATCAACTCTTAAAAGAGATTCTTGAAAAAAAGTTTTAAAGCCTTCTGAAAAGAAAAAACGAGCACAATTTCTCATTGAAGATAAAGGAGTAAAAGTTCAGAGGGCGTGTAGAGTTGTAAATCTTCCGAGATCACAATGGTACTATCAAACTAAAAAGGATGATAGTTTACTAATGGAAGTTCTTGAAAGATTAGCCAAAGATCATCCCACACGTGGGTTTGATAATTACTATCTGCGGATCAGGAATGAAGGATACAGATGGAATCGTAAAAGAGTACTCCGAGTCTATAGAAAAATGAAACTTAAGTTAAGAAGAAAGAGAAAAAGAAGGTTACCAGCACGAATTAAACATCCTTTAAAAATACCTCAAACAGTTAATAGAACATGGAGTGCTGATTTTATGCATGATAGTTTAGAGTATGGAAGAAAAGTAAGGGTATTAAACGTATTGGATGATTTTAGTCGTGAAGCATTGATTGTAAATGCTGACTATTCACAGAACAGTAGTAGTCTGGTAAGACAATTAGAAGAACTGATATGGATAAGAGGGGTACCCAAGAAAATTAGAGTTGACAACGGACCTGAATTTATAAGCAAACTATTTATGAATTGGTGCAAAGAAAAGAAGATACAAATCCAATACATTCAACCGGGTAAGCCAACACAAAATGCGTATATCGAAAGATTCAATAGGTTGTTTAGAGAAGATATTTTAGATGCGTATATATTTGAAGATCTAGGACAATTAAGAAAATTAGCAGAAGAATGGAGAATAGATTACAACTTGAACCATCCCCACAGTTCTCTTGGAGGTGTTTCACCTATAAGATATTTAAAAGAATTAAATTTGAAAGTGTCTAGTTAAACTATGTCTGAAAACAGGGAAGGTTACAATTGGAGGTCAATTAGAGAAAGTACTTAGTGGCACCCGGAATCTTGTAAAGTGGAAAAGCACCTTGAAATCAAAAACACCGCATATTATCTTTCAGTTCCTGGTGGTTAAACACAACCACATGAAATTCCTTTACTACATAAACTAGCAAAAGAATTGGGTGTAAATGAAGTTAAACTAAAAACCGCTCAAATCTATAATTACAAAAATGGAAATGCCTTAATTCCAACGATAGAAAAATACAGTAGATATCAAAAATTGGAAGACGGTACTTATAGAGTAAAAAACAAATTGCTAAACCAATGCTGGAAGCTTTGGCATTCCAGTGTAATTACCTGGGACGGCCAAGTCGTACCCTGCTGTTTTGATAAAGATGCTACTCACAAAATGGGAAATTTGAAAAATCAATCATTTGAAAAGATTTGGAATGACAATTCTTATAATTCATTTCGTAAAAGTCTTACCAAAGGAAGATCAAATATTGATATCTGTAAAAATTGTACGGAAGGTTGCAAAGTATGGGCATAAAACTCAAAACTCATTGATTTTCAGTGTTTTTTACGCTATTTTTGAAATTAATAGCTTTAGGAGAGAGCGTATATTTTATACTTTACTGGAATTTATTATTTTAATCTTTGCGCCAGGCGAAGATTGGAATAGTTTTTTCTATAACTACCGTTGTATTAAATCTAGTCAATGCTGTACAAAACCATCATACAAGGAAATATTGAATTTGGCAATGAAAAGAGTTTTGAAAAAGCTCTAAAAATGTTTATTAGCCGATCAGAAGCCTATTACAAATCTGATATCTTGTTCGAACATGAGGAAATCTTTTTTAAAAAATCCCTCAGTCTTAACATTCCCAGATTTGTAAAACAAGTGTATGAAAAATCTTATAAAAACACAGCTGCATTACTAGAGTACATAGTTCAATTTGGCATCTCTGGAGAATTAAATCTATGGTTGATTAACGAAGGTAAAATTATGAGTTTCCGTGGGCTCGAGCCTGCAAGTGATAAGGTTGCCGTTCAACATTATATAAAAGGAAAATCTCTACTTGAAAAAGAAGGACAAGAAGATGAAGCGATTAAAGCTTTAGACAAAGCTATAGAAAAATATAACCGTCATGCGCAGGCTTATGAAAGAAGAGCCAGAGTCAATTTTATATTAAAAAAACATCATGACGCTCTCCGGGATTATAAAAAGAGTCTCGGCATAGATCCTAACAACCCTTATGCCTACTTCGGCAGGGCTACTGTTTTGTTACATCAAGAAAAAATTGAGGACGCCGTAGAGGATTTACATATGGCCATCAAAAAGTCTGTAGCATTACAGGAGATTCATTGGAAGGCTAGAAAATTGAAAGGTGAAACCCACCTTAGGCTGAACCAACTAAGTGAAGCTGAATTTGAGTTGAAACTCTTTACAAAAAGACAATTCAATAAGGAAAGCAGTCTTAATATGCATAAAAGAGAGGCATTCTATGAATATGGGCTTGTCTTGATTGGTCTTGAAAAATATGTAGATGCCATTGAAGCATTTGAACAATCACTTGACATTGAATCCGGATATGACAAGATTTCAGATGGAGAAAAATTAAGATATCGAGGTATCGCAAAACAACATGCAGGACAGAATGGCTATATCAAAGATATTAAAGAAGCTGCTGATCTTGGAGATAAAGAAGCTGCTGACATTCTGAAGGCTATTGCTTAACATTCTTCTAAACTTTTTATTCTGCACAATAAATACTGCACTTTTGCAGTCATTTCCTATATTATTAAATAGATGATTCGACTAATAATTATACTTATAGCCATATCATTTAATTATGGAATTGGTCAAGATGTTTTGGCCTTTGATGATCTTGATAGAAAGAGTAAAAAGAAATTTGAACAGGCTTATGAATATCTTAAAACAAAGGATTACAAAAAAGCAGAATCATTACTTATAAATCTGACTTCAAAATATCCCCGACTTTTATCAGCCCAAAAGGAATTAGCCAAAAGGTATATTAAATCCCGTAGAAAGAATAAAGCATTAGAACGCTTGTTGATAGTAGACCAACTTTCAACTCAATTTGGTATTCCTTTCAAAATGAGTCTGGCAGACTTATTAGAAGAAAAAAATCAGTACTCCAAAGCAGCAAATCATCTGAAGCAGTTGAGTATGTTGAATAATATTTCTGATAAAGAAATGTTGGTCATCAGCCATCGATATGAAGAATTGAAATTTAGGCGAGATAACTACAATAATCCAAAAGATATACATCTTGAATTATTAGGATCTGAAATCAATAGCCCAAATGACGAATATCTTCCAGCTATGAATGCTGATCAATCTGTAATGATTTTTACAAGAAGAAAAACAATTTCAAGCTCTCACATTAAAACTGACGAAGACTTATTTATCAGTGAAATGAAAGATTCAAAGTTTTCAGAATCTATGCCTCTAAAAGCATTAAATACTTATCAAAATGAAGGAGCTCACAGCTTTTCTCCCGATGGTAAAGTAATCGTATTTACTTCATGCAACAGAAGAGACAGTTACGGAGGTTGTGATCTTTATATCAGTTTTAATAAAAATGGAAGCTGGACCAAAGCACAAAATATGGGACCCGATATTAATAGTCGATATTGGGATTCTCAACCTGTAATAGTGAATAATAATCGATCAATAATATTTTGCAGCAAACGACCTGGAGGGTATGGAGGTTCTGATCTTTGGAAAGTAGATTTATTGGAAAACAATAACTGGGCTAAGCCTCAAAACTTGGGATCAGTTATTAATACTAAGAATGATGAGGCAAGCCCTTTCTTACATCCTGATAATTTAACCCTGTATTTTCGATCGAACGGCCATATCGGGATGGGAGATTATGATTTATTCATGGCCAAAAAAAATGAAGAAGGAAAGTGGGACCTCCCAAAAATCTTGGTTACCCTATCAATACAAAAGGAAGTGAGGGAGCTTTATTTGTAGATCTGCCTGGTCATTATGCTTACTATGCTTCTGATGCAGAGAATAATCATTCAAATCTGGACATTATCAGATTCCCCTTACCAGAAGAAATAAAACCGGAAGCCGTCAGCTATATCAAGATTATTGTAGTTGACGCATCAAATGCTAAACCTATTAAGGCTAGAATCAACATAATAGATCTTAATCAATCCCAAGCAGATCTTCAGTTATTTTCCGATCATGAAGGAAAAATATTAAGTACCATTATACATGGAGACTACAGTATTAATATTGAAAAAGAAGGATATATCTTTCATTCTGAAAATATAAAAATTGAAAGCAACAGGAACCAGAGAAGTCCGTTCATTTACACAATAGCATTGCAAAAACTCCCAGTGATATCAACAGCTGAGTTTAAATCAAAACCTGTTATTCTAAACAATATCTTTTTTGAGTCTAGTTCTTCAATTTTGTTGAGTAAATCTGAAGTAGAAATAAACAATTTGTATCTTTTCTTATCAGACAATAATAATCTGGAAGTTGAGATTATTGGTCATACGGATAACATTGGAACCTCCGATGACAATATTACGCTTTCTACATTAAGAGCAGAAGCGGTCTATAAGGCCTTAATCGAAAAAGGAATAAAGGAATCACGTTTGTCTTTTAAAGGTATGGGAGAGTCGTCTCCAATTGAAACCAATGACAGTTCTGAAGGAAGACAAAAAAATAGAAGAACAGAATTTGTAGTAATCAATCTTTAGCATGGCTAGAAAGAAGAAAGTAAAAGAAAATATCACCATACATGGTATAGCCGATAAAGGTATGGCTGTGGGAAAAGATGAAGATGGTATCGTTTATTTTGTAGACGGGCCTGTGCCGGGTGATAAGGTAGATGTTCTCGTTCTGCGAAAAAAATCTTCATATCGTAAAGGAATCGTCCAGGAGTACAAATCGCTTTCCTCTGAGAGAGTTGAACCATTTTGTTCTCATTTCTATCAATGTGGTGGATGTAAATGGCAGCATCTCGATTACAAGGCCCAACTAAAATATAAAGCCTCTACAGTTTTTGATGCATTTGATAGAATAGCAGGAATAAAGTCATTTGAAAAATTACCTATTCTGGCTTGTGACAAAACCACACTTTATAGGAATAAACTGGAATATAGTTTTTCCAGTCGAAGGTGGGTTCCAAAGGAAGAGCTTGACAGAGGAGAAGAAGTGATATTTGGTCCAGCTGCCGGATTTCACAAGGCCGGAGCTTTTGATAAAATCGTACAAATTGAGACTTGTTATTTGCAAGAAGATTTTAGTAATCAACTGAGAAACAGAATTGATCAAATCGCAAGAAAACAAGAATGGACTTATTACAATTCCAGAGAACATCATGGTTTTTTAAGAAATCTTGTGATTCGCAATACGACTTTGGAAGAATGGATGATGGTTATGGTTTTTGGCGAAAACAAGAAAGAAGAAATTGAATTTCTTCTATCAAGCATACAAGCAGAATTTCCAAAACTTACATCAATCTACTATACAGTAAATAAGAAAATGAATGACACGATTAATGATTTAACGCTTAATCTGTATCATGGAAACGAAAGCATTACTGAGGCGCTTGGAAATATAAAATACAAAATAGGTCCAAAGTCTTTTTTTCAAACCAATAGTAATCAAGCTAAAATATTATATGAGAAGATAGTAGAGATGGCGGACCTTAAGCCTACAGACGTCGTTTATGATTTGTATACTGGCCTTGGAAGTATTGCACTATTTATATCAAATGCATGCAAATATGTTGTTGGTATAGAAGAAATTCCTGAGGCGATTCAAGATGCAAGGTCTAACAAGGCATTTAATAAAATCGACAATGTACATTTTGAAGTTGGAGATGTAAAAGACCTTTTTGATAATGATTTTATAAAAAGACACGGACAAGCTGATCTGATAATAGTTGATCCTCCAAGAGCAGGGCTCCACAAGGATGTTTGTCACATGTTAAATCAAGCTGCTGTCCAAAAAATTATTTATGTTAGTTGTAATCCTTCAACACAAGCTCGGGATATTTTGATACTTTCAGAAGAATATAATCTTATTAAAATTCAACCTGTCGATATGTTTCCTCATACGCATCATATTGAGAATATTGCTGTTTTAAGAAAAAAGTAAGATGAAAGAAGCCGAAAAATTATTAGTTATCGAAAATGAGATGAAAAAGTATAAAGCAGTTTTATGTAAAGCTTCTGATACAATCTTAGATAATGAAGTCAGCTCTTATCCTATTTTCGTCGTTCACAAGCAAGAAATTGCATTAGGTGTTCCCATTGTTGTAAGGGAGAAGATGAATACAAATTGGTCCGTAAACGCATCCAGTCTGGAAGAATTTGTAACCAAGCAGTTAATATTTGAAAACAAATTAGAAGCTTTTAAGAAAGCTTATAAGGATTCGACAACCCATTTATGTCTTTTTGTTCTGAGTGATCTTGGAGCTCAGTTCATATATATTCCTAGGCAGGGCTAAGTTCATGAGACTTAAAAATCATTTCCTCATAAGGAATTACAGTAGCATAGTTTTTTGAGCTAAAGTACGCTCTGACTGCCTCTTCGCCAATATCAGAAGCTACTAGAACAAAATCACCTCCCCAGGCTCCAAGGGATTTGACAGATCCATCCAAATCGTGAAAATGGCTTTCTTTAACACATTGCAATCCCAGATGTTCGGAAACTACATTCTCGTGATTTTCTATCAATTCTTGAAACTTTGAAAAACTTGAGCAATTAATAATGTCCTCAGTGATAGATCCTAATTTTGAGGCCATAGTTTTACGTTTGGTAGCGCGCTTAAAATAAAAGTCTATAGCCTTATTGGAAGATTGTTTTTGATTGAGGTATACAAAGAACAGCTTATTCTTAAATGGGGGATCAAATTCTATTTCGGTGTAATTAACTGAATCGTCACCTATTTGATATTTAATAGGATAATCTGCTCCGGCACAAGCAACATCATAACCTGATCCTTGGGATACTTCAAAATGCAGCAGAAGGGGATTAACATCCGCCCATTGAGCAAGAAGATAAGTCAGACTGGAACTCGACCCAAGACCCCACTCTTTCGAAAACTCTAATTCTGTTTTCACATCAAAACCGTTCCATTTTGATAAGAATTCTGAATTCAGTCTAACCGCTCCTTTTAATAATTTTTGTAAATATTCGGCCTTTTCCTGATCTGTGGATTTTATTGGAGAGAAATCATAGAGTGATATCTGTGCGGAAAACCATTCTTGTTTTAAATGGTCAAAGCTTTTCCAATATAGGTCAGATTTTCGTGTTTGTTTTATTGACATTTTCTGTCCAAACTTAGTAGGTACAGCAAGAGCCAACGCACCATCCAGCACTGCATACTCCGAAGTCAACAAAAGCTTCCCGTGACCGTAATACACGATAAAAATGTATTTAGATGAAATTAAATCTTATCAAGAGCCGAATTTAACTAAAAGAATATATAAAAAATACTTTCATATGTTCTTTACTTAAGAAAAGAGAAAAATTTTACGGTTTAGAGTGAATAGTGGCTTAACTGAGGCGCATTTTTTCCAAAAACTCTCTTACAGCACTAAAAGAAACCAGCTCATTTGTAAAATGATCGACTGCCGCAAGCTCTTCTTTTTGATTTGCTTTTAACTGATTCAAAATATTAAGCAAGTGCATTTTCATATGGCCTTTTTGAATCCCAGTTGTTATTAAAGATTTTACAGCAGAAAAGTTTTGAGCCAGGCCTGTTGCAGCAATAATTCTCATCAATTGTTTTGCATCTGGATTTTCCAATAGTTCTAAAGATCTACGAGCTATCGGATGCAAGGAAGTAAGACCGCCGACGGTTCCAATGGCCATTGGTAATTCTAGGCAAAATTTGAAAATTCCATCCTCAATTATACAATGACTAAGACTTTGATATTGCCCGCTCCTGCTTGCATGTGTATGCCCACAAGCTTCTATCGCTCTAAAGTCATTCCCCGTTGCTATGACCACTGCGTCAACACCATTATAAATACCCTTATTGTGTGTCGAAGCCCTATAGGGATCTATCTCCGCAATTCTGATCGCTAACTGAAATTTTTCAGCAAACTCTTGAGGACTCAGTTTACCCGCAACGATTCCAATGTCTTGAATTGGACATTCAACCCAGGCTTTTACAATGCATTCCGGTGTATAATTGGATAGAATACACATGACTATTTCAATCTTCTTATCCTCCCCTTCAAAATCATTCGATTGAACAATAAAATATTTTAGGCTTTGTGCAAACTGTTCAAGACAAGTATTAATGAAATTCGCACCCATCGAATCACAAGTTTCAAACGATGCTAATAATTGATAAAGCCCATCTTCTTTATTTGTAAAGTCAACTAATTCAATATCGATTATTCCACCGCCTCTTTTCTTCATACTCTTGGTGATGGATTTACAATCTTCCCTTAACTTCCTTTTTATATCCTCAAAGTGGTACACCAGTTTGTGCTTATCTCCATACCACCGAAAGTGTACTTGACCTAATTTTTTTGTGCTTATAATTTCAGTTCTAAATCCACCTCTTGACATCCAAAATTTGGCTGCACTTGAGGCTGCAGCGACTACTGAACTTTCCTCAATTACCATAGGAATACAATAAGGCTTCCCATCGATCAGAAAATTAGGAGCTACCCCAAAGGGCATTGGATAATTGCTAATCGTATTCTCGCTGAAATTATCAAGAATCTTTTGTTGTTCTTCATTGGAATGCCAATAACTCATGAGCTCTCTCATGACAATCTCAGGGTCTCTATAAAAATTTTCAACTATCCATTTAATCTTACCCTTTTTGGACAGTTTTGAAAACCCACTTATTGTCTTTTTGTCTGACATTCAGTTTTATTAGTGCTTAATTTCTAGGAATTTGTTGGCCATTTTCAAGCCTTCAATTTGAAATTTAACATGTTCACTCAATTCGGCATAATCCAGAGCATATTTTAAAAATCCAGAGGCTTGGGCATAAATCGAAGGATGAGTGCAGCTTTTGATGAAATAATAACCATCCAGAAAATCCTTAACCCCACCTGAAAAGATGATCTTAGAACAATTAATTTTCTCTGGGTGTTTATCATTTATGTCATTAATCCAGGACAACATTTCGTAGCAACTATGTCCCAGATTATAGACTTTTTTATAGCTTGAATATCTGATTTCATCAGACCTGAGTAATTCTAATCTTGAAAAATTTGTTCCTCCAAAACCTGCAAGATCGACAGCTTCCAAAGGGAGTGCCAATAAACTTTTTAAACTTTCATATCCAAAACCTTGTCCCACTTCTTTTATAATTAGAGGTATTTGAATTTGATCCATTAATTGGAGAATCGTATCAATTGGTGGTCGTTTAATCTTGTCCCCTTCAGGCTGAAGCCATTCTTGCAAAGGATTAATATGTATTATCAATCCATCAGATGAAAGTTTCTGATTAAGAATTTCAATTCTTTCTGTCTCTTTATTATCAATTAGTTCTTCAATCTGAGCTATTCCTAGATTAATACAAAGAGGGGCATCAGGCATTAATGGTCTGATGTCAAATTCATTTATCCTTTTATCTTCATATAATAATTGTCTACAAGATCCCAGTCCCATCCCTAAACCAAACTCCCCACAAATTTTTGCCAAGTTGGTGTTAATGCTTTTTGCTTTTTCAGTGCCTCCGGTCATGCTGGACACCCAGATTGGAAACTTTAATTTTCTTGACAAGAACTCTGTTTCTAACACCTCATCATTATCGGGGTGCCCTGATAACATCGGCTCGTACAAAAAACGATTATCAACTTTTGAACACTCCACAGCCGATTTAAATGCCAAATCAATATGATCTTGCTTGCGTGATGATGCCTGATCATCTTTCTCTATTTTGAGACTACTCAACGGGCTCTTTTTCAATTAAATATTAATTAATATGAGCTTAAAAATACTAAAAGCAAAGAAGCACAACGTTCTAAACAGAAAATATGGCCTAAAGTTTGACACTTAATTCAGTTAATAAAGGCAATTTATGAGACTATTCTTGAGTATAATAATGTTTGCACCATGCTTTTGCATGAGTCAAAGTCCTACAGTCGTAAAAGTTTATAATAAAGGAATCGAAGCCGCCATAGCTAAAAACTATGACCAAGCCATCCTTCATTACAATGAAGCCCTGTTGATGGACCCTCTCTATCATAAGGCGTATTACAACAGAGCTAATTCCAAAATAGCTATTGGTAATTACGAAGGATCAATTAGAGATTTTAATAAATGCATAAAATTAGATCCGGAAAATGCTAAGGCATTTTACTATAAGGCTTATAGTGAAATGCAACTTTCAAAAGATAGTGATGCCTTAAAGAGTTTTACAATGGCGTTAAAATATGACCCCGAACTCAGTAAAGCCCATTATTATCGTGCATATATACAAATGAAAAGCAAAGAATATAAAATTGCAATTCAAGATTTTAAAAGCACGATTTCAAAAAACCCTAAAAATGAAAAAGCACATTACAATCTGGGACTGTGCTATATTAAAACCAATGAGCCTGAAAAAGCTATCCGGTCTTTCGAGAAAACGCTTAAGATAAAACCTAAATTTTTACCTGCAATACTGGAATTATCCAGACAATCCTACACACTAGAAAATTATAATGATGCCATTAAATATGCTGATAAGTTAATTTCAATGGAAAAAGATAATTCTGTTGCTCATTATTACAAGGCAATGTCATTATTGAAGTCAGATCATTTAGCTGAAGCTTATCGTGTATTTGACCAACTGGTTGAAATTGAAGAAGATAATAAAGTAGCACTGGCCAATAAGGCTGCTATTAGTATAAAGCTGAAAAATTATGAAAATGCAGTCAATGACTATACACAGCTTATCAGCTTCGATTCAGATAACCCGGTTTATCATCTTAATAGAGGATTATCATACATGCAAATAAAAAATTGGAGGGCTGCTCTTTTTGATTTAAGTCGCGTGATCGAAATACAGCCGGATCATTCTGAAGCCTTTTATAACAGAGCTACTGTTTATTTTCAGCTGGAAGAATTTGATAAATCATGTGAAGATATCAGACATTCTGCTGAGCTGGGATATGATCAGGCTTTCAACTATGTTGCCAGTCTTTGTCAAAATTAAAAGTTTGACGCTCGCAATGAGCGCCAAACTTTTCTAATTCTCCAGATTATATCTAAATCCGATATATATGTTTTTTCCAAATAATGGTGCATATACCATTGAACCATCAAAATATTGACCAAATGGATCTTCAGATGCGATAATAGCATCTTGTTGTTGATAGTCAAACAAATTTTCACCTCCAAGATAGATTTCAAATTTTTCACCCCACTTTTTACTTATTTGCGCATTGGCAAGTATGTAATCAGGTGACATATCCGGACGACGATAAATTTCAGGATTTGAACTTGTGTCTGTGATTCTCTGCTGACCTTTCCAATTAAACGTTAGGTCAAAGGACCAATCTTTTTTAGTGGTATAGGCCATATTGATGAACGCTCTATGCTTTGAAACCAATGGCTTAGTTTTTAATTCAGATTGGTAGCTTGATTTTACATCGAATAACCTGTAAGCCAATCTTATATCAAAATTGGGTATCAATTCATAATCCAATTTTATCTGAAAACTATTGGAATAAGATTTCCCATCAAGATTATAAAATGATACTTCTCTAGGGTTTTCATAATCTACGACAATCTGATTTTCAAATTGTGTCCGATAAACATCCATTGACAAAATGATTTCCTTTTCGGAAACCGGAAAAGATTGAGTCCAGTTTATACCATAATTCCATGCTACTTCAGCATCTAATCCATAAGGGTTTTCTGTAGGCGTCTGATCGATAACAATTTGCCTATTTGTGGAAAAAAGACCAAGATTTTCAGAGAATATACTGGCCGTTCTTTGACCTCTTCCTGCATTAAGTCTTATTACTGATTTTTCTGCAAGATTATATTTGATATTAATTCTTGGTGTAACAAAAAGACCATAGTTATTGTGGTGGTCAATTCTTATTCCAGGAACAATCGCTAATTTACGTTCATCGTTGTAACTGTATTCTACAAAAGCACCCGAAACTGACTCTCTACGTTCAAAGAATCCAGCACCACTTTTTGCTACAAATTCTTCAATATCGTCATACTGAAAACTCATACCGGCCTTTAATGCGTGAAAAGGGTCTTCGAATATTTGTTGAAATATTAGATTAGCGTAAACAGATTTTTGGAGATTATCATATTTGTTGAAACCAAATTCAGAATTTTGGTCATGATAGATGGCATTAAATTGGAAACCGACACTCCTAGTGGGATTATTAGGAAAAACATTCCCCGTCTTCAACCAAAAATCTAATCTTTTCAACGTCATGTACATCTTCCAATGATTTTGATGATCCGTTGAACTTCCCTCAAAATGAGCATGACTTCCACCACTATGATCCAGGTATGCCCCTTTTATACCGAATTGACCAGTCCATCCTTTATTACCATTCCACTTCCATCTATTGATTGCAATAAGATCTTTTTCAAGAAGCATATCAAGAAATCCATCATTATTCCTGTCATTGCCATGGCCCATTCTCTTGCCATGAATTAAAAACCCTGTCGAAAGCTTTTCTGAAAAACTTTTACGCGTATTGACATTTAACTCCATTCTAGATCCCTCGTTAAAATATCCATTGACATGGAGACGCTCACCAGCTTCAGGTTTTTTTAGTTCAACATTGATCTGTCCAGTTAAACTTTCGAAGCCATTCACAACAGATCCTGCTCCTTTGATTAATTGAATACTTTGCACCCAAGGACCAGGAGTCAAACTTAAACCATATATACTCGACATGGCTCGAACATCTGGCATCAATTCTCTGGTTATCTGAACATAAGGTCCTGCTAAACCCAACATTTTAATCTGTCGCGTTCCCGTTATCGCATCCGTAAATGAAACATCTACTGTTGGATTTGTTTCAAAGCTTTCTGACAGATTGCAACATGCTGCTTTAGTCAACTCTTGCCTTGTAATGTTCTCTACATTAAGTGTTTTTACAAAAGAAACTTCAGTAGTTTTCCTTCTGTAGTTAATAACAACTTCATCCAGTTGATGACCACTGGAAAGTGTAATATCCAAAATACCGTTCGATGTAAGCTTTACAGTCTTGTCATTAAATCCGATATAACTTATTGTTATATCCTCATGCTTGTCGGGATTATCGAGCTTAAAAAAGCCTTCAAAATTAGTGACAGCACCTTTTCCTTTATTATCAATAGATATATTTGCTCCTATTAATGGGAATTTCTTGCCATCATCATCCAAGCCGTATACATTTCCTTCGATAATTGAAAGGTCGATTTGCTCATCATTGGATATATCATAATCTTCAGGTACAACCTCATGAGCCTTTACAACCTCTTCATCTCTGTATTTGCAGCATCCATGAAGATTATTGTAAATTTCTTCAGGAGCAATAAAGCTTCCGTTATCATGTCCGGCTTGAGCTAATGCCCATCGAATATCCGAAGGAGACACTTTTGATTCATCAACACTTACTGTTAAATTCTTTGTTGATATATCCCAAAATGCTTCTTCAGCCCCCTTTTCAAGGGCAACTTTTTCTATTCTATCCTGACACATGCCACAAACGCCTTCAACACGAAAGTTATATTCAATGACAAGCTTCTCTTGAGCTACACCCAATTGCGCAATAAACAGAATCATTAAGATTCCGGTAAATAATTTCATTGTTTTTTGTTTAAAAAATTTCTAATAATGTTAATAAGGTTCTACATCATTAGAATTGCCGGGGGGTTGCCATATCTGTTCTGCAAGTAGAAAGAAATAATTATTGGTATAGATTATTTTCTTTTCTCTGTGAAGAACTGGTTTATTGAATTCCTTAGCTGGGAGTTCATCATATATAAGCGTATGGACACAGCAAACACAATCGCATCCATAGTCGCAACATCCTTTATCCTCATTCTGGTCATTTGTTGAAATATCAACATAAGAAATTTCAGTTAAATCTCCTTTGGAAGAACAACAGGATTCATTGTTGAAACTTACGACCATTGCTGACCCAAAAGTTCCTTTGAGAATTAATATTAATAATATTCTTGTTTTAATAAGCCGCATTAGCAACAAAGTTAAGGAGAATACTGTTCTTGCTCAAGTTTAATTTTGTTAAATTATCTTCGTTATAATATTAACGTGATTAAAGATATAACAACAACATATTCCGCTAAAACTTACCTTTCCCCGGTAAGGAAGATACTTCTGTACGTTCTTCTGTTTATTGTTCATGGGCGTATTTCAGCACAAACTTTCAACAAGGAAGAAACAGCTACACTCAATAATTATGTTGAATTTCTCAATGCTAGTGTCCATGGTCTGTCTATAGCTCAGGTTATTTTTGTTAATTATAACAAGGTTATTAATAAGTATGTCGACATTAATAGTCATGAATTAACTCAGATTTCTAATAAGGATTTACCGCTTAATATATTTGGAGGATCTGATGCTTTTCTTAATTTTTACGACCAATCCAATACCCCTGAGTCTTTGGCTGAATTAGCTATGAAACAGGGTCGAACTTTAGATGCCCGATTAGTTAGCACATTAAATTTTCACACTGAAAATATTGTTCAGATTTTAAAAGAAATAAATCAAATCAGATTCGATGTCGAAAACTTTATACAAGTTCATGATCTAAATGACAGAACTGCGATTTATGGTGTGTATGAATTTCTTGAAAGAGCCACTGATCTTTTTAATGACTATGCTAATGCTCATCATACGATGGCCGCATTATTGGACGTAAATGGAAGAAAGAGCAATTTGGAGATAATAAAATCTATGTCCAGTTTGCACCGTACGACGAAGATTATTCTTTCCTCTCTTAGAAGGAATGAAGGCAAAAACGCAGAAAGAAATAACAGACAATTAATGTCTCAGTTAAATGGATTTAAAAACGTAGTCAACAAATCCAGCTTTCAGGGAAATTCGGATGAATACACCATAGATATAGAAAACAAAGTCAATTCCATTAATCAGAAATTATCCCAGTTTGTTGAAACTGGATTTGTACCAATAGAAGAAGAATTATATGGAAAGTTCTATCATTATCACAATTACATTCTCCGATATTTCAATTGGTATGGTCCAGGTTTCGTAAGAAGTATGAATGAATTGATAAGAACTCAAAACTTGAATATTATTTATTATGATGAAGAACCCATTATCTATAAGGTGCTTTATCCTATGAAAATTGATGAAATTGAAAATTTAAGTGAATCTGAAAATCGGGAAATCAGCCGGGCTGACTTATCATTTGAAAGCAGACCTCTCAATTTCAGTGAAACTCCTATTCTGGCTGAAGGCCCTTATTTAGAAATTGAAATATATGATCATCAAATGATGGACAAGGACACAATTTCATTGAAATTCAATGATGAGTGGATACTAGAAAACTATGCATTAAAATTCGAACCTAAAAAAATAACATTGAAAATAGATGAGGATCAAGATAACTTATTGGTTCTGCATGCGAATAATCTAGGTATTATCCCTCCCAATACAGTGGCTATCAGTTATAGATATAAAGGTGAAAGAAAGCGGGTCTTTTTAAAATCTAATCTGAATCAAAGTGAGGCTGTAGAGATTCAATTAGAAGGAAAAATCAAGTGAGGCACATCGCTGTACCCCACCCTGTTTTATCTTAAGAAGCAGATAACTCTATTTGTAAATTGATGTTATCATCAATAAATTTTTCTTTCAAATCATCAAAGAAAGACTTTGACATAAATTTGATTTCAAAATCTGCACGATTTATTGCAAATGAAGGTGTAGATATTTTTACACCTTGATCATCGATTGAAATATTTGCTTTAAACCCTATTTCTTTAGTAATGTCTCTGATTGTCAGATTTCCATACACCAAGTGTGTTACATTCGGATCATTCGCTAATACGGTAACTTTTGTAATCGCAAAAGTGGATGTTGGATATTTTGTAACATTAAAAAAATCGTCTTCCTTTCCTTCTGCTGTTCCTTTTAGATGTGCTTCAAGGCTTTGTTTCATTCCTCCTTCAACACTCTGATCTGTAATTGTATTCATATCAAGTACGAAATTACCACCATTAACTTTTCCATCTGCAATTGATAATTCTCCTGATTTTAATTTGACAAAACCATTATGTTTTCCAGTTGGTTTTGAACCTTCCCATAATACCTGGCTGGTTTCAAGGTTTACATTAAGGCTGGTTCCAGAATTTGTGGATACCTGGCCTTCTTCGTTAACTTCAGCTTTTGTCGTGGCGTCCTTTTTACAAGAACTAACTGTGCCAATAAATAAAAAGAGAAGTGAAATTTGAATTGAATTTTTCATTTTAAATAATTTGATAAGTGTTTTAATAAAATTGATTAATCGACAGTAGTACTTTCAATAAATGCTATGGTTTCCTTAAGGTCTTTTAATCTTTTCACATTGGTGGGCCATTGTATTTTGTGGACAACCGCTTGATACCCGGTAATCACGAAAGTGTTGTCTTCGATTACATTGCAAAGTTCATTAACATAATCTTCAAAAGAAATATTATTCAATTCTTCATTTATTATTGTAAAAACATATTCCGGTTTGCATGATTTATGAGCTAGAATCACATCTTTCAAGTGGATATCAATACCAAGATTAATGACTTTGCACCGATTTTGCTTGAGCAAAAAATTGAGATAAAGTAAACTTAGTTCTTGTTTTTCTCCCTTAGGTAAATAGATAAGATACTTCGGCTTAAAGTCATTTTCTTCTTTAAGAAGTTCAGTCGCATAAAGAATTTTAGATTTGATTATTTGACTTACAAAAGATTCATGAACCTCTTGAAAAGAACCCGCCAACCATGCAACACTTAATTTATCCAGTAATGGATATATGACTTGATTCATCGTTTCTACAAGCCCATTCTGACTGATATGGTTGTTGAGTACTTTATTAAAATTGTAGCTATCTAATTCAAGGATAAACAATAACAGAGCATCCAATTCATCTTCAAAATCCAATTCTACTCTGGAATGTTTTGCAACATTTGAATTTAGATCTTCAGATGACATCTGTGCAATCTTAGAGATCTTATACCCATTCCGGTAAAGAAAACAAACATTGAGGAGTCTTCTCAAATCTTCGTCAGTGTAATATCGGATGTTTGTTTTTGTGCGTTTAGGTTCTACTATGTTATATCTCTTCTCCCATATCCGAATCGTGTGTGCCTTTACACCGGATAAGTTTTCCATGTCTTTGATAGAATATACAACCATATTATAGATTGGGAATCTAGATAAAATATTTCAAATTGTCAGATACAATAGATATTTGAATATTTTGTTCAAATATTGAACTTTAAAAACATATTTCACAGAATTTTGTATCTATTATAATAAAATTAGTTATCAATGAAAATAGGCATCGTTTGTTATCCCACATATGGAGGAAGTGGAGTTTTGGCTACAGAATTAGGAATAGGACTTGCTGCAAGGGGGCATGAAATCCATTTTATTTCATACAGGAGACCCGCTCGTCTTAACAATTATTACAAAGATGTTTATTTCCATGAAGTGAGCTCTTTCGAATATCCTCTGTTTGAACATCCTCCATACGATAGCTCATTGACCAGTAAAATCGTGGACGTTGCTCAACATGAATCTTTAGATGTATTACATGTTCATTATGCGATTCCACACGCCGCAGTAGCCTTTATGGCGAAAGAAATATTAAAAACAAAAGGCATTTACATGCCTGTTGTTACTACTCTTCATGGAACGGATATCACTTTGGTAGGCCAAGATAGATCTCTTATTCCTGTTGTTGAATTTAGCATCAACCAATCCGATGTTGTTACTTCTGTTTCTGATTCATTAAAAGAACAAACATTCGATGCTTTCGAAATCAAAAATGAAATTGAGGTTATCCATAATTTTATTGATCTAAACAGGTTTAGTCGTAAACCTAATCTTGAACACAGAAAAGCATTTGCTCCTAACGATGAAAAAATAATAATTCACACATCTAATTTTAGAAAAGTAAAGAGATTAGATGATGTAGT
Source organism: Saprospiraceae bacterium (assembly GCA_965248155.1). Taxonomy (GTDB): domain Bacteria; phylum Bacteroidota; class Bacteroidia; order Chitinophagales; family Saprospiraceae; genus RFSX01. Next base: position 731,910 of record CBDFIO010000002.1, read on the forward strand.
TCAGGTCTTTAAGTTGATAAGAAATCAGATTAATGCTAAGTTATTGCTTGTTGGAGACGGACCTGAAAGAAGAAAGATTGAATCTCTGTGCCGTCAATTAGGTGTATGTGGAGATATCCAATTTTTAGGAAAGCAAGACGCAGTAGAGGAAATTCTGTCCTTGGGTGATCTTTTTATTTTGCCTTCAGAAAATGAAAGTTTTGGCTTGTCGGCTCTTGAAGCTCTAGCATGTGAAGTTCCGGTCATCTCTACCAATATTGGAGGACTTCCAGAAGTAAATATCGATGGCCAAACCGGGTTTTTATGTGAACTGGGGAATGTTCAGCAGATGGCAAATAAAGCACTCCTATTGTTAGAAGATGATGAGTTGTTGAAAACGTTCAGAGAAAATGCCAGAGAAAAAGCTAATGAATTTAGCAAAGCACGAATTATACCTCAATATGAACAATCATATGAGCGTGTAATAAAGAATAGCCCTGTTACAAAAGAGGTCTAGAAACTTGGATTTAGTTGCGTTTTCTGGCTGTAATTAAGCACTTCTGAGATCGTTTTATCAGTGGGATAAAACTTGACCTTTGGAAGAAGCTTAAATCCATTTAATAATCTCTGATATCTTTTGCTAAGACTCTTGTCATTTATAAGTTCATTTTCAATTTCAAGTGTCCGGCAGAGATTCGTTTCCCGGTATAAGTATTTTAACAAAAAGTTGTAGGTGTAACTTTGCTCCATACAGGCGGTTTAGTTAAATAAATTACATCGCCTATATAACTGCTTCCTCCAGAAATATATTGTGTTATTCTACGGAGTAATCTTCCAAGCGAAACCACTTGTGGGTTTTGCCGAAAACCGGTGCTCCAATATAGCCTCTGACATTAAGTGTGTTTTTATTATCAAGCCATATTTTGCATTTGTATTCCTTTCCTTTTGATGGGTCCAGAATCATACCACTTCCCCATGAATCTCCATTTTTGGAAAGATCCCTTAAGAGGTAAATATCCAATAGTGATGCCCCTTTATCTTTTCCTTTACATCTCTTGCAGTGTGTAATCTTAGCATCCGGTAAAAGTTTGATAACCTTGCCAAATAATTTGCCGTCTAACTCGAAAACTTCAATGTGTGATTGAGCTTCGTCATCACCATTTAAATTTACCCAAACTCCAATGGGTGATTGGGCTTGAATATTTAAATTGAATAGTAAAATTAACGCAATAACTATTAGTCTCATGCTACATTATCTTATTTGAATAAACTGGAATTTTTGTTTCAAAGGCTTCTCTAAGTCGTTGCAATATTAATGAATTGTTTTGATTTTCAATTTTTCTCCCATCAATTGTCTTGATTGGTGTTAATTCTCCCATTGTTCCTGAGCAAAAAACTTCATCAGCACTATACATCTCCGTTAATGAAATATTCTTTTCGACGGCTTTAATTTCCAATTCCTCAGCCAACTCCAAAATCAGTCCTCTTGTGATTCCGTGCAAGCAAGCGTCGGCATGTGGAGTATATATAACGTCATTTTGCACCATAAATATATTCGTGCCGTTTAATTCTGAAGCAAAACCATAATTATCAAGCATTAATGCGGCATCAGCACCGGCAACATTAGATTGGATTTTTGCCAGAATATTGTTGATGAGGTTGGCGTGATGAATTTTTGAATCAAGATTGGAAGGAGAGTTCCTTCTTATTGATGAGGTGATGATATCAATACCATTGGAATTATCATAAACCAATTCTTTCCATTCCGGAAGAATGATCAAGGTGGGCCCTTCCTGGTTTAACCTTGGATCCATACCGGAGGTGATTTTCTGGCCTCTAGTTAAAGTAAGTCTCACATGAACACCATCCATCATATTATTTGCCTTCAGTGTGGAAAACAAGGCTGTCTTAATTTCTTCTTTGGAAGGAACTTCTGCAAAATGCATCGCTTTTGCAGATGCATGTAGTCTTGTAAGGTGTCGATCCAGGGCAAATACGCCTCCCTTATAAACTCTCAGTCCTTCCCAGACAGCATCGCCGCCTTGAACAACACTATCAAAGACAGAAACTTTAGCTTCATTTCTAGGATAAAGTCCATCCTTAACATAGATTAAAATATCCTGATTCTTTTGGTTAAATTCTTGTAACATATGTTATGCCTTTATACTTTGACTGTAAAGTAAATCATAGTAAGATTCTGCTTTTTCTAAAAGCCCTTTTAATTTTTCCGGGAAAGGTCGTGAACTGGTTTTTTGCTTTGCAAATCCAGTAGACTTGTGAACATTTGTATACCAATGTTTAGCCCATACTCCATCTTCCTTTCTTGGCCCCGTTGGCCAGTTCAGCATTTTATCCATCATTTTAATATTCAATCTCTCACATAATTGTGTTAAAATAATTTTTGGGTCTTTAAGAATCTCGCCAGAATCAATGATGTGATATTCTGCTCCGTTTTCTTTTACATAATTGTAAATAGAATATTGTAATTCCAGACCAATGTCAAGCATTCTGGGTTCAGGAATGACTTTAGCAAAGGATGCAATAAGTTGTCTTGGGTTTCTGATTAGAAATACATTTTTCAATGGTTTTAAAAATGACCAATCACATTGATCCAAATGATGAGCCATATTCTTTATAAACATGTTTTCCGTTTCGTATGAATCAAAAATCAATTCATCAATAAGTTCAGTGAAGTCTGAGGATTGACTATTGATTATTTCTTCTCTAGAAGGATGAAATATCTCAGGGTGTGTTGTTAAATAATGCGCATAAAAGGGTTCGTCAAATACAGTGGTATCTCCTCTGTTTTGAAAAGAATACATTAGCGCTGTTGAAAGATTTCTTGGGCTGGAAATGAGGTGAATCCTATTCATCAAATTCAAAGTCTTCTTGATTAAGGTACTCTCCCGGATGCCAAAAAAGCGTTTTGAAATTGACAATCTTATTGTCTGATATTTCTACTCCTTCGTTTTCAAGCAATTCCTGCATGAGACCAGGAAAAGGAAATTGATTGCGACCTGATAGTTCTCCCTTTCGATTAACAACCCGATGAGCAGGTATACCCATGTGGCTACACTTATTCAATGCCCAACCAACCATTCTAGCGGACCCCAACGCTAAAAAATCTGCGATTGCTCCATAATTGGTTACACGTCCAAAAGGTATGGATTCAGTTACTTTATAAACTTGGATGAAATATGATGGTTTTTTATCACTCATTTTGTTTACCTGGAATTAACCAACTTAATCCCAATGATAGATAATTCATGTCGATATTCAAACCAGTTCCAAAAGAAAAATCCAATTGAAAATTTTCTTTTAACAAATAAGTAAATCCAGCATCAAAATTTGAAATATGATCTCCGGAATCAGAAAAAGATCCATAGGGTTCAACATAGAATCCTACGAGCTCTGTCAATCCAAATCCCAAGGCAAGCGAATAAGTGAATTCACCAAAGTCGAAATAATCATATCCAATATTATAACCAATATTAAAGCGGTCACTTATCGTGTGGGCTATGGAAAGCTTATTAATCGTACCATAGCTATCTTCAGTAAAAAACAATCCCGTTCCGGTAGGTAGGTTTAGGTGACTTAAAAAGGCTACTTCTGTATTTGAACTTTCACTTTTAAAAATCTGGACTTTAAATCCAATCTGGATATCATTAAAACCAGTATACTTTTCTTGTACATCCAGTGCTTCAAATCTGGAAAATTCATGAACTAATCGCAATTCAAACCCAGAACTTAATCCATATCTGAATAGATTTGTAGGCAATAAAATATTACTGGAATGCCAACTTTGGTTCTGAATCAGAAAACCACTTTCTATCTGAAATGCTGATTTTTCAAGAGTAACTGCAGATTCAGTTTGATCCGGTCGGTCGGTTACTATTTCCTGTGCATATATAGAAGAACCGACAAGAAAAAAAATTAATGAGAAAATAATAGCTATTCGCATTGATTGGTGTTTATGCAAACATAATCATTATTTTTAGATTCACCTAAATTTTTATTTACATAGTGTTAAATCTTGCAACTAATTACTTTCTAATTCTATTAATTGTGGCTTAAATGCTTTCACTTCAAATGCTTGTCCCATAAATTGTATGTCTGTTTTCTGCTTTACCGTTTCAGCATATAAGAATTGTGCGATGCAACTTGTATCTGATACAATCAATTTGACATAACCGTGATCACTCAGATTTACAAATTTCAAATGTGGATTATGCAACATATATCTTGACTCATAATAATTGACCCGCTCATCAGTTTCATATTCATCAGAATTAGCAGAATTGATACTGGGAACTACGAATTCTACTCCGATGTTATCAGAAGACTCCTGAGTAGCATCAAGGTCTGTTTCAAAAGCAAAAGAACTATGGTAATCTCCTGTTACAAATACCAGATTTTCGATCTTCTTTTCTTTGACTGCCCGAATCATTCGCATCCGTTCTGCCGGATACCCATCCCATCCATCTAAATATCGACCTTCACCGTTATTATGATCATTTATCATAGGTCCAAATGGGACCTGATTTCCAATAATTTTCCACTTATTTCCTTTGACAAGTCCATCAACCAACCATTCAAATTGTTCATTTCCGATTATGTGTCTTGAAGTATCAAGGTAGTCCTCTGCGGCCATATTATCTATCTGTACAGTTCGCCCTGTAATTCTTGTATCCAACATATGAAGGCTTAATAAATCTCCAAAATCAAATTGCCGGTACAGTTCTTTATTATCTCTGACAGGCAACCATTCATAATATACCTGACTTGCAACTTCTTTTCTTTTTTGCCAATCTCCTTCACCCTTATTATGATTCTGGGCACCATTCTGATAGGAATTGTTGGCAGATTCATGATCATCCCATACCGTAATAAATGGATGGTTCTGATGTGCTGCTATCAAGTCATTATCAGTTCTGTATTGAGAATATCTATATCTATAATCCGACAGAGAAATAATCTCATGAGGTGGATATACTATTCTTCCGAGACTGGTGTCCCCATAAACTCCAGGACCATATTCATATATATAATCTCCTAAATGAATGACAGCATCCAAGTTCTCATCTTCAGCGATAAACTTATAATTATTAAAAAAGCCCCATTCATAATTACTGCAGGAAGCGAAAGCCAATTGGAGTACTTCAATTTTTGCAGTAGCTGTTGTTTTGGTTCTTCCAACAAGGGATTTTTGGCCTAGAGCTTCAAATTGATAATAATAGATCGTCCCCGGTTCTAGATCAACAACATCTACTTTAACCGTAAAATCCATATCTCTATCTGTTTGGAGTTTTCCTTCTTGAACAATTTGGTTCATATCAATATCCTTTGCTACCTTCCAACTCACTTCTGTAGAACTATCTTCTTCAGGTGTAACGCGTGTCCAGATAATTACAGCATTCTGGAGGGGGTCTCCTGATGCCACTCCATGATAGAATGGTTTCAATACAGGATTATAATTACTGATTATTTCATCTGGTTCTTCAAAACTAAGCCCATGAGAATCGCTTTTGCTTTTATCATTTTGGCAAGCCAATAGAACAAATCCAAAAAAACTGAGAATAAGATAAATGCGCATTTTTCAATTTTGTGAATTTTAAAGTAAGCATAATGCATTATACAATTAGCATTCTAGTCTTCAATGCTTAGAAATAATAGGAATAAGAATACATATTGAGTTACCTTTGCCGCTGAAAAAACAGACAATCATCAGAAAAATAATTGCCCAAAATATTACAAATCTTTCCGACGCCAGATACTTTGCGGCCTGGGGTGTAGATTACCTCAGCTTTAACATTATTCCTGATTCAGAATATTCAATTGAGATTGATGAATTAAAGGAGATTAAGGAATGGGTTGAAGGTCCCAAAACGCTTATCGAATCCACGGGATTGGAATTTCTTGATTTTTCAGACGGGCATATTTTAAATAGTATGTACGCTTCTTTACCTCTTAACAAAGAAGCATTCTTTAGAATTAATTTTGAAGAATATAAAAAAGGGCTCCCTGCCGGAAAATATATTATCAAAGCCTCACAGGAGGATTTAAGCCACTTAGATTCACTTTCTGCTCCGCACGATTACTCCGTAGAACTCTTTCTGGATATTAATAATCTGAGTATCAAGGACTATGAACATTGGCCTGAATGGGGACTTGTTGTACAAGGAGGAGAAGAAGAAAAAGTCGGTCTGAAAAGCTTTGATGAGTTAGACGATCTGTATGCACTCCTAATGCCCTGATTTTTGTGTTATTTTTATTTAGATTTATTCTAATTAAGAAATAATAATATATATTTGCTTTCATAATTCTATTTAATGAAACCTCTTTTTTCTCTTATACTTCTTTGTTTATCCCTGTCCTTTATCCAAGCACAAACAACTATAACATTTGATGAAAAAAAATCGAATAAGCTCTATATTAAACTATACGGCCATATCGATTACAATCAAAAAATAGAATCCGGCCACAGACATGCTGGTAAGATGGATGTACACCGATTGGTAACCTTATTTGGTTATCAATTTAGCAGGAACACACAATTTGTTTCTGAGATCGAAGTAGAGCATGTTAAAGAAATATTTGTTGAGCAAGCTTTTGTTAAACATAAAATTGCTAAAGGTATTAACCTGAAAGCCGGTCTCATGCTTATCCCAATGGGTCTGATTAATGAAAATCATGAACCCACTTATTTTTATTCTGTTGAAAGACCGCTTTTAGATAAGAACATCATCCCCAGTACCTGGCGTGAAATCGGTATTGGAATAAGTGGCCTTATACAAAAACACAATCTCAAGTATCAACTTTATCTGGTTAACAATCCGAATGGTTACGATGGGGAAGCAAAAATTAAAGCCTCGAACGGTATTCGTTCCGCAAGGCAAAAAGGAGCAGAATCTATTGTAAGCGGATTACCAGGTATTGTAGGACAATTAGAGTATTATGGGGCTTCCGGAGTTAAATTAGGACTTTCATCTTATTATGGTAAAAGCAATACTTCATTAATTAAGGAATTCGAAGTAATTGATCCTGAATCAGACCTTGTAATTGACAGTTCTACTGTAAACATGAGCATGACGGCTATTCATTTTACATTTGAAAAAAATAACTTCACAGCAAGATATCAGCATTGTCTGGCCGCATTTTCAAATACGAAAGCATACAATTCATTCAGCAAGTCTGACGTTCCTCTCTTGATGCATGGATTTTATACTTTGTTAGCTTACGACTTCACTCCAAATCAATCCTATAGCATCTCTTCCTTTGTCAGATACGCCCATCTCAATAATCACCTGAAGGTTAATGAAGCATTGGACAAAAAGGCCAATTTGAAACAAGACATAATTACAGTTGGAATAAATTACAAACCAGACCCAGGTGTTGTGTTTAAAGCTGATTTCCAATTTTATAATATTGGAGACGGTTCTTCCTTTCATCAATTCAATTCAGGAATAGGAGTATGGTTTTAATGTTCATACTATTCATATTAAACCTGAGCTTCCATGATGGATCTATGATTGAGATTTACAAAAAGCAAAGTAAAAAGGTCATTGCAAAACATCTCCATCTCGATGAATATGAAACCGTGAAGCAAGACTTTAATGCCGGAGAACTATATGCCATTAAACACGCAAATGAAACACAGGCCTACTTATTATTATCAGAAGTAGCAGCATGCAATCTGGGAGGTTGTCATAAGTTTGAAAAGAATGACGATCACAATAGTTCGGAATTTTTTGACCTTTTAGTTTTACTTGATGAAGATCTTGTAATTAAACACCTCAATGTACTTGAATACTTTTCCGATTATGGTTATGAGATTACTTCAAGCAATTACCTCAAGCAATTTATCGGAAAAAATGTGTGTTCATTTACTCAGGACACCGATGATGTTGACATTATTTCAGGAGCGACAATTTCAAGTTACGCCCTGGAGGCCACTCTTGGACAGGTCTGTAGTTTCGAGTAATTATTTCCATTCTCCGGCATAATCCAGCTTTTGGCCACTATTCCGACCTAAATAATCATATTTGACTTTAGTGATTTGACGAATGTGTAAGTAATCATGCGCCAGCCAATTTGCTAAAAAGTGATACCCCGATAAAGGTCCTAACCGAGGGTGCTGATATGCCTTGTTCAGATTTGGATTATCCAGAGTTTCCAGATATCGGATAGAATCAGCTCTTTCATTTATAAAAGAATCTAATTTAAGTTTAAAATCTTGGTCCATATAGTGCCGCTCGGTTACCCAGGCAGATGGATTAATTCTTGGAGGATCACCTTCTTCTTCATTTAGAACAAATTGTAAGCGTCTCCTGAAATCTTCGCGTTCTTCATCATAAAGGTGGCAGATAATTTCTAAGAGGGACCATGAAGATTCGTTTCGTTTCCATACATGCAATTGCGGGTCTGCGATTTTAAAAAGAGAAGCGAACACCTCTTTATTCAAGTCCAATTGGTTCTTATAATATTCTAATTCCACGATTAACTAAGCAGTGTTCGTACGATTGTCGAAATTGTCTTACCATCAGCTTTTCCAGCCAACTTTTGTGAAGCCATTCCCATAACCTTTCCCATGTCTTGCATTCCACTGGCGCCAATTTGAGATATTATTTCCGAAAGGATCGGTTTTAACTCTTCTTCTGATAATTGAGCAGGCAAATACTTTATCAAAACTTCTATTTCTTCTCGCTCAACAATAGCCAAATCCTCTCTGCCTTGCTTTTCAAAGATATCCAAAGAATCTTGCCTTTGCTTCACCAACTTCTGAATCATCTTAATTTCACCAGATGCATCGAGGGTTGTTCCCGATCCATCCGTTTTTTGCAAAAGGATAGCAGCCTTGATCGCTCGAATTGCTCTAAGCGCTGCTTGATCTTTACTTTTCATAGCCTGCTTGAGGTCCGTCATTATATTCGTCTCTAAACTCATAAGTTATTTTTGATTTTGTGCTTCGATAGTTAAATTAACAAATTCCTCTACACTTAGTTCCTCGGGTCTCTTATGAAAAATATCACCTTCCAAATTTTCAAATTGTGACTTCAGTGTATTTCTTAATTTTTTCCTCCTTTGTTGAAAAGCCATTTTAATCAACCTTGAATAAAGATCTGGATCACAATTCAATTTGGTTTTTTCCAATCTGCTTAACATGATAACTGAAGAGTTTACTCTTGGTGGAGGAGAAAAGGCATCTGGCGAAATATCAAACAGGATTTTACCTTCATAATAGGCTTGTGTTCTCAAACTTAGAATCCCGTTTTTCTTAGATCCCGGATCAGCACAAATTCTTTCAGCTACTTCCTTTTGAAACATGCCTACCATCACGGGAATTCTCTCAACATTATCCAACATTTTGAATATGATCTGTGAGGATATATTATATGGAAAATTGCCAACAAGATTAAATTCCCTCTTTTCAAAAATCTCATCCAAGTCAAAACCTAAAAACTCCTTATTTATTATTTGCTTTCCATCTAATTCTTCCTTCAAAATAGCCACCATATCCCTGTCAAATTCTATAGCCCTGAAAGTTGGGTAATATTGGGATAGAGACATTGTCAGGACTCCTTTTCCGGGACCTACTTCCAATAATGGAATATCAACAGAACAATTATCCAGAATGGCCTGAATAATTTTATTAACGACGCCCTGGTCCGTCAAAAAATGCTGTCCGAGATGTTTTTTAGCTTTCAAAAGATTAAAGCATTAATATTTTATCTTCGCAAGATCAAATTATAATTATAAATGTCAAAAATAAAGATAGGAATAACGATTGGCGATATGAATGGAATTGGTCCTGAGGTCATAATTAAGGCATTGGCGAACCACAGAATAACTGATTTTTTTATTCCAATAATATATGGGTCTTCAAAAATCATGTCCTATCACAAAAATATTGTTAATGATCCCAATTTCACTTATGTCTCTATAAAACATGCAGACAACGCTGGATATAACAAGGTTAATGTATTTAATGTAACAGATGAAAACATCAATATTACATTAGGTCAGGCGACTGTTGAAGGTGGAAAAATTGCAAAGCTCGCGCTTGAAAAAGCTGTGGAAGATGCTCAGGCAGGAAGGATAGATGCTATTGTAACTGCACCAATCAATAAAGCCGCCATGGAAATGGCTGGTTTTAATCATGTTGGTCATACCGAATTTCTCACTGAAGCTTTTGCAGCCCCAGAAACGGTTATGACAATGGTTTCCGACGACTTGATCATAGCCCTTGCTTCCAATCACGTTCCCATCAGTCAATTGTCTGATAAAATCAGTAAGAAAAAAATCATTCGAAAGCTGAAAGTTTTAAGCAAATCATTAAAACAAGATTTCGCACATGAAAAACCAACCATTGCTGTTCTGGGATTAAACCCTCATGCTGGTGATGGTGGAGTTATAGGAGATGATGAAGAAAACTATATTAAACCAGCGATAAAAGAAGCTAAAAACAATGGTGTTTTAGCATCGGGTCCATTCCCTGCTGATGGTTTTATGGGAAATGGAGGATTCAGGAGAGTACAAGCGACATTGGCTATGTATCATGATCAGGGTCTAGTTCCTTTTAAACTTTTATCTTTTGGAAGTGGCGTGAATTTCACTGCCGGATTACCTATAATAAGAACGTCCCCAGATCATGGAACAGCATTTGATATTGCAGGAAAAAGCCAAGCTTCAGGAGATTCTATGCGGAGAGCATTATTCTTAGCTAAGGATTTATACTTAAACAGAAAACAGTATATCGACGATTCGAAAGATCCTATAAAAAAAGCGCCAAAGCCTCAAGAAGAAATCCAAGAGTAGGTTGTTGATTTAGGTTCTTAAATCTACATTCCTAGATTGGTTTATTGCTCGTCTCGCTTCCCGTGACTTTGGCATCTCAAATATATAAATATTAATTTTCTGATGTTGCCTTTCTAATTCTTTCCAATGGGTTTTCTTGAAAATCCAAGTGAGTTAGATCGTACTTTTCAATAAATTTTATCAGTTTTTCTGCATAAGCCGGGTCCGTTGCATAACCCGATCGTTTTAAACCATGAGCCCAATTAATGTAATCTCTTTGAGACAAATCAAACAGATGTCGATAGTGAGCTGTATACATTAAAAAGTTAGAATGGTCGATATAGGAATCGAATACGGTTTCATAAGCTCTAAAACAAGATTCTATCAAATCTCCTTTTTCATTAAAATCATCGTCTTTATGATAGAAAGTTGATCCATTCCAGTATTTTTTACACTTGATACCGAAATGATTATTTGCCTTTTTGGCAAGTTTGCTTTTACCCAAGTTAGATTCGTGCAGAGCCTGAGCCATTGTTATACTGGCGGGGATTCCTGTTCTATACATTTCTGTAATCGCTATTTCTTTATAATCTTCGATATAGCTATAGGCTTCCTCTTCAACTGTATTCGTCAAAAAAAACGGGGGTATAATAATTAGTAATGCAGTAATAAGTTTTCCCAAAATTCAATCTTCTTTTATCACCTTAGGATTCCAAAAGCTATGCCAACTTAATGATAATTCACAGATACGGTATACAAAATTATATTTGATTGCTGAATCACAATTTGACATGCAGTCCCTTTTCCTTTTTTCAAATGCTCAAATAAATCCTTTTTAGTGTTTAATGTTTTTTCTATTCCATGATCTTTATTATAAATATGGAAGGTAAAATTGTGGGCTTTTTCTTTTTCTTCTAACTCAAGTATAAAAGCATAAAAGTTTGTTATCTCGCTCGATATTGATGCACTGGTGTTATTGCAGTCTTCAATTATTGCTTCGAATTCTGCACCTGACTCAACTTCAAATTCTCCTTCAAGGTCAAGATCATTTCCCGATTGAAATTTAATATCCTGACCTGTCATTATTGTTGCATCTGAATAAATATAACTCTCAGCATAAAAGCTGTCCTGGGTGATATTATTGATTATTAAAGTATCACCATCACAATCCATGAGAACACATCCCTCATCAATAATATTATCGCAATTGTTATCAATTCCATCACATGCTTCTGTATTTCCAGGAAAAATGTTTGAATCAGTATCGTCACAATCCGTGTTATCTGATACAAAACCGGAAGGAGCTGTGCAAGCCATCAGTGGAATAGTAGCATTCCCATAATTATCACCATCCGAATCCTGATAAAAAACAATCTGCACCCCTTCGTCTATTTGGCCATTGCAATCGTTATCCTTATTATCACATACTTCTGGATTCCCGGGGAAAATGACTGAATCACTATCATTGCAATCTGTATTATCAAGAACATATCCAGGCGGTTGCACACAATCAAGTAAACTGATTGTATCTACACCATATCCATCTCCATCAGCATCTAAAAACCAATCAAATTGTCCCGAGTCCGGATCATCCCCGTCAACTAATCCATCACAATCATTGTCTATTCCATCACATAATTCCGGGGCCGTTGGATAGACCTGGTCATTTGTATCATCGCAATCTGTATTATCAAGAACATATCCTAAAGGAGCAAAACAATCCTGGATTGAATTCGCATTATTCCCATATCCATCTCCATCACTATCTTGATAAAATGTTAACACTCCAACCAAGTCTGGATCATCAAGATCTATTAAACCGTCACAATCATTATCCAGATTGTCACATATCTCAGGAGCACCGGGATAAATCAAATTATTAAAGTCATCACAATCTGTATTGTCCGTTACATAGCCAGCGGGTTGTGTACATCCATCCAATATAACTCCTGGGTCTCCGTATGTATCCAGGTCTGCATCTCTGTAATAGCTTACTGGATTCGGGCACCCTATCTGAATGATATTTAAACCATATTCCATATCTGAAACCATAATACATCCCGAATCAAAAAAGGGATACGTTCCCCAGTTACCTTCATAACCCGTATAAGAATTTCCATTATCCGGGTAAGTGTCATAATACCCAACTAAGGACGGTAATGCTGGATTGGTAAGATCATAAGCTTTTAGTCCGTCTTCATAATATGATATATATAATGTGTCTTCATGAACAAATGGATTATGTGGGGTTACATCGTTATCTGTTGTAGAAATAGGATCCTTGAATGTATGAATTACGGATATATCATTAATAGGGTCTCCAAGATTCGTCAAATCTACAACTGCCATAGGCCGTCCTGTAGGAATTTCTTCTGCATAATAGGCATATGTGCCGGATGCATCAATCCAACTCGAATGATTATATCCGGGAGAATCATAATCTCCAAGTTGAGTAACCGTCGGTAAGTTGGTCATATCCCATATATAATATCCCTTAAACCCATTAGAAGTATACACGGTATCATTCTCTACATAGACATCATGGACATAATAGTTTTCGCCAGGCTCTCCTGCCTCCTGATCCAATAATACGTTCTGAATAAAACTAATTGTATCTGCAACGGAAACATCCAAAACGACAAGTCCTTCTGGAGCACCAGTTGATCCAGCAGCATATAGCTTTTGAGTTGCTGTATCGATAAAAATATTATGGGCTGCTGAAAAATACAGGGAAGTACTCATCACATGTGTAACAGGATTATTGGGCAATCCGGACATATCAAAAATGTGAAGACCTTCTGTACAATTGTCACAGACAGCATACATATTGTCTTTGTGCACTTTGAAGTCTCTCCAGGTTGTGGTACTACCACCTTCATATCCAAAAACTCTGACCGGACTATCACAAGTTGAGACATCAATTACCATTATCGAATCTACATTTCCAAGAATAGCATATTCACTTCCATCCGATGCAGTGTAACCCCAAACATCGTTATAAGTAACCCCTCCGGAAGATGGCATACCTGCCGGGTCCCATCTTGCAAGTCTTGTCATATTAAGTGAGTCTTGTCCTTGCAGGAGAGGACATAAAAAAATAAATAAGAGTATGGTGAAATAGTTTAATTTCATTTTTACTTTGTTAATCCTTTAAGAATTCGAAAAAGACTATTGCCAAATGTCCTTAAGAAAAGCTAAACTTCATTTTTCAAAAGACAAAATACTCAATAGGGTTATTAATGCTTGTACAATATTAAAGTTACCAAATTCAGGTAATGTATTCAACGAATTGGTTAAAGCAATTGTGTATCAGCAGATATCATACAAAGCTGCTGACAGCATTTATGCAAGATTTGTAGATTTATTAGGTCATGAGGAATATACGCCTGTTCATTTGATTAAACAAAATCATGAGGCGCTTAGATCTGTGGGTTTATCCAATCAAAAGGCCCAGTATGTAGTTAATATTGCGCATTTCTTTAAAGAAAATAAACTTAGTAACACAAAGTGGAATACCTTAACAGATGAAGAAATAACAAATCTACTAACGCAAATTAAAGGTGTAGGACGATGGACAGTTCAAATGATACTTATTTTTGAATTACATCGACCTGATGTTTTTCCGGACAATGATTTGGCTATACAATATGCCGTAAAAGAATTATATGATTTAAAATCGGAAAAAAGGCAACTGATTCGGGAAATGAATGAAATTGCTGACGCATGGAGCCCTTTCAGATCATATGCTTCATTATATTTGTGGGCCTGGAGAAGAGATAACTATAAATGAGCAATAGGATAATTGGTAGATTCGATGGAAATGAAAAAGGACCGCTGTTTATTTGCTTTGGTGCTATGCACGGTAACGAACCTGCCGGTATCCAGGCTATAGATTTGGTTCTAAAAATGCTTGAAGTCGAGCCAATAAGCAATCCCGATTTCAATTATAATGGAAGATTTCTTGGATTAATTGGAAATACAAGAGCACTTGAAAAAGGTGTCAGATTTATTGATAAAGATCTGAATCGCCATTTTATTCCTAAGCATATAGAAGAAATAAGACAGCGTTCTTTATCAGCCATAGATTCCGAGGATAAAGAACTCATTGAGCTCCTGGATACTATTGATCAGGAAATAAAAGATTATCAGCCTGAAAAAATACTATTTCTGGATTTGCATACCACTTCTTCTCTTGGTGGAATATTTACCATCTGTGAGAATACAGAAGATTCTATTCGAATCGCCTCTGCATTACATGCTCCTGTGATACTAGGCTTTACACGAGGATTAAAAGGAACTACACTACATTACTTCAGTGAAGACAATTTCAAGCAAAAAACGATTTCGATCACCTTTGAATCCGGTCAACATGAAGAAAGCCTTTCAACCAATAGGGCCATATCAGCAATTATCAATTGCATGAAGGAAATTGGAGCGGTAAAAAATTATCAAGTCGAAAATTTCCATGAGGAAATCTTAATTAAATATTCTACAAGACTACCGAAGGTAGCCACTTTGCTTGAACGGTATGCTGCCGACCCCGATCACCAGTTCCGGATGAAACCAGGGTACGGAAATTTTCAATATGTCAAGAAAGGAGAAGTGATAGCCAAAGACAAAAATGGCCCCATTGCTGTTAAAGAAGATGGTTTGTTGTTAATGCCGCTCTATCAGAAAAAGGGGGAAGATGGATTTTTTGTAATTAAAGTTCTGGAAGAAAGACATGATTGATGAGGCCAAAATAGAAAAAGCAATATCTGATTTAGAATCTGATACCAATACAATTCAAACGAATTTTATTGAAGATCAAAATGAGTTCTACGAATATTTGCAGACTGAACTTTTTAGTACTCTTGAATTGGAAGAAAGGCTAAGCTTATTATTTATCAATACAGTAATATATTCTGCATTCATCTTGTCAAAAAATAGTTCGCCAGTCTTCGATATGAATGATTTTCAAAACCATGATGAATCAAATTGGAAATTAAGAGAACAATACAATAGCTGGGAAGACACACTTGATGCTTTTTTTGATAATTATAAGCAGGAAGATTTATTAGCTTTTGTAGAAGATTGTCTGGTAGAACATGAGTCCGAAGAATTGAATCCGGCCGTAAGGGAAATACTATTTATCACGTCGAAATCCTATATCGATACAATCTGTGAGATCTAAGAAGATTAGATTTTTACAAATTTGCCTTCAAAGTATTCATCTCCATTTTTGATTTTAATGAAATATACGCCTGGAGTAAGCTTTCTAATGTCCATAGTTCTAGATGCGTTCTGGCGCGGACCCAACTCCATTTCAAATTGTCTGCCGTATATGTCAAAAAGAATGGTTTTATTCCATAAATCGAAATCTGATTTTAAATGGATATACTCTCTCGCAGGATTCGGAAATATCTCAATTTTACCTAAATCTTGCTCATCTGTAAATGTTCCAGAGTCAACATTAAATCTTACAATTTCTGAAGTGACATAGCAAGGATTATCATCTAGAACTACTCGAAGAAAATATTCCCCATTCAATAAATTTAAATCTAATTCTTCTTCTGTTGCATCTTTACCTGAAGCGCTCCATACAATGTTTTCAAATTCAGGATCCTCAGCTAAATCAACAGTATATCCACCTTTATAATCAGAGATCCATTCTATTTGACTTAACGAATCCGGATGTATTATTACATCTTGTGAGGGATAATTAATGATTGCTTTATCTACAGTTTCCAACTTTATTATGGTAATAAATGTCTGCGCAATTTTTGAATTATGATCCCGGTCAATGATTTCAATTTTGTATACTCCACTTTCAAGGACGACCTGACTGTTATCTTTTATCCTTATAAGAATATGATTCGCTTTGCTGTCTAGTTCTTCAAATTCAACATCAATTTCTTTTGTTGCCTCATCATACATTCGAAGATCATAATTAGTGATCCCTTGAAAATCAAAATAGTTTTCAAATTCAAAGTTTTCATCTCCACATAAATAAACCTGATGGTCTCCTGGAATCAATACCGGTAATTCCGGATTGGAATAACAGATCTGGATCGACCAGCCCATCAGTTCTCCACCGTCAAGAAATGCAAAATCTTCAACTTCAAGAATCCAGTCACCTCCGGCAAACGAACCATTAAAAATATCTAAAGGCGTCTGTGGCTTGTAAATATCGCGATTCGTTGGTGGACATAAAATATTCTGATCAAGGGATCTATCATCAAAGCCAAGATCAAAATTGTTCTCGTCCGTACATATTTCAGTAAATAGTAATGAGGTGTTACTGTTAAACTTAAGTCTCAGTTCCACGTCTGATACAAACTCATGTAAGCCATTGACATTAGGAATATTTACATCTTCCACTGCAACTCCATAAGGGCAAGAAATCGTGGAGCTCGTAATTGACGGTCCTACTGCTGATATTTCCAATGGGCCATCGCTAGAATGGAAAATAGTACAAAACAACAAGGATGTAGAAAAACTCATACTTGGTGACCATTCTGATACACCACATAAGTTGATCGCTTGAACCCGCCAATAATAAATCGAATTTTCATTTAGATTTTGAACATTAATTTCGTTCCCCTCGATGACTTTATCGAAGTTTGGATTAGTGAAATTAGGGTCAATAGTAATCTGAATTCGTGTTTTGCTCGTTGGATCGGCTTCTACTTTAAATGTATAATTCAGAGAAATATCTTTTGCATCTTCTATAGGATTGATTTGTAGAGGCACCTCCGGAAGATCGTCATTTACCAGAACTCTAATTTCTGTCAAAGTTTCATTATTTCCGTCACTAACGCTAAATGTGACTTTAAGTTCTTGTGATTCCAAATCAGAGAATCCTTCAATATTTATGTGGTTTTCCTGGTTATAGGGGCCATTTACAAAATCAAAAGTTGCGCTAAGACCTGTTGGAACATCAACAATACTATACTCAACTTGATCATTAAATAATCCTCCGGGTGAAAGACCAATAGACAATAAATTCTGATCCAAACCACAAACCTCAAAATAATTGGATTCCATATTAACAAAGAAGCTGCAAGATCTACCTTCAATACTTATCACATCTGTTTGGTCCGGATCTAACCAAAATTTCAGACTAGTCAGTGGTTGTCCTTCCCCTTCCCAAGAGCGTCTGAACCATCCAAAAGAATCTGAGTCGTTGTTTCCACATGCAGCAAAACCTCCCTCCAGTTGTCCAACGACTTGTTTTTGTGTATTAAATAAGGGTGATCCGGAGGATCCTCCTTCCGTAGTACCGATATCCCAATCCTGAACGAGTATATGTGTTGTGTCGGATCCTGTAGGATCATAAAACAGCTTGTCAAATTCAAAGCTTATCCTCTTTTCTTCTACTCCTGGGTGGTGTATACAAACACTTGAATCCGGTAGTTCCAATTGTCTGCTCCAACCGGCAAAAAACAAATTATGCTCCGGGTTAATAGGATCGTCTAATTCAATTAATGTAAAATCACTTATCCCCCACAATGCTCGTACAACAGAACCCGTATTAAAATCAGTTCTGCTTCCATTACCTGGTTGCCCACTTTGCTGGCTAAATGGTGGGCGGCAAAAACTGTTTTCATAATTCCAGTAGACAACAACTGAAGGTGAGTTAACATCTGAAACACCGCAATGTCCAGCTGTTAAGAAATAGGGAGTACAATCATTTCTTGTATTGTTTAATAAAACGCCGGAACATTGATCAGTACCATTATAAGAATAGGCACCAACAGAAGAAATAATATCTCTGTAATTATCTACAATAGCATAACCATCTGCTGCTCCACAGACCACATCCAGATTACATGACCCTGATTGAAGGTTCTTCCTTAAATTTTTAAAGTCATGATTAACTCTTGAAAGCACCAAATCAAAATCTTCTCTATCATTTGCATTCATTTGGAGTTCTACAATAATTTCATCTCCCGATATAATAGGGGTCCATAATTGTCTATGGTCATCATTATCCTTTGCACTAAAGGGCCCTAGAATTTCTGTCTTTTGAGTATTGTATATAAAGAGTTCAGCTGATTGAGGGAGGTGGAATTGGGTGAATCCCAGATTTAATGAATACGCAGTAGGAGATTTAATAGCAAACCGCCAAACCATTTGACCTGATTTAGTTGCTTCCCAAATTCCATTTTCTTTAGGATTGGCATGAACTTCCCGGGCTTCGGCAAATTTATTCGAAGTGTTTTTGGTGTTATGTTGATAACGTGCTTTTAGAACATCATTATCAAGTTGAGGTAGAACTAAAAAATCATTTTCACCTAGAGTACTAATTTCTGTATTGAGAATACCTTGCTGACCGTAGTTTATTCCGATAAGGCAAATTGTAAGAAAACCGAGAAGAAAAACAGATTTGAGCATATTCTCTGATAAGACTGTCCAAAATAATGAAATATCTAATGCTTTTATGAAGAAAAACGTTTTCGAGTCTTGAAAAACACAAGTTTTATTCAAAAAAAAGAATGAAAAAAATATCAGGATAAAGATTGGATTATCATGATAATCCATATAAATTTGCACTCCCTTAAAAAGCCTCCTTAGCTCAGCTGGTTAGAGCGGCGGACTGTTAATCCGTAGGTCCAAGGTTCAAGTCCTTGAGGAGGCGCAAGTGTAAATCGTCAAATAAAAGTGGACCATTAAGTGAAATATTAAAAGTTATACATAACTATTAAATTCACTTTATTATGAACAAGAAAAACAAATCAGCAGAATCTTATGTCCGAGATGTAAAAAGAAGGACAAGACGTAAATTTTCTACAGAAGAAAAGATTAGAATAGTCATTGAAGGATTAAGAGGAGAACAAAGTGTTGCTTCTCTTTGTAGAAGAGAAGAGATTTCACAACCACTATATTATAAGTGGAGTAAAGATTTCATGGAAGCAGGGAAGAAACGTTTAAAGGGAGACACAGAACGTGAAGCCAATACTTCAGAAGTTCAACATCTAAAGACAGAAAATCAAGACCTTAAAGAGGTAGTAGCAGAACTTACTCTGAAAAATCGTGTGCTTAAAAAAAGCTTGAATGGAGTAAAATAAAATTCAAGAAGTATATGCGATTTACAGCAAAAGAAAAGATGGAACTGATTAGGCTGGTTGAGCAATCCGAATGGAGTGTTAGAAGAACTCTCAAGGAAATTGGTATTCACAAATCAACCTTTTACAACTGGTATAAGAAATATCGGGAAAATGGAATTGTAGGATTAGAGGAAAAGAAAAGTACAAGGAAGCACTATTGGAACAAGATTCCTGATCGGATCAGGTCTGATATATTGAATCTGGCACTGGAAGTTTCAGAGCTTTCTTGTAGAGAATTGGCTTGCAGGTATACTGATGAGAATCAATACTTTATAAGCGAAAGCAGTGTTTACAGAATATTGAAATCTGCTGGACTGATAAACCCTCCTCATTATGATCTGATATCTGCCGCAGATGAATTTAAAGACAAAACAACAACTGTCAATCAAATGTGGCAAACTGATTTTACTTATTTCAAAATCATTGGCTGGGGATGGTATTACCTATCGACTATATTAGATGATTATTCTAGGTACATTATAAGTTGGGAGTTGTGCTCAACGATGAAAACCCTTGATGTAAAAAATACTTTGAATCAGGCATTAAACCATCCAAATGTAAATTTGAATAAACCGCCTAAGTTATTATCTGATAATGGATCTTGTTATTTAAGTCAAGAGTTGAGCTCTTATTTGGATGATTACAAAATTAAACATGTGAGAGGAAGACCTGGTCATCCTCAAACGCAAGGCAAGATTGAAAGGTATCACAGAACAATGAAAAATGTAATTAAACTGGATCATTATTACAGCCCAGGTGAATTGAGTTTTCGTCTTTCACAATTTGTAAAATATTATAACCATCACAGATATCATGAATCTTTACAAAACTTGACACCAGCAGATGTTTATTATGGATTAAAAGAAGAAAAACTGAAGAGAAGAAAATTATGTAAACACAAAACATTTAAAAAACGCAGACAAAAATATTTCAATTTAACTTTTAAAAGTGTAACTTAATTTTATTCACTTAATGGTCCACTTTGGTTTGAAGACCTACAATAATGTTGCTGCAGGAACTCTCAATGGAGGTGAAGCCATAACTATTTCTACTTTTCTGACTGAATTCATTACACATTCTTTGATTATAGGAATAGTATTTACATTGATCTTATCGTTTTTTTCAAAATCAAAAACTGAATAAAAGCATAAGATTATTTAAGAAAAATAGGTGCTTAAAAAGTGAACCTCGTAATTTATGGGGAGGGGTAGGTTACAGGATGAATTATAAGTTCTTATCATTGGGATAATATGCCCATTTTATAATCAAGAAAAGAGCAATTAAAAAGTCAACTTATATAATCAATGAATCGTTTTTATTAATACTATCCAAGTATAAATTCCCAGATCTGATAAATAATTTCTAAACGTCTTCGTCTATTACACCATTTCTTAATACACCTACTCCTGCGGCTTCAACTTCAACAATGTCCCCAGGTTTTAAAAAGATCGGAGGTTCAAATCGTGCTCCTGCACCATTGGGTGTTCCTGTAGATATCATATCTCCCGGCTTAAGAGTCATAAATGTGCTCAAATAAGAAATAATATAGTCGAAAGGAAACATCAAATTGGCAGTAGTATCATTTTGTCTTAGTTCGCCATTGACTCGTGTTTGAATAGAAAGATTTGTATAATCATCCACATCATCAGCCGTCATCATCCAAGGACCGATCACTCCTGTTTTATCGAAGTTCTTTCCTTGAGTGACATTAAATTTGGCATGTCTGACCCAATCCCGAATAGTCCCTTCATTCATTAAGCTTAGTCCAGCTATATGGTCCAATGCCTTTTCTTTAGGTATACGCCTTCCTCCTTTCCCAATAATAATTACAATTTCTCCCTCATAATCCAACATGTGGGATTCTGGTGGACGAACAATACTATTCTGATGACCTACAAAAGAATCAATGTATCGAAGAAAAACACTTGGATATTTAGGCAAGTTTGAATTGTCTTTATACTCTTCATTTCTTTTTGCATAATTGACCCCAATGCATACGATTTTTTGACCACTCAGAATTGGAGGCAAGTATTCAATTTCCTTTTCTGAATACTCCACAGGCAGATCTTTGGCAATGGCTTTAAGTTTCTCAACACTACCTGTTTCGATCCAATTTCTCAAATCATTTCCATGTGTTTTTCCAATATCTGTAAATCCTATTCCAGATTCAGATTCTACGACTGAGCCATAGGTAATCCTCTCGTTAATCTTATACGTAGCAAATTTCATTGTGTATTAAAATTCTTATTCCTATTAGCGAATTGAATTGAATGTCAGATCTTGTCCTTTTATTAATTCCTTTATTTCAGTCGACAAAATGATCGTTTTAGATTCTACATCCTCTTTTAAATATTTCTTAAGTAAAGACAAACCAATCTCCGAGAAATCGGTTAAAACCTCAGGCGTCCTGCCTTCTCTCAAACGAAATAACAAATTGACCATCTTATAGTCAGAACATCCATCAATAATGTAAAAATTATCAGAACTGACAAGCCTACACTTAATTCCCATTTTAGAAGCGTTCCCGGTTTCAATCAATTTTTGACTCAATTCTTTAAAAAACTCCTGAAAGTCCATTTTTACATTGGAAGTACATTCTAATTTTATATGTGGCATAATTCAGATTTAATAAAGAAAAACTCTTTTAAATTTCAACATCAAAAGTAAATTCAATATTTGAATCTTTTGATTAATTATTAAGTCAAATGAAAAAACTGTTTACTATTATTTTTTATTATCGGAAAGAGTAATGATACTTCTTACAAACCCAATACTAACCTTTATATTTTTTCCCTATTATTTACAAATTCATATACTATAGGCATTACCAGCAAATTCAAAAATGTTGAACTTAACAAGCCTCCCAAAATGACTACTGCCATGGGGTTTATATTTCAATTATCGCAGTTACTCTGATTAGTATATTGGCTTTCTTTAGGAGAAAGATCATCGAGTTGTAAATTTTTAAAAAATATAATCATTGCCGTTTAACAATACTAGTCTGGATGTAACTCTCTTTCTTGTTAAAATATTATTCTTCTTGTATTTATTAAAGTATGATTAAACAAAGTTAATCTTACCCATCACCTATCGCTGTTTACTCTCTTCGACCACTTGCCAGCGCGCTACAATAGATCCTTCATTCTCTTCACACTATTGGCTGTTCTGAGAAATTGAAACTTTAATAGTTTTAGTAAAGGATTAAAAAATTCATTCTTTCCCTCGATGAAAATTCTCTATGAATAAAATAACTTACTCATCCTCCATTTAGTCTGATTCAGTGCCATTATATTCCCCTCTATCCTAAATGTATTTCATCGCATGTCAAATCATCTCAAATTTGAATTATAATTATTTAACTATTAGTAATGCACACAAAAATGAAAATATCAAATTCCTTCCTCTGCCTGGTTTTCTTATTATCGACATTCACCACATTTGCAAGTACCGCATCAATGGAAATTGAAGCTCCAGATACAGTCTCTTCCAAAATTGAATCATATTTATCAACTATAGATTTTAACAGTGATGAAGAGCTAGTAACAATCTTTTCAAACTTTTTAATTAATGAAAATGGTGATCTATATACAGTAGATTTCATGATCACAGAAAATGAAGAAATTGTTGTGTTGTCAATGGATTATGAAGAAGAATATTATAAAGTTGATTCCTATAGTACAAGAAATATGGTTCAGTATTCATTTCCTGTTGCTCATGTAAATTCGGAACTAGTCAAGATCCAGGATCCTATAAGTCTTAATAATCATGGAAATATTGAATTTAAAGTTGTGTTGGCATCGCACGTGAGACTTCTGAGAGAGTAATCCAAATAATATAAAAACTAATAAATCAGCCTCATCAAAATATTGATGGGGCTTGTTTGTCCTCTAATTTCATATCTCTTACGCGTTCTATCATCGAATATTATTGACGATAGTTCATTGTTTGACACTAATTTTCTTAAAAGTAATTTTGATATTACTCCTCGTTTGATGCCAATTCAGCTTCCAAAGCCTTCACTGTACTTTTTAAATTCTCGACCTCTTTCGATAATTCCTGAACGGCTTTGATGAGAACGGGTATCATCTCCATATAATTCAGACTTTTGATGCCTATCTCATCTCCGTGAATATTGCTTGCTGTGCCGGCATCGACCACAAGGTTTGGCAGCACCTTTTCTACTTCCTGAGCAATTAAACCCAGCTTTTGACCTTCAGCCAATTTCATTTCAGGAAATTCTTGCGTTCTGAATCGATAAGAAACAGGATTCAAGGCATTGATCTTATCGAGTCCATCTTGAAGACCTTGTATGTCTTTTTTCAAATTAACATCTGAAACCGCTGTCAATTCTCCGGTTATATCGACATCTCCAGTTACTTGTAGATCAAATGCAGGTGTTGTCGTACCGATACCAACATGGCCACTTGCATTTATTACTAAATCTGAAGAATTCTCTGTTCCAAGATGGAGCTCACCACCAGTTTCATTGTTATAAAGAAATCCATTCTCAAGAGCATCCAGTCCAATAAAAAGACCATCAGATAGTCCATTTCCAGAATCATTATTATGTAAAATCAAATATGCATTATCTATCCCCTTAATATTTAAACTACTGGCAGGCGGATGTAGTACCGATGCCTACAAAACTGGTAGATTCATCATAATATAATCCTCCACTATCCACGTTGATGTCGCCATTGGATTCAATGACAAAATCTGCCGATCCTTCTGTCCCTATTAGTATTTTCTTGCCAGATTCAAAGTTTAAAAGAAATGCTTCTTCATTCGCATCTATCCCAAATGCAAGACCATCAGTTGACGTAGATCCTGTATCATCATTATGAAATCCTAGAGTTGCTTGATTCAAGTATTTGTACAAATTGTATGTACTGGTATTTAGATAATTTGCAATTTGATAAGACAGTTTCTGTTAAAGAACAATTCGGCAATTCTCCAGAATTTAATATTTACCCCAATCCAATATCCAATAAATTGTATGTGATAAATAATACAAACCAAGTAAAAGATCTTGGTATTTACAGTAATTCAGGAAATTATATGGGAAACATTCACTTAAGACCAAATGAAAGTAAACATTCAAGTGTAGAGTGGCTTAGTAGAGGACTATGGTTTATAGTGGATAGAAGATCTGGACAGCTTATGAAGATGATCAAAAATTAAATTTTTCAATAAACTAAAATAATTTCAAAATAAAAAAAAGGACATTTATCTTTTGCGTAGTGCTAGGATTATTGTGCGCTCTATCAAACCAAATTATTGCACAGTGTGCCGGTCGTAGAGCTGATATTTACGAATTTTCTCCCGAAGAACGTATGGAATTAAGAAATCTTATGATGGATTATTTAAGATCAGATATCGATGATACTCGTCCAGGAATACTAAGATACACTGCAGTTGGAATCCATTCTGGATTTGATGATAACGATGGAGTTCCTCCAAATCCATGGACTGATTGGCATAATAATGCTGAAGAGTTTCTCACATGGCATAGAAACTATCTTCAGGATATGGAAAAGTACATTTTAAGCAGAGGATTTCCTCAATATGTACCTCTTCCTGCTTGGCATAATATTACGCCAATTCCAGATGAATTTTTCAATGATGCTGGAGCTGATGGCGAAGATTCTGTTTTGCCGGAAGCTATAGGTATCATCAATCAAGGACCATTTGGTACAGGTGATACCGATTTTTCAGACTATATAGGTACGCTTGATTGCAATTCTTGGCCAGGTGGTATTGATAATTTCGCCTTTGATCTAGAGTTTTTCCCCCATAATTTTACTCATGGCGGGATTAACGGTGCAATGAGTTCAGTTATCAATGCGTCTGGAGCTGCTATATTCTGGCTATTCCATGCCTTTGTGGACGAGTCCTATTATTGCTATCAAGCGCAGTGTGAAAATTTGGAATCAGATATTTATGTCAGAGATGGTGAATTAGATGAAGGAGAAGAACCTTCAAATCTCCAAGCAGGAGAAGAATTATGGACAAGCCCGGATATATGGGTACGAAACAGTAATGATGGATTTGAGAATACCAATTCAGAGGGATTGTGTTTTAAAGAAAGTGATGCAAATGGTATAAAACCAGTATATGTTTATGTGAGAGTTTGGAATCGTGGAGATATACCCAATCCTGCTGATGAAGGCGATATTACTTTGTATTGGGCTCATGGATCTACAGCTCTAAGTTGGCCAAGTCCATGGGTTACCGGAGAACCCCTCTTTTGTGGGCAAGAAACAGGAGGCGAGATCGGAAACCAAACAATGCGGAGCGTTAATCAAGATTATTTTGATGAGTTTGATGTCAATAACAATGGTCAAAATGAAGTTATTAAGGATTATGCAATTTATGAGTTTGAACGGAACCCACCAAATCCTAGAGACTTTGATGCTTGTTTAAGTGACAATTGGTCGCATCGTCATTTTTGTATTCATGCTCGTATTAATGAGCCTAATGATCCGATCACTCCTTCAGGAGATTATTATTTTGATCTGCAAAATGATAATAATCTTGCTATGATGAATATTACGATATTCGGAGAGGAGGAAGCCGAAGAAGAAGAGTGGATAGGTGAAAAATGCGATCCTATAGAATGGAATATAATCGGTGATCCAAATGACCCTGATAGTGTTGTATTAGCAGGGCCAGATTATCCGACAGAATGTTTAGTGTTCGGAAATTATACTACTAACACAATTATGCAGAACGTTGAACTAGGCATTAGATTTAAGTGTAGAAGAGATTGGGAACTACTTAAAAATGTAAAAGTCGAAATGTTTTTTTATGGTTATGACTGGTCAAGAATAAATTCTGAAAATGGAAATATAACGACTAGAAGTGGAAGTTGGAACTGGACCAGAAAGAGTGTTACATGGGATTGGACAAATGAAAGTGTTTTGACAGCTTATCCTTATATAAGAGGATTTACATTTTATCAGCAAGAACTTGCACGATTCTGTCTTCAGTTTAGTGGAACAATACCAATGCCAATACCAAATCCAAGTACTGGTACAATTGATCCGATAGAATTCGATATTATCCAAAAGGTAAATGACAATATTATCGGTGGAGAAAGATATGCTCTCCATGTACCTTCAGAGGGATGGTCTTCGTCTCAAGTATTATCTAGAAGTATCAATACTCCAAATATTAGTCTAACTAAAGAGATAATACTCTATCCTAATCCGGCTCATGAATCGTTTACTTTGGTCACTCCAGATATTGAGAAAATATATGATGTTTCCATAACGAATTCATTAGGACAGGTTGTATCACAAATAAGAAATATAAGTGGTGAAAATACAATCTTTACTCTTGATTTTGGTAAAGGTCTGTTTGTTGTGACTTTAAAAGAACAAACTTCTGGAGAAATTTCCACTTATAAACTAATTATAGAGTAAATTTTAAAACATTCAATAATACACTTGGCGGCACACTGAAAATATGTATGCTACCTTTTTATCATTAATAAATTCCTATCGCTAACACTAGATAAGCAGAATAGGGGCTATCGCCCCTATTCTGCTTATCATTCACCGTTAGCTGTAAGCAGTTAAAATAAAAAAAATGAAATCAATAATTACACTTTCGTTGGTACTAACAACTTTCATATTAACATCTCAAGAATTTGCGCCTATAGGAGCGAAATGGTACGTTGAGTTAAAAGAACCATTTGCTCCAGGATGGTCGGGAACTCTAATTAATGAAAGTATCAGAGATACTATAGTCAATGGAATAGACTGTCAAGTTATATTTAAAAGTCAGGCAACAATATTTAATGAGATTCAAGGAGAATACGTATTATGTCAAATCGGAGATTCCATTCTCCATTATATCCATATCCGTCATGCTAATGGTGCGTTACAAGTCCATAAAGCAATCGTGATCAGATAATAAATAATTATTCATTGGTTCCTCTCCTGTAATTGGGAGAGGAATCTTTTTAAAATCACGCGACTACGAATAAGAATATTTTATACTGTATTCTGTTTTTGTTCTTGCACCAAAGACAGTAGTCTACTAAATGATCAACCTAATGGGAATATTGATTTTTCTATTACTGGTACTGTTAAAGACAATTTTATTCTTCAGATTCAAAATTCGCCTCAGCTCTTCAATATCAATGATTCAATACACACCATTGACTATTCATTGGCTGAAGTTCATCAAGTCATCAATACAGGTGTACTTATAGCTCACCTACCTCTGAGAAATCATCTCTCTACCGAAGTTGAAGATGTCATTTTTATTACCCAAGATGAAGGCGTTATAACACAAATTTCTGGTTCTAGCACATTAGATAGAAACAACTTGAATAATCGAATATTTGAACATTTTTATGAAAAAGAATTAGGAGATGATGATGCTAGATATGGTATTTATAATGCTTTTAATTATGGTGTTCCTTCGAAAGGTTTTGAAGACTGCGAAACGTACACATATTTAGATACTGTTTCTTGGTTCGATTACTCTACCAATACTGAAAACATTAGTGTATTTCCTGTTTCAGAATTAAGATGTAATGAATCCACAATAATATATAATTTCGAAGATAATTTTAATAATGGTGGAGGGGGGCAAACTTTAAATGTTGACAACGATTTTGATGCCTGTGTTCAAAAATATAACCTTCAATTAGATGATGAAGCAACTGCAAGACTTTATCATGCAATATGTGGGTGCGATCCTCAAACATTGAGTTATATTAATTCAGAATTATGGAGCGATACAGGTTATGCTTTTGGTAATAACGCAGATGGACAAAATTGCGGTCTTGATTGTAGAAGTGCTGAATATTATTATTTGTTTTCTTCATATTTTGAAAATATGGAAATTCCATGTCACGAGGGACTCACTATTGATGATATCATAAATGAGGTTACTTCTGAAGATAGTGATTGCCATCTTGCAATGAGTGATCTTACTGACTATATTGACTCCACTTACGGAGGATACTTTATTAGGAACTTGTATGGTACGGGAGCGTATGTCAGCGATACATTACAAACACAAATCAACCCACCTACTGATCCAGGAAATTCAAATAACAATTCCTACGAATTTGGAGATTGTAATGCAGAAGACTTAATAAACCAGTTACCTGCTGAAATAATATGTGCTTTAATGAGTGGCGATGGTACTGATTTAATTAATGTTTGCGATTCAAATCAAAGCGCAAATAGCATAATTTGTGATCTCTTTGAAAATAATACTATCAATTCTGAAAAAGATTTTTATAATGCGTTAGAGGATAATTATGATTACATTGAAATAATTGAATCTCCTTATTCTGATTGTCAACAGAGCGGTTTAACTCTCAGCGAAGACTGTCCAAAACTTGATACCATACTCAACTTATTAGTTGGTGAAAACACAAATGATCCATTGTGTTTCTTATTGGATAGTTTGGGAGCAAGTGAAAATATAGGATGGAGGATTATTTGGGATTGTGATGATAGCCATGTTAGTTCAGATGCTAATGCAACAACCTTTTCAGGGAATAACAATGAAAATAGAATAATACCAACTTATTTTAGAAGCACTATTTGTGATTTGTCATGTATGGAATTACTTTCTATAGTAATACATGAAGGAATACATGCAGAACTATTAAGAGTGGTTATGGATAGTATAGTGAGTAATTCTCCTCAATATGATGATTTAACAATTCCTTATACTGTATATTCAAATGCTTGGAAGGCTATATCAAATTTAAATTACGGTGGGGAAGAGGATCACCACATATTAATGGCTGAAAGATTGCTGGAAATATATACTATTGCTATATGGGAAGCGTTAGGACGTCAGGGTTTCCCTGAAGACTACCTTTATTGGGCTTTGATGGTTTAGCTTTGGATTCAATGTGGGCACATGGTGATACTATGATCACACCTGAAGCATTTCAAGCATTAACTGATGATTATTTTAGTGAAATTGAACCAAATATAGATTTTGACTGTGAAGAATAATATTTTATACATTCTAATGTTCTTCTCTATTCTTTCGTGTAAAAACATTAAAGAATTTGGAGGAAATAATCCGGTTCTTTCAGAGAAAGACCTTAATATCATTGCTATATCATTGTTTATTAATGAAACGTTTAATTGCAAAGAAACCCCATGTGAAATCTGTATTAACAATGAGCTGTATCATGACAAAGAAATAATTCAATCTATTGATAATATTTGGGATGATGATTCCAATCCTAATATAAGTTTTCCAGAAGGCTTGGTCTTTGAAACACAATTGAACCACTCAATACAAGGATATAAAGAACTTAGATTTAAGAAAGATTGTCCACTAAAATTTTCGCCAATTATTTATACCAAGGACAAAAAAAGACTAAGTGGTACTGCAAGTGATTATTCTGGCGTTTACGTTTTCTTCGTTGAAATGATTGATGGAAATTACGAATTTAAGAATAGAGCTTCAATCAGATCGTAATACATTGAAATTTTTAATCAACGTTGTAGATGTAAAATATTATAATACCACATCATTCCAAAAATAGTGGGTACATCACATTTATAAAAAGTGCGTGGTTAGAATCAACATCGAAAAAAACAACTTAAAACAAGGAACGGTGGGCAAACGTCTTTTTCAAAACTGTCAAGACATTCAAACAGGGAAGAAAATAGCTAGATCTTTATTAAAGTCTACAAGACTTCATAAACACTCTTATCAACTTTCTTAGGTAAGTAACCCTCAGTAGTTGTTACACTAGCATGTCTGTAAGCAGATTGTAGTGCCCTAATATCTACTCCCTCTTCTCTGGCTTTTGCGCCTGAACTAAACCTAGCAGAGTACATCACGAAGTAACCGTCAAAGCCAAGCTCTTCACTCATCTTCTTGAATTTCCGTCTGAGGTTAGAGTTCACATCATTAACTCTCCTCTTGATAGTCTTATCGTTTTGATCGTATCCGTTCAAATAATCAAAGACATA
The DNA here is from genome assembly GCA_965248155.1 of Saprospiraceae bacterium. Classification (GTDB taxonomy): domain Bacteria; phylum Bacteroidota; class Bacteroidia; order Chitinophagales; family Saprospiraceae; genus RFSX01. Next base: position 762,739 of record CBDFIO010000002.1, read on the forward strand.
CTTACTCTCAGGTTTTAGATATCTACTAATAATCTCTAGGCACTCAGGGCGTAGAAAAGTAGAGTCATATCCTGTACTAGTTTTCTCTCTATCGAAATACCAGGTATCTCCTTTGATATCTCCAATCATTAATAATAGAATATCCTTTAGATTCACTCCCATAGTATAGTAACTAAACAACCAGATATCTTTAGACCTCTGATAAGCCTCGTCTTTTGGTTTATAGTTTTTGATCGCTTCTATCTGTTCATTGGATAGATGATCTATTTTCTTAGTCTGTCTGTCTTTCAATTTCTTTAGATGAGTGAACTTATAACCAATAGGGTTGTATCCTGTCTTGAATGGCATGAGCTTCATATCAGTCACTTCATCCTCTACAGCTTTACCAAATAATGCTTTCAAACCACGCATAGTACGGTCACCTTTTACTCCCCTAGAGCGCATCTCCTCCTCCATACGTTTAAGTGTAGGTTTGGTTATCTCATCGAAGCGTATCTGTTCTTTACCTAAGAATTTCTGTAGTGCCCTCATACAGTCTTTGTAGTAGAATCCTGTACCAGCAGTCTCATCATCAAAATACCTTTGGATAGTCTGTTCAGCAAATTGAGTGAAGTTTAGATTATATTGTAGCTTATCATAGATCCTACTCCAGTCGTCAAAATTCCATACTCTGTTCTCGAAGTTCTCTCTATAGATCCTGTGAGCTTTTGCGAGGCTCTCTTCTATCTTTTGATTAATAGACTCAGCTCCTCGTACATAATTAGATACCCTTCCATTATAGAAGTCACCTTCAAGACAAGATTCTCCAATACGTTTTCTCCTAGACCGAGACTTCTCGTCCCTCCAGGAGACTAGGATTACAATAGGACATGTTCCGTCCTTGAGAGGGCTTTTGTACATTGAAGTAGTAAATGATACTTTCATGAGCAGACATATTTATATTATTAAAGAATATTATATATGTAACTGCCTGAATATTATCTGTTTATTATGTCATTGCAAATCTTTTTCGGACTGTTAATCCGTAGGTCCAAGGTTCCCTGCCTGCCGGCAGGCAGGAAGTCCTTGAGGCTGACAGTACCGCACTAGCTGTAGTGAGGCGCCACTTAAATTTAAAACCCTTGTAACTACTACGTTGCGAAGGTTTCTTCTTGAATTAGAATTTGGGTTTTCAAAAATCGTCATCTAATTGGATGCGAATCTGTGTTTGCAAAAGGAATTCTGAAATTGTGATAAATGGATTAACCTTTAGTGAGGGTATAAATTATTTTTACTTTAGTGCTTTTGCTGGTATTGAGTAATTATCCTCAAATGAAATCAATTATCTTATGATCAGGTATTGCGTTTTTCTTTTCTGCATTCTCTTTATCGGAATCCATAGCCTGAGTGCCCAGGAGGAAATTAAAGTTCCTAAGAATCTAATAAAGCTTAACATTATTTCCGCCTTGTTCAAGACGACAACAATAAATTATGAGAGGACTGTAGGAAACAGATCCAGTTTTATGGTTGGTTATGGAAGAAAATTTTCAGGAAGTCTGCCTGGAATACTTAATCAAAACTCACCGAATCTTACTCTAACACAGTCCAATCTGATCGGTAATTTTATCAATCTTGATTATCGATGGTATATTAATAAATGTGAAGACGAGAGCAGTCTCTTTGGATTTTATCTAGGTCCTTATTTCAAGTACAACAGATATCGAATGGATTTTGATATGTCATTTGATGGTGGTACAGAATCCTTTGAAAATAATGGTACAAGTGTCTTCCAGGAATATGGGATTGGGTTGTCTATGGGTTATCAACTAAAAGTTAATAAAAGAATAGTGGTTGACTTTATATTTTTCGGTCCACGGACATCACGATTTGATATCAAATTGGAATTTGAAGATGCCCTAACTGAAGATTTCACAAATGCAGTAGTAGATAAGATTAACAGCACTGTGGATAAAATATATATGAAAGAGGGAATTGATCCGGAATTCAGTGTGAGAGAAATTGTCACCAATTTTAACTGGTTTAGTTTCAGGTATGCCATTTCAATTGGCTATTCCTTTTAATTAAACTGTTTTTCCAACTCGGTATACAATTGGTTCGAAAATAGTTCGGGAAGGGGCGCACAAAGAGTTGTAAGCTTAATGATTACGGCTCTTTTAATTTGTGAGGTTATATGATTACTCAATCCTCAGATGCATTCTTGATATGTGCGATTAATAGTTCTTTGAGTTCGGTCATTTCCTGTTTGAGTTTGTTGAGATCTGAATTTTGCTCTTCCAAAAATTCAATTTTTTGATGCTGCTGTTGGACGACTTTAGTAAGTATGGCTGCAATATCCATAGGACTTAAACTTTTTCTGTCCTGAGTGGCTACAAGATCTGGAACATTTTCGGCTATGAAGCCAATGTATTCTTCCTCTTTTTGAAGTTTGTAGTTGAATTTCACCGGATTCAACTCTACCATCGTTGAAATGGCTTCTTCAACAGTCAAATCATTTATGTTCTCTTTCAAATTTCTTGAACTAGAGTTTGTCCAAACACCGCCCAGATGTAACGTGAGCTCCACTTGCCATATCAAGAGGATGATTAGGACTAGTTGTCCCAATTCCAACATTGCCTGATGTATTGATTATAAAATTTTTGTTTCCTCCGCCACCAATGCTAGTTAATTCCATGGCAGTCGCAGAACCTGTTCCTTTCTGTTTAAAAGCCCAACTTCTATCGCTCTTAAGATTCAATAAGACATTACCATCTCCTGGCTCACCTACGGATGTGGTTCCAGTTACATCTAGTTTGGTTGTTGGAATTAGTGTCCCTATACCAACATTGCCTTCGCCTAAATAAAGTTTCCCCCATTGATTCAAATCGCGGTCATACGATTGAATAAGACTTGTATGATTAGTAGAGTCGTAAACAAGTTCTAATCCCTTCCCTGATGTTGGGTAAGCGTTTCCTCCCACTCTGATAATATCGGAAACATCCAGTTTGACATCAGGATTATTTATTCCAATACCTACATTCACTGCGTCTACTCCTGTACCACCGATAACGGCACAATGGCTACAATCTACCTTTGCATTGTAGCCAATCGCGATGGCTCTGTCTAAGGAATCTCCAAGAGTTAATACATCTGCACGAGAACCGATAAATGTGTTCCGGTTTCCTATTGTATTGTCTACTCCCGCAAGTGATCCAAAAGCGGAATTTTTATCTCCAGATTGATTATATAATCCCGCATTAGTTCCAAAGAAGGAATTTTCATTACCTGACGTATTAAAGAGACCCACAGAATTTCCAAAGAAACTATTATGTGTTCCAATAGTATTTTCATTCCCTGTCCCGTTCCCAAAAAAGCTATTTCCGAATCCCTCTGTATTTTCCAATCCAGCATGCCAACCGAAGAAGGAATTAGCATATCCGGTTGTGTTTTCTTTTCCTGATTCGAAACCAAAAAAACTATTTTGGATCCCTGTTGTATTGTTGAAGCCAGAATTTGACCCTACAAAAGTGATGTGCGTTTCATTGGAAAAGTCAGAATTAATTCCCGCATTTCTTCCTATTAATACCGATGTTGTATCATCCATATGATTGATGTCAATATTACCACGGATTTTGGCATGACCTTCGACATCAAGATTGTTTTGCTGAGAAAAAATAGTAAGGGAACAAAATATGGTGATGACGATAAGAGGGAAATGAATTTTCATATTAAGAGTGTTTTACTTAAAGTTAGTAAAGCTTTTATAGGTGAGAGTATAAAGCAAATGATCTAACTTATTCTTTTCGCAATTGGTTCGAAAATAGGTCGGGAAGGGGCGCATTGAAAAACGTTGTATAATAAAAAACCACGTCCTTTTATTAATTACTACGTTTATGGGTTTTTTAATTGTATACCAATTCTAAAAGACCAGTTACATATTTTGAATGCTTGCTTATTCGGAAAGGAAAAGCACCAGCTATAGAATCAAAATTTGCATATTGATCTTTCGAAAATTTAATTTCGACGATTACCCTCGGATCATTAAAATGTGGGTGATCCATTTTATCAAAGTCTTTTCCTGGTAACGAGTAGCAAAGTTTCCGATCTATTGTCAATCGATAATTTCCTTTTTGACTAATCCAATAACTCCTTAGATATTTGTTTTGTAAGCTTGGTTTATAATAGTTGTTTTTTAATTTTTCGTTTACCGCTTCTGATAGTTTTTCAAGATTTTCAAGGTTTGAGATGCTTTCATATTTTTTTGTACCAAGCATATTCTCTTTAATTTTAAATTCAATCACTCCATTATTATAATCCGAAGTTTTACCATACCACCTATATCTTACCTTTACCCGATTAGAGATGCCGGACAAATTTTCAAAACATGAATTGAAATCGACACTGTCGAAATATATATTATTCACACACCTCTCTGCAAAAGATCTTTTAAAACCAGCAGGGTGCAGTAACAATGCATATTCAAACGCATTAAAATCTTTCGGATTCAAAACATATTTAAGTTCATACCTATAGTCCGCTTCTTTTCCCACTGGCTATTGGTTTAAATCAAAGACCTTAGAATTTGGTTCAATCATATACTTGTGCTTTATATTTTCCATTGAATGTTCATATAAATAAATTACAGCCGGGCCGAATTCAGGTTTCTTTTGAAAAGCTGCTATGCCGGTTTTACAATCTGTAATTGTAACATGCTTGATCGTTAGTTCTGAGAGATCCTTCGAAGCTAGCCCGATTGGAGCATCCTTAATTCTGGTATATTCCACTTTTACATTTGAATGTTCCCCGGCACTCACTCCTTTATCTCCTGTTATATCTATTGTCGTCCCGACTATATTAATTTGACTTCCTGAGACGTCAATAGCATCATTGCCACAATTTTTATAAATACAATTTTTAATATCTCCCGTACAAAAATCGGCATCAAACGCATCGCCAAATGTATTGTAGAAATAACATGATTCCAGTTCAAAATTTGCACGTATAATATTTAAGGCGTCCTCACATTTACTGTTGCCAAAACTTGTGTGAAGGAAAGTAACATCACTCTCATAGAAATTCACTGCTCCTGTTAAGTTCCACTTGTCTTCAGCTAATGTATTTTGATTTTCAAAAAAAGTATGTCGAATAAGTGAAGGTTCGCTTGCTTGTAATACTGTAAAGCTTCCCTTTTGTCCATCAATAGATTTAATACGAACCGGGTCATCTTGATCACCCATAATATTAACGCCTGAATAACTGATAATAAAGCCGTCTTTTACGAACTCAATTTGGGTTCCTGCTTTAATCAAGACACGTTTACCTGCCGGAATAAATAGTGGTTTATCAATGGTATGCCTCCCTAAATTGAATACGACATTTGATTCATCATAAGCTAAGATGTTTGTAAACTCCTTAAGATTACCAGACCCGAATTTTTGTCTGGTTGCTTCATCTTGTGGAAAAGGCCAATCATGTATAGATGTAGTATAAATCGAATCAAGACCCAGCACTTCAAATTGTAAATTTTTTAAGCCTTCTTGGAGTTCAACCTCTGTAAACTGAGGTACAGATTTATCTTTTTGCGGATAAAGTATAATGGTCTCAGCCTTATTCTGTGACAAATATACTTTTAGAGGAAAATCATGATTATTAATGAGTTTGATTTTCAGCATATTATTTTCTGAATTATAGGCGACGAGGCTGCCAACAAAGGCGGGTATAGCTATTTGAATTTGCTTTGCTTTTTGAAGAATTTCCTTTCTGTCATAAATAAATTGCGGAAAGCGCGTATTCAAAAATTGTTCTCGCTCGCTAATACTTTTTTCAAGACTTTCCAATAGCTCTTGAACAAAATCTGGTTTTGAATATTTATCGAGATATTTAAAATAGATCTCCGCGAATTCATCATCATATAGGAGTTGTTCCAAAGGTTCATGTGGTATGCCTTCTGCATGATACACTTCTATAGCATGAATGTTATTTGCATATTTGTTTGGATCTTCACTACTATAGGCATCAAATCCAATTGGCTCTAATTGTGAAGTCACAGGATTATAATAAAATCGCTGGTTGTGCCATGTTATAGCATGTTTTGCCAGACAAATGTCAACCAGACTTAAATACTTTGCTAATCTATCAAGATCAAATATTTCCCCAGGTGATTTTAAGTTATATTTATATTGATGCATGAGATTTTGAGCGACTTTAAACTGGTCTTTTAATCCTGGATTATCTTTAAATTTTCCTTCTTTAAAAGCTCGAATTTCTGAAGACCAATATGATTTATCCTTTTCATCTACTCCAGTAAGTGCGCCGCTAAAAAGGTCCATTTTCCTTTGTGTCGCCTGCCACATCCTTTCTTCCGTCAATTTTAAAATAGGTCCTTCTCGTCGCTTATTACTTTCGACCAGGTTTTTTGTAAAATGTTCCTCGTAAGAAAATACCAGCGCTTTATCATTATTATTTTTAAATAAAATGAAATCATGTCTAGGGTGAAGGACATCGGCATAGTCCAGGAATTTGAAGAATACCCATTCCCTCAAATAACCCCTTGTCCTTGGCTCCTGAAGTGAAAAACTTTGCATTCCATTCCAACTTTCATCACTATCCATATCAACTCTGTAGGAAGGGTGTTTTGAAACATGATCCAGCCAATCCCCTTTTAATCTAATTTTAATTTTTTTTGATCGATCATCGTCATTGATCTTCGCCCTTGTCTTGCTTCCGTCATTAAATATCAGTCCTTTCGCAATAGATTTTGTTTTCATTTCATCAAGATAATCTTTGGCCTCTATGTCCAGGACTAACTCAAAGTGTTTTGGAACAAACGATGATTGGTCAACAGGAATTGAGGACGGTATTTCCCTGATTTCAAATTCATCAAAATATATGCTATTCGGGCCATCATCTTTGCGTATGTAGAAATCAATGTGTTTGAGATTATTGTAGGCCGGAACAGTAAATTTTAATTCTCTTTTTTCCCAATAATTCCCGTTTCGCTCAACAGTTTGTGACGTTTCTTTATAAAATATTGTGCTATCATTTGCACTAACAACAAGATAAGCCGCAACGGGATGAGGATTAAATGACCAGGCACTGAACTTATACCGTTTTCCAACTGTAGGATTCGCCAAAGAATAACGCCAACCATAATTCTGCTCTTCATTGAGTTTTGAAGAATATTGCCCTGAAAAAGCTTGTTCATCAGATTGTGTCCGGGATCCATAAAACTCAATACCTGAATCAATAAAGAAATCACCTTTAACTTTTTCGGCTCCACAACGTATCACATCACTACCAATAAATTCCTTATCAGACGGTTTTTCCGTCTGATAAAATTTTAGAAATACCAGAACCAAAAGCAACAGCAATGGCAATGGCAATGGCAAGAACAAGCAGAACCATTTATATGAATATTTGCTATGACCTTTTATTATCATATAACCATTTCGGGTTGGTCCATTATACTAATACTCGAGCTTGCGTCCAGTTCTTTGAGGCTGGAACTGAGCTCAGCAAGGTCTTCAATTTGTTTAGTTTTAGCTAAGAAACAAGCAAAGAGTCCATCTTCATCTTGTTCCATACGTTTAAGTTCAACATGTGAAAAGTTTTGTGCAACAAGGGCACTAACTTTATCGACATTTAGATTAGCAGATCTTATATTAATCAACATTCTATTTTTGGAGTAAATGTTTTTTGTGCTATATCGTGTATTCAGATAAAGAAGAGGCAAAATGACAATAATAGCAACTATAGCAAGAAGCGGTTTGTTCGCCCCACATGTCAGACCCACACCTATAATAAGAAATATATAAGTCAATTCTTCAGGTTCCTTTATGGCTGCCCTAAAGCGGACGATGGACAAAGCCCCTACCAAACCTAATGACAAGGCAATTGAAGATTGAACAACAGTTATGATAAGTAAAGTAGCTAGAGCCATTGGGATAAAAATAATGGCGAATTTTTCTCTATTAGAAAATGATTTTCCAAAACGGATATAAAAATATTTGATGACCATACTTAAGATGGTAGCAACTAGTAGATTGATCAGAAAGTCAAGAATATTGACCGTATTCGAGAAATCGGCTAAGTATTGTTCAAATCGAAACATTTAATGTAGGGTTTTATGGTCTGTTAAAATTCATCCAGTTGTTAAGGTATTTACAAATTATCGATTGGATTGAATTCTGCACTAAAAGATTTCAGTTTTTTATCCAACTCTGGGAAACGCAATTTAAAAATCCTATTTAGATTCATAAAAATAGGATGCCCCGGAATTTGTTCCACCTTTGTCATCTATTCCCATTTAGGACAAACTACAGAAGAATATTGTTTCGACTTATTGTCTTCATTAGAGAAATGGAATAATTCTTGGATAATAAGAAGGTATGTTAGCGTTCTTTCGCCGAATCAGGAAAGCCTTTGTTATCTCCGGAAATATCCGGAAATATATTATATACGCTATTGGTGAGATTGCATTGGTTGTGATTGGGATATTAATTGCACTCCAAGTGAATAATTGGAATCAAATTCGTATTGAAAATGATCGATTTGACTTCGGGATGAAGCAAATTCATAGTGAAATCCTGGCTTCTAAATATTATCAAGGTGGCTTATCTGATAAATTGAATTTTCAGCTTGCACGGATTGACAGCTTACTACTGCATCCAAATGAAATGCCATTATCCAGAATACCTCCAATTATCATATTATTTGATCAGTATGGTCTTGATATAGGCAGAGAATGGGGAGAAAAAACTCAATTTCTAAAAATTAATCCCTCAAATAAAAAGAAAACTGCCCTATCTGTGAAGTTGCAATACTATCTAGATAATATTAACAGAGAAGTGTTACCTTTTGAGTCAATAGGACTATATAACGTAATGTCAAAATATCTAAGATCATTTGACATTCCAATAAAAGTTTTTAATCATGGTCCTACTTATGAAGAATTTATAGAAACCTATATTGAAGATTTATATTCTCCAAGTTATGACGATCGGATCAAAGCGCTACTAGTAGATGAATCATTCCGTGCAGATCTAATAACATTAAGGCAAATAAAGCGAGATGAAAATACATCAGCAAGGTTTATAAATTTACTTGGAGACGACTTTCTCCAATATATCCAATCTGAAGTAGCTGAAATTGACTACAGTCTAAAATATTTGGAAGTCATTGGTTCTGGTACTGAATATGATGATTGGTCTCAAGGAGTTCCAATGAAAAAAATATCTAATGATGGAACACAATGGGAAATCGAATTATATCTTAAAGATGGAGCAATAAAATTTCGTTCAGATATTCAATGGGTTTTAGATTGGGGACGTAGTGAAGACAATAAAGATAAACTGGTTTTCAAGGGCGGAGATATCGAAGTATCAGAAGGATTTTATAGAATTACAATCGACATCTCTGAAAGCACCTATCAGATTATTCCTTTATCTAAAAATGAATAGTATAATCTATTATAATTGTTTGTGTGTTCTCAAACGAAAGCAGAATAAGTAGCTATCCGAAAAAAATCAGACTATTCTAGTTTGGACGCCCCTTTTTTATTTAGTTTCAAATAATACAGAACTACTCCGATAAGAAGCAATACTAATCCTAAAGCAAGCGTGCTCAACCCTGCCCCAACAATAGTAAAAATTGAAAACCCAAGGGCTCCAAATGAGATAAAATATGACTTCATATTTCTCTTTTTACTTTTTCTATATTCTCTATTTTGCACTACTATATCCGCTAAAGCTGAAACAGCATATGGCAACAAAGTCGTTAAGGTGGATAACAGAATTAGAGCCTTAAATGCCGAGATCAGTCCTTTAGAGTAATTCATAACTATTAGTAAGGATGATAATAAACCTGCTACTATCAGTCCAAACGCAGGGGCACCAAAACGGTTTATATCGGCGAATTTTTTCGGAAATAGTTGATCTTTGGCTATTGATTGTGACAAAATACTAGTGAATAATATATTCCCATTCAGAGAACCGACGATTGAAATAATAGCCCCTATGGTAATAAAAGTTGCACCCCAAGGACCAAAAACAACTGATGCAGCATCAGCAAATGGAGATGATGAGGAAACAAGTTTTTCTGTAGGAACCAAAGACATTACCCCATAAGTTGCTATGATGTAGACTACAGTGGCAGTTATGGTTCCTGAAACCAATGCCCGTGGGATCTTTTTTTCGGTTCGATCACATCGTCAGTAGGGATCGTTATACCTTCTACTCCTACGTAAGCCCACATGACCAAAATGACAAGTTCAGCTAATAAAATTGGTATTGGTTCATTCTCTGGATTTTCAGCTGGAATATAATTGAAGTCTCCTAAGATCAATCCACTTCCAGCTATTAAGAAGAGGGGTAACAGTTTTAACAGAGTAGTTAAGAGCTGAAATATACCAGCAGACCGAACACCTGTTATGTTGATCCCTGTTAATAACCAAATCAATGTAATTGAAGAAATAGCCCCGAAGGCTGGAATTTGTTCAAGTTCGGGAATGAACACACTTAAGTATCCTGTAAATGCAACTGCCCCAGCAGCGACAGCAGCCCATATAGAAATCCAATGACCCCAACCAATAAGGAAGCCTGGTAAATTACCAAATGTTTCTAATGTATATGTATATGGTCCACCAGACTTTGAGGTTTTTCTTGCTAATGAACTTAGTACTAAAGCAATAAATAATGTTCCTCCACCGGCAAATATCCAGCCGAACAAACTTATGCTTCCATATGGGGCTAAAATTGTTGGAAGCATAAATATTCCGTTCCCAATCATCACACCTACAAAAAGTGCCCAGGAGCGCCAAAATCCTAAACTTCGTTTTGCCATCCGTTTTGCGTAATGCTGAAAATAACGATAAATACATGAATCCCCAAAATGGCCATTCTTATACAAGAAGTTGTAGTCTTCCTTGTAATATCAGGTTTCTTTATTTAGCTTTTGCTTTGTTAATTGTTCGTTTTATTAAAAAAATTCAAATGACTTTTAAGCCACAAGAATATCTTAATTCATATTTGAATTGGTTCGATAATGAGCCTGATAAGGGCACTTCCAAGGACCTTGTATAATAAAGAACAGAGTCCTTGGTTTTATGTGCAGCGTTTATATTACTTATTCGCGCTCTTCCAATATTTGAGCCTCGACAGGTTCTGAATGGCCATTGCTTTTCTCCTTTTCTATTTTTATATCCCCTAGATTTGTAGCTCCAATAAACCGGTTACGATCTGCCGTATTTAAGTTTTTACGACAGACAATTTGATAGGCCGTTGAACCACCCTGCCTTGCAATGTATACCGACCAAGCGAGAAATATAGCGTAGATACGAAAGATTTTTTCTCCATATTTTTCTAAGACCTTTTCCTTATTGGACATCCAATTGTCATACCAAAAATGGATTGTTTTGGCATAGTGGATACCAATGTTTTCTACACTCTGAACTTCAAATCCTACTTTTTCAATACGCTTCAAATCCCAATTAAGGGGCATGCTCGCATCAGCACCAGAAAATATGTATTCATTCATGAAAAGTCCCCAAGAAAGATCCTCCATATTTGGCCCACGGAAAAGACTGTCTCTTTCTCTTAGCCCCGCGATCTGCATGTAGAAAAGTCCATCGTCTTCAAGCATGTCATAAATCTGCTTCATAAATTTTTTGAAGTATTTAATGCCCACGTGTTCGGCCATTTCCAAACAAGTAATCTTATCATATTTTTTATCACGAGGAATATCCCGATAATCCATATGCCAGATTCGAGCATTATCTGATGTGACACCGTAATCTTCAAATTGACGTACGCCCCATTCCATTCCAGCCTTGGCAATGGTTACCCCGGTAGCATCTACTCCATAGTGTTTTGCCATATGAGCCACAAGTGTCCCCCATCCACAACCTATATCCAAAAGAGATTCACCGGGCTTGAGCTGCATTTTGCGCGCAATAAGATCCATCTTATTGTCTTGTGCTTCTTCCAGTGTTTCGTCGTGATTATAGAAATAGCAGCTTGTATAAATCATTCTAGGTCCCAGAAACCAATTAAAGAGATCGTTTTTGTCATCATAATGATCTCGTACAATACGCTCATCTTGCTTTTTCGAATGGATCACTATTTCTGGGATCATCCGTGAAATGAAGAATTTATAATGGTGCCAGATATAATCGTATGTGAATAATTCGTCTCTATATTGTAACATCTCCATCAAATCAGTATTGATGTCAATTTTTTCATTAATATAATCCTGGACGAAATGTCCGATCTGAGTTTTATTCTTCTGGTAGCGTGAGCTGACCTTAGGGTCTTTTACTATAATAAAGTCTGAAGCTTTCATTTTTCGTTTTTAATTTAAGAGTCTTTTGCAGTGGCATAAGATTTCATTTTCCAGAAACCTGTGCCTTTTCGATAAAAATAGAAGTTGCTAATGATACTTAATAAATAATAAATAATAAATAATATATTAATTTTCTATTGTTGTGATTTTAGAATCCTCTCCATACGCATATTTTCTGTCTTGTAGGAAGGTATAAATAGACCGAGGAAGTAAACCCGTAGCAAATACCAGGCAAAATTACTTTCGTTTAAACGTGGATCGATTTTGTGAGCCAATTTTTCGTGTTTTTCCCTTAATCTACTCCAATGGATACTTGGAGAGATATGGTGTGCAGTATGAAACCCATTATTAAGCAAGAGGAAATTCAATATTCCTCCGGTCATATTTCGTGAATGATTGAAATCTGAATGTTCGTCAGCATGAATATGTTGTATGTAATTAAAAACCAGTACAGAAAAAAGTGATACTTGCTGAGGTATAATTACATAAAGTAGGGCTTTTTGCCAATCAACTAGAAATGCAACGGTTATCCATATTATCAAACTTAGTAATTGTAATGAAAGGAAATAAAACTTACGCTTGCTTTTGCGGTACATTCCAATAAAAAATTTGATAACAGCTTTTTGCTGGATAATTCCGCTAATTGATGGATAACTCAATAATGTCAGGAGGTTATTATTTTCCGATGCCATGTAGGTCTTGGTGTAATCAGGTTCTTTATTTATATGAACATGATGATTTGAATTATGGGTTGGCATCCACGCGAAAACAGGGAATCCGTATAAAACAGTTAACAAATTGTCAGTTAAGCGATTCAGACATATTCCTCGCCACATGGGAAGATGTTGGTGATTATGTACGATTGTAGACATTATTATGGCCAAGAGTAATTGTATTGCATATAAAATTATCCAGAGTCCCAAAGACATCTCGGAGTCGAAAATCCACAGTAATAAAAGAAATCCGATGGCAAGGCTTATAAATACTAATGATCTCAGATCAGCAGTTTGTCTCAACATAAAATTTGAATTTTGATATTCGTCCTATACCATAACTTCGAAAATAAAAATATGAGATTATTAAGGATAGCAGAACACACAGTACTTAAAAGTACAAAGAAAATTCAGATAATAGTAAAAATTTCAGTAGATCCCTTTTAACGGTTATTAATGATTATCAATGACTTCATCACAAAAGAAAGGACGATATTTATATTATCGTGGAATTTAATTACAGATTATTGTGCTTGTGGAGATGTCAGTTATTTATGCTGACTTAAAATTGAGAAAATCAAATTATCATTATAATGGAACTGATAATTAATGGGCTATTGATAGCCTGCAGCCTGGAGATTAAAAAGTTCAGAATATAACTTTCCATTTTCGATGAGCTCTTCATGAGTACCTATTTCTAGAACCTTCCCTTCCTTCAACACCATAATCCGGTCAGCAATTCGAACAGTACTAAATCTATGTGAGACGATGACTGCCGTTTTTCCAACTGTCAATTTAGTGAATCGTTTAAAGGCTTCTGTTTCAGCTCTTGCATCCAAGGCAGAGGTAGGTTCATCAAGTATTAACACCTTTGCATCTTTCATATATGCCCTTGCAATTGCAATTTTTTGCCATTGCCCTCCCGAAAGATCCTTACCACTTTTGAACCGTCTACCAAGCTGTTGGTCATATCCCTGGGGAAGCTCGGATACGACTTGTTTTGCCAAACTCTTTTCTGCTGCATCTTCTATTCTGGGCTGATTTTGAATTTCAGTGATCTCACCAACTGCTATATTTTCTCTTATTGTTAGATCAAACTTCACAAAATCCTGAAAGATCACACCAAAAAATTGTTGGTATGCATTCTTTTCAAATTGTTTGATCGGGATGCCATCAAGCCTGATCTCTCCTTCTGTAGGCTCATAAAATCTTAGTAGCAATTTGATCAATGTGGTTTTACCAGCACCATTCTCACCTACAAAAGCCATTTTTTCACCTGCGCGGATTTTAAAATTTATATTCCGGATAACCCACTTATCTGTTTTGGGATATTTAAATCCGACGTCCGTTAATGTAAATCCGTCTTCTATCTTCTCAGGCATTTTTTGTCTACCGATAGAAGTACTTTCCTCAAAAGTAAGATCAAGAAACTCAAAATAATCCTGGAGATATAATGCTCTTTCAGTGATCGCTGTAAAGCGGGTGAAGAAGCCCTGCAATTTTGACCTTAAACGATTAAAAGAACCAGATAAAAACGTCAAATCACCAAGACTGAATATTCCTGTTACGGTTCTCAATACAATAAAAACATAAGCGGCATAATATGCTCCAGTTCCTACTACATTAAAAAATGAACCCCACGTTGTTCTTTGAATCACAAGTCTTTTACTTAGCAGATAGTATTTTTCTGATAACACTTTGAATCGCGTAGCAAGATAGTTCGCCAGGCCAAATAACTTCACTTCTTTTGCCGTAACATCACTGGCACCGGCATATCTCAAATAATCCAATTCTCTTCTTTCCTGAGTCCAACTCCTTGCAAGAGAATAACTGGTTCCGCTAAATTTGACCTCATTGAGAATTGTGGGGATGATTGAAACAACGAGAAGAATAATCAACCATGGTTCATAAGCCACAACACCACCTAGCAAGGATAGTATGACAATGATATCCTGGCCCTGGGCTAATACATTCGACATCAAGCCTACTCGTCCAGTTGTTTGCTGCCGTGCTCTTTCTAGTTTGTCGTAAAATTCAGAATCTTCCAATTGATCCAGGTTCACTTCTGATGTTTTTTTAATCATCTTTACAGAAGAGCTGATTGAGTATTGATCTCCTAACAGGACATCAGTTAGACTTATGATCCGGCTTAGTAGGTCAGATATTATTGCGAGTCCAAATTCAATTGCGAGGAATAACCACAAGCGATTTAGATCTTTAATTTCTGCAGAGATTTGAAGGACAACTTCATCAATTATGATCTTACCGATCCACAGCATGATCAGTGGTATGAATGCACTGATAACCCGACAGAGAATATTGGAGTAAAATAGTGCTGGATTGACACTTCTTATCTCACTGAAGAATCGTGGAATAAATTTTAACGAACCAAAACTTTCTTTAAGACTGAACTTGTTCGGCTGTGATAATTTTTTTGAAGGTCTGGCCAATTGATATTAATTTCTGGAAAATATGAATATAGATATTGTGGACTAAATTAAAGAACGTCAATATCATCAATATGGAATATAACGTGCCTAAGTTCTTTATGTTCAATTTCCATTTATGATCTCAGTTGAGTTTCAAATCTGTGATGCTGAAAGTACCTTCCCTACTATAGTAAGGAACAGTTTCAAAAAAAGATAAGCTTGGAAGAGGGTCCCCCGAAGTCCTGGTTTTTATTTAATCATAACTTTTTAATATGCCTTTCTTTGTCAAAGAGACAGACAAAATTCAAAATATTTGCTCAACATGGTTTCCTGCAAGGACTAAACATTAGCTTTCATCTTTTCGTGTAAATTTTATACGAATTCTAAATTTTCGATAGTTGAAGCTACCCCAGTTTCATAGAAATAGAATTCATTTTCTACCCATTTGCTGTTTTGAGTTACCCTCAGCTCATCCATATTCTTCTGATATGTTACAAATCCCCTTTGTTTAGTTACATCTATCTATCTCTGTCCTTCATGGAAAATGGAACATTGAAGTATCAAATAAAAAACACAATCATGAAAAAATTAATCATTTTCGTCGCACTACTGATAACATCATATGTTAACATCCAAGCTCAACAGTCATATAAATATATTCTTGATTCCATCTTTGTGTATGATCAAAACTTTTTTAAATACGAGGATAGTGGTTTAAATAGGTTGAGTTTCTTATATTAGCACATGGAACATACTACTACTACTACTACTACTATTACTTGTCCCCATTGCAATTGTACTGACCTTCAAAAGAATGGTCATAGAGAAAACGGGAGACAACGTTGGCGTTGTAAAGTCTGCAAAAAGAGTTTTCAACTTAGCTATAGCTATAGCTATAGCTATAAAGCCAGAGAGCCCGGTGTTAAAGAACAAATTGACTCATTAATTCTCAATAGTTCAGGGGTTCGAGATACAGCAAGGATTTTAGGGATCAATAAAAATACGGTGATAGCTCACTTAAAAAAAAACGCTTCAAGTGAACCCTTATCTATTGAACAAGGAAGAAGTTCAAAGCCTTGATAATTTGGCAGTAAGTTTTCACTATACAGCAGAGGCAGATGAGTTTTGGTCTTATGTTGGCAGTAAGGCGAATCAAAGGTGGACTTGGTATGCGATGGATAAGCATTCCGGGATGATTTTGGCTTGGGTTAATGGAAAGCGTACCGATGAGAGCTTTGAAAAACTTCTGGATCTTCTTAAAGACATTCCCATTGGTGACTATTATACGGATGATTGGGGAGCTTATAGTAGGTCATTGCCAAAAAGCTTACATACTATTGGGAAAGATTTGACTTGGAAAATAGAACGGAAAAACTTGAATTTTAGAACGCATATCAAACGTCTTAATAGAAAAACCATTTGCTTTTCCAAAAATGAACAGATTCACGATAATGTCATTGGTATGTACATCGAAAAATACTATTATAAATCAGGAACTTATGGAGATCATCAGCCTATTTGACCCAGCACCAATACGAGATAGGTACACTAGAGGTTGTACATAGAAATAATTTGACAAAGGTCAACAAACATTCAATATCAATATTGTATGATTCTTATGGCTATGGAGTGATTGATTTGGGTACTATTGGAATTTCAAAAAAAAGGGGGCGCCTGAACAACTATAACAACAGATGGCTGACAATTAGTTTGAGTATTGGCCTTCCTTTAAGCAAGAATATCGACAAATCAGGGCCATTTACTGAAAATATGCGATTCTCTTTTTACCAACGACAGATTTTAAAAGGATTCTATTTGTCACTTGGTGAAATGCAAGTTGAATATACCCCTACAAGCGATACTTACAGCTTTCATATTGATCCTTTCTCTCTTCAATTTCGACGCAAATTTTATATCTCTGATAAAATTCGATTGTTCACAGATATTGAAGCTGCATTTAGTCTTTGGCAAAAAACCAATACAAATAATTCATTTGCAAATGAAGTCAAATCTCCGCTTTTGGCATGCAGTAGTGCAAGTCAATTAAAGGCAGTTGCGGGAATAGTTTTTGCCGGAATCTATACACTAGAGATGGGCGTCAGAATTCAGGGAGATCCCTGGCATTATATCGATGGTGAAAATTGTGCAGGAAACAGTCCATTATGGCAATCACATCGTGAATTTACTGCTGATTTTAAAATGAAAATAAGTGATAATATAGATTTGTTTGCTGGCTATAACAAGCGGCTAGACAGCTTATTTGTAGATACGAGTGAGGACCACGATCTCAATCCACATTCACATAAAGGAACAGCTGCACACGAAAGTAGTACGGTAGGTAGATACTCTGTAAGTAATATCTCTTTCAATACAGGTTTAACTTTTCGATTTTGATGAATTCCTGTCTTTTATATATAAATATTTCTGAAATTCTACACCTATATGGTTTGAGCGTGAGACGTCAGGACGCCTATTCCATCCACGTAGTGAAATATTAAAATATATCGTACATTGAGATATTACTTTATAAATCCCAATTTTAATACTTCAATATCTTTTGAAATCCCATGTACAAAAATATGATGCCATTATAATCGGTACTGGATTTGGTGGAGCTATGACCGCATATCGACTTTCTAAATCTGGACTAAAAGTTTTAATGCTAGAGCGAGGAAAGGATATTAAGAGGATGCCGGAAAATTGGAATGGAGAACAGGCTTTAGGATTTACAAATCACTATAATTTTGATTGGCCTTTTCATGTAGTTGCGGGTGGGAATAATCCCATAATGGGATCTAATATTGCAGTTGGAGGACAATCCGTTTTTTATGGTGGAGTTTCATTTAGATTAAGAGAAAAAGATTTTGATCCTCCGCAAGAAATCATTACGGATTCAAATGCAAAATGGCCCATTGATTATAATGATCTTGAACCATATTATTCTGAAGCAGAAGAATTACTAAATGTAAGTGGCGATTCCGACAACGATCCTACACAACCATTTAGATCAAAAAAATTTCCTCAGTCTGTTGGAATACTTTCTGATATATCTAAAAAAGTTGAGAACTCTGCAAAAAAACTGGACCTCAATCCTTTTCACCTTCCATTAGCAATAAATTATCACGGCCATTCAAGAAACTTATGTGAATATTGTACAACATGTGATTCATTTGCATGTGCAGTTGGTGCTAAAAATGATCTGGCAACAATGATCATCCCTAAAATACTTTCTTCTGGAGGTAAGATTTTAACTCAGCACATGGTTACCAAATTAAATTTAAACCAGGATAAAATAGAGAGTGTATCAGTTAAGGATATTAAAAATGATGAGCTATTTGAATTTAAAGCAGACTGCATAATTCTTAGTGCTGGTGCATTATCTTCTCCACAGATTCTTTTGAGTTCAGATTTGGCACATATGAATCCAGGGAATGATATTATTGGCAGATATCTTATGAGGCATGTAAACAATATTGTTTTTGGTATTTTTCCCGGTAAAGCAGATAAGCAAAATAGATTTCACAAACAATTGGGAATTATGGATTTTTATTTTGGTCATAAAAATTATCCACATAAAAAAATTGGAAGTTTACAGCAACTTCAAACGCCACATCCTTTCTATGTCCAGGATGCGATAAAAGGAAGAATAGGTAAACTTGTATCAAAAGCTGTGTCTCTTATTACAGGATTGTTGACTATAGCTGAAGATCAACCAAATTATAATAATAGGATATGGATTGATAAAACAAATTCTGGTTCAGACTCGATGCATAAAACAAGTATTATCCACAATTATTCTAAACGTGATGAAGAAGTTTCCAAGATTCTAAGTAAAGAAGCCATTAAAATTTTAAAAGGCTGTGGAGCAATTGGCCATTACACACATAACATCAAAACATTTTCTCATGCTGTTGGAACTTTGCGAATGGGTGATTCTGAAAAACACAGTGTTCTTGATAGTAACTGTAATTTTAGAGGTATAAAAAATTTGTATGTCCTTGATGGAAGTTTCATGCCTACTTCAGGAGCTGTAAATCCAAGTTTAACCATAAGTGCAAATGCATTAAGAGTTTCCGATTATATTTTGAACAAATCATGAAGCAGTTTAGAAGCATATCAGATGAAAGACCTACAAGATTGTGTTTTTTAGGTTGTGGTAAGATAACAGCAACCCACTCGAAGACAATTAAAAAACTTAAACACAATGTAGAACTCAGTTATTCAAGCCGAGATGGAGTCAAGGCTCTTGCATATAAAAAGAAGTATGGCGGCATCAATTCTTATCCATCATATAGCGATGCTATAAATGATGACTGGGCTGATGTTATTATGATTTGTGTACCTCCGGCTTTTCATTTTGAACTAGCCCAAAAAGTTCTTCTCGCAAACAAGCACCTTATTCTCGAGAAGCCTGCAGTGTGTTCAGTAAAGGAATTTGATGATTTAATTGCAATTTCAAGTCCTCAAAACCTTCAGGTAATGGTAAGTGAGAACTATTACTACAGACCAATGCGTAAATTCTTAAAGGATAATTTACACAATTCTGTTATAGGCTCAATTTTATCAGTGAATATCAATGCTGTCAAGAATCAAAAATCTGATGGGTGGCGAGCTGACCGGGAATTAAGTCCTATGGGGGCAATGTTTGAAGGAGGAATCCATTGGTTGAGTATTATTAATAATATAGGCTACAAATTCAAATCGATTAACTCTTTTTTTCCATTAGCAACCGATGGATTGGATAAAGCAAGCTATGTCACATTCGAAACCGAGGATGGTCCTACTGTTAACTTTTTGTACAGTTGGGAAGGAAATCCATTAATCAATGGATTAGGTATTTCTTCAGTCTACGGTACTAAGGGAATGATAAGATTTGAAAATAATGGCCTTTTTGTTTGGGTCAGGGGGAAAAAAATAAAACTTAAGCTAGCTAGTATTAGTAAGCTTACAGGATTTAAACCTATGTTCGAAGATTTTTTTAAAGCTCTTATAAATGATCACTCTCCAAAGTATGATATTTTTAAAGCGAGATTGGATCTGGAAACGATAGAAAAAATTTATAAATCAAAGACATAAAATATGCATTTTATTATTGCTTTAGTTACAGGAGGATTAGCTGGATTACATAACAGTACATGGGGAATGTATAAAGATGCTCCACATGAAGGATTCACCTGGCCAAAATACTTTAGAAGTACTATTGCCGGTTTAATTTACGGCCCTTTTTTGTGGTATCTATTTGACATGGACTTATCTCAGCTTCCTCAAATTGCAGTGTTATTTGGCGCTACTTATATTACTGAGAGAGGTACAATGGAGATATACAAAACATTTTTCAGGGAAGAAGACCAAAGTAAATACTTCATTCCTATGCAACTTTCTGTTTTGGGTAAACCTGTAAAGAGTAGAGCAGCGCGACTAACAGCTGCAGCTTTTTATATTGGGGCAATTGCTTTGATCTCATATTTGGTGTATAAATTAAATGAGAGTTATCACGCCGGAACTCTAAATATGTCTCCTTACCTTATTCTTTTAATATGTAGTGTCGGAGGATGGGTATCTGCTTTTGGGGGTGCCTGGAAAGATGCTCCTTTGGAGGGATTTGAAACATTTAAGTTTTTTAGATCCCCGGGGGTTGCTTATTTCTATGCTTTCGTTGCTGCCTTGTTGACGAATAATATTATGTTGATTACAATGTGCAGTCTTGGGTTTACAATTGCTTCGATAGAAACCTATAAAACGTTTTTCTTCCTTGATAGACCAAGAGGAAAGTTTTCAGGTAAACCAATATTATTTCCTGAGATGTTAGAGAAGCGCAAACCTTTTAAATATCTCTTCATAGGAATATGGGTTTATTTATTGGTATTCTTAATCTATGGTATTGTAAATACGACTGATCCAATGTCATTGTTCTCATAGGGAATCATAATATTAATAGCTTGAAATTCTGGTTCCGCTTAAGTTTATTAATAATGGAGATATTTGGAATTCGATTGGGGGTCACCCACAATTAGCTAGACTCCAAATGTCAGTTCGAAATATTGATTACATAATTAAGTTTGGCATTTCCTACTATTAAAACCAAATTATACAAACCCGATTGAACAGATGAATTTCTTAATGAGATATTATGCATTTGTGGGCCGGCCTCAACTCTTTTGCTAACGCCTGGGAAATCTGCAATTTTTTGTCCTATCATAGAATACAACTCTAATGACACATTTTGAGATTCCGGTAAATTATAGGCAACAGTAAAATAATGATTTGCTGGATTCGGATAGACAGTAAAATCAAATTGGTCTTCCAGGCTTGAAGTTGACGTTGTTTCCTTTACAAAAACAGCTGTTAAACTGTCTGGGCCTGATATACTAATTGATGCCCTTTTGGCACTACGGTTTGGACTAATAATACTATTGTTTTTGACTTCCCAATGGCTGAATTTATAATCTTCTTCATATTCATTAAAAATATTTGCCTTTATCTCATTTTGAACGCCTCCAAAATATTTGCCAGTCCAAGGGAGGTTTTCGACATCTAATGTATTATAATCAATTTCACCAATACCTTCCGGTCTGGCAATTAAGGTTAGATCATATGGTCCACTAATTTCATCATAACAGCCAATTGCTCCTTCTCCAATGAGTTGACATCTTTGATTAATAAAATCTTTTAAATCCTCAACATTCGATCTCCATTCTTCAATTGTGCCTCCCCATCTATCAATTTGTCTAGGCATTTCTGGTTCGATAATCTGGATCATACTATCTAATGTTGTAATCATGTTTTCACAACTAAAAACTGTACTCATCAGATCTGCATATCGTTGATAATAAAGTTGTTTGAATTCCTGACTTTCTTCAAGTAGTTTGATAAATATTTTTTCATGTTTCCCGATATTTCCATAAAAGGCTTCAGCTCCAACATTATTGTTGAGAATGGCATCATAAATATCTTGGCAGGTCTCATCCCATTCTACATAACAACAAAAGTTGTCCTGGTTAATTACTTCGATATAGGTTGAATCCGTAGGAGCATACGGAGACGTCCCATTCAAAATGGTATTGCATTGGGAAGGATCTTCAATTTCAAAACTCCCAAATTCTCCATCCTCTGTAAAAAATAAATCTATGGAATCAGAAATCATATTGATATCACATGGTTGGGCATTGGGACTTATATTAGGTACACCGGTATAGTTAATATAATAGTCAAAAGTTGCATCAAGATCCCAAAGAATATATCCCCATTTTTTATGATCTCCGTCCTTATCCAATCCCCTCCACCAGCCTGTATTATAATTGAGCCAATCGGATGCAACTACGTTCAGATTCATTAAAAAATAATCGATTAAGGATGTCATTTTTATGCTGTCTTTGGCAATTTGATAATTCTCTTCAATACTCATATCTGAGTCGAGAATAAAATCCCTTAAGTTTTGCTAATCGTTTAACGCCTTTATACCACCGTATTCTATTTCAGTCGTCCACCATGTAGTTAAATACTGAATATCATATTTGTCCTGCGAATAATAGTACTCCGTATAATCATGGTCTACAGGTCTTTCTCTCATTCCATACAAGCCCCAATATTCTCCATTTAAAAACAAAATAACACGTTCTACAGCGCGTTGATCTAAAGCCATGTCTCCCTCTAATGCCAGAATTTGAACATACTCATCCCTGATGTGTGTACTTCCATCATGATTTCCATCCCTTATTGCTGGATAGTTGTCATCTCCAGAATTTCTAAACATAAATTTCTGATATTCATCCCTATCAGAATAGTTAAATAGTTGTGCATTTACGGCCTTAGTATATCCCATTTCATCTCTGGTCACCCAGTCAAGGCTTCTATGTGGTAATATCCATGAATCCTGCCCATGCCTGTTCAATGAGCCAAAGGCCACCGCTTCTCTTTCTTTATCAAGATTAAAATATTCCAAAGATCCTACAGGAATAATCTCACCATTTCCATGCGCAAGATCTATAACACTATCGGCAGCTACAGAAAACACCTGTAGAGAAAAGTCTTCATCAATAAAAAAAGTGGAAAAATCCATTTTGCCGGGAAGAATACTAGAGTCATTACTAAAGGATAAGGCTTTAACAACTGTCGTTCTATCAATGTGAATATCTTCCATATATATTGCTGAGCGCAGATTAGGGTTTGATCCATCTATGGTAAATCTCAACACCGAGTTGGGTTCATTATTATTAATGCTAATAATTAGGCTGTCTTGATAGAATCCGGCTTCTTTCTCAATGGTCGGTTGTACTGTATATCCATTATACTTTTTAGATGCATTATTAGAAGAACCAATAGTTGGATCAGTACAAATTTTCCAATCGCCAGATCCATTACGATCACGACATATGGAATGCTCTACCAGAATGAGAGTAACGTCCTGAACATCCAGGACCATTCCCGTTGGATCAGCAAGTTGAACAACTTCATTTGATTTCGTCTGAGTTAATTTGAAATTTGTGTGATATTCATTATTAAATACGCTGTCTCTTCCGGAACAGAAGAACACCAGATATCCCTTAGCACTAATTATTGTTCCGGCTGGAATTTCCCATTTTTTTTCTTTAAATGCTTTATCTGAAAGGTGCCACCCGCCTATATTGATAGCTTGATCACTATCATTATAGAGTTCTATCCAATCCTCTGCTTTATTAAAACTGTCTTTAAAACTATTGAGATTTGAAGCTGAAAATTCATTTATTAGAACTTGTCCATCAAGAGGTAAATAAAACAAACAGACCAGTAGAATTAAACAAAGTTTTAGAATTCGCTTCATAAGAAATGGTTTGGAAAGCAAAAGATATAAAAGTAAATTTTCTATTTATAAATAGAATATAAATACTCTGTTGAGTTTGATTTATTGATATAAAAGTCGCGAGGATCAAATGAATGAGCTAAAGTCCTTCCGGTTTTTTCTTTTTGCCACTTCTAAGTCTTCAATTAAGGCTTTGATTTGGTCATATTGATCATAGCTTTTCGTGATTTACTCCTGAACAGGAAGACGAATGACCACTTTTGTACCGCTTGGATTTCCAAGATCCAAAATCTGAACCGTGGTTTCCTTTCCATAAATGTCCTGGAGAAATTTTATACGATCTTCAGACATTTTTAACCCATACGATCCTTTTGTTTTCTTTTTGGAGGCATTTATAGTTTCAGATAGTTTCCTGCCTATGCCGTTGTATGCGATGGGAAGAGAGATTGTCTCTCGACGGTCGAACAGACGAAACTTTTCAAAAATAATATCATATATGAAAAATTGTTTGGTATTAATTTTATCGAAAATGTTAATCGTATCAGCTTGCAATACGGATCTCAATAAATGCAACCAAATAGATTATTCCGAACTTAACAACTCCGGTATTCTGTACAATGACTTCATGGCAAATTTGGAAAATTTCAACACAAACCTCATATAAGTAGTGATTTACCAATGAACGAAAAAATAAGTATTGTGGTAGAACATCACCAAACCTAGACCAAATAGCTTGGAAGTTGGTGAAATTATATCACAAGAAATTTAATTTGAGACAAAGTATAAATGAACTGACTTTTGATTTATAGATCTTTAAACCTAATTTAGCCTTATGATTAATTATTGTTAGCATTAATTGAAGTAAAAAGAAAGTAACCTATCCTCTCACTCTCATAGATGGACAAGATCAAGATAGAGATTGAGAGGAAGTACTTAAAAATTTATTTCGGTATCCATTTTAGGATATTTTCTCCAAACGGTAGGCTGACGTTCATCCAAAACTAATTCGCTATGAAAAATTTAATTTTATTTGCATTCGTTTTAGTAAGCCATTTTGGCTTTGGTCAAGGTCAAGGTAGTACAGATTATCCTGTTGACCCGAATTTTGTTGAAGTAGAGATAGCCTCAACTGCCACCGACTGTGTTGGCCCTAGGGAAAGTATTTGGGAGTTGGAGGAAGAAGAAAGAGGGCTGCTACGAGATTGTATGATGGAATATATCTCACAAGAGAATCCTGATTGGCAATCAGGCGATCCACTCAGAGAAAGATACCCGATAGTATGGGATCATACAAGGAATGGTGCAGCTTTATTTTGGCACAATAATATGGAAGTTGGATTCTTTACAGAGCATAGGAATTACATACAAGGAATGGAACAATTTCTATTAGACAATGGCTGTGAAGACTTTGTCCCATTACCGAAGTATGATCCAAAAACTATGATGCCAGATGAATTTTTTGATGCAGATCTAGCTGTCATTGATGGTTTTGGAGTGTTGAATGATCAAACACCAGACTACGATATGGTAAACGTTAATGAAAATACTTGCGATCAATTTTCAAGTATAGATGCATTTGCAAGCTATGTAGAAAACCAACATAATGATGTACATAGGAGAATAGGTGGAGCTATGAGGGATTTTGATTCACCATCTGCAGCTATATTTTGGTTATGGCATGCTAAAGTGGACGACATGTACAATTGCTTTCAGCAGATATGCCAAGATTGTGAGCCCGCCTTTGTGAGAGCAAGGACTTATGCCAAGCACTGTGCCGTGTGTTTCGATTTTTCTAAAAGCACAAATGTAACTGAAATGGATATTCAAATTATAGATGCAGATGGTAATCCAACTACCATTACTCTAAATTCTTGGAGCAATTGTATTTCGTACGAGCAGCTAAGCTCTGGAGCGAGTTATTCAGCAACCATTAATGGCACTAACGATACCAATGAAGCTTGTCGTGCTGAAGATGAAGTTACAATTTATTTTTCTGCACCGATAATTCCCGAGACAACAAACATTGGCGGCCATCCATGTGATATGGTTGTTGTAATACCACAATTCCCCTTTCACACACATTTAGTGGGAGACGATGGGAGTACAGATAAGTTATTTAAGATCATAAGTGTTGAAGAAGATCGTTTGGTTAGTATAAGTCACGTTAATACACTTAGCGGTACTCTTCATACAGTATTTGAAAATCAACTACTGATCGCAGAAGAAGAAATAATGATAACTGTCCCAGGCAATAAAGTTGGAACTGGTACTAATCACCTACTGCTATTTGTTGATGGTGAGACAGTAGACTTATCATATGTTATAATACCAAATTAATAAAAGTTTAAGTTACCCCAAGTGCGATGGGAAATGCTCATCGCACTCTTACAATTATTGTCATGAAAAATTTTACGATCGTATATCTTTTAGTTCTGTCCTCGACAATTTTACTTGCTCAAACAGATGGCTATTATAAATTAAACAACTTTGGCAATGCCTCCGAATCCTTAATTACACTTTCTGTCTTAGATAACGAAAATATCTTACTGACGAGCGCAGCTCAATTTGATATTAATAAACCGTATAATTTTCAGCAATTAAATAGAAAATTCTATCTCGTTTCTAATGAAATAATATGGAAAAAATTTTATACCCATACCAATAATTTCGGAATTAGCCCTAAAAGGCTACTCAAGAATTCTACTGGAAATTTTATCATAGTGGGATCTACAAGACATCATAATTCTTCTCAATTGGACCTTGATCGTGGCAATTCTTTTACTTGCGAAATGGATACTGATGGTAATGTTCTATGGTACTCAGTTATAGGAGAAGAGAAAGAAAGAGACTGGGGAGTTGCCATCACCCAAATTGAAGATGGAGGTTATGCCATTGCAGGATGGAAATATAGAAACGAAAATAGTATTATCCAGAATGCTGTATTGAGAAAAATTAATGCGGTAGGAGATTCCATATGGTCCATATATTTTGAAGACATAGGTGATTTTAGAGATTTTGAAGGTAAGGCTATTATTAATGGAGATTTCAATTCTATATTTTTCATTTATCAAAAGGATTCTGAGAGTAATGCAAAGCAGCAATTTTCGATTGTACATGTCGATGGACATACAGGCGATATATTCTGGGAAAAAGAATACGACATGGGAGTAACGAACGACGTATTCAATGTTGTTCGTAATAATAAAGGAAATCTTGTCATAGGAGGATCTATACGATTTGAAAACCAGGGAGGATGTATCACACCATGTATATGGGAAATAGACTATTCAGGCAACATAATACAGCAACGAGATTTTATGGATGAGTTGGGTTGCATGTATGGTGCTCACCTTACACCTACAAATGATGGAGGTTATGTTGTTTCCTATCAGGATAATCATTATCCAAGATTAGTAAAATTGGACAAAGATTACAATATAGAGATCAATAATTTATTTCCTATAGAACCTGCCATGAGGACTAAAGGGGCGGTGCAGATGCCAGACGGAAGATATGTAATGGCAGGTTATGAAGGATCTACTAAAGAATATACAGTGTGGATAATAGTAACTGATACTAAAGGTGACTTAATATCGGCGATCAATACATTAGAATTGAATACAGCTATCAGTCTATATCCTAATCCTACATCTAATTACCTTTATATTGATTTGGGAGATGAAACTATAGACCTAGGAGAATTAACTTACAATATAATCGATCTACAAGGTAGAATTGTAAGGACAGGCTATTATTCAAATAAAATTGACATAACACAATTATCTACAAGTAATTATTTTTTAAATCTATATCTAAAAGGGCATCAGATCAGTAGTAATCAATGGATGAAAAGGTAACAAATGCTAACAAGCGATGATGATGGAAGTCAGGCGAAAGCCTATCCTCCACATACCGCGAGACTGTTACATGGCATAAAAAAGCAGAAATATGAAAATTTTATTAACAATTCTAATGCTAGGAGTATTCATCGGATCAGCGACAGGACAGTTTGAAATAAGCAATTCAAATACGACTAAAACACTACACGATGTTTTTTTCATAAACGAAAATGTTGGAATTGCAGTTGGTGACTCAGGAATAATCCTAAGAAGTGATGATGGAGGATTAAATTGGATAACAATTCTTGAACTTGATTCAGTAGAATTCAGAAAAGTGAAATTTTGGGATGATCTCCATGGAATTGTAGTAGGAAGTGATATTTATACGACTAATAATGGAGGAATTGAATGGATAGAATTAGAAATTGATAACGACTTTTTTTTCGATGTAGAACTTTTTCCAAACTCAAGAGCAATTGTTTCCGGAACTCCGAACAGATTACTTGAACTCAATTCATTCGGACAATTGTTGGACCAAATAGTTGGTGATTCGATGGATTTTAACATTAGTCATATGAGTTTTATCAATGATTCTGTTGGATTTGCTCACAACTTTGAAGGTTCTGTTGTCACTTCTTTACTCAAAACTTATGATGGAGGAAGTAGTTGGGAACTAATAGAGATAGAATCTAGTGAAGAATTCACGTTCATTGAAGACATAAGTTTTATTTCAGATAATATTGGATTTAGAGGAGGATGGTATAACCCACATTTAATGAAAACAATAGATGGAGGATTAAATTGGTTTCAAACTTCAAATGGGGATTCAAGTAGTCAAAATGACTTTTGGGCATCTATTTATGACTTCCATATTAAAATGAATCAACCTTATTCCTATTACGCTTGTGGATGGTATGGAGAGATATTCAGATCAGTGGATGGAGGTACAACATGGGATAAACTTAATTCACCACTACCACGCTCAATATCCCTTAGAGGAATATTTTTTATAGATGACTTCACTGGTTGGGCTGTTGGTGATAATGGAACTATAATAAAAACAACTAATGGAGGAGGTTTAACATCTACAGACAATTTTTATCAAGAAGAAATCGACTTGTATCCTAATCCGTTTTATAATAGAATAAATATTAAGAATGTAGAAGACGAGAAAATCGATAGAATTCTACTATATAATTCATCAGGCTTATTGTTGGATGACTTAAGTACTGAATCGTGTTTAAATATGAATTGGTTGTTGAGTGGAATCTATTTTTTGGAAATTCAAACTACAAAAAAGAAATACATAAAGAAAATCACCAAATTGTGAATACGCCATGTAACACAGGTAGCTGATGCACAACCTTCATTTCAGCAAGCCATTTATTAATAATTCATACGATCCTACATGGTGGTTTACAATCCAAAAACTAAAGGTGGTGCTTTGTTGGTTTTTACAAGTGTATCCCGTCAGCAAAAAGTGGACTGATTAAGTACAAAAGGAAAAAAACTATAGGGACTTAGAATGCATACAGTAGAAGCAGTGTTTGGTTCATTGCAACAATATTATGGATTGAGGTGGATGAACCTAAGAGGTAAGGACAATGCGAATAAAGTGATGCTGATGTCCACTGCTGCATTCAATTTAAAAAAATGGATGAAAAAATAGTAAGAGAGGCTGAAATTGCATCAATTAAAGGCATTATTAAACATTAGATGAGAGCAAAGTCAGAATATTCGTATTTTAGTTACCTGAGTCATAATACTGAAACTCAGTGCAATACTTGTGTTTAGAAACAGGCTCAATGTGTATAGTGCATAGCTACCCTTCGGGATAGCTACGACACCATACACGGAACGTTACTTGCCATCTGGATAAAAATTAAATTGCAATCTCAACATATTTTCATGTGGGCATTGGATGCATGCAATTTCAAAAAAATAGGATTCCTCAGAAAAAAATTCTGGACTGCTATCCAATATATACAAACATTTTTTTTATTTTCGTTAAAACAATTTAACGAATCAGCTGTGATAAGAGAATATTTGGATTTATTCTGCCCTCCTCAAGGGGTTGTGCATTATGTCTCTAGGCAGCTGTAATGGAATCCTAGAAAAATTAGAACTAATGAAAAGACTTATTAAAAATGGACTCTCGATTACTTTTTTGCTGCTGTGTATCTTCACAAATATCCAAGCCCAAAACCTTGAAGTAGAAGGAAAAGCAAAGATTACAGAAATGGAATTAAAGAACGATGCTGATAGTGTAGTTGTCGTTTTGCCTGATGGTAGATTGGCAAGGCGGGATGTGTCTACTTTAGCAGAATTTCAGATCTTGAGTATTTCAACCGATACAGTTTTTTTATCAAATGGAGGGTTTGTGAAGTTGCCAGTTGACCTTGTGGATGATGCAGATGCAGATCCGAGCAATGAAATTCAAAATCTAAGTGAAGTCCTTACAGAAAGCAATGATGCCGGTACATTAGCCATTATCAATTTGGCAGATCCGACGAATGCCCAGGATGCGGTGACCAAGGCTTATATAGATCAGATGGCTGAAATTTTTCTGAATGCGGGTCTTAATGGAGTCGTTATGGATATAGACGAAAACACCTACAAAACGATAAAGATAGACACGCAGCTATGGATGGCAGAGAACCTGAAGACGACGCGGTATAACGATGGGACAGTGATTCCGAAATTGACAAACAGTGCGGCGGACAGTGCGGCGTGGTCAAATCTGACGACCCCGGCATACAGTTGGTACGACAATGATTCGACGAAATATGCAAAGTTATATGGTGCCTTATACAATTATTATACTGTAGCCGATACGAACAGTCTGAATGTGTGCCCGACAGGCTGGCATGTCCCTACGGATGCGGAGTGGACAGGATTAACCGATTTTTTGACTAATAACGCCTATGGCTATGGGGGTAGCGGAACGGATATAGGGAAATCTATGGCATCTACATTTGGGTGGACGGATTCTTCTGGAACGGTAGGGGATGTAGGTAACGATCAGGGCACAAATAACAGCAGCGGTTTTGCAGGGCTTCCGGGCGGCATCCGTAGCAACGATGCGAATTTCAAAGACATTGGTGACTACGGCTACTGGTGGAGTTCTTCAAAGGACGATACTGATACTTCGAGCGCCTGGAGTCGCTTCCTGGACTATAGCAGTGGCGATGTAAGCAGGTACAGCGGCAATAAGAAGTCTGGATATTCTGTTCGTTGTCTCAGGGATTGACGATTTGGTTATTTGACAATATAAACCCCGCCAAACAAAGGCGGGGTCGATTTATTTTTAGTAAAGATAGATGAGTCTTCATAATGAGTTACCGGTTTATAAAGCAAGTTATGATCTATTATTAGTGATATTCGAGTTCACCAAAAGTTTTAGTAGGGAATATAAATATACTGTAGGTGAGAATGAGCAAGAGACTTAAGAGTACAAAGGAAAAAAACTATAGGGACTTAGAATGCATATAGTAGAAGCAGTGTTTGGTTCATTGCAACAATATTATGGATTGAGGTGGATGAGCCTAAGAGGTAAGGACAATGCGAGTAAAGTGATGCTGATGTCCGCTGCTGCATTCAATTTAAAGAAATAGATGAAAAAATAGTAAGAGAGGCTGAAATTGCATCAATTAAAGGCATTATTAAGCATTATATGAGAGCAAAGTCATAATATTCGTATTTTAGTTACCTGAGTCATAATACTGAAACTCAGTGCAATACTTGTGTTTAGAAACAGGCTCAATGTGTATAGTGCATAGCTACCCTTCGGGATAGCTACGACCCCATACACGGAACGTTACTTGCCATCTGGATAAAAATTAAATTGCAATCTCAACATATTTTCATGTGGACATTGGATGCATGCAATTTCAAAAAAATAGAATTCCTCAGAAAAAAAATTCTGGACTGCTATCCAATATAACAAACATTTTTTTATTTTCGTTAAAACAATTTAACGAATCAGCTGTGATAAGAGAATATTTGGATTTATTCTGCCCTCCTCAAGGGGTTGTGTATTATGTCTCCAGGCAGCTGTAATGGAATCCTAGAAAAATTAGAACTAATGAAAAGACTTATTATAAATGGACTCTCGATTACTTTTTTGCTGCTGTGTATCTTCACAAATATCCAAGCCCAAAACCTTGAAGTAGAAGGAAAAGCAAAGATTACAGAAATGGAATTAAAGAACGATGCTGATAGTGTAGTTGTCGTTTTGCCTGATGGTACATTGGCAAGGCGGGATGTGTCTACTTTAGCAGAATTTCAGATCTTGAGTATTTCAAACGATACAGTTTTTTTATCAAATGGAGGGTTTGTGAAGTTGCCAGTTGACCTTGTGGATGATACAGATGCAGATCCGAGCAATGAAATTCAAAATCTAAGTGAAGTCCTTACAGAAAGCAATGATGCCGATTCATTCGCCATTATCAATTTGGCAGATCCGACGAATGCCCAGGATGCGGTGACCAAGGCTTATATAGATCAGATGGCTGAAATTTTGCTGAATGCGGGTCTTAATGGAGTCGTTATGGATATAGACGGAAACACCTACAAAACGATAAAGATAGGCACGCAGGTATGGATGGCAGAGAACCTGAAGACGACGCGGTATAACGATGGATCAGCTATTCCATTGGTAACAGATAATACAGCTTGGGAAAATCTTAATACTCCAGCGTACAGTTGGTACGGCAATGATTCGACGTTAAATGCAAAGTTATATGGTGCCTTATACAATTATTATACTGTAGCTGTAGCCGATACGACGAACAATGTGTGCCCGACAGGCTGGCATGTACCTACGGATACGGCGTGGGGAGTATTAACCATTTTTTTGAGTAATAACGGCTATGGCTATGGGGGTAGTGGATCGGATATAGGGAAATCTATGGCATCTACATTTGGGTGGACGAGTTCTGGAACGGCAGGGAATATAGGTAACGATCAGGCCACAAATAACAGCAGCGGTTTTGCAGGGCTTCCGGGCGGCTACCGTAACTACAATGGGACTTTCGAAGACATTGGTAACTACGGCTACTGGTGGTGTTCTTCAGAGGACGAGAGCGATCCAAACTACGCCTGGCATCACTACCTGAACTATAGCAGTGAGGGTGTAACCAGCAATCCCGACTATAAGGAGTATGGATATTCTGTTCGTTGTCTCAGGGATTGACAATTTGGTTATTTGACAATATAAACCCCGCCAAAGGCGGGGCCGATTTATTTTTAGTAAAGATAGATGAGTCTTCATAATGAGTTACCGGTTTATAAAGCTAGTTATGATCTATTATTAGTGATATTCGAGTTCACCAAAAGTTTTAGTAGGGAATATAAAAATACTGTAGGTGAGAGCATATGTAGGTGAGAGCATAAAGAAAGAGACCGTTGAGCTGCTTACACTGATTTATCCGGCTGATGAAGGACATGAAGCAAATAAACTTAAAGAAGTTTGTCGAAGTAAATAAATCAGTTGAAAATGTATCACAACAATTGACAGGTTGGCAAAAATCCATGCAATAAAAAAGAAAATTTCCAGTGAGAGTCCTGTATAGCCAAGGTGTACAGGAGGGTGCTTATTAAATCCGGTAACCCGCTGCTGTTGTAAAGACCATTAAGACTTTTGTCAATATGGTAAGCAGCAGCTAAAACAACAGTGGTTACTTGAATTGCAGGGCTTCCGGGCGGCATCCGTAACAACAATGGAACATTCAACAACAATGGTAACAACGGCAACTGGTGGAGTTCTTCAGAGAACAATACAACAAACGCCTGGAGTCGCAACCTGAACTATAACAATGACAAGAAAACAATGCACAACATGATATTATTCTAACTGATGGTATTACTGGTTCAAATCATGTAAACAAAAGGCAATGGAATGTTGTTGGCATGAATGGAAGTACACCTATTTCCGAGGCTGCAGGTAATACGTTCTCTCATAATGGAGTGCAATATGGTGATCTAAACAATGAAGACTCATGGACTCATAGATACTACTACTCTGGCAATCTACCAGAAGAGCCGTTCGAGTATGATTCAGGGTGGGTGCCAGTTGAAGACTTAGCTAATACTACATGTTCAGAATTACTTTGCGAACCGCCTTGTCCAATCATAATTCATGAACCTGAACCAGATAAAGAAATTGTGAAGGATGATTATTTAATAATTAAAGACGATTGGGATAATACATGTACCTACTACATGCCCTACCCTCACAATCCATACATTACAAGCGTGAATATAGACCCAATTATTGGTGATCAATTGACTGGATTACAACAATTAATCGATCCACTGATTTGCACAGGATTACAAACTGTAGCGAGCAATTCTACTGGAATAAATGAGGTTGACTACTACTGGTGGCTTAACCAAATTAATTCCTTCGAAGGACACTTGTGGCTGGCATCAGAATATGCATCAGATGGAAATTTTACACAAAGTGACAATATCATCAATACCATTCCAAACAAGTGGCCTTTGCAAGCTTGGCAGATGGCAGACTTTAATAATTATGTTCATGTTTATAATGTAATTAAATCTGATAACTTCAAAAGCCTGTCAAATGCAAGTATAAACACTTTGCAAAGTATTTATAGTCAACATTCAGGATATGCTTCTGAATGGGCAGCAAATATCCTCAATGCTAATGGTATCAAAAAACCAATTAGGTATTACCTTCCTAGTACTATAAGATCCAGATCAAAAAAGGAATCGGGTTCAAATTCTCAGAATCTTCGCAAATTTGGTGTATATCCTAATCCATCTACTTCAAAATTCGGTGTCTGCGCTTGAAGGGTCAGAGACAAGAAAAATAGGAAGAAAATGATTGCATTTTTTAGCGATTGTATAATTGTTTTCATGGTTGGTATTTTCAAGGATTTAACAATTAAATGGGGACGAAATCTCATTAAAACAGACTTTCATCTATTACAAGATAATTTTCTCAGTTTATATGCAAGATTTCGTTGCTATAAACATTGGACTCTTTAAGATAAAAGAATTTTAAAATTATACATGCCAATAGATCAAGTAACGAGTTAGTAACCCTATCATTAAACTTGGGACCCATTAAAATAATTGCTGAATCCTTAGTTCTGAATCAATAATTATTTCTTGAAACCTTTGCACGGAGAGCGATCCTATAAACATTGTAGATGTCAATAAAATAGTGGTTTTCAGGACATAAAAATCGAGGTGTTTTTTGTATTTTTCTGGTAAGATACTCAGCCATGAAAAAGACATCATTACCGTATGCATCCTTTTCTGACCCGTATGTAGAAAGATGAACAAGGAGGGCAAAATTTTTCAAAGAAGTGGATCAGATCATGAACTGGGAGTTGATAGAAAAGCAAATTGATCGATACTATAGTCGTGGTCATAGTGCGGTGGGTCAAAGGGCATACCGTGGTTTATTGTTATTTAAGATGCTGCTGGTAGGTATATGGTATGGTTTGAGTGATGAGGGTTGTGAAGAGATGGTGAACGAGAATCTATCGGTCATGAGGTTTTGCGGGTTACGCTTAGAAGACGAGGTGCCGGATCATAGTACGTTGAGTCGTTTTCGGACGGAGTTGAGTAAAAAAGGGGCATGGGCTGGGCTGTTGAGGCGGTTCAATTCCCAGCTTTGCCAGAGAGGTATTATGGTAAAGGAAGGCAAAGCGAAAGTAGATGCCACATTGACTGATACTCTCCGTAAGCCGAAGGGGAGAAAGACCTATGCTATTGCTGAGGATAGGAAAGAAGATGATCGAGAAGATCGGGATATGAGAGCGGAGGATAGGGTACATCAAGTCATGGAAGTACAATCGGGTGGTGCGGATGTGGAGGCCCGTTGGCTAAAGAAGCGAGGCCAGCTACACTACGGTTACAAACAACATATTGCTGTGGATGAGGACGGTTTGATCCAAGGGGTACACACCACGACGGTGAATGAACATGACAGCAAGGGTTTACTGCCGGTATTAAGAAAGGTGTCCCGGTCGAAGAAGAAGGAAGTATGGGCAGATAAGGGTTACCAAGTGCCGGACAATATCGAGTATTTAAAAACGGAAAAGATAAAAGATCGGATACAACAGAAGGCGTATCGGGGTCGTCCTTTAACTTATTGGCAGAAGCGCCGCAATGTGCTGATCAGTAAACAACGCTATAAGGTAGAGCGGACGTTTGGAAGTATGAAGAAGTGGTTCGGGGCTGGAGTTTGCCGATATGTAGGCATAAAGAAGACACACACTCAGCATGTCTTGGAGGCGATCGCTTACAATTTAAAGCGCAGTCCGGGGCTGGTATGGGCGAAGTGTGTCCAATAGAGAAAAAAGGAGGAAAAGGGCTCTGAAAAGAGGAAAAAAGTGGTTCAACAGAAGTTAAAAATATCTCAATTTGATCAAAATCAAATGAAATAGATTAATACCTGAAGGTAAAATAAAGATGAGCAGGGTAAGGTTTATTGTGCAAAGGTCTCAGTCAGTGAAAAGGATAGTAACCGCTTCAAAATCTCGTGCAACTGCTTTGCCATTTTCTTTCAATTCTGCAGCAATCTCGGCAGGTAGAATATTGAGTAATAAATTTTCTGAGCGATCCTTTTCAATTTGTAAGATAGCCGAAGATTTTCTGACAAAACTTAAGCGGCTATACAAGCCACCTGCAAAAATTAGCGCCAGTGTCTTGTCCTGATATAGGTTGGCAGTTTTTTAACAAAACTAGTGACCATGAAAGGCAAAAAACCCATTACCCTGGCCTCCAAGCCAACTTACCAAGGTTATTCTTATGGATTTAAAGTGGCCATAATTGAGCGAATTGAAAATGACGAATTATCCATCAATCAAGCTGCGACCTGAATACGATGTTTCAAGATCTGCTATCCAGAAATGGATCAAGAAATATGGTAACTTGGATAAAAAGCTTAGAGAGATGGGAGGTAGATCACCCAAACAAGAAATTGCTGAACTGAAAAAGAAACTTAAAAAAGCAGAACTCGAAAGAGAAATCTGGCAACTGGCTGTTGAGATCCTTGAAGATGAATATGGCATTGATGTCAAAAAAAATACTTGTCCGAATATCAGAAAGATATCTTGAGAAAAATCAAAAAAGGCTAAACATCACTGAGATGGCTCAACAATTTCAGATATCAAGACAAGGTTTTTACAAACTAAGACAGAATCATTTCATTGACAATTCTTCGAAGGAAAAATTGAAGAAAAAGGTACTTGCGTGTCGGCAAGAAATGCCACGATTAGGATGACGAAAACTTTATCATTATCAATCAAGCCCGAAATTCAAAAGGAAGGCTTAAAATGTGGCAGAGACAAGCTCTTTGATTTCCTTAGAAGTGGGTGCCATACTTGCTGATGCTGGTTTTTCTTCTGGTGAGAATTATGCAATACTAGATCAAATGGGCATAGAAGCATTTATTCTTTTGTATGGTACTTATGAAACTCATCGTGGTGATTTTAGATACGATGGCAGATGTAATGCATTCATATGTCCAGAAGGTCAAATCCTTAAACCATCTTACACGAAATCAGGCCACGGAAGAAAACAAGTCGCTTATACATCAAGTAAGAAGATTTGCAACAATTGTCTTGTTAGAGAATCATGTGTCAACTCTAAAGGAATTAAACAGATCATGTCCACAATGTATAAAAAGGAGTATGAGAGAATGAGCAAGAGACTTAAGAGTACAAAAGAAAAAAAACTATACGGACTTAGAATGCATATAGTAGAAGCAGTGTTTGGTTCATTGCAATAATATTATGGATTGAGGTGGATGAACCTAAGAGGTAAGGACAATGCGAGTAAAGTGATGCTGATGTCCGCTGCTGCATTCAATTTAAAAAAATGGATGAAAAAAATAGTAAGAGAGGCTGAAATTGCATCAATTAAAGGCATTATTAAGCATTAGATGAGAGCAAAGTCAGAATATTCGTATTTTAGTTACCTGAGTCATAATACTGAAACTCAGTGCAATACTTGTGTTTAGAAACAGGCTCAATGTGTATAGTGCATAAGCTACCCTTCGGGATAGCTACGACCCCATACACGGAACGTTACTTGCCATCTGGATAAAAATTAAATTGCAATCTCAACATATTTTCATGTGGACATTGGATGCATGCAATTTTAAAAAAAATAGAATTCCTCAGAAAAAAAATTCTGGACTGCTATCCAATATATACAAACATTTTTTTTATTTTCGTTAAAACAATTTAACGAATCAGCTGTGATAAGAGAATATTTGGATTTATTCTGCCCTCCTCAAGGGGTTGTGTATTATGTCTTCAGGCAGCTGTAATGGAATCCTAGAAAATTAGAACTAATGAAAAGACTTATTATAAATGGACTCTCGATTACTTTTTTGCTGCTGTGTATCTTCACAAATATCCAAGCCCAAAACCTTGAAGTAGAAGGAAAAGCAAAGATTACAGAAATGGAATTAAAGAACGATGCTGATAGTGTAGTTGTATGGCTACCTGATGGTACATTGGCAAGGCGGGAGGTGTCTACTTTAGCAGAATTTCAGATCTTGAGTATTTCAACCGATACAGTTTTTTTATCAAATGGAGGGTTTGTGAAGTTGCCAGTTGACCTTGTGGATGATGCGGATGCAGATCCGAGCAATGAAATTCAAGATCTAAGTGAAGTCCTTACAGAAAGCAATGATGCCGGTGCATTAGCCATTACCAATTTGGCAGATCCGACGAATGCCCAGGATGCGGTGACCAAGGCTTATGTATATCAGATGGCTGAAATTTTTCTGAATGCGGGTCTTAATGGAGTCGTCATAGATATAGACGGAAACACCTACAAAACGATAAAGATAGGCACGCAGGTATGGATGGCAGAGAACCTGAAGACGACGCGGTATAACGATGGGACAGTGATTCCATTGGTAACAGATAATACAGCATGGGAAAATCTTAATACTCCAGCATACAGTTGGTACAGCAATGATTCGACGACAAATGCAAAGTTATATGGTGCCTTATACAATTATTATACTGTAGCCGATACGAACAGTCTGAATGTGTGCCCGACAGGCTGGCATGTCCCTACGGCTGTGGAGTGGGGAGTATTAGGCAATTTTTTGCCTAATAACGCCTATGGCTATGGGGGTAGCGGAACGGATATAGGGAAATCTATGGCATCTACATTTGGGTGGACGAGTTCTGGAACGGCAGGGAGTACAGGTAACGATCAGGCCACAAATAATAGCAGCGGTTTTGCAGGGCTTCCGGGTGGAAACCGTAGCAACGATGGGACTTTCAACGACATTGGTGACTACCTCTACTGGTGGAGTTCTTCAGACTTCTTCAATAGTTCGAACGCCAGGAGTCTCCGCCTGCACTATAACAATGGCACTCCCACCTTCTACAACGCCAATAAGAAGTTTGGATATTCTGTTCGTTGTCTCAGGGATTGACAATTTTGGTTATTTGACAATATAAACCCCGCCTTTGGCGGGGTCGATTTATTTTTAGTAAAGATAGATGAGTCTTCATAATGAGTTACCGGTTTATAAAGCAAGTTATGATCTATTATTAGTAGAATCCTTTGAATAAGTTCTCCTAATCATCATTTTTTCTTTATGTGAAGAAATTTATTGTTTTGCCGGGTATTTTCTGGCTGCTTTAGCATTATTATAGCTTTTATTCGTTCATTTTTATCCTTTTCTCTGCCTTTTTGGTCTTCTTCCGCCCAAAAGGACCTACCTTCCCCTCGATCATACTTTTGACAGCAAATAATTTGCCCTGAAAATATTGTATAACATACAGTTAAAGTCAAATCGTAAAGCGTTTCGTTCTAAAGTCTTCGCTACGGCTTTCCTGTAATTCAATTTTTCTTTTATATAAGCAAAAGGATGTTCTACCTTACAACCTACTTTTGATTTGTTTTTGTTCTTCTTTTTTTGAGTTTTGGAATAATCCCCTTTTCCTCGTTTCTTTGTCCAGTATGCCATAATACACGCCTTCTTTTCGAGCTTTCTGTTTATCCGCCTTGTTAGAATAAGCACGATCCCCAAATATAGCCTTCTCATCTCCACTGAATAACACCTCTTTTAATTGTGAGTCATGAGGTTGAGCCGATGTGAAGGCTCGCCTGCGTATCACATTACTCCCTACATCAGCGCCTATATGCCCTTTGTATCCAAAATATTTCCTGCCTCCTTTGACCGTCCAATGGGCATCGGTATCGATTTGTGAGGAGGGGTTTTCATCTAACCGCTGCCCTTCGTTCTTTGCTCGATGGTTTGGTAGCCGATCGTATGATCGTGGCATCTACACTCGTACCTTTTTTTAATACGAAACCCTTCGATTCTATAAACGATAAAATCAATGTAAATAACTGATCATCCAGTTTCTGTTTTATCAACGCCTCCTTAAAACGCTATATCGTCGTAAAATCAGGAACCGTTTTGGTATAATTGATCCCTGCAAAGCGTTGGAAACTCAAACGGTCATTGACCTGATCTTCTAACTCCGGATCACTTAAATTATACAAGTGTTGTAAAAACACCATCTTTACTTTGGTCAATAGGTCTCGATGGGGTGCTCCTCCAATGATAGCATGGGTTTTATCTACTACTTTGACCAACTTCAAAACCTTGTGCCGATCTACTATGGCATTTATCTTGTCTAATTTTAACGAAACTCTGCTTGGTTTTCTACTTCGGCTTAGTTCTATATCTGAAAAACTTAATTGGCTCATATCGATTTTTTCTTTAAATTTATAATAATATGAATACCTTTTGCAAAGGGGTCTAGTGATATTCGAGTTCACCAAAAGTTTTAGTAGGGAATATAAATATACTGTAGGTGAGAATGAGCAAGAGACTTAAGAGTACAAAGGAAAAAAACTATAGGGACTTAGAATGCATATAGTAGAAGCAGTGTTTGGTTCATTGCAACAATATTATGGATTGAGGTGGATGAGCCTAAGAGGTAAGGACAATGCGAGTAAAGTGATGCTGATGTCCGCTGCTGCATTCAATTTAAAGAAATGGATGAAAAAATAGTAAGAGAGGCCTGAAATTGCATCAATTAAAGGCATTATTAAGCATTATATGAGAGCAAAGTCATAATATTCGTATTTTAGTTACCTGAGTCATTGTAGGTCTTCAAACCAAAGTGGACCATTAAGTGAATAAAATTAAGTTACACTTTTAAAAGTTAAATTGAAATATTTTTGTCTGCGTTTTTTAAATGTTTTGTGTTTACATAATTTTCTTCTCTTCAGTTTTTCTTCTTTTAATCCATAATAAACATCTGCTGGTGTCAAGTTTTGTAAAGATTCATGATATCTGTGATGGTTATAATATTTTACAAATTGTGAAAGACGAAAACTCAATTCACCTGGGCTGTAATAATGATCCAGTTTAATTACATTTTTCATTGTTCTGTGATACCTTTCAATCTTGCCTTGCGTTTGAGGATGACCAGGTCTTCCTCTCACATGTTTAATTTTGTAATCATCCAAATAAGAGCTCAACTCTTGACTTAAATAACAAGATCCATTATCAGATAATAACTTAGGCGGTTTATTCAAATTTACATTTGGATGGTTTAATGCCCGATTCAAAGTATTTTTTACATCAAGGGTTTTCATCGTTGAGCACAACTCCCAACTTATAATGTACCTAGAATAATCATCTAATATAGTCGATAGGTAATACCATCCCCGGCCAATGATTTTGAAATAAGTAAAATCAGTTTGCCACATTTGATTGACAGTTGTTGTTTTGTCTTTAAATTCATCTGCGGCAGATATCAGATCATAATGAGGAGGGTTTATCAGTCCAGCAGATTTCAATATTCTGTAAACACTGCTTTCGCTTATAAAGTATTGATTCTCATCAGTATACCTGCAAGCCAATTCTCTACAAGAAAGCTCTGAAACTTCCAGTGCCAGATTCAATATATTAGACCTGATCCGATCAGGAATCTTGTTCCAGTAATGCTTCCTTGTACTTTTCTTTTCCTCTAATCCTACAATTCCATTTTCCCGATATTTCTTATACCAGTTGTAAAAGGTTGATTTGTGAATACCGATTTCTTTAAGCGTTCGTCTAATGCTCCATTCAGATTGCTCAGCAATTCTGATCAATTCCATTTTTTCTTTTGCTGTAAATCGCATATACTTCTTGAATTTTATTTTACTCCATTCAAGCTTTTTTTAAGCACACGATTTTTTAGAGTAAGTTCTGCTACTACCTCTTTAAGGTCTTGATTTTCTGTCTTTAGATGTTGAACTTCTGAAGTATTGGCTTCACGTTCTGTGTCTCCCTTTAAACGTTTCTTCCCTGCTTCCATGAAATCTTTACTCCACTTATAATATAGTGGTTGTGAAATCTCTTCTCTTCTACAAAGAGAAGCAACACTTTGTTCTCCTCTTAATCCTTCAATGACTATTCTAATCTTTTCTTCTGTAGAAAATTTACGTCTTGTCCTTCTTTATACTTCGCTACTATTGCACTATCGTCTACTTTACTCTCATAATACCATGTTGATCGACTCCATCCTATTAGTGAACATAGCCGCTTTATTCCAACTTTATAGGTACCCTTCAAATAGATTACAACTTCTCTTTTGACGGAAGACTCTACCACTTTTTTCCAAGAACATCTTTTGCCATTTGCAAGTCCAGTGATACATCTGCAAACATCCGTTTGAGTTTCCTGTTTTCATCCTCTAATTCCTTTAGACGTCGCAAATGGCTTACTTCCATTCCTGCATATTTCTTACGCCAATTGTAAAATGTACCCTTATTGATGCCTAACTCTCTGCTGAGGTCTTCTACCGATCTTCCAGATTCGTTTTCCTTTAGAGCCTTTATTATTTGGCCCTCTGTAAATTTACTTTGTTTCATAACAGCTTAAATTTATAAAATTTGTTCATTTTTAAACTGTCTTAATTTTACGCAAGGCTACAAATTTTATTCACTTATTGTCCACTTTGGTTTGAAGACCTACAACAAATCCAGTCTCTAATCATTACATCTGCTCTATTCTCATATTCAATTATCCTATCAACTTGATTATAATAATCTTCATCTCCAATAATAATATCTTCATAAATTTCACTTCCATCTATTAACAATCTAATTTCCACACTAGTACTCAAATCATGATCATGTTCTTCTGTTGTGAGAGGATCTGTATCTCCATCTTCAAGCATAAATGAATAGTTAAAACTAAAATTAGCGTTAATGTTATCAACTGTAAAACATTTTTGAAGCATTCTAGAAAGAGGGACTACCCCAGAATTGTTACCATTAATGGATCCAAACTGGCTATTATTTGGAGAAGTAACAGGTTCGCCATAATCATTTAATTCGGTTCCTAATTTAAATCCTCTGTGACAAAGTGGAAAGTCATTTTGATAAGGTTGTTGTATGTTACCATTTACTATTTCTGAGGAAAAGGCTTCCCAATCTTGAAGCGTTCCAGTTTCAAAATCTATATTTCCTTCACAACCTGCAGATTTAAGATTTGCATTAGATTCTTTTGGTATTAAAAGGACAATAGTAGTGGCACTTGCTTTACTACAATTTGATGATTCTTTCCGTGCAATGACATCATAATTTCCATCTATTAAATTATCAAAGCAGTGTATCCCATAAGGTGTAACATTATTCCATGATTGACCACCATCTAAACTTATTTGATCAGCACCTACAGCTTGAACACATATTTGTCCATTACCACAATTAGACGTGCTTGGTTTTGAGGTAATATTGAACCATCCGACTCCACAATCAGAGTCATTACAATCTATAAGTCCATCATCATCATTATCAGAATTATCTGCACAATCATTTTCAACATTAGGAATCCCTGGGCCAATAATTGTAATTATATCTCTTATTTGAATTGAATAACAATCTCCTGAAGTTATGTATATATATTTTGTTGCAATACCTTCTCCATTAGCATGAAATGTTGGAATATAGTAGGAAACAGGAATAGGAACTCCAGGACCTCTATTTTGGTTAATTGAAACAGTATAGTAATGATACCAAGGATCATTTAACAATTTTTCTAGATCGTAATTTTGATGATAAGAATCAGTAATGAATATATGAAATGAGTCACATAATGAGACTGTATTATTTTGGATTCTAGTATTCTCTGGAACAGGATCACCGTTACCAGCGTTAAAAGATTCAATAACTTGGGATGATTGTCCACCAGTTCCAAAAGTTATATCGGTTGGCAATTCTATTATAAGCCCCTCTAATTCAACGGTGTTTTCTAATTCGACTAATAACCATGGTAATTCGCCAGGAGTTTTGGAATTAGTATACGCATAGGTGGTAGAATCCCTATCAAATGCGTTGCCTCCTTCATGAACCCCCCTGAAATCTGATTCCGGAATTGTTGCAATCTGAGAATATAATCCAATACTAATCACCATATTGAAAATAATAATTGAAGTTTTCATATGATTTATTTTAAAATAAATTGAAAATTGTGCAAGAAATTATTACAAATCAGTGAAGATGAATTTTGAAATTTTAGTGTTTGTATTATAATCAATTTTTAAAAGATAAAATCCTGGCAAGAAATCGGCTAGATTAATATTTGTAAAACCAGAAAAATCTGAAATATGATTTTCAATCATTAATTTTCCTGAATAGTTAAATATTTGCAATTTCACATCTTTATCTTTCGCTTCCATAAATTCTATGTTAAGGTTTGAATTAGTAGGATTAGGAAAAACGAATAAACTATTTTCTGATTCAGGATCTTCGCAAAC
The DNA here is from genome assembly GCA_965248155.1 of Saprospiraceae bacterium. Lineage (GTDB taxonomy): Bacteria > Bacteroidota > Bacteroidia > Chitinophagales > Saprospiraceae > RFSX01. The sequence continues at coordinate 807,583 of CBDFIO010000002.1, forward strand.
TAGCTGTATTGAATTAGAGGTATACGTCTTCGAATTCCATGATTTATCAGGATAGATTTTAGACCAACTTACTCTATACCAACCGTTTTTTTGGAGATTAGAAAATAGTAATTTAGCTTTAGATATGTCACTAATTTGATCTACCCTTGTCCAAACATGATCTGAGATCATTTTTTCAAGATGATAGTTTTTCAAACCTTTGATCTTTGAAAAATTTTCTACCTCTATCGTAGTGCAACTAAGTTGCTTGATAGAAATTTGAGATGATAATGTTAATGGTAGAAAGAACAAGTAGAGTAATGTAATTTTATTCATAATGGAAATTTGATTTAAAGTTTGCAATAACTTTCTATTTCTAAAATATCTTTAATAATTGATAACTCTTAAGTGTTTGTTATTCTTGGCAAATATCCGGACCAAAAGAGCATAGCGACCGGAAATATTTACACACTCCACGATTTCCGGTATTTCACTTAGTTTTTCTTCTACTTTGCGATGCATTTTGGAATTATCCAACATGATTTTTTGTATAAGCTGAGGTAAGCTAACCTAGTTGCCATGTATCCAACTGTATGGTTGCGCTCTGGAGTATGCCGTTTTTCTTTAGTTTTTTATCCTTTGGTGAACCAGCGTATTGGATATTTTGAGCTTTTTGGCAAGTTGAACCATTGGAATTCTTGCATCTTTTGTCAATTCATTAATGATTCTGCTGTCTATAGCGTCAAGTTTTATTTTTTCCATATGATAAAGATACTAAATTTTTCATATTTATTGACTTTTAAAATATTTAACGCATGAACATAACTTCAATCTTAACAGTAGCAATTATTTTGTTTTCAGTTATTGATATAGTTGGTTCACTACCAGTTATTATTAACATGAAAAAAGAGGGTATTGCAATACATGCTTCAACGGCAACAATTGTATCGGTAATTATAATGGTAAGTTTTTTATTTTTTGGAGCTTCAATTTTGGCTGTGTTTGGCATTGAAATTTCTTCTTTTGCAATAGCCGGATCCTTGGTCATGTTTTTCATTGGTCTAGAAATGATTCTTGGTCAGAGGTTTTTTAGGCCAGATAATATTGAAGGGTCATGACAACTTAAGCATAGTTTAACTTTGCTCAAGCCCAGTCATACCAATGCAAAACAAGTATTTATACCGTTCAAGAATTTCAGAAGCAAAATTTAGGAAAGTCGTTCGGCTCTTCTCGGTGGATCTAAACGCTACTCAAATGAGCAAATTGGCTCATTTGAGTAGAAATAGTATCAATAAGATATTGGACTGCCTTACGGGTGAGCATTGCCGAGTTTTGTGAGTCTCAAAAGCCTTTCAAGGAGGAAATAAAAGTAGACGAATCTTTCTTTGGTGCTAAGCGCAAGAAAGGAAAGCGAGGTCGTGGAGCCTATGGCAATACCATTGTTTTTGGGATCTACAAGCACAATGAAAAAGTTATATACGGAAATCGTTCCTAATTGCTCCAAAGCCACGCTCCAAGCCATATTCAAGGGGAAAGTGGATATGGATAGCACCATACATTCAGACAAGTGGGCAGGTTATAATGGTTTGGTTGATCTGGGCTACAAAAGGCACTACCGGTTAGACCATGGGAATGATGAATTTGTTCGTGGCAGGGCTCACATAAAAGGGATCGAAAGATTTTGGGGATATGCCAAAACACGATTGGCCAAGTTCAAAGGAATGCACAAAAGCACGCTCTATCTCCATATAAAAGAAACCGAGTTCAGCTACAACTACAGAAACCAGGATTTATGTAAATTGCTCTTGCAAATACTCCGAAACAAGCCGCTTAAGTTGTCATGACCCTTCTTTTATTCTTGATTATTAGAGTTTCAGTATGGCTATTAAGGGATATGACAGAATTGTTTTTTGCATTTTTTAACGTTTTCAAATCTAATGTGGTTTCAATTCTTATAATCTTCGATTAAGCATTTAAAAAAAGCCTAATAGTGTCTTGGTATTACCCTTCAAAATCATACCTTTGCAGCGATTTTCAAAGGCTTTTGAATAGATGCAATTAAAAATATTTTTCACCACAGTTTTCTTTCTTGGCGCATTAATGATGTTTGCACAAGATCATAATAACGATCATGAGCAAGAATCTGATCATGCAAATCAGGAAAAAACAGAACATGCAGAAACGCATGACGATGAAGAGATTAATGATCATTTAGGATGCGATGTTCATCATGCAGATGATTTTGACCCTAAGGCGACGGCTTTTCATCATATCGCTGATGCAAATGTTTACAGCATTGGTCCACTACAGATTCCACTTCCATGTATTCTTTATAATAAAGATTCAGGATTTGATTTCTTTTTGGCAAGCAAATTTGGTTTCGATAGAATTGGACACGGTGATGGACATTATGCCTATAAGGGCTATGTTCTGGATGCGGGAACCATTAGGATGGTTGCTGATCCAAGCTTTCCCAAAGAAAAAGTAGAGATCAAAGGCATCTATCATGATAAACATTCAAAAGCATTTGTTTGCCTAGGAGATAAAAGTTACCCTACACACGCCAAAAGTACAGCTGATTTTGGGCTCTTTGGAGGAGGAATTACACCTTTCTTTGATTTTTCAATTACAAAGAATGTTGTGACAATGCTTATTGTCTTTTTATTCTTTATGTGGCTGTTCTCGAAAATCACCAAGCAATACAAAGTAAGAGAAGGACAAGCTCCAACTGGAGTTCAGTCTTTTATGGAACCTATTTTCCTGTTTATTCAAGATGAGGTTTGTAAGCCATTTCTTGGAGATAAACATATGAAGTATCAGTCTTTTATAATGAGCCTGTTCTTTTTTATTCTAGGATTAAATCTATTTGGGCAGATTCCATTTTTTGGAGGATCGAATGTGACAGGGAATCTTGCATTTACTGCAGTTTTAGCGATTCTTGCATTTATTATCACTAATGTTTCAGGTAAGAGGCATTATTGGGAACATATATTATGGATGCCGGGTGTTCCAGCTTGGGTTAAGACGATCTTAACTCCAATCGAAATACTCGGATTGTTTATTAAGCCATTTACACTGATGGTCCGACTATTTGCCAATATCACAGCAGGGCATATGGTAATCATCATTTTTGTGAGCTTAATATTCATTTTTGGAAACAATGGAAACAATATGGCAGGAGGTTTAGGAACGGTTATTCCATCAGCCTTGCTTACATTGTTTATGATGTCTATTGAATTATTGGTTGCATTTATTCAAGCATTCGTATTTGCAATACTGACTGCTTCGTATATAGGTGCAGCGATTGAAGAAGATCATCATCATGAAGAAGCACATTAATTTTTTTATCACATATAAACTATAATTATGTACGGTTCAATTGCCGCCATAGGCATGGGATTAGCAGTTATCGGTGCAGGCATCGGTATCGGTCTTACAGGAGCAAAAGCAATGGAAGCTATCGCTAGACAACCAGAAGCATTAGGAGATATCAGATCTAATATGATCTTGATGGCTGCTCTTGTGGAAGGTGCAGCTTTGATAGCCATCGTTGTGGCATTCCTTGTAGCAAACCCAGCTTAAATAAAACTTTATCTGATCGCAATAACGGATGGTTGTTGTGATCAGATTTTTTAACTAAAAAAGAATAACATGTTATTTATATTATCGGCAGATTTTAGTGTTATTAAACCAGATGTTGGCCTTATACTCTGGTCGACTATTTTCTTCCTTCTATTTTGGTTTCTTATAGGTAAGTTTTCTTTCACTCCAATAGCAAATGCACTTAAGAAAAGAGAGGATGACATACAGGATGCTCTGGATGAAGCAAAGAAAGCGAAAAATGAAATGGCTGAATTGAAAGCCGAGAACGAACAAATTTTAACAGAGGCAAGACAGGAACGTGCTTTAATAATTAAAGAAGCGAATGACATCAAATCTTCAATGATTAAAGATGCTAAGGAAAAGGCTAAAGATGAAGCTCAAAGAATTGTAACAAGTGCCAAACTTGAAATAGAAAATGAAAAGAAATCAGCCATCATCGAAGTAAAAAATCAATTGGGATCAATGGCTATCGAAATCGCTGAGAAAGTTATCAGAAAGGAATTGAGCGGAGATGCAGATCATGAAAACTTCGTAGGCAAATTGGTTGACGAAATTAAATTAAACTAATGCCAGATTTTCGCGTAGCATCCAGATATGCCAAGTCATTATTGGATCTTGGAAAAGAGCAAAATATAGAGGATGTACTCTATGAAGATATCCAGACATTTAAATCAGCACTTTCATTACGTGATCTTTATCTATTAGTCAAAAGCCCAATAATAAAAGCAGATAAGAAGATTAGTATTCTGAATTCCATTTTTGGGGAATCGTTTAATAAGGTAACAATATTGTTTTTTCAAATTATTACTAAGAAGGGTAGAGAAAAATTCTTACCTGAAATCAGTGATAGCTTTATTAAGCAATATAAGAAACATAAGAAAATCACCGATGTAAAGCTAACAACAGCAACTAAGATTACTGATGTGGCTTTGGAGAAAATAAAAAACACACTACTGCAAAGTGAAGTTACAGATCAACAAGTTGAACTTGAAACTTCAGTAGATAAAGATTTGATAGGAGGATTTGTCATCGAGATGGAAGACAAACTATATGATGCAAGTGTAGTTCATAACCTTGAAAAAGTCAAAAAGCAGTTATTACAGAATAAAAACATTAAATCACTCTAAAAAATAATTGATATGGCTGGCGTTAAACCAGAAGAAATATCCGCAATTCTTAAACAACAACTATCTGGATTCAAATCAGAATCAGAATTAGAAGAAGTAGGTACTGTACTTCAAGTTGGTGATGGAATAGCAAGAGTTTATGGTCTTACAAAAACTAAGGCCGGTGAATTGGTAGAATTTGAAACCGGAGTTCAAGCTATTGTCTTGAACTTGGAAGAAGATAATGTAGGAGTTGTTCTTATGGGTTCTGGACAAGGTATTAAAGAAGGAACGACTGTAAGAAGGACTGGACGTATTGCATCACTGAAAGTTGGAGAAGGATATGTTGGAAGAGTTGTGAACACCCTAGGTGATCCAATTGATGGAAAGGGACCAATTCAAGGGGAAACTTTTGAAATGCCTTTAGAACGTAAGGCTCCAGGTGTAATTTTCAGACAGCCTGTAAGTGAACCTTTGCAAACCGGAATTAAAGCCATTGATGCGATGATTCCTATTGGAAGAGGACAAAGAGAATTAATAATTGGCGATAGACAAACAGGTAAAACTGCAATTGCCCTTGATACTATAATCAATCAAAAAGAATTTTACGATAGAGGTGAGCCTGTTTTCTGTATCTATGTAGCTTCAGGACAAAAATCCTCAACGGTTGCGCAAGTGGCAAGAATTCTTGAAGAGAATGGTGCAATGGATTATACTGTAATCGTATCCGCATCAGCAGCAGATCCTGCACCACTCCAGTTCTATGCACCATTTGCAGGAGCAGCGATAGGAGAATTCTTTAGAGATACTGGAAGACCAGCTTTAATTATTTATGATGATTTGTCAAAGCAAGCTGTTGCTTATAGAGAAGTATCGCTTTTATTGAGAAGACCTCCAGGACGTGAAGCCTACCCTGGTGATGTATTTTATCTTCACTCTCGTTTACTGGAAAGAGCAGCAAAAGTAATCGCTGATGATGGAATTGCACAAACGATGAATGATCTTCCTGAAAGTTTAAAAAAATCAGGAAAAGTAAAAGGAGGAGGATCACTAACAGCTCTACCAATTATTGAAACACAAGCCGGCGATGTATCTGCTTATATCCCTACCAATGTAATATCAATTACCGACGGTCAGATTTTCCTTGAGTCAAACCTGTTCAATGCAGGTATCAGACCGGCAATTAATGTTGGTATTTCGGTTTCAAGAGTGGGAGGATCTGCTCAGATTAAATCAATGAAAAAAGTAGCCGGTACATTAAAATTAGATCAGGCTCAATATAGAGAATTGGAAGCATTTTCGAAGTTCGGATCTGATCTTGACGCTGCAACAATGGCAGTACTTGACAAAGGAACAAGAAACGTGGAAATACTTAAGCAAGGACAATATGCACCTGTGCCTGTTGAGAAACAAGTAGCTATGATCTATTTGGGTACTAAAGGACTTCTAAGAAATATTCCGGTTGAGAATGTAAAAGAATTTGAAGAGCAATTCTTAATTCGTCTTGAACAAAATCATAGTGATGTATTGGAGTCATTCCGATTAGGAAAACTTGAAGATGATGCAGTGAAGACAGTTGAAGAAGTAGCAGAGGATATTGCAAAACAATTTGCTTAATAATATATAACCAACAGCTTGTAAAGAAAGAGTATGTCAGGTAAATTAAAAGAGGTACGAGAACGAATTACTTCAGTCAGTTCTACTCAACAGATTACTAAGGCTATGAAAATGGTATCAGCTGCAAAGCTTCGAAAAGCTCAGCAAGCAATTACCGAAATGAGACCTTATGCCAATCGACTCAACAAGATGATGGTTAATATACTAAGTAATATAGATGGAGACTCAGCTTCATCATATTCTAAGGAAAGAGAAATCCAAAAGATGGCTATCGTTGTTCTAACCTCTAATAGAGGATTAGCAGGAGCCTTCAATTCGAATATTGGAAAAGAAACCTTAAAAATTATTGAAGAACATAATGATCTAAGAGAAGAAGAAAAAATCGAACTTATCTTTATTGGAAAGAAAGGTTATGACTTCCTGAAAAATCGAGTATCTGGTTGCACTCTCAATACAGAATATTTGTCATTAACCAATGATCTCAGTTTCGGCAATATTTCTCAAATGGCAAATCATTTGATGGAATCTTACTCTTCTGGTGGTTACGATAAGATCTATGTAGTCTATGGTCAATTTAAAAATGCGGGTATTCAAGATCCTGTAGCAGTTCAATTTTTACCTGTTAAAAAATTAGATATTATCGATACAGGAAAGAAAAAAATGCGTGCTGATTATATCTTCGAACCTTCACAACAGGAATTATTGGAGTCATTGATTCCAAGCATACTGCAGACAACGTTTCACAAATGTGTATTGGATACAACTGCATCTGAGCATGGAGCTAGAATGACGGCTATGGATAAAGCCACCGAAAATGCCAACGAGTTATTAAAGGATCTGAAAATCACTTATAATAAAGCTCGTCAGGAATCGATTACCAACGAAATATTGGAAATCGTTGGAGGTGCAGCTGCTCTGGAATCTTAATTGGCTATTTCAGCTACTTAAGTAATATACAATTAGAGCAAATAATTTCTATTGAAGAGATTCTTATTCTAATAGAATTTTCAACTTCAAATTAAGACGGTTTTTGGCTTATCGACTTTCAAGATATATCTGAATCGATATGAAATATTTACTTATATCGTTTTCCTTCCTAAGGATTAATATATTTATAAGACTTACATTTACAGCGCTTTAAAATGAAAAATTGATGAAAACACAGCTGACGATATGCCTTATTATGTTGACAACTTTAACCATCTGGTCTCAGAATACTTATATATTTTGTGGAGAGTTGATGGATATGACATCGGAACAATCTCAGTCCGAGATGACAATAATCGTGGATAATGATAGAATTAAGGAAGTGGTCCAGGGATATATAAATCCAACTCCGGGATCTAATACAATTGATCTAAAAGATAAAACAGTCTTACCGGGTTTTATGGATATGCATGTTCATATTGAGCATGAATCCAGCCCAACGAGATATATGGATAAATTCAGTAAGAATAAATCTGATATCGCACTTGGAGCTGTGAAATATTGTGAGCGAACCTTAAATGCTGGCTTCACAACTGTAAGGGACTTAGGAGGAACAGGTGTGAATGTCGCATTACGGAACGCAATAGAAAATGGAGATATATCGGGTCCTAGAATATTTACCGCTGAAAAATCCATTGCAACAACCGGAGGACATGCCGATCCATCAAATGGTGTAAAAGATGAATTAAAAGGAGACCCAGGTCCAAAAGAAGGTGTTATTAACAATGAAGCTGATGCATATAAGGCAGTCAGGCAACGGTATAAAAATGGTGCAGACTGTATAAAAATTACGGCTACAGGAGGTGTTCTTAGCGTAGCAAAAGATGGTCAGGGTCCACAATTTACTGTCAATGAAGTAAAAGCCGTAGTCGATGCAGCCAAAGATTATGGTTTTACTACAGCAGCTCATGCTCATGGTGCTGAAGGAATGAAAAGAGCGGTTTTGGGGGGCATTCATAGTATAGAACATGGTAACAAAAATGACCGAGGAAGTTATGGCACTTATGACAGAGCGAGGAACTTATTATGTTCCTACTATATCAGCAGGTAGATTTGTGGCTGAAAAAGCTAAACAGCCAGGTTATTATCCCAGTATTGTGATTCCTAAAGCTCTTGAAATAGGACCAATGATTCAGGAGACTTTTGCAAAAGCTTATAAATATGGCGTCAAAATAGCATTTGGAACTGATGCCGGTGTCTCTCCACATGGAGACAATGCTTTGGAGTTTATCTATATGACTGAAGTTGGTATGACAAATTATGATGCCTTGAAATCAGCTACAGTGAATGCAGCAGATTTACTGAATATATCTGAAAACTATGGAACCCTGGAATCCGGGGAAAAAGCGGATATCATTGCAATGGATTCCAATCCACTAAAAGATATTAATGCGACACTAGAGGTTGATTTTGTTATGAAAGATGGCGTCATTTACAAAAACGAAGTAATCAAGAATCCTTAGCTAACGAATTAATGGCAACTCCTCGAACAATAGCATTTCATACCTTGGGTTGTAAACTCAATTATTCTGAGACTTCTTCTATTAAAAATCAATTTGAGAGAGCTGGATATTCGGTTGTCCCTTATGAGAATTACGCCGACCTATATGTATTAAACACTTGTTCTGTCACAGATTTTGCAGATAGAAAATGCAGATACGAAGTAAGGCGCGCCCTAAAGAATAACCCTTCAGCAAAAATTGTCGTTATCGGATGTTATGCCCAACTGAAACCTGAAGAAATTGCTTCTATCAAAGGAGTCGATTTGGTGCTGGGAGCGGGAGAAAAATTTAATATTCTTAAGCATATAGAATCGTTAGATAATCTAAGCGTTTTAGATAAGGTCAGAAATTCAGAAATCAAAGAAGTCAATTCTTTTGTTGAGGCGTTTTCATTTGGCGACAGAACAAGATCATTTTTAAAAGTGCAAGACGGGTGTGATTATAGTTGTACTTTCTGTACCATCCCCTTGGCCCGTGGAAAAAGTAGAAGTGATACAATTGAAAATGTTGTCAGTAATGCCACGTTAATTGGTAATCAAGGTGTAAAGGAGATTGTTTTAACAGGTGTCAATATTGGTGATTTTGGTAAAGGAACCGATGTTATTGAAGGCGTAAAACCAAAAAGAGATGGATTATTTATTGATCTTATCAGAGCTCTTGATCAAGTTGATAATATAGAAAGATTTAGAATTTCTTCAATAGAACCCAATCTATGTACTTATGAAATCATTGATTTTGTAGCGGAATCAAAAAGGTTCATGCCGCATTTTCATATGCCACTTCAGAGCGGTTCTAATGAACTTTTGAAATCCATGCGCAGAAGATATCAAAGAGAATTGTATAAAGATCGTGTAGAATATATTAAAACTAAAATTCCGCATTGCTGCATTGGCGTTGATGTTATAGTAGGTTTTCCAGGAGAAACAGAGGAAAAATTTGAAGAAACTTACAATTTTATAAAAGAACTAGATGTCTCCTACTTACACGTCTTTACTTATTCTGAAAGAGAGAACACCATGGCATCAGAAATGCAGGGTTCCATTCCAATGGATGTAAGAAGAAATAGAAATAAAAGACTTAGAATTTTATCTGAAAAGAAGAAAAGAGCATTTTATTTGAGTCATATAGGATCCGAAAGAGAAGTATTATTTGAATCTATGAACGATAATAAAATTGTTTCCGGATTTACAGATAATTATATAAAAGTGAGTTATAATGCCTCGAAATTGCTCGAAGGAGAAATTAGAAAAATGATTCTCAAAGATTATAACTCCGGTAATGTTTCCCTTGAGGTTTCTAAGCCCATCTTCGTCTAAATCTTAAATCCTAAACTCAATTTATAGAAATCGACTTCTGTGTTTTTCACAAGATTTACTGCATTGAAGAACCCCCGTTCATATTCGAAGTCGATTGTAAAACTATAGACATCCATCCCTAAGCCTAATACTGCAGCAGCAGTGCCTGAATTATAATTAGCGTAAGGCACATCTGTCATATTTTTTGGATAATTGGTAATCATATTAACCGATCCATAAGTCTTAGCTCGCAAAGAGGTTTTTTTACCGAAATCCAGCAATCTGTATCCCAGGCCAATACGAATTTTGAACCATTCCATACTATTCTCAACAGAAAAATAGTTTTTGTTTTTCAGTGCATTGAAGCTTATATTGGCATATTCAAGACCACCACCAAAAAACATCTTTCCCTCATTCAGCCTTGCGTCAACACCAAAATGATAACCACTATGAGCATGATCTGCAGGTGTAATTGTAATATCTCTGTTTTTTACTGAAGTCGCGCCTGCATAAAATTGTATTCCAGCTTGTGAATAAGCGGATACTGAGAAAAAGCAGAAAAAGATAATGAGAAGGTAGGCTTGTTTCATTCTTAGTTCTTTAAAAGTTAAGTATTACGATGTACTATCTGCATCATTCAACAATTAAGCCTAAGCTCTTTTAGATTGCAGAAATGTAAAGTAGTTGACAAAAGGTGTATTCTAATGAAGTATAACAAGGGAGATGAAGCTTATGATGGAAAGACAGATCGCAAGGAATTGGACCTTATAGCTGTAAATGTCATAACAGTACATCCTACTAATCCTTTAAAAATTCCAATTGAATCCATAATTATCCTTATTCACTCTCAAACCTTGTTATATTCGGGATAATTCACTGATTTTTATATCAAATATTAAAACATTGAAAATTCAACAATTATCTTTTTTAGCTTTTTTATTGGTACTGAGCATTTTGTTTTCCAACCGAATTGATGCTCAGCAAGGGCAATCTTATATATATGGTAAAGTGACAACTCATTCTGGGGAAGAATACGTTGGCTTTATGAGATGGGGTACTGAAGAGCTATTCTGGCATGACATCTTTAATTCTGAAAAACTCAAAACCGATGAATACAAGGTGCAAAAGAAAAAGACCGAAAATAGCAGATGGCTTGACTTCAAATGGAATTGGAGTAGCGTATGGGAAGATAAATACAGCACAACACCACATACATTTGCCTGCTTTTTTGGAGATATCAAAACCATTCATATTCAAGACGGTGCTAAAGTCGATTTAGAATTAAAGAATGGCTCTGTAATCCACTTGAATGGTGGTTCCAATGATATTGGAACATCTATTAAGATGATAGATTATGAGTTAGGGCTAATAAGTTTTAAATGGTCCAAAATTCAAAAAATTGATTTTCTGGGAGCTTCATCAAAAGTGGAACTTCCATATGCTCCAACAATTTATGGGACTGTACAAACTAAAAGAAATGGTGCTTTTACCGGATATATAAAGTGGGATCTTGATGAAAGGACGCTAGATGGTATTCTTGATGGCAATAGTAATAACGGGGAACAAAAAATTCCATTTAAAAACATAAAATCGATTGAAAAGGAGAATAATGGAGCCAGAGTTATCTTGAACTCTGGTAGAGATATATTTCTAAGTGGGTCGAATGATGTGAATAATGGAAATAGAGGAATTGCTATTTATGATGATAATATTGGTGGTGTTGAAATACCTTGGAATGATTTTCAAATGGTCATTTTTAGTTCTGCACCACAAAAGGGAGTAGATTATGATGATTTTTCTATCCCAAAAGGACTTAAAGGACAAGTACATACTCATAATGGATTAAGCTATGAGGGTATGCTCGTATTCGATATCGATGAGATGTGGGAAACAGAATTTCTTGATGGCAAAGATGATCAAATTCAATATCAGATTCCTTTTAGGAATATCAGTAAAGTGTCTCCTAAGAACAGATCTTTTTCTCTGATTGAATTATCAAACGGGAATCAATTATTATTAGGAGACACACAGGATGTTTCTGAAAAAAATGACGGCGTACTTGTTTTTGATAAATCTCAAAAAGATCCTCACTATATTGCATGGGATGATATAGATATCATTCTAATCAATGAATAATGACGTTCAAGGCATTACCAAAAAAAGATATAAATGTATTAGCAGGTGCAATTATTCTTTTAGCAGCATTACGGATTTTTACATTTTACTATACTCCCGATGAACCGGATTTAGAACTCCATATTTCGGTTATTTGGGTGAGCACAGCTTCCTTGTTAATTTTCGTATTCAATTTTTCTTTTGACAGACTTCTTAACTTTTTTCTGGCTTGGAAAAAATATGCGATTACAAGATTTCTAACTCAAATGATAGGGGGTGCCTTAATTTCACTATGGGTATTAAATATCAGTTACAATATTATAAAGGATCAATTTACCAGTGCTCCTCCGGATCCGAATCAAATGCTTCTGTTAAACATCTATGGATTCGCGATAATTCTTCCCTTTTTCTCTTTTTATTTCGGATTCAAGTTTCTTAAAGCCTGGAGAAAATCAGAAGTGGAATCAGAACAGCTCCAGAAAGAAAATGCCAGATCCCAGATGATGACACTGAAGAACCATCTTGACCCTCACTTTCTATTTAATAATCTAAATATTCTATCATCACTTATGGATAAGGATGTTGAACTTTCTAAGTCTTATCTTGATAAATTTGCAGAAGTTTATCGCATAATTCTGCGCACAGAATATTCGGACCTAACGACAGTTGAAGAAGAGATGAGATTAATCGAATCATATATTTACTTGTTGAAGATCAGGTTTGAGGATAGTGTATTTTTTGATTTGGATGTATCAGAAAAGCACAAGAAAAGGGCTATCCCTCCTTTATCCATACAGATGCTTGTGGAGAATGTTATCAAGCACAATATGGCCAGTAAGGAAAAGCCAATTTATATTCAACTTAAAGCTGTTTCAGATGATTACATACTGATCAGTAATAATATTCAAGAAAAAAAGTATGGTACTTCAAAGCGTGAAGGAACAGGTCTGAATAATATCAGAAAGCGCTATGAATTTTTTACAGATAAAACATTAACAGTTGAAAAGGTAAATGATCAATTTGTTGTCACTTTGCCTCTTTTAGAAATCGAATATAATTAGTCGGAATATGAGAATTTTAATTATTGAAGATGAACAATTGGCAGCCGAGAAGATGCAAAATCTTCTAAAAGAGATCAAGGAAGATTATAAGATACTGGCGGTCTTGAAATCAGTAGAGGATAGCATCAAATGGCTTCAGGACAATGATGGTCCTGATCTTATTTTATCTGACATTCATCTTTCTGATGGAATATGCTTTAGTATTTTTTCAGAATACGAAGTTCAATGTCCTGTAATATTTACGACAGCCTATGAGAAATATGCCATTCAGGCTTTTGAGGTTAATAGTATTGACTATTTGTTAAAACCTATTCAAAAAGAAAAGCTTAAAGAGGCTCTAGATAAATATGAGTTGTTAAGTGGGCAAAATGAAAAAGGGAAAATGGATCTCTATGAAGAATTTAAAAATATTCTTTCAGGACAAAATAGAGAGTTCAAAACCAGATTTCTCTGTAAGCTGGGTAATAAAATTAAATCTGTACCTGTGGATAGTATTTCCTATTTCTACAGTGAGAATAAAATGACATTTATTGTTGATAAAAAGAATAATCGATTGCCTATCAATAATACATTGGATGAAATAGATCAAATAATAGACCCTAAGAACTTTTTTAGAGTCAATAGAAAATATGTTTCTCACTTTGAAGCTATCAGTGAAATCCATCCTTATTTTAAAGGGAGACTGAAATTAATTTTACAACCTGGAGAAGCAAAAGATATAATAGTCAGTTCAGAAAGAGCCCCTCTTTTTAAAGCCTGGCTTGACAAATAGGATAATACAATAATTTCAACCCTGTAAAAGTCCATTTCGGTCGTCATAAATACCCCTTAATCGTAATTCCATATCATATTGGTAGATATAGTATCACTTTTACACTGTACTTATTTCGAAACAAAATTCCTATGATGAACTCTAAATTGCTGATCATTCTATCTGTGGCTATTATAAATGCATTTATCCTGAGTGCAATCGAAAAAGTCACATTCGCCGATAATTCACTCTTTATATACGGGAAAGTAACAACCATTGATAACGAATCTTATGAAGGTCAGATCCGATGGGGAAAAGAGGAAGCCTTTTGGTTTGATATGTTTAATTCTACGAAGGTGAAAAACAATAATCTAAAGCATCTTTCAGATGATGAATTAGATATGCTTAACAAGCATGATAAAAAAGAAGCCGGATATTTCAATAAATGGTTTGATGGTGCTGACTGGAATAGTAATGTCAAAGACCATATTCATGTTTTCGCTTGCCAATTCGGTGATATTGCCAGTCTTATGATTGGAGGGGATAATGATATTGTTCTCAGATTGAAAAATGGAGATACGATAGAATTAGAAGGAGGTTCAAATGACATCGGAGCTGCTGTGAAAGTCAATGATGCAGATTTGGGTCTAATCAGTATGGATTGGAAGAGAATTAAAAAAGTAGAATTCATGAACACTCCAAGAAGTCTCGTAAGCACTTTTGGAGATCCACTTTATGGAACAGTAAGGATTTATGGAACAGTAAGGACCGAAAGAGGGGAATTTACGGGTTTCCTTCAATGGGACCATGATGAAAGACTTTCAAAAGATAAGCTCAATGCATCATATGTTGACGGGAATTTAGATATCGAATTTGGGAATATAAAGTCCATTAAAAAGATGCATAATGGATCTATAGTCACCTTAAAATCTGGGCGCTCATTTGAAATGACAGGGTCAAATGATGTTAATGATGAAAATCGTGGGATAATAGTAAACTGGCCCGGTTCGGGAAGAGTTGATATTCAGTGGGATGAATTTCTTGATGTATCATTTAGTCAGGTCCCTTCAGAAGATATCTCTTATGCTGATTACAAAGGGGAAAATAAAATAACAGGTGTTGTCGAAACTTCAGATGGAAACAATTATGAAGGTAGAATAGTCTTTGATCTTGATGAAGAATATAAATTGGAAATGTTAAACGGGGTTCACAATAAAATAGAATATTTCATTCCATTCTCTAGTATAAAGACAATAACACCAAAGAACAGAGAAGAAACTCAAGTGGATCTATTGGATGGCAAATCTTATGTATTGGAGGATAAAGTTGATGTCAATGCTGAAAATGATGGTGTCTTGGTATTTGGTTCAAATGACAATCCTCAGTATATAACCTGGAAGAATATTGAAACAATTAGATTCGAATAAAAATTAGATTTTTTTCATACAATTTGTGGTCCTCATACTTTTGTGTGAGGACTTTTTCATTTTAGTAAGTCTATATATAATCCATTTTTGCCTAGAAGTTTCAATGAAATATCAAGAATAGAAGACAATGAGTAGGAATAGATTCAAAATTGAACAATATTTAAGATATTGGTATTGTTTTTCATTGGAATCCATAATATATGACTAAGAAAATTTTCACAATATTATCTATTTTATTCTTTTGTAGCTCTCTAGTAGCACAAGACTACAACGTAGATTGGGGGCCAATATATCGTAAGGATGGTGGGAATTATTCTTCCTTTAAGTTAATTGGTATTGAAGGCGATAAATATTATGTTTTGGGTCAAGCTGGAAGCTTGAGTAAGATTGCAACCTATGATTTGGATCATCGACTTGTATCGGAGGATATCATTCAGTTTCGAACATTAAGAAAGAAAGTAATACTTCAGGATATCATTCAGACAGCAACAGGGACTTATATGTACTTTCAACATCTGGATAAGAAAAAGAAAGTATGGAGTTTACTTGTCAGCACTTTTAACAATGGAAACCTCGGAGAACCTGTCGAGGTCTATTCCCAGAAAATTAATTTGCCGCTTAGTAGATTAGGTCGCAGATACGATCAATATCAAAATGGTACAGCGCCCGGTTTATTATTAAGTGAAGATAGCACCAAAGTTGCCTTTGTAAATATTATACCAGGACAAGATTATAGACAAGATGAAGAAATCGCTGTTGCCGTTTTTGATTCAGATATGAATCTCCAATGGAAATCGCTGCACAGCTTTAAATTTTCTAAGAAGCAATTCGAAATAACCCAATCCATTGTATCAGGTAATGGTGAAGTCTATCTGATAGGCTGGACACATTTGAAAAGAAAAGGAACGAAAAGAGGATCAAAAAGTGAGGCCTATCTCCCACAATTTGAATACAAAGTATTTGAATTGAGGAATGAAGAAATTATTGAAGATATTGTCAATCTAGGGGATAATGTAGCGCCACTGGATGTAGCCATGTTTTTCCCTGATGTAAGTTCAAGCAATTACCTTCTTTCAGGATTTTATACGGATGATGATCATAAAACACGTCAAAAGGGAATCTTCTTTGCCACCGGGCACCCTGATGTAGGCATTCTAAGTGTTAAGTTAACCGAATTTGAAGCTAAGTTTCTTCGAAATTTAGTAAGCAAACGTGCAGTATCAAAAGGGAAAGGATTGGATCTGTCGTTTGATATAAACGAATTGTTGCGTTTTAGCGATGGAACGATGGGATTCATTGCTGAGAAAAACTACATTACTTACCAGGATAATTATAATAATTATAACACCTACTATGGTTATTCTGAACTCTACAGATCCAACTATTATTATGGAAACCAATATCGAAATCCAGTCTATCATACCGATGATATCATAATTCTTATTTTTAATGCTGATGGTGAAATTTTAAATATTCAGAAGATTGAAAAGGACTTTAACGGTGGGAGTGATTTGTATGTTTCTTACTCTTTGGCCAAAGCAAATGATAAAGTCTATTTGATTTTCAACGACAAAAAAAGTGCACACGAGAAAAAGGAAACGAAGAAGAAGGGTTCGAGATTTACAGACATTGTAGTTATTAATAATGTTGGGAACATAGAGGTTCACAAGACACTGTTTACTGATAGAGAATTGGATTTGAATTTTATTACAACAATGTCAGATTACAATCAGGAGATCATGCTGATCGGCAGCCAATCTCATAAAAGATATGCGTTTGGACTTTTAGAGTTGGATTAATTCAAAGCAACAATCTCTGGCGGTGCGCTATTATAACCATCTGCGATAAATTTCCAATTTCCTTCCTTGTCCTGATTGATAATGGTTATGAATTTTCCTGCAGATTGCTTAACCGGAAGATCTAAAGAATCCAAATATGTTGTGTTGATCAGATAGTACCCTACATCTGTTACAAGAGAATCACTTATAGTTCTTTGTTGAATGTCAAAATTGATTTCTAAAGAGGCATTATTCGATTTGGCCCATTCAAAATATCTCTTGAAAGTAGGACTGATATTGTCTTTTCCTTTTCTAATTTCTCCCTCGCCACTTAAGTATAAAGCATCATCTCTATAAAGATCAGCAACCAATTGAACATCCAAAATTGCATAGGCTTTTGAAAAGTTATGATAAATGTTATTTATTTCTTTTTCAATAGCACTTCTGTCAATATCTTTTGTTTGACTGGAATTGATACCATAGTTGAAATCAAAACAAAAGGATAATGCAAATAGGATTAGCAATAGTGCCAAAAGCATTGATTTGATATTTTCTTTCATTAGCTTGTATTTTAGAACTATAAAACTAAGCTATATAGATAAGAAGAGCATGGCAAAATTCAATGGAAGGATAAGCAAATTTGAAACAGGCCTCTGGAGTTATCATATAATAGTTCCTCAATCTATTGTTGATGAATTAATCAGTGACGGGAAAAAGCGTGTTTTGTGTACCATTAATAAAAATGAAGCCTTTCATGCAGAGTTCATGCCTGATGGTAAGGGCAATTCTTTTATTAAATTGAATAAAGAGGAAATGCAAAATTTTGACATGGAGCTAGGTCAGGATGTATTGGTCAATTTAGAAAAAGATAATTCAAAATATGGAATGGCGATATCAGATGAATTTGTCGCAGTTCTTGAACAAGATGAAGAAGGAGCTCAGTATTTTGAAAATCTTACTGATGGGAAAAAGCGAAATTTAATCTATGCGGTATCTGTAGTTAAAAATTCTGATAAAAGAATCACCAAAGTACTTATCATATTGGATCACCTTAAAGACAACGAGGGAAAATTAGATTTTAAGGAGTTAATTGAGGCGTTCAAAACCAAGAATAATTTCTATTAACAAGCGTTTTTGAATGATTATATAAATGGCCTGGCCTGTCTGTTTATTCTATAGCTTAAAAGAGTTTGACACCAACAGTGATGCCGAGAACTATCATGATAAAAATCACCGGAATGCTAAATATACTCAAGAATATTCTTCTGCTTAAGGAAGATTTGTATTGGCTTATTGCACTTATGAGATTAAATGTCATCAAGCCAAGAGGAACAAAAATAAAGGTCCAAAGTAAATAGTCTGATAGGGGAGGATAGGCAGCTTGACTCATGTAATTCGAAAACGTACCATATATTCGAGAATGACCTTCATCAAAAAAACCAACGACAGTTATCAATACAATACTGCATAATACGATTGCGATTAGAGCAAGAAGATTTTGATATAATTTGGTGTGAATACTTAGCATTTTATAACTGTTATATAAATATAACTCCATTGGAATAATATTATTTTGGAGCCATTCGGGGCATTTATAAAAAAAGCCTGCTCAATTAATGGCAGGCTATAAAATCAAAACAGCTAATTCTAAACAGTATATTTTATATCAAATTGTTTTTTGTAATCTGGATTGCGATAGCTAAAAGAATAATTCCGAAAACTTTTCTTAATGTTGCTGAGACTTGAGCTGACATTTTACGAGATAACCAATCTGTAGATCTTAATAGAATATATATTATTAACGTGAGTTCGACGTAAGGAAGTGGAAAAATAGGATAAAAAGAAAGAGCAATTTTGTTTATCTTAATAGTTGATAATCAATTAATTAAAACAAAAAAGCTCTACTATGAAAGATAGTCAAATTATTGCAATTTTCTGTGCTTTCGATGATTTTTTCACCGATTTTGATCACTTTTAAAAATCTCATACCCTAGAGGGAAAGAAAAATCGACGGAATCGTACCTGCAGGTTATCCATGAGCGAGGTGATGAGCATCATCGTATTTTTTCATATGAGTGGATACCGTTGCTTTAAGCACTTTTACCAGAATCATGTCTGCCAACATATGCGCGGCTATTTTCCCAATCTGGTATCTTATAATCGGATGGTGGAGTTGCAAACCAAAGCGGTCCTACCATTAGCCTTGTTTGTAAAGATGTACCGAATGGGTAAATGTAGTGGGATATCCTTTATTGATTCAACCAGTATCCGGGTCTGTCACAATCGAAGGATTCATTCCCACAAGGTGTTTGCTGGACTGGCCAAACGAGGCAAGACTTCAAAGGGTTGGTTTTATGGTTTCAAACTTCATCTGGTTCATAATGACCGGGGCGAAGTGATTGATTTTCAACTCACTCCGGGCAATGTGCATGATAATGCCGTATTGAAGTGTAAACGGTTTATGAAGAAGGTCTATGGCCGGTTGTTCGGTGATAAAGGCTATATTGTCAACAAGCAAATCTTTGACACTCTTTTCTTGAGAGGTATTCATTTGATTACTAAGTTGAGACGGAATATGAAATCCAAAATGATTACACCCCTACAGGATGCTCTTCTGCTCCGAAAACTTGCTATCTCTGAAACCATTATTGACCAACTCAAAAATATTTCACAGATCGAACATACAAGGCATCGTTCCTTTGCCGGATTTTTCGTCAATATACTTGGTGGACTTTGTGCCTACGGGTTTAAAGAATCTAAACCCTCCATTTATAAGAATCTGGTCGATACCAAACAACTCCTTTTGGCCTAGTCTTACATCGAACTCACGTTATTAATAGATTCACAACGATAGCCGTGATTATGCTGAGGTTATCATATTCAACTTTAAGCGAAATAATCGTTGTCAATGTACCCGCTCCTGCTAATAGGGGGAATGCAATTGGTACGATGCTGCCCGATGCATTTTCGATATTGTCTGACCTGAAAAAACGCTGACCCAATATCATTTCTAGTCCGATAAAAAACATTACGAGTGAACCTGCAATAGCGAAGGATGATATCTCGATCCCAAAAAGTCCGAGAATAGAAGCTCAAAAGAATAGGAAGCTTATCATGATTATTGCTGAGACAATCGTAGCTGTAGATGCTTCAATAGCTACTCCTTCCTTTTTCATATTAATAATAATAGGTAGAGACCCAATAATATCAATTACAGAGAAAAGGATGATGCTGACAGTTAGTACAGAAGTAAAGTTCATAGCTAATAATTTTTAAGTATTATCAAATATGTTTATCATTTATTATGACTCAAAATAACTAGAAAAGAGACATATATGTTCAATAAATGACGATACTAAGTCATAAAGTATTTTATTATATTAAATTAGAGTTATAATGTAATATTTAGATCTTATATAATATGGAAAAAATTAAACTTGACGCATTTGACGCTAGAATTTTGAAAGAATTGACAGTTGACGCAAGAATTCCATTAATTCAATTAGCGAAGAAGTTGAAAGTTTCAAATACACTGATACCAAAGAATTAAAAAACTTAAGGAAACAGGGATTTTGCAGAGGACAACGATTCAATTAGATACTTGGAAATTGGGATATAAAACATCTGCATTTACTCAGATTATGTTGGATAACTCAAAAGTCCACAGGAAAGTAGAAGAGGAGTTGAGCGAGATTCCTGAGATTGTAGAATGTGTCAATATCGCTGGACGGTATGCTATTCTAGTTAAGATTTTTGCAAGAGATAATCGTCATTTGAGGGATGTTATTTATGAAAAAATCCAACCTATTGATGGTGTAGAAGGAACCAACACAACGATGTCATTCGAAACGGCCTTTGTCAGAACTGTACCCATAGAAATCTAATCCGGCAATTTAAATTCAGGATTATAGATAAGACCAATTGTATTATCCCACGGATCTAAGACGGAAGCAACCATTAGTTCACCACCTACATTTGTGGGTATTTCATGGCTTCGTGCTCCAAGATTGATAAAATGTTGAAACATTTTGTTGATATCATTCACACCCCAATAGGACAACACATTACTTGTTTTACTTTGAATCTTCTCTTTTTCAGGCATTAAACCTAATTCATAGCCCCCGATATTAAATCCTACATAAAAGGATTCATCGAAATAAGGATTCGTGGAAAACGCTTTACTATACCAAATTTTGGCTTTATCGATGTCTGATACCATATAGGCCGTTGTACGTAAGCCTAAAATATTTTTATCCATTCTAATTCATTTATTATTGATAATATTCTTATTGAATAATGCTGGCAAGTTAATGAGAAAGCAAATGCCTATGATGATTATAAAAGATTCAAATCCAAAAGACCAAGATTCAGGAATTAAACCATAATTAAATCCAAATAGAAGAAAGAGGCCTATCAAGATTGAAACTATTGCCAATGTAGAATTGATTCGATATTTTACAAGAAAAAAGCTAACTGGAAATAATATGGCAAGACCTGTAAAAGCCATTTTTCCCATTTCAAAAATAGTATCGAAAGGTCTGAAAGCGATGAGTAATCCTATCACAGCAAATAATGCAACCAAAACCCTTCCGACAAAGACCTCTTTTTTAAAGTCGAGTGTCTTCTTGCTAATTGGTATGTAAAAATCACGGGTAATCATTGTGCTTAAGGCGAGTAGCTGAGAATCTAAAGTAGACATAAAAGCAGCGATCGCTCCAGTCATTACCAATGCTGCAACCCATTCTGAACTGTGCTCTAGAAGCATCATGGGTAGAATTTGATCAGACGCTTTTCCTTCCAACCCAGGAAATGTAATATGACCCCATACGCCGATGATAACCGGGAAGATTACAATAAAAAGAGGAATAATAGCATATAGAATTGCTGACTTCTTGAGGGTAGGAATGTCTTTAGCAATATAAAATCTCATAAACAACTGAGGGAACATAGGAATGCAAAAAAACCAGAAAACAATAAAACTAAACCACTTTTTGGGTTCATAATGTTGATTGACCCCGAGAGAGAAAAGAGCTCAGGATCAATTGCAAAAGCTTTCTGATTAGCTACATTTATTCCCCCTAATTTATCTGCAATCAGAACGAATGCAAGAACCATAAAGAGAATAAGCATTAGTCCTTGCTTCAGATCTGTTTTTGCAACACTTTCCATTCCACCGATAACTACATAAATGATGGTAAATACAGTCAATAGAATGATGGCTAAGTTATATCCGATCTGACCATCAGTCAGATTTTCCAGAACGTATCCTCCGCCAATGATTTGCAATGATAGATACGGCAAGGTAAATATGATCATTACAGCTGAAAACAGATAGCTGAGATTTCTGCTTTTACTTTCGCCGTATACCAGTTCAGCAGGAGTGATATAGGATTTACTTTTCCCCAATTTCCAAATTGGAACCCCTATGATAAAAAATGCAAGAGCAGCCAATGCAGTCCCCAGACCCATAATAGTGTATTGAGCAAAGCCTATCTTGTACCCTTCTCCTGCAAATCCTAGAAAGTAAAATGCACTAAAATTTGTTGCCAGGATAGTGAAGAATAGACTAATTGTTTTTAGATCTCTATTGGCAAGAAAGTAGGATTCTGGAGTAGCTTCTTTTGATTTTATACCTATAAGACTTCCCCAAAAGGTAAATGCGCTATAAGCTATCAAGATAAAATAGATCATCTACAGATTATCATTTTTATAATAGCTGCGCGAAAAAAGATAAAGAGAAACAACAAATAAAAGGTGGACTACTATCATGTACCAAAGCCAATTGGGAAATCCAAGGAAGGAACAACTTGTTTCAAAACCAATAAATAAATCAGATTGTGTCAGTACAACGATCAAAAGAAAAAGAATGGTCCACTTCAGAGATTTTTCCATAATATATTCTTCTCTGAAGTTAATCAATTAATCAATCATAACAACCTTCTCCTTCTTCTGCCAGAAGAATTTTCATCCCAAAGGTACCCCACAATGGTGTCTTTCGATATGGCATTTTGACTTCAGCACTTCGTGCATTAAGTGAAAACGATAATTCAAGTTTTTTTGAAATTTGAAGTTTTGCTCCTGCATAAGCTTCCAAAACAAAAATATTTGTGTTGTTGAGACTGGCATAATCATTTTTATTACCACTGAGAATGCCACTGAGGTGTCCATTATAAACAACTACATCTTGCTGTTCCCCCGGCGACAATGGAAAAGGCTAAATACTGATTACTGACGACCAATATCCCCGGATTATTTGTATCTGTATATGAAAGGTTGTCAACATGACGTTCGACGTTTAGAACTTTTCCAAAGTCCAGGCCTATTCCGAAATTCGTATAGTATCCTAAGTTTAGTTCAGGCCTCAGTTGTAATACGACTTGCCTCATTGGTCTCCATACAACAGCTTCTACAGAAAGAGAATACATGAATAAAGGAAGAGGAGCGGGGAGGACTTGACCACTTGGATATGGAAGGGTATCATTCTTTTCCCAAAGATTTCCATCAGGCCTGTTATCTCCGAATAAATTTTCAAGGCCTTCTGCAAAACCTAAACTTGCGAAGCCAAAAGTAAAAGAGGTATTAATAGCAAGATCCAGTTGTTTGGCAGAATGAACAAATAATTTATTGCCTTCAATTCGTCGGGTACTGCGAAAACCGGTAAAGGATGAGAAAGGTCTGTCTTCAGAAAGATTATACCCATCTGCAAGCGCCAGATTAAAATCTGAAGTTTGATTAGAAATGTGTAAGGGACTAAAGCCATTGATTGTAAAGGCAAAATTGTGGGATACCTTGTCTTGTCTGAAACCCATGCCATAGAGGAGTTTATCAACCAAAAATTCATCGACCTTATTACGTACCCACGGCAACCCAAGATATGGATGGTCTGCCAATTCACCATACATACCTATCCGCAATCCGATGGTATAATTCCGATCGGTATAAGGTTTGTCTCTTAAGAAGTCAGCAAAATAATCTTGATCAATTGAAAGTTCAAAACCACTTATTTCTGCTTCTTGTGCCCATAATGGTGTAAATACCGATACCGCAAAAAGCAAAATCATCAGTCTCTTATTCATAAATATATTTTTGAATGAAAAAACAATATTCCCATTGTTTTATATAACGCAAAAATCACACTTTGTAATTTAATTAATGCTTTTTTGATAGTAAAGATTATAAATACATAAATTGTATAATGGTGGATTATATATAAATCGTTAATTTGATATTATGACAAAAGCTTGCAAAAACTTTTATTTCAGTCTATTGAATTTAAAAAAGTGTTGCTGCATTCTTTTTTGTTTGTTGTTTTATCCTTTTTTCTTGTTCAACCAATCTTCTTTGGCTGTTGATCAAATAAATAAATCCTTACTTAAAAATGCCAATGCCGTTGTTAGGCACGCTAATCTGGTAACTGAAATACACAGTGTTTCAAATGTTCATAAAAAAGTTGATAGGACAATTACAGTTCTTAATTCAAAGGCCAAGGGATTTTTGGATTTCAACGCGGGGTATAAAGATGGAACATCGCAGTTAAAAAATATTGAAATAAAATACTTTGATAATGGGGGAAACTTAATTCGAGAAATTAAAAATAAAGAAATTGAAGATATAGCTTCATTTGATGGATATTCAATAATAACTGATTACAGACGCAAGCATTTTGATTTTGAAACATCTGAATATCCGATTACTGTTAAATATTCTTATGAGTTAAAAACTAAAAACACAGATATTCCATTGTGGAACCCTATTCCTGGTTATAGGGTATCTGTTGAGAAAAGCGAATATTCAATTAATAATATTTCAGGATTAAATTTAAGATCCAAAGGAACAAATTTAAACCTCGAAGGGATTACGGCGAAATCAGAATTCCATTACCAGGCTTTGAATTTAAATGCCATAGTGAAAGAACGATATGCTCCCCAGGATTCGATATTTCCATCTTTGGAGATTAATTCAGATCAATTTGTTTATCAAGGTAATAAGGGCAAGGCCAATAATTGGAATGAACTAGGAAAATGGAATTATGATGTTTTGCTGGAAGGCGAAAAATTCATCAATGAGAAAATCTTCAAGGATATTAGGGGTGCAATAAATGCGTCATCGGAAAAGGATCTTGTTAAAAAAATTTATAAGTATATCCAGGAAAACACAAGATATGTAAGTGTTTCATTGGATGAAGGGGGATTTAAACCAATGTCTTATGAAAAGGTTCATGAATTGAAATATGGGGATTGTAAGGCACTAACATTCTACACTCAGGCACTGTTGAGTCAGTTCGACATTAACTCGGATTATGTAGTTGTTGAGGCGGGAAGTGACACCAAAGATTCCTTTTACAGCGATTACTTTAGTTTAAGACAGGGTAATCACATAATATTGAGAGTACCATTATCAGAAGACACGATCTGGTTGGACTGCACTTCTAACGATGCACCTTTTAATTTTTTAGGAGACTTTACAGATGACAGACGGGTGTTATTGGTTAATGAGGATGGAGGCGAATTAAGCTATACTCCAAAATATGGTCTGGACTACAATTGTACTTCTACAAAGGCTTTTAGCGAGATTAATATAACTGGAGATGTAGAATTTGCCATTGAGAGAAAACAAATTGGGATTGAATATCTGGACATGAAACACATTGTTAAAAACGAGGACAAAAAAATAGAATCCTATTTTACAGATAATGTTTATTCAAATTTAAAAAGTAGTAAAATTATTAAAAAAGATATCTTGTTTGATGAGGACAATATTGAAGTTTTAAGTAAATTAAATGTTCAAGCGAAATCTTTTTATGAAAAGGTTGGAGATTATATAATGTTCCCAGTCAATGTGGATCATTTAGATATCCCTAAGCTAAAAAAGGATAAAAAGAGGGACTATCCAATTCAATTTCAACGATCTTATAAACGTGAAAGTAACTTCGTTTATAAACTGCCGACTGGATATTCTTTATTCGAAGATGCGTATGACTATAACAACGAAAATGAATATGGGTCTTATCAAATAAAAATAAAAGAGAAAGAGAATATGATTCTAATCTCCCGGTCTTTTATACTTAATGAAGGCGTATATCCCAAGGAAGAATATGTTGAATTAAAGTCATTTTTTGATAAGGCGAGAAAAAAGGAACTAACACAAATAACACTTAAAAAAACCTTGTAGAATGAAGAAATATATTTTTCTACTATCAATATTTGGTATTTCAATGGCTCAATCTTTTGGACAGAATACCAAAAAAGTTGAAGATGATGTTGTATTTCAAACTTTACACCATAAAGATAGCACTGCTTCAGCTGCATATCTCTTATCTTCCATGTCGAGTCGATTCATTTATGGGTCTGAAAAGATATTGTTGGGTATTGATTATCACTTCAGGATTAAAGTCTATTCTGAAGAGGGAGAAAAGTATGGGAAATTTAGTATCCCCCTTTATAATAAGGGGAGTAATAGAGAGAAAGTAACAAAATTAAAAGCATACACCTATAATGTGATAAATGGGAAAGTTGAAAAGCATCAGCTTTCGAAAAAAAATGTATATGAAGAAGAAAGCACAGAAAACTGGAAGCAAGTAAAATTTGCTTTGCCGAATGTAAAATCTGGTTCAGTAATAGATGTAAAATACACTATTAATTCCCCTTATATTTATACTATTCCTAAATGGGATTTTCAAAATGACATCCCTACCAATTATTCGAATTTTAAAATTTCCATTCCTAGCAATTTTGTATTGACACCAATTGCGACTGGAACTATTTCTCTATATAAAGAAGAGAAAGATGTTGTAGGATCTAATTTTGGTGAGAGAATGGTTAGCTACGCAGCAAAAAATATCCCCGCTTTCAAGGACGACGACTATATTTTGAATGAAAATGACTACAAGTCAGGTGTTAAATTTGAAATTCATTCTTTTATTTATCATGATGGAAGAAAGGAATACTTTTCAAAAGATTGGAAAACAATAGGAGATAATCTTCTGGAAGCTGAGAATTTTGGAAGGGAATTAAAAAAGAAAACTAAAGATTTGGACTTTTTGATTGATGAGGCTCTAGCGCTTTCTCTTAAAGAAAGGACATTATTTATCTACGATTATGTAAGAACAAATTTTAATTGGAATAAATCCATTAGTTCAAGAAAAGACGTTGGAATAAAGGATTTAATAAAAACAAAAACAGGAAATATTGGGGATATCAATTTGTTATTATTGAATTTATTAAAAAGAGCAGAAGTAACAGCTTTTCCTGTAGTTACAAAATCAAGATTTAGAGGCCTTTTAAATAAAAAATTTCCAAGTTTATCAGAATTAAATTATCTAATAATCCTTGTTAGAATTAATAATGAAGAAATCCTATTGGACGCCACATCAAAGTATGTTCCTGCTGGAATGTTGCCGACAAGAGCTGTTAACATAAATGGTCTTCTTGTTGAAAAATCGAAATCTAGAATAATAGATATTTTCAATCCAAATAAATATCAAGAGGTTTCATCAAGTAAAGTTTCAATCAATGAAGATGATATGTCATTGAACTTCGAAGGTGTATCCAGATTATCAAAGTTTGCTTCTGTTAAATATAGAATCGAGCTGGATGATAAAGAAGAAGACGAAGATAATCAGGATGTAGATGGCAGCTCTAGCAAAGACGTAGATGATGAAGAGTCCGATGAAGAGGAAGAATTACAAGAAGATACTTATGAAGTGATTTCTATTGAAAATCTTGATAACATTTATAAACCGATTAGTTTAAAATTTAATGAAAGCAAATTCAATAAGTTAAGAAAAATCGGGCCTCAGCTTTTTATAGATGGAGATTTTAATGAAGGGATTAGCGAAAATCCTTTTACAGATGATGAAAGGGATTTCCCAATCTTTTATAATCAGCTAAATGATATACGAAGGATTTTCAATCTGGAGATTCCGGAAGGGTATGAATTAGAATCTTATCCGGAAAAATTGTCTATGGTGACAGACAATGGATTGGCAAGCTTCACATATGACCCTAAGCTTATTGGAAATAAGTTAAATGTAGTCTATTATTTGAAGATCAAATCTGACATCTTTTTACCCGAACATTATAAAAGCTTGAAAAGACTTTACGATAAAATTATCGCAAAACAGGATGAGAAAATAGTATTGAAAAAGAAAACTTGAATTAATATTCAAGCAGTTCAGCAATTACATTTTTTATTTTTTCAACATTAGGAAGAACTTCAGCTTCGAGGAGTGAATTAAGTGGCATCGCAGGAACATTTTCAGATCCTAAAACTTTTATCGGAGCATCCATGGATTCAAAACAAAACTCCTGAATCATACCTGCTATACTTCTAGCAAAAGATGAATTTACTGGTTCTTCAGTAAGGATAATGCATTTATTGTTTTTCTTCACAGATTCAAATATCGCTTCTTCATCTAATGGATATAAACTTCTCAAATCAAGCACTTCTATTGATTCTGGGAAAAATTCTGCAGCATTCAATGCCCAATGCACTCCCATTCCATAGGTGATGATTGTTATTTTATTTTCAAGATCCAAGTTTGATTTAAGAACTGTGTTAGCCTTCCCAATTGGAATAATATAATCTTCATCAGGCTCAATAACTTTTGCTCTTTCTGTTCCTTTTACCTTTGACCAATACAGACCCTTATGCTCGAAGATAACAACGGGATTGGGATCGTAATATGCGGACTTAATAAGACCTTTCAGATCTGCTCCATTAGAAGGGTAGACCACTTTAAGTCCTTTTATGTTTGTTACAACGGATTCAACACTTCCTGAATGATAAGGACCTCCACTACCATATGCGCCAATAGGAACTCTAAGGATCATACTAACGGGCCATTTTCCATTGGTTAAATATGATGAACGACTGACCTCTGTATAGAGTTGATTAAGACCCGGCCAGATATAATCTGCAAATTGAACTTCGACAATTGGTTTTAATCCGGTGGCAGACATTCCAACTGTAGAACCGACGATAAAAGCTTCCTGAATGGGAGTGTTAAAAACTCTCTCGTCGCCAAATTTCTGGGCTAGAGTAGCTGCTTCTCTGAATACACCACCAAGCCGAGCTCCTACATCCTGACCATACAATAGGCATTCCTTGTGTTTGTGCATCAATTCTTCTACTGCATGAAGGGCACAATCTACCATGACTACTTCATCTTGTCCTTCACCCTGACGATTACCTTGCTCTTCAGTAATTTCAGTTGGAGCAAAATGGTGACTATAGATTTCTTCTGGATCTGGTTCCGGACTATTCAGAGCTTGCGAGAAGTCACTTTCTACTAGAGCACTCTCAGACTTAATTATATTTTGAATTTGCTTTTCGGAAAATCCAGCTTGTTCCATTTCGAACTTTAGCTTGGGGAATGGATCCATTGCCCGGTCTTCCTCCAGGTCATCTCTATACCATTCCATTCTTACTCCCGAAGTATGGTGATTGAGTAAGGGTACTTTGGCATGAATCAGAAAAGGACGGCGTTCTTTTCTTACAGTACTAATGACTTGTTTGATCGTTTCATAAGAATTAATAAAATCAGTTCCGTCGATACTAACAGCTTCGAGACCCTTGAATCCTTGTGCATATCCATAGGCATCCTGTGCTCGTATTTCATCAGCGCTGGCGGAAATATCCCATTCATTATCCTGAACAAGATAAATGATTGGTAGCTGCCTGAGGGCCGCCATCTGAAATGCTTCAGCTACTTCACCTTCGGTTATAGAAGCATCACCTAAAGAGCACAACACCAGAGGCATTTTCTTTTTGTTGTTTTTGACAAACATTTGAGACTCCCTATATTGAATACCCATGCCTACACCGGTAGCCGGAATGGCTTGCATACCTGTGGCTGATGATTGATGTGGAATTTTAACCTTGTCTTCATCCCTTAGGCTTGGATGTGAATAGTAGGATTTACCTCCGGAAAACGGATCGTCTTTTTTTGCCAGCAATTGAAGCATTAAATCATAAGGCCTCATACCAATTGCAAGAAGCATAGCATCGTCCCGATAATAAGGAAAAGCAAAATCTTGAGGCAATAGTTGAAGACCGGCTGCAATCTGAATAGCTTCATGTCCTCTCGATGTCGCATGAACATATTTTGAAACTAATTTGAAATTCTTCTCATAAAATTCAGTCATGGCTTTCGCCTGACAAATCAATTTGAATGCATTCTTTAGTATTTTTTTATTCATAGACCATTGAATATCTTTCCTTTTAAGTCAAGATATAATTGCTGGAGTTATATTAATTGAAATTGATTAAAATGGTGATCGAAATGTTTCCGATGTACAAGATCCCACTCGAACTTAGTAAGCGATCCAAAAACAGGATTTGCAGTTAATCTTCCTTTGTGCTTTCCAAAGTAATTGATGTATTCATCAAATTTATCAAGCAATACTTTTTTTGCCTCTTCTAATGATTCGTATTGAAGATCTTCCTGCTCTCCTTTTCTTAACATAGGATGCTCATATTGTTTGGGCATGGGTCTGAAATTATAGATTGCTTCCTGATATTTTTCAATCAATTTTTCTGGAGTGTAAACTTTGATATCTATGTTTTCCATAGAAATATCAAATTGCCAGATGAGATGTTCCAACATATGCTGAGGACCCATGATACCCCACTGCGATTTAGAATCTGTCTTCAGGTTTTTGAGAGCTTCATCTATATTTTCCTTATCAAATGGATGAAAAGGATTCTTGTTTTGAACCAAAGTGAGGATTGTTGCAATTGCAACCAATTCATCTTCCTGATCAAAAATTTCGACATACCATTTTACGACGCCGGCGGGCAACTCTTTTCCTTTAGCATCTCGATCTACTTTTTGTTTGCATGTCAATCGCACGTACACTGTATCGTTGTGGTAAATCGGTTTTAAGAAACGGCATTCTTCAAGGCCATAATTAGCTGCAACCGGTCCTTTGTTGGGGTACACAAATAACCCTGCAGCTCCGGCAAGTAAGAAATATCCATGTGCTGCTCTTTTCTCAAAAATGCTGCCTTCCAGTGAAGTAATATCAGTATGTGCGTAAAAGTGATCCCAGGTTAAGTTTGCAAAATTGATAATATCACCATCGGTGATTGTTCGTTTGTGCGTTTTTAAAGACATGCCCACTTTAATATCTTCGAAATGGTAACTAAAGGGATGTTGAGGGCTGTCAATATATTTAGCTCCAGCTTGATAGATTCCAGTGACATGAGCTATTGTAGTAGGTGTCCCTTGGATAGCGCAACGTTGCATGTAATGTTCTATACCTCTCATACCACCCATTTCTTCACCTCCTCCGGCACGTCCGGGACCTCCATGTACTAAGTAGGGTAATGGGGAACCATGACCTGTACTTTGTCGTGCGTTTTCTCTATTCAAAACCAGAATTCTTCCATGATGGCTTGCGGCTCCTAGAATATATTCCTTAGCTAAATCATCATTATAGCTTGCAATTGAAGAACACAATGAACCTTTGCCCATTTGAGAAAGCTCAATTGCATCTTCCATATTTTTGTACGGAATAATCGTACTTACCGGACCAAAAGCTTCCAGTTCATGTACAGATATATTGGTGTGTGGATCTTTTTCAAGAAGTAATATTGGACTTAGAAAAGCTCCGGCATTTGCATCGGCATCAATGAGCTCAACGCTCTCTAAATTGCCATAAACAATTTCTGCTGTCTCTGATAATTTTGCAACCTGATCTTTAACTTCTGCAACCTGGTCTTTACTTACCAATGCCCCCATCCGAACGCCTTCTGACCTAGGATCTCCTATCGTCACTTTAGCAAGAGCTTTCCCTAATTCAATTTGAACATCTTCAACGAGGTTTTCTGGAACAATGATCCTTCTTATCGCTGTACATTTTTGCCCGCATTTCACAGTCATTTCTTTGCGGACTTCTTTGATAAAGAGGCCAAACTCAGGTGTTCCGGGTATAGCATCTTCTCCTAATACGGAACAATTCAGAGAATCGGCTTCCATATTAAATGGAACAGATTCTTCTATAATTCTTGGATGAGATTTCAACATTTTACCGGTGACTGCAGATCCTGTAAATGTTACGACATCCTGAGAATTGACATAATCAAGAATATTGCCGGCCGATCCACAAATAAGTTGTAATGCTCCTTCTGGTAAAATCTCAGATTTGATAATTTCTCTTACGACAGCTTCTGTAAGAAAGGATGTTGACGTCGCAGGTTTTACAACTGCTGGAACTCCGGCCATCCAATTGACGGCACATTTTTCAAGCATGCCCCAGATAGGAAAATTGAAGGCATTGATATGTACGGCAACACCTCTTTTTGGCACCATGATATGATGTGCCATAAACGAACCCCCTCTAGAGAGATCAATCGGATCTCCGTCAACATGATAATGTGAACTTGGAAAATTTCTTCTTAAGGAAGCATTGGCAAATAAATTTCCAAAACCTCCTTCAATGTCTATCCAACTATCGGTTTTAGTGGCTCCGGTCAGATAGCTTATTTCGTAAAATTGTTCTTTTCTTTTTGTTAAATAAAGGGCTAGCTTTTTGAGCATATTGCCTCTTTCCTGAAAGCTCATTTGCCTAATAAGCTTACCACCAGTCACACGGCCAAATTGGAGAATTTTTTCAAAATCAAGACCATCTGTAGAAGCTTTGTGGATTAGATCTCCATTGATAGCATTATAAATAGCTCTACCATCTCCTTCACCTTCTATCCAGTCTCCAAGCACATAGTTTCCAAGCTTATTCATTTTTGATATTTTCTTTATTAAAAAATATCTTTCCTTCCTTAGCCATCATTCTTAATAGAGGGCAACAGCGATAACGATCTTCCCTGTAATCATCATAAAGGGCATCAATACTATCAACACAAGTCTGAATTCCAATTTCATCTGCCCAAGCCAAAAGTCCTTTAGGGTAATTAACGCCTTTGGTCATGGCGAGATCAATATCCTCTTTACTGGCAATTCTGATATGCAAAGTATCTGCGGCTTCATTAATGAGCATCATAACGATCCGATTGGCTATATATTGAAGAAGCGTTTCGTCCTCGTTTATTATATCAGCACCATTGGTGTTGTTGTAATCAAAAAATCCTTTACCTGATTTTCTACCTAAATATCCAGCTTCACTTAATCTTTTCTGAGTAAATGACGGTTTATAACGCGGGTCATAATAAAAGGACTCCCACACTGTTTCCGTGACTGTGTAATTGACATCATTGCCGATGTAGTCCATTAACTCAAAAGGCCCCATTCTGAACCCGGCAATTGTTTTCATTGCGAAATCAATACTAGCAAAATCAGAAATTCCTTCCTCAAAAATGCGTAAGGCTTCACTATAAAAGGGGCGTGCAACTTTGTTTACAATGAAACCAGGGGTATCCTTAACTTGAACAGTTGTTTTCCCCCAAGATTGAATTGTTTCATTTACCTGTTCAACAATGCTTTTATCTGTTTGGATTGCGGGCACTATTTCAACAAGTTTCATGAGAGGAGCCGGATTAAAAAAGTGAATTCCTATAAAGCGATTCGGCTTTTGAAGTGATGCTGCTAATGAAGTAATAGAAAGAGAAGAGGTATTGCTAGCGATAATACAATCAGAACTAACTAGTGCTTCCAGCTTTTGGAAAACAGATTTTTTTATTTCTGGATTTTCAACAATAGCTTCTATGATTAGATCTGATTGGCTAAGGTCTTCCAAATTAGTGCTGTAATGGATGTTTCCTATTATTTCATCTTTCTTCGCAGATGTAATTCTTTCTTTTTCAATAAGCCGATTAAGAATTTTTTCAAGAGATGATTTACTTTTTGTGAGCGCCTCGCTATTAAGATCATATAGTTGGACTGAACAACCATAAGTTGAGGCGATTTGTGCAATCCCACTACCCATTGTTCCCGAACCGATGACACCTACTTTCATTTAATTTTAGCTTTCTTAATTTTAAAATGTGATAATCATTTATTGTCCTTTAAAATCTGGTTTCCTCTTTTCAAGGAACGCCTGGACACCTTCTTTATAATCATATGTCTGTCCTGCTGCAATTTGATATTCGGCTTCTACTCCCAGTTGATCTTCAAAGGAATTACAAAGACCTGTATTGAATGCTTTTTTGGTTAAACCCAATCCTTTTGTTGGCATATTCGATAATTTTCTAGCCATGGCAAGTGAGGCTTCAGAGAAGTCTTCTTCAGAAAAATATTTATAAATCATCCCTATTCTTTCGGCTTCAATGGCGTCTACTTTATCTCCAAGCATAGCTAGTGCTATTGCTTTTTGGAATCCAACCAATCTTGGCAGCGAATAGCTTCCTCCTGTATCGGGAACAAGACCAATTTTACTAAAAGCTTGAATAAATGTAGCGGACTCCTTAGCTACAATGATATCACAAATTAATGCCAGATTTGCACCCGCTCCTGCTGCAACCCCGTTGACGGCAGCAATAACAGGCTTTGGTATATTATATATGGCGAGAGCCATAGGCGTATAATGTTGTTTAACAATATCTCCAATTTCTAATCCATTATCAGGGTCCGTAACTTCTTTCAGATCCTGACCTGCACAAAAGGCTCTACCATTTCCTGTAATATATATGGCACGTATATCATCATTTTCTTCACACTCTTTCATTGCTTTAAGGAAAGCCATGGCCATTTCTTTATTGACACTGTTGTAGCTTTCCGGTCGATTGAAGATGATTTTGGCGACATGACCATCTCTTTCAAATAAAAGTGTATCGCTCATAATTTATTTTAGACATTTAAAATAATCAAAGGGCTCCAAACAATCTTCACATTTAAATAGAGCTTTGCAGGCAGTAGAACCAAATTGAGACACCATTTTAGTATTGTTTGACCCGCAATTAGTACATTTTATAATTCTTTCTCCTTCCAGTAAAGCTCTTTTATCCAAGCTTTCTTCAAGCGGGGCAGCAATACCATATTCTTCTAATTTTTGTCGCCCTCGCTGGCTTATCATATCAGTAGACCATGCAGGAGACAAAACAAGTTCAACATAGGTGTCAAATCCAAGATTATCTATGGCTTCCTTGATATCAAATGCTATCGTATCCATAGCCGGGCATCCTGAATAGGTAGGAGTTAACTTGATAAAAACCTTTTTTTCTTCCACTTTTACATCCTTGACAATGCCCATGTCCATTATGGATAAAACTGGAATTTCAGGATCAGAGATGGATACCAATGTGTCATGGATTAATTGATTGTCGATATTTAGAGAAATATCTACCATTCAAGATTGGGGTGCGCACGTTGCATGTATTGTAATTGATTAAGGATGTATCCGAAATGTTCGGAATGAATACCTTGTTTTCCTTTGTCATAGAACCGACGGCTTTCCGGAATTGTAATCGATGCTTGATTAAAAATTTCAGAACATCTTTCATCAAAAGCCTTCTTGACCAATTCTAAATCAGGTGCGATAGTCTGTTTTGACAATTCGAGTTCAACTTCAGAAATTTGAAATAATTCCTCAGTATAAGGAAACAGATAATCTATGGCGGCCTGCATACGATTATGACTTTCTTCAGTTCCGCCCCCTAATCTTTTCACCCACTCAGAAGAAAATCTAACATGATAACGAGCTTCCTTAATTGATTTTTGTGCTATGGCATTGAGTTGTGTATCCTTACTTTGGCACAAGCCTTCAAGTAATGGAAGATGATAAGCATCAAAAAGAAATTGACGCGCTATGACATGGGCAAAATCTATATTTTTTTGTTCTACAAGAAGAACATTATAATATTCTCTTTCATCTCTCAAAAATGCGATGGAGTCTTCAGTTGAATTCCCTCCTTTAATTTGTGCAGCATATTGAAAATAAGATCTGACTTGACCGAATAAATCCAAAGACATATTTGTTAGAGCGATATCCGTTTCAAGACTGGGTCCATGTCCACATAATTCAGAAAGACGATGACCCAGAATCATCGAGTTATCTCCCAACATTAACACGTATCGATACAGTTTTTTATCCATTATATATGTTTCAGTTCCGTCGGTAATTTGTAAAAAGTCGGATGTCTGTAGACTTTATCTTTTGCTGGTTCAAACAATTCTCCACTTTTTTCGGGATTTGAGGCAGTAATATATTTGGATTCAACAACCCAAAGACTTACACCTTCCATCCTTCTGGTATATACATCTCGTGCATTTTCAAGCGCCATTTCGGCATCAGAAGCATGGAGGCTTCCTACATGTCTGTGTTCTAAACCATTTTTACTTCTTATAAAAACTTCCCAAATTGGCCAATCTCTATTCATATTATTAGTTTATTAAGTTCACTATTTAAAAGCGCTAACAGTCCAAACTATATAGCTTGTTTTAGTTTAGCTTTTTCAGCATATGCCATAGCAGCGTCTCTGACCCAAGCTCCTTTTTCCCATGCATTGGTTCTGGCAGCAATTCGTTCCTTATTACAAGGTCCATTCCCTTTGACTACATTCCAGAATTCTTCCCAATCTATAGGACCAAAATCATAATGCTTTCTTTCTTCATTCCATTTAAGTTCAGGATCTGGAACTGATATCCCTAAAATTTCTGCCTGAGGAACTGTGTTATCAATAAATTGCTGTCTGAGTTCGTCGTTAGTTTTCAGTTTTATTTTCCACTTCATAGACAATTCAGTATGTGTGGATTCAGAATCTGTGGGTCCAAACATCATCAAGGAAGGCCACCACCATCTATTCAAGGCATCTTGTGCCATTGCTTTTTGTGCTTCGGAACCTCTGCAAAGTGTAAGCATGATTTCGAATCCTTGTCTTTGGTGAAAACTTTCTTCTTTACAAAT
The DNA here is from genome assembly GCA_965248155.1 of Saprospiraceae bacterium. Classification (GTDB taxonomy): domain Bacteria; phylum Bacteroidota; class Bacteroidia; order Chitinophagales; family Saprospiraceae; genus RFSX01. Next base: position 844,600 of record CBDFIO010000002.1, read on the forward strand.
CCGAACCATTGCCCTTGCATATGGACCATAAGAAGTACGAGTTAACATAACTTGATTTATAATCGCTGCACCGTCGACCAACCATCCAATGGCACCCATGTCTGCCCATGTTAATGCGGGGTAATTGAATATGCTTGAATATTTAGCTTTTCCGGATAATAATTGCTCGGTGAGTTCATTTCTGCTTATTCCCAAAGTTTCCGTTGCACTATATAAATATAAGCCATGGCCTGCCTCATCTTGTATTTTTGCTAATAAGGCAACTTTTCTTCTCAAACTTGGTGCTCTTGTGATCCAATTGCCTTCCGGGAGCATGCCTACGATCTCAGAATGAGCATGTTGGCTTATCTGTCGAATGTGAGTTTTACGATATTTTTCAGGCATCCAGTCCTTAGGCTCTATGTTTTGCCCATCATCTATTTTTTTCTGGAATTCAATTTCTTTTTGGTCAATATCTTTGATCATCATATAAATTTTAGCTGTCGAAATCAACAATAACTTTATCGGAGATGGGGATAGCTTGACAACAGAGGATATATCCCTTTTCTAATTCTTCCTCTTCCAATCCATAATTTACTAATAAATTCACATCACCTTCAAGTAATTTGGCTTTACAAGTACAACATACACCGCCTTTACAGGCAAAAGGTAAGTCTGACGAATGTGAAAGTGCAGCATCTAAAATATTATCAGAACCCTGAGGAATTTCAAATTTTAAAGTTTTTCCACCTTCAATGACAGTTATGTCAGAGACAAGCCCTTCGTACTTCTTTTTTGTGTCTTTGATTATTTGTTGTTTTTCCTCTGAAGAGCTTGTGAATAACTCGAAATGAAGTTTGTTTTTTTCAATGCCGATACTTAAAAGGTAGTCTCTTACAAGAAATATCATTTCTTCCGGTCCACACAAAAAATAATGGTCTATCCGCTCTTGATTGACGATTGTCTTAAAAATGATTTTCAGTTTTTCATGATCGATCCGACCATTAAACAAAGGAATATTTCGTTGTTCCTGAGTAAGAAAATAAAACACCTGGAATCTATTCATGTAAAGATTTTTGAGGGCTTCCAACTCCTCTTTTAACATGATAGACTTGGCATTTTTATTCGTGTAGAATAGCGTAAAACGCGAAGATGGTTCTTTACTTAAATGCGTTTTAATGATAGATAAAATTGGTGTTATCCCACTTCCAGCTGCAAAAGCCACATAGTTTCTCTGTTGGCTTGCATCAATATTTACAAAGAAACGACCATCTGGTGGCATACATTCTATAATGTCACCTTCTGATAAATGATGATTGGCATATGTAGAATATTTGCCACCGGCGACCTCTTTGATAGCCACTTTCCATTCATTATCATCAACTGAAGAACATAGTGAATAGGAGCGTCGGACTGACTCTCCATTTATTTCGCTTTTTAGTGTAAGATATTGGCCTTGAGTAAAAGAAAAGATATCCTTATGCTCAGAAGGTACATCAAAGCTTACAACAACGCTGTCTTGTGTTGTCTTTTGAATATCGATGACCTTGAGTGGGTAAAATTTAGCAGACATGGACACAAAACTAACAAATGTTAGTTAGATAGTCAATTATTTGCTTTGCAAGCCATATATCAGACTTTTAACCATTTCTTGTTCCAATTTTTTAACATTAGAACCCGGATATTTTGTGTACCACGAATAGAGCCATCTTAATGTTGATAAAACAGAAAAACTAGCCGTTTCGATATTATCAAAATGTAATGACTTTTCTTTTTTACAATTCATCATTACATCCTTGAAGGCCTTTTCGTAGTTGTCTCTTAATTTCAAAAATTGTTTGACGGATGTATCATCAAGGTGCACCCACTCATTAGGAATCAGAGATATTGAATCTGTATATTTTACGGTCATTTGAACATGTAGGCACACAAGGGCTTCCAGTTTATCTATAGAAGAGGATTGCGTTTTTTTAATGCTGCTCATTCCATCTGTGAATTCCTGAGCGACTCTTAATAGTAACTCGGATAAAACAGCTTGTTTGGAAGAGATGTGATTATATAGGCTGGCTGCTTCCATATTCATTTCTCTGGCTATATCGCGCATCGAAGAAGCGGAGTATCCTTTCTTTCTAAAGAGCTTTGCAGCACAATTTAATATTTGATTTTTACGAGTAATACTTTGTTGAATTATAGAGCATAAATACCATTTTTAAAAATCATAGACAATTGAATACGTAAAAATCAATTTCTCTTATTGAGTTGATTTAAAATAATTCTATGATGTCCTGAGGAATATGCACTTCAAATTCCGCTTATTAATGAATTGTTGAACTAAGTTAACGAGTGGAGAAAGAAGTGTTTGAAGTTGAATTAATTTTTCAAGATGCTTTTGAATCTGGCTTAATGGCTACCTTTATTTTCAAATACATTGACATGATTTTTTTCAAAACAATAATTTCATTTATTAAAGACAGGGCGTACAGAGACCTACTTATAACCTCTTCATTTATTTTGGTAATAGGAAGTGTAGTTTATCACTATTTAGAGGGATGGAGCTGGATTGATTCTTTATATTTTTCAGTAATTACTTTAACCACGATTGGTTATGGGGATTTTTCACCTGTGACAGATGGTGGCAAGCTGTTTACTATAATTTATATCATCATCGGATTAGGAATGATACTAAATTTTATACACGCTATCTATAACCATTATGCAGAATCAAAATCTTGGAAAGCTTAATCTGATATTAGATTAGATATATCTTCCTTCATAATAATTTTTCATCCAATAGAATTGAAAAAGGATTACCGGGACCAGGATAAATAAATGTTTAGGAATACTACTTAAAATTTGAATATTATTAATCAGAGAAACTTCAAAACTCAAAGCAGAAAATCTTTGAAAAAGATCAGATAGAATCGGAATATCTGAACCAGTACTATTTTGTAAAGCATAAACTACTAAGGCCATTACAATTATGCTAAGAAGAAGAATGATTTTTTTAGGGATTAAAGACTGATTGTCTACACGAATGGCGGATTGCTCTAATTCTAATTGTTTAATAACGGTAGATACCATACCCTGGGGTGCAGATTCATGAGCTGTTGATTTTATAAGCTCCTTAAATGTTTGTTCGTCATTCAGTGATACCATAATTGTATGATTCAAAATTATATCAAATTTTCTTTTAATTGCGGATTTTTTAAAATCCTGTATAATTGTTTCCGGCTTCTGTGCAATTTTACCTTAATGTTGCTTTCTGTTAAATCAGTGATTTCACATATGTCCTTAATCGGTAATTCTTCAAAATAATAGGCCATAATTATAAAGCGATCATCTTCTGATAATTCGTCAAGCGCATTAATGATAATGGCCTTCTTTTCTTGTGCTTCAATAGAATCAAGAACATTTGTTGTTTCAGTCCAGTTTTCCTTTTCATTTACACTGACATCATATGTTTCTCTGTTTCTTTTATCTTTTCTGATTCTGTTCAAACATTCATTATAGCTTATTCTATAGACCCAAGCACCAAATGCAGAAAAGCTTTGATATTGCGAAATGCATTTAAATATTTTAATAAGAACTTCCTGACAAAGATCTTCTGCGTCTTGCCTGTTTTTCAACATTCTTACCGCGAGAGTAAATATCATATCCTGATATTTAGTAGCCAGTTTTCCGTACGCTTTGATATCTCCTTTTTGAGAAGATTGAATTAATATAAGTTCCTCGTCCTTATGCATTTCATACTATTGACAACTGATATAAGATATCGGTTACAAATAATCCAATAAATCTTATTATTAATAAAAGATACGAAGATTTGTAACCGATCAGGAATTTCGCGTGTCTATAATTCGTCAAAACAAATTAAATCACTTAAAAAATAAAGTAATGGAAGAATTTTTAGTCTTGGTAGTCATCTTTGGAACATTTTTCGGCGTGTTATATCTTTTCTTTAGCACACGGCACAAAGAAAGAATGGCTTTGATTGAACAAGGACAAAACGCTGACTTATTTATGACATCGAAAAGAAGAACGGCCATGCCTCTATATGCCATCTTACTTATTAATATGGGTATTCTTGCTATAGGTGTAGGATTAGGAGTTATTATCGGTCAAGCCCTTCAAATGGGTGGTATGGATGATGATATTAGTTTACCTAGTTCAATATTTATATGCATAGGAATAGCGTTGCTTACTGGCTTTTATATTACCAGAAAATATGATAAAAAGTACAGAGAAGATTTAGATTAGTCTTCAAGTGCATTTTCTTGATTATTAGTACCTTGGGTATTACTATAATCAAGTGAATGCCATCTGGAACGATCAAAGAGCGATGGATTTTAATCCTTTTATCCTATTTGACAATATGTTTGAATAGTCATGCTCAGCTTTGCATAGATTATGGAGTATTTGATAATCCGGTTTGTGCAGGCTGTGCTCCTACAGGATGGACCCCGGTAATTGGAAGTGAAGAAATTGATGATGTTGGTAGTTTGTCTGTTCCAGGATGTACATCAAATGTTACTGAATCTCCCTCAGGGAACACTTTTGTAAATTTAGATCTGGGAGATGCTCTTATTAACGAAATTATAAGCACTACGGTTAATGGGTTAACACCTGGAGCTACATACACCCTTTTATTTTGGTGGCTCAGTTATGATCTTGAATGTCCTACCTTTGATTGGTGTTGTTCTGACTTATTGGTTACTATTGACGGGGAGACGCTTTCATATTCTGGTGCGGACAGTTGGACTCTGATTGAAATTTGTGTTATTCCATTAACTTCTTCAGTTACTATTGAAATAGGTGGAATGCAAGGTGGAACTCAGGGCAATGTTTTTATTGATGATGCTGATTGCTCTGATGCTACGGGGAATTGTTGTGGATTGTTTGCCACGGTGACAAATGATCTTGAAGTTTGTCCTAATACCAACGTTAATTTATTGGGCGATTATAATTTCGAAACCGGAACTGTACCTTTTGAATGGATCGCTGACCCACTTGAAGCCATTGATTATCTTGATAATCCCAATATAGTAGATCCGATATTTAATTATCCTAATACAGATCCTGATTTTAATGGGGATGAGATCATCTATACTTTTGTTGTCGAGGATGATTTGTGTACATCCACACCTTCACTTGAAATAGTTATTCACCCTGTTGTCCAGTCTACATTTGATTTTGAAGATTTGGAATATTGTGAAGATGAAGGACTATTGGTTTTTCCTACAGTATCAAACGAAGGCATTAGCGGTAATTGGGATGTTCCTTCAATACAATTAGGCGATTATGCAGGACAGACAGTTTCAGCTTTATTTACTCAAGGTGATGAGACACCATGTCCTTTTACAAGCGAACATGAAATATCTGTTGAAGAGATTGTTATCCCGGAATTTGATTTTCCACTGGAATTGTGCAGAACCAACATATCAATTTTAGAATTTCCGCATTCTTCAGAAAATGATATCGATGGCAGCTGGAACATTTCATTTATATATTTATCTGATTGGTCAGATGGACCAATAGATTTATTGTTTGTACCAGAAGATCCATTTTGCACAGAATCGTTATCATTGGAAATAAATATTATCAGTGGAGATCCTCTCTCTTTTGATTTGCCTCTCGAAATTTGTTCCTCGGAAGATGAATTAATTTTTCCAAAGGAATCTAACGAAGGTATTGAAGGATTTTGGGATGACGATATTATTGATCTGACTAATATTTCAGGAATTATTGAGAATGTATTTATTCCGGTGGATGATGAATGTTATCAACCATTTTATTATGCTCTAAATGTCCTGGATTCTTTAATACCCAACTTTGATACCATCAATCCAATATGCCGGGATTTTGGTGTCATTAGTTTAGATAATATTTCTGATGAAGGATATATTGGTCAATGGACTATAAGCAGTTTTAATCCAGATACTTTATTATCAGATACGCTGATTTCAATATGGACCCCGGACCAAAATCAGAACAATTGTCTTTTTGAACATACACAGGAATTTATTATTCAGGATCCTACAGTTCCTACATTTGATATTCCAACAAGCCTTTGTATTGATGATTCAATTTTTGTGTTTCCTACTTCCAGTAGGGATAGTTTGATTTCAGGACAGTGGACTATTCCTATTGTTGACCCTGATCAACTGGGATTAAGCAGTATTGTATCCCGCTTTATACCGGACAGTATTTATTGTTCTTCTGAATTAGACTGGACAATTGAGGTCGTAAATTTTGAAGAGATCATTTTTAATATCGATAGTACTATTTGTGAACTTGATGATCCGCTTGTGTTACCAATGATATCTGATAATTCTATCGGTGGTACCTGGAATATTCCTATTGTTGATCCAGTTAATATTAGTGGTTCAGAAGAATTGTATGTTTTTTCTCCTGATTCAAGCCATTCATGCTATGGCAGTTTTGAAATCTTAATTAGGAAAATGTCTGCAGAGGAATTGCTGTTTGAAATACCGGATTATCTCTGTTTTGATAGTGGGAACTTAGTGTTTCCTGGGACATCCCAAAATGGAATCGCCGGATCATGGAATATTGATTCTGTTGACCCATCATTGACCCATCATTGAGTCAGGATACAATTTTAAGTCTGGAATTTACTCCGATGGATATGGGGTGTTACAGCCCCTTTATTCATGAGTTGGAAATTGCTGATGAATTTGACTTTGCACTAATTACAACGAACCCAGGTGACTGTATATCTTCAGATGGACTTCTGGAAATTGATGGAGAAGCCACAGATTTTGAATTTTCAATTGATGGTGGTTTAAATTGGCAAAAAGATATCCTCTTTGAAATGTTGGATGCGGGTTCTTACGAAATTATTGCTAGAAGTGAGGAATTTCCAGATTGCCAAAAAGTTTTGCTAGCTGAATTGGAAGCTCCAAATGCTCCTGTTATTGACAGTGTGATGATTGATCCCATTTCAAGCTGTCTTGATCCAATAACTTCTCTTGAGGTTTTTGCGAGTGGATCGAATCTTGAATTTTCAATTGATGGCGGCTTAACTTGGCAGTTAAGTAATCAGTTTAGCCAACTCAATTCAGGTATGTATGTTGTCCAGCTTAGACGGACAGATCTCCTTAATTGTATTGATGAAACCGAAATCACAATTGAATCCATAAATGAAATAAACATTACCGATGTTTTCGTCGCAGATCCCAGTGATTGTAATTCTTCTGACGGATTAATTCTAATTGAATCCGCTGGGCCAAATTTGGAGTACTCTATTGATAATGGTACGACATGGTCAGCCAATAATGAATTTGAAGATATTCCTTCCGGCGAATATCAGGTATGGGTCAGATCGATGGATTTTCATGATTGTACGGATAGTGTTGCGTTGGAGTTATTTGAAGCCATTATGCCTTCAATAGTGAATATTGAAAGTGAAATGCCAAGTACTTGCGAGCCAGAAAATGGAAGCTTAATGATTATGGCCCAGGGGAGTAACCTGGAATACTCGATAGATAATGGACTCAGTTGGTCCGATGACGATAATTTTGTAAACCTTTCATCAGGCGCATATACAGTAATTGTAAGAGAGCAAGGAATGCCCAATTGCTTGGCTAGTCAAGAGATAGACATAATCCAGATAATAGATCGTCTTGCAGACCCTGAGGTGTCAATTGTAGGCCTTTCAGAATGTAATGCTTCTGATGCAATCGCTGAAATAATTCTAATTGAACCAGATATAGAATTTTCTATTAATGGAGGTGTTGATTGGCAAAATAGTAATCTGTTTGATAATTTATCAAGTGGAACTTATTCAGTAATGATTCGGAAAATATTATATCCTGAATGTCAAAGTCAAATTGATTTTGATATAGATGAAATAGAATGTCCTTGTCCTGGACTGACTGTAAGTTTTGAAATCTCTTCGATATCATGTCCGGGTGAAGAAGATGGAATAATAGAGATAATTGATATTGAGGGAGCATTAGATATGAGTTATAATATTAATTGGGAGAATGGAGTAGAAGGCAATTTGATCCAGGACTTGACTTCAGATTGGTATAGCTTTGAAATTGTTTACAATGGTAATTGCAATTGGATCGATTCTGTTTTTGTCAATGAAATTGATCCAATAACTTTTGGGTTAAAAATATTTGATGCTGATTGTCAGGAATCTGATAATGGTCAACTTGAAATCATAGATGTAAATGGAGGAAATGGAGCATTTAGTTATTCTTTAGGAGGATTGAATTTTCAGGAGTCAAATTCATTTTTTAATCTTTCACCTGATCAATATGAAGTATTTGTTTCAGATCAACTGGGGTGTCAAGTCAGCGATCATATTGCGATTGAATCCGTGCAAGACCTGGAAATAGAACTATTGGGTACTGTCAACATTACTTATGGTGAAAGTATCTTGCTCAATCCAATGATAAATTCAACGAGTATAGATAGTTTCCTTTGGACTCCTACTGAGGGAATATTAAACCCTTACGATCTCGTAGCAGAAGTTGCTCCGCTTATTACAACAGAATATACATTGTTGATCTTTTATGGTGAATGTGTAGAGTCACGCAGTATAATCGTTGAAGTTGATGTAGATTTTGACATTTATACCGGTGATTTATTTACTCCAAATGGAGACGGTAATAATGATGATTTTTATCTACAGTCAAAAATAAATCATAGTCTTCAGATCAATACATTTATAATATATGATAGATGGGGAAATATGGTTTTTGAAAAGGAAAACCCTGAGTTGAATAATCCGGATGATGGATGGAATGGACATTATAATAATCAGCCTGTAAATCCTGGTGTTTTCGTATATTATATTGATTATAATGTTAATGGTCAATCGCGGAGTATAGCAGGAAGTTTGACTGTCATTAGGTGATCTCAAGTTGACTAATCAGTAGCAGTTTCTTTTTTTAAACGGATTAAAACCTCTTTTTGATCTTTTGTTAAATTATCAACAGTAAATATCGAAACTCCACTAGCTCCGTTTTCTTTTGCTAAAGTGATTGCTTTTTCAAAATCTGAGCTATCTCTTAGTGCTGGGGTATATAATCCGGAAAAGATCGGAAAGTTTACATCATTAACTCCTTGTTGGGTTGCAAATCCAATCCAATTTACTGACTGACGATAGAAATTATTGTATAACATTGGATAAGCGGCATCTAGATTCCAATCATTCCAAGCTTGTCTTACCATCTGGCGTGACATTTCAGGAAAAGGAAAAACGGCAGCTGTCATTTTGTGACCATTATCATGTGCTATTTCAACGAGTTCGTTAACTAATGTTGTTACGGCATTCAATCTGAATTGACGCCACTCAGTACTTAATTCAGGATGTTCAAATTCTATAGGATCCTTACCGAAAATGTTTTTGTATTCTTCTCTTGCGATTGGGTGATAACCATAGTCGTATTCAGGCATTTCATGATCTTGGATCAGACCATACTTCGGTTGTAAATCATCTCCAAGAATAACATCAACATAGCGAACATAATCTAAGTGAATAGAAGCTAATCCTTTTATTTTACATAGTTTTTGCACATTGTTTTTTATATGTGCCCGGGCTTCAGGATGGAAAGGACTTAACCATTGATAGTAGTCCACATATGCCCGGAATTCAAGAGAATTTTGGCCTAATTTATTTACTGCATACCATTCAGGATGTTTATTGGCAATTGTATCATTAGGCCGATTTAAAGTCCACATCCAGGCGTGTACTTTAATGTTTTTCTCTTTAGCCAGAGGAATAATTTCAGCAATAACATCGGGAGACCCTCCGATTAATAATTCTGAAATTCCTAGGTCCTGACATATGCTAAGTTTTTCAAGCCAACTTTCTTTTTCAAATTCATTCCCAGAATTGGTCCAACTGGCGAATACAAATTTCTCAGATTGACCATTTGTATCATTTTCAATGCTCTGATTTTTGCAGGACAAGAATAATGCTGAAAGAAATATTAATAACAGATATCTCATTTTGAACGCTTTAACAGACCTTGTTCATTAATTACAAATATTAGCTTTGATCTGGAAGATCCTATTTTATATTCAAACCCAAAATGTGTTTTGTGGAATGTTACATTAATTTGATTGTTTCCTATACCCTCAATCAAAAACTCCTGACTATAACCGGGTTCTTCAACCAGAAGAGGCCTCATAGGACCAAATCTCGTTTTCCTAAATAGAGCATAAGCAGCTTGTTTGGTAATGTAATGTTTGTCTACTTTAAATTCTATATCATCTGATTTTGAAGCATGGGTAAATTGGACGACTCCCCATCTCTCGGGAATATGCATGTTTATTGCTTGTTGATTACTCCACACCCAATTGTATTCATTCACCAAATTCCCATCTATCTTTTTTCGCTTGTACATGCCATCAATCGTGTCATGATCCCAATTTACTCTGGAAAAATTGATTCGCCATTGTTCCCCTTCCTTTGGCAAATGGTTTGGCCTGCCCTTTAGTTCCATCAATACTTTGATCGGAATAGCCATTTCTACTGTCCATAAAGAATCTATGTCATGTGGGTTATTGAGTGTTCCATGGACTTTAATCCCAGTTTTCAATCCTTCGATATTCCAATTGTTATTGGCTTTCCCACCTACTCGATAGGGTTTATCAAGATATAAATCCCAAACTGTTCCAAGCGCATTAATTTCGATTTCCCCGTAATTATGTGTTGACATTGAAGGGTCAATAAAAACTTCAAAATCGTTATTGTGATAGATAATTGTATCGCGTTTTGTGAGATTTCCCCATATATGTGGTTCATGCATTTGTGCGTATATGTATAGGAATTTTTCATCCCATACCATTTTCACTTTTGTATCAAATTTCGGTTTTTTTATTCCTTCGATATCTATGAAGGAATCTGTGAAAAAAGTTTGTTTCCAACAGGGCTCATCTGCGAGACCATCGATTATTACTTTTTCATTGATTTTGGTAATGATATAATGTTTAGCTGAAAAGTCTTCAGAGCTGAGATCAATAATATCACTAAATTTCTGAGCATGTAAATGTGGGGTACAGAGTAAGATTAGACAAAATAATAGTGGGAATTTAGAATTCATTATTCTCAATATACAAATAGAGATGTGAATCGAAAATTAAACTAGGAATATCTCTTTAGTGAGAAAATAGAATTGTTTTTTTTTAATATATAAATTATTTATATATAATATTTTTTAATTTAATGTCTATTAACTAATGCACAAAACAAAATATTTATGGTTTATGTAGAAGCTTTACTTGGAGGTTTAGCCGCTTTTATGCTTGGATTTTTATGGTATACAGCATTGTTTGGCAAAGCTTGGCAAGCAGAATCAGGAATCACAGATGAGCAAGCACAACAAGGCTTAGCAAAAACTCATGGCTTAGCATTTTTGATGATGTGTGTCATTGCTTACGGAATAAATGTGGTTATTAATTATCATGGCGTTGAAGACCAAACCTTTGTCCATGGAGCATTTCATGGTGTAATGCCTGCATTATTTGCTGCTTTACCTGCGATGGCCATTCATTATCTTTATCAGAAAAAATCTCTGAAGTTATTTCTTATTGATGGTGGATATATCGTTCTGTTTTTCGCCTTGGCCGGAGGAGTTTGTGCATTATTGAAGCTGGGCTAGAGTTGTAATTACTTCTAGATTCTCTTACATATTCAATTTTTTTTAGTAGAAACTTGACTTTATAGACGACTGGTCATATATTTGTATTCTATTTACTTAATATGTCACCTACAGAAAAGCATAATGTCAAAGCGGAAAGTATCCTCGATAAGGGTATGGAAGTATTATGGGAGAATGGATACAATGGGACTAGTGTTAGTGATATTGTAAAAGCAGCTGGTATTCCTAAGGGCTCTTTTTACTTTTACTTTGACAGTAAAGAAGATTTTGTCGTTAATGCAATCGAAAAGTATTTCAAAATTCAAGGTGATCCTTTTTTAAGTCTGCTGGATGATAATTCTATACCTGCAATACAACGCTTAAGGAGCTTTTATACTAAGAGATTAGAGTTATTAGAAAGTTCTCCAACCGGGCATTGCGGATGTTTGGCCAGTAATATAGGTTCAGAAATGGCAGAACACAGTGAATGTATTAGAAAGGTCATTGAATCAAAAGAAAACTTTTTTAAAAGCAAATTGATTTCAGTTGCTGAAGAAGCGCAGCGGGACAATCAACTTGACATAAACATAAAAGCAAGCGATCTAATTCATTTTATTGAAGATGCTGGTAAAGGCGCTATGATATCAATGAAAATTCAAAATAATTTAGAACCTGTGAAAAACTTAATGAATATTGTTCTGAATGTTTTACTAAAATAATTTTTTTTGTCTAGTTACAAGACGACCGTTCAACTATTAATAAAAAAATATGAATCCTATTAAAATTGCAAGGAATAAGGCTGAAAAATTTGTCCAACAATGGACCAACTTCGTAATAAAGTACAAATGGTTTGTTTTACTTTTTTCTATCATTTTAGCTTTTGGATTAGGGTCCAAAGGAAAAATGGAATTTGACGGAGATTATCATGTCTTTTTCAGCAAATCCAATCCTGAACTTGAAGCTTTTGATGCCCTACAGGAAAAGTACTCGAAAGATGATAATGTTATTCTTGTTTTATCACCTTCCAATGGTGACATTTTTACAAAAGAAAACCTTGTTGCGATTGAAGGTCTAGCAGATGAAGCCTGGAACACTCCGTATTCATCACGTGTTGATGACATCACAAATTTTCAATATACAAGAGCTGTTGGTGATGACCTCTACGTAGATGATTTATCATATGAATCTACATTAAAGACAGAGGAGGAAATCGCGAACATTCGAGATGTTGCACTCAACGAACCTTTATTGGTCAATCGCATAATCAATGAAAAGGGAAGTGTTACTGCGATCAACATAACTGTTAAGTTGCCAGCTGAAAACATGGCTAGTGAAATACCAGAAGTAACGCAATTTACAAGAGAAATGATTGCGAATTTCACCGAAAAGAATCCTCAGTTTGAAGTACATACTTCCGGCTTAGTCCCCTTGAATACTGCTTTTTTCGAATCAGCTCAGCGGGATCTAATGTTAACCGGTCTTATGTTTCTTATTGTAATCATAACCACATTAATTCTTACAAGGAATATTTATAGTACTCTTGCTACACTGGCTGTTGTTATTTTTTCCATAGTAAGTGCTGTGGGATTTGTAGGTATTACGGGGATCAAATTGACTCCACCGTCTTCTGTCTTTCCAACGATGATATTGACCCTAGCCGTGGCAGATAGCATTCATGTTTTGATAACCATGATGCAGAAAATGCGCAAGGAAGGACTTGACAAAATTGCTGCTTTAAGGGAGTCAATGAGATTGAATTTTATGCCTGTATTTATTACAAGTTTAACAACGGTCATTGGATTTCTAACAATGAATTTTGGGGATGTACCACCATTCTGGGATTTGGGGAATATTACTGCTTTTGGAATGACAATGGCATTTTTGTTTTCGACTACGGCTTTACCAGCATTGATGGCTATTTTTCCGGTTAAAGTAAAACAAACCGATAAGCAATCAAGTGAAACTAAGAATTGGTATACTTCTCTTGGGTTGTTAGTTGGTCGCCATCCAATAAGGTTATCAATTATTTCAATAGCTATTATTGCTGGTTTAACCTTTATGGCAACAAAAAATGAATTCAATGATGAATTCATCAATTATTTCGATGAGTCGGTTGATTTCAGAACGGATACGGATTACATCAGTGAGAATCTGACAGGAATATATAACGTTGAATTTTCGATTGGTAGTGGAGAAAGTGGAGGTATTAGTAATCCTGACTATCTGGATAAACTGAATCGATTTGAAGATTGGTTAAATGAACAAGAAGAAGTAATCCATGTCAATGCATTTAGTGAAGTGGCAAGAAGGGTCAATAGATCAATGCATGGTGATGATGAGTCGTTTTATAAAGTACCAGACAGCAGGGAAGAGGCGGCTCAATATCTGTTGCTTTATGAATTGTCATTACCCTTTGGGTTAGATTTAAATAATCAAATTAATGTAGATAAATCTGAGAGCAGAGTCACTGTTACTATTAAGAATATATCAAGTAAGGAAATGATTGCATTTTCAGATCGAGCTGAAACTTGGTTAATTGATAATACACCAACGCCTATGCACAGTTTAGGCGTTAGTCCGACCTTGATGTTTTCCAAATTAGGATTCCGTCAAGCTGAGAGCATGATTCGGGGAAATATAATTGCTATTATTCTTATTTCACTTGTACTCATTTTTGCTCTAGGTGATTTTAAACTTGGATTGCTAAGCGTTATTCCAAACGTGACACCTGTTCTTGTAGGATTTGGAATATGGGCCTTATATATGGGAAAGATAAACACAGGGATGGTTGTTGTATTTGGAATGACACTAGGTATAATTGTGGATGACACAGTGCATTTTATAAGCAAATTTTTGCGGGCAAGATGAGAACTGGGTTATGATAGTCGACAAGCTGTTGTATATGCATTTGAAACCGTAGGTCGTGCCCTGGTGACAACTACTCTTGTGTTGCTTGCCGGATTCATTATTTTATCAACTTCGTCTTTTGCTTTAAATAGCTACATGGCAAGAATTACAACAATAATAATTACATCAGCATTAGTTATTGATTTTATTTTACTTCCATCACTGCTTATTTTAGTAAGCCCGAATAAAGTAAAAAAGAAAAGCGATAATCCTGATGAACTCATTCCAGATATAGTAATAAATAAGTAATTAATAATATACAAAATACACATCACGAATAAAATCATATTAATTGGCATAGGCCTAATGTTTTTAGGAAATATTAATGCACAATCCGATGAACAAAGAGGATTAGAAATTGCTAAAAAAGCCGAAGCAGCAGATCAAGGATTTCAAAGTGCAATTGTTGAATTGACGATGATTCTTAAGAATAAAAATGGTCAGACAAGTGAACGGAGTTTAACAAATCGAATTCTTGAATTAATAGAAGATGGGGATAAATCCTTAATCGTTTTTAATAGTCCAAAAGATGTTAAAGGAACCTCTACCTTGACTTATACTCACAAGGTGGGGTCAGATGATCAATGGCTTTATTTACCATCAATTAAGAGAGTCAAAAGGATTTCCTCAAATAATAAATCGGGACCATTTGTAGGAAGTGAATTTGCATATGAAGATCTAGCTTCTCAGGAAGTTGAAAAGTATACTTACAAGTTCCTTGAAGAAAATGGGAATTTATTACTTGTAGAGCAAGATCCGGTTGATCCCAAATCGGGATATACCAGACGTGTTGTAAGTTATAATAAGGACAAACGTATCGTATTGAAAAAGTTAACTTTTATGACAGAAAGAATTCTCTATTAAAAACTTTGACTTATAACAATTATAAATTATACAAGGATAAATTCTGGCGCGCTCTGGAATTTGTAATGATCAATCACCAAAGCAATAAAGAAACTATTCTAAGTTTTGGAGAATATGATTTCAATTCGAATCTAAAAGATGAAGATTTTACTCAAACAGCATTACAACGGGCAGGAAGATAATCCAATCTTTAAATTATGTTGATTAATAATCTTTTGGTTAAGAAAGTACTTTTATTGCTGGTAGGAATTAGCAGTATAAATGTTGGTTTTTCCCAGGAAAAGAAGTCAATTCTTTTTGAAGCAGAACTTGAATTAGAAACGGAGTATCGTTTCTTTTTCAATGAAGCATTGTTTGCTAACCAGGCGAGACATTTTCCATCAGCTGCTATTAAACCAGAATTTAGTCTTGAGTGGGATGAGGGAGATCAGGGTATTAGTTTTGAAGGGTTTCTTCGAGTGGATAGAGATAAATCACGTACACACTATGATATTCGAGACTTCTATTATTTATGGGCGAAAAGTGATTTTGAATTTAGTGTAGGTCTTAAAAAAGTCTTTTGGGGAGTAACCGAGAGCGTTCACCTGGTTGATATTATTAATCAGACCGACCAAGTAGAATCTTTTGACGGAGAACAAAAATTAGGACAACCGATGGTCCAGTTCTCATGGAGTAGTTTTCGATTAGGGACATTCGAACTATACTACATGCCTTACCATAGGAAGCGAACTTTTAGTGGAGAAATGGGAAGATTTAGATTTCCTGTAGTTATTGATGAGAATGATTTGGGATATGAAAGTGATAAAGGGAAATGGAGACAGGATTTAGCTATTAGATGGAAACACTATTTTGGCATATTTGATATTGGACTTTCACATTTTTATGGGACAGGTAGAGAGCCTCTTTTTGTATTTGAAGACAATGGTGCGATCAATGCATTTTATCCGGTAATTAATCAATCAGGAATTGATTTGCAGATCACACATAATGCTTTTTTATGGAAATTGGAATCTATATATCGAAATTCTAAAAATCAAGACTTCTTTGCGTTTGGGCTTGGTCTAGAATACACATTCAGCAACGTCAACAATAAAGGACTTGATATAGGTCTTATATCAGAATACCTCTATGATGAACGTGATGATTTGGCTCTTTCAACAATGCAGAATGAGTTGTTTATTGGATCACGGATTGCCTTCAATGATACTGATGATACATCATTTTTGATTGGAGGTGTTTTTGATTTGGCAAAGAGCAGTAAAGTTTTTGCTTTGGAAGCTTCAAAAAGATTTGGCAATAGTATAACTGTCGAATTAGAAATACGATTATTCTCGAATATTGATAATGAAGATTTATTGTTGTCGAACTTTAAAAACGATAGTTTTATTGGAATTTCGATATCCCGTTATTGGTAATAATAGAGAATTAAATAGTTGTTGGTAAAACTATTATCAAAAGACAAAGTCTAGTTGATTGATTAAGTATCGTTAATTCCAACTATAATCTTAGCTCACTTACTTTAGCAAAAAAGTCTTCTTTCCTCCTTCTGGCTATCGAAATGTTTTTACCATCCGACATAACCAAAGTATTTTCACTTGTGATATATTTCTTAATATCCTGAATATTGATGAGGTGAGATTGATGAACTCTAAAAAAGGAATATGCGGCAATAGGATCCTTCTGCTTCACATCTCACGATTTCATTGACTTTATATAAAGTCATAAGTCGAAGAACTTGAGACCATTAATATTGGAGATTCTGTAGCCGTTTTTTTAATATTTGAGAGGAGTACATCTATCCTGTGTTTTCTAAAAAACTTTCCTTCGGCGGATTTGAATTTATTAATTGAATCGATTAATTCTTGAAGTATTATTGGTTTTAAAAGATAATCTAATGCGCTGTATTTGAAAGCTTGGAGAGCATATTTATCATAAGCAGTCGTAAATATTATATGGCTTTGCTCCAAATTTATATTTTTAAGAATGTCAAATCCGGTTCCGGATTTTAATTGAATATCTAAAAAAATTATATCGGGTAAATGCTTCTTAATTTTTTGAATACCAAGGTCAACATCATCTGCCTCTGCCACAACTTCAATTTCTGAAAAGTGTTCTTTTAAAAGGCTTTTCAAAACCATTCTACTTCTCTCTTCATCTTCAATAATGACAGCTTTTATCATAAGTATTGTTTTAATCGAAAGGAAGAATAAATTCAACTTTAGTCCCAGAAGCTAATCCTTCATTGTCCTTCAAATCCTCGATCTTCATCTGTTGATAATTTTTTTCTGAATTAAGATGTTCAAGTCTCTCATCAGTTAAAGTTATTCCTCTTCCATTTTCATTGATATTCTTGTTTTGTTGTGTTATTGAATTACTTCGACCAATCCCATTATCAATAATCTGAATTTTAAGATGATCTTGAACTTTATCCATATTAATTGTGATGTGACCTTTTTTTTGAGATTTTCCAATAAGTCCATGTTTAATTGAATTTTCAACTTGAGGTTGGATAAAGAATGGAGGTATATCTCCAGAATATATATCTATCGATGGATCAATGTTAATCTCATAGGTGAATTTCTCTGAAAAACGCATTTGTTCTAATTCTATATAGTTCTCGATAAATTCGATTTCTTCCTGAATGGAAATACGTTCCTGGGTTGAGAAATTCATTACCGATCTTATTATCCTACTAAATTTTGTCAGGTAATTCATTGCATTTTCGATATCCTTTGAATACATGAAATGTTGTATGGAATTCAAGCAGTTAAATACAAAATGAGGATTCATTTGAGCGAGAAGGGCTCTTTTTTCAAGATCATTGATTTTTTTATTAAGCTTTAACTTAATTTCTTCCTTGGCTTTTATATTCTGTTCTCTTTTACGAATAAAATAGATTGCTCCCCCAAGTGTTAAAAATGTAAAAAGTATTATGAACCATGGTTTTAAATATATCGGTGGAGTGATTCTAATTGGAATTATTAAATTTTCCTCTATTGGAATACCATCATAGCTTTCAGCTTTTATCATTAGCTTATAATTTCCAACAGAAAGATTCGGGAGCACTACTTTTGGATTTGATTCTAATTCAATCCACTTTTCATGAGTCTCCTGGAATTTGTAGTAGAACCTGTTGCTTTCAGCACTGGAAAAATGATTGGCTGAAAAACTCAATTCCAAATAGTTGTCAGAATGGTTTAACATGAATCCTTTTTTAAGGTCATCAAGACTAGGAACTGGCATTACTTCACCATTAATGCTAAAGAAAGTACATGCGACTTGAGGTGGGCTTGGATTTTTTCTGATCTCAGAAGGATTAAAGTAATCCACACCATATTGTCCTCCAAAGAATAATTGACCATCTGGAAGTTTTGTTTTACTCCGGTTATAATATACAGAATTGGCGAGTCCATCCTTGGTTGAGTATTTGATGAATGTTTTTGTGAATTGGTCTAAAAAAGCTAATCCAGAATTTGATGAAACCCATAATTGACCTTCATTATCAAGAAGAACTGCCTGGATATAATCATTTTCAATTCCATTATTTACATCAAAAATTTCAATATAATCATCTTCAATATGATACTTAAGCAATCCTGCATCGGTTCCTATCCAGATTAATTCATGTTGCTCATCATAACATAGGTCGTTAATGTTTTTAAACTCAATTACTTGTCCATTTACATCTTTAGTTTCGACTTTTAGCAGACTATTATTTAGTTCATCAAAATATGCAAATCCTAATGTTCCACTGCCCACCCAAATTTTTTGATTAGAATCTTCAGCAAGGGCTTGTATAAATTGTCTTTGAGACTGATTCTTGTCCGGAATTTTATAGCTGTGGGTAATGCCTTTATCGACTTCAAACAGATGTAATCCGCTTAATCCTCCTATCCAGATTCGAGATTTTGAATCTTTTATCATGGCTCTATTCGTACCACTCAATTTGAAAGACTGCAAGTCATTATTCAGAATATTGTATTGGTAAATATTTCCAAAACCTGCTAGCAAACGTCTTTGATCATCAATCTTTATCAATTTTGTAATCAGCCCGGGATCTAATTTTGACTTACTACTAAAATCTATGAATTCAGATTTATTATCGAGCGGATTAATTCTTAGAATTCCGGCCTCTTTAAATCCTATCCACAAAAATGTTCCATCGTAATCCACAAATGAATTTGACCGACTATCAGTATCAGGATAATATAAGTTGTGAAACCCTTTTGGATAATTGAACTTTAGAATTCCATTTTCACCGATCCAGATATTTCCATTATTATCACAAAAGGGAGCTCTAAAAAATTGTTTACCTCTTAAGTTCGAATTTTCCTCCGATCTCATTATCATGGAATCATTAGCCAGGTCATATATATTAAGTTGTCTGCCGAACTCAGAATACCATAATCTGTTATCGAAATCGAAGCAAATACCAATATTTCCACTTTTGGAATCTGACGTGATAGATTTTTCTGGTTCTAAAGATTTAATAGCTTCATTGAATCTATATATCCGGTCCTTTTCTCCTGATGTGGCGACCCAAATAATACCTGTACGATCTTCATTGATATCGATAACTTTTTTGGAGTTAATCTTGAGAGGATTTGGACATTTAGGATCATTTATGAGATATAGGCCATTATGACCTCCAAGCCATATTCTTTGTTTCTTATCCTGAAAGATTACATTCAATTGAGAAAAAGATTCTTGGGCTAATTTTTCGAAACAGACTTCATCAAGATAAGAGAAGGATTGTCCTTTTACTTGGATAACTTCAATTCCTTTGTCCCCACTTATCCAAACATCTCCATTATCAATTGGCAGAAGAGAGGTAATGTTATTGGCATTTAGTCTTGGAAAACTAAGCTTCTCATTACTAATAAATGAATCTGTGTCGGCGAGCTTAATATTTATATCAGCAGACGATGTAATTATCCATAAGTTCCTGGATTTATCCTGGTGTATGCTGCTTAGAATATTTTCTGATATGCTTTTTTTATCTAATCTGTTATATCTAAACTCCTGGAAATTGATACCATCATACTTGACTAAACCATCGAAAGTGGTTATCCAAATAAATCCCTGATCATCTTGAAGGAACTTATTTACATAATTATTTGGCAAACCTTCTTTTTCACCAATTATATCAAAAACAAAAATTTCATCCTGACAATATATTTTACCTATTAAGAAGCTTAATAGAAAAGTAATAATGATATAGGAGACTTTGCTTTTCACATTCACAAGACAACTTATAAGATAGATAAAAATCATCTTTCAGGAGATTTTCTCATGATCATTTAAATATTGTGATTCGTTTTTTTTGTATCTGGTTCTATTTTCTTGAAATGTGGTAAAACCCTAGTGAATCACCGGAAATTAACGTTATGTATACATTTTTGGGTTCAAACATGTCTCTTACAAAACTGTAATAAATAAATATCTCCGAAAGCAGAGATTTAATGAAAATATTCAAAATTATGGGAAAGAGAATTACCTTTTTATTCATAATCTTATTTGGTTTTTCTGCACAGGTAAAAAGCCAAATGGGTTCTGATAGTAGTGCAATACTTAATATTGAATCCATAGATAAAGGAATCCTTGTACCACGAATGACCACTGTACAGAGAGAATCCATTTTAAATCCCGCACATGGATTAATGGTATACGATGTGGACACTCAATCTTTTTGGTACAACTCTTCTAAGGGATGGAAAAACTTCAGGTTTGATACCAACAAAATAATAGATGCTGATGGAGACACGAAGGTCGAAGTAGAGAAATTTAATGACGAAGATAGAATCAGATTTACAACCACAGGGGAAGAAATAATGTCCTTATCTAAAAACAGCTTTGGTGTGGCCCAACTAAAATTGGGAAGTACCATAAACTCTATTATAATAGGCAAAGCAGCTGGCATCAACACCGTAGGTTCTGGTAACACATTTTTAGGATATGCGTCAGGAAGATTTACAAGTACAGGAGCGCATAATTCCTTTTTTGGAGGAAATTCAGGCTACAGCAACACTACTGGAACAAGAAACACTTACTTTGGGGTCAAGGCAGGCTATTCCAGTCAAATTTCAAAAGATAATGTTGCCTTTGGATTTGAAGCTGCTCGTCATACACTAGCTGACTATAATGCTTCTATTGGTTCACTTGCATCATGGCACAATGTTAATGGTGCAAAAAACATTTCGATCGGATTTCAATCCTTATTTGCCAATGATGATGGTGACGGTAATATTGCTATTGAACATAAAGCTCTAGGAAATATAGTTTCTGGTCCTACAACATTTTCGCAAGAAGAAAACACAGTCGTTGGGTATATGGCAGGTATTGATGATACTGGGGATTTTAATACAACTATAGGAAGTAAGAGTTCATCTGGACTAGGTAATTACAACATTGCTATCGGGCATAAAGCAGATCTATATTCAATAGGAGACAATAATATAGCCATTGGAAGAGACGCAAATGGTCCGGGAATGAGCAATATATATCTAGGGCACGAAGCCGGGAAACTGCAGATTTCACCGGTACCCAATTATAGTGTTGCCCTGGGGTACAAGGCAAAAATTAGAGAAGATAATACCATCATACTTGGAAATTATCAAAATGCAAATTTGATGGTAGGAATAGGTGTAATTAGTCCATTAGCCAAACTTCATGTAAATCATGACATGGAATCCGGGTATATATTCAAAGCTACCGCTTATAGTCAGCCTGGCCTGACGGTTCATTTTAATAAGGGGGTAAGCATTGGTTCAGATGATTTTCCAGATGATTTAGGATTAAGGGTAAAAGGTCAAGCCAGATTCAGCGATGATATTTTAATTGATGGTGTGGTCAATATTGGAGGAGGTTCCAATTATGGTAATTACGAATTATCGGTTGATGGAGAGATAGCCTGTGAAGAAGTAAGAATTCAAGCTTCAAACCAGTGGCCTGATTATGTATTCGAGGATCAATATCGAATGTTATCACTTGATGAATTACAGTTGTTTATTGACAAGAATGGGCATTTACCAGGATTGAAGTCAGCAAGTGAAATGGAAGGTGAATTATATCAGCTTGGTGAAATGCAAGAACGGCTTCTGGAAAAGATTGAGGAATTATTCCTGTATGTTTTGGAGCTAAAAAATGAAAATAAAGATTTGAAAAAACTACTAATGGAATTAAAATGAAAAATGTAATCATATTTATTTTGATGGTATTTATAAAGATTGATTCAACTCTTGCTCAGTCTCACATACTTAAAATGGATGACTTGACAACGTTTAAAATTGATAGTGTCGTTGGGCAAGTTATGCAAGACTCCTCTATAGTAGGAATGGCAATAGGCGTCCTGTATGATCGGCAAATTGTATATACACAAAGTTATGGTTGGGCTGAAGAAAGTGTGACCTCTTTTGCTGCTGATACCAAGGTAAGATGGGCTTCGATTTCAAAAACTATTACAGCTATTTTATCAGCGATGTTATGGGAGAGCGGAGATTTAAATTTTAATTCCGATGTAACAACTTATGTTCCTGACTTTGATACAAGTGGTCTATTGCTTAGAGACCTTTTGCATCATCAATCCGGAATTGAACATTATAGTGGCAATTGTGGATCAGGCTACTCAGGAGCTTTTGTTGCCGATGATACTGTAGATGATGTAAATTCTTGTAACAACTGTTTTACTCCGGCTGGTTCGGCTCAATTGTATACTTCTTTTGGTTCTAATCTAATAGGAGCAGCAATCAATAATATTGGAGATTCTACATATAACAAAGATTATTATACACTTTTTAAAGACTGGCTTAAAACTCCACTGAACTTAAGTTCATTAGATCAGGATTCTACGAATACCGATCCCTTAATGGCGGTAGGGTACTCCGGGCCCGGCATAGTTAACACCCCACTTGATGTCGGATGGAAATTACCTTCTGGTGGCTTTTACTCAAATATCATAGATATAAGCAAATACTGTGAATCGATCCTAAATTATGAATTGCTGGATCGATCAACTTTTGATACAATCTGGACGATCAGAAATTTGACTCAGATACCAACTATGCTTTGTGACTCCAGTGTAACTTCAGATGTTTCAACAAATCCCGGATTTGGCATGCAATTCAGTATAAGTACTGATGTTCCTAACACTGACATAGAGTTTATTGCTACTCATACCGGTGCAAACGAACTTTCAAGTACTATGCTTTGGATGAAACCAAATAAAGGAATTGGCCTAACTATATTATGTAATACCAGTGATAAAGGAGATGAACTCAGACTTATTCGAAATAGTATTTTACAATATATAGATTGTCCTCAAATAAGAGAGTTTACCACTGACAGAAGTTATACAGATCAGATTGTATTTGAAGCGGACAGCTTAATAGAAATGGCAAATAATCTGACGGTTCTGGATACCCTATACTTGGATGCTCCAGTAATTTTGCTCAAACAAGGATTTATGACAGGACCTATCATTAATAATACACTTATTAAAATTCTTGATGATGGTTGTGGAGGTCTAATCTCTCCGGGTAATTGATTTTACTTGGATTGTAAAAAGTTCAATTTTCAAATCACCAGAAAACACTTAATCGTTCAGCTATGATTATATGGTTAAAAAAAGGAGCCGCCTTTTTGCCCTGTTACAAACATTAAGACGACCCCTTATATTAATTTGGCTAGGATGAGATAAAAACTCTATTCATATTTTAAAGCCTTGACTGGATCTGAAACCGAAGCCATATAAGCTTGGTGACTTACTGTAATCATGGCAATCATTAATGCGATTAATGCAGCAAAAATAAACGGCATGTACGGCATATCAATCTGATATGAAAATCCGGACAACCAGTTTTTAGCTAGAATAATGGCAATGGGCCATGCAAATAAATTTGCAATCAGTACAAGTTTGACAAAATCAATAGATAGCATTTTCATAAGTTGTGGAATCGAAGCACCCAATACCTTTCTGATGCCAATTTCCTTTGTTCTTTGTTCAGCTGTATAAGCAGCCAGGCCATATAAACCCATGCAAGAAATAATGATGGCAAGTATAGTTAGATATAGAAACATCCTTCCGAAATTTTCTTGTTGCTTGAATAATGCGCCGAAACTTTCATCTAAAAATTTATATCTGAATGGGTGAGAAGGCTCCATGTTATTCCAGACCTCTTCTACATTGGCTATTGTCTGATTCAAATTGTTAGGACCTAATTTCATAGTTACCCACCACAAATTATTACGTGCTGACAGAATCATAGGTTTTATTGGTTGATTAAAACCTTCAATATGAAAATCTTTTACTACTCCGATAATTGGTCCATAGCTTTTTTGACCATTGTCAAAGAAATCAGTGACTCTTCTTCCTATGATATTCTCTAAATTAAATTGCTTGACAGCAGTTTCATTGACGATATAGTAATTGGAGGAGTCTGATGCTATTTCTTTGTTGAAAGATTCGCCTTCAGCTAATTCTAAGTCTAAAGTTTCAAAGAAATCATAATCTACTTCAAGATTCCAAAACGGAAGATGATCTTTAATACCTTCAATAACAAACATGTTTTGATTAGGGGTTTGTCCGGGCACATATGAAGATCTACCGACGCTTTCTACATTTGCAATCTTCAGAAATTCTCCTTTATGAGATTCAAATCCATCAGCAACAGCATCTGTTTGAACTGGAACTACGATGACTTGTTCTCCATTAAATCCTAGATTTTTATTGTGCATATATTTGATCTGCATAAAGATTATTATCATACCAATAATCAATGCAATTGAAGCTGCAAATTGTGTAACGACCAAAGCTTTTCTGAAAAACGAGCCTCCTTTGGTTTTGCTCATATCCCCTTTTAATATTTTTATAGGTTGAAATCCTGAAAGGAAGAATGCAGGATAGCTACCAGAGAATAGACCATAGACCAAAGTAACCAATAGAGCAAATCCTAAAGTAGATTTGAACTGAGAATTGAGTAAACTGAGATCTGTTTCCATTACACTATTAAAACCTGGAATGAAGAATTCAGCCATGACAAATGCGAGAAATAGTGCGATTAAACTCTGCATTATTGACTCAATCATAAATTGTGTGATAAGCATTCCTCGAGTAGCGCCAGACACTTTTCTAATTCCTACTTCTTTTGCTCTTTTTGCTGATCGAGCTGTAGCAAGATTCATGAAATTGATTCCAGCAATTAGTAGAACAAGGAAAGCGATAGCAATGAAGGTATAGATGTATAAAACATTACCGTTTTGTTGAATTTCCCAATCCCGGTGAGAATGAAGATGTATGCTTTGTATCGTATGCAAATCGTAGGCAAATGAATTTCCACCATCCATAAATTCTTCAAGGGTAATCTGCATAAATTTTTCTACATCAGGTGTTATGTAGGTCATAAACTTGTCAGACATTTTCGCTTCAAAATCTTCAGGATTTGTGTTTTCTCGAAGCTTGACATATGTGTAGTTGTTATTACTAATCCACATATTATTTCCTTCATTATTGGCTAGGAAGTAATTGTATTTGAAATGTGACTTACCTTTAGGTTCTTCCACAACCCCTCTGACAACATAATCTTTTCGGGTATCAGAATTAATAATTTTACCCATAGGGTTTTCATCACCGAAGAATTTCTTAGATGTTGATTCTGTGAGCACCATACCATTTTCTTCCGATAAGGCAGTATTAGCGTCTCCGTGTATGAATTTATAATCGAAGACGTTAAAGAAAGCGCTATCTGCGGTTGCTCCTTTATCAACATAGATTTTATTTTCATTATGATTCAACAAGATTTCCTGTTTGATAGCTCTGGATCGTGAAGCGGTAATCACTTCAGGAAAGTCTGTCCTTAATGATGCTGCCATTGGATCACATGAAACCGGTGCATCGATATCCATGCCCATCATTTGAGCTTGAATCCCTACTCTATAGATTTGCTTATAGTCGCTCGTGTGCTTTTCATAACTTGTTCCTTCTATGACATAGAGAAATACGATTATACTCACCATTAACCCTAAGGCTAATCCTAGAATATTTATGAAGGCATAAGTTTTGTTTTTATTGAGATTTCTGAGTGCGACTTTTAAATAGTTTTTTAACATGACTTTGCTTTTTAGTAACTATAAAATGAAATATCTAAACAGCTTGGCTGTATCGCTCTTGTGGAGTAGCCTTCTGTTCGGAAACGATCTGACCATCGAGTAGGTTTATAATCCGACTCGAGTAGCTTGCATCGTTTTGGGAATGTGTTACCATAATAATAGTAGTCCCTGATTCATTCAATTCACATAGTAATTCCATGACTTCATTACCATTGGAACTATCAAGGTTACCTGTAGGTTCGTCAGCAAGAATAACATCAGGATTGGTAACCAAAGCACGAGCTACAGCCACTCTTTGTTGCTGTCCTCCGGATAATTGTTGCGGAAAGTGATTTGCTCTATGAGCAATACCAATTCTTTCCAGAATTTCATTAACGATCTTAGTTCTGTCTTTGGCAGAATATTCATTGTATATCAATGGCAGTTCTACATTTTCAAAAACTGTCAATTCTTCGATTAGATTGAAGTTTTGAAAAACAAACCCAAAGTGTTTTTTTCGAATCTGAGAGCGTTCTTTCTCATTAAGTGAGGCAACTTCATTGTTTAATAATTTATAAGAGCCGCTTTCTGGTTTATCCAACAATCCTAAAATATTTAGAAGTGTAGATTTCCCACAACCAGAGGGACCCATTATAGATACAAACTCTCCTTTTGAGATTTCCAGGCCAACGTTATTTAGTGCCGTGGTTTCTATCTCGTCTGTTCTGTAGATTTTGTTTAAGGCGTTTAACTTTATCATATCGATACTTTTATTTGATTAGATTAATTTTATCATATTCTGAATAAGCTTCGTAGGAAGAAGTAATTATTGATTCTCCTTGATCGAGACCTTCAAGAACTTCATAAAAGCTTGGATTTTGTCTACCTATTTTTATAGTTCGTTTTATGGCTTCATTGTTTTCATTCACAACAAATACATATTGACCGCCTGAAGAATGAAAATAACTTTCTCTTGGTATGAGGATGGCGTCACTGGCTTTTGAAAGTTCGAGGCGCACTTGCATGGACAATCCGGTTCTGATCGCTTCCGGTGTCTCATTAAGAAATATGAGGTCTATCTCAAAACGACCATTTACAACTTCCGGAAGTACTTTTTTTACTTTTAACTCAATGATCTCACCATCAAATGAAAATCTAGCTTTCTGTCCAGCCTTGACAGTACTTAGATAGAATTCATCTACTGATCCTTTGACCTTATACCCTTGAAGCACATCTATCTTTCCAATA
Organism: Saprospiraceae bacterium; assembly: GCA_965248155.1. Lineage (GTDB taxonomy): Bacteria > Bacteroidota > Bacteroidia > Chitinophagales > Saprospiraceae > RFSX01. The sequence continues at coordinate 872,295 of CBDFIO010000002.1, forward strand.
TTTTGATTCGCGGGGAATGATTGCCCGATGACTGGATCAAAAGAGGACAATCTTCCGGATACAGAAGCCCTGATCAATAGTTTTTGCATACTGGCATGAATAAAATCCAGATTGCGTTCCATCATCTCAAGAGATCGATTAATCCGTTCTATTTGTTGCGCATTATCAACTTTAGTTTTTGATACATTTTCATTTAAGAAATCACGCTTTTTGAGTTGATACTTATACTCTTCTTTACTGTTCGTAAATTCATTCTTGGATATGATTCCATCATTAACCAATATTGTATCTACACTAAAAATTCTTTCTTTATCGGAAACTAAATACTCTACATCAATAAGTGATTCTACCAAATCCCTTTGATCCTTGTTTAAGGACAACTTTAGATTTTGTAGGTTATTCATTTGTTCTACAATTGCTGTTTCCTGGGTGAGATAGCCTAGCATTACTGAAGGATTTCGAAGTCGCATAAGAGGAGTTCCTTTGTTGACTATTGCTCCATCTTCTACAAATACTTCTTCTACGGTCCCTCCTTCAGGGGAATTAATGAATACTGAAGTAATTGGTTCTATTAATCCATCTATTAAGATGATATCCTGGAAATTAGCTTTTGAAGCTTCTTTAATGGTAATTTTTGAGGCATCCAGATCATAGCTTTTATTATTTATAGAATTGAAACCCCAGATTGATAAGATGATGATAGCAATTGCACCAATCAAGTAGATTGATTTTTTTAAGCTCCATTTCTTCTTTTCAATTTTACGATCCATTTTATGCTTTTTAGTTAATTATTGATTTTTTAATCAAAAACTACACTTCATTTAATACTAAGCGTATGCCAAGAATATTAAATCTTATAAATCATTGAAAATCAATAAGGTAGGATTTTGTAAATTTTAGCAACTGTTCGAAAACGTACAGTTTAGTGTTCGAAATCGAACAATATTTTAATGAATTTGTATATTGTATCCTTAAGTTTGGAAAGCTTTTAACAATTAATTTCAAATGAAAAGAATTGAAGCCAATATTTTGATTATTGATGATGATGAAGACATTCTGATATCAGCTGAGCTTCTTTTGAAACAAAAGTATAGCAGAATCATCACCCTAAATAGTCCAAAAGAGATCAATAAGTTGATATCTACAGTTGATCTTGACTTAATCCTTCTTGATATGAACTACAGAGTAGGATATAATGACGGAAAGGAAGGGATTTATTGGTTGAAGCATATTCTAGAAATCAATCCAGAAATTGCTGTTATACTGATGACGGCATATGGAGAAGTTCCACTTGCTGTTGAAGCCATTAAATTAGGCGCCTTTGACTTTATTCTTAAGCCCTGGAATAATGAAAAGTTACTTTCCAATGTCAATACTGCACTTGCGCTCAAACAATCTCGAAAAAAAGTCGAGGTTTTTAAAAGCAATCAAGTTGGGATAGGGGATAATTTTGTAATCGGAAATTCTGAAGCTATTCAGAAAATGGAATCCACAATAAAAAAGGTAAGTGATACAAGTGCTCATATATTGATATTAGGAGAGAATGGTACCGGAAAACAGCATGTCGCCCAAAGAATCCATTAGCTTTCAGAACGTAAGGATCAGACATTTGTACACATTGATTTAGGGTCCTTGTCTGAGAACTTATTCGAAAGCGAGCTATTTGGACACAAAAAGGGAGCCTTTACCGATGCAAAGGAAGATAGGCCGGGTAAATTTGAACTGGCTGGTGAAGGAACCATATTTCTAGAGGAAATCGGTAACCTTCCTCTCCACCTTCAAGTAAAATTACTACGAGTTCTACAGGACAAAACTTTTAGCAGAATTGGGGACAGCATAGAAAGAAAAGTACATGCAAGATTTATTTTTGCTACAAATGCCCCATTATACGAATGGGTTAAAGAAGGGAAATTCAGAGAAGATTTATTATACCGAATCAATACGATTGAAATCGAAATTCCCCCACTTCGAAAACGCCTTGAAGATATTCCTCAATTCATCAATTATTTCCTGAAGTTGTATGCTATGAAGTACAGAAAATCTGAACTATCAATTTCAAAAGAAGCGATTGAAATATTAAAAGATCATCAATGGCCAGGAAATATCAGAGAATTGGAACATACAATAGAAAGAGGTGTAATTATGTCTGATAGTGAATCGATTAAGGCTTCTGATTTTAAACTAAGCCCTGCAGATTTTCCGGGAAAAGAAAATGTTGACATCAATAACCTCAATTTGTTTGAAATCGAAAAAATGCTTGTTCAGAAAGCCATTCAAAAACATGAGGGCAACATAACAAAAGCTGCAAAAGACTTAGGATTAACAAGAGCAGCATTATATAGGCGTATGGAAAAATATAATATATAATATAAGAAGTGATAAAGAGATTCTCCATACAGATTATCATCAGGATACTCTTAATATTAGCGACAAGTTTATTGTTGTGGAATTTTTATTACAAAGCGTATTGGTTTACCGTTATTGCGATGATGGGCTTAATTATATTTCAAGCTTATTCATTGATTCGATATGTGAATGAAACCAATTATTCTTTGACTAAATTTTTGGAGGCCCTGAAAACTGAAGATCATTCTGTTTATTTTTCAGCTTCAAAAAAAGGAAAATCTTTTGCAAATCTATTTCGGGATTTCAATACGATTATCGCCATCTTCAAGAGAAATAAGATAGAGAAAGATGCACAGCACAAACACTTTCAACAAATATTAGAACAGATCAATCTGGGAATCATTTCCATTAATAAAGGAGATCTTACGAATGTAGATACCAAAAATGAAATTCTATTCTTTAATCGTGCAGCTGCAAATATTCTCAATCAGCCACGACATAAGTATTGGCATCGATTAGCACGTCAATTGCCATGGTTTGAAGCAGAAATTAAATTATTGAAAGAGGGGGGCAAGACATTGCTTAAAGTAGAAGTAAATTCTAAATCCAAGCAACTATCGCTCAATGTTATCAATGTCATTTTTTTAGATACGCCTTATCTTATTATCAGCTTTCAGGATATCCACTCTGAAATCGAGCAGAAAGAAATTGAAGCATGGCATAATGTAATCAGGGTTTTAGCTCATGAAATGCTGAATTCATTTACACCTGTAAGTTCGCTTGCATCCACGATTAAAACCATGATTGAAACGGGGAATGGACATGTTATTGGGCATGATAAAATTACAGATGAATCAATTAGAGATATAAACCTTGCAGCTACTACAATTAATAAACGATCTGAAGGATTAATGGAATTTGTAAATGATTACAGAACGATTTCAAATGTACCCATACCTAAACTTCAGAAAACTAATGTGAAATTATTTTTAGAGAGAATCTATATTTTAATGAGGGCTCCATTAGATGAAGCAGGTATATTATTTGAACCGGCAAATGTCCCTTCCAAAGCTTCTGTTCTCATGGATGAAAAACTGATTGAGCAGGTATTTATTAATCTTATTAGCAACAGTATTCATGCGCTTACAAATGAAAATGCAACAAAAATAATTTTTGGTTTTGAAATCAAAAGTGATCAGACAATCCTTTCGATAGAGGATAATGGTCCGGGTATCTCAGATGATATTTTGAATCAGATATTCATCCCATTTTTTACTACTAGGAAAAATGGTTCAGGAATTGGCTTGAGTTTATCAAAAAGCATAATGAGAAAACATCAAGGGCAGTTATTGGTGAATTCTAAAATTGGAAGTACGGTTTTTCAATTGGTTTTTAACAAAGTCGACTGATAAAAAAACAGATACTCTAATTCAAAGACATCCAAATAAGAAATCCCTATCTCATCTCGCTAATTCGCCAAAGAATGATGTTGATCATTTTGGTTTCCCACATTTTATCCATGGAAATTTTGAGAATGATTATCCTATTCCATTCCATTATTTGCTTAGACAATTAATCATGCCGACATATCCGTTAGCTTGTCTATTAGTTCAATAATTAAAATCGCTTTAATTACGCTTTTTCATTACTGAATCTGAGCACATTAATTTTTTTAGTACACCATGCAGCGTTTTGCGATGTGAATGATAATTATAGTAAGAAGACTTAATTAGAAATTTTAAAAAATTAAAGAATGAAACTGAGAAACATATCTGGATTTTTACTGCTCTTTTTTATGGCATTTGTTTTAACAAATTGCGAAAAAGAAAACATCGATATAATCGATATTGTTGAAGATCCGATTATTGTCGATACGACAATAATCTCCAATACCTTGTTATTTAGAACAAGCCCGGGTACAACTAATGACGGACTGGATCTTGATTGCATTACAATTCTGTACCCATTTGAACTCGAAACACTAGATGGAAGCTATGTGACCATCAATGATGAAGATGACTTTTTTAATTCATTACAAGACAGCTTGAGCGCTGCGGGAATAATCGATTTTGTTTATCCTTTGAATGTATTGGATGACAATGGTGATCTGACACAAGTTAATAATGGTGAAGAGTTTGCTGAGATGTTTGCAGAATGTATTCCTGATGGTGGATGGACTGCAGACGCTTTTCCAGCCTACCTCATTAGCGATGATAATTCTTGTTACACTTTTGAGTACCCTTTATCGCTTGAAACTTTAGATGGAACCTTAGTCCAGGCTAATGATGAATGTAAATCGTCAAATAAAAGTGGACCATTAAGTGAAATATTAAAAGTTATACATAACTATTAAATTCACTTTACTATGACCAAGAAAAACAAATCAGCAGAATCTTATGTCCGAGATGTAAAAAGAAGGACAAGACGTAAATTTTCTACAGAAAAAAAGATTAGAATAGTCATTGAAGGATTAAGAGGAGAACAAAGTGTTGCTTCTCTTTGTAGAAGAGAAGAGATTTCACAACCACTATATTATAAGTGGAGTAAAGATTTCATGGAAGCAGGGAAGAAACGTTTAAAGGGAGACACAGAACGTGAAGCCAACACTTCAGAAGTTCAACATCTAAAGACAGAAAATCAAGACCTTAAAGAGGTAGTAGCAGAACTTACTCTAAAAAATCGTGTGCTTAAAAAAAGCTTGAATGGAGTAAAATAAAATTCAAGAAGTATATGCGATTTACAGCAAAAGAAAAGATGGAACTGATTAGGCTGGTTGAGCAATCCGAATGGAGTGTTAGAAGAACTCTCAAGGAAATTGGTATTCACAAATCAACCTTTTACAACTGGTATAAGAAATACCATGTAGAAGGTATAACTGGATTAGAGGAAAAGAAAAGTACAAGGAAGCACTATTGGAACAAGATTCCTGATCGGATCAGGTCTAATATATTGAATCTGGCACTGGAAGTTTCAGAGCTTTCTTGTAGAGAATTGGCTTGCAGGTATACTGATGAGAATCAATACTTTATAAGCGAAAGCAGTGTTTACAGAATATTGAAATCTGCTGGACTGATAAACCCTCCTCATTATGATCTGATATCTGCCGCAGATGAATTTAAAGACAAAACAACAACTGTCAATCAAATGTGGCAAACTGATTTTACTTATTTCAAAATCATTGGCTGGGGATGGTATTACCTATCGACTATATTAGATGATTATTCTAGGTACATTATAAGTTGGGAGTTGTGCTCAACGATGAAAACCCTTGATGTAAAAAATACTTTGAATCAGGCATTAAACCATCCAAATGTAAATTTGAATAAACCGCCTAAGTTATTATCTGATAATGGATCTTGTTATTTAAGTCAAGAGTTGAGCTCTTATTTGGATGATTACAAAATTAAACATGTGAGAGGAAGACCTGGTCATCCTCAAACGCAAGGCAAGATTGAAAGGTATCACAGAACGATGAAAAATGTAATTAAACTGGATCATTATTACAGCCCAGGTGAATTGAGTTTTCCTCTTTCACAATTTGTAAAATATTATAACCATCACAGATATCATGAATCTTTACAAAACTTGACACCAGCAGATGTTTATTATGGATTAAAAGAAGAAAAACTGAAGAGAAGAAAATTATGTAAACACAAAACATTTAAAAAACGCAGACAAAAATATTTCAATTTAACTTTTAAAAGTGTAACTTAATTTTATTCACTTATTGTCCACTTTGGTTTGAAGACCTACACTTAGATTGTACTGATTGTGTACGGTTGTTATTTGTAATTGATTCTTGATGTCTGTTATTTCCATTTGAAATTATTTTTAAAAAAATTGATTGTTCTTATCAGATACAAAAGTATCCAATTATTTCAATCTATCAAATAATATTAGATTTATTTTTCGCCTTTAATTACGTATATTTGTATTAAACACGAATTTTAGTACAAATAAGTATCCTTTAAGATATGGAAACAGGAAAAATAATAGCAACATTAAGAGACAAACTAAATTGGTCTCAAACAGATTTAGCCGATAAAAGCGATGTATCAAGAGTGATGATAGGTAAATACGAAAGAGGCGAGGCAGCTCCATCAATTGATGCAGCTAAAAAAATTGCTGATGCTTTTGAGGTTTCTCTTGATTATTTAGTAGGCGAAGGACAAAACGCAAGTTTTGATAAAAAGACTGTTAAGCGTTTACAAGATATTGAAGCTCTTAGCCCTAAAATTAAAGACAAACTGTTTTTCTTGATTGATACGGTAATTCGTGATACTAACGCACAAAAAGCATACATACAATGAGAACACAATTTATAACAGACAATAACGGCAATAAACTAGGGGTATTTCTTCCGATGAAAGAATACAACCAAATGATTGAAGAACTGGAAGATTTAGAAGATGTTCGACTTTATGATAAAGCCAAAAAGAATGATACTGGCGAGCGTATTCCAATGGATGAAGCTTTTAAAATGATTGAAGCCAAACGGAAAAACAAAGATTAAATGGCTTACTCCTTAAATTTTAGCAAACAGGCTCTAAAAAAGTTAGAAAAAATTAATGACCCGTATTATTCCAATATCAAAACAGCTATTTCAAATCTTACAACCAACCCAAGACCACAAGGCTGTAAAAAACTAAAAGGTAGAGATGGGTATCGTATTCGGGTTGCCGATTATCGTATTATTTACGAAATTTTTGACTCCGAACTTATTGTGGATGTCATTACCCTTGGACATAGAAAAGATATTTATTGAAAAAGCCCAAACTAAATCGGGCTTTAATGTTATTGCTGTTCTTCTAATTCTTTTTCTAACTCTATTTTTCGCCTAAAATATATTCGTTGTGCTTCTTCCTCTCCTTCAACAGGTTTTTCGTAATGGGTATCATCAAAAACTAATTCATGATATCCCCAAACCGCTTCTTGGTAAGGATAGTTTTCAGTGAGAGTCCCATTTATTGGTTCAGAGCCGAATTTGCAGAACTATAATTTTAACGAAGAATTTACCAGAATTGGAAAAACTTTTGAAAACGTATTTGTTGGTCGAAATGATTTTCAACAGAGTGAGGCGTTCAAGGAAGTAGCTCTGAACTTTGAACTTGGGATTGTTTCATTCAAAGATAAACAAGGTGATTTTGGGTGTTTGATAGATTTGAAATCTAGTACACATGAGCAGTAGGAGTATAGATATTTCGTCACAAAGTTTGATCGTTGAGAACAAGAAGAAAAGGACGACTGCTACGTTTAGACAGATACCACTCTCTGATTACTTTCATGGATGAGCTTGAAGCTTGTAGATGAACTCAAGAGTAACGAAAGGACAAAATACGGACATGAGGCGAAACTGTCGGCTTGGTCGATACGTACTCGCTCATCGCCGTGTCTCCTATGTTATGCAACAAGCTGATATCATCGGAGCTATGACAATGCCAAAAGGTTTGCGTCATGGCTTCGCAGTTGCTAGTCTTATGAAAGGTGTCCCCTTACCTATCCTACAGCAATGGATGGGACACGCTTCGTTAGAAACGACGGCAATTTACACGCAAATTTTCGGAGCTGAGGAAAGAGAATTTGCTTGTAGGTTATGGGAGGAATAATCCCATTTGGTCAAGCACTTTACGAGCATTTTCGCGAGTATTTATATCTCCCTCTTTTACTATTATTTTTGATAGTTTTATTTCAATCTCATCCTCCTCTTTTTCTAAATGACTTCGAAAATTACAACAACCCAGTTCTTTCAGCTCATTAATAACCTTTTGATAATCAATTTCAGAATCAATAGCATAATCTATAATTGAATTGTCTATAATATTCGGACAATCCCATTCTAATTTCATTTTAGGAAACCAGTTAATATCTCTTGTGAAAAATATTATTTCGGAGTCCTGCAGTATTTTAAATGCCTCATAAATATCCTGTAGTTCGTCTTTACAATCCGTTTCAAGGATAGAAAGTTTTTTTCTATTGTACTTAACTAAAACATCAGCTATTCGATTAGGAATTCTCATTATTTTTTGCCTTTGTAAGTCTATAATCAAAGAATATTTAATTCCCTTTACAACTCTATTGCACTCATACAGTGCTAAGTATGTGTCTCTACTGAATTTCAAATCGTGCTAATATTTTTATGGTATTGGTCTCTAATTTCTAAATCCTTTGATTTTTTCTGTTTCATTTTATTTCCTTTGGACCTATCTATAGTTGTTTCCTCTAAGAATTTAAAAAACAACGGAGTTCTCAATTTCTTTTTGGGGAGATTCTTCTTTTTCATTTTTTAAAATTGATGCTATGTATCTATGTAAATAATAATGTATTGAAAAAACCTTATATTAGCTCAATCCCTGTCTAAAGAATTGGGAGCACTTCAATTCTTAAGAATAGATTTAGCAAGTTAATTCACAATAATTAGATACCATTAATTCATTTAAATCATTACATTATGAGCAATCCAAGACTAAAAATTATACCTTCTTTATTATCTCTATTTTTCTTAATCTTTTTCCAATTCATATTAATGCTTGTAGGTCTTCAAACCAAAGTGGACAATAAGTGAATAAAATTAAGTTACACTTTTAAAAGTTAAATTGAAATATTTTTGTCTGCGTTTTTTAAATGTTTTGTGTTTACATAATTTTCTTCTCTTCAGTTTTTCTTCTTTTAATCCATAATAAACATCTGCTGGTGTCAAGTTTTGTAAAGATTCATGATATCTGTGATGGTTATAATATTTTACAAATTGTGAAAGACGAAAACTCAATTCACCTGGGCTGTAATAATGATCCAGTTTAATTACATTTTTCATCGTTCTGTGATACCTTTCAATCTTGCCTTGCGTTTGAGGATGACCAGGTCTTCCTCTCACATGTTTAATTTTGTAATCATCCAAATAAGAGCTCAACTCTTGACTTAAATAACAAGATCCATTATCAGATAATAACTTAGGCGGTTTATTCAAATTTACATTTGGATGGTTTAATGCCTGATTCAAAGTATTTTTTACATCAAGGGTTTTCATCGTTGAGCACAACTCCCAACTTATAATGTACCTAGAATAATCATCTAATATAGTCGATAGGTAATACCATCCCCAGCCAATGATTTTGAAATAAGTAAAATCAGTTTGCCACATTTGATTGACAGTTGTTGTTTTGTCTTTAAATTCATCTGCGGCAGATATCAGATCATAATGAGGAGGGTTTATCAGTCCAGCAGATTTCAATATTCTGTAAACACTGCTTTCGCTTATAAAGTATTGATTCTCATCAGTATACCTGCAAGCCAATTCTCTACAAGAAAGCTCTGAAACTTCCAGTGCCAGATTCAATATATTAGACCTGATCCGATCAGGAATCTTGTTCCAATAGTGCTTCCTTGTACTTTTCTTTTCCTCTAATCCAGTTATACCTTCTACATGGTATTTCTTATACCAGTTGTAAAAGGTTGATTTGTGAATACCAATTTCCTTGAGAGTTCTTCTAACACTCCATTCGGATTGCTCAACCAGCCTAATCAGTTCCATCTTTTCTTTTGCTGTAAATCGCATATACTTCTTGAATTTTATTTTACTCCATTCAAGCTTTTTTTAAGCACACGATTTTTTAGAGTAAGTTCTGCTACTACCTCTTTAAGGTCTTGATTTTCTGTCTTTAGATGTTGAACTTCTGAAGTGTTGGCTTCACGTTCTGTGTCTCCCTTTAAACGTTTCTTCCCTGCTTCCATGAAATCTTTACTCCACTTATAATATAGTGGTTGTGAAATCTCTTCTCTTCTACAAAGAGAAGCAACACTTTGTTCTCCTCTTAATCCTTCAATGACTATTCTAATCTTTTTTTCTGTAGAAAATTTACGTCTTGTCCTTCTTTTTACATCTCGGACATAAGATTCTGCTGATTTGTTTTTCTTGGTCATAGTAAAGTGAATTTAATAGTTATGTATAACTTTTAATATTTCACTTAATGGTCCACTTTTATTTGACGATTTACAACCAGAAAATTTGTTGAGAAATACAATGTCGAAGATCTGGCATTGGAAGCGGGAGGAGGAGAATATCCTGTTCAGGATGGCTTTGGATGGAGTAACGGAGTTTACTTGGCATTAAAAAAAATGGACCAGGCCACTTAGTTGAGACCTGATCCATTGTATATCATTTATTATTCCGGCTTACAAAACATTTAAGCCATCAATCATATCCTTAATTTCAGAACCACTACTTGGTCTTGGAGCATCCGAGGTAACAATATTTCCCTCGTCATCGAGAAGAATAAATCTTGGAATTCCTTTAATAAGGTAATTCTCAACAAAGTCTGTATCCCAACCATTATCAGAGATAAGCTGGATACCTTTTAGCTCTTTATCAGCAACCATATCCACCCACTTTTGCTTGTCTTTAGGTACATCTACTGACACGCTGACAAATTCTATATTGCTTGAATGGTATGCTTCTTCCAATGTTTTCAAATGTGGAATTTCAGCTTTACATGGTCCACACCAAGTTGCCCACACATCGATATATACATTCTTACCTTTCAGATCTTCAAGAGCTACAAACTCACCATTAATATCTTCAAAATTGAATTGCGGTGATGTATTGCCCATTTGAAGTTTTTCCATTTTACTGTAAGACTCATCAAGACTGGCTACGATTTCTTCATCACTTGTAAGGGCTTTCATATCTTCAATTCTATCCTGTAGATTCTCTGTTCCAGGTGATAGATATTTAGCCAGCATAGAAACCATGCCTTCTACTATGACAGTGCTTTCCACTCCTTTTAGTTTGTCCAAAGATTCGAGAACATCTCCACCCATAAAATGACCTCTCACCAAATTATAATAGGCAGGTACGTTTAGAAAATCGCTTTCATTTTCAAAATCCAGTTCAGCAAATTGTTCATTAAAAGCATCTGAAGCTGAAAAATCTTCTTTCTTGGTGTAATACTCATGATACGATTCATAGTTTTGAGCAGCACCGATATATTCAAATTCAACGTTCTTAGATTCATTAGATTCAAATACACTTGACAATGACTCCTGCTTCTCTAACAAATCCACTACTACTTGTCTATCCGCATCGTTTTTTTCTTTAAATGCACTTTCTTCCATCATGTAGAACTCTTTGAAATTTCCACCAATCTCTTCTTGTAAGAGATATTTTTCTGCCAAGTAATTATTCTCATCAGCCCCATTACCTGTAAACTCAATTGATTCATCAAATAATTCAGTGTCAAGACCTAATTCTAAGTCCATTCCCGGAGCAAGGTAAATTGTACTTCTTTCTCTACCATGACTAAATGTATAATATCCCGGTGTGACATTGAAGGATCCAGAAAACGAACCTGTCGAATCAACAGCTAATTCTTGTTTAAAATCTGTTGCAGTAATATTAACCATTTCAGCGGTCGGGTTTGTAATTATTCCGCTGATAGAACTTGGTTCAACAGAAATTGTGTTTTCAGCACATGATAAAACCAAAAATGCTAAAATTGGGGTCATCAATATTTTTTTCATTTTAATACTTTTTTATTTTCTATGAAATGCAAATTTAATTGGATTTTGGATGAACTAGCTTCATTTCCTCTATTAAATGTCCTGCTCCGGCATATTTGTCAATAATAAACAGAATATATCTGGCATCAACCATTATATTTCTACAAATCGAAGAGTCGTAATTGTAATCACTCATCGTACCTTCCCATGCCCGATCAAAATTAAGTCCTATAAGATTTCCATAAGCATCTATTGCAGGACTTCCTGAATTTCCTCCAGTCGTATGGTTGGTTCCAATAAAACATATCGGTAACTTTCCATTCTTGTCAGCATAATCTCCATAATCCTTTTCATCGTATAACTGCAATAATTTTTCATCTACATCAAATTCATAATCTCCCGGTTTGTATTTTTCTATGACACCATCTAGATAGGTTACAGGATAATAAGCAACAGCATCCACCGTTTGATATCCCTGAACTTGACCATATGTAACTCTTAGTGTACTATTGGCATCAGGATAAAATGTTTTGTTTGGAAAGGTCTCTATTAAAGCTGCCATATAAATGCGTTGAAGGCTATCAATTTTAAATTTTATTTCATTATAAGGTCCTGTAACATTTTTGTCATATTGGTTCTTCCAATTTAATCCAAATCGATATGCCGGGTCCTTAGTAATAATTTCTACCGCAGCCGCAGGATCCTTATCCAGAACAGACATCATCCTCTCCTGGTTAGTGAAAATTGTATTCAAATACAATTTTTCAGCAATATTGTTAAAATTGACTTCTCTGCCTTCAACAATTTTTGCTTTTAGCCTTCTAGGTATAAAATCAGGATGTACCTTCTGAGCATATAACTCTGTCAAGGCTGCAAAAACTTCTTGATCAATAGTCGGATTATAATCTTTATAAAATGAATTCAGAAAATCCGTAATCCTATTTTTATAACTATGATATCCTTCATCACCATTGTTTTCATAACTAGAAACCAATCTTCGTGAAATGTTTAGAATTCGCATCAATTCTATATTTCTTCCTGTGACCTCTGAATAATAATCTCGAACATGAGCATATGGTGATAAGTCATCATAGAGTACATTGAACTGTTCAAGAATATTCCTGTTTGGACTATCTTTTGGTAATGAAGAAATAAAATCTTTCTCAAATTTTTTCTTTTTAGCTATTGCTCTTGTTTTTTTAAGTCCTGTACTTTCTCCAATCCATTTTTTCCAATAATTCGCAATTCGAGCAAATTTAGAAGAATATTGAAGTCTTGTTTTTTCGTCACTTCTCATATACTTATCAACAATATTAAGAGCTTTGTCTCGGATAGAAATTTTCGCTGGATTAGATTGCTCAACAATTTGTTCGATTGCAACACTTGGCAAATACTCCTGAGTACTTCCCGGAAATCCAAATACCATCGTAAAATCTCCGGCAGTGACTCCGTCTAAAGAAATTGGTAAATAATGCTTAGGCTTATATGGAATGTTGTCTTCTGAATAATCAGCTGGAAGATTGTCAGGTCCGGCATAAATTCTGAAAAGTGAAAAATCTCCTGTATGCCTTGGCCAAACCCAATTATCTGTATCAGCACCAAATTTACCTATGCTTTCAGGAGGAGCGCCAACCAATCTTATGTCCCCATATGTCGTTGTTACAAACGCGAAATACTGATTACCATTAAAGAAAGGTCTGACAAAAACGTCTTGGTAAGATTCCAGTTCCACACCTTCTACATATCTGCTTATATTCTTATCAATCTGAGATTGTCGATCTCTAAGATTCATCCGATCGTTAATATTCATAAGGACCTGCTCTGAAACATCAATAATCTCATTGATGAATGTCGCACTTAATCCTGGATTAGGAAGTTCTGAATCAAGATCCTTAGCCCAAAAACCATCCTTCAGGAAATTATCTTTGACAGTACTGTGTGATTGAATCTGACCATAACCACAGTGATGATTCGTTAGTAACAGGCCATTTGAAGATATTAGCTCTGAGGTACAAAATCCACCAAAATGAACAATGGCATCTTTTAATGATCCTTGATTAACACTGTAGATATCTTCAGCTGACAATTTCATCCCCATTTGCTGCATCTCTGCTTCATTAAGAGATTTTAACAAAAGAGGAATCCACATGCCTTCTCCGGCATATGTTGTATTGAAAAAAAACACAAAACAAATCGAATAAATTATGGTCTTCATATGTGACGGATTTACATTTTAAAATTTAACGTGCGGCAAATTAGAAAAATTTGGTAATTATTGCAGAAATTGAGAATTATGGATTTTTCCTTTTTATTTGAAAAGACCAAATTTGTATCTTATTCTCAGTCTCACTTAATCCCACTATTTATAATTGCCTTCATTGGTATTGGTTCTATTTACAGAATGAAAAAAGGAAAACTCTATTAATTATTTTATCCTTATTCCCTGCCCTTGGAGCTCTGATTCAATTGACATTTCCAATCATTGAAGGGGACTTCAATTTGAAGGATGATTTACCACTTCATATTTGTCGCTTTGTGGCATTGATTGCACCTATCGTAATATGGAAAAACAATAAGTTCTGGCTTGGTATATTATATTTTTGGATTCTTGCAGGAACTCTAAATGCAAATATAACTGCAGATGTTGAATATGATTTCCCACACTATTCCTATTTCACCTATTGGTTAATTCATTCCTTCTTAGTCATCCTGCCATTGTACTACGTCATTGTAATGAAAGTCAATATCACCTTTAAAGATTTTAAAAATGCTTTCTGGATGGCAAATGTATTCCTGATTATTACATTAATTACAAATCTTTTGATCGGATCTAATTATATGTATAGTCGGCATAAACCCCCTGTTGCTTCATTATTGGATCTTCTGGGTCCATGGCCTACGTATCTTATTACCGGACAACTTTTAGCAGGAGTTTTATTCTTTATACTGTATTTACCTTTTTTCTTTAAAAGAATTCCCTTTAACTGCGGGAGCTTCAATTTCAAAACTTGAATCTGATAATCTTATGAAATTGGTATTCGAGATCTTGCCAGCAAAATCTACATATTGAAATCGGATATTGTTATAAGTTTGTTGATTGCTTTCGATCGTAATTCTATCACCAGGAGAAAGCAAATTCGGATAAACAAAAAAATCGATTTCATCATTTTCTGAGATCCCTGTTCGTTGGCACACGGCAATAATATCACTGCAATACAATCTTGCCAAACTGCAATCCAAAACAAACGGATTTGGAAGGCCATCCTGATACTCTGATATTCTGAATGTCCTCAACCACTCTAGCGAATCAACAGGATCATCACTGTGCCAGACACATAGATCTTCTAATTGATTTTGAAAAAATCCCGGATCAGCATCTATAGCTTCATCTCGATACATAGTATAGAAATAAAAAAACGCCCGCGCTAAATTTCCCTTAATGTTTTCACGAGGTTCAAAATGACTGTTGTTATCTTCTGAGTAAGCATCAATTCTAGATTGCGGAATAGAATTCATTGTTTGATCATCGAAATACCAATTGAGGGTTTGATTGTCATCAATTTCCGCTAATGGATCACTACCCCTTGCCGAATTAATATCTACCCGACTGGGAAACAAAGCATGCATATCACTTTGTGCCGGACCAGATCCTGCTCCTTTGCTTTGAGGATAAGAATGTTCAAGATTTATGTTCCTGGAGCTCCCACTACCGAATAAGAATTGTGATGGATCCTCACTCAGATCCAAGAACATTGAAAAGCCACTATACACACATCTTACTGAATCCTTGTGCAGATAGATATTTTTATATAGTGTATCTTTTGTTGTTGAGAGATTAAGAACATTTTGAGTCTTATAGTTTTCAAAAAGAGCGGCTCTCAAATCTTCATCTTCAAGGTCTTCAAAAATGGGTATATGGTCAAATTGCCCACATAAAGAAGAAACCGCAAATAAGGATAGAAAGATAATCCTTAGCGCCATCTTGATTTTTTAAGCCAAAAATAAGTTAAAAGAAAACCAGCAACGGCACCACCAAGGTGGGCGAAGTTAGCAACTCCGGGTTGGTAGCCCCCTATTCCTGAAAACAAGTCATAAAGAACATAGCCGATTCCCAAATATTTAGCCTTTATAGGGATAGGAGGAAAAATCAACATCAGTTTAACATCAGGAAATAATACAGCAAAAGCAATTACAACCCCCATAATTGCACCAGAAGCTCCAAGCGCAGGAGGGAAGGAGTTAATGCCCATTGTAATGGCCTGGTAATATTGAATTCCAATATGGGCCAGAAAAGCACCTACTCCACAAAGAAGGAATAAACCTAAAAATTTCTTTGGTCCTGCAAATCGTTCTACATAAGGTCCCAAGAAATAAAGAGCCAACATATTAAATAATAAATGCATCGTGTCGGCATGCATGAACATGTGCGTTACAAGTTGATATGGTTTGAAATCGCTTTGCTCAGGAAAGTATAGTTTTAAATCTGGTAATAAATTACCTATAGGAGTCATTTGTACTGTGATAAACATCAGTACGTTTATTATAATAAGATTCTTAACTACATCTGAAATTGGTGGCATTTATTTCTATGTGTATTAACTAAATTGTTTTTCAAGATCATTTAGTTCAAAAGTCAAAAAACATTTTTTACCCGATGGACTAGTATAAGGCATTTCACAAGCAAAAAGTTCATCAATTAATGTTTTCATTTCTTCCACGGATAGGGATTTACCAATTTTTATAGCCGCGCTCACCGCCATCGATCTGGCCAGATTCTCATTTTTGGAAATTTCTAATTTTCTGTTTTCGAAAAAGAGTTCAATAAGATTATCTATTACTTCCTGCAAATTATTATCCTGAAATCCTGCTGGAATCCCATGTACAACATAGGTGTCTCCACCGAAAGATTGAATTTCAAATCCTAAATTGTTAAGCGAAGGAATTAAATCGTTAAATAGATCAAGCTTATCTTTTGAAATTTGAAGAGAAATAGGAAATAACTGTTTTTGAATGAGTTCCTCCCGTTGATTCAATTTTCTTAAGTATCTCTCGTATAATATTCTAACATGAGCATTATGTTGATTGATAAACAAGAATCCACTTTTTATTTGAATAACAATATATCCATTGTGTAACTGAAGAGGATGTTTGATTTCGTTTTCCAAAGGGTTGAATCCCAATATCAAGTCACCTGTTGCAGCACTCGGAATTGTCAAATCCTCATTTTCACCAGAATCCTCATCCAACTCAATTTCTTCTAATCCTTTATATAATGATTGCCAATTGCGCATTACCGGAGCTGCTCTGGTTGTAGAGGCTTGGGTATTTGAGAAATGATGACTGCCCTTTCTTTCAGGAAAATTATCCTTTCCACCAATCAGATTTCCTTCTGAGTTATCAAAATCCAATCTTGGAGAAAGACTATATCTTCCTAAAGCATGTTTAACTGAAACTTTCAAATAATTATACACCAATCGTTCATCATCAAATTTGATTTCCTGTTTGGATGGATGAACATTTATATCAATTTTATCAGGGTCCAGATCAAGAAATATGACATAGAATGGATATTGATCGTCAGCAAGCAGTGAATCGTATGCGGACTTAATGGCATGATTCAGATAAGCCGATTTGATATATCTGTTATTTACAAAAATATATTGCTCACCTTTTTGTTTTCTGGCAATTTCGGGATTTCCAACAACCCCTTTTATTTTAATAATATCTGTGTCTTCTTCAACTCTGATAAACTTTTCTTCATATGATTTTCTGAAGATGCTGATCAATCTTTTTTTCAAGGTTCCGGAAGATAAATTATACAACTCGTTATCGTTGTGAATAACCTTAAATCTGATATCCGCGTATGAAATTGCAATGCGTTTAAATTCTTCAAGAATATATTTGAGTTCAACAGAATCGGTCTTAAGGAATTTTCTTCTTGCAGGAACATTAAAAAATAGGTTTTTAACGGCTATTGATGTTCCTACCTCAGCTTGACAATAAGTTTGTTCCTGGATTTCAGAAGATTTTATCTTAATGAGACTCGCCATTTCATTCTCTGCCAATCTTGTCTTCATTTCTACTTCAGCAATCGATGCCATTGAAGCTAAGGCTTCGCCCCGGAACCCCATCGTCTTAATGTTGAAAAGATCCTTTGCCTCACGTATCTTGGATGTAGCATGCCTTTCAAAACTCATTCTGGCATCTGTTTCTGACATCCCTTTGCCATTGTCTATAACTTGAATAAGCGTTTTACCCGAATTTTTAATGATTAATGTAATAATTGTGCTCTCGGCATCAATTGCATTTTCCAATAGTTCTTTCACTACAGAAGCAGGCCGTTGAATAACTTCTCCGGCTGCAATTTGATTTGCAATTGACTCAGGTAATAATTTTATAACATCACTCATAAAAGAAAAACGAATTACGATAAAAATTGTCTAAAAAATCAAGATAGTTTTCAACATCTGTGGAATAAAAATTGTGACTGAGAATTAACCTAATCCTTCAATAATTCTGATAAATCTATCAGATTTAAAAATGAGATATGTGACGAACAAAAGGATAAGAATAATATATACTAATCTTAAGTTTGATTTGTTCACTTGGCTTGAACGATACACCGGATCGCTGTATAACTTATTCCTAAGTCCTAATTTTATTCTCATTTTAGCTAATTCTTCTTTGGAAAGCTCATCATATTTATCAATTCTGCTTTGCAAATCATCCTTTGCTTCATCATAAAACCTCGGGATGTAGTCAAATCTTCTCGGTTTAGTCCTTTTTCCAAATCCAAATCCTGCCATTTTTGTTTATAATTTTTATTTAATATATAAAATTACAATCAAAGGTGAATTTAGTTGTACTTAGCATTTTTATAAATTAGATTTGTACTACCTAAGGAATAATGAGAGTTTAAATGAGCGAATCTATTAAACACGAATGCGGATTAGCATTTATCCGTCTTCTAAAACCTCTCCAGTATTACCATGATAAATATGGTACATCTCTATATGGAATGCAAAAAATGCAACTCCTTCTTCAGAAGCAAAGAAATCGAGGGCAAGATGGTGCGGGCTTGGCAAATATCAAGTTGGATGTAACTCCAGGTAATAGATATATAAGTAGAAAGAGGTCTAACTCATCAACATATCTTGAAGATATATTTCAAGGTGTTTATGAATATTACAATGATTTATCACCTGATAAGCTGGCAGACGCCAGTTGGCTGAAAAGAAATAAACCTTTTTCCGGTGAAGTCATTCTTGGGCACCTAAGATATGGTACCCATGGAGTCAATTCCATAGAATCCGTTCATCCATTTCTCCGATTAAACAATTGGATGACCAGGAATATCGTTCTTGCCGGCAATTTCAACTTGACTAATGTCAATGAATTATTTGAAGAACTCCTGTCCTTTGGTCAACATCCGAAAGAAAGATCTGACACCGTCACCGTGATGGAAAAAATTGGTCATTTCCTGGATGATGAAGTCGAAAAACTGTTTTCTTGGTTTAAGGCAGAAGGACACAGCAATGAAGAAATCACACAACATATTATTGAGAACCTGGATGTAAAAAGAGTCCTGCAACGTGCCTCCAGGAAATTCGATGGAGGATATGTAATGGCTGGATTGTTCGGACACGGAGATGCTTTTGTGATGAGAGATCCGAATGGTATAAGACCTGCCTTTTATTATCATAATGATGAAGTTGTTGTAATGGCATCTGAACGCCCCGCAATTCAAACATGTTTCAACGCTAGTATACGTGATGTAAAGGAACTCAAGCCTGGACATGCACTGATCGTTAAAAAGAGTGGAAAAGTTTCAGAAGATCTGATTCGACATCCAGAAACCAGAAAAGCATGTTCTTTTGAAAGAATATATTTTTCAAGAGGAAGTGATAGAGATATTTATCTTGAAAGAAAAGAATTGGGTAAGCTACTTGCACCTAAAATTCTTGAAGAAATCGAGTATGATCTAGACAACACAATATTCTCATTTATCCCAAATACTGCTGAAATTGCCTTTTTAGGACTTATAGAAGGATTAAACGATAATCTTGAAGTCATAAAGAAAAAACGCATTCTCGAACTTGGTGACAAAATTACTGGCGAAGAAGTTGATTCTATTTTCAGATTAAAACCAAGAATTGAAAAACTAGCCGTTAAGGATGCAAAAATGAGAACCTTTATTGCTGATGATAAGCATAGAGGAAACATGGTCTCTCATGTGTATGATGTAACCTATGGTGTTGTAAATAATGAGGTGGACACGCTTGTGATTGTAGATGATTCTATTGTTAGAGGCACAACTTTAAAAGAAAGTGTCATACAAATTCTCTCTACGCTTAAACCTAAGAAAATTATTATCGTTTCATCTGCACCACAAATCAGATATCCTGATTGCTATGGAATTGACATGTCAAAAATGAATAAATTCGTCGCTTTCAAAGCTTTAGTCTCCTTATTGAAAGAACATGGTAAAGAAGATCTTTTAGAAAAGACTTATTGCAAATGCAAGTCATTACTTGAGAACGAAAATCAAAATTTGGTGAATCCAGTGCAGGAGCTATATGATCAATTTTCTTATGAGGAAATTTCTGACAGAATAGCACAAATAGTCACGCCGGATAACATTAAACCGGAAATAAAAGTGATTTACCAAACCGTAGAAAATTTGAGCAAAGCATGTCCAAATAATAATGGTGATTGGTATTTTTCAGGAGATTATCCAACGCAAGGAGGTATGCGTGTTGTAAATAAGGCGTTTATTAATTACATGGATAAAATAGACGCCCGAGCATATACTTAACATCAAGTCTGAATGTTTAAATCTGGAACTTTTAACAATAAGGTTATCCTTGTCACAGGTGGTAGGAGTGGTATTGGATATAACATAGCACAAAACTATCTTGAACTTGGTGCAACAATTTATATATGCTCAAGAAAAGAAGAGAAGCTATTTGAAGCTTGCGAAAAATTGAAAGCCTTCGGTAATGTTTATGCTCAACAATGTGATATAAGAGATGTTGAACATATTGATGCATTAATTGAATTTATAAAATCTAACAAGCATAAACTGGATATTCTGATTAACAATGCAGGGGGTCAATTTTTATCACCGGCAAAAGATATTAATGAAAAAGGATGGAATGCCGTAATCAATAATAATCTAAATGGAACTTGGTATATGACCCAGAAAATGACGAATGCTTTTTTTATACCTCAAAACTCTGGAAGTATCATCAATATCATCATTAATATATTCAAAGGATTTCCAGGAATGGCTCATTCCTCAGCGGCACGAGCTGCAGTTGAAAATCTCACAAAAACTTTGGCTATTGAATGGAGCAAATATAAGATCAGAATTAACGCTGTAGCTCCTGGTTCAATTATGTCTACAGGATTACAAAACTATCCCCAGGAGTTTGTAGATCAATTAAAAGGCCTTGTTCCTATGAAAAAATTAGGAACGACACAGGATGTTGCAAATCTTGTGCTCTTTTTAAGTAGTCAATTCGCAGAATTTATTACCGGTGAGACTGTTTATATTGACGGCGGTCAGCGTCTTTCAGGAGGACTTCAAGCGCTATTTGAGAGTAATTCATAGACGAATAGCCCATTTCTCTAGAAATTTGAATTTCAATTGTTGTTTTTGCAATTTATATTTGCATCACAATTTAATTTTATGAACAGACATATTACCTTTTTAGCCATTCTGGCACTCAGTGTTTTTATATCTTGTAAAACAAGTCAAACTATAGTCGAAGCACCACTCATCGAAGAAGAAATCTTAGATACGATGGTAGTTTCAGCTCCTGCAATTATTAAAGGAGAAGAAATTGTATATGAACTGGATCCTTATCAGGCTTCAGCGACAAGACTTAATGATCTCATAAACACACGTCTTGAAATAGCTTTTGATTGGGAAAAACAACATGTTATTGGTAATGCTGAACTAACAATTAAGGCTCATTTCTACGAATCAAATATTCTTGAATTGGATGCCAAGTATTTTGATATTCATAATATTGAAATAAATGGGCAGGAATTGGAATATGAATATGATTATCAAAAATTAAAAATTCATCTGAACAAGTCATATGCAAGAGATGAATCCTTTACTGTGAATATAAATTATACGGCTAAACCAAATGAAGGACCATCCGGAGGAAGTATGGCTATATTATCTAACAAGGGTCTGTTTTTCATTAACCCTTTAGGTGATAATCCTAACAAACCTCAGCAAATTTGGACTCAAGGAGAAACAGAAAATAATTCCAGATGGTTTCCTACAATTGATAAGCCTAACGAAAGATGTTCTCAGGAAATCTTTATTACAGTTCAAGATCGATTTAAGACCTTGTCAAATGGAAAATTAATGTCTTCTATTCTTAATGAAGATGGAACAAGAACCGATTATTGGAAACAAGAAAAAGAACATGCCCCTTATCTATTTATGCTGGGTATAGGTGAATATGCTGTGATTACAGATCAATGGAAGGACATACCATTAATGTATTATGTAGAACCTGAATTTGCTGATGATGCAAAAACAATTTTCAATCATACGCCGGAGATGTTGGAGTTCTTTTCAAAAATTCTGGATTATCCTTATCCCTGGGATAAGTATGCACAAATTGTTTGCAAGGATTATGTTTCAGGAGCAATGGAAAATACTGGTGCAGTAGTATTTGGTGAATCAGTCCAGCGAACAACAAGTGAATTATTTGACAGAAATAATGATGATATCGTAGCACATGAAATGTTCCACCACTGGTTTGGAGACCTTGTAACCTGTGAAAGTTGGTCTAACCTGACCTTAAATGAAGGATTTGCGGCGTATAGTGAATACTTATGGAGAGAATACAAATATGGAAATGCTACAGCTGAAAGGAAGAGACTTCAAGATCTTAATGGCTACCTCATGTCTTCTGGCCAACAAGGAATGCATGATCTCATAGAATTTGAATACAAAGATAAAGAGCAAATGTTCGATGGCCACAGTTATAATAAGGGAGGCTTGATAATTCATATGCTTCGAAACTATATTGGCGATGAAGCTTTCTTTGCTTCTCTAAACAGGTTTCTTATTAAAAATGAGTATTCAGATGTAGAAGCACATGAATTAAGACTGGCATTTGAAGATGTGACCGGTGAGGATTTAAATTGGTTTTTCAATCAATGGTTTTATAATCAAGGACACCCAGTTATAGAAGTTTCTTATAATATCATTCCTGAAGAAAGTAAAGTTGAAATAGCAGTTGATCAAATTCAAGATCCTGAAAACAATCCTCCGATCTTTCAATTGCCGGTGAAAAGTATTTTATACTTCCCTTCAGGAAAAAAACAAATCGTTGATTCATGGATCAATGAAAGATCTCAAAATATTAATATTGAATATGAAGGTGACGAAGCACCATCCATAGTGGTACTTGATGGGACTCATGACTTACTTGCCATTTTTAAGGAAGATAGAACAGACCAGCAACTCTTTGAATTATTTAGATTATCAGATGAATATGAGGACAAATACAATGCTTTAAAGTCTCTAAAAAATAAACCTAAATATTCGTCTGTATTCGATTTAGCTTTAAAAGACAAATCAAAAGAAATTAGAGCCCTTGGAATATCTTCCGTTAATGTTGACACTTATAAAGACCAACTGATTAACATAGCTCTAAATGATGCAGATTCCGGAAATCGGACCAGGGCCTTAAAGAAAGTCAAAGATTATAAAACGGCTATAGGCTTGTTAGAAAGTGAAAAATCTTTCAGAGTTATAGCTGAAGCTTTAAGTATAATCAACAAAACTAATCCTGAGAAGGCTATTAAAGAAATTGAAAAATTAAAAAAATCCTATTATAAACCTCTTATCCCAAAAATTGCCGAAATCTATGCGGCAACAAAAGAGGATAAGTATCTGGAGTTTTTCGAAAAAAACATCATTAATCTAAGCATGACAGGCTTTTTCAACTTTATTAAAAATTATGAAAAAGTTGCTAAACACACCACACCCGAAAGAATGTTGAGTACATCTGAATATTTGAAAGCTGTAGCGATGGATAATTCTAGTATATATTTCAAAAAATATGCTGCGACAAACCTGATTAATAAACTATTAACAGCCCTCCAAAAAAGAGAAGATGCAGAAAGTAACAATACTGTTGCGGATGTGATCAACAAACTGTCCGCTAATTTGACTGAAATTGTAAGCAAGACAAGTGATACAAGACTAAAATCAAGTTTTAAAAAATTCAACACCCCTTAAATCAAAATGGAATTTGACAAATTCTATATAAAAAGAAAATCTTGGTTTTCATCCGGCAACTTTAATATCTATGATGAAAACAACGAACTCATTTATATTGTAAAAAGCAATGTTTGGGAATTCAGAAAGAAATTCAGGTTTTGTGATATCAATAAGAACACAATTTATACGATTAAGACATTGAACAGCTTTGGGACAAGTTATAATTTGCTGGAAAATGGGAAGGTGATTGCCCTTGTTGAAAAACCAATGAGTTTGTCAAATACTGTCTTCAAAATATCAACAACTATTACTGGTCCATTCATTGCAGAAGGCAATGTTTGGTCGAATGAATATAAATTTAAGCGTGGAGAATCTGAAATAGGAATTGTCTCTTACAAGATCTGGAGTGCAGGCGATTTTGGAATTGCAATAAAACAAGGAGAACCATCATCTTTACTACTTTCTGTAGTAATTATTATTGGATATTTAAAAGAAAACGGAGCTGCATAAGACATGCGGAAATGACTTATATTTGAACTCTTATTTATTAACCAGTTTGAGATAATGAAAACTATTAAGATAGGTCTACTATCACTCCTGATATTTGCTACTGTCGCTTGTTCGGATCAATCTGATGATTTGGCACATTCTGATTCTATATCTGGTTTGGAGCTGGTACCAGAAGGAAAATCTGGTATTTCATTCAACAATACGCTTTCAGACAATCCTCTTTCTGATAAAAATGTACTTTCCTACCAGCATTATTTTAATGGTGCAGGAGTAGGTGTAGCAGATTTTAATCAAGATGGTCTTCAAGATATTTTCTTTGCTGGGAATGAAGTTCCAAATGAGTTATATATCAATAAAGGCGACTGGAAGTTTGAAAAACTTGGTCCTGAAGCAGGTATAAATAAGAACAAAGTCTGGAGTGCAGGAGTCAGTATTGTTGATATCAACAATGATTCCTATCCGGATATATATGTGTCACAACAAGGTCCATATGAGGAATCTCAACGAAGGAATCTTTTTTATATCAATAACAAGAATTTAAGTTTTACTGAATCTGCAGCAGCAATGGGATTGGATGATGGCAATTATTCTACCCAGGCAGCTTTCTTTGATTACGACAAAGACGGTGATCTGGATTGCTATGTTATGAACGAATCAAAATATGCTGGAGTCATTTTGAGATCTATTTACATTGATCTGGAAAAGAAAGAAAACATGATTGCTGCAAGTGGTAAGCTATTTGAAAATCTTGGCAATCTTACTTTTAAAGATGTGACCGAAAAAGCTGGAGTCCTCAACTATGGATATGGTCTTGGTCTCTCCATAGCTGATATCAATGGTGACAATTGGCCTGACATCTATGTAGCAAATGACTATACCGTTCCTGATTTTATGTATATCAACCAAAAAGACGGAAGCTTTAAGGAATCCATTAAAGAATTTACCAAACAGATATCCTATTTCGGGATGGGTTGCGATATTGCAGATATCAATAATGATGGCTTAGTAGATATCGGTGTAGTTGATATGGCGGCTGAAGATCATTTTAGAGATAAAACCCTTATGGCAGGGATGGATTCTGAAGGTTTTAAATATTATTTCTATGAGCTGGGATACCAATTCCAATATATGTTTAACAGCCTTCAATTAAATAATGGCAATAATACCTTTTCCAATATTGCAGCTTTAGCAGGGGTTTTAAAATCTGACTGGAGCTGGGCTGCTTTGTTTGTTGATCTAAACCTTGACGGATACAAAGATTATTATGTCAGCAATGGCTTTAGACGTTATTCCAGAGATAATGATTTTAGAATCAAAATGAAACAGATCAGAGATAAGAACAATGGATCTGTTCCCCTTAATATGAGGGAGGAGATCTATAAGCTTATGCCAGAGATCAAACTGAACAATAAATTATATATCAATAATAAGCATCTCCATTTTGATGAATCCAGCGAATTTTCTCATCCTGATTTTCCTACTTTTTCATATGGAGTGGCTTATGCCGATTTTGATAATGATGGAGATTTTGACCTGGTTATCAATAATATTGATCAAGCGGCACAATTATTAAAAAACACAATTATCGAGACCTCCAATACCAATTACATTAAAGTAAGATTAGATTCAGAGAATCAGGCAAGAAAAATAAATAGCAAGGTCTATTTATATATTGATGATGAAATTCAGATTCAAGAATATTCTTTTGTAAGGGGATATGAATCAACGATGGAAGAAGTCTTGATTTTTGGGCTTGGAAATCACTCAACAATAGATAGTTTAAAAATATTATGGTCTGATGATAATGTTCAGCTACTGAATAATGTCGAAGCCAATCAGGACTTAACGATCAAATATGAAAAACAAAATTCAAGTATCGCGGATCATTCTAAAGACAGCTATTTCCAAGCTGTTGATCCCATAAAAATTGGAGTTGATTTTAAACACTCAGAAAATCATTTCGATGATTTCGAGCAAGAAATTCTTTTACCCCAAAAACAATCAGCCTTTGGTCCCGCTCTTGCAGTTGCCGATGTAAATAATGATAAGCTTGATGATTTTTATGTGGGAGGTGCAAAAAATCAATCGGGGAGACTTTATATTCAAAATCCAAATGGGAGCTTTACTCTGGCAAGCAGACAACCTTGGGAGGCAGATATAGCAAGTGAAGATGTAGCTGCCATTTTTATTGACCCTAATAATGATGGTAATAAAGATTTACTTGTTGTAAGTGGTGGCAGTGGAGATTTTATTGGAGATGAAGCAAATCTCCATAATCGATTCTATGCAAATATAGGCGGTGGTCAATTCGGAAAGATCGGAAACATTCTTCCTCCAAGTTTGACGGCTTCTTATTCAATTGAAGCTGCTAATATAGATAATGATGATGAACTTGAAATCTTGGTTCTGGGAGCTGCGCGACCCGGTAAATATCCTATAAGTGAAAAGGCAATTCTGTACGATTATCAGGATCAATCTTATAAAAATATAATTAATGAAGTTGCTCCCGATTTGGTAGAGATGAAAGGTCTTATAAGAGATGCAGAATGGGTCGATCTTAATAATGACGGAAATCAGGATTTGATTACTGTTGGAGAATGGCAAAATGTA
The DNA here is from genome assembly GCA_965248155.1 of Saprospiraceae bacterium. GTDB lineage: Bacteria > Bacteroidota > Bacteroidia > Chitinophagales > Saprospiraceae > RFSX01. The sequence continues at coordinate 899,509 of CBDFIO010000002.1, forward strand.
GAAGTGTTCATTTCTGAAAATGGGAAATTGGTAAGAAGAACTGAAAACTGGGGAATCGCTGATAAGCAGGGATGGTGGAGATCTATCGAAAAAGCTGATCTGGACGAGGATGGAGATATGGATTTTATTGTAGGAAATGTAGGTGTCAACTTCAAACAAAAAGCTTCAGGTGAACATCCACTTTATTTATATTCCAACGACTTTGATGGTAATGGTACTCTAGATGTTGTTCTCGCCAAAGACTATAATGACAAAATAGTCCCAACAAGAGGACGTCAATGTTCTTCAGAACAAATGCCCTTCATAGAAGACAAGTTTGAAACATTCAATGCTTTTGCTTCTGCAAGTATTGGCGATATTCTGGGAAATGATAAAATTGATTCTGGGATAAAACTAAAAGCCGTTGACTTTCATTCATATATTATGTGGAACGAAGGAAATAAATTTAGATTCGATTTATTGCCAGTTTTATCTCAGAGTTTTCCAATAAATGATATTATTGTGACCGATTTTAATGCTGATAATAAAAGTGATATCATTCTTGTTGGCAATGACTATAATACAGAATACGAAACGCCACGGCTAGATGCCGGAAGAGGGCTCGCTTTAATGAATCTCGGAAATTCAAATTTTGAATCGCTGACAGTACAAGAGTCTGGTATATATTGCCCTCAAGATGCTAAGCGTATGCGAATTTTAAAATCAGCAAATAATAATTTTATCATTGTAGCTAATAATAATTCCAATTTAGATTTTCTTAAGATTAATCAATAATTAGTATGATCACGAAATTTATAAATCTTGTATCAGTTTTCTTATTAATTGTTCTCGTCTCTTGCCAAAGTGATGAAGTCGAGCAAAATAAACCGGTCAAGTTCAAGAGGTTGTCTTCTGAGGAGAGTGGTATGAAATTCTCTAACCTTTTGGATGAATATAAAATTAGAAGTCCGTTTAATTATATAAATGTTTATCTCGGAGGAGGTGTTTCTATAGGGGATATAAATAACGACGGCTTACAAGATATCTACCTGACTTCGAATATGGCATCTTCTAAATTATTTCTAAATAAAGGAAATATGAAATTTGAGGATATTACAACTCAATCTGGAACTTCAACATCTGATTGGTGTACATCTTCAACAATGTCTGATGTCAATAACGATGGGTGGTTAGATATATATGTTTGTAGTTCTTACTATAACGATACATTACGACGTGCAAATAAGTTATTCATAAATAACCAGGATGGCTCCTTTACCGACCTTGCAAAAACTATGGGTGTAGATGATATGAATTATAGTATCGGATCTGCATTCCTTGACTATGATAAAGATGGTGATCTGGACTTAATTGTAGGTAATCATCCCAGGTACAGAAGTATGCCTCTTGCTACACATTTTGGATACTGGAAAGATCCAGTTATGGAATTTAGCAATCGATTATTTAGAAATGATGGAATCAAGTTTACGGATGTGACTAAGGAGGCAGGTATTTTAAGCTACGGATTTTCTCTTGCCATCAGTACCAGCGATTTCACAAATGATGGCTGGCCTGATATATATATTACTGTTGATCATGATGAGCCTGATTTAATATTCAAAAATAACCAGGATGGTACATTTACGAATATTATTGAGGATGCAATAATGCAGAGTAGCCTTTCTTCAATGGGGATTGATGCGGGAGATGTCAATCATGATAAGTACCCTGATTTTTTTGTTGCTGAAATGCAAAGTGAAAGTCATTACCGTCAAAAGGTAACAATGACAATGCAGAGTGTTGACAGGTTTTCATACTTAACAGATACTTTGGGATATAAGTATTACCAAATGCACAATTATCTGCACTTAAATAACGGTAATGAAAGTTTCAGTGATATCTCACAGATGTCAGAAACCGCAAAATCCGATTGGACCTGGGCCACCCTATTCATGGATTATGATAATGATGGATGGCAGGATTTGTACTGCACCAATGGGTGGTACAAAGATATTTATAAGAGAGACGATCGTTTACGATTAGATTCTGTAATGATGGCTCTTCAGGGAGATATGCAAAAAATGAATGCATATGCCGAAGATTTTTGCAGAAAAGCCCCTCAGACAAAACTTCAGAATTATCTTTTTAAGAATAATGGAGATCTTGATTTTAGCAATTATTCCAATCTGTCTGAATTAAGAGAAAAGACTATCTCTACAGGAGCTGCTTATGGAGATCTTGATAATGATGGTGATTTGGATCTCGTTGTTAATAATCTGGGAGAAGAGAGTTTTCTTTATGAAAACACCTGCAATAATTGTGGGAACTATTTGAATATCGAATTTGCCCATACAGATGCTTTAAGCCCGCTCAATGCAAAAAATTTCATCTATTATGGTGAGGAAGTTCAAAGCAGAGAATTACTGTTGACCAGAGGATTCCAATCCAGTTGCGAAAACAGAGTTCATTTTGGTCTGGGAAAAATCAATGAAATCGATCGTATAGATATCATATGGCCAGACAATAAAATGCAAGTACTAAAAAGTATTAAAGCGAATCAAACTCTGAATGTTAATTATCAATCTGCAGATCAAGTTTTTGATTATCAGGATTTAGTAGTTAAAAATAAAATCTTTGCAGAAGTAGATGTCCTACAATTAGGACTTGATTATACTCAAGAAGAAAATTATTTTAATGATTATGATATTCAGGTTCTACTTCCTCACAAGCTTTCGGAATACGGTCCATTCAGTTCTGTTGGGGATGTAAATGGTGACGGCAAAGATGATCTTTTCATTGGTAGTCCACATCAACAGCCATCAGCTTTATATATGCAAAGCGAAAACGGCTCATTTACCAAAAGCAATAAAAGTCTATTCAATCAGCATAAGAACTTTGAAGATGGAAAAAGCAACTTCTTTGATGCAGATAATGATAATGATCTTGATTTAATTGTTAGTAGTACGGGATATGAATTTGAAGATAACCATGAATTGTATCAAGTACGATTCTATCTCAATGATGGTAGTGGAAATTTTGAATACAAAAAAGAAGCGCTTCCAGAATTCCTCCATAGTGCATCATGTGTAAAAACAAGTGATTTTGATAATGATGGTGATTTAGACATTTTTATTGGAGGTCGTCTTAATCCTCATAGCTATCCTTTACCTGGTACAAGTGGTTTATTTATTAATGATGGTACCGGCCAATTTTCTAATGAAATAGATAAAATTGCGCCTGAGTTGAAGCATTTTGGAATGGTTAATGATGCTGTTTGGACAGACATAAATAATGATGGGACAGAAGATCTAATTGTAGTAGGTGAATGGACTCCAGTTAGTTTTTGGATCAATATAGATGGTACTTTAGCTAACAAAACAGACCAGTTTCTCGATAATAATCAAGTCGGTTGGTGGAATACTATCTCTGTTGCTGACTTAGATAACAATGGCCTCGATGATTTAATCGTAGGAAACTTAGGATTAAATTATAGTTATACAGCATCAGATGAAAAACCATTTATGGTCTATGCTAAGGATTTTGACGAAAGTGGCTCTGACGATATCGTTCTTGGTACGTATTATGGCGATATCGTTTATCCTGTACGTGGAAAATCTTGTTCTTCTGAGCAAATTCCAGATTTAAAAAAGGAATTCAAGACTTTTGAAAAATTTGCCGTAGCTGATATTTTTGATGTTTATGGAGAGAGCTTAGACAGTGCTTTGAAATATGAAGTTAATCAGTTTGCAAGTATCATTTTATATCAGGATGAATCAGGAAAATTTGCCGTTAATAAATTACCTAACCAAGCTCAGATCGCTCCGATTAATGATGTTATTATTAAAGACTTAAACAATGATAAACTTCTAGATATCATTGTTGCAGGTAATTTGTATCAATCGGAGATAGAAACCGGGAGAGCAGATGCCGGGACTGGTTTAGTAATGATAAATAAGGGCAATAGAACTTTCGAACCTCTGAATGTATATGAAAGTGGACTTTATGTTCCCGGTGATGTAAAATCATTAAACCAGTTGGTTATTAATGATGAAAACTATATGTTTATTGGAATCAATAAGGAGGCTGCAAAACTTGTGAAATTCTAATTGATTATTAACGAATCAATAGCCTTGCGTTTTAATATTGAAATATGATTTCCTTTTTTATTTGCAACAAATAACTTTCCATCTATTGTACTGATATCACTTGGGTTGTGAATAGAATTTTTGATTTTTTCAATAAACTCACCTTCGTGATTATAAACGCATATGATGTTCTTATGGGAATCAGAAATGTAAATAAAATTTTCATCTGAACACATTCCTATAGGCCATTTGAATTTTTGATTTTCACCAAAAGAAAAGTCAAATTCTCCCGAATTATAGAATACTTTGACCTCTTTGTTTCCAGAATCAAGAACATAAATCTTATCATTCAATAACATTACATTGCTTGGTTTCTCCAGACTTTGATTGTCTTCTTGTCCATCAATAATAATCTTGAAATCATCTTTAGAATATAGAACCCGATCGTTCTGGTGGTCTACGATGGCATAGTTATTAATGTCTATAGCATCAGCCGATGTAGGTCCACTCAACTCTGAAAATGACAACAATTTGTACAGTGGCCCTCCTCGGAATACATATATGGTGTCCTTATAAAAAGAAGGTATCAACAAGCGGCTTTTTTTTGATTCAATATATACCGGGGTTGATACAGATACCTTTTGTTGAATACTGCCGTCCAATGTATCAAAGATCAAAATCTCATCTCACGAGGAATCTGAAACCAATAGCAGTCTGTCATGATTAGTGATTCCAGTAGGTGTGAAATTTTCTACTGCTATAGTTCTATACAGAGACCAATTTTCAGAATTAGCTTTAGTACAAGATTCCAAAACGATAGACATATACGCTAAACCAATAAATAATAGTAGGCCAAGCACTTTAATCGAAAATGAGAATTTCTGAATTTTCATGTTAATATTTAAAACGGTACAAAAGTAAAATATTCAATTTCATATTTAACTTAATCTTTAATACATATTTCTATTTTCTTTCGTTTTAGAAACAGTTGTGCTATCTTTATATTAAAGAAAACTATAATATGTTATGAAGGGTAAATTTATAATTGGACTTGTTGTTGGATTTATACTGGCATCTATTGGAGGAAGTTCTATCCTGGACGCCAATGTTCAAGACCAAAAATCAATCGTCAGTTCTTTGCCTCAGATTATTGAATCAGTCGATCTAAATAAAGGGTTTTCCTTAGCAGGAGAATTTATGCCCGACAATTTTGACACCAGAGAAAGATTAGATCGAGAGCTTTCAGTGAATGCTTATTGGCATTCAAGTACCTTGCTCAATATTAAATCAGCAAATAGATTTTTTCCTACTATAGAAAAAATATTGTCTAAAAATGGTGTTCCAGATGATTTCAAATATTGTTTTGATGTTCCTGAAGTTCAATTAGAATGTCAATTATATTCTACCATTTCAAATTCCTCATGTGATGGCAATTCAATTCATGCTGAAGGGTCTGGTTCATATCCACCTTTTGAATATGAGTGGAATGATGGAACAATAGGCGATGATTTGGTTAATGTTCCTTATGGACAATATGCAGTAACAGTAACAGATGCCATCGGTTGTACGAATGAATTTCAACATGATCTCATTCCGATAGGATGGGAGAACATTACTGATGCCTGTCCTGGAGTAAACGACGGTATTATACAATTCAATCTGAATAATTTCAGCAATTTTTCAACAACTGTATTTCTTGTTTATGGAAGGCCATGTTCAGATTGTAATCCATATCAATTTCCAATTGTTTTAAATGAAACCAGTTCCATAGTTTCTATATATCTGGTGTAGGTCTTCAAACCAAAGTGGACAATAAGTGAATAAAATTAAGTTACACTTTTAAAAGTTAAATTGAAATATTTTTGTCTGCGTTTTTTAAATGTTTTGTGTTTACATAATTTTCTTCTCTTCAGTTTTTCTTCTTTTAATCCATAATAAACATCTGCTGGTGTCAAGTTTTGTAAAGATTCATGATATCTGTGATGGTTATAATATTTTACAAATTGTGAAAGACGAAAACTCAATTCACCTGGGCTGTAATAATGATCCAGTTTAATTACATTTTTCATCGTTCTGTGATACCTTTCAATCTTGCCTTGCGTTTGAGGATGACCAGGTCTTCCTCTCACATGTTTAATTTTGTAATCATCCAAATAAGAGCTCAACTCTTGACTTAAATAACAAGATCCATTATCAGATAATAACTTAGGCGGTTTATTCAAATTTACATTTGGATGGTTTAATGCCTGATTCAAAGTATTTTTTACATCAAGGGTTTTCATCGTTGAGCACAACTCCCAACTTATAATGTACCTAGAATAATCATCTAATATAGTCGATAGGTAATACCATCCCCAGCCAATGATTTTGAAATAAGTAAAATCAGTTTGCCACATTTGATTGACAGTTGTTGTTTTGTCTTTAAATTCATCTGCGGCAGATATCAGATCATAATGAGGAGGGTTTATCAGTCCAGCAGATTTCAATATTCTGTAAACACTGCTTTCGCTTATAAAGTATTGATTCTCATCAGTATACCTGCAAGCCAATTCTCTACAAGAAAGCTCTGAAACTTCCAGTGCCAGATTCAATATATTAGACCTGATCCGATCAGGAATCTTGTTCCAGTAATGCTTCCTTGTACTTTTCTTTTCCTCTAATCCTACAATTCCATTTTCCCGATATTTCTTATACCAGTTGTAAAAGGTTGATTTGTGAATACCGATTTCTTTAAGCGTTCGTCTAATGCTCCATTCAGATTGCTCAACCAGCCTAATCAATTCCATCTTTTCTTTTGCTGTAAATCGCATATACTTCTTGAATTTTATTTTACTCCATTCAAGCTTTTTTTAAGCACACGATTTTTTAGAGTAAGTTCTGCTACTACCTCTTTAAGGTCTTGATTTTCTGTCTTTAGATGTTGAACTTCTGAAGTATTGGCTTCACGTTCTGTGTCTCCCTTTAAACGTTTCTTCCCTGCTTCCATGAAATCTTTACTCCACTTATAATATAGTGGTTGTGAAATCTCTTCTCTTCTACAAAGAGAAGCAACACTTTGTTCTCCTCTTAATCCTTCAATGACTATTCTAATCTTTTCTTCTGTAGAAAATTTACGTCTTGTCCTTCTTTTTACATCTCGGACATAAGATTCTGCTGATTTGTTTTTCTTGTTCATAATAAAGTGAATTTAATAGTTATGTATAACTTTTAATATTTCACTTAATGGTCCACTTTTATTTGACGATTTACAATTCAGCTAATGACAGATAGTAGTTGGAAAATCAATGGTTCTTTGCTAGATTTAAAAAACTGCTATTACAACCTAATCCAATTGAATGAATGGTTTTTCACTAACCATTGTTCCATGAATTACTCCATTGCTAATAAGTCGATACTCTAAGAGTTCATTATATTTATCAAAATTCAGAGTATAAATCTCTTTGTACATAAAATTGGTGTCTTCATCCTATATTCAATTAAGATCTCGAAAGCATCTTTTCTAATATGAATTTAATTTTATAGCTTAAATGTCTTCATAGGACTGAATTAAGATTAAACTTTTGAAGAGTAAATCAAACCAAATAGATTAGACTACATTAATATCATTGCGTTATTGATTAAAAAGTATTATTTTATAATATGTGAAAAGAAATAATTAATTTTTGAGCCTTTTACACTTCTCTAAGCTTGATATAGTATAAGTTGTTAGGTGATAGCGAAGTTTGATTTCCAGTTGTATACGCGATGATAGTTATTAGGACATATTCCCGATTATTTGGAGGAACTATGCGTTCAAAACTATACTCAATATGACATTGAATTACCCAGTATATAATTCAATATAGTTTGCCTATAAATGAATAATATATTGCTTGTTTATTTGTGGATAATTATTTTATGAGTAGATCTAGACCTTCTATCAAGATCATCTATTATCAAAAGTGTAAATAACAGTTTGAAATACCAGAATTCATCAGCTACGACTGGCATCGTGAAACAAATAACAGCCATCGCTCCAAGGGCGATCATCATTCCCTTTTTAAGACCTATTTTAGGTAAAAAAGAAGCTACAAGGAATGAAATGATGGCTATTGGAATATCTTTGAATCCTTCCAGAATACTGGCATCTGCCTTTGAAATATCGAAGTTTCTTTGAACTTGCAGGATGACAGCACCAACACTGTTAAGCAGGATAGCAAACACAAAATAATTAATAAACAGGGAGAGTTTAATCGCAAAATTCTTAGACATGTATATAGAGTTATATACGCCTAAATTACTATTTATGTATAGAAATCACGTAGACCAGAATTTTCAACACTATATTTTTCACTTAGGACCAGCAGCGAGAATAGCTGGATTTACATCAGATTCAAATTGTTTGAAATTTTCTTTAAACAATGCTACCAGTTTAGATTTTGTTTGATCATAAGCGGCACCATCATCCCATGTAGCTTTTGGCATTAACAGCTCCGAAGGAACATCCGGACAGACTGCAGGAATCATAAATCCAAAATGATCATCTTCTTTCATATCTACTCCTTCAAAAGATTTATTATGGATAGCATCGATCATAGCACGTGTATACTTCAGCTTGATTCTTGAACCGACACCATAAGCACCGCTTGTCCATCCTGTATTGACCAACCATGCTTTTGCACCATGTTTGTTAATTTTTTCAGCCAGTAACTCTGCATATCGATTGGGATGCCACATCATGAATGCTGCGCCAAAGCAAGCAGAGAAGGTAGCCTCAGGTTCTGTGACGCCCATTTCTGTACCGGCGACCTTGGCCGTATAACCCGAAATAAAATGATAGCTGGCCTGATCAGCACTTAATCTGCTGACGGGAGGTAAAACTCCAAAGGCATCACAAGTCAGAAAAATGATATTTTTTGAATGCCCGGCTTTACAAGGCATTTGAATATTATTAATGTAATGGATTGGGTAAGATGCGCGGGTATTTTGAGTTATTGAAGTATCAGAAAAATCAACTTCTCTAGTTTTTTCATTGTAGACAACATTTTCCAGAACAGTACCAAACTTAATGGCGTTGAATATGTCCGGTTCCTTTTCAGCCGATAAATCAATGGCCTTGGCATAACATCCGCCTTCAATATTAAACACACCATTATCGGTCCAGCAGTGTTCATCATCTCCGATGAGTTTTCTTTTCGGATCAGCACTTAAGGTTGTTTTTCCGGTTCCTGATAATCCGAAAAGCAGTGATACATCTCCTTCTTCTCCAACATTAGCTGAACAATGCATGGGGAGCACATCAATCAAAGGCATCAAATAATTCATTATCGAGAAAACACCTTTTTTCATTTCCCCGGCATATTGTGTTCCGAGGATAACAACTTCTTTTTTCTCAAGGTTCAAATCGACACTTGTTTTGGAGGTCATTTTAGAAGTATATACATTGGCCGGAAATCCTCCTCCATTAAAAATGACATAATCCGGATCACCGAATTCTTTGAGTTGAGCTTTAGTTGGTCTGACTAGCATATTATGCATAAACAATGCATGGTATGCCCGAGAGCAGATAATTCTAATCTTTTTTTGATGATTTAAATCCCAACCAGCATAACCGTCGACCACAAAAAGTCTTTTTCTTGTATTGAGATAATCAATAGCACGCTCTCTGTTGATCATATAGGTGTTTTCATCAAGATCGATATTGATGTCACCCCAATCTATATTGTTTTCTGATTCTGGATTTTTTACAATTCGTTTGTCTTTAGGGCTTCTACCAGTTTTTTCTCCTGAATAGACGAGTAAAGCTCCTACATCTGAAATAGCCGTTCCTTCTTCATAACGAAGTGCTATTTCGTAAAGCTTAGGTATGCTAGCGTTTCTATGCAATTTTTTAACGTCAATTCCGTATTGTTTTAGGTCGAAACTCATTTCTAAAATTTCCGTGAAAGTACACTTATTTGAGAATTATATGTATTGATTTATGTCAGTAAAGAAGATGATTGTTTTACAAATAACCAGACTGGATCAATAAAATAAAAAGAAGTTGAGTTATTCCTATATTTAGATAGATAAATCAATAGCAAATTGGCAAATACAAAGCTAGAAACAAAGATTCTTGACTACCCAAGTAAACTTGTTTTTCAGAAAAAATCGTTTGAAAGAATTCCGATAGATATTTTTAATTCTTCTGCTGAAGGAAGTTCTAATCTAGCGGAAATTATTGCCGATGCTATAAGAGAAAAACAGCAAAATAGTAATCATTTAGTGTTAGGATTAGCTACAGGTTCCTCTCCTTTGAAAGTCTATTCTGAATTGGTAAGGATGCATAAAAATGAAGGATTAAGTTTTAAGAATGTCCACACATTTAATTTAGACGAATATTATCCCATAAAATCCGATAGAATAGAAAGTTACCATCATTTTATGGATGAATATTTATTTAAACACATTGATATTCCGCGTGAAAACATACATATTCCTTCAGGTAACATAGCTTTAGAGGATATCAAAGAACATTGTAAGAATTACGAAGAAAAAATTGAAAGCCTTGGAGGATTGGACATCCAAATTTTAGGGATTGGAAGGACAGGGCATATCGGATTTAATGAACCTGGAAGCGATGAAAGAACTGTAACAAGACTTGTACGGATTGATAATTTGACACGACAGGATGCTACTAATGATTTTGGGGGACTAGAATATGTTCCCTATGATGCAATAACTATGGGAGTCAAAAGTATCCTAGGAGCTAAGAAGATTTTCATTATGGCTTGGGGTCAACATAAATCGCAAATTGTCAAAGCCGCTGTCGAATCTGCTCCAAGCCCTCAAATTCCTGCGACCTATCTTCAGAATCATCCAGATTGCAGATTTCTTTTAGATGAAGCTGCAGCTGGAAAATTAACCAGAGTAGATACACCATGGAAAGCAGGTTCCTGTGCATGGGATGATGATTTGGCTTGTAAAGCTGTTGTTTGGTTATCCAATAAAGTTCAGAAAGTCATTTTAAAACTGACCGATGAAGATTATAATGAGAATGGATTAAACGAACTAATTCTTAATCAGGAGAATGCATATAATCTTAACATTAAAATCTTTAATAGATTACAACATACTATTACTGGCTGGCCTGGTGGAAAACCTAACACAGATGATTCTCAACGACCTGAAAGGGCAAAACCGGAAAAGAAACGGGTACTGATTTTTAGTCCTCACCCCGACGATGATGTTATCTCGATGGGTGGAACTTTTTTAAGACTTGTAGAACAGAATCATGATGTTCACGTTGCTTATCAGACTTCAGGCAGCAACGCTGTTCATGAACATGATGTCGTAAAGTATGTAGAATTTTATGAGGAGTATTCTAAATCAATAAATAATGAAACTGAATTAAATGAGCTTATTCAACTCCGCACTCTAATATCCAAAGATCAACAAAAGGGAAATCCAATTAACAGGAAAATTAAAGCCTTAATCAGAAGAGGAGAAGCACGTTCTGCTGCAAGATTCTGTGGATTAAAAGATCATCAGATTCATCACCTTGACTTGCCATTTTATGAAAAGGGAGGTATAAAAAACAAAACTTTAAGCAAAGAGGATATTGACATTACAATAGAGATACTAAAGGAGTTAAAACCTCACCAGGTATATGCAGCTGGAGATTTGGCTGATCCTCATGGAACTCATAGGGTTTGTCTTAATGCGATTATTGAATCACTTAAAAAATTGAAATCGGAAGAATGGACAAATGATTGCTGGCTTTGGTTATATAGAGGGGCCTGGCAGGATTTTAAAATAGATGATATAGATATGGTAGTACCTTTAAGTCTAACTGAACTTATGAATAAAAGATCTGCGATATTCAAGCACCAGTCGCAAAAGGACAGTCCCCCGTACCCCGGAGATGATCATCGAGAATTCTGGCAGCGATCTGAAGACAGAAACAGAAAGACTGCAAAAGTATATAGAGATCTTGGATTCGCAGAATATGAAGCTATGGAAGCCTTCAGAAGGTGGTATTATTAACTAATCATAAAGGAGTCGTTATTTAGACCTGATGACATGAAATCTAGATATTATTTATTAGGACTTATAGTCCTGCTATTGGCAAGCTGTAAACCTGATATCCAAAAAGGAAATTTTAATATTATCCCTTTTCCTACTCAGATCATAAAAATAGATGGATTTTCAAAAATTGATAAATTTCTAATTGCAGAAAGCCAGGATAAGGAATTGGAAAACTTTCTGCCTTGGATCAATACTTGGAACATAGAAGTTGAAAGCACAAATTTTGATGATTCAAATTTTGAGATAATACAGAGGGACAGCATTGAAGATGGAGCTTATTACTTATCAGTTAAATCCGATAAGATATTGATTGATCATTCTGATTCCGAAGGACTGGCAAATGCGCTTTCTACACTCTACCAACTGCTCAGTTTAAATGATAATAAAGTACCATTAGTTGATATTAAAGATTCGAGGAGTTTTGCTTATCGAGGGATGCATCTTGATGTTGCAAGACATATGTACTCGGCGGATGAAATAAAGAATTATATGGACTATTTATCCTTTTATAAATTCAACTACTTTCATTGGCATCTAACTGATGATCAGGGATGGAGAATTGAAATCAAAGCCTTCCCCAAGATTCAAGAAATAGCTTCTTATCGCAAGGAAACATTAATAGGACATTACAGTGATCATCCCCATAAATTTGATGGTAAAAAATATGGAGGATTTTATAGTCAGGAAGAGATAAAAGATATTGTAAAATACGCTTCTGATCGAGGTATTGAAGTTGTTCCGGAAATTGATTTACCAGGACATAGTTCAGCTTTGTTAGCGGCATATCCTTATCTGGGCTGTGAAGACAAGCGCTTTGAAACCGCAACTAAGTGGGGTGTGTTTTATGACGTGCTTTGTCCTAATGAAGAGACATTTGAATTCCTGGAAAAAGTATTTGATGAAGTGATGGACTTATTCCCCTCCGAGTATATCCACATTGGAGGTGACGAATGTCCTAAAGAGGCATGGAAGAAAAGCAGTTTTTGTCAATCCTTGATGAAAAATGAAGGCCTAAAAGATGAATATGAATTGCAAAGCTACTTCATCAACAGGTTAGAGAATTATATATCTGGAAAAGGGCGAAAAATAATTGGCTGGGATGAAATATTAGAAGGAGGCTTAGCACCAAATGCAACTGTAATGTCATGGCGGGGAATAGAAGGAGGGATTGAAGCTGCAAATATGAACCACGATGTAATAATGACACCTACTTCTCATTGCTATTTTGATTATTACCAGTCGGAAGATCCAAATGAACCATTAGCGATTGGAGGTTATCTACCATTGGAAAAGGTGTACAATTATAATCCAATACCTGAAGAGCTTGATTCTGACAAACATCAATACATTAGTGGTGCTCAAGGAAATGTATGGACAGAATATTTACCTCAATTCAGTAATGTTGAATATATGATGCTTTCCAGATCAGCAGCTCTATCAGAAGTACTTTGGAGTACAAATGACAAAGATTTTAAGAATTTTAGTAATCGATTGATCCAACATATTGATTATTGGCAAGCAAACAATGTTAATATATCCAATAATTTATTGGATATGGTAACTGAGGTTTATGTATCTAAAGATTCAGGTTCTTCAGTAGCTTTATCTACAGCTATTGATGGTACGATACTATATTCTAAGAAACCACAAGACGGAAAATATGCCTCAATGAAGAGTAGCGATGTACAATTGAAAGAAGAAGGAATGTATAGCTTCTACGCTGAACTTGATGGTGTTAAAGGCAGAATAAAGGAATTGAGCTTTTCTCCCCACAAAGGCAATTATTCTAAAATTTCCATAGAAAAAAAACCTGCTGAAAAATACGGGGGGAATGGTGCTCAATCGATAATTAACGGTATCAAGGGTAATGATAATAAATATGGGGGATCAGAATGGTTGGGCTTTGAAGGAGAAGATTTTGTAGCTGAGATTGAGTTTGATATATTGGAGAAAATAAATTCAGTGGCTTGCAGATTTTATAAAGGAGAAGGACAGTGGATTTATTTACCTTCTAAAGTCGAAATTTTGGCATTAACTGAAGAGGGAGAGTATCAGAAATTGGCTATAACAGAGAATATAAATTCGGATTCCAAGGTGCAGAACTGATTTTCGAAACAAATGAAATTGAAACAACAAGGCTTAAAGTTATTGCCAAGAATCATGGAGTTATCTCTGAGGGTAGACAGGGAGCTGGACACAAAGCATGGCTTTTTGTTGATGAACTAATAATAAATTAAAATCTATCTAAGTAACATGAATATATCGAACATTGATTGGGGAATAATTGTATCATTTTTTGCTGTTACTTTATTAATAGGACTTTGGAGTTCCAAGAAAGCCGGTAGAAGTACAAAAGATTTCTTTCTTTCAGGTCGTGAGATGCCGTGGTGGTTATTAGGAGTGTCTATGGTCGCAACAACATTTTCAGCAGATACACCAAATCTTGTAACAGATATTATTCGTAAAGATGGAATTGCAGGAAATTGGATTTGGTGGGCATTTTTATTAACTGGAATGGCAACAGTATTTATCTATGCCAAGTTATGGAGAAGATCAGGGATTACTACAGATCTCGAATTCTATGAACTGCGTTACAGTGGTAAAGCAGCGACTTTTTTAAGGGGATTCAGATCTATTTATCTCGGAGTTTTTTTCAACGTAATGATTATGGCCACTGTCATGCTCGCCGGGATTAAAATTTCAGGAATTATGTTGGGTATATCTCCAATTCAAACAGTATTACTCGTTTCCTTAATTACTGTTGTTTACTCTTCATTGGGTGGTTTAAGAGGAGTAATCCTAACAGATTTTTTTCAGTTTATTTTTAGTATGATTGGTATGATTGCGGCTGCTGTTTATATTATTCAGCTGCCTGAAATAGGCAGTGTATCAAAGCTTATCTCACACCCTAATGTTGTAGGAAAAACAGATTTTTTCCCCGATTTCTCAGATATGAATGTTGCTATACCACTATTTTTTATCCCTCTTGCTGTACAATGGTGGAGTGCTTGGTATCCCGGAGCTGAACCGGGAGGAGGAGGATATATTGCCCAAAGAATGTTATCCGCTAAAACTGAAAAAGATGCTACGAAAGCAACTTTACTTTTTAACTTCGCCCATTATGCACTCAGACCATGGCCTTGGATTTTAATTGCGCTTTCATCTCTAATCTTATTCCCAACTATTGCAGATATCTCTGCAGCATTTCCTGGAGTAGATCAAGGAATAATTGCTGACGACATTGCTTTTCCTGCTATGCTTTCACTACTGCCGAAAGGATTATTAGGATTAGTAATCGCCGCACTTATGGCTGCTTTAATGTCTACAATAAGCACGCATCTCAACTGGGGAGCTTCTTATATTGTAAATGATTTCTATACGCGTTTTATAAATCCATCTGCATCTCAAAAGAGACAAGTCAATGTTGGAAAATTTGCTACAGTTGTCTTAATGCTACTAGCAGCAATTCTTGCATTATTCCTAACCAATGCTCTACAAGCTTTCAATATATTGCTTCAGATAGGAGCCGGTACAGGTCTATTATTTCTATTACGCTGGTTTTGGTGGAGAATTAATGCATTTAGTGAAATAGCAGCCATGGTTGTTTCATTTGTGGTAGCCATCTATTTTGAAATCATTTATACAGGGGATCTGGTGACCTACCAAAAGATGTTAATTGGGGTTGGAATAACTTCTTTTGGGTGGATTCTTGTTACATTTTTAACCCGACCTACTGAACAGAATACGTTAAAGAAATTTTACAATTTGATTAGGCCCCATAATTATGGATGGAAACCAGTCATTAAAAACTTATCCGATAGTGAATTGGAAATCACTACGAAAGGACATAGTCTTTCAACGGAAATTTTATTGTTATTTCTTGGGTGCGTACTTGTATATAGTGCATTGTTTGGGACTGGTTACCTACTATACGGTAAAATGTTATTAGGAATGAGCTGCTTCATTATGACTATTATCTCAGCAGTTGTTATTAGTAAATTGTGGAAATAAAAAGAGTTTATGACAAGTCAGATTTCGTCTCTGGAAGAATATAAAAGTGAATATCAAAAGAGTGTAGATAACCCGGAAGCCTTTTGGGAAACACAAGCCAACACTTTTAGCTGGATAGAACCTTTTAGTAAAGTTTTAGATTGGAATTTTACAGATCCAAAAGTAAAATGGTTTGTAGATGGAAAATTGAATATTACCTACAATTGTTTGGATCGTCATATTGAAGAGCGGGGAGATCAAACGGCAATATTGTGGGAACCAAATGACCCTGATAATGAGGTTCAAGCTTATTCTTACAAAGAATTGCTAACGGAAGTCAATAAGTGTGCAAATGCCCTAAGATCTCAGGGAATTGTAAAAGGAGACAGGGTAGTGTTTTATATGCCTATGGTTCCTGAACTTGCAATTGCGGTTTTAGCCTGTGCTAGAATTGGCGCTGTTCATTCTGTTGTTTTCGCCGGGTTTTCTGCTCAGGCACTTGCAGACCGTGTAGATGATGCTCAAGCTAAAATGATAATTTGTTCTGACTTTAATAATCGTGGTTCAAAAGTTATTCCCGTAAAACAAGTCGTAGATGATGCAATGGATATAGGATGTAATAGTGTAGAAACTGTTATCGTTCATAAAAATTCCGGAAATCCGACAAATTGGAGTGATGATATTGACATATGGTGGCACGAACTATTGAAAGATCAATCTCCTGTTTGTGAACCTGAAGTAATGGATTCAGAAGATTTATTATTTATACTATATACTTCCGGATCAACTGGAAAACCGAAAGGGGTTGTTCATACTTGTGGCGGCTATATGGTTTATACCTGTTATAGTTTTAAAAATGTATTTCAATACAAGGAAAATGATGTGTACTGGTGTACGGCTGATATCGGCTGGATCACAGGTCATTCTTATATCATATATGGTCCTCTGTTAGCTGGAGCCACGACTATTATGTTTGAAGGTGTTCCTACATTTCCTGATCCGGGACGATTTTGGCAAGTCTGTGAAAAACATAAGGTAAATCAGTTTTATACTGCACCAACTGCCATAAGATCATTGATGGCTCAAGGAGAAGAATGGCCACAGAAATATGATTTGTCATCATTAAAAGTCCTAGGATCGGTTGGAGAACCAATTAATGAAGAAGCCTGGCATTGGTATGATAAATTCATTGGAAAAGGCAAAGCGCCTATTGTTGATACTTGGTGGCAGACTGAAACCGGAGGTATTTTGATTTCCCCTCTACCTGGAATTACAGATACAAAACCGACTTATGCTTCTTATCCTCTACCAGGAATTCAGCCCATTCTAGTAGATGCAGAAGGAAAGCTAATAGAGGAAAACAACGCCGAAGGATTGCTTTGTATTCGATTTCCCTGGCCATCAATATTAAGAACAACATATGGAGATCATGAAAGATGCCGTCAGGTTTATTTTTCGAGTTTTAAGAATCTGTATTTTACCGGTGATGGGGCTCGAAGAGATAGCGAAGGTAGAATCAGAGTGATTGGGCGAGTAGACGATGTTATTAATGTCTCAGGGCACAGAATGGGAACCGCTGAAGTTGAAAATGCTATCAATGAACACCCTTTAGTTATAGAATCTGCTGTAGTTGGATTTCCTCATGATATTAAAGGGCAGGGAATCTATGCTTATGTTATAGTTGATAACTCTGGTAAATCTAATGATGAATTGAAAGCTGAAATTCAAGCTGTAGTTAGAAAAGAAATTGGACCGATAGCAAAACCGGATGAGATACAAATTGTACCAGCACTTCCTAAAACGAGATCTGGCAAAATAATGAGGAGAATTCTAAGAAAGATTGCTTCTAATGATACAGACAATTTGGGTGATGTAAGTACACTTATAAATCCGGAGATTGTTCAAATTTTAATAGGGAAAAGTTAATAAAAGGGCACCATTTTATAGATGCCCTTTTTATCATTTTATGACGATTAATAAATCTGAGCAACCTGTAGTATTTATTGAGAAATCCGGTAAGGATAGAACAGTACTTTTCACTTCTCCTACAGCATAAACTTTTGTTCCATCTGAAACCACTCCTCTTCCATAATCATAACTTGTTCCCATAAAGGGAGCAACCCATTTTACAAACCCAAAAAATTCTCCAAGTTCCATAAGAAAGAATTTATCATAGGTATTGGGTTGAGCATTGTAGCCCTTATATGGACCAAATTCTGCATTGGCTTCGAATGATCCGGTTACGTAAATATTGCCTGAATTATCACCAGATATATCATATCCATTATCTGTATTAAATCCACCAAATGTTTCTACCCAGGATAAAGACCCATTTGCATGATATCGAGCAACAAAAATATCGCTTGCTCCACTCGTAGTAGCGTCTTCATTTCCGTCTTCATCAAAATCTGTTGATCCTGAAAGACTCCCTGTGATATATTTTCTGTTATTGTTGTCTATAAAAATTCCATTTCCTACAACAGAAGCAGTGCTTCCAATGTTCTGAACTAAAATAAAGGATCCATTTAAACCTCCATATTTCGCAATGAATATATCAATACTGCCCACTGCGGTTTTTTCATTTATTCCATCACCATTAAAGTCGCAATCGCCATAATATTGACCAACAACTATAAGGTCATCATTTGAATCGAGGTCAATATCCTTACCATATTCTGAACTTGTTCCTCCAATTTGTTGCACCCATTCAAATGCTCCATTTGATCCATCATATTTTACAATGAAGACATCTTGGCTGCCGACGGCTGTAATGTCATTAATCATATCATTATCCAAATCCATTGATCCATAAAAATCACCGATAATGATCACATCTCCATTTGAATCAACCTTGACACTTCTGCCATATCTTGAACTTGATCCGCTAGATCCTGTGACCCAGTTTAAATTCCCGTTAGATAGGAATTTTGCAATAAAAAAATCTGTTCCGCTTGCACTGATAATATCTGCTAATCCATCATTATCCAGATCAAGAGAATCTGAATACTGACCTGTGATGTAATAATTTCCACTTGCATCTACATCTATTTCATTAGCGAACCCACATGCAGGACCCCCTACGGCATTAACATCAAGCAGTGATGCATCTATTCCACCAACTGGTCCATGAGAGCTGCATTTACTTAACCATTCAAAACCGGACCATGTATCTACACATTTAGTCGTAGTATTAAAAACTTGAAGACCTTCTGGCTTCATACCCGCCATAGTATTTCTTTCTATAATAGTCATTCGGGGAAGTAAAAACCCTTGGCTTGTACTATTGATTTCAAATGCTGCGAGAGGGTCAGGAGTTTCAGTACCAATGGAAATCTGACTGGCATCAGTAATCTTGTTATTATTCATATCCAGTGGTATATCAAATTCATTTTGAGATAGCAAAAGATTAATTGAACAAAAGAGAATTAAAATGACAAGTGATGATTGTTTTATTCGAGTTTTCATGTTTTACCTTTTTAAGTGATAAAAATTATAACCCGAAATTATTGAGTCAATAGCCCTGATGTACCACCCGTATGGGTGATATTTTAGGAAGAAAGTAATTCTGTCTTCTAGTTAGAATTTATCTGAGATAGATCTTCTGGCTGAAATAGCCAAGCTTATTTTGTATATGTATAATGTATATTCCTGAAGGCAAGTTTGTCACATCCATTTCAACATTCTTAGTTAATTTTTTGCTTTGAATTTTTTCACCTCTGATGTTCATCAACATAACATTGTATGTATTGTTATCATTGTTGGAGATTTGAACCAATTCATTTCGATGGGATATTTCAAAGCGATCATCATTCAAAACTTCATCATTAGATAATAATAAGTTTATCTCGCTTGTAAATGCCGCATTATCCATGATATAGTAATTCCCCTCTTTCTTCCACATGATAGTAACTACACCGATCTGATCCCAATTTTTACCGGCAAGGGAGTAGGATTTAAAAACTGAAGGCGTACTTCCATCATAGCTATCTCCCCAAAAATTGTCAGATATAACATCTCTTAAAACATTAGGATGAATTGCATTTTGACCTTGTTGTGATTGGTAATTAATTACATTGTTTTCGAAGATGTAACTGGCAAGAAAAAAGTCTCCATCGGCTTTATTCAAAGGTGCTAAATCGACATTTACTTTGAGTTCGTCATTTTCATTTATCCAAACATCAATTTCAAAAGCGGAGTCGGCTTGATCTTGTCGGAGAGCATCAACCGTTTGTCTCATTTCCGCAACCTTCGAAGTCCAATTTCCGGAGTTTACGCCTTGTTGTTGATTATTCAGAAAAAACTGTGGTTGATAAGAGTTTCTTAGATTTTTACTAAACCAATCACTAACGGGATTTTCCAGGTCTCCGCTATGATGTACTCCTAATAATAGAGCAGACGCATCACCAAATTCTTGTTTAAGGGCTTCCATATAATCCCATCCCCACGATCCACAATTAGGACACCAAGTAGCCGTGACTTTTGAAATGACAGGCATACGCTGGTAATCTTGAGCGTTGATTGTTAAAAAAGTAAAGAGTAATAAAAAGCTTAAATATAATTTCATGTTTTATAATATTTTTTGATTTAAAGGCTCCCTTCTGATTCGCTGTAAATTGTTTTCAATAAGACTTGTCCAACAACCCGTAAGGTCCGTTTGTCAATAGCATTAATGTCATCATCGTGGGTGTGCCAATGAGATACGAATCCTGTTTTTGAACGCGCGGGTTGATTAATAATATCGATCATCGGGATTCCAGCCATAGTATTTATAAAATAATGATCATCAGTTAATCCACCGGTTTGATCATTGACAAACATATCTGTATAGCTCATCCTTTGTGCAAGGCTCCATACTTTGTCCAAAATCTTACCGGCATATTTTATTGATACTTCATCTTTTCCAAATCTTGGATTCTTAGCACCTACCATATCTATATTTATGCCATACTTCGCCTTATAGGTGCCTCGATGTTTATTTTTAGCCCAATATTGGGAACCTAGACACCACAATTGAGGAGGTTGATCAGCTCCTCTTTTACCTTGATCTTCAGCGTCCCATAAGATTATATCAATGCCCAGATCAATTGGATTTTCACCTAGAATCCGTGCCACTTCCAATAATACACCTACACCACTTCCTCCATCATCAGCCCCTAAGATAGGATCATTTCTTTTTTTTCTGTCTTTATCTTCTTCAGCAATATATCTGGTATCCCAATGTGCAGATAATATAATTCTTTGTTTATGTTCAGGATTGTATTGAGCAATAATATTGGTTGATGGCCATTTTTCTCCGTTATGAATATGTGCTAAGAAATCTTGTTCAATTACTGATGCTCCAAATGTATTGAATTGTTCCACCATCCATTTTTTGCATTGAATATGTCCTTCTGTTCCCGGTACTCTGGGCCCAAAAAGAACTTGTTTTTTCACAAAAGCAAAAGCAGAATCTCCATTAAATGCTGGAACGCGGACCGGTACTTTTACTTCCTTGGCAGGAGGTGCAGGCTCATTGTTACATGATATTATTAGGATTCCAAAGAGAACCAATAAAGGGAAGATTAATTTGTTTGTCATAAATTTTGCTTAATTAATGGTCCAATTAGTTCCGTCTTTACCATCTTTTACGGTAATGTTTAATTCCGTGAGACTATCTCTTATCTTATCAGCCATTGTCCAATCTTTATTTTCTCTTGCTAATTGACGTAATTCCAAAACCAATTGCATAACGCCATTAATCGTCTTGTCGCTGGCTCCTGATTCTAATTCGGCATTTAGACCTAGAATATTATGTATGAAGTCTGTGAATTCCATTTTTAATCGCCTCAGTGTGGTTTGTCCCACTTCCTGAATATCGAGATGTCCTTCTTTGAATGAATTAATCTTTGTTACAAGATCAAATAGATTTGCTATCGCTTTTGGAGTATTAAAATCGTCACTCATATTGTTAAGGAAAGCTTCCAGCGGAGCTATGATTTCTGAATCCAAAGAACCATCACTTTCATTCGAACTCTCAAGAGAATCTAGTGTCTTTAGAGATTCTATTAATCGTTTATAGCCTTTGTCTGAAGCTTGAAGTCCTTCATCAGTAAGATTTAAAGTGGAACTGTAGTGAGATTGCAGCATGAAAAATTTAACAGACATTGGAGAATAAGCCTGAGAAACATGGGCGCTTTCTCCTGTTAGCAGTTCTTCTGGAGAAATCGTATTTCCATCGCTCTTTGACATTTTTCGACCATTCATTAATAGCATATTTGTATGTACCCAGTAATTACATGGTGTACATCCACAGGCTCCGATATTTTGTGCAATTTCATTTTCATGGTGTGGGAATTTCAAATCATTACCACCTCCATGAATGTCAAATGTTTTACCGAGGTATTTGGTACTCATAGCTGAGCACTCAAGATGCCATCCCGGAAATCCTTCCGACCAGGGCGAGTTCCATTTCATTAAATGTTCAGGCGCAGCTTTCATCCATATAGCAAAATCAGAAGGATGTTTTTTGTCGCCTTGATTTTTAAGGTTGTCCCTTGATTCCGCTATCAGTTCTTCTATAATTCGTCCAGATAATTGTCCGTATGATTTGTGGTCTTTATTAAAAGCCAATGTATCAAAATATACAGAGCCATCGACTTCATAACCATACCCATTATCTATTATAGATTGAACCATTTCGATTTGCTCAATGATATGCTGAGTAGCCCGCGGTTCAATGCTTGGTTTATGAGTATTAAAAATCTCCATCATTTTATGGAAACCATTGGAATATTTTTGAACGACCTCCATAGGTTCTAATTGGTTTAGCCTAGCTCCTCTTGATATCCTGTCTTCACCATCATCAAGAAGATGACCAACATCAGTTATATTTCTAACATATCGTACTCTATATCCTAAGAATAGTAAATAGCGGTACATAATATCAAAACTTACAAATGTCCTGACATTGCCAAGATGGACATCACTGTATACGGTTGGACCGCAAACATAGAATCCTATAAAGCCTTCTTCAATTGGCTCAAAGAGTTCTTTTTTCTTTGTAAGACTATTATGCAGGTATAATTCCTTTTTTATCATCATGCAAAAATAAATTAATTAAGATGATCTATCATTGTAACCACAGGGTAATGATCAGATATTGCAGTATTAATTGTATAGTGGTCTAGAACTTTAATTTTAGGGTCCAAAAATGTATAGTCTATTCTCAAACCCGGCATAAAGGAAATAAATGTCTTCATCATTCCAGACCCACAATCCATAAATGCATCACAATAATTTTGTTTTATTTTTCTGTATAAATAGGATTGGGGAACGTCATTAAAATCTCCTGAAATCACAACAGGATGTGGAGAACTTAAACTATGTGTCAATACCTGATCCATTTGTTTTGATCTGAGTTGTGCATGCTCATTATATTTCGCCAGAATGTATTGAAGATCTTGCCATATTTCAGTATTACTGATATCAGGGTTTTCTAACATCTCACCAGTAAGTTTTGTAATCCTGTTAGAACTAAAGTGAATCGAATAGTATCTGATTGTATCAGAATGAATTAATAAATCGGCCCATGTTGCATTATGGGCAATTGTTTCAAAAGGCATGTTTCCTCCATTGACAATAGGATATTTGCTGTAAATAGCTGTTCCAATTTCTGAATTTGGATAAACATTGTAATCAGCGAATATGTCTTCATAAATATCGAGGTGATGCCTTAATCTTTCCTGGACACAGATAATATCGGGATTTTCATTTTTGATAAAAGTCTTGAAAGTGTTTATATGCTTGTCTTTATCTTTTCGTTTAAAATCAACCCGTGTTTTTCCTATATTATAAGTGATCACCTTCGTTTGCTGAGGGTCATTTGATCCAGTATTAAATCCTATTGTTTTAAAAAGTGGAGAAATACCTACAGCAATCAGTATTGTAGATAATAAAGCTTTTTTCGGTTCCACAATTAACCAGATCACAATGAATAAAATATTAGCAAATAGTATTAAAGGATAGAATAGTCCAAATATTGCAAAGAAACCAGTTGTCGATGGATCAACAAAAGGCGACAAGTACGAAAAAATTAAGAGTGTCGCAATAATGGAATTAATGATGTACAATACCTGCTGCACTTATTCTTTTTTGCTGGCTTGATAGAGGAATTCTTTTTCTTCGTCACTCAGTTGATCATACCCTTTTGAGTTAATCTTATCTAATATTCGATCCAATTCTTCTTGCTTGGTTGGTGATTTTTTTGCTTCTGCCTTTTTTGACTGGTCTTGTACATTATGAATGACCTTAAATTTAGATTTGGCTGTTTTTCTTCTCTTTTTTTCTCGATTGGCAAGATTAAATGGGAATATATCTGTCATATCTGTTCCCTTTCTAAGCGCAAAGACATAGCTTATTCCCCATAATGCACCTCCGATATGTGCATAATGTCCGCCAGAATTTGACATTCCTGCCGTGCTTATAATATCTAATAACAAAAGAGCTATAGCTATATATTTAAGTCTGACAGGACCGAGCAGAATCAAATGCATGATATAGTCTGGTGATAAACTTGCTGCTGTCCATAACATAGCCATAACCGCTGCAGATGCTCCCATAGCATAAGCCATTCCATCAGATCCTCCAGGTAGAAATAGATCAGAAAGGATATATATTAGTCCACCAAAAAGGCCAGATAGAATATAAATAGGAAGCACTCGATTATCTCCAATAAAATCTCCTACTATTTTTCCAAACCAATAAAATAAAAGCATATTCCAGATGATATGCCAAAATCCTACGTGCAGAAACATATGACTTATCAGACTCCAAGGTTGTTTGATTAACGTCATTGGGTCCGATGGAAGAGAAAGACCATTATGCACCAAATAGTAGAACCCGGCTCCCGAATTAAAGTCGAAAACCTTAACAAGATTAATTATAACAAAAAAGGCAATATTAATAATGATGATCTTTGAGACCATATTACCTGACTTCATTGTCCTTCTTAGATCATCCAGTATAGAATTAAACATTCACATTAATATGTTTCAAAAATATTTAAATTATAGCTTACAAGTCCAATTGATCAGAATTATCGGAAATTGAAGGAATATTATTCCAACAATTGAAAAGAAGATAGGTTTTGATGTCTGGCATACAATAAAACAATCAACTCTTTAATTTTAGTATAGTTAAGAATCAAAAATTCCGGCTCTTTGAGATCTATTAATATATTGATCATTTTTATTTTCTCCTTCAGTTTAAACCACCTGTGGTCTCAAGCCATTTTAATACATGATAAACCAATCAATGAACTTATTGTCAATGATTGGGGCGAAATCTGGATTCAGGACTTTAGAGGCGATTTCTTCAAGCTGGATGAAATACAGTTAGTAAAAACGAACTGGGGAGGGAACGGGTATAAAGTTTGGCCGATTCAGAATAACTACAAATTCATTAGTAAAATGAATAAGTTATTTAAGATTGATAAGGACGAGCTATCTCTTGTCGATACTTTTAAGAATGAGATTGTTTATGCTTCGATATTAAACGGAGAAATTTGTGTTCTTGATAGCGAACATTTCCATTATATGCAAGGGGATGATTATCAGCAATGCATTTATACTTCAGAAGACAATCAAAATAGAATATTATCCATTAATCAATTGAGGGACAAAAAATATTTGGTTAATGAAACTCAGCTTGTTGAATTGTGTGAAGAATTTCACTTTTATTTCAGAGCTCCATTTAAAATAAAATCAGCCGTTCCATATGGTTCAGCGATACTCCTGGCATCAGAAGATCAGGGTCTATGGACATTTCAAAATGATAGATTTCGAAAATATTTTATTCCCGGTGTTGTTTTTCCGGATCAGATCGAAAAGTTGCTCATCGATGACAAGCAGTTATGGTTGCTCACTAAAACGAAAGATCTTTATCGATATCAAATCGAGAATCAAATAATCTCTTCCGTAGCTTCGAATGTTGAAAACTTTGTAACTGATTATTGGAATACTATCTGGTATATAAGCGGCAATAAGTTGATAAGAAACTCTGATTATTCCAATGACCATTTGGTAAAGTTGAAACTGACTAAAATCGAAGCTAATTACTTGGAAAAGGAAATTAGCGAAGACCTTGCACTTACAAAAAATGAAAATAACATTGCAATAAACTTTCGGGGGTTCTATACACCAGACCCCTCAGGCATAGAATATTATTACAGAATTAACTCAACAGATTCCTGGATTAATAATGGGAAAAACCAGAGTATTCTATTAAATAACTGTAAACCAGGTAAGCACCATATTGAAATTAAGGCGACTGCCGATGGTCAGTATTTTTCGGAAATAAAACATATTTCTTTTTCAATCAGCAGTGGCTTTTTTGATTCTTATTGGCCTTACCTTTTTGCAGCGCTCCTTGTTTTACTTTTGACGGCCTTCATTGCTAACAAATCCAGACAAGCTCAAAATTTAAGACTGCGGGAAGAAAAGGACAAACTTAGACTTCAATTAGAATTATTAAGGAATCAACAGAAATTAGGGCAGTTGCAACTGAATCCTCATTTTCTTTTTAATTCTCTTAATAGTATTAGTGGTCTAATAGCTTTAAATGAAAAAAAAGATGCAAGAAAATATCTCACTGAGATTTCACAAATGATGCGGTCCGTACTCAACCAGTCATTTGGGGATAATATCAGTTTGAAAGATGAAATAAACTTTCTGGAGAAGTATCTGCATCTTGAACAGTTAATCCGGGATAACAAATTTGATTATTCAATAAATTCTAAGATCGATGGCGAAAAATTTCTACCAATCATGATGATTCAGCCTTTCGTGGAAAATGCAATTTTACATGGCATAAAACATTTGGATAGGAAGGGTTTAATTCAAATTGATTTTCAGATACAAGGAAATTACTTTTTGGTTACAATCAGAGATGATGGAATTGGAAGAGAAGCTACAAAGGAATTCCGTAAAGAAGGACATTCCTCAACAGCCATCAATATCATCAGAAAGAGATTAAGTGATATTGATCGATTTTCAAGTAAAGGACATATTAATTATGAAGATTTATTTGATCTCGAAGGGAACCCACAAGGAACAATTGTAAGTTTATATATTCCAATAATGAAGTCTAAGAATGGATAAAACTTTAAAAGCAGTAATAATCGACGACATGCCTTTGGCCATTGCATCTCTAAAGGCAGATATTGAAGAGAACGATCTGGGCGTGGAAATAATTGGTACTGCAAATGGTGTAATTTCAGGGGCAAAACTCCTGCAAAAGGAAGATCCCGATCTCATTTTTCTGGATATTCACATGGAAGACGGAGATGGTTTTGATCTGTTAGATATTATTGAGCAAGGAAAATATCAAGTCATTTTTACGACGGCATCAAACGACCACGCAGTAAAAGCTTTTCAATTCTCTGCAACAGATTATTTATTAAAACCTGTTGATATTGAGCTATTAAGATCTGCCATTGGAAAGATAAGGTCTTCAAGTTCTACTGTTAATAAATTCTCAACTAAAGGAGTCTCACCGGCATTAAATACCCAAGAAGAAATTCGTATTGTTGATATCGAGAAAATCGTAAGACTGGAAGCCTCTGGAAATTATACTCAGTTTTATTTTGATGAAAACGAAAAATTATTGGTGACAAGAACATTAAAGGAATTTGAAAAATCACTGCCGGGCTTTTTTATTAGAACACATCAATCACATCTTGTCAACAGGAATTATATCAGATCTTATGTGAAAACGGAAGGTGGATATCTGTTAATGAAAAATGGACACCATGTCCCGGTTTCTGTTAGAAAGAAATCCTTAGTTATCGATCTTTTATCAAAGTAAAAAACCCACTACCGTTGTAGTGGGCAAAAACAATCCGTCTTTCTAAAGGCAATTCAATACAGGCTACAGCCTTCATGAAAAGTAATAACACTTATTTTTACACTCTTATCTGCTAATTGCTTGATTTCTACCGGACTCTCTAGATTGACTTTAATCTTGTCAATTTCTCCAATGGAATTCGAAACAAAAACGGAGTTGGCATTAAAGGATTTTCTTTCATATTTAGTCAATAACATGGATCGCAAGAAATTATAAGCTTCAGATATTTTTGTCTCCGGTATTATGATACTCGCCTTGAAATGATAATCTGAGTCTTCTCTTCTTAGCAATATCCCATCTTCAAGGTGTTGAATCAGACGATATAAGTGTTCATTTTGAATCGTATCTGCTGTTCCTATTGGATCAAAATGATATTCTGCCCATGCCAATAGAGGATATGTGAGGTCTAAATCATCTTGAGTTAATTCAAACTCCAGCATTGGGACAGGCAGGTCTGATGTAAAGCCGTCAAAGACATACCCTTCCAAGCCTTGATACTTTATTTTAATCCGATGACCAGACATCCATTCAATAGATTGCTTTTTCCGGTATTTTCAATCACTTCGATGCGCTCTCCAAAGGGGATGACTTTTAAGAGTTGCCCTGATAAGTCAGGTGTGGCCCTTAATTTTAATCCTGATAGGGCAAGTACATTTTGTGTTTCGGCATTGGGGTCAATATTTCCATTGGCTGCGAAACTGGCGAAACTTATAATTAAGATGCAAATCAAATTTTTCATAATGTTGAAGTTTTTGGTGAATAATCATTTACATTTCAAATATGTGGTGTTGGCAGTAAGTTTTGCTCAATAGAAGAGTATTCGTGTGGAGATTTCTATTATTCGTCGCTTAGAATTAAGCGCTAAGATTTTTTCTTGAAAAGTGGAAAAACTGAATTATGGTAACAGCTAAAAACAGCATCATATAGTAAATGAAGAATCTCCAAGTTGAAACAACTAGAGGAAGAATATCTTTTGGAATTTCTCCTTCAAATAAAAGAAAAAATGTAGCCTCTGCACCGCCTGTAGCTCCGGGAGTTGGTATAAATATCATAGTCAGATATACAATCCATTGTTGGAGATATATCTGAAATGGTTTAAAGGCAATGCCCAATGCATAAAGGAGAACTATTAAAACAGTAAAGCGTGACATCCACTGAAGGATAAGAATAGGAAAGCTTACAAAAAGATATGGAAAGCCGTTTTTTATTACTTTACTAAATGTCAAAATCATTTCATGCCAGCCTTCACCTAATTCTTTAATCAGTTTTGCCCAAAAGGCACTATACTTTTTAGGTATGAGTCTGACTTTTAATCTTTTTAAAAGGATGTGCAATAAGTAGATAGTAATTATTACAAGTATCAAATTGATCCAATTACTTGTAATAAATCCTAGTATTGATTTTAGGATTTTCAAAACGGCTTCTCTGGCATAAAAGCAACTTATAATAAATACTGTGGTATACATTATGAAATCCTCAACTCCGTTTAACAACGTGAGGAATCCTGCTTTTCCAGTTGATAGACCGTTTTTTATAAATAGCGCTAACTTGATAGGTCCTCCACCTATTAATGTTGGTGTAATTGCAGCTCCAAGTTCAGTATAGATAGCAATTTTTAATCCTGTTTTGAATGAAAATTTCTGTTTTAAATAACTTGTCCATAAGACAATTCTTGTTGCGTGTCCAACCCAATTCATGCAGAGTAAGGCAATGATTAGAAAAACATATTTCAACTTTATCTCAGAAAGGTATTGAAATACATTACGGTCATTTGTTAAAAGAAGGAAAACAAGATGCGCGACAATACCAACACTTACAACAATTACCAGGCGATTGATAATTTTATTGAAATTGAATTGGGTAGTTGGTGTTTTGACTTCTTGACTCACATCAGATAATTGGAGATCGTAAAAATAAAAGATAAAGCCAGAGAAGATAGAAAAATGAAACTATAATTCTCTTACGATGTGTAAAAGTTCCGATGTAATCATTGCTGTCGCTCCCCAGAGTATCTCACCATTGAGGTCGTAGTAGGGGACGTTTTTTAAAATATTGCCTCTAATGTTTAGCTCGGTATTTTTAATTGTACTTGTTTGTTTTAAACGATTAATGGATTCGGTGATGATGTAATCGACTTCAAAAGTTTGTAGTTTAAATTGGGGTTGATAATCGATATATCCGACAGTAGGGAACACCAAAAAATTTGATACGAAAACATAGATAGGTGATAATTGTCCTAAAACCAGGATATTGGTTTTATCGATACCAATTTCTTCTTCAGTTTCTCTTAAAGCGGTATCTGTAAGGTGAAGATCATTTTTTTCTGATTGTCCACCAGGGAAACTGAGTTGTCCGCTATGTTTGTCCAAGGAATTAATGCTTGGTCTCTTTATAAATATCAACTCCAAGTTTTGATTAATATCAGGATACAGAAGTGCAAGTACTCCGGCTTTCTTAGATGTTGTTTCATTGAGACGGTAACGTTCCGACTGGACAGGAGACATCATTTTTTGTGCTTCCCAACCCGGTAGTTGGGAATCTAATTTGATTTGTAAGGACTGAAGATCTTGTTTTGTCATAATTATGAAAGCAGAATAGTTGACTTAAGTTTTACAATTATTCTTGATGAAAGTTTAAAGGTATTTTAATTCCGGAATCCAGAGGTCGAAATTGATGCGTGTCTTGTAAAAAGAACTTTAATACCCTCAATTAATTCCTTCTGCTGGAATTCAGGGACAAACATTTAATATTTTTTCAAAAAGAGAAAGTGCCCAAAGCGGTGTTCTCTCAATTCCCTATACGTACGCTTTGCTTAGTCGAGGTGACAATATCGCTCAATCGGGATAAACTTCTCGTCCCGCTATTCAAACTTATCAATAAAGAGAAAGTGCCCAAAGCGGGACTCGAACCCGCACGCCCATAAGGACACATGGCCCTCAACCATGCCTGTCTACCAGTTCCAACACTTGGGCAGTGCATGTGGATTGCAAATATAATATAGTTGTAAATAGTAATTCAATAGTTGGAAGTAAAAGTCAAATAAAGCTTGAGATCTGGAATGTTCTGATTTTATAAGGAAACCAAACGGACATCCCGACGTTGAAATTTGGGACCTGTCTACCAGTACTAGCACTTGGGCAGTTGAGAAGGGAGTACAAATATTGATAGGATTATTTTCTGTTAAATATTTATGACTATCGGATTGCTTGCACAAGACACTATAATTTCGTATCTTTCTAATTATTAGACACTTAGTTATGAAGTTACAAGATTTTTTCAAAAAGTATCCAGATGAAGCAAGCTGCAAAGCTCACTTTAAAGCAGAAAGAGATAGACAAGGAGTTATTTGTAAGCGTTGCCAATCTCAAGAGCATTATTGGCTATCCACAAGAAGTCAATACCAATGTAAATCCTGTAAGTTTAGAACGACTTTACGTAGTGGAACATTACTACATAAATCTCAGCTACCCTACTACTATTGGTATTTTGGAATGATGATGCTTACCAGCACAAAAAAGAGTTTTTCTGCATTAGAAATACAAAGACAGTTAGGTCATCCCTATTATGAGCCTATTTGGTATATGCTTCATAAAATACGTCACTCTATGGGTAGGCGAGATGATAATTATCTTCTTGGTAATCAAGTTGAACTTGATGAAGGTTTCTTTGAAATAGTTCCCAACAAAGAAAGACGAGATCAAACCGTAATAGAATTAGAAAACAATGATGGAAAATATAAGAGAGGTAAAGGAAGTCAAAAGCAAGCAATAGTATTGGTTATGGCTGAATCAATATCTGTGGAACCTACTAAAAAATACAGGCACAAAACCAATAAAAAAGTGAGATCCATTAAAATGAAATTACTAGATGACCTTAGCAAAGAAAGCACCAATGCACAAGTAGAACAAGCTATTGATACAAAAACATCTGCAATAACAGACGGAGCTAATAACTATAATGATTTAGCAAACAGCCTCACTGACCATAAAGCTGTGGTAATAAAGGACAAGAAAGAGACTCGTAAAATTCTGCCTTGGGTTCA
Organism: Saprospiraceae bacterium; assembly: GCA_965248155.1. Taxonomy (GTDB): domain Bacteria; phylum Bacteroidota; class Bacteroidia; order Chitinophagales; family Saprospiraceae; genus RFSX01. Next base: position 931,531 of record CBDFIO010000002.1, read on the forward strand.
TATAGTCATAAGCAATGCCAAAAGATTGCTGTTAGATGTGCATCATTCCATTGGTGAGCAATATCTGCAAAGTTATCTCGATGAGTTCTGCTATAAGTTTAATAGAAAATACTTCAATTCTGTATTCGATAGAGTTGTAACTAACTCTGTATCTGTAAAATGGGAGGTAAATATGTAATTAATCCGATAGTCATATAATATAATCTATCAAAAAAACTAGAAGGAATTAGATATTTTGAGCCAGACAATTTTTTTCTCTACATATAGACAATATTCTTAATTGGTGAATATTAAAATATATTGCCTCTTAAACAGCAATTACTTATGTATAGGAAACTTTTTAATAAGTTTTTTGTTTATATAATTGACTTTTGTAAAATTACTAACTACATTAGCCAAAGAGAAAGACGAAAATCTCTCAACTATTTATTGGATTTAGACATTATTACTCCGTTTTTGGAGTCTATATAAAGATGTAGTTTTCTTATTTTGAGACCTTAGTCGAAAAAGCCCGAGTTATCGAACTTGGGCTTTTCGCATTTTAGTCGTCAATATTAAAAGACTTGCAATTATACATACTGCTCCTCTCCCTATCCATAATACATTAAATCCAAAAAGATCTGCAATAAACAATCCTGTCATCGGCGCAATAATATGAGAAATAGAAAAAGTCATCGTATACAAACCCATATATTTTCCCCGATTGTAATCCTGAGAAAATGTTAGAGCATAGGCATTACTAAACGGGAAACTTAGAATTTCCCCTACTGTAATAAACATGGTAAATATTAATGCAGCCATTAAATAGTGAGGTATTATTCCGAGTATGATGTAAGCAATTCCCATTAATATTCCTCCAATAATGACAAGGTTTATAGTAGAATACTTCTGCTCAACTTTAAAAATGAGAGGCATTTCAATGATGGCAATAATAAGTCCATTAAGTGCCATCAAAATTCCAATTTTTGATTCATCAAATCCAAAATCTGTTTTAAAGAACAAGGGAACAGAATAGATTAATTGCAGAAATACGACTATAGTGATTGTGAACAAGGATAGAAATAAAAGATAAGAACCATTTCTCCAAGGTAAATCAGGGTTATCAGATTGTTCTTTTGTCAGTTCAATCGTTGAACTTCTTTGCTTGCGATGCCTAAATAAAAAATAGAACAAGATCCCACCAAGCAAAATGGTTGTTCCATTAATCAAAAATAGAAAGTCATAACCCAATTTTGCAGCTACATATCCTCCCATAAAAGGGCCAACAGCATATCCTAAATTAACAGCAAGACGAACTAATGAAAGAGAACGAGTTGTATTTTCCTTTTTAGAAAAAGCTTGTATAGCCGTGAGATTCGCAGGTCGAAAAGAATCTGCTATTAAACTTAACATAAAAATACCCCCACAAAGCCAATAGAAATCCTTGAGAAACATCACGCCATAGAATGCCAGACCAGTCAGAATAAGACTTACAATCATTACCTTGAAGAATCCAATCCTATCTGTTAATATTCCTCCTATAAAAGCACCTGTTACAGATCTTAAACCAAAACAAGCCATTATGATTCCACATTGCTTTAAACTAAAGTCTAATTCTTGATTTAAGTAAATTGTGATGAACGGAAGGACCATGGCGCCGCTTCTATTAATGAGCATAACCAGCGACAAAAGCCAAATTTCTTTCGATAGACCCTCAAAAGACTTATAATAAACACTATCTCGAAATCTGATCAAATCTGATCTGAATTCAATGGATTTGCTAGAGCTCTATTTTTTAATTTTTGCAAAAATGGACTAGCGAAAATAAAATTCTGAAGTATCTGATTCGGATTTTCTAGGACTTCATCTTTATTCCCTTGCCATGCTAGTTTGCCTTCATGAAGTAAACATATATTCTCACCAATTTCCATTACCGAATTCATATCATGTGTATTGATGATAGTTGTTATCTGATTTTCATCTGTTATATCAGAAAGGAGCTCATCAATTTTGATGGCTGTTTTAGGATCAAGACCAGAATTGGGTTCATCAGCAAATAAGTATTGTGGGTTCAAAACTATAGCTCGTGCAATCCCAACACGTTTTTGCATACCACCAGAAATCTCTGAAGGGTATTTGTTGTTGATGCCTTCCATATTAACACGTTCGAGACAGTAATTGACGCGATCTAGCTTTTCTTTGTAAGTTCTCCGAGTAAACATATCCATCGGAAAGCGGATATTTTCTTCTACAGTCAGCGAATCAAAAAGTGCATTTCCTTGAAACAACATCCCAACTTTCATTCTTAATTTGAGTAATTCATTTTTTGACATTTTGCACAAATCCTCTTTGTCATACCAGACGTGTCCCTCTGTAGGTAAGAGTAAACCAACAAGAATTTTTAATAATACTGTTTTACCGGCACCACTTTTCCCAATTATCAAATTGGTTTTCCCACTCTCGAAAGTAAAATCGATTCCTTTTAGAACATCAAGGTCGTCAAAGGACTTAAATATGGATTCAGCTCGTATCATTAACTTGTTAAAACTACTGCGATGATATAATCAGCGATAAGAATTACAATAATTCCAAAAACAACCGCTCTTGTACTTGCCTGCCCTAATTCAATACTGCCTCCTTTTACAAAATAGCCTTGATAACATGCTATTGATGTCAGGATATATGCAAAAACTACGGCCTTACAATACATCATAGTAACATTGAAAGGGTCAAAAAATGATCTTAATCCCTGAATAAACTCTTCACTTGAAAAGGAACCTGAATATAAGGTAGCAACATATCCACCAGAAATACTGATGATTGCAGCCACAGAAATTAATAAAGGGATAACAAGAAGTGCAGCAATTATTTTTGGCAGGACCAAATAGGAAGAAGTATTGACACCCATGATTTCCATGGCATCTATGTGTTCTTTTTGACGCATTCCACCGATCTCGGAGGCAATATTAGAACCTACTTTACCAGCGAGTATAATAGATGAAAACGTAGCTGCTAACTCTATGATCGACATATCTCTTACGATATAGCCGATATAATAACTGGGAATAAATGTGCCATCCAATTGATAAATAAACTGAACAGCTGTCACAGCACCAATAAAAAAAGAAACAACAAAAATGATCATCAAAGAGCCAATGCCAATACTGTGCATTTGTCTCACTGTTTCTTTATAATACATGGACCAGTTTTCCGGCAATTTGTAGATCATTCTATGCCAACGAACATATCGTCCTATATGAAAAAGTATATTTAGATTCATATGATAAAGTCAATGTGAAGGTAATCTTTTCAGCCTGATTCATCCATTACCAGAGCTAACAAAACATATTTTTGTTTCTTATTATTATGATTGGTCTGCAATCTTATAGAATTGAAAATTAAATGGTCAGAAGGAATAATCTATTTTTTTAGCACTTTAGCCTTTCAATTGATATTATGAACGCTATTATAACAGGAGCTACAAAAGGAATAGGACGTGCAATTGCAGAGAATCTTGCAATAAGAGGCAATAATTTATGTATTTGTTCTAGAAGCGAAGAAGATCTGTCAAATACCAAAGAATTACTTCTAAAACTAAATCCGGGAATTGAAGTTCATACCATGAAATGTGATTTGAGCAAGAAAGATGAAACCCTGGCTTTTGGATCTTTTTGTTTGAAAATGTTTGATCGCATAGATGCATTAGTAAATAATGCAGGCCTATTTCTACCAGGTGAAATTAATAAAGAAGAGGAAGGAGTTCTTGAGAAAATGATCGAAACCAATCTTTATAGTGCATATCATCTTACCAGGTCTTTGGTGAAGAACATGATTGAAAATAGATCTGGTTATATCATTAATATAGCATCAATTGCAAGTTTTATGTCTTACCCAAATGGAGGCTCATATAGTATTTCAAAATTTGCGATGAGAGGGTTTTCTATGGTTTTGAGGGAAGAGCTTAAAACACACAACATTAAGGTAACGACAGTTATGCCTGGTGCTACATGGTCTAACTCATGGGCAGGTGCTGACCTTCCATTAGAACGTTTGATGGCAGCTAAGGATATAGCCACATCGGTGTGTGCCGCTTTTGACCTCTCCGATTCTGCAGTTATTGAAGAACTTATAATAAGACCACAATTGGGGGATCTGTAATTACTCAATGAAAAATGCAGATTCTGGCCAGTCTGTGGATTCCCAATCAAGTCCATTCGAATAGATGAAGACCTGATTTTTTCTTTTCTGTTTGATATCCAAATCATAAAACCAATCTCCGCGTTCTACAACATACTCGTCAGTTTCGTAGCTGCTCAGGCCGATTCCGTTTTTCCAAAACCAGTTTCCGTATTGATTAAAAGAGACTCTGATTTTTCCATTCTCAAGAAATTGTATTTTAATTCCATCTTGGGCTGTTGCCGCATTGAATTGTGCTACGTCAAAGATTTTAGCTTTGTTTTTGATTTTCTGATTGAAGTGTAATCCCATTTTGAAAAAAGAAGCTTCATTCGCATAATCACGAAACAGAAGAAGTCCTTGATAATTATCAGGAATTCCAAGGATGAATACTTCTTCATCTTCATTTATATGTGTATAATTTTCAAGTAGCTTGTTATTAATTATGGAAGCGATATAACTGTTCTGAATCATCTTAGCAAAAAATAATAAAGCAAAGGCGATATAACTCATCATCAAGATATTCTTCAACCACATATATTTTATAGAGTTCAAAAAGAGAAAAAGACCCGAGATAAAGAATAGGCTTGAAAAATATCCATATCGATCATTTTCAAATAGCAGTATCCAGCTAAAAAAAAGTGTAATAACCGGAGCAATTCCTAAAAAGAAAAGCAGTGATTTTGTAAAAGCCAGTTTATCGATGTTGGTTAAATTGTTCCATTTTTTTAAAAAAAATGCAATTATAAAAAAGGTGATTAATAGTGCCGTATAGATCACTTCACGACGGGCTAAAAAGCCATAGAAAGCAGATTTGTAATTAAAAGGCCAGAAGTGAACAAAGAGTAGATTTTTAAAAAAATATTTTAAACTATTACCTCCTAATAGGTCTAATGAAAAAACAAAATGTTTTTCCACTCCATAATGACCAATATAGTTTCCTAATGTCCACTTGCTTAATAACAAATAAAAAATCAGAATTAATATTTGTGGAATGAATATCCTTTTTATGTGTATGCTGAGATTTTTTTTCTCTGAATGTATTAAGTAAAAAAGGAGAATATAAACTAAGCTAATGAGTGGATATATAAAACTTATCTCGATCGTAAACAGATTTAATAGATAAAGCAAATGCATCCACTTCAAAATGGAATTGTTATTATTCTTTAAATATTTTAGGGTAATGAGAATTGTACTTGATAATAAGAGAAAGGATAATAAGTAGTGTAAACATGCTTTCCAGATTACAGCTTCGACGTTATAAGGAAAAATTAAAAAAGCAAAACTTATAACATAGGGAACAAAAGGGTGGATATTTTCGCATTTGAAAAGTGCCATACTCCTTTGGATCAATCTCAATACTAGATAGGAGTTAAAACCATGCAAAAATGCAAATAAGAGATACCAGGGAATTGCAGCTGTACCCCAAATTGAATAAAAAGAATAATTCAAAAAATGGAAAAATTGATGAAGGCCCGGGTAATTGAAACAATGAATTATGTCATGAGCCGAACCTGCTTCATATCTCGACATCCAATTTAAATAATCGGTAACCATTCCATAATCCTTAGATGGAAGAAATAAAATTATAGAACTAAGGATGAAGAGAGCGGGGTGTAAAATTTTTCTATTCAAATGATGTCAATTTTCTTTGAAGATAAGAGCTTTAAAGTTTTTCTCTTTGCTTATTCATTCAATCTAAAACCTACTCCATGAATATTTTCAAGAGTAATTGTTTGGTCATTGCGTAGATATTTACGCAGTCTGCTTATAAAAACATCCATACTTCTACCCATAAAATAATCATTCTCTCCCCAGATTCTTTCTAGGATTGTACTTCGTTCAACAATTTTATTTTTATTCGTAATCAGCATTTTTAGCAAGTCCGCTTCCTTCTTGGTAAGCTGTTGAATATCATTCTCAGCCTTAAGTTGCAAATTATCGTGGTCGAGAACATAGTGACCAACTTTTAGTATTCCTAACTCATGGCTACCGGTTACATATCTTCTTTTAAGAAATATTTTGATTTTCAAAATAAGCTCTTCGATGCTAAATGGTTTTGTGATATAATCATCGGCTCCGAGTTTGAGGCCTTTGATTTTATCCTCTTTTAAGGACTTGGCAGTAAGAAATATGATTGGAATCTCTGAATGCCTGCTTCTTATTTCTTCAGCTACGGCGAAACCATCCATCTCAGGTAACATGACATCAACCAGGCAGAGGTCGAACGTGTCTTTTTTGAATATTCTAATGGCTTCCTTTCCATCTTTTGCATGAGTCACCTTATAACCATTCAACTCAAGATTGTCTTTAGTAACAAAACTCAATACTTCATCATCTTCAACGTATAATATATGTTCTTGACTCATTAATTTGTTATTCTTGGCATTTCTAAAATTACAGAAGTTCCATTTTTGTCATCTGAATAAATATCTATTTTCCAACCATGAGTGTCGCAAATATTTTTCACATAATATAATCCTAAGCCAAATCCTTTAACATTATGTACATCCCCTGTCGAAACCCTATAAAATTTGTTGAATATTTTTTTCAGTTGATCTTTCGAGATTCCTATTCCATTATCTTTAATAATTATGCGTACTGTTTTTCCCAGCGCAAATAATTCTACTACAATCTTGGGTGTTGAATCACTATATTTTAATGCATTATCAAGAACATTTGACAATACATTTGTAAAATGAAGAGGATCCGCTTTTATAAAGACCTCATTGTCATTTTCTTTCAAACTGATTGACCCATTTACAGCTTCAAATTTTATTCTTTCTTGTCCAATAATTTTATCTAGATAGGTGTTGAGATCTATTATTTCTGTTTTCAATTTGAATTGATCTTTCTCTAACCTTGCAATATTCAGTACTTTTTCAACCTGCGCATTGAGGCGTTCATTCTGGTCATTTATAATCGAAGCATATTGTTTGAGCCGTGAATCTGAAGAAACCGCTTCGTTCTTGATTAATACATCAGAAGCTATTTTTATTGATGAGATAGGAGTCTTAAATTCGTGTGTCATATTATTTATAAAATCGGTTTGAAGATCAGTTACCTGTTTTTGTCTCAGAATGACCCAAATCGCATACATAAACGACAGAACAGCTAGTATTGTGATCAAACTAAACAAGACAGTCATCTTCATGTCATTGATCAGGTAGCTGCTTTTTGAAGGGAACTTTACAACAAAATAATAAATGAGGTCATTAAACTTTGGCAGATTTTCACTGCGTTCATATATTTCGGGACCTTCACTTAAGTTACAATAATTCCCATAGACCAATTCATCTGTAGCGCAATCATAAACAGCATACTCAAAGGCAGTATGAATAGACCTCTCATTGAATTCTCTGATTAGAAAATCTTCAAGAATATTTGCATCGATCGCACTATTTATATTTACTGAGTAATAATTTGAGGATCTCCTGATTATAAGATCTGTTTTTGGGAGGTCACTACTGTTAAAATCTGCGATCTTTTCAGCTACTTGACGCAAAGCAATCATTACCTTTTGGTTAAATTCTTCTTCCTTACTATCCCAGGATTTAATTACCCAAAAGGATTGGAAAAACACAATACCTGCAATAGCAAGTGATCCCAAAATGATAATGAGTTTAATGGAATTACTGGGCATAAAAGAATATCATAAGTATATATATACGATGAAAAGAACTTAAATAGTAAGAATTGAAACTCTTTTTAATTTAATTGACGACTCATTAACATTTTGTTCGATTTACAAAATGATAATAAACAGAGACTAAATATCTTTCTCAATTTCAATAGTTTTACAGTAATGAAGCAAATTATTTTAGTATTTCTATTCATATTTTTAAATGGCTTTTCTATAGCTCAGGACAAAAATCCATTTGATATCGTAAGAAATCAAGATAGTATTCTAACGGAGAATGTCGATACACTAGGTAACACTAATTCGGATTTCTCAGAAGCTACTAAAATAGAAGGTGTCAATCCATTTGATGTTTCACATATTCCAATCCGGAAAAACCAATATGAAGAAATTGAAAAATTAACATTTAAAAAAGATGAGTCTAATAAAGAGACTATAGCGATATCCTATATGCCGCTGTGGATAATAATATTATCACTATGCATTTTGGCTTTCATCGTTTATCTAAGAAAAGATCACTTTGTTATTTTGATAAAATCACTGGTCAACGATAATTTTATGCGTCTTACTAATTATGAAAATAATGGTGGGGTGTCATTGATTTATCTGTTGGGATATGCATTGTTTTTAATTAACATATCCTTGTTTGTCTACTTAATATTGAGCAGAATTTTTAATGTCCATTGGACATTTCAATTTCTCTCCATTCTCGGATCATTGACATTGTTTTTTGCAGGGAAACATGTAATTAATGGAATTTTCGCGCGAATATTTTTTGTTCAAAAGGAAAACGATATTTACAATTTTACAATAATTAGCATCTATAATATTCTGGCTGCTATTATGGTTAGTATTAATATATTAATTGTTTTTGGACCCTCAATCTGGCTGAAATCATTAATAGTTACGGGTTTATTTGTATTTACAATTTTCCTGATGGCGAGATATTATAAAGGATTGAAGATTGGTAGAAATTATGTAAGCCATCATTTTGTTCATTTTTTTCTTTATTTTTGCGCCTTTGAATTTTCGCCATGGGTCATTATCTATAAGTTGGTCAAAGACCTTTTTTTATAAAATTAGAATTTGTTTATGCCCTCGAGAGCAAACTCTAAAACTAGAGAATCTTATAAGAAAATCGACAGTATTTTGATTTCTCAGCCCAGACCTGAAAGATCACCCTATTTTGATATAGAAAAAAAATGGGGAATTACTATTGATTGGAGACCTTTTATACATGTAGAAGCAGTAACTGAAAAAGAATTCAGGAAGAATCGACTCAGACCTGATGACTTTTCTACTGTGATTTTTACAAGCAAAAACTCTATCGAGCACTTTTTTAGAATGTGCGAAGAAATGCGGGTTAAAATGTCTCAGCAAACAAAATATTTCTGCTTAACAGAAGCGATAGCCAATTATTTACAAAAATTTATTGTCTATAGGAAACGTAAAGTCTTCGTTGGTGTTCGTAAAATCGCTGACCTTGATGCTTCATTTGAAAAACATAAGGCTAATGAAAGATTTTTACTTCCTTGCTCAAACTTAGGAGCCAAGGACGTTGTAAAATATCTTGAAGAAAAAGAAATTGATTATAAAGAAGCTATGATGTATAGGACAGTCAGTTCGGATCTATCTGATCTGAAAGACATAACCTATGACTGCTTGGTGTTTTTTAGTCCACTTGGTATTCAATCACTTTATGATAATTTTCCAAATTTTAAACAGAATAAAACACGTTTAGCTGTTTATGGAAAATTAACATGTCAAGCCGTGGAAGACAGGGGATTAAATGTGAATATTATGGCTCCCGCACCAGAATCGCCTTCCATGTCAATGGCCCTTACAAATTATCTTAATAAGTCTAATAAATAACCAACTTTTAGCTAAGGAATAATGTTGGTAAAATTAGACCTTGAATTTTAATTCAAAGTATATCTTTGTTTTGCTATTAAAAGCATGAAAATTTATGCCTGAGTTTTGTCATCTACATTGCCATACACAATTTTCTTTACTTGATGGAGCATCAGATATTCCAAAAATGATGGATAAAGCCGTTAGTGATGGCCATAAAGGTGTCGCATTAACAGATCATGGAAATATGTTTGGTGCATTCAAATTTGTTGCTGAAGCAAACAAACGGGATATCAAGCCTATCGTAGGATGCGAATTTTACCTCGTTGAAGACCGTCATATTAAATCCTTTAGTAGAAGCAAGGGTGAACGCGACAGAAGATACCACCAACTATTACTTGCAAAAACAAAAGAAGGATATCAAAATCTTATCAAACTATGTTCCCTTGGATTTACAGAAGGGTTGTATCAAAAATTTCCGCGAGTTGATAAGGACCTCATCCTTAAGTATCATAAAGGTGTTATCGCTACAAGCTGCTGTCTTGGAGCTGAAATACCAAGCCTTATTGCACAAGACAGAATTGATGAGGCTGAAATAAGTCTTAAATGGTGGCTCGATTTATTTGGGGGGGATTATTATATAGAACTTCAGCGCCACGGTGGATTAGAGAAGATTGACATTATTGACAAAAATGGACAAAAGACATTTTCAAAATACAGCCAAGAAGGAATTAATCAAGTCCTCATTGAATTGGCTCGGAAATATGATGTGCCTATAATTGCTACTAACGATTCTCATTATATTAATGAAGATGATGCCCCTTCTCATGATATCTTATTATGTATTAATACCAACTCTAAAATAGAAGAAGAAACGAGGTTTAAATTTCCATCCTCTGATTTTTATTTTAAGACCCAGGCGGAAATGAGCGCTTTGTTTAAGGACGTTCCCGAAGCCATTGATAATACAATTCAGATATATGACAAAGTAGAACCTCTCAATCTGCATAGAGATGTTTTATTACCGGCATTTCCGTTACCTCAGGGGTTTTCGAATCAAGAAGAATATCTAAGGCATCTAACTTTTCAAGGGGCAAAACTTAGGTATGAAACAATAAGCCCAATTATCGAAGAGCGACTTAATTTTGAGTTGAGTGTAATCAACCAGTCTGGATATCCAGGATACTTTCTGATCGTTCAGGATCTGACAAGTACAGCACGTCAAATGGGTGTCTCTGTAGGACCCGGGCGAGGATCAGCAGCTGGTTCAGCTGTAGCATATTGTCTTGCTATAACCAATATTGATCCGATAAAATATGATCTACTATTCGAAAGATTTTTAAATCCCGAAAGAATATCAATGCCTGATATTGATATTGACTTTGATGATGAAGGAAGATCAAAAGTTATAGATTACGTCATTGAAAAGTACGGTAAGAATCAGGTTGCACAAATTATTACTTATGGTACAATGGCTGCAAAAATGTCGATTAGAGATGTAGGGCGAGTTATGAATGTCCCACTTTCAGATGTCGATAGAGTTTCTAAATCTTTTCCGAATCATCTTGCAGCCAGTCTCGGAACTGTTCTTAGTGATGATGATATCCCTGAAATGCTAAAAGCTAGCATGAATAAAGAGGATATTGATAAGGCCTATCAATTTCGGAAGATGGCCAAGCAGAAGGATAAGATAGGTGAGATGATTAGGTCTGCTAAAAGAATTGAAGGATCAGTTAGAAACACTGGAATTCATGCCTGTGGAGTTATCATTACTCCTGATGAAATCATGAACCACGTACCCGTATCGGTAGCAAAAGACTCTGATCTTCTTGTAAGTCAGTTTGATAACAGTGTAGCTGAAGAAGCGGGCTTATTGAAAATGGATTTTCTTGGACTCAGAACGCTAACCATAATAAAAGAAGCCGTCGTTTTTATTAAAGAAACAAAGGGGTTCGAACTTGATATCGAAACAATTCCATTGGATGATTCAAAAACATTTGAGCTTTTCGAAAAAGGGGATACAATTGGAATCTTTCAATATGAATCTCCAGGAATGCAAAAACATCTGCAAGATCTTAAGCCCAATATGTTTGAGGATTTGATTGCGATGAATGCGCTATATCGTCCTGGTCCACTACAATATATCCCTGAATTCGTTGCCAGGAAGCATGGCCGTCAAAAAATAGTGTTTGATCTGCCTGAAATGGAAGAATACCTCGCAGAAACTTACGGGATTACTGTTTATCAGGAGCAGGTAATGTTGCTTTCGCAAAAGTTGGCTGGATTTTCAAAAGGCCAGGCGGATCAGCTTAGAAAAGCGATGGGAAAAAAGAAGAAAAAGATCATCGATCAGATGTATCCAAGTTTTCTGGAAGGCTGTGAAAAAAATGGTCATCCTGCACATATTGTAGAAAAAATATGGGAAGATTGGAAAGCCTTCGCATCGTATGCCTTTAACAAATCGCATTCTACATGCTATGCGTTTATTGCTTTTCAAACAGCTTATTTGAAAACTCATTTCCCATCAGAATTCATGACGGCAGTACTTAATCATAATAAATCCGATACCTCAAAACTGAATTTTTTCTTGAGAGAATTTAAGCGGATGAAACTAAATGTTTTTGGCCCGGATATTAATGCGAGTGGAATAAACTTTACAGTCGATAAAAAAGGAGAAATAAGATTTGGTCTTTCTGCTTTGAAAGGATTGGGGGAAGGTCCCGCTGAAGAGATTATTAGAGAAAGGGAAGAAGCCGTATTTAATTCTTGTATTGATTTAGTAAAAAGAGTAAACCTAAGAGTCCTTAACAAGAAATCTATGGAAAGCCTTGCCTACGGTGGAGCATTGGATTCATTTGGATTGGAAAGATCTCAATATTTTAAGGCTTCAGAACATTATGAAACTTTCATTGAGCATATACTTAAGTTTGGAAATGCTTATCAAGCACAAAAAGATTCATCTCAGGCCTCATTATTTGGTGAACTGACAGATCAGATGTTGGTTGAACCCAAACCTCCGGAGCTCGACGAATGGATGAAAACTTACAAACTGGAAAAGGAAAAAGAAGTAACAGGTATTTATATCAGTGGTCATCCCCTTGATGACTATAAAATGGAATTGGAAAATTATACAAACTGTAACTTGGAAAAGGCTCCTTATTCCAATGGTTCAACAATAAAAATAGCTGGGATTATTGCTCATGTTCAACATGGAGTATCTCAGAAAAATGGACTCGGGTATGCAAGATTAACCATTCAGGATTATAGTTCTTCATTCGATTTGGGAGTTTACAATGAGGAATATAAAAAGTATAAGGATCTTTTGACAGATGGTCAAGTAATTTATGTTGTAGGGAAATATCAGACATTCAGATACACAGACAGACCATTTTTTAAAATTCAAGATATCCGGTTATTGGCTTCTGTGAGCCAGGATTTTACTAAATCATTGACAGTACGAGTTCCTTTGGAACAAATAAATGATCAATTTATCAATCAATTTCAACACATTTGTGAGAATCATAAAGGCAAACATATTCTTCATATGATGGTAATGGATATTGAAGAAGATTTGAACATGGATTTCAGCATCTCAAAATATAAGGTTGATGTTGATTCTAAATTAATTGAAGAAATTCGAGAATTAGGGTTGAGCTATAAAGTAAATTAAATACTAAAACCTATAAACATAAACGTTTAAGAACAGTGAGAATCAAATCATATTTAATCATTCTGCTAATTAGTTTATGTTATTCTGGTACGAATATACAAGCTCAATCCTGGCAGTGGAAGACATTAATATTGCAAGAAAATTTCAGGATTTAGAGCACATATTTAAGTATAATAACGACACAACATATGTTATAAACTTTTGGGCAACATGGTGTGGTCCTTGTGTCAGAGAAATGCCCTATTTTGAAAAATTGAATAAAATTTATAGTAACAGCAAGTTTGAATTGATTCTTGTAAGTTTAGATTTTGAAAACCATATAGACAACAAATTATTGGCGTATCTAAATAATAAGAAGATAACATCTGAATTATTTGTTTTGCTTGACGGAAAAGAGAATAGCTGGATAGATAAAGTGGACTCTCAATGGTCGGGCTCTATTCCAATCACATTAATTTATAACAATGCGGAACGATTGTTTTATGAGCAAGAATTTCACAGTACAGAAGAATTGACAAATATTATTAATCCACTAATAAATTAAATATGAAAATCTTTTACTCCTTTATTGTCTTAGCAGTTAGCATGACAATATTATCATTTACAGTAACACATGATGGCTATCACGTTGGTGATACAGCGTCTGATTTTAGCTTGATGAATGTTGATGATAAATTAGTCTCTTTAGCTGATTATCCTGATGCAAAAGGATTTATTATCACATTTACTTGCAACCATTGTCCATATGCTGTTATGTATGAAGATAGATAGATTGAACTACACAATACTTTCGCACCTCAAGGATATCCCGTAATTGCTATTAATCCGAACGATCCCGCTGTTCAGCCGGCGGATAGTTTTGAAGAGCTGAAGAAAAGAGTTTTCCATTTCCATACTTATTTGATGAAGGTCAAAACGTTTTTCCAATGTATGGAGCAACAAGAACACCTCATATTTACTTATTGGATGCAGAAAGAAAAGTAAAATATATTGGTGCAATTGATGATAGCCCAAGGAATGCCGAGAATGTAGAAGTTAAATATGTAGAGGATGCAATAGCGGCGATTGAGAACGGCGAAAATCCGGATCCTGATTTCACGAAAGCCGTTGGGTGTTCAATAAAAGTAAAAAGATAGAAAAGTATATGAATACCATTTTTATCAAAGGCGTTTTTCTAGGTCTTTTGTTTACATTGCTTGCCTGCAACTCAAATTCATCAAGTGATTCAGCATTGGAAAGTATTGATCTGATGAAGTATGGATTACCGATAGTTATTAAAGCACCTGTAGGTGCCACAGTTGAATCCAGTGATTTGGGATTTGTGAAAGATGTGACTGTCAAATCAGAAGATAATTTCTATTTACAGATAATAGGAGGGAATGCGACAACAACCCAGCATGAGGCTATAAAAAACGAGCATATCTCAGAAGTAAAACAATCTGAGTACTTCGACGAGATACTTTCTGAAGATGAGCATGGATTTATTTTTAGGAAAAAGATTACTGAAAAAAGAATCAATCACGATTTCAGATATATTAAAATACAAGGGAATATGGAATATGTTTTTCAGACTGGTTTAATTGGCCAATATTCTCTAGAGGATGTGCAACTTATGTACAAGGCTGTACAATAGATAAACAAAAAAGGGAAGTCATTGACTTCCCTTTTTTTCTCAGGTTTTCTGCAATAATCTATCGCTGTGTAATAGCAGAATGATTAGCGCAATGCTAAATATTAACATGGTGTTCGGGTTTTTATAATTTGCTAAAATTACTTTTGAATTAAGTCTCAAATTAATTCTGCTTAATTCCAACACCTATAAGTTCTAAATATTATGCCAAAAAGTCAAGTCAGAATTTCAGTTTAACTCCATTTTGACGTAACCATTTTTCTTTTTGTCGGTATTGAGGAATGATTTCTTCAACAATAGACCAAAATCGCGGTGAATGATTCATTTCTTTAAGATGTGCCAATTCATGAACAATAACATAATCCTGAACTTCTTTTGGAGCCAATAATAGACGACTGGAAAGGTTGATATTTTTCTTAGTAGAACAAGAACCCCAATTTGACTGATTGTTTTTTAATCGAACTGATGAGATGATTTCATCAAAATATTTCTGATTGTACAATTTGACTCTTTCTTCTATTTGAGCTAAAAAATATTTTGAAAATAATCTTGATAAAAGGGAAGATATCTGATTGTTTCTTAAATAATTACTTTGATTGTCTGGGGTGAGAATATTTATATTATGATTAACAATTTTTCCCCGATAAGTTTTCTTTTGATCTGTAGCAATGAAAATTGTGAACTCTTCATTACAGACTAGAATTATATCACCAGTGTGATAAGTTTTTTGCTCAAATCTCTGAATGAGTTTAGGATTCTTGACGAATTGATGCTCAGCCCAAAGTTTAACTTTCTCAATTTCTATAGCTATGGTATTATCTCTATAGTATTTTGGTAAACTCAGGTTGATGCTTTTTTTTGAAATGGAATATCTAATAGATTGTTTCCAATGACGTCGAATTTTTATTGGGACCTGAACACCTTGGATGTCCAATAACTTTTTCAAAATTATCCGAATTTGGTTTGCATTTCTTTCATAACCGCAAGCAACACATCAATGCTTTCTATGTCAAGTGCATTATATATAGATGCTCGAAATCCTCCTGCCGATCTGTGACCTTTTATACCTACTATCCCAGCTTGAGCGCAAAGATCTAGAAATTCACCATCCAGACTATTGTCATTTAATACAAAAGTGACATTCATGTATGACCGGTCTTGGGACCTGACATTGGATTTGAATAATGGATTGGAATCAATCTCGTTATATAGGCGGTTCGCTTTTTCCTCATTTCTAATTTCCATCGCATCTACTCCTCCTTTAATTATTATCCAATCCAGGGTAAGCTTTGTTACATAGATTGGAAAAACGGGTGGAGTATTAAAAGAGGACTTTTTATCAATATGCGTATTGTAGTCTAGCATTGTAGGAATCTGTCTTTCTACTTTCCCTAACATATCTTTCCTTACAATTACAAGAGTCATTCCTGCGGGTCCTACATTTTTTTGAGCTCCGGCATAAATAAACCCAAATTTTTCAATTGGAATAGAACGGCTAAATATATCTGAACTCATATCACAAACTAAAGGACATGAGGCTTCCGGCCATTTTTTTATCTGTGTCCCGAATATGGTGTTATTGCTTGTAAGGTGTAAATATTTCAGATCTTCAGCTATCGGATAATTTTGCGGGATATAACAATAATTTTCATCCTTCGAACTCGCAACAATTTCTATCTCGGTAAAGTTTTTCGCTTCCTGGATTGATTTTTTGGACCATGCGCCAGTATCTAAGAAACCAATTTTATCATTTTTATCAGCAAGATTCATTGCCGACATAAAAAACTGCGTACTCGCGCCACCTGTCAAAAAAAGTACAGCATAGCCGTCCGAAAGTGAAAATAAACTTCGAACATTTGACTCAGTTTGATCTAGTATGTCAACGAATTCTTTACTTCTATGAGAAATTTCCATAAGAGAAAGACCGATATCCTTATATTCTAGTGCGGCTTCAGAAGCTTGCTTTTTTACTATTTCTGGAAGAATTGCCGGGCCAGCGAAGAAATTGTGTTTTTTCATTTGTAATTATTCATAAATGAAACACAATATTACCATTAAATTCAATGTCTTAATACTGTTAGTTTTTATTTATTACTAATTATCCTTTCCGACTATTTTGGTATAAATATTTGGCTATTTTT
This sequence comes from Saprospiraceae bacterium, assembly GCA_965248155.1. Taxonomy (GTDB): domain Bacteria; phylum Bacteroidota; class Bacteroidia; order Chitinophagales; family Saprospiraceae; genus RFSX01. The sequence goes on from CBDFIO010000002.1 coordinate 948,618, forward strand.
GGTAAAAAAAGAAATGGACTTTTCTATGGTAATAGAACAAATACAACAACAAGCTTCGAATATCGATGCGCTTGGTGCTACTTTCAAATTTGTTCTAGATGATAATCCGATATTTATAGATGGTCGTGGAGATACAAATGTAGTCTCGAATGAAGATACTGAAGCGGATTGTACCATAATAACAAGCGTTGAAACCTTAGAAAAAATGCGCAATGGAGATTTGAATCCTATGATGGCTGTTATGGGAGGCAAAATTAAGATCAAAGGAGATATGGGACTTGCGATGAAACTTCAATCATTAATTTAAATTAATTCTTACATGTACAAATATCCAATTCGAAAGATATTCCTAAGTTTTCTTTTCTCTGCAAGTTGTTTTTTGTTGTTAGGACAAAACAATTTTCAAAGATTATTCCCAGGTCCGGATAGACAAACTTATAATTTGGGGTGCGAACCAACTGAAAGTGATGGGTTTTACCTCCTTAATATATATGCTGATAATGTGGAGACAACTGACTTCGGAATAAATGTGTCCAAACATGATCCAAAAGGAAATGTACTTTGGAGTAATGATTATATGATAGAGGATAGAGCATTTTTAGCGGACTTCAGAAGACTGGATTTTGAAAATATTGGCGGGGATACGCTTGTACTATTAGGATTAAACATTGATCCATTTGGAAATGGTAATGGCAATTATCTATTGAAAATAGAACCGCGGATGGGAGATGTAGAATATTCAGGCTTAGTCATTAACAGGGATTCAATTATCTCCATTTCTACTTTTCCAAAAGTGATTCGAGGAACTAATGATGAGATTAATTATTTAGGATCTCATAGAACAGCAGATGGGAATACTTGGTTACATCTGAATGCTTTTGACAATACCATTACTTCCAAGAATGGAAAATCTATTTCACCTGTCGATAATGATGGTTTACCTGTGATATCTGCGTTAATGGATGCTACGATTACAGCTGATTCTAATATGGCGGTTACATGTTTGATTGCAGGAAGTGATCAGATAGCTGATGAGATTGGATTGATCTCTATGGATACACTTTTAGATATTCAGAGAGCTACAAAATATAGTATTGATAGCGATTTTATTGATGGTTTTCAAGTATTTGGAATTGCCGGAACGCAGGACTCCGGAACAGTCATGGCAGGAGTATATCAGAATACTTTAACAACGGCTAATCTAAGCTATGTATTCAAAGTAGATTCTCTTGGTGATGTAATGTGGGCTAAGAATATTAATCCAATAACACCGTCTTCCTTTACATTGGTTAATTCGACAATAGCTACATCAGAAGATGAGATTTTAGTAATGGGGAAAACTGCTGATTTTGTTACAGGTATGATCAGTGATTTTGGAATTTTCTTTGATCAATCAGGAAATATTATCAGACAAACGAGTTATAGTTCGATGAATTCATTTTTTATCGATCTGGGAGTAGGAGTAAGATTATTATCGGGAGATCTCCAAAGTTTTCCAGATGGAAGTATTCTTTATTCCACCCAGGGGATTGATTTTGACAATGGGATATTGCTCAGCCCCTTAGTAATACGAATGGATATTGAAGGAGGAGCAATGTGTGAAGATACACTCGATGTTGAGTTTGTTGAAGACCTTATAATCCTAAAAGATACATTACTACTAAATGAAGATAATGTCATTGTTCAAGACACTTTAGAAACCGAAACGAAAAAATATGATGCATGGGATGTTCCGGTATTAACAGTATTGGATACTTTTTTCTGTCCTCAGGATCCAGTAATCGCTACCATAAATGCAACTACACCTGGTGCGAGTAGTTACTTATGGAGTACTGGAGATACGGTCCCTTCAATTACAGTATTTGAAGAAGGTGAATATACTGTAACTGTTACCATTGATGAAAAGGTCTGTTTTGAACTTTGTGATACCTCAAATATTGCAGTTCGGGAATTTCCTGAAGCAAGTATAGACCCCAACTTATCAGTTCCTTGTGAAGTGACATTAACAGCAAGTTCAACAACGGATATCGTATCTGTTATCTGGTCTACAGGAGACAGTGTCTCAAGAATTACAATCACAGAGCCTGGCGCTTATTCGGTTATCATTACAGATAGTTGTGATAATACTGCCGATGCTACAGTAAATATTGGAGAAGAAGTCTTTAAACTTGATCCCGGAATTAATAAAGATTTCTCACGATTGTGTGAATTTAAAGAATTAAGATTATGGGCAACTTCTAACAATAATATACCGGGAGAATCATGGCTTTGGTCAACCGGGGATACAACTCAAAGAATAGATGTTACAGAACCTGGTACTTACTCAGTAACCATAGTGGATATTTGTGGTAATGTAGAGACTGTCTCAATTGAAGTTGCAGATGGCGATTTGGATATTTCATTTGAAACTGAAATAGTAGTTGGGGCAATGAATGTTTCTTCATGTACGATCGATTTAAAAGCCGATACCAGTGATGCTGATTTTGCCATCATATCTTACGACTGGAATACTGGTTCTAGCGTATCCAGCACAACCATTGATCAAGCTGGTAGTTATTCTGTAACTGTAACAGATGAATGTGGAACGATTTCAACAGCGACAGTTCTGGTTGATGATTCGGCATTTGATGCTGCTGAAATAGGAGTAATCATTGAATCAAATAACACATGCCCTGACACCTTAACTCTTGACATATCAGGGAACACAAATGCAATTATTTCATTTGAATGGTCAACTGGTGAATCCGGCAATTCGATTATTGTCGACACCGGAGGGGATTACTCTGTAACTGTAACCAATACTTGTGCAGAAGTAGTTAGTGATACTTATATGACAATAGATACCATCATTTTTCCGGATATATTTTTCCCATTCTCACAATATCATGACGAGAACAAAGAATTTAAACCATACTTGTCTTGCCCTGAATTTTTCACTGGGACTAATTATAAATTAGAGGTATTTAATAGATTCGGTAATCGCGTATTCGAAAGTGAAAGTGTTGGATCGGGATGGAATGGAGATTATAGTGGATCCAGAGCTCCGGCTGGCGTCTATATGTATTATGCGAGTTGGACTGGAGATGGGGGAGATCGTTCCACCCAAGGTGATGTAACTCTGATCAGATAAAAGATAAAAATTATATATTGAACCTGCTTCTTTTAACTTTGAAGCAGGTTTTTTTTATACATGTACGACTTAATAATAATAGGAGCCGGTCCAGCCGGAATAGCTTGTGGTATTGAAGCCCAAAAATCGGAATTGAATTATTTGATTCTTGAAAAGGGCCTATTGGTTAATTCTCTGTATAGTTTTCCGACAAACATGATTTTCTTTTCCACTTCTCAAAAACTTGAAATCGGAGATGTTCCATTTATTTCTCATTCCGATAAACCAACACGGAAAGAAGCATTAGAATATTACAGAAGAATTGTTGCGAGTTACGATCTCAAAATAAATTATAAAAGCAAAGTCAACGCGATTAGTCAAGAGAATGGATCCCATGTCCTTGAATTAGACAACGGCAAATGCCTAAAAGCGAAAGCAGTCGTAGTGGCTACAGGTTATTATGATACAGCCAGAATGTTGAATGTTGAAGGGGAACATCTTTCAAAAGTCAAGCACTATTATGATGACGCTCACCCTTACATTGGAATGAATGTCGTCGTTGTAGGGGCAGCAAATTCAGCATGCGATGGTGCATTGGAAACTTGGCAAAAGGGAGCTAATGTAACCATGGTAATCAGGGGAGAACATTTATACCAAAAAGTTAAATACTGGATTCTACCAAATATTGAAAACAGAATAAAGGAAGGTTCGATCAAGGCCTATTTTAATTCTCAAATCACTGAGATAGGAGATAAAACTGTTCGTATTCAAACACCCGATAACGAAGTTGAAATTGATAATGATTATGTTTTGGCAATGACCGGTTACAAACCTGATTTCGACTTTCTGAATAGCGTGGGAATTCAACTTATTGGCGCTGAAATGAAATCAAAAATTAATCCGGCTACCTTAGAAAGTAATATATCCAACATTTATCTTGCAGGCGTAGTCATGTCGGGATTAAATACCAGTGAGCTTTTTATTGAAAATACCAGAAACCATGGCAAGTTGATCGTCCGGGATATTCTTTCAAAGATTAGGGACTAATACGATCAAAAAGAAGTTTTCCGGATTTTGTCTCAATGTAAGCAACCGAAGGAGTGCTATTAAATGGATCAAGTGGTGTTCAATGATTGATAATTTTAAATCTAGCCCTATTTCCTTTAAGTTCCATATTCAAAGAATCAATACTTAATCCTCTTTCTAAACCACGATTGATATAAGGCATCTTAGCTGAAGAATCAAGAACAAAAACGATATCATAACTTGGGCCTTCAAATACATTCACGACTTTATCTTCCAGAATAAAAGTGTTATTGGAAGAGGGTTGAGGAACTGGTCTGAAAATCATCATAAATAGAAGTAGAAAAATGGCTAGTAGAGAGTACCCCAATGTTTTCATGCTAAGTTATTTTTTCGATTTCTTTTTGAAATGAAGCCTTTCTAATAAACTGGAAGTAATCTGTAAAAAATCAGATTCTGTTATTATTCCAACTAAAGCCTTCTTATGAACAACGGGTAACGCACCTATTTTATTTTTTCGCATTAGCATCATCGCATCCATAATTCTAGCATCATGTTTAATAGTTATTGGTTTTTTTATCATGATATCTTCAACAGTTGATGGTGCTTGCTTAGGGTCACGCACCATATTAAGAAGGTGTCTGCAAATCAATCTTGATGTGACCAATCCTTCCAATTTTCCTTCTGAATCTTCAACGGGCATATATCTGATTTTTCTCCAATCCATTAATTCACCAACCAGTTCAATGATATCATTTTTCTCAACCGTATAAACGTCAGTTTGCATGAACTCAGAAACCTTTAATTCTAAAGGTTGATATTCTGAGAGATCATTGATGTCTGCTTTTTTCCATTTATGTATAGGTGTATTGGATTTTTGATTTTTCATAATTGCATGTGTTAGTACTGAAAGGGTTTCGTCTTTAGACACGCCACCTTTTTGAATCTGACTATAAGATTGAAGCATCCATATTGCCCCGTTCGTCTTCTTTTGAACACGTTCTTTAATAATGCCCAGATATTTATCTATATCAGCGCTATCGATTTTGCATTCTTTTAATCCAAGCCTTGCAAGAGGAAGAAGTTCTTTTTTAATGAGATCAACAACATGATTTTTTTTTCCTTTAAACCATGTAAATTCTGCCTCGAGACCAAATCTGGCTGCACGTCCGAAATTATCACGGAGATCAGAATATTCGATTTTTTTACTTATATCATCTACCTGGGAGGCCATTCCTTTCATCATTCCTAACCAAAATACTGCATTTGCCATCTGATCAGCTACCGTTGGTCCTGCCGGCATTACTCTGTTTTCTATTCTAAGATGAGGTTGCCCATTTCCACTTATTCCATATTGTGGTCTATTCCATCTATAGATCGTAGAATTATGAACCAACAAAGATTCTAGTTTTGGAACTTTTCCTTTTTGGATTAATTCCCAGGAATCTTCTTCGACTTCTGAACTTAATAGGACCTTAAAACGTGCAATATCTTCCCGGTAAACATCAAGGATGGAGTTGTCAAGCCATTCTCTTCCAAAAGAGACTCTGGTACTTTGTTCGCGCATATGTTCATGTGTGCTTCGCGTATCAAGGGCCTGTTCAAACATTGCAATTCTGGATTCATGCCAAAGTCTTTTACCAAAAACGATTGGAGAGTTAGCAGAGATTGAAATTGAAGGGCTTGCTAAGGCCTGAGCAATATTATAATATTTGACATACTCGGATGCTTCTACTTGAAGATGTACTTGCCAACTTGTATTTGCAGCTTCTAAAAAAGGAGAATCATGTTTGACAAACAATTCATCAATTCCAAAAATCTTCAGTTCAAAATCTTTCCCAAGCCTAAGTTCTTTTAATGCTTCCATAAGCATGTAATACCTTTTTCTTGGTGTCAGATTTTCCATATTTAAATGAAACTTCTGAATGGTTGGTAGGATTCCTGTTAAGATATAGCTGGCATCAAGCTTGTTGAGTTCTCTATCCAGTATCTTTAAACGATTCTGGATTTCCTTTTCCATAAGTGAAAAATGATTTTTGGTCATTTCTCTTGGAGTAAGATTGAGCTCAAGATTAAATTGAGCAATTTCTGTTTCTACCCAATTGTATTTTTTCATTTTGTCCATGACTTCCATGGCAATATTTCTAGGCTTTAAGGTTTTTTTGTCAATCAAGACCATTTCCAATTCTGAACCAAAGCGGGTAATTCCAGATTCAAACCAATTGTTTTCAAGCATATACTCCAACGATCGAATATCGTTAAGTAATGATCTTATGAATTTTTGACGTTGTTCCTTATCATCAAATGTAGAAACAGTTTGCGTTCCCATATAACACTATTTTGTATTGAATATCGAAATATTATGCCATTTTTAGCAGTTATATTTTCAATATGATTAAAAAGCTGCAAATCTTCTGTTTGCTATTTAGTATTTATACTTCTTGTAATTCAAATGATGCCTTATTTGATGTAGAGACTTTCACAGAATTTCAAATTACTCTTGGTCTGAATACACTAGCGGCACATTATTTTGTTAATCAAAATGTTCCTATTACTTTAAATACCCAGTTAGATAATTTAAATCTAAGTCACATGGATATCACCCAAGTTGTAGCTAATCGAGCGACTTTATATCCAAAATTCAATGATAATGTAAGCCTTGAATTCATTCATTCCATTAATATATTTTTAATAGACCCTGATGATATGACAAAAAGAAAAGAGATATTTTTTATGGATCCTGTCCAGTTGGGACAAAAATCTGAAATACAACTCTTCTCTAATATCCCGGATCTTACGGAATTGCTCAGTAATGATAAAGCAATAATAGAAACACGTCTTGAATTCCGCCAATTCCCGCCTGCAACCTTCGATGTTCGAATTGATATGAGTTTTTCTGTTTTTGTGGAAGAGTAAAACTTTGATTAAGGATGTCTTGAGATAGACTTTGATCGCTATGATTGTGCACTTTAGTTTTTATATTTAGGTTGAAATTAAAGTATAGTGATATTAATAAGTAAAATCAAAAAACCACTCTTAAGCATTATTTGCCTTTCTCAAATGATTGTATTAAGCGGTCAGGATGCCGGGAGTTTTTCAGGAGGGTTCCAATCCAGTGCCAATTTCTTTATGAGAGATTCATTAATAGGAGCTGCCAATATTCCTCAATACGACAATGAATTGTTTGGGGCGCAGTCCTGGTTGGACCTGAGTTACAATGTATCAGGCTTTGATCTTGGACTCCGTTTTGATATGTTTAATAATTCAAACTTGCTTGATCCTAGTGGTTCATATACCGAACAGGGAATCGGTCGGTGGCACATCGCCAAAAAGATTAATAAACTTGATATAAGGGTAGGTCACATCTATGATCAGATAGGAAGCGGAATTATTTACCGTGCTTATGAAGAGCGCCCATTATTAATTGATAACGCCTTATATGGCGCTAGACTTATCTATGATGTATCTGAAAATTGGCAATTAAAAGCCTTTACCGGAAGACAGAAGTTTTTATTTGATGAATATGATTCCGTTATAAAAGGAGCCAGTTTTGAAGGATATGTTGACCTGTCATCTGAAGGTAAGTTATTTTCATTAGCCCCGGGAATAGGATTAATAAATAACACACTTGATGAGGAATCTGTTAACAAGGTTGTTGATATCGTAAGGAACTATCAGCAGGTTGATCGATTGAAGCCAATATACAATACGTATGCCTTCAGTATTTTTAATACGCTTAGCGCAGGTCCGATTAGTTGGTATGCAGAATACGCGCGAAAAAGTTCGGAAGTATTTTTTGATCCTAATGCCAAAAAAACAGAACTGTCTGGGGCAACCACTTTTGGCAAATTGCTAAGAGCTGATGGATCTGTATTGTATTCAAGTCTCAGCTATGCAGGTCATGGTCTGGGAATAACTTTGGAATATAAAAGAACTGAAAATTTTGACTTTCGAGCTAATCTACATCTGAGGTTGTTGAGAGGGATGATCAATTTCATTCCTCCTATGAATCGACAAAACACCTACAGATTAAACACGAGGTATTCTCCGGCAACACAATTATTGAGTGAGCAGGCTTTTCAGGTGGATGTTAAATACAGATGGAGTAAAAGCCTGTCTACGGCAGTTAACTTCTCGAGTATTGAAGATCTGGACGGAAACAGATTATATCAAGAAATATTTACTGAAGTCTTTTATAAGTATAAAAGAAAATGGCAGGTCAAAGGAGGAGTTCAGTTTCAAAAGTATAATCAAGAAGTATATGAAGTAAAACCAGGAGTACCTCTGCTTGAAGATGTCGTTCCCTATGTAGATTTCTTATATAAAATATCACGTAAGAAATCGATAAGAACAGAGATTCAATACCTTTCAGTTGGAGATGATGAAAAAGCCGGAGCAAAACAAGATTATGGCGACTGGTTCTTTTTCTTGATTGAATACGCTATGGCTCCGCATTGGTCCTTCGTCGTATCTGATATGTATAATGCGTCGCCGGGTAAAAATTCACCTGTATCTGAAAACGGAACGAAGGAAAGCTTACACTACCCAAGAATAGATTTATACTATACAAATAAAGCCAATAGATTCTCTTTAAGCTATATCAAACAAGTTGAAGGAATCGTTTGTAATGGAGGTATTTGCAGATTAGAACCTGCATTTAGTGGTTTTAATTTTTCAGTTAGTTCAACATTTTAATAAGATAAAAATGAAGTCAATTCTAAATATATCTATCCTTCTCAGTATCGTATTTATCTCTTGTGAAGAACAAATGGTGCCTATACCCGAATTCACAGTTCCTGAAACCAATAAGGTCGTCTTAATTGAGGAACTTACAGGAGTGAGCTGCCCCAATTGTCCACGAGGAGTTGCTGCCATTGAAGCCATTCTAACCAAATTTGAAGGACTAGTTGTGACATACGGTGTTCATGGGGAGTTGCAGTCAGAACCTAAGTCTAACAGTAAGTATGATTTTAGGAATGAAGATGCTTTTGAACTGGAGATATTTCTTCTTCCATTCTGGGGCAAACCTTCCGCTGCAATCAATAGAGTCTTTTTCGAAGGAGAAGACAATGCAACGACAACGAGTGTTGATCTTTGGTCATCTTTTGTAGAAGATGAATTAACTAAACCCCAGCAATTGGACATCGCGGTAAATTCTGACTACAATGAAGGGACAAGGACAGCAACCATCAACATAGGGGTAACGACTTTAGCCGCTATCTCAGAAAGCATTCAGTTGAATGTAGCCATTACTGAAAGTAATCTTATTGACCCTCAAGATGATGTCAATACAACCATCGAAGATTTTGTTCACAAACATGTTCTAAAAGATATGTTGACTCAAATATTAGGAGACGAAATCGGAAGAGATGTTAGTGCTAATGAAAGTTTAACCAAAAGCTACTCTTATACTGTACCTGCTGAATTAAATGGAGAGTGGCTGGTAGAAAACATGGAGATCATTGCATTCGTCACATCTACAAATCATGATGGAGAAGTATTACAGGCAGGAAGCATACATTTGGATTAAGTCATAATAGACTGTGCAAATGATATATCTTTGCGCTTCTTTTAATAATTAATGAGAGTATGAAGATTTCGTTGAATTGGTTGAAAAGGTATATTGATATTGATATTCCTGTTGATAAGTTATCTGAAATATTAACAGATATAGGTCTTGAAGTTGAGGGTACAGAAGTTTTTGAACCTATCAAAGGTAGTCTTAAGGGGATAGTTGTTGGGGAGATTATTGAGGCCGTCAAACATCCGAATGCAGACAAGCTTTCACTTACAAAAGTAGATATCGGGGGAGATGAAAATCTTCAGATAGTATGTGGCGCACCTAATGTTGCCAAAGGCCAAAAAATCCTTGTAGCCACAATAGGAACTAGCTTGTATGATGAAGAGGAAAAAGAATGGAAAATTAAAAAAGGAAAAATCAGAGGTGAGCTTTCAGAAGGAATGATATGTTCTGAAATCGAATTAGGCCTTGGAGAAGATCATTCAGGAATTATGGTTCTTCCTGAAGACGTAAAATCAGGAACACTCGCCAAAGATTATTTCAATATTAACAATGATTATGTTTTTGATATTGGCTTGACACCTAATAGATCTGATGCAACATCTCATCTTGGAGTTGCAAAAGATTTGGCAGCATATTTTAGAATAAATGAAGACTGGACTGGTTCTATAAAATTACCGGAATTGAGTCTTTTTAAAATTGATCTCAATTCTGATGAAGTTTCAGTAATTGTTGAAGATGACCAGCGATGTCCAAGATATTCAGGAGTCTGTATTTCGGGAATCCAAATTAAATCATCACCGGAATGGATGCAATCTTTACTAAAGGCCGTTGGAGTTCGTCCGATTAACAACATTGTCGATATTACGAATTTTGTTCTTCATGAGTTGGGTCAGCCTCTACATGCATTTGATAAAGTCAAGATTTCTGACAATACAATACGAGTGAAAACATTAAGTCAGAATACCCCTTTTGTAAGTTTGGATGAGCAAGAAAGAAAATTACACAATGAAGATTTGATGATCTGCGATGGTCAGAATAGTCCTTTGTGTATAGGAGGCGTATTTGGGGGCTTAAATTCGGGAGTAACAGATCGTACCGAGGGTATATTTCTTGAAGCTGCACATTTTAATGCTTCTTCTATTCGAAAGAGCAGCACAAGACATTTATTGCGAACAGATGCCGCAAAGATATTCGAAAAAGGGAGCGATCCGAATGGAACTATAGTTGCATTAAAAAGAGCTGCTTTATTAATGAAAGAATATGCAAATGCTGAAATCACATCAGAAATCGTCGATGTATATCCTAATATTATAGAGCCAAAAGAAATCTTGTTAGTCTATGATAAGGTATGTAAGCATATTGGAAATGATCTGGATAAGGAAGAAATTCATAATATTCTGAGAGCTATGAAAATGGAGCTGAAACCTGTTGATGAAAACAGTGTTTTGGTACGTGTCACAACAGATAAGGCTGACGTTATTAGAGATGTAGATCTTATCGAAGAGATATTAAGAATATATGGTTTTAATAAGGTAAAAATACCTTCGAAATTAAGTACGACAATTACGCATAAGGATCATCCTTCTAAACGATCGGCACAAAATATGATATCTGATTTTCTTTCTTCAAATGGATTCAATGAGATGATGGGGATATCATTAATTGAATCAAGTAAATATGAAGAAGAATTACATAAGAATCTTGTATTTATCAACAATACAAGCAATATACATCTTGATATTATGAGGCCGGATGCGCTAGTAAGTGGTCTTAAAAGTGTAGCCCAGAATATAAATCACCAACAGACGGATCTTAAACTTTATGAATTTGGTAGAACGTATTGTCGAAACGGTGAATTCAGTGAGTCTGAATTTCTATCATTGTTCATAACGGGGAAACATAAATCTGAATCATGGAAAAATCATGGTAATAATGACTCAGATTTTTATGACCTTAAGGGTTGGATTAATGAGGTACTGGCAAAAGTAAACTTGCAAGGCTATAGTGCAGATGAAATTATCGATGATCCGGACTTTGAATATGGTTTATCATATTTCTCTGGTAATCAAAAGGTGGGGCAATTTGGACTTTTAAGTAAATTGTCATTATCAAAAGTAGGGATTAGCCAGGATGTGTATTATGCTATTCTGGATTTCAAAGCACTTTATTTATCATGTAAAAAAGGTCAAACAGAAACAACTGAAATTAGCAAATATCCTTCCGTTAGACGAGATTTAGCTCTTGTTATCAATGATGATATTGCTTTTAATAAGATTAAGGACATTACTTTAAAAACAGACAAGAAGATCTTAAAAGATATCGGACTTTTCGATGTTTATAAAAATGAGAAACAATTGGGTAAAGGAAAAAAATCCTATGCGATTAAATTTGTTTTTCAAGATGATAAAAGAACTTTAAAAGACAAGGATGTTGAAAAAGTAATGAATAAATTGGTTAAAGCGTTTGAAAATGAGCTTGAAGCTCAGATCAGGACTTAATAATATTTTTAAAAGGTATGATAAAAAAGAATTATCTTTGTTAGATGAAGGCATTTTCAGAAAATATCGATGCCTTAGAAACTAAACTTACTATTTTCATCCAAAAGTGGAAGGAAATAAACAATCAAAATAAAATATTAATTGAAAGGAATAAGCAGCTTGAAGAGGAAATGAAAAGAATGAATCTAGATAATACTGAATTATCCAATAAAAATTCACTAACCGGAGATTCTAAAAGTGCTTTTGATCCAACATATATCATAAATGCAATAGATCAGTACGTTCATCAAATTGACGGGTGTATTGAAAAAATAAATATCGAATTGGATGGCAGATGATAATTTGATATCACACACTATCCATATAGCAGGACAATCATATCCTGTTAGATTGACAGAAGATGAAAAGATTTTGGCTCAGATTATTGAAAAAGAGCTAAATGAAAAAATCAATGAGTATAGAATAAAATATACTGTTGATAATACACAAAGTATTTTGTCAATGTTGCTTATTACATATGCCTTTGAACTTAAAGGTTCAGATCAAAACATATCTTTAAGAGGAGCTGATGAAAAGATCAACAAACTGATCGAGCTGGTATCAGAACAGATTAACTCCTAAGCTTTCCCTCCGCTTATCCTTCAAAACTTAAAAATTGAAATATGGAAATTGGAATAATGACCATCGCCGGATTGGTAGTGGGTGCTATACTTGGTCTTATTATAACAAATATATTGGTTAAGAGATCTGCACAAGGGAAAATCGACGAAGCCAATAAAAAGGCAGATTTAACATTAAAGGATGCCGATATTACTGCTAGAAGAAAACTGGATGAAGCAGATTCAAGAGCTGAAAGAGTAGTCAGTAAGGCCGAGACTAAGAATGAACAAATAAAGCAGAAAAAAATTCAGGAGGCAAAGGATAAATATGCCAAATTAAAGCAAGATTATCAGGGATATAAAGTGGACCACAAGGTTGAGATGAAAGAAAGAGAAATGCAAGTCGTTACTCTTGAAAAAGACCTCAAACAAAAACAAGATTCTGTAAAAAAAGAAGTTGAATCTATAGAACAGAGGGAAGCAGAAGTTGGTGCGATAAGAGAAAATCTCGAAAAACAACTTAAAATAGTCGCTAAAAAAAGAGAAGAACTTGATAAGTCTAATGACGAACATATCAAGCAATTGGAGTCCATTTCAAAATTAACTCAAAGTGAGGCTAAAGAAAAACTCCTTGAAGCTATAAAGGCGAAAGCTGAAACTGAAGCTTTAGCTATTGAAAAAGAATCCATTAACGAAGCAAAGAATCGTGCTGCAAAAGAGGCCAAGAAAATAATAATTCAGACCATTCAACGAATGGGTGCTGAATATACTATTGAAAATACCGTCTCAGTATTTAACCTCGATTCCGATGACATTAAAGGTCAGATCATCGGAAGAGAAGGTCGTAATATTCGAGCCCTTGAAGCGGCTACAGGTGCTGAGATTATTGTGGACGATACCCCGGAAGCAATTATTATCTCAAGTTTTGATCCTATTCGAAGAGAAATCTGTCGACTATCCCTAAAACGACTGGTTGCTGATGGAAGAATACATCCCGCAAAAATTGAAGAAACAGTAGCGAAAGTCAAAAAACAACTCGAAGAACAAATAAAAGAAATTGGAGAAAGAACAGTTATCGATCTTGATATTCATGGATTGCCTGCTGCAATTATAAAGATGGTAGGTCGAATGAGATTCAGATCATCCTATGGTCAGAATCTTCTTAAACACTCCATAGAAACTGCCACTCTTTGTAGTGTTATGGCTTCTGAGTTGGGTATGAATCCTAAACAAATCAAAATGGCTAAGCGAGCCGGTTTGTTGCATGATATAGGAAAAGTGGCAGAAGAAGAATCTGAATTATCACACGCGTTACTAGGTATGCAAATGCTCGAAAAAGTTAAAGAGCATGCCGTTATTTTAAACGCTGTTGGAGCTCACCACGATGAAATCGAAATGAATAATATCATTTCTCCGCTTGTACAAGCCTGTGATGCCATATCCGGAGCAAGACCTGGAGCAAGAAGAGAAATACTCGAAAGTTATCTAAAACGAATTGGAGAGCTTGAAGAACTCGCTCTTTCCTACGATGGCGTTGAAAAAGCCTATGCTATTCAAGCAGGAAGAGAATTAAGAGTCATCGTTGAAAGCGCGAAAGTAAGCGATTCATTTGCTGATGATCTGGCATTCATGATCTCTCAAAAAATTCAGGATGAGATGCAATACCCCGGACAAGTTAAGGTGACTGTTATCCGGGAAAAACGAGCAACTGCGATAGCTAGATAAGGAAAAGTTGGATTTAGACATTTTTCTAAAGATTTTGTGACTATTTTTTATTCTGAGACTGTTGTTGTATAGAGTTTCAGTACTGGTATTAGGCCATATGACAAAATTATTTTTTGCCTGATTTGGTGATTTAAAATCTAATGTGGTTTCAATTCTTATAATCTTCGATTAAGCTTTTTTTAAAAGCTTAATCGAATCTTGGTATTACTCTTCAAATACATACCTTTGCAGCGATTTTTAAAGGCTTTTGAATTGATGTATATAAAAACATTTCTTACGACAATTTTATTCCTTTTTGCCATTTCAATATATGGACAAGATGATGAGGTAAAAAAACATGATGATGAGCATACATCAGAAACTAGTCCATGTGGATCACATGATGAAGGATTTGATCCGGGAGCAACAGCCTTTCATCATATCGCAGACGCCAATGTCTATAGCATAGGTCCACTGCAAGTACCGTTACCATGTATTCTTTATAATAAAGATTCAGGATGGGATATTTTTTTATCAAGCAAATTCGGTTTCAACCGCTTAGGCTATGGCGAGGGTCATTACGCTTACAAAGGTTATGTTTTGGACGGGGGTACTGTTAAAATGATAGCTGATCCCTCTTTTCCAAAAGAAAAAACCGAGATAAAAGGTATCTATCACGATGATGAAGCCAAAGCATTTGTTTGTTTTGGTGATCAGGTATATCCTACTTATTCAAAGAGCACAGCAGACTTCGGTTTGTTTGGAGGAAGAATTACGCCTTTTTTCTTTCTTACATTTAATGTTAGCATGTTGATAACTCATGCTGCCGTATTGTAAACATCGGATGGTATTTTGTCGCTGATTCCTGAGTGTCTTCTTTTCTCATTGTAGTATTCAAAGTAATCTCTCACCATTTTGTATAATTGTATACCATCTTCAGGTGGGTTCAAATAGATTTTCTCGTATTTGATGCTTTTCCACAATGTTTCAATAAAGGCATTGTCAGTTGCTCTTCCTTTGCTGTCCATGCTCAACTTTATAGGCTTATCTTCATGCAATTGGGGTAACTCCATTCATTCCATATTGATGTACGGGGCACAGATGATAATACAGATGGTGGGATGTTCCAATTAGCTACACCATCAGAAAGTCATTTTTTAAGATTCTTTAGTGGTAGCGGCACATTTCCAAACCCAGCAATTATATGGGATCAGGGAGATTCTTTTCGTCTTGCTACTAATGCAGGCGGATCCAATGAACTATTGAATCTCAAATCTGATGGTACAATGTATTTGAATTCTAACAATGGGATTGCACTGGACCAAGGTAATCGGCCTTTGACTACTCGTTGATGGGATCCTTTCACAAGTGGACCCTATAATAGTCTTGGCTGTTGGGCTGTTTTTATGGAATCCGACTACCTAACATTTGGCAAGCCCGATCTTAGTAATCAGGGATTTCAATTTGTGAGCTACAATGCTGATAGAACATGCTGATGTGCAAATGAGTTTGAAAGACAGCAAATTAGGTCTGAACAACATTGATCCCCAATATTTACTTGATGTGAATGGCGATGTGAATTTTACAGGCAGCTTGCGAACAAATACCATAGTACTTACTTTCTTTTGAAACCATCATATCTTATAATTAATTCCAACTGAAAAATAGTAAACATTTATTGTTCCATAGGGAACAAAATCCGAAGTGAATTTATTTAGTAAAACATCAGACAAATATTGATAAGAAATACCTCCTAAGACGCTAAAACGCCTATTAAAATCATATATATAATTCAATCTCAACCTTATACCTAATCTGGACGTATTTCTTGAAATGGTCTGTAGAAAGGAAAAAGGACCTCCATAAAGAGTTACCATTCTTGTAAAAGGAATTCTATCATCAGAATTAACTAAATAATCCTTAGCGACAGCAAAATCGAAAATATTATAGACCACTCCCAATCCAAATTCAAAGTTATTAACAGAATGATACCCTGATAATCCAAATTCATAGAAGGATAACCTATCTACTACTTCAACGAATTCATAAGGAGGAGAAGTTTCAAAAACAGGTAATCCATTAATTTCATATAATCTTTCAGATTTACCCCCATAACTATCATGCATAAAGCTCAATCCAAAATTAAGTTTCGTCTTCAATGTCATTCCAATTTCAAATTGAACTTTAAGATCATTGTAACGCCTTTTTAATTCAGCATTATCAAAATGAAAAAATCCTATAGGATGGATATAATCATATCTCTTTATTGGATTAAAATGGCTAGAGGAGAATCCCAATTCTGTTCTTATCCAAATCTTACTTTGATTAAAAGCAGAAATCGAAAATAGAAATAAATTAAATATAGTAAAGAAAGTTTTTATACTTAATGAAATTAAAATTTATAATTAGCGATCAAAGTAATTCCCTCTGTCTTATAATTTTTAGAAGAACTAAAAATTTGATTCTTGCCTTCATAGTTAACGATGTAACCTAAAGAAATATTTATGTTCTTTTTTAATAGATACTTTAATAATAATCCTAGTGAAAAATAAGAATCTCTCAGAATACTATCTTGGAATGATTCACTAATTTGATTATAGCCATATAGTATGATAGAAGACTCATCTTTGCTAATAATTCTATTATAACGAAATTGAGGACCTAAGTATATTGTTCGAGACAACTTAAGTAAATAATTATTTGATATAAAAAGAAAATTAGAAACAAGATTATAAGTCACATGAGATTGGGTATTAATTATTATATCACTAGGAAATCTTAAATTGTTTAAATTAAACTTAATAGACTGAGAACCATATCCAAGATCAAATTCAGTCATTATTTTAGAATTCAGAATCGTATTTGATATGCCTAAAGATATTGTAGCTCCATAGTTTGATATATTTTCATATTCAATTTGTTCACTAATTTCAATTTGATTTGAAATAAAGAAATGGCTGTATCCTATCTTTGGACCAAATTGAAAATAATTGCTTTGGCTAAAACAACTAAGATTTAGTATTAAAAATATTGAAACAATATAAATTTTTACGGTAAACCTCATTAAGTATAGAAGAATATTTATATCTACTGAAAATATTGTAAAGTAAATGCAAACTCTGCATCTCCAAGTTGAGTATTACAATACTGAAATGGTAGTCCTTGATTTCCGCTTTGATTTAATTCACAATCCGTACAGGTTATCCCTCCATCAAAACAGCTTGAAACTTCAACTACAACTGTATAAACCCCTGTATTTAAAAACTGGCTATTTGGTCCAGTTCCATCCCATTGAATTTCATTTCCTAAAATACCATACGTATCAGTAGGATCAACCTCAAAAAAACCTTCAAATTTGAGCTCTCCCCAACTCGTAAACACTCCAAGGTAATAAGAATAAATACTACTTTTATTAGGTGACATATCTGCACAATTGGGCATTGCCTGTGGTTCATTAATTGATCGAAAGCTTACCATAAATGGAATTCCCTGTGATGCAATAAATGCATTTGGCCAATCTGCTTTCCAATACGCGTGATAATCAGTTCCACAAACAAAATCAAGAGTAAATGATTTTGAACAATTGTCACCTATATTACACTCACCGTAATCAACATCGACTGTAACATAATATTGTGTTGCTACAGCCCTTATAGAATGGGCAAAAAAACTTTTGTCATTAGTTCCTGAAATATCTTCAATCGTAAAAGTTATATTTTGAGATTCACCAGAGACACCATTCATTGAAATGATATTATTAGGAATTTGTCCAGCTAAATCATCAAATTCAATTATACCAGTTATATCATATCCACAGCGTCCTAAATCGATAGGATCGAATATTACTTCATACCCATCATTAGGCTCAATCTTAACCTCATCAAAAATATTACATCCTTCTGGTGTAGTTACATGTACTGTATATGTTTGTTCCATCGCGTCAGACCATAAATCTGCATTAATTGTTGGGAATATCGCATTTTGATTATTTAAATACTGTAAATCGTCAAATAAAAGTGGACCATTAAGTGAATAAAATTAAGTTATACATAACTATTAAATTCACTTTATTATGAACAAGAAAAACAAATCAGCAGAATCTTATGTCCGAGATGTAAAAAGAAGGACAAGACGTAAATTTTCTACAGAAGAAAAGATTAGAATAGCCATTGAAGGATTAAGAGGAGAACAAAGTGTTGCTTCTCTTTGTAGAAGAGAAGAGATTTCACAACCACTATATTATAAGTGGAGTAAAGATTTCATGGAAGCAGGGAAGAAACGTTTAAAGGGAGATACAGAACGTGAAGCCAACACTTCAGAAGTTCAACATCTAAAGACAGAAAATCAAGACCTTAAAGAGGTAGTAGCAGAACTTACCCTGAAAAATCGTGTGCTTAAAAAAAGCTTGAATGGAGTAAAATAAAATTCAAGAAGTATATGCGATTTACAGCAAAAGAAAAGATGGAACTGATTAGGCTGGTTGAGCAATCCGAATGGAGTGTTAGAAGAACTCTCAAGGAAATTGGTATTCACAAATCAACCTTTTACAACTGGTATAAGAAATATCGGGAAAATGGAATTGTAGGATTAGAGGAAAAGAAAAGTACAAGGAAGCATTACTGGAACAAGATTCCTGATCGGATCAGGTCTGATATATTGAATCTGGCACTGGAAGTTTCAGAGCTTTCTTGTAGAGAATTGGCTTGCAGGTATACTGATGAGAATCAATACTTTATAAGCGAAAGCAGTGTTTACAGAATATTGAAATCTGCTGGACTGATAAACCCTCCTCATTATGATCTGATATCTGCCGCAGATGAATTTAAAGACAAAACAACAACTGTCAATCAAATGTGGCAAACTGATTTTACTTATTTCAAAATCATTGGCTGGGGATGGTATTACCTATCGACTATATTAGATGATTATTCTAGGTACATTATAAGTTGGGAGTTGTGCTCAACGATGAAAACCCTTGATGTAAAAAATACTTTGAATCAGGCATTAAACCATCCAAATGTAAATTTGAATAAACCGCCTAAGTTATTATCTGATAATGGATCTTGTTATTTAAGTCAAGAGTTGAGCTCTTATTTGGATGATTACAAAATTAAACATGTGAGAGGAAGACCTGGTCATCCTCAAACGCAAGGCAAGATTGAAAGGTATCACAGAACAATGAAAAATGTAATTAAACTGGATCATTATTACAGCCCAGGTGAATTGAGTTTTCCTCTTTCACAATTTGTAAAATATTATAACCATCACAGATATCATGAATCTTTACAAAACTTGACACCAGCAGATGTTTATTATGGATTAAAAGAAGAAAAACTGAAGAGAAGAAAATTATGTAAACACAAAACATTTAAAAAACGCAGACAAGAATATTTCAATTTAACTTTTAAAAGTGTAACTTAATTTTATTCACTTATTGTCCACTTTGGTTTGAAGACCTACAACCAAGAGATAAATCCAGACACAAAAGCAAATACATCAGGGCGGCCATAAAAATTTCCGAAAGAAAAACGAATCCCAATTTGGTGCAAGAGTGATAAAAAAAAGCCTATCACATTGTGATAGACTTTTTGCCGACCCACCGCTTTTACTTTCACTCTCTTAACGGTCATCGATCGATCTTCAGTGACCTTGGCAGGATTCGAACCTGCAACCGCCTGATTCGTAGTCAGGTACTCTATCCAGTTGAGCTACAAGGCCTGAATTTCAGCGACAAAGATAATCTCTTTTATGTCTTAATACCAGATTCGTTTAACTATTAAATTGAAGATTTTTTGATCTTAACAACAACAGATTTTGACGTGGGTGTATGACTTTTTCTTGCCACACTCTTGATCGGAACCAAAACATTTGTCTCGGGAAAATACGTTGCAATACATTTAGAAGGAATATTGTATGGAACTACAATAAATCGTTTGGCTTCCCTGACAGCTCCATTTGAAGTATTGCTTAGATCAACGATGTCTTTTGATGAAAAATTCATCCTCAACATGTCTTCTTCATTCATCAACACTACCCTCCTTTCATTATAGATTCCCCTGTATCGATCATCTAATCCATAGATCGTTGTATTAAATTGCTCATGACTCCTGATGGTCATCATCAAAAATTCTTCTTCATCAAGATGAATGGGCTCACAGGTTGATATAGTGAATTCAGCTTTTCCACTGGAGGTTTTATAGCTGTTGTCTCTAGCACAGTTAGGCAAGTAAAATCCTGCAGCTTGTCGAACTCGTTTATTATAATTTTCAAATCCTGGAATACAAGCTTCAATATCATTGCGGATATTATCATAATGGTTTAGATATTTATCCCATTCTACCTTCGAAGATCTCAAACTGGCTTTCGCCAATTGACAAACAATTTCCGGTTCACTTTTTAATTTATCTGAAATGGGCTTCAAACTTCCTCTGGTGCTATGAACTACTCCCATCGAATTTTCTACAGATTGGAACTGATTCTCACCATTCATAAAATCCCGGTCCGTTCTTGATAGACAAGGCAAGATGATAGCTTCTTTCCCGGTTACTAAATGGCTGCGATTTAATTTTGTGGAAACTTGTACAGTCAGATTACAATTCTGAAGTGCTTCTGCTGTATATTTTGTATCCGGAGTAGCAGATAGAAAGTTACCTCCCATTGCAAAAAAGACTTTTGCTCTACCTTCATTCATGGCTACAATACTATCAACAGTATTATATCCAGATGCTCTTGGAGGTTCAAAACCATAATGGCTCTTTAAACTATCAAGAAAGGTCTGGGAAGGCTTTTCATATATACCCATAGTTCTATCTCCCTGAACATTACTATGTCCTCTTACAGGGCAAGTCCCTGCTCCCGCCTTAGCTATACTTCCTTTTAAAAGGAAAAGATTAACAATCTCTTTAATTGTATCCACCGAATTTTTATGTTGAGTTAAACCCATCGCCCAACAAACAATCATTTTTTCTTTTTGCGCTATGATTTCTGCTACCTCTTCTAGTTTATCTCTGGGTATTCCACAATTTTTAATCAATGGATCTATGTCTATTTGTTCAAGATGGTGGATATAGTTCTCATAGCCTTTTGTATTCTGGTAAATAAAATTCAAATCGAATACTGACCCCTTGTTTGATTTTTCCTTTTCCAAAAGCAGTTTATTCAGTATCTGCAACAGAGCTAAATCCCCATTAATTTTTACTTGTAAATAATGATCGCTTAATTGCGTTTTGCTACCTATGATTGAAGATAATTTTTGTGGATTACTGAAATTGAGAAGTCCGGCTTCAATAATTGGGTTTATAGTAATTATGGTGGCACCATTCTCTTTTGCTTTCTCTAAAGCACTTAACATTCTGGGATGATTTGTCCCGGGATTTTGGCCCATAATAACTATCAAATCTGTTTGATAAAAGTCCTCAAGTTTGACCGACCCTTTACCAATTCCTAAAGTCTCGCTTAAAGCAACCCCACTACTTTCATGACACATATTGGAGCAGTCGGGAAGATTATTTGTTCCAAATTCTCTTACAAAAAGCTGATACAGGAACGCAGCCTCATTGGAAGTTCTACCGGAAGTATAAAAGATGGCTTCATCGGGACTATTTAGAGTGTTAAGTTCCTGAGATATCTTTTCAAATGCGTCTTCCCAGGAAATCTCAGTATAGTGCCTGGCGCCTCTGGCTAAAAACATTGGTTGAGCAATTCGCCCTTTTTTTCCTATCTCATAATCCGATAATTCAGATAATTGTTGAATACTATACTTTGCGAAGAAATTAGAGTCCAGTTTTTTGGAAGTCGCTTCTTCAGCAATCGCCTTTGCTCCATTTTCACAATATTCACCTAATTTACTCCGATCATCATCAGGATCTGGCCAGGCACAACCCGGACAATCAATACCTCCTTTTTGATTGAGATTAAAAAGCACTTTTGAAGCCCTTATTGGATCCATTTCAGAGAGGATATGTTTTGCTGATGAGAGCAAAGCAGGTATTCCTGCAGCCGTATCTTTACTTTTCTCTAGCTTCAGTCCTGTGTGTTTCTCAGGATTTTCTGATTTGATGTTCTTTCCTATATCTTGATTTTTCATTATTTTCTAATCTATTGTAGATGGAGCAAAATCGAAATTGATCCTTTCCTTCCCACAATAAATATTGAATTTATTTGATTTTAAAAATCCGATTAATGTAATACCAAATTCACTGGCTAATTCTATAGCTAAGCTTGACGGAGCTCCTACAGCCATAATAAATTGAATGCCTGCCATTGAAGCTTTTTGTATCAATTCAAAACTGGCACGACCACTTAATAAAAGAAGAGTATCCTCTAATGGAATTTTGTTATCCAACAAAGCAGCCCCTATGAGTTTGTCTAATGCATTATGGCGACCAACATCTTCTTTAACAGATAATAATTTCCCATCGATATTAAAGGCCGCCGCTGCGTGTAATCCGCCGGTGCTCTTGAAAACATTTTGACTTTCGTTTAATCGCAGCGGAAAATCTTTTATAAGATCAGTATCAATTTTAAAGTTCGATTTTTGGTAGGATATCTGACACACGGTTTTGATAGAATCAATACTTGCTTTTCCACAAACACCACAACTGCTACTCGTATAAAAATGTCTTTCGATTTTACTTAAATCGACGGGTTTGCTAGCGTTTAAAACAACTATTACTTTATTGTTTTCTGAATGAACTTGTAGGACTTGTTCTCTTTCAGAAATTATCCCTTCTGTAAATAAAAACCCAACCGCCAGATCCTTGTCATTTCCCGGCGTTCTCATAGTAATTGATATATTTTTTGTACTTAAAGGAGGTACCAAATCAGGAATACTAATTGATATTTCGAGTGGTTCTTCGACTGCAATCATGTCTTCGAAGTCACGGATAGAATTTTCATCTACCTTAAGGATTTCTCGTTTATGAATTTGTTCGTCGCTCATGAATTTTGGCTTTGGCTGAAATAAATTCTTCTACCCGGTCAACACTTTTAAAACTCTCATCTTTTGAATTTATAATGAATGTCTTATTTTGTTTTAGAAGTTTTTGCAAAGAATATTCTTTCTTTTGGATTGCCTCCAGAATTAAATCAAAACATTCCAT
Organism: Saprospiraceae bacterium; assembly: GCA_965248155.1. Classification (GTDB taxonomy): domain Bacteria; phylum Bacteroidota; class Bacteroidia; order Chitinophagales; family Saprospiraceae; genus RFSX01. The sequence goes on from CBDFIO010000002.1 coordinate 972,176, forward strand.
TTCATATATAGCACATGTAGGGATTATAAAATCAGCATTTTCATCGTAATATACTGTTGCAATTTTTGATTTGTTTCTCATTGCGATTAAGTCTTCTAATATTTGAGTTTTCATATGTGGGTAATCACATGCTACAACTAACCAGGCTGATTTTTGAAAAGAAAATGCACTGGCTACTCCGCCCATAGGTCCAATATTCTCAAATGTATCGGTAATAAATTTATATCTTGATTTTTGTTCTTGTTCCTGCCTTAAAGAAATGAAGCTATCCAATCCAATGGATCTCAGCATATCTAACATGTGATACTTGTGGGCGTCCTGATAATACACCAGATTAGATTTGTCCTTACCCATGCGGCTAGATTGTCCTCCTGCAAGAACGAGTCCCTTCAAGTCTTCCATATTTTCGTTTAGAAGATCTTTGTTTTTATTGAGAGTGAATTTTTGGACCATATTGCTGTTAGAATTAAATCCATTTAGATTTCAAGATAAAGTTAAGATTCAAGAAATATTTAGTCAATAATTATCATTTTTATAAATCTATGAAAAATCAGAAGATTATAGTTACTGGAGGAATGGGATACATAGGTTCCCATACTGTTGTCGAATTGCTAAACTCTGGCTACGAAATTGTTATTGCGGATAATCTATGTAATTCTGATATTTCAATACTTGAAAGAATTCAAAAAATAAGTGGGAAGGATGTCCTATTTGAAAATATAGACTTATCTGATAGTGCATTATGTAAGGATTTTTTTGAAAAGCACCAGAATGCAAGAAGCATTATCCATTTTGCAGCATTGAAGTCGGTAGGTGAAAGCGTCAAACATCCTAATAAATACTATAAAAACAATTTATTCTCTCTTATAAATGTGTTGGACGGAATGCATTCCCAAAACATTCCCAATCTTATATTTTCATCATCTTGTACAGTTTATGGTCAAGCGGATTCGTTACCGGTTACTGAATCAAGTCCTTTCAAACCTTCTCCATCACCTTATGGAGTTACAAAACAAATGAGTGAAAAAATTTTAGAAGATGTAGCTCAGGAATCGGACTTTGTAAATATTATTTCCCTGAGATATTTTAATCCTATTGGCGCCCACCCCTCTGGGATTATAGGAGAACTTCCAAATGGGATTCCGGATAATCTCCTTCCATATATAACACAAACTGCAATTGGCGAGCGTGAAAATTTGTCAGTTTTTGGTCATGACTATAATACACAGGATGGAACAGCGATCAGAGATTATATCCATGTCGTTGATTTGGCCCAAGCCCATTTAAAAGCTATGGAAAGACTTCAATCAGGAGAGAATAAATCTACTTATGAAGTATTTAACTTAGGAACAGGAAAAGGATACAGTGTTCTGGATGTTATCAAATCTTTTGAGCGGACTTCAGGATTGAAACTGAAATATCAATTGGCAGATCGGCGGGAGGGTGATATTGAAAAGATATATGCCGATACAACATTAGCCAACAACGAATTAAAATGGAAAGCTCAATTGGATTTGGATGATATGACATCTTCAGCATGGAAATGGCAAAAGAATATTTAAAAACACTTTGTTTGATTTAGAGATAGTAGCTAACTTTGATATATGTCGGTATCTCCAACTTTAGCTTTGAATAATCTGATCAAAGAACGAATCAGAAAAGGCAAGAAAACCTATAAGTTAGGATTTGGACAATCTCCGTTCCCTGTACCTGAAGTTTTAGTTTCAGAACTTAGAACACATGCTCATGTTAAAGATTACCTTCCTCCTCAAGGTTTAGAACAATTACAGGTGTCCATTGCTCATTATTGTAGTTTGAAGTATAAGGCTACAATTAAACCCGATAACATCATAGTAGGTCCTGGTAGCAAAGAGTTTATCTTTCTTACTCAATTAATGTCAAGACGAAGATTAATATTACCTTCCCCAAGCTGGGTAAGTTATGATCCCCAAGCTCAACTATTAAACCGCAAAATCAGTTGGTTGGAGAGTTCTTTTGAAGATAAATGGAGATTGAACATCTCCCAATTGGAATCAGATCTTCAAAATGACAATGACCCAGCATTATTAATACTTAACTACCCTAATAACCCTACTGGACAATCTTTATCAAAATCGGATCTTGAACAGATTACTTCTATTGCCAGAAAGTATAATCTCATTATCCTCTCTGATGAAATATATTCTGAGTTTAGTTTTGAAAAACATCAAAGTATTACAGAATTATTTCCTGAAGGGACAATTATTTGCAATGGATTAAGCAAGTGGTGTGGTGCCGGGGGATGGAGACTGGGTTACACTATCTTTCCGTCAGAATTAATTCAATTAAAAGATGCTGTTGTTGGCTCCGCAAGTGAAACTTACTCTTGTGCCCCTGCCCCTATCCAATATGCAGCGATTAAGGCCTTTGAGAATGGCACAGAAATTCAGCAATATACACGATCGTGTAAGCAAATACTTCAATATATCAATAACTATATCATTCAGAATATTGATTCGACTAATATAAAAGTGCACCCTTCGCAAGGAGGTTTTTACCTATTTGTACAGTTCAATAAGTCTATTTTTGATTTTGAATCTTCAGCAGAAATGTGTAATCGCCTCCTTGATGAGACTGGAGTAGCGCTATTACCAGGGCATGCTTTTGGTCGTCCAGCCACTGAATTATCAGCTCGATTGGCATATCTTGATATTGATGGAAAAGAACTAATTAATGAGATTCAGGCTATAAAAAAACCATCTAAAGAGTTATATTTGGAAATACTCGATATCACTAATGCAGTTGATCTTATGAACAGCTGGAGTTAGAATTAAATAACCAAATCTTTTATTATGAAAAAACTATTTATGGTTGCCATTATGCTGGCAATGACTACTTTTATTTTCGCACAATCTGTGAGCGGAACGATTACAGAAGATGGATTAGGATTAATAGGTGTGTCTGTTTCTGTTGATGGAACATCTCAGGGAACAGTTACAGATCTTGATGGTAACTACACCCTTGATCTGGATTCAGGAAGTTATAATATTACCGCAAGTTATGTTGGCTTTTCAAGTTTGACCCAATCTGTAACTATTGGTACTAATGAAAATGTCACCCTAGATTTTAATCTTTCATCCGGGGTAATGGTCGATGAAGTTGTTGTTACAGGTACTAGAGCATCCAATCGGACAAATCTTGAATCAGCAGTTCCTGTTGATGTCATCAATGTTTCTCAATTAACAGCGGCGGCACCACAAACTTCTGTCAATCAGATTTTACACATTACGACACCTTCATTTAGTTCAAATACCCAAACAATTTCTGATGGAACTGATCACATAGATCCTGCTTCATTAAGAGGCCTTGGACCAGATCAGGTATTGGTTTTGATAAATGGAAAAAGAAGACATACAACATCACTTGTAAACGTCAATGGAACTTTTGGAAGAGGAAATGTAGGTACAGATTTAAATGCTATTCCGGCGGCAGCAATCGACAAAATTGAAGTGCTTAGAGATGGTGCGGCTGCTCAATATGGATCTGATGCCATTGCTGGAGTAATTAATATTATACTTAAAGAAGAGGTAAACAAGTTTAGTGTCAATATGACTACAGGAGGAAATTTAACAAGTAACATTGGTCCATTTGGAGGAGAAGAAAAAAGTATCGATGGAGAAGTATTCAATTTAGGAGCTAATTACGGACTTAATATTGGAGATAATGGTGGTTTGATTAATGTTACCGGTGAGTTAGAGTATAGAGGATCTACCAATAGAATGCAAGAGTTTACAGGAGGTATATTTAACGGACTGAATGGCGTTGAAAGACTAGCCGCTGCTGATGGATTTGATGTTACGACTTTAAGTCTTGGCCAAGTCCAAAGTTATGGTTCACAAGTGCCTTACTTTAGTCAGCAAACTAAAGATGATTTGGCAGCCTTGACATCTATCGATGGTGTGTCCGATGTTCTTGGATTCGATGCTACAGATAGCGAACTAGCCGCAAGAGGTCAGACAAGATCTGATTATAACATGCGCGTTGGACAATCAGGCGTTAGAGGAGGTAAAATGATGGCTAATCTTTCTTTACCATTAGCAAATGGAGCTGAAATATATGGTTTTGGCGGAGTGAGTTATAGACGTGGAGAGTCTGGTTGTTTTTATAGATTACCAGGTCAGGAAAGAACAACCACCTCTATCTATCCTAATGGAACTGTACCTAAGATCAATTCTAATGTTTCTGACAAATCCCTCGGGGCTGGATTGCGGGGAATGGTAGGAAATTGGAACGCTGATCTCAGCGTTGTTACGGGTTCCAATCAGTTTTTATTCCATATGACAGATACTCATAACGCAACCATTGGTTCATCTTCCCCTACAGACTTCGATGCTGGTGGACACTCATTCGGTCAAACAACTAGTAACCTAGACTTCTCTCAATACTTTGATGGTATGAATGGTATCTCCGGACTAAATATAGCTTTTGGAACAGAGTACAGATTTGAGAATTTCAGAGTGATACCAGGTACAGAACAATCCTATGGAAATTATGATGTTAATGGTAATCTTGTAAATTCAATTACGCCTGATTCATTGTTGACAATGGATTTATTAGGCCGTCCGAGACCTTCAGGATCACAGTGTTTTGCTGGATTCTTACCTACGAATCAGGTGAATGCACATAGATCAAGTATCGGAGCTTATTTTGATCTTGAAGCTGATCTTTCTGAAGCATTTCTAATAGGTGCAGCATTGAGATATGAAGATTATTCAGATTTCGGATCAACTTTTGACTATAAAGTATCAGCCAGATATAAGGTGAATAGTAATACCGCAATCAGAGGAGCATTTAGTACTGGATTTAGGGCTCCTTCTCTACATCAGATTCATTTTAGCCGAACATCTACAATCTTCAGTTTGATCGATGGCGTATCTGTTCCACAGGAAGTAGGTGTATTCGCTAATACTTCAAGAGCAGCACAATTGTTGGGAATTCCTCAATTAAAAGAAGAAACCTCTAAAAACATGAGTATTGGGATGACGGCCAAAATACCAAGTGCTAGTCTTCGATTTACAATAGATGCATATCAAGTCAATATTGATGATAGGATTATTCTAACAGGACAATTTGATCCTGCGGGTAATGATGAATTACAAAGATTGTTTGATCAAGCTGGCGCTACTAAAGCAGCTTTCTTTGCAAATTCTATCAATACAAAATCCACAGGAATAGATGTAGTTATTGCTCATAGTGCTACTTTAGGCACCAATGCAGTATTAAGAAACGACTTTGCAGCTACATTCTCAAAAACGACATATGATCAAGATGCCGGTATCGATGCATCTGACATATTAGAAGCAGCTGACTTGGTAGATACTTATTTTGATCAGACTAGCCATATTTATCTCGAACAAGCTGTTCCAAGAGTAAAATTCACTCTGGGGAATACACTCACCTTAGGTAATATTGATATTTATCTTCGTAATACATTCTTTGGTGAAACAACAGAGGCTACTAATGAGCCACTATTTGATGATGATCTAAACTTGCTTCCAGGAGCAACTTTAAATCCATATAATTCCGGTAAATTGGTAACCGACCTAAGTGTTGGATTAAGCGTAAATGATAATCTTAAGATAACTGTAGGGTCCAATAACATTTTGGATGTTTATCCGGATGAAGTTGACTCAGCATTTAGTTCAAGCGGACGTTTTGTTTATTCTAGAAGATCTCCACAATTCAGTTATGCTGGACGTCATATATTTGCAAGAGTAGCATTCACATTACAATAATAAACGAACGGATTCATAAACCATTTTATAGGCAGCTTAGGCTGCCTTTTTTTTATTTCGAAATTAAGGTGTGGCTTCCCTTTTGGCCGTTGACCATTTCCAGATGAAGAATGTAAAGACCTCGATCCAAATCAAGCTTTATGGTCGACCCTGGGTTTTCTACAACTTTAATCAATTGACCGTTAATTGAATAAACAGTAAGTCTACGAACCGGAATTTGATGGGATTCAATATATACTGTTTGATGAAATGTTGGATTTGGAAAAATAGAGACTTTGTATTCCGTGTCATCTGTTGAATTGGGACTATGAAATTTGAAATCTGATACTACTGGCATATGATCTGAACTCGTAAAACTGTAATCATCATTGATTTGGAAATTAATTTGTTCTGATTGATTTAAGCCTCGTGAATTCAGAACAAAACTATTCACGGATTTAATAGCTGAATCTGTATAAATAATAAAATCCAATCTGCCAGGATAGAATGAACCGAAAGGATTATACCAGGTGAATGCGCTGGTAAACCCTGTAGTCAATGGTCTTAAATCCATCATTCCATTACCATCCCAGTCTAAATCTACATCTGGTCCAAAGAAGGAGTTATCTTTTATGTTACCATCAATCATACTCTGAAGTTGGGATCCAAAACCAACCAGATTCATATCGCCACAAAAAATATAAGGCGTGCCTTCTTCAAGAAAATAGTCGGATTGATTATTCTTGCTTCTTCTTATAAATTGAAGAATTTGATCGATTTCAATCTCTCTTCCAAAATCATTTTCACAACAAGGGTAATGGGTGTTAATAATCAAAACCTCTCTGTCTTGATGATCAATCACGACTGCTCCATTATTGCCAATATTCTGTTCAAAAACGATTGGATATCTTGATAATGTAATAATGTCAGGTCCATGCTTAACACGATACCATATTTCTCCCGGATCAATGATCGATAGATCCTGTAACAGCTGATAGACATCATCTTCATCATGATCATACACCTCCTGGAAACAATATACATCTGCTTTTACAGCTCTCATTAGGCCCGCAAAAGCGTTTTGAACAGCTGGATCGAATGGATTATCACGAAGTGCATTGTAGCTCATAAACCTAAAATCTCTTTCTATGACAGGGTCAAGACTGTAGGTTGAATATTGAGGTAAACGATCTTCAGAAAGGTCCAGAAGAATTTTGCCACTGTTTGGTAGTTGATCTCCTAACTCGTTCTCACCGGAAACATGAACAGCTATCTGATCAAGCATTTCAAATGAAAAGCCCGACACGATGAAATTTCTTTTGATACAAAATTCGAATACATTTGATGAAACCGTAGGTGCAGCGACTAAACCGGTTTCATTATGATTAACTGCGAGAATTCCAGGATTGGAATATAATAATCCTGTCCTTACACCAAAATTGAAGACGAGCTCTGCACCAATTTCTCCAAGATTAAAGCCTGTAAAGGCATTATCATCAAAATCAACTCCGAATAACACATTGTTATTCTGCTGGATTAAAATCTCTTCGCTAAATGAAATTTTACAATAGAGATAATCATCATCATATGACAACAGGAGCTCTTCTATTTCAATACCACTATAGTCTCCTGAATCATCAATAACTATATCAGCCATCTCCCAATCTGAGAATAATCCATCAACATATATTTGTTGCGAGGAACAGAGGAAGGAATAAAAGGTTAAAACTATAAATGGAAAGATCTTCATTAATTAATAATTCTTAGAGCATGAAGTTAATACTTCTCTTACATAGAATCATTATCTCTTTTGATGCTTTGCTGGAATCAAAAAAAATGCTGACTCCAATTATTTGGAACCAGCATTATCAAATGTTTTTTAAATATTGCTTGTTATTCTAGAATGCTACTCCTACAGAAAAGGAGAATCTATTTGCGCTTTTTGCATACATAAATTCGTCATGGCCAAAGGTGAAATCATCAACAATTCCTGAGAATTTATAGACATATTTTAAATCAATATGTAGAACTCCAATTCTGTATCCAACTAAACCATGGAATCCAAAATCCAGATTTTGCGATTGGTCAACATAATTGTCCATAATGTTAAAATCGCTTTCCTTATCTACATTTATTTCAAAAACCGGTCCTAAACCAATTTTAAAGTTCTTGAAATTCACACCTGCAGCAAAAGGTATTTCTACCATATAGTATACCTGTTCATATAGCTGAGGATCTTCCCGGCTCTTGTAATTGGCTATTTTGAAATTCAAATCGTATTTGGTAGCCAAAAATTCAGTTTGTAAAAATACAGGACCAAGATTATTGAAGGCCATGAATCCAACGGACATCACAGAGGAGTTTCCTATATATTCCATTTCATAGGTTAAATAATCTGTCATTGGCATTACTGGAATAGCTGCTGAGTTGGCTGTAATCACACCTACAGAAGCTTTCGGTCCTACCTTCCATTGAGCATCTACACAGACTACAGTGTATAGCAGTGTCACGAGGGTTATTAAAGGTTTCATTCTGTAAAAAATTTAAAGGTTGTTATCTTAAATAATTTTCTATCACCTTAATGACAATTCTACACCATACGATCACTAACAAATGTTTCATTATAGTTGGTAAGTGACAAGTAGCTGTCACATCTTTCAAAATGTGGTCAAAACAGTATTATTATATGTTATTAGAAAATTAGGAGAATTATGTATTGCGAATACTAATTAATTATGATACATATTTTAAAACAGCACATGGGTTGAATGATATAATTACACCAGGATTATCTTATATGATTGATAGGAATAAGACTAAATCCCCTGAAAAAAGGCTTAAATAAAAGCATACAAATGAGCTTAAAATTTAGTTTCATTTATATATAAAAAGATATATCTTTGCGGCTCTTTAAAAAGAATTAAAACGATTACTGATGTCAAGAGTTTGTCAGCTTACAGGAAAAAAGCCTATTACAGGCAACAATGTATCTCACTCAAAAAGGAGAACAAAGAGGAGATTTTTACCCAATCTTCACAAAAAGAAATATTACATTCCTGAGATTGATAAATGGGTAACACTTAAGCTGTCTTCTTCAGCAATGAGAAATATTAACAAAATCGGTCTTTACGACTATTTGAAAAGACAAGAGAAGGCGGGTTTTGACATTGGTATAGAGTTAAAAAAATAAAACAGCATGGCTAAGCAAAAAGGAAATAGAATTCAAGTTATATTAGAATGTACAGAACACAAAGCTAGTGGTCAGGCTGGTACTTCTCGATATGTAACTCAAAAAAACAGGAAGAACACTCCAGATAGGATTGAGCTGAGAAAGTACAACGCAGTTTTGAAGAAACATACTATTCATAAAGAAATCAAATAATTATGGCAAAGGTTAGTAAAAACGCCAGAGTAGCTCAAAGAGCAGCGAATGCTGGTTCCGGAAGAGATTTTGTTAAAGTAATTAAAAGTGTAAAAGATCCTGTATCAGGAAAATACACTTATAAAGAAATAATGCTACACAAAGACAAAGTCAAAGAATTCTTTGCTGAAAACAAGTAAGCAAACATTAAAAAGGCAAAGTTTCCAACTTTGCCTTTTTATATTCTACACCATTTTCAATTCCCCCTGCTTCCTATGAGCATTTTTAAGAAATATTTTAATAAAGACAGAAAACAAGATTTAGATCAAGGACTGGAAAAAACGAAATCCAATTTATTTGGTCAAATTGCCAAAGCAGTCGCTGGAAAATCCAAGGTCGACGAGTCATTTCTTGATGAATTGGAGGGAATCCTTATTTCTTCAGACGTAGGATTGGACACAACAATCAAAATCATTGATAGGCTTGAGGAAAAAGTAGCTGATGTAAAATATTTCAATACCAATGAGCTAAATAAAATCCTTAAATCGGTTGTAGTTGATATTTTAACTGAAAATAATACTGAAGATCTCGAAGATTTTGTCTTTCCAGATGATGAAAAACCACATGTCATTTTAGTCGTAGGCGTTAACGGCGTTGGAAAAACCACCACAATTGGAAAGCTTACACATCAATACTCAACAAGAGCTAAGTCAGTTGTTCTTGGAGCAGCAGATACTTTCCGGGCAGCAGCTGTTGATCAGTTAAAAATATGGGCAGATCGCGGCAAAGCTCACTTTTATGATAAAGGTATGGATTCTGATCCTGCTGCAGTCGCTTACGAAACTGTGCAATATGCAATGAACAATAATTTGGATGTAGCAATTATTGACACTGCTGGTAGATTACATACCAAAAAGCATCTTATGGATGAATTGAGTAAGATAAAAAACTCGATAAACAAAAAACTAGATGGTGCTCCTCATGAAGTACTTCTTGTCCTTGATGCTACCACCGGTCAAAATGCAATTGAACAAGCTAATAAATTTACTGAAGCTACAGATGTCACTGCATTAGCATTAACTAAACTGGATGGATCAGCAAAAGGAGGCGTTGTCTTAGGAATTTCTGATCAATTTAAGATCCCAATCAAATACATCGGTGTTGGAGAAGGAATAGAACAATTACAGGTCTTTGACAAGTCTGAATTTGTGGATTCGCTTTTCAAGTAACATACAATACATATTAAATATTTTATTAATATCTTAGCAAGCTCCGTTTCTAATTGATTAAGATATTCGATGGGATCAATCAACAAATACATTCTTCTAATTACCCTTGTTCATTCTATTCTTTATATTCAAACATTGAGATCAAGTAGTCATTTAGAAATAAACTTTTCGACTATTGACAGCAGTTGTAATTGTGGAGATACATTAGCTCCTGAATTTAGTATTAACCATATAGTATTTGAAATTGGTATCAATGGTTCCATTCCAATATTCACAAGCAATGATTTCATAGATTCATTATCAGACAATTGCACAGATTTTTTAGAAATCGAAATAACACCTGCATTTATAAGTCTTGAATGTCGCGACATAGGAACAAATCATTTTTTGATTACGGCCATAGATACCACCGGATACACGTATAGCGACTCATTAACAATTGAGCTTATTGACAATGAAATTCCTCTTATTCTTTGTCCGGCACCTGTCAGTGAAACCGGTTGTGACAGTATTTTTTATAGCCAGCCTTTTATTGCAGACAATTGTGACATAGACACTTTTGTGTTATAGAGTGGATTAACCAGTGGAAGTGTTTTTCCTCACGGAATAACAACCATTTTATATGAAGTTGTTGATTTTGCTGGTAATACGAGTCAATGTCAAACCACAGTAACAATCGATAATGGAATAGATCACAGTATAAGTACATTTGAAACCAGCTGTCATGGATTTAGTGATGGAGCTGTAGTGATATTTGCGGCATCACCTGCAGTTATTGATACTATAAAGATCAGCAACTATCAGGGAGATCTGCATAATATGCCGTCTGGAGAATACTATGTAGAGATCATAGACTCCGTTGGTTGCATGACTTTGGATACATTCAATATCATTGAGCCATCGCCTATTCTAATCGATACAATCGTTGTTGTTCCTATTCATGAGTTTAATGGTACAAATGGATATATAAATATTGAACTAAGCGGGGGCACCCCACCCTATAATTACATTTGGAAAAAGAATAATATCATTGTTTCTCAGGAAATGGATCTAACCGGATTAGAAGAAGGAAAATATATATTGCAAGTCATCGATGCATTCGGTTGCATTTTCATCAGCGATCCAATCGAAGTAGGCATAAAAACTTACACTTCAGAAATAGAGAACACGAGTATCAATGTATTTCCTAACCCTGCTTTAGATATCATAAATATAGAACTTGAAGAAGACAGTAAATCCATCAAAGAACTATTGATATATGATGCCAAAGGTCAAATCCAGTATCAGCATTTCGAGGATTTTACTACAATACAAATAAGTACAAGTCATTTCCCTGCAGGCCTCTTTTATGTAAAAGTGAAAGTCGGGCAAAAAGTCTACATTGAAAAGCTGATAATCTTGTAAAAAACAATCCATAATTTTATTTGTTGAATATCAACAATAATTAGAATTAGACTCAATTTCCTTATACTTTTGTTGCACTAAAAGAAATTAATGAAAAAAGGACATATTATAGCTCTGGTGGCCATCATTTCAGCTATTATAATCATTTTCTCAGCATCGAAAGATGTAAGCAATTACATGTCATTTGAGGAAGCAACTGCAAGTAAATCAAGAGCGAAGATCAGTGGAGAATTGGACAGAGAACAGGAGATCGTTTACGATCCCATTAAAACTCCAAATATGTTCCGATTTCATATGATTGACCTGGATGGAAAATCAAATGAAGTTATCCTCAAACAAGCTAAACCCCAAGACTTTGAATTGTCTGAATCAGTCGTAGTTACAGGCAAAATGAATGAGGGTGTTTTTGTAGCAGATGAAGTCTTATTAAAATGCCCTTCAAAATACAAGGATGAAGAGCTGAAAATCAGAGGTGAAAGCTAAGGACTTTTGAATCTTCAAACGCAATACATAGGAGAACATTTATGGCCCGGAATTTTCGGCCACTTATTTATTGTTCTGGCATTCTGTTCACTTCTATTTTCAATATATAGTTATTACAAACATCAAAAGACAACACTTTCTTCTTCAAAAGTAAGTTGGAATACCCTTGGTAGATATGGTTTCTTCATTCATGGCATTTCTATATTTGGATTGATTGGAATTCTATTCTTTATCATGATCAGTCAAATGTATGAGTATGTTTATGTTTTTGAACATGTTTCCCCGGATTTACCTATGCAATATATCTTTTCAGCCTTTTGGGAAGGGCAAGAAGGGAGCTTTCTGCTCTGGATGTTTTGGCATATAATACTTGGGACAATCCTCATTTTTAAAGCTGGAAAGTGGGAAAGTTCTGTGCTTATGTTTCTTGGGCTTATCCAACTGGTAATTAATTCCATGATTTTGGGATTTCATCTTGAATTAGGAGACTTCACTTATAAATTCGGATCCAATCCTACACTCTTGTTACGGGATGTTTTTGATGCACCAATTTTCAAAACTGCAGACTATCTGTCTTCTATTCAGGGAAGTGGGCTGAATCCACTCTTACAAAATTATTGGATGACCATTCATCCACCAACTTTGTTCCTTGGTTTTGCCAGCACCAGTATTCCATTTGCATTTGCCGCTGCCGGTCTTTATACAGGAGACTTCAAAGGATGGTTGAGCCCATGCTTAAAATGGTCCCTTTTCTCTGCCGGTATTCTGGGTGTTGGTATTCTAATGGGTGGAGCCTGGGCTTATGAAGCACTTACTTTTGGAGGCTATTGGGTCTGGGATCCTGTTGAAAACATGTCTTTGGTACCTTGGTTAATATTAGTCGCAGGAGTACATACAAATTTGATCGCTAAAAATACTGGGCGAGCTATAAAGACAACTTATATCTATTACGGCTTATCTTTTATACTCGTACTATATTCTACATATCTTACTCGAAGCGGTGTCTTAGGAGATACTTCAATTCATGCTTTTACAGAAATGGGTCTCGAACCTCAACTGATTTTCCTGGTTGGATTCTTTACGCTCCTTTCAATTCTGATTTATTATAAAGCACAAAAAAATATTGCTAGCCCATCTAAAGAAGAATCGATTTATTCGCGAGAATTCTGGATGTTTGTCGGTGCTTTGATTTTGTTGTTTAGCGGTATAATTATTACTGGTTCCACATCTCTTCCAGTAATAAATAGTATCGCCACATATTTTGATCCTGATTTTACTGGTAAAGTTATTCAAGATCCAATCCCTCATTATAACAAATTTCAAATTTGGATTGGTGTACTGATAACAGTTCTTTGTTCATTAGCTGTTCACAAGAGATATAAGACCGAAAAATGGTCCCGCAATCAATCGGTTGCTTTTGCAAAAAGAAACACTCTGTATTTAATATCTGCGACTCTCATCTGTTACTTATTGTCACTCTTAATGGATTTTCATCGATGGACTTATATTATACTCTCCATTGCTGCCTTATATTCAATCATCGCGAATGGTGCCTATCTCACTCAAAAACTACGATTTAATCCTAAATTAGCAGGTTCAGTCTTCTCGCATACCGGTTTTGCAATTATGATAATCGGAATTTTAGCCAGTGGGTTAAACGAAAAAGTTATAACCACTAATCCCTTTGTAATGAAAGGAATTATTGACGATGATGATCTTGGTAAATCGGTTACTTTGATTAAAGGCGTTCCATTCTTTGTCAATGATTACTGGATAACTTATGAAGGAGATACCATTGAAGATAAGACACGTACTTTCATAGTCAAATTTCAAAAAGAAGATTCTACCGGAACAATACTAGATTCTTTTTATGTCTATCCAAATCTTCTTTTTTCAAATGATATGACCAAGGTGGCTGCTTTTAATCCTGGAACTAAGAGAGATCTGGATAAGGATATATTTACAAGAATAGCTTCGCTTCCAAAATCACAACTGGATGTGAAATTTGCAAAAGAACAAGAAGATAGTCTCAAATATGTAAGCTATACCCTATCAGTTGGTGACACTTTATTCACTAAGGAAAATTATGCAATTCTTGAATATGTAAGCTTCAAGCCTCAACATAAAGAATACATCGCACATGAAAGTGACATGGGCATTGGTCTGGGAATACGGTTTTATAATTTAGACAAATCATACTCCAGACTAATCGAACCTGCACTTGGCCTCAATGAAAATCTTCTGTATCAATATGCAGATAAAATTGAAGAGTTAGGTGTGAAAGTGCGCTTGAATAATAAATCTTTTGATAATTTTTTCACAGAAGAAGACTTGCTTGAATATCAGGAATTCAGTATTAAGGAAGGTGCTACATTCCACCATAATTCCAAGGAATTCACACTTATCGGCTTCAATAGTAAAGTCGATCATCGAAATTACAAAACGCAGGAAGGTGATATAGCCATTCAAGCAAAGATTCTTATGAATTCAGAGAATCACATAGACAGCTTGACGCCTCTTTATATTATAAGGGGAAACAAACCTATGAGTATAAAAGACTATAATATTGAAGAAGGTCTACATATCCGTTTAAGTCATATCGATCCAATAAAAGAAATTTTTACTATACAAATTGCTGAAGACAAGCGATTGAGCAATGATCTGATTGTTGATATCGCCGAACAGATCCCAAGGTCAGATATAATTAATCTTGAAGCTAAAATATTTCCGGGAATTAATTTATTTTGGTTAGGATCCTGTCTCATGTTAGCTGGATTTTTCATAGCTTACTGGAACCGATACAGTAATAAGAATGTCTAACAAAATCAAAATTGTTGCTATTGGTGCCGGAAACATTGCTAACCATCTGATTCCCGCACTGCATAAGATTCCTGTTCAGATTGAACAGGTCTATAGTAGAAAAATTAATAATGCGCGAAAACTAAGTTCTAAAGTCGACGCAGAAGCAATTAATAATCTCTCTGATATAAATCCAGAAGCTCATTTATATATCCTCATGGTTCCTGATGATGATATCTCAGATGTCGTCGCAGAACTTCCTCGACTTAATGAAACACAATACTTGGTTCATACTTCCGGTTCACAAAAAATCCGAGTGCTTAATAAAGCTTCGTCGAATTACGGTAGCTTTTATCCCCTTCAATCTTTTAATAAAGCAGAGCAAACAGAATTAGCAACTACACCTTTTTTAATTGATGGAAATAATCCAAAGATCATTAGAATGTTGAGATCTTTAGCACGAAAGATATCTCCGAAAGTTATCAGCTGCACTGATCAGGAACGACTTAATTATCACCTGTCAGCTGTTTTCATAAATAACTTTATCAATCACCTATCCTGTATTTCAAAGGAATTATTACACAAGAACAATTTAGATCCAAGCATCCTTGAGCCTATATCCAAAAGTACATTCAATAAGATTCTGGAAAGCAATCCTTGTAAGATCCAAACAGGCCCGGCAATTCGTAAGGATATTAAGCTTCATAAGCAACATCTACAACTTATAAAACACAACGAAGAATGGTCGAAAATATACAAGGCCATTTCAAAAAGTATAATAAAAAGGTATCATGAGGATAGTTGACGAATGGACTCACGAAAATATAAGACTGACCCTTTTCCACATGAATGGCAGGTACTCCCTCAAGTTGGAAAAAGATCTTCGCGAACAAACATATAAGTTCAGAGATGGGCAATTTGAAAATCCCAGTGACTTAAAAAACAAACTTAATGATGAATTTTTTGAAGTCGTAAATAATATTTTCCTTCAGCAAAATCAAAACAGAGAAAATCTGGATTCCAATTCTTTAGATTCAGAGTTTGACACTATCATCTGATGAATATACTTTCTTATATAATATTCCGCATAATGGTTTTCTTGTTTTCCTTAATCCCATTTAGAATTCTTTATCTTCTTTCAGATATGCTTTACTACATATTCTATTATGTAGTTAAGTACAGAAAAAAAGTAGTCAAACAGAATATTGAAATTTGTTTTCCGAAAAAGTCACAAAAAGAAAAAAATGACTTGATAAAGCATTTTTACAGAAATTTTTCTGACATAATTTTGGAAGGAATAAAAGGATTGAGCTGTAATCCACACAAATTGATTGAAAGATATAAGGTCGTCAACCCTGAATTAATCAATATTTACTATGATAAGGGCCAAGGTATACTTGTCTATTCTCAGCATTATAACAATTGGGAATGGGGTGCGTTAACTTTCGGGTTACAATCTAAATTTCATCTTGTAGGAATCGTTAAGCATATCAGTAACCCTTATATCCACAAATATATTTTTGATCGCAGAGGCGGTAATGATTCTACAATGGTCGTGACCAACGAAACATTCAAATATTTTTCTAATGTGGAAATAAGTGACAAAGCAATTTTTTTCATGTCTGATCAGGCTCCATATGGAAGAGAAAAATCTGTCAATTTAGATCTGCTGGGTATTAATACGAAATTCCACTCTGGCGCTGCACACTACGCTCACAAATATAACTTGCCTGTTTTTAACACCGAGATGAGAAGAGTTAGTCGTGGTTACTATGAATTAGAATTGCAATTATTAGAAGAAAATCCTGCTTCTTGTTCTGTCGATGACTTGGTTATAAAATTTCGGGACCATCTTGAAAAATTGATCTATAAGCGTCCAGAATGTTGGCTATGGTCTCATAAGAGATTCAAGGACCGTGTCAAATACACCTAAGTGTACTACTCACAATCATCACAAATGAAAAATGTATCTTTGCAGCAAAAAATATGCTCAAAGCTGTTTCTCCAATAGATGGTCGATATGCTTCTAAAACATCTAAATTAGCGGCCTACTTTTCAGAATTCGCTCTTATAAAATATCGTGTCACTGTTGAAATAGAATATTTGATATTTCTCTCTAATGCGGGTATCTCACAACTGAATGGTCTGTCTCAACATGAAGATAAATTAAGAAATATTTATAAAGCACTCACAGAGTCTGACGCTATTGCTGTCAAAGAGATAGAGAAAACAACCAATCATGATGTTAAAGCAGTAGAGTATTTTATAAAAAATAAAATCGAAGCTTTAGGCCTCGACAAGTATACAGAGTGGATCCACTTTGGTTTGACCTCACAAGACATTAATAATACCGCAGTACCTCTTTCTATAAAAGATTTTCTTGACAAGGAATATATTCCTGAATTAAATAAACTTATCAATGTTTTAATTGAAAAAGCCAATAACTACGATGGTATTCCCATACTCGCAAGAACACATGGGCAAGCAGCTTCGCCAAGCACATTAGGAAAGGAAATAAAAGTATTTATTGAACGATTGACTAATCAAGTTGAACTTTTAAAAGCGCTTCCGATAAAAGGAAAATTTGGAGGAGCTACAGGTAACTTTAATGCTCATAAAGTAAGCTTACCCGATATTAATTGGCCGGAATTTGCTGATCAATTTATTAGTAAGCTGGGTATAACACGTTCCCACTATACGACACAAATTGCGCATTACGACCATATTGCTGCTATAGTGCAGAATATTGGTAGAATCAACACAATTCTTATTGATATGGCCAGAGACATCTGGACCTATATCAGTATGGATTATTTCAAACAAAAAGTTGTAGCCAATGAAATCGGTTCTTCAGCCATGCCTCACAAAGTCAATCCAATAGATTTCGAAAATGCGGAGGGTAACTTGGGAATGGCAAATTCCATTTTTAATTTCCTTGCTGAAAAATTACCGATATCGAGATTACAAAGAGATCTTACTGACAGTACGGTGTTAAGAAATATTGGTGTTCCATTTGGACATTGTACCATAGCACATCAGTCGCTTTTAAAAGGATTATCCAAATTAGAATTAAATACACAAAAATTACATAGTGATTTGGATAATAATTGGGCAGTAGTTGCTGAGGCCATACAGAATATTCTACGACGCGAAGCTTATCCTAAGCCCTATGAAGCTCTAAAGTCATTAACGAGGGGCAATGCAACTATTACAAAAGAAACAATGTTGGACTTTATAGAAACTTTAGAGGTTGATGAAAAAATTAAACAAGAATTAAGAGTCATCAGCCCTCACAACTATACAGGATATAACTAAACGTCATGATAAAAAAGATATTTAATTTTCTGTTCAAATCAGGAAAGAAAGCCACTGAAAGCGTCGGGAAATCCATGGAATTCATCGACGATGTTCTTGAAAAAGAATACATCACCAACACGGTTGTAAATGTAAAGGACGCCAGCGGAAAAGTTGTCGAAAAGGCTGGTGAAGCTTTTCAAAACACTAAAGAATTTATCGATGATAAAGTTGATGTAGATAAAGTCATATCTACTGTTGGGGATGCCAGCGAAAAAGTAAAGGACAAAGCTGAAGAAGCCTTCCAAAGCACAAAAGAATTTATCGACGATAAAGTTGATCTTGATAAAATTAAAACTTCTGTAGGAGCTGCCTTTGAAAAGGGTAAAGAAGCAACTAGTGATATCGCTGATCAAATGCTTGATAAATCAGATACACTAAAAAATGTCATGAACGAAGGCAAGGAAATAATTGATAAAATTATCGGGAAAGGAGAAGAAGAATAAAAAACGGCCGGGCAAAATGCCGAGCCGTTTTATATCTCGTTTTATTTAGTCTTAATTACTTAGACAAGATCATTTACTTAGACAAGATCATTGATTTTGTCTAAGTAATTTTTCCACCAATTATTAGTGAATAAGAGTACTGACCTGAAGGAAGATCTTTAACTTCTACACTGATCCGACCTTTTCCAGCTTGAGTAATAGTCTCTTTTTTAATCAATTTTCCGCTGACATCAAATATTTGAATCTCTGCACTTCCTGCTTCTTGTGGAAGGAAATATTCAATTACCGTTTTATCATTGAAAGGATTAGGAAAATTCTGACCTAGTGCAGCATTGTTCCCACCATTCAAAATAATGTCCTGATTGTTGCCATCCTTAATAAGGCTGATTAATTCTTCCATTTGAGTTTTAAGATCAGCAATTTCCTGAGCTTGATCTTCAATTTGAGCCTGTTGTTCTTTTACAGAATTAACTAAAACCCAAGTCATGGCTGAATGATCTATTTTCAAAAAAGATTCTGATTTAATGATATTACCATCTTCGTCTCTGGTATCAAATACATTATCATGAACTAAATATGGTGCAGCTTTTTGAAGCTCTTGAGCACTAATACTATAATACTCTCTTGTTTCAGTAATACCCGCTTTACCATTGAAATTATAAGATATAGGGTTCAATTGGCTCACTAGAGAAAGACCAACTTCAAAAGCCCTTACATTTTTCTTCAAACGCATATCTGAATTCAACAAATTTCCATTTGCAGTAATATCTCCTAATGCAGTAATAGCATGTGTTGTAGGATCAATTTTGAAAGGATCAGAAGAAGCTAATGTTACATTTCTAATAACAAAATCTTCAGTTGGGATTTGTCCGATCAACCAGTTTCCTTCCGTATTTCTCAATCTGACGAATGAACTACCATTCGCTCTCTCATCAAGAACTACAATATTAGCGGCTGTCCCATCGTCTCTTCTTACCATCATATTTCCATTGTTCACTGATAGTTTTTCAATTGGAGAATCAGTACCTACACCAATTCTGTCATCGCCTGCATTAGCATAAAACAAAGTTTGATCAGTATCACCTTCAATCCTAGTATCGGTGTCTGTACCATCGCTATTAATTTCGACTGAATTATCTTTAATATCAATACTACTTGTATTAGCACTAGGTCTTATTCTAAATGGCAATGTAGAACCATTAGTTGCATCCCGAACAAAGAAATTAGTTTCATTACCGGCAACATCCCAAGTCTGAGGTGTAGTAAATCCGCTGGATCCATTTTGTTCTAGCCTAACTATAGGTGTATCACCATTAACGATGTGTAATTCTACAACTGGAGTACTAGTACTTATGCCTACTCGTCCTCCATCATCAACATATAAAGCATTGCTAGGAGCACCTGCTTCTACTTTAAATACATCTCTTCCTGCATCGCTGTCTTCAATGGCAAAAAAATTGCCGCCACCATTCGAAGTATCATTTATTTTGATTCTCCAGTCATTGCTTGGAAAAGAAGCCGATGTACTGGTGTCTTGAAAATGAATACGAAGGTTGTTCTCTTTCAATCTTTCAGTATCGAATCCGAAACTTTCGCCGTTGACGCAGTCGAAACCGACACATTCGCTTCCATCGATAATCACATCATCGAGGAAAACTTGATCTTTAGTAAATTTTGGTTCATCACGGTCTTTCTGTGCGAAAGAGAGTGTGAACGCAAATAAAATTAGTAACGTTGTTAAAATGACTTTTTGATTTCTCATGATTTATAGAGTTATTTTTTCCAATATAAAAACTTTATTCTTTACAGAAAAGCCTGTTGATAATAATATCTGAAAAGAAGGCAAAACAAGTTTACTTTTTGAACCGTATCGAAGTATAAGAAGCACATTTCCCGATTTAAGTCCATAAACCAATTTAATAATTGTATATGCTATCTTGATGATGGATCTCTACTGAGGACTCAAAATTGCTTTTTTCTACCCTTCCAATAAGTTGAGCATCAATGTTGAAATCCTTAGATATGCTGATCAACGCTTGAGCTGTTTCAGCATCTGTATAAATTTCCAATCTGGTTCCCATATTAAAAACCTGAAACATTTCCTCAAAAGAAGTTCCACTCTCTTCCTGTATAAGTTTGAATAGTGGGGGAATCGGTAATAGTTGATCTTTAATTATTCTTTTGTTTTTCGTAAACTTTTTAACCTTTGTATGTGCTCCACCTGTATTATGAATAATACCATTTATTTTTGGACGATATCGATCCAGAATTTGCTTGAGAAGAGGCAGATAAGTTCTTGTAGGTGAAAGAACAAGTTTTCCAATATCTATTCGGATATCTCCAATTTCAATATTATCGGTCAAGCTTTTAGATCCAGAATAGATCAATTCTTCAGGTGTATTATGATCGTAGCTATCTGGATATAGTGATCTGTATTTTTTATCAAACACATCATGTCTGGCAGATGTTAGACCATTGCTGCCCATTCCTCCATTGTATTCAGCTTCATATGAACTCTGACCATACGAAGCAAATCCTACAATACAATCTCCTTCCTGGATATTATTAATAATAAGATCCTTTTTTGCGGCTCGAGCAAAGGCCGTATATCCCACATCAATCGTTCGGACTATATCCCCGACATCAGCTGTTTCGCCTCCCGCAAGGTGAATAGTAACATCATATTTGCTCATATTGTCTACAAATGAAGAAGTGCTTTCGATAAGTGCAGTGATAACCTCTCCAGGAATAATATTTTTGTTTCTTCCTATTGTAGAAGACAATAAGATATTATCAACAACTCCCACACATGCCACATCATCAAGGTTCATTACTATGGCATCCTGAGCAATACCTGTCCAAACTGATAAATCACCAGTTTCTTTCCAATAGGCATATGCCAAACTTGTTTTTGTTCCGGCTGTATCCGCATGCATAATATTGACATAGCTATCATCATCTCCCGCTATATCAGGCAAAATTTTGCAAAAAGCACTTGGATATAATCCTTTATCAAGATTCTTTATTGCCTTATGGACATCAGATTTTGATGCTGAAACACCCCTTAATTCATACCTTTTAGGATCTGACATATACTAATTATTCATAATTTGACGTAAAAGTCCTATAAAAAAGGCACTTCAAGGTTTTTTTTCATCTTTTTTTAATTTTTTTTAAAAATCAGGCAGCGTTATTACGCTTTCTAGTGTCTAAGTGTGTATATGCGCATGAAACTAAGTTTAACTGATTTTTTAAATATTGCCCTGTTACAAGAGGTTGTTGTTGAAACAGCCTCTTTTTTTTTGCACCTAATTGAACAATTTCTTTCTTTTCTTATTCTACATTTGCGCTATGCAAGTGATTGATATAGATATAAAAGATATCAGGCAATTTTCTAAAAAAGATAAGGCTTACATTGGATCCCATCCCGATTTTGAAAATTTCCTCAACTATAAATATGATTTCAATGAATTTGAAAAATTAATTCAGGAAAGAAGTAAGTATCAGACTGATAGAAAACTGCTTGTTTCTATGCTAAAAGAACAATATGGATCGGTATCTTCTTCTCTTCTCTCGAGCCAGAATATCGAAAACCTTGCAGGCCCGGATTGTTTTACAATTACAACAGCTCACCAACCAAGTCTGATGTCAGGCCCACTCTATTATGTTTATAAAATTCTATCTGCAATAAAATTATGCAAAGAGCTATCACTTTCATTTCCCAATCATAAATTCGTGCCTCTATTTGTTTTGGGTGGAGAAGATCATGATTTTGAGGAGATAAACCACCTCCATCTTTATCAAAAGAAAATTGAGTGGCAGTCTAATGATTCAGGATCTGTTGACCAGTATTCAACCGAAGGGTTAGAAACTGTAATTCATCGGATGATTGAAATACTCGGAGAAAGGTCTCTTGGCCTTGATATTCTGAATTCTCTAAAAATCAAATTATCTTCTTGTAAGGATTACAACGAATTCGCCTTTTTGTTAACACATAGTCTTTTTGATCACCTCGGTCTTATAATTCTAAAAATGGATACACCTGGCTTTAAGCGACAATTCAGTCCCATAGTCAAAGCAGAAATTCTAAATCAGAAAAGTAAAACCATCGTCAATCAAACTCAAAAATCTCTTGAAGAAGCAGGATGGGACTCACAAGCTTTTGCGCGCCAAGTAAATTTCTTTTATAGAATCAAAGGAATTAGAAATCGTATTGATTTAGAAAATGGCGCTTATAAAATATTGGACAGCGACATATCCTTTACTCCTGAAGAAATAGAAAATGAGATTAGCAATCATCCGGAAAATTTTAGTCCAAATGTAATTATGCGACCCTTATTTCAGGAAATGATTTTACCTAACCTGGCTTATATTGGTGGCGGTGGCGAAATAGCATATTGGCTGGAAAGAAAGGCACAGTTTGAGCATTTCAATATCCATTTTCCTATGTTGATAAGAAGGACATCAGCTCTTATAATTGGAGATCATCAATCAAAACAATTAGAGAAATTGGGATTATCAATTTTGGATCTTTTCAAAGAAAAAGAAGATCTAATTAAGTATTATCTCGAGATAAGTGACAGTCCGGACTATAAATTAGATAGCTTCAAATCTGAAATCGAAGCCACCTTTAAAAACATAGAAGCACACGTATCTCTAATCGATAAATCACTCGAAAAAACAACTCAATCCGAAGCTGTTAAGGCTCAAAAGTCATTAGATTATTTACAAGGAAAATTGAAAAAGTCTATTAAACAAAAGGAGGAAATAAATTTGAAAAGAATTGATAGATTGGTAGACAAGCTTTTTCCCGGCGGACTTCAGGAACGCCATGACAATATATTTGAATACATTTCTAATTATGGTCCTCAAATCATTGATCAAATGCTAGAGCATTGTATGCCTTTTGACAAGAAGTTTAAGGTTTTCCTTATGTCGCAGGAGTAGATTCGAACAACAAAAGCATATCAGCAATTTTTTCTTTAAGATCTTTTCTTTCGACGATAAAATCTAGAAAGCCATGATCCAATAAAAATTCTGAACTTTGAAATCCTTCCGGCAAATCTCGTTTAATCGTTTCCTTTATAACACGTGGCCCTGCAAATCCAATCAAAGCTCCAGGTTCAGAAAAATTAATATCTCCTAACATCGCATACGAAGCCGTAACACCACCAGTAGTTGGATCTGTTAAAAATGAAAAATAAGCCAAGCCTGCATTCGATAATTGCGAGAGTTTAGCAGATGTTTTAGCCAATTGCATTAGGGAAAATGCAGATTCCATCATCCTTGCTCCTCCTGATTTTGAGATTATCATGAGAGGTAATTTATTATCAAGACAGAAATCTATTGATCTTGCAATCTTTTCTCCAACCACAGATCCCATTGAGCCACCAATGAAGCTGAAATCCATCGCAGCAATTACAAGAGGGCGCTTTAAAACTTTTCCAACAGCCACAGTCATAGCTTCTTCAAGGTCTGTTTTTTCCATCGCATCCTTAAGCCGCGTCGTATATGGTTTCAGATCTGTAAATTCTAAAAAGTCTCTGGATATTAAATCACTGAAAAGTATTTCAAACTTTCCATCGTAGATGAGCTCAAAGTAATCGTAAGAACCTATTCTGGTATGGTAATCACATTTAGGGCAAACGTAATAATTCTCTCTCAACTCCTTAACCGTTATGGTCTCGTTACACTTTTTACACTTGTACCAGAGACCATCTGGTGCTTCCTTCTTGTTTTTTGTGGCAGTTTGAATACCGTCCTTAAATCTTTTAAACCAACCCATCTAGCATTTATTACATGAAAAGAATGGATATATCACTCGGGATAATTGCAGTACCAAAGTTAGAAGTATAGCCCATCTAAACAAACAAGTGACCTAATAATTATTCAATAAGATAATAAATACTGCATTAAATGTTTGTAGATCAATTAGTTAGATTATGATTAACTAAAAAGCAATCAGAACAAGAATTAATATCTATAATCCTTAATATAGTTGATGAGCCTCTTCACATTATCCAACGGTGTATCAGGATAAACACCGTGGCCCAGATTAAAAATATGCTTGTTTTGAAAGGATTCGATTATGCTTTTAGCCCTTGATTCAATGGTTTCTTTTGAGCCATAAAGAACACAAGGATCCATATTTCCTTGAACAAGCTGGCTACGACTGTTATGCATTCTATATTCCCGAGGATCGACTGTCCAATCCAAGCCAATTACATCCGCTCCTAAATCATGCAATTCATCAAAAGAGTATTGAGCCCCTCTGGCAAACAAGATAACAGGTACCTCATTAATTGAATCTATTATCCGCTTGAGATATGGGATACAAAATTCCTTATATAAATAATTGTTTAAAACGCCTGCCCAAGAATCGAATATTTGAACAACATCAGCTCCGGCCTTTATTTTAAGCAAAAGATATTCAATTATAGTGTTAGTAATCTTATCCAATAATCTGTGAGCGCTCGAAGGATTCTTGTACAATAGAGCTTTAGCTTTTGAAAATGTTTTTGAACCCTGCCCTTCTATCATGTAGGACATCAAAGTCCAGGGAGCTCCACTAAATCCTATTAAAGGTACGCGACCGTTTAGTCTTGTCTTTAATAATTCAACTGCTTCATAAACATAATCTAAAGACTGGACTGCATTTTCACCAAAATTGAGATTATCAATATCTGCATCGCTTTCTATAGTTTTAGGAAAGAACGGTCCTTTTTTTTCTATAAGTTTATATGGAAGTCCCATACATTCCGGAATAACCAATATATCAGAAAATATGATCGCTGCATCTACATCCAGGATATCAACTGGTTGAAGGCTAACTTCTGCTGCTAATTCAGGGTTCTTAACCAGTGAAATAAAGTTAGGTACCGATGCTCGAACTTCTCTATATTCAGGTAATATTCTACCGGCTTGCCTCATCAACCAAACTGGTGGTCTTTCAACGGATTCTCCTTTTATTGTCCTTAAGAGTAAATTATTACTCATCCCTATTTAAATTAGTGGCACAAAATATACAATGCAAAAGAATAAACTCAATATTGCACTGATTGGTTATGGAAATATGGGTAAAATAATAGAAAAATTAGCCCTCCAAGAAGGCCACAGTATCCTCTTAAAAACAACATCAAATAACAGACTGAGTCAAAATATTGAAAAATTAAATGGAGTCGATGTAGCGATAGAATTTACATCCCCTCATTCTGCTCCACAAAATCTTGAACTCCTGGCAAAGCATCGTGTTCCTACAATATGTGGGAGTACTGCCTGGCTTGATGAATATGAGCGTATAATCAAACTGTTTGAAGATGCAGACTCCGCCTTCCTCTATGCATCAAATTTCAGTATCGGCGTTAATATTTTTTTCGCAGTTAATAAAGCCTTAGCCAAGCTGATGGATAATCATAATCAATACATCCCGACCATTTATGAAAGTCACCATATCCAAAAGAAAGATGCTCCTAGTGGTACTGCAGTAAGTCTAGCCCAACAAATCATTAACAATCTACAAAGGAAATCAGAGTGGGTTCTTGGAGGAATTTCAGAAGATGTACAATTGTCCATATCTGCTGATCGCATAGGAGATGTAAAAGGATTTCATGAAATTAAATATTCATCCGATATAGATAAAATATCCATTTCTCATGAAGCCTTTTCAAGAGAAGGATTTGCAGCAGGTGCATTATTATCCGCTAATTTTATCCAAAATAAAAAAGGGATCTTCAATTTTTCTGATGTATTGAAAGCAGCTGTCAGCTAAGGGTGATTATTACAGCCCGTGATTAGCGTAAAGAATAAAACTATTTTTATGTTTTGTATTCTATTGAATATCAAGTCATTAATAGTTAACTTATGAGTAATTCTTTACCAAATCAAAAAAGCAATGAAAACACGAATTATTTTTATGGCCACCCTATGCCTCAATTTTGGCACAATTTATTCCCAAAGCGACAACAGCTTACAGACTAGTCTAAGTATTAACTCTACTGGAACTGTAGCAGATGCATCTTCCATTTTGGATTGCGCATCTACTACCAAAGGGGTTTTAATTTCAAGAATGACAACAGCTCAGCGTAACGCTATTGGAAGCCCTGCAACTTCTCTCCTCGTATATGATACTGATCTCGATCAATACTGTTATTATAATGGTACTGCGTGGGTATGTTATGTAGAGGGATGTGAAACATTAGATGAAGCTTATGATTGTGGAGGAGCAGGTGCAGGAGCAACAGTTCTTGTAACAGATGGCCCAGTATTTCTCGATGGTACAGGAGCACCGACTAATGGCAGTGAGATACTTTATGTAGAACATGGTGCCGATGGTCCTGCTATAGAAGCCAAATCTGCTCAGGGAGTTGGCATATACAGCGAATCAACGGATTCTATTGCAATCACTGCATACGCACCTAATGATGTTGGCGTATTTAGTACATCGGATACAAGCGATGGAGTCTTGGGATGTTCAGGTGCACAGACTTGTACGAGAGCTGGTGTTACTGGAAGAGGAGGAGGAGATCGATTGACAGCTTCAGCATTAGAAGCTAATGACACGGTGCTATTGCGGTGAGCAAAACCAATGCAGCGGACTTACCTGCAGATATTTTCTCATTAACCATCACGGCTTGGACTCCAATGATCACTTGCACAGAAATGCCACCTTGCGGTGCTATGTCTCCTTGCTTAGGTCATACGCATATACATGGTCGTTTTTCAGCTCCTATTACGATTACTAATGCATATTCGGATGCGAATAAAAGTGTTATCCTTCTTACAATTGATGGAAGAGAAGGTCTAAATGTTCAATTGATGGGTGTTGCTCACGGGTCATTCACTGTCATTGTAAATGATTTGGCAGCCAATACATTTTGTCCTAATGGTACAAATCCACTAACGGTAGATATCAATTATCTAATCGTAAATCGTGTGTAATAGATACTAGATTATCTCAAAACAAGAAACATTTGAGTTACACTTTGATTCTGGGTAATTACTTTTAAGTAGTATTGACCATCTGTCAATGTTCTGATATTAATATTAGAACTTGATCCTTGAGAAAGCTTCTTTCCAAGCTGATCGTATATTTCCCATACGAGATCAGCAGCATCTAGATTACTGCTTTTAATGTGCAGAATATCTGTAGCGGGATTAGGATATATATCAATACTTACATCTGTATCAATTTCATTGCTTGCTACAGATCCATCTAACATATTTATTCTGTACGTCCCATTCCCATGTGTTGCAACCCAGAGTTTTCTGTCCGAAGGTGATATGGTTAAATCCATGGCAATTATGGCTTTCGGTAATCCATTATCCAGAGAAATCCAACTCTCTCCTCCATCTTCACTTGCATAAACTCCAATATCGTTGCCATAATAAATAATATCACCATCTAAAGGATCAATGGCAACGGCATTGCCAGATACATCAGGTAAATCAAGACCTATTGCGGTCCATGATAGTCCATAATTATCTGTTTTGTATAAATGATTACTTCCAAATCCACTGAAACTTACATAGGCTTTAGCAGGATTTTTTGGGTCGATTGCAATATCATTAGGAATTCTGTTTGGCAAGACCTGTGCAGTTTCTTCGAAAGTTTCGCCTCCATTTATACTGACAAAGACTTTAGGTCTTTCATTTCCTCCTACTGTTCCTGCGTAAATAACCTGATGATTAGAAGGCGCTACGGCAAGAGAAAATATTGGATCCTCTCCCACTGGAAATATTCCATTAACCGCCTGCCAATATTCACCTTTGTTTACTGATTTATATACAAACAATCCGGCTGCATAAAGAATATCTGGATTTGAGGATGCTATAACATAAGGACTTATAAAAAGCGGACTTTCACCATTTGCAAAAATTAGATTGACTGGTTCAAACGATTGTCCTCTGTTTGTTGATTTATTAATGCTCAGATTCTGATAACTCCCATAGGCTATATTATCATTTGAAGGGTCTATAGCCGACCAACTTCCATCGCCTCCAATTGCTCTTTGCCAGGAACCATCGCCCCTATAAAGTACAGTGCTATTGTCTTGAAGTCCACCCATTGCAAATTTCGGATCCGTTCTAGAAACCGAAAATCCATTATAAAATTGTGTCGTCTGATAGCCTCCATTAGCACTTCTAAATGAGTCACCATTATCAAATGAAATAAAAATTCCACCATCATTTCCAAATAATACAACACTATCCAATTCAGGATGGTAGATCACAAAATGATGATCCGAATGAGAATAATTGGGAGGACCATCGGCTCCGGATATTGGTGGTGTTCCAAATGCAACTCCTCCAGTACTCATTCTACGAATGGTTTCACCACTATTCGAACTTTTGTAAATATCAATTCCAACACAAATAATTTCTGTTTCATCTTTAGGATTGACAGCTATGTCGTGTGAAAACCAACCCTGCCATTTTGAATAATCAAAATCGTTTTGTTCTACCCAGGATATACCACCGTCAGAAGATTTTAATAACCAAGTTGCACCATCATTAAACCAAAATCCATTTCCAACTGAAGCATATAACACATTTGAATCAGAATTTGATCTGGCAATAAGGGTCTTTCCGTTAAAAAATTCTGGAATCTGACCAACAGATTTCATCCAATTCTGTCCGCCGTCTTCGGTGTAATAGATACCAAAACCTTCAGTACCAAAGTTTCCAAAACTTGCAACAACTTTTTGAGAATTATCCGGATCTATATCTATGTCTGTGGCCATGATTACATCAAATACTTTGTTCCAAGTATCACCGGCATTATCCGATTTATAGATTCCATCTGTTGTTGCAGCGTAGACGATATTATGGTCCGAAGGTGAAACTTGGACCATCCACACACCATGTTGCTGATTGTAAGACCAATCGAGACTCTTTTCCCAAGATTGCCCTCCATCTTCTGACTTCAAAATCCCTATACCATATGATCCTCTGGTGCTTCTGTAAGCAGCATCTGTCCCAGTATCCGAATAATTGTAAACTTCTCCTGTTCCAATGTACATCGTTGTGCTATCCCCAGGTGTAAACGCTATAGAACTTACCCCTAAGACAGGAAATCCGGTAGTCATATATTCCCATGATTGTCCAAGTCCTAAATTTCTGCTTCGCCATAATCCTCCACTTGCTGACCCTGCATAAATTGTATAAGGATCTTGAGGATTAACTGCAATCGTTAAGGTTCTCCCACCAGTATTCAATGGACCTACAGCTTCCCAATTTTCATCATTCTTGTAATAAGATGATTTCTCTATGTTATTAAAATGATGCTCATATGCCTTTGAATAGGCATCTGCAGGAATATCATCTTGAGGATAGGATCTTATGTAAGAAAATAATTCTAGGGCTTTATAAGAGCCGGGAATTTTCTTTTCAGGTTTTTGATTCCCCCATTGAATTATTATGAAAAGAGAGCTAAAGAAGATCGTAATAACAATTAAACCAGTTTTAACCATAGAGAACATTATTGCGATACGAAATTAAGAAAAGATGGCTCACATAAAATTAGAGACAGGGGTAAATGTCATATTCATACATTATAAAAAATAGGGTGCATAAATTTATGCACCCTATTTAATATCTGAAGTTTGTTTTTTGTTACTGGTCGCCGGTTATTTTATCCATTTTGGCTTTGTAGGCTTCTGAAGTCTCAAGATCATTTAATCGCGCATGAATTTCCTTTAAGGCTATAAGCGTATTCATGTCCGTGCTGTTTAAGCTTTCTGCTTTCACGAAGAATGGAAGCGCCTGATTAAATATTTCATCCATTGTAGCCTTTTGGGCATCATAATTTTTCATTCCTTCAGTTGAAAAATCATTTGCCAATTCATTAAGCACATCAACATAGCTTGCTGCCTTGTTGTAATAAAGAGCTCCTACACTGTAAGTGGCATCAAAGTTATTTTCATCCTTTGCCAATACATCATTATAATAAGATAAGGCCTTATCAAAATATTCTGATGACTTTTCTGGATTCCCTGCTTCTTTTTCTTTTAAATGCAATTGATCATATACACTTCCAAGCGTCGTATAGATAGAAACATTATCTGGTTCTTTTTCAAGAGCAAGTTCTAATTTGCCGATCAGTATATCAAGTTCTCCTGCTTTGAGGTAGTGATTGATTTCAGCAAATAAAAGTCCCGTATCATCAGGAAACAGTTCTCCTCCTTTACCGAGGTAAACTAAAGCCTTGTCTCCATTATCCTCTTTATAAATATTATAAAGGGCTTCATAGACAAAAGCTTCATCAGATCCATCTTGATATAATTTTTCAAGATAAGGTGCAGCTTCTTCCAGTTTTTTTCCATAGTACCCGCTAACGGAGGCAAAGAAATATTGATCTGATAACAATTGCTCTTCTTCTAATCGACTTACTTTTCCCATGCTTTTGACCAACTCATAAGCTTTAATACTTGTTGTGAAATTATCAAAAGCTGTGTTATAATCTTGCGCCTGATAAGCGAAGATGGCAAAATTGTTCAGATGAGATTCAAGCTCAACAAGTCCATTTTCAATATCTCTTAATTCATTTTTCTTAGGAGACATTGTAGATGCTTTATAAAAAGCATTAAACGCTTGCACGGCAGCGTCCTCACTTGCCAATTGATAGTCGGGGTCCAAAGTTTTTCTTTTGAATTCAGCATTAGCCAATTCATTGAAGATTTTAGCTCTGGTAACCCAGGATTTAGCAAGGGAAGTCACTTCTTCTGAACTAAATGCTGATTCCAATAAGTCTAATGCGCCTTTAAGATCATCAAGCTTTGTTTCATCTTGAATAAACTTTTTAAGATTTTTTTCAGCTGATTTAAGGTCTTTAGCTGGATCCTGTCCTATGACATTACTGCTAAGGAATACTCCGAATAATAAGAGAACAAATAATTTTTTCATTTACTTAATTTATTTTATCTAGTATAAATACAAAGTTTGAGCTACTTTTAATCTTTAAGATATGTTAATATTTTATGACTATCGGATTGCTTGCACAAGACACTATAATTTCGTATCTTTCTAATTATTAAACACTTAGTTATGAAGTTACAAGATTTTTTCAAAAAGTATCCAGATGAAGCAAGCTGCAAAGCTCACTTTAAAGCAGAAAGAGATAGACAAGGAGTTATTTGTAAGCGTTGCCAATCTCAAGAGCATTATTGGCTATCCACAAGAAGTCAATACCAATGTAAATCCTGTAAGTTTAGAACGACTTTACGTAGTGGAACATTACTACATAAATCTCAGCTACCCTACTACTATTGGTATTTTGGAATGATGATGCTTACCAGCACAAAAAAGAGTTTTTCTGCATTAGAAATACAAAGACAGTTAGGTCATCCCTATTATGAGCCTATTTGGTATATGCTTCATAAAATACGTCACTCTATGGGTAGGCGAGATGATAATTATCTTCTTGGTAATCAAGTTGAACTTGATGAAGGTTTCTTTGAAATAGTTCCCAACAAAGAAAGACGAGATCAAACCGTAATAGAATTAGAAAACAATGATGGAAAATATAAGAGAGGTAAAGGAAGTCAAAAGCAAGCAATAGTATTGGTTATGGCTGAATCAATATCTGTGGAACCTACTAAAAAATACAGGCACAAAACCAATAAAAAAGTGAGATACATTAAAATGAAATTACTAGATGACCTTAGCAAAGAAAGCACCAATGCACAAGTAGAACAAGCTATTGATACAAAAACATCTGCAATAACAGACGGAGCTAATAACTATAATGATTTAGCAAACAGCCTCACTGACCATAAAGCTGTGGTAATAAAGGACAAGAAAGAGACTCGTAAAATTCTGCCTTGGGTTCATATAGTCATAAGCAATGCCAAAAGATTGCTGTTAGATGTGCATCATTCCATTGGTGAGCAATATCTGCAAAGTTATCTCGATGAGTTCTGCTATAAGTTTAATAGAAAATACTTCAATTCTGTATTCGATAGAGTTGTAACTAACTCTGTATCTGTAAAATGGGAGGTAAATATGTAATTAATCCGATAGTCATATAATATTTTCTTTGATAAAAGTTAATCTATTCTTCTTCATCTACTTCATTACCTAGAGAAACTACAGCAATATCTGCAATAGAATCATCATCATCAAGTCTTATTACCTTCACTCCTTGGGTTGCTCTCCCCATGACCCGGATATCTTCAACTTCCATTCTAATTACAATCCCGTTCTTTGTTGTTATCATCAAATTATCGATTTCTTTAACCGACTTAATAGCAACCACTTTTCCTGTCTTATCGGTAAGTTGCATATTCTTCATACCCTTCCCTCCTCTATTGATTAATGTATAGTCATTAATTTGAGAACGTTTTCCAAAGCCTTTTTCTGATACTACAAGCAAGGTATTTTCTACATTCTCCGGATCATCGATGATCATTCCAATAATTTCATCATTGGCTGCAAGGTCAATTTTCATTCCTCTTACACCAGCTGCAGTACGACCCATTTCTCTAACTTTTGACTCATTGAAGCGGATAGCTCTACCGTCCTTGTTTGCCAGCATTATATTTTTATTGCCGTCCGTCAATTTTGCTTCAATTAGTTGATCGTCTTCTCTGATCGTAATTGCATTTATTCCATTAACTCTTGGTCTTGAATATGCTTCAACAGAAGTTTTCTTAATAACTCCATTCTTTGTTGCAAAAACAATATTATGATTCGTATTAAATTCAGTGTCTTTCAAATCTTCAATTAGAATATAAGCTTTGACTTTATCTTCTTTCGGTAAGCTGATTACATTCTGAATAACCCTTCCGGTAGATGTTTTCGATCCTTCAGGAATCTCGAAAACTCGAACCCAAAAACATTTCCCTCTTTCTGTGAAGAGAAGGAGATAATTATGATTATTTGCTATAAACAAGTGTTCAAGATAGTCCTCAGCTCTTGTCTTACTCCCTTTAGATCCACGACCGCCTCTACCTTGTATTTTATATTCTCTGGAATTTGTTCTTTTAATATATCCTAAATGGGAGATAGTAACAACAACTTCTTCATTAGGAATCATATCCTCTATATTGATCTCACCATCTGCAAAAGTGATATCTGTTCTCCTAACATCACCATAGCGTTCTTCCAGCACCCTCAATTCTTCTTTGATAATATCTCTTTGTCTTCCTTCATCAGAAAGAATGTCTTTTAAGTCTGCTATTATTACCAATAATCCTTCATATTCTTCTCTCAACTTATCCATTTCAAGACCCACTAATTTCTGGAGTCTCATATCGAGGATTGCCTTTGCCTGAATCTCAGTTAATTCAAGTGCAGATATTAAGTTGTTTCGTGCATCCTCAACAGTTTTAGAACCTCTGATAATTTTGATAACCTCATCAATATTATCAATCGCTTTTATTAATCCTTCAAGGATGTGAGCTCTTTCCTCCGCCTTTTTGAGATCAAACTGAGTTCTTCTGACAATAACTTCAATTCTGAATTTTATAAATTCCTCAATGATCTGTTTTAAATTGAGTTGCCTCGGTCTTCCATTTACTAAGGCGATATTGTTTACCCCAAAGGAACTCTGTAATGGCGTATACTTATAAAGATTACTCAATACAACTTTGCCAATTGCATCTCTCTTAATGTCAACTACTATTCTAAGCCCTTTTCTATCAGATTCATCTCTAATATCACTTATCCCATCAATTCTCCCCGAATTAACAAGGTCGGCAATTTTCATTACCAGGGAAGCTTTATTGACTTGATAAGGAATTTCGGTAACAATAATGGATTCACGATCATTTTTACTGATTTCAATATCAGCTTTACCTCTTACAACAACTCTTCCTCTTCCGGTATGAAATGCTTCCCTAACACCTTCAATTCCATAAATCGTTCCTCCGGTAGGAAAATCTGGTGCTTTAACAAATTCCATTAATTCGTCGATGCTTATATCCCCGTTATCAATAGTGGCTATAGTTCCATTAATAACTTCTGAGATATTATGCGGTAACATATTGGTTGCCATTCCTACTGCAATTCCTGAGGCTCCGTTTATTAACAGGTTAGGTAATTTTGTAGGAAGAACTGTTGGCTCATTAAGTGAATCATCAAAGTTCAATCTAAAATCAACAGTCTCTTTCTTTATATCATCAAGGAGCTCATCACTCATTCTTTCCAACCGGGCTTCTGTGTATCTCATTGCCGCAGGACTATCTCCGTCCATAGAACCTTTATTACCTTGAATTTGAACGAGAGGATATCTCATTGACCAAGGTTGTCCAAGCCTTATCATGGCATCATAAACGGATGAATCTCCATGAGGATGATACTTACCTAAAACCTCTCCCACAACCCTAGCTGACTTCTTGTAAGATTTGTTATATGCTAAACCCAAATCATCCATTCCAAAGAGTATTCGTCGATGAACTGGTTTCAATCCATCTCGTACATCTGGAAGAGCACGAGACACAATTACGGACATAGAGTAATCTATATACGCCGACTTCATCTGATCTTCAATATTTACCGGTACAATCCGTTGATTTTCTGCCATTTATATATTATAAATCTGTTAAAAAAATAGTCGGCAAATATAAACATTTATTAGCAAATTACCTATTGAAAAAGGGCCTAGATTTGAAGCTAATATCAGTAGATTTATTAGGTTTGTGTAAGAATTAAAAATACGGATTAAAATCACCTTTAAAAAGCTTAAAAAACAGGTCTAATTGGAGAATAAATCAGTAAAACCTTATAGTGAAGATGGCTCAAAAAAGGAGCAGGTTACCAATATGTTTGATAACATCGCTTCCAAGTATGATTTGCTCAATAAAGTGCTATCATTAGGAATCGATAAAAGATGGCGGAAAAAAGCTATCTCTCAACTTGATCGTCTCCAACACAAACATATTCTTGATGTAGCCACTGGAACAGCTGACATGGTTTTGGAAATAAATAGACAGTTAGATGTTGATTCCATTGTAGGTATAGATATCTCTTCTGAAATGATCCGTTATGGAAATACTAAGATTAAAAAAGCACAGTTAGAAGATAAGGTAAAGTTAGAAGTTGGAGATTCGGAAAACATGCCATATCAGGATAATGAATTTGATGCTTCCACAGTTGCATTCGGCGTTCGGAATTTTGGAAATCTTCAGAAAGGATTAATGGAAATGTATAGAGTTCTAAAACCAGGTGGAAAAATTGTCATACTTGAATTTTCAAGACCGCTATACTTCCCCTTTAAACAGATTTTTAATTTATATTTCAAACACATTCTGCCATTTATAGGTAAAAAAACATCCAAAGACAAGGAAGCATATAGTTACCTGTACAAATCTGTTCAGGCTTTTCCTGATTATGAAAAATTTGGAGACATACTAGAAAACATAGGATTTCGTTCAGTAGAATGGAAACCGCTTAGCTTAGGCATATGCACCATTTACACCGGTATAAAATAATAGTACTACTGTTCTTGCTTTTTGCAAGTACTTATAGTTTTGGACAAGTCAGACCAAAAGGCAATTATAATTTTTGGGATTTTCAAAAAAAGCCTTTTTATTTTGGATTAACTTTGGGTATTCATAGCTCTGGATATCTAGTTGATAAATCCAGATTGTTTACACAACATGATTCCATTCGGGTAGTAAATGGTTTGGATAAACCCGGATTAAATGTAAATATCATTACCAATCTCAAAATCGGCCAGTATTTCGATTTTAGATTTATTCCCGGCTTTGCATTTTCCGAACGACGATTCGAATTTCTGAATGCATCAGGAAGTTTTGAAGAAAAGAAAATAGAATCCGTTTTTCTTGAAATACCCTTGCTTTTAAGATTTAAATCAGATCCATACAAGGATAAGAGACTCTTTATAGTTGGAGGTATAAAATACAGTTATGATGTATCCAGCAATTCAAGCCTCAGACAAGAACAAGCTGCTAAACTTATTCAAATAGCTCCTCATGATTTTCAATTTGAAATTGGTGCAGGAGTGCAATTTTTCTTCCCGTTCTTTATTTTTTCACCCGAAATAAAGTTCTCCCAGGGAATTGGAAATATACATATATATAATAGTCAGTTGGTGGAATCAACACTGTTAGATAAAGTTATATCCAGAACTCTATCGATATCATTTCATTTCGAAGGATAGTTTAAAGACAAGTACATTGTTGGTCGACATACACAATTATTTCAGGAAAAAACTCCATGAATAATTTCTGAATAAGTTCTTCATTCTCTTGTATATCTTCAAGTGCTCCTGTGAAATTTGACTTAAATTTTACTCTATTATCCAGCCAGCCTAAAGCGCTCAACATTCTTTCTTTGTTAGAGTATGAAGCCAGAAAATCTCCGACAATCATGTCCTCTATTTTCGAATGCAAACGAGCGGGGAATTCGTCCTTTCGCTTAATTAATAAATCATAGTTCCTTTCACAAAATTCAATCAGACTGACTCCGGAAAAGTGATCCCAATTAATCGATAAATAATAATCCCAAACTAAATCTACCACAACAGAAGCATATTTGCCATGCCTTGATCTCAGGATTCTTCGTAATTGTAATGAAGCTTTATGTTGATCTGTAAATTCATCTATTTTCCTATGTAATAGTATGCCTTCCATAATATCACCTGAATAATTTGATTCTTCAGACTTCCTTATGAAATCAGTAATAAAATTCCCGATAAGAACATCTTCATTCGTACAGGACAAGAAGCAATGGGCTAAAAAATTCATCTATTTACAGATTAAATGAATGGATTGATCAAAGGGTTTATATTTGCGCTTCAAAATAGAAAAATAAATGCCATTATACTGTGGAATTGTCGGATTACCTAATGTTGGAAAATCAACTTTATTCAATGCCTTGACTTCAGCAAAAGCCCTTGCAGCTAACTATCCTTTTGCTACAAAGGAACCCAATATAGGTGTAATCACAGTACCTGATGAACGCTTGACAACACTAGCAAAAATTGTGAACCCACAAAAGGTAGTACCTACTACAGTTGAAATTGTAGATATCGCCGGACTTATAAAGGGCGCAAGTAAAGGAGAAGGACTCGGCAACCAATTTCTTGCCAATATCAGAGAGGTAGATGCTATCGCACATGTCGTTCGATGTTTCGAAAATGACAACATTATACATGTTGATGGTTCAATAGATCCTGTTAGAGATAAAGAAATTATTGATACTGAACTTATTCTTAAGGATTTGGAAACATTAGAAAAAAGACTTGAAAAGCTTAAAAAAACTGCAAAAACTGGAAAAGCTGAAGATGTTAAAAAAGTCGAAATTGTAACTAAGATCATCAGCGAACTAGAGTCGGGAAAATGTGCAAGAGCGATTGAAATAGAAGAAGATGGAGTGGAATTGATGAAAGAACTAATGCTTTTGACCGCCAAACCGATATTATATATATGTAATGTAGATGAGAATTCCGTCTCTTCGGGAAATGATCACACTCACCGGTTTCAAGAAGCTGTAAAAGATGAAAGAGCAGAAATATTGTTAATCAGCGCCGGTATTGAGGAAGAAATCGCCCAACTTGATGAATACGAAGAAAAACTGGAATTTGTTAAAGAGATGGGTCTTGATGAACCGGGCACAAATCGAGTTATAAGAGCTAGTTATTTATTACTGAATCTGATCACTTATTTTACTGCTGGAGAAAAAGAAGTCCGTGCATGGACTGTAAAACGAGGATCCAAAGCACCTCAGGCTGCAGGAGTAATACATACTGACTTTGAAAAAGGTTTTATTAGAGCAGAAGTCATCAACTATGACGATTTTATTCAATTTGGATCTGAGGCTGCTGTAAAAGAAGCCGGCAAACTATCTGTTGAAGGTAAAGAATACATCGTCAAAGATGGTGACGTAATGCATTTTCGATTTAATGTGTAATATGATAGTCTATTAAAAGATAATTCCTATTGACAGAGAAGATCTACCAAGTTTTGAATCATCTTCTCCCATGTCGATTACTGGACTAGAAAAATCATTCTGACCATCGCTCTCTATAAAGAATAGTGTATTTCCTATAGGAATCTTAACTCCAATCCCCAAGTCAAACCCTATCTGGCTTGAGTTGAATATATCTTTAGCATCGATACCTTCAATATCTGCGGATAAAAGAAAAGCTGCATATGGTCCAAAATGTAAATACCAACGTTTACGCTTGCCAAAGTGCCAATTCGCCATAACTGGAATGGACAAATAATTTAAATTAATAGCTGTATTAGTTGCTTTGTCCTTTCCACCCTTTGGGTCATAATTAACTCGGGTTTTAAGACTCCATGTTTTTGAAAAATAGTAATCGAAATGGACCCCTAACCCAAATCTATGCAAATAATCAGAATCTTCTACCGGTGAAAATCCATCTTCAGAAACATATCCAGAGAATATTCCAGCTATAACTCCTATCTCATATTCTCCTTGTTGAGGATATTCAGTTTCAATCTGTTCAGTCTCCTGAGCATTTAATGTAAATGCAATGCAAAAAACGAATGGAATAAGAATTGATTTTAACATGTTTTAGAATTTTATGAATTATGAATTAATGTACATTACCTCTTTTACAGCTTTTATCACTTTAGCAGGATTAGGAAGAAACTCTTCTACAAAAGTCGGTGCGTAGGATAAAGAAGTATCTGCAGAGTTCACTCTGGTAACTGGCGCATCAAGATAGTCGAACGCGTACTTTTGAATTTCGTACGCCACTTCTGAAGACACACCCGCAAATGGCCAACATTCATCTACTACAACCAATCTGTTGGTCTTTTTAACCGATTTTACTATAGTCTTATGATCCAATGGCCGTATAGTCCTTAGATCAATCACTTCAGCACTTATGCCCTCTTTCGCCAGTTCTTCAGCGGCTTTTTGTGCAACGATCATCATTTTATTATAAGAGACAATTGTAACGTCGCTACCTTCTCTTCTAACAGCTGCTAGTCCAATTGGTATAAGATATTCCTCTTCCGGAACTTCCCCTTTTACACCATATGAAATTTCAGATTCCATAAAACATACTGGATCGTCATCTCTAATCGCTGATTTCAATAGTCCTTTTGAGTCTTTGGGATCCATAATTGACACCACTTTAAGTCCGGGACAATTGGCCATCCAACTTTCAAATGTTTGAGAATGCTGTTGAGCAAGTTGGCCTGCAGAGCCAGAGGGACCTCTAAAAACAATAGGACATTTAAATTCTCCGGCAGATTGCGATAATGTTTTGGCAGCATTGTTTACAATCTGATCAAAAGCTAATACAGCAAAATTCCACGTCATGAATTCTACAATAGGTCTTAATCCATTGATCGCTGCTCCTACACCAATTCCAGCAAATCCAAGTTCAGCAATTGGTGTATCAATAACTCTTTTGGGACCAAATTCGTCCAACATACCTTTGCTTACTTTATAAGCCCCATTATATTCAGCAACCTCTTCTCCCATTAAAAAGACAGAATCATCTCTTCTCATTTCTTCGCTCATCGCTTCTTTCAAAGCATCTCTTAAAGTTATTACTCTTGACATTATTGGAATTTAGCTTGCAAAAATAAAAATCATTAGCCAAAATTGCTAATAATTTCCATTTATGCGTCTTCAAATATAGATTCTACAGAAATACCACCAAGATTACCAGAGCTCATAATGAGCAATATTTCTGTTCCATCGGTTCTAGAAGAACTTAGTTTTTCTTCAAGTTCAGCAAGATCATCTACTACTGTCAGACTTTGGTGGTTGAAAGAAGAATGTATCTCCTTCTTGTTAAGCTTCGGCATTTGTTTCCTTCTTAGCGCTTCCGGATCAAAAAAGACAATAGCCTCATCTAAGGCGTCCATTGCGTCTTTGTATTCTCGAATAAATTTTCTATCCAGGCTGCTGAATGTATGCAATTCGAGAACGCCTTTTATTTTCTTTGAAGAATACTTCTGTCGCACAGCCTCTGAAGTGGCTTTACATTTAGATGGTGCATGAGCAAAATCCTTATATACTTTCAGAATATTACTTGTAAATATTAATTCCAGTCTTTTTGCTGCACCGGTAAAGGATTTGATCGCTTCAAAAAAGCCATCTTGACTAATTCCTAATTTCTTACAAACCAAATAAGCCGCCTTAAGGTTTGAAAGATTATGGGTCCCAAAAATTCGTACAGGAAAGACAGAGTCCTTTCTGAGTACATCTCCCTTTTTGTTGGTTTCAAAAGGCAAATATGATTGTCTTGTACATTCGAAATCATCATTGATCATTAGACTTAACAGTTCATTGTCATTCTGATCAAAAAAACAATGACTTTCTTCTTGCAAATTTTTAAGAAAAATTCTAAAAATCTCTATATACGATTCATAAGTTTTATAGATGTTAACATGGTCCCAAGCTATCCCGGTTATAACTGCCAAAGTTGGATTATAATGTAGCATTTTTGCTCGATCATCTAAGCAAGAGCTGGGGTATTCATCACCTTCAACCACAAGTATGTCTGCGCCTGAAATTTTAACCATTTTATCAAAGCCTTTTAGATTGGCACCAACCAAGTAGTCAAATTCAATTTTTTGATCCT
Organism: Saprospiraceae bacterium; assembly: GCA_965248155.1. Lineage (GTDB taxonomy): Bacteria > Bacteroidota > Bacteroidia > Chitinophagales > Saprospiraceae > RFSX01. The sequence goes on from CBDFIO010000002.1 coordinate 1,013,533, forward strand.
TTAAGACATGCATAATCATAGCAGTCATTGAGGTCTTTCCATGACTCCCGGATATACATATTCTTTGAGTAGCGCTTGTTTTACTTGCTATAAATTCAGGAAAAGAAACAATTGAAATACCTAATTCCTGAGCCTTGATTAATTCTGGATTATCAGTTGTAGCATGTTTACCGAGTATGACCATGTCTATAGAATCGGAAATTCTGGAAGCTTCCCAGCCCATTTTTTCAGGTAAAAGTTCGTTTTGGTTTAATCTGGACTTTGAGGGTTCATAAATCTCGTCATCAGATCCTGTAACATCATGCCCTAAATCTTTAAGATCTATTGCCAAATTGTGCATAACACTTCCGCCAATTGCTATTAAATGGTACTTACTCAAAAGCGCTCTTTGTGGAATGATATTTGAGATATCACTATAATAAGTAATATATTTGCCTTAAAGAACGTTCTTTAAGTCGAAAAATGAGTTAAATAATGAGAAAAAATCAGGTAAATTTCCTTGCAAAGCTGTTTGCATTTTTAATCGTTCTGACGATCTTCAGCTCTTGCGCCAGAAAAGGTGTAGGCTGTCCGAACAATTTTAAAGCTTTGCCTACAATTTGTGTCCAATTATTCTAGTAATACAATAAGCTTTGACACAAAATACTGAGCAGAGTCTTCACTTCTCTCAGGATGGTTCACATACTGTATTTAGTACTAAATTTAATGCACACTACCACTCTATTTCTGGTGCAATAGAAGAGTCAATTCACGTTTTCATTTCTGCAGGATTATTTTATTTATATAGAAAAAATAAAAAGAACATTTCCATATTTGAAATGGGCCTGGGGACTGCACTTAATCCCCTACTAGCCATGATCGAAGCCAAAAAATTAAATCTTAAAGTAGATTTCCATTCTATTGAATCTTATCCTCTTGAACAAGTATTAGTAGATCAACTTAATTACACCCAACTTCTCAACTTGAACGAAAAAAATCATCAGTATTTTCTGTCATTCCATAGTCTTCCATGGAATACAAAACATATCATTGATAAGTCGTTTTCTTTTATAAAAACCAAAGCAAAAATTGAAGAACATGACTTTGAAAGGAAATATGATCTTGTATTCTATGATGCTTTTGCTCCTGCTTGTCAATCACATCTATGGGAAGAAGAAGTACACCAGAAAATATTCAATGCTTTAAATCCAGAAGGCGTTTTTGTAAGTTACTGTACTCAGGGAGCATTTAAAAGAATGCTCGTTCAGCTGGGTTATAAAATAGAAATCCTGAATGGGCCTGGCAAGAAAAGAGAAATGCTCAGAGCGATAAAGTTCTAATAGACCAGCTATGCAGCTTCTCTAAAAACCTAGATAGTTTTCTTAACTTCAAGGCAATAATATGACAAAATGAAAAAATTGGGCTTACACTGGAAGATTTTAATTGGAATGGTATTGGGTATTGGGTTTGGCCTTTTAGCTAGTCAAATGGGAATGAAAGGATTTGTTGTCGACTGGATAAAACCATTTGGAACCATCTTTATTAAATTACTTAAGCTCATTGCAATACCGCTGATAATCGCAAGCCTGATAAAGGGGATATCAGATCTCAAAGACATTGCAAAATTTTCACAAATCGGTTTAAGAACAATGGTCATCTATATCATGACCACAATTATTGCAATAAGTATTGGACTTGTTTATGTAAATTTAATTCAACCAGGAAATAGCATCAGTCAGGAAACAGTAGATCAGCTTTCTGAATCATACAATGTTGTTGCTTCAGAAAGGGTTAGTTCTGCAGTTGATCAACAATCCAAAGGACCTCTTCAGTTTTTTGTCGACATCGTTCCTGATAATTTTTTTGCAGCTGCCAGCAATAACAGGAATATGTTGCAGGTAATATTTTTTACAATCTTATTCGGCATAAGTTTATTACTTGTAAAAGAGGAGCATAGCAGTCCGGTCAAAGCATTTTTTGATGGCTTTAATGAAGTCATTATGAAAATGATTGACCTCATCATGTTGATTGCTCCATATGCCGTTTTTGCACTTCTGGCTTCGCTCATTGTGGAAACCTCAAATGGTGAGATATTTTCTGCTCTTGCCTGGTATTCTCTTACTGTTATTCTGGGCTTATTAACAATGGTTGCTTTTTACACAGCTGTCGTGTATTTCTACACCGGTAAAAAACCAAATTTCTTTTTTCACGGAATAAGTCCGGCTCAACTTCTTGCATTCTCTACAAGTTCTTCTGCAGCCACTTTACCCGTTACAATGGAACGCGTTGAAGAACATTTAGGGGTGGATAAACAAGTTACAAGTTTTGTATGCCCCGTTGGAGCAACAATAAACATGGATGGAACTAGTCTTTATCAGGCAGTAGCTGCTGTGTTCATATGTCAGACATTAAATTGCGGCTTGACCTTTACAGATCAATTAACAATTGTTCTTACTGCCACTTTGGCATCAATAGGTTCTGCTGCTGTTCCAGGAGCAGGAATGATCATGTTGGTTATAGTTCTTGATGCTCTTGGAGTCTCAAGAGAGACCCTTATGATAGGCTTAGCCTTAATATTTGCTGTTGATCGTCCATTGGATATGCTAAGAACTGTGGTTAATGTAACAGGGGATGCTACAGTAGCTATGATCGTTGGGAAATCAGTGGGTAAACTTGATAGTCCACACGTTAAAAATTGGGACGATCATTATCATAAAGAACCTACATGATAAGGACTTCTTGTTAACTACAAAATTAATTGAAGGATCGTTTTATCAATTTTGTTTAGTGCATTATATTTGAATTTTATTTTGAAAAATTTTAAAGTATTAGTAGTATATGAGCGAAGTAAGTTCAGTATTAGGGATTGGATCAAGAGTTAATCATCCAGCATATGGTGATGGAGTAATTATCGGTATAGATGTCGCAGCATATTCGGTTGTTTTTATGACATATGGTAAAAAATTGGTAGGCAAAGAATATGACAATTGGGAAATAATTGAGGCGGTTCCAAACGAAGAAACAGTAAGTTTCAGTGAAGCTGAAAAATCACTGATTAGAATTTTGAATAACTATACGGCATTTCAGAAAATGTTGATCTTGGGGATAAATGGGAAGGTGGAACTATGATATTAAAACCTTACGATGATGCACTCAAATCAAAAGAAATCCCGGTAGATACTTTCTTTCATAAAATTGTCATGGTTCGTGACAGATTGAGAGTCATGGAACAGCGTATTAACAGTAGTAATCTTACTGCCGAAGAAAAAATAAATCTTTAGCAATACATTACCAGAATATACGGCAGTTTAACAACTTTCAATGTTTTCTTTAAGTATAAGGAAGATAATTTCAAAGGGGAGAAAAAGTAGTTTTATCTACTTTTAAAAGGGTTGAATAATTTACCCAACATTTCGAATCCTGTATAAATATTTTGTCCTTTTTCCATCGTTTCTTTAGTATATGAAACATCGATGGGATACTCATAAACGCTACTCTTATTAATCTTTGCATTCTTGATTATCTCAATGCAAAATTCATAACCATTGTAGGTTATTGTAAGGTTTTCTGCAAACCTTCGTGACATGACTTTCATACCAGACTGACTATCAGTGATAACCAAACCTGTCACGAAAAAATTAATCATATTGCCTAATAGATTGTAAAACACCCTTGTAAACGGAATTCTGTTCTTTTTCAAAAATCGACTTCCAATAACAAGATCAACCTGTTTTACTTCTATACATTCTATTAAAGGAATAAGGTCATTGGGATTATGTTGAAAGTCAGCATCAATTGTGGCTATATATTCTGCTCCTTTTGATACTGCATAATCAATACCGGTTTTAGTTGCTGCTCCTGCTCCCAAATTAATAAGGTGATCAAGTACAACTACATCATTTTTATAACTGCTAACGATCTCTCTAGTCCTGTCAGAACTATTATCGTTAACTACAACAATATTCTTAAATCCAATCTTGAGTGTATTATTAATGACATGCTCAATAAATCGTTCTTCATCCTTAGCAGGAATGACGATAAATATTTTCTCTATATCTGATTTGAACATGAAATCTTAGTTTACTTCATATATCGAATAACGTCCAAATTGGTATACTTCTCCAAAATCTCCATAAAAGTACTCAATATTGTTGTTAATATCCCGTCTTTGCAGTATTCGATCAGTAGCTAATAAACTGACTTTGGGGTTATTTATTAAAAACAACATAAACTGTCTATACTTTTCGGTCAATGTTTTTTGAGGTGTCTTATCAATTTGAGCTGTGTTTAGATCAACAACAAAATATCGAACATTAGAGGATTTAAATACCTCCGCAAGTTCATTTTGATCAGGATATAACTTATGTAACTCATAAAACATGCCTAATTGATTATCAATGACCACTCTTTCGGTATTATTATCAATAAAGTAAGTAAAACTTGTTCCTATTCTCCACACTAATGAATTTGGATTATCATTTATAACTCTTAATCCAGTTGTGAGATTGGGGTATATTTTATTGAGCACGCCTTCATTGTTTGTTTTTCCCAATCCATATTCATAGAATACAGGATTAAATATCCCTTTACCTAATTCATTGGTGTTTTCTACAGTCTGAATATTTGAAACCCTGGATGTTATACCCAAAACTATCCAGAGAAAACCTAAGCATATAAAAAACCCATTAATGATTCTCCCGAGCTTAGGATCATCAGAATTTAATTTTCTAATAAATATATTGATGAGGAACATCGCTAGAAAAAGCAATATGTATCCATACCAAATTATTCCACCTGAAAATGAAAACCAAAAAAAAGCGTAACTCCAAAATAAAGCTATAAAGTACTTGTATGCATATGAAACATCTTTAATTAACTGGCTCAATAAGATAGAACCTAGCAAAAAGAGAATGATAATTATTGGATATGTTATTCCGTCTTTGTTTCCAGAAATAGATTCTCCTAATCTCAAGAAAGGTTGATAAAGAATCAGACTAAATTTTGTAACAGATGCAACTGTATAAGATAGTGTTTCTTGTTCTGCTTGGGGAGAATTCAAGTAGGCATCAATCGCTGTAATCGTCGTTGCAACCTTACCTCGGGTGAATGAATAAACAAATGAATTAGAAGTGGAAATAACCCAAGAAAAAATCGTGAATAATATAATCGTTGAGAAAAGCCAAATGCGTTTACGATTCAGCAAGAGCAACAATATTGGAAAGAATAAAATGTACAGAAATCCTATTTCTACAAACGATCCATGCTCATTAACATTTATTGAAGCATCATAGGGTAAACTTAAATATCGATAGAGCAATAATTCATAACCAAAATATCTTTGTACTTCTTCTCGTTTTGAATCTGTATCAACGATAGCATCATTGGTGTTTTGGGAAAAAACATCTTCCCCAGATATACTCAATATGAAGAAGAGTAAAGCTATCTTAAATACAAATTTCATATTTCCTCTCAGTATATTCAATTATTTATCTTTTGATCGTTCATATCGACGTTTCATAGTAGTTACACTGATTTTTGGTCCCGGTGCGTCCCCCATAAGTATTGTTTTGGGATTAAGAGATTTAGTGTCCGAATAATTTTTAGCTATCCATGGAGATAATGAAACTAGAATGGAACAAACAAACAAAAATGAAAACACACACTTTTGAATTGTAGAATTCCTATGGAAATAAAAGCTGATGGCAATAAATAAAAGTCCCAATACCGCTAGAGCTATTCTTAATATATTCACATTATAATGATAAGATCTTAATCCACTTATTTCATCTACTCCTCCAAATAGAAAAATTGAAACTGTAAGAAAAATTACTGCCGTTATTGCATATTTATTCTTGTGGTCCCACCATATAAGAAAGAGTAAGACAACAAGGAGAAACATATTTATCATTTTAATCCCCATTCCAAAGCCTACAAGTAAGCCTAGCAACAATGCCATAGGTAACGAACTCTTGATTCTTTGTTTGAGATCAAGTTCTTTTTCTCTTAGCTTTAAAAGTTTTGGTAAAAATTCAAATAAATAGTATACAGCCAATATTTGATAATAGAGCATCCAATAATCTGATTTCAATTCAACGAACATTTGATTAACTAAAGCAGGCGTAACCAAAATTATAGCTAGCAAAAACATGCATTTGTTCTTGTCAAAATTGAGTTTTTTAACTCCAATTCTGTAAAACATTAGTGTTGATAGTACTATGCCGAAAAATGAAAGACTTAAGGCTAATTCGATCTGATCAAAGAAGATTAATCCAATTCCACAAATCAGGGATCCGTTATATGGAGGATATCCGGCAATAAGATAGCCTTGTTTCGCAATGAGATTTGAAATATTAATATAATAATTCCTCGAGTCAAAGCCAGATGGGAAACCGGTTTGAACCGACACAAAATTGATCAACAAGAATATGAAAATGATTACAGCTGCAGCATAACCTAAAAGAGAAAGATCTTTTTTCGGAATGGATTTTAAAAAGAAATCTATTACACTCTTAAAAAAGAACTTTATGTTCAAGACGCTCATTACTGCTAAGATGATAAGAATGCAATACGAATTTAGAAATCCGAATATGCCGGCTATAAACATAAAACAGACAAAAACAATTAAGCCCAACCCAATATCAAGTAGATAATCTGTTTTAAAATAATTATTGAAATACTTAATATTTATTGCTCTACCTGTGCTCCTGCATATCAAGACCAGGAATGCTATTTGAATCGCTGAAAGCAATGTAGTTCCTAAAAACAAAAAATAGTCAGAAGAATTACTTCTAAAATTGACCAAATCTTTGTTAGATACAATAATCAGATATACTACAATACTTCCTAAAGCAAATAAACTCAATCCATTAATAGGAATTCTAAGCGCTTTAGGTGCAAGTTTTTCCCAAGCCAATAACACAGCTGAAAAAACAAAAAGTTGGATAAATAAACCAGTGAAACGAAAATATTGAAATGCATAATTATAGGCAGGATGTTTATTCACATAATCAATTCCAATAAGGAATATCCACAGAATCGCAAATACAATTACAAATCCTGTAATCAGTTGCTCTTTTAATGCTTTAACGATCAAAGTTTTTAAACTGAGTTTTAGGTTAATTAAACATATGCAAATTAAGTTTAATATTTAATACAAATACATATTTGCAGAATTATATTAAATACTTTGTGATATGTAATTTCTAATAACTTATCTTAATAGACTTAATTTAATTAAAAATAGAGATAAAGGATTTGAAAAAATTCAAATTATGCATACTTGCTGATCCTTTAGATTCACAAAACGCCGGAATTTTCAGGGCAACGTATGGAATAGTTCAAGCTTTGCATCGTCATCTGAGCGATATTGATGTGATACTGATACGAAGGAAGGATGATGGCCAGTTTTCCAGATTTACTACCTACTGCTATCCTAAGTTAGATTGGGTGCCGGGATACAGACTTTTAAAATATTTTGTAATTAATCCATTTCTTGCAAGAAAGTATAAAGTCGATTTTGTTTTCGAACCCGCCCATTTTGGTCCATTCAATTTACCGACTCGAATAAAGAGAATAACATTTATCCACGATCTGACGCCAATAATTTATCCTCAATATCATAACTTTTGGAGTAGCGCATTACAAAAATTATTACTACCTCGCATACTCAGGAAAAGTCATTTGGTGTTGGCTAATTCAGAAAGCACAAAAAGAGACTTAGAGCGGATATATCCATTTACAAAAGATAAGATTCAAAAAATTGATTTTGGAGTCCCTGAGTTTTCACTAGGAAAATTAGATGGAAATGAAGAATCTACTTTGTCCACTAAACCGATTTTTTTATTTGTTGGAACCATCGAACCTAGAAAAAATCTTGAAACACTATTAGAAGCCTTTCGCATTTATAAAGAATCTGAACAAGATGATTCTGAACTCTTAATTATCGGTAAGAATGGTTGGAAATCAGATAACTTTTTTTCGAAACTTGATCGTCACTCTTACAAAGAAGATATTAAGCAACTTGGTTTTGTATCAGACTTGGAATTAAAAAAATATTATTCAGAATGCAAATTTTTTATATATCCGTCATTCTACGAAGGCTTTGGTTTTCCGGTTTTAGAAGCGCTTCTACATGGTGCTTCCTGTATTATCGCAAATAATTCCAGTTTGAGCGAATTTCAATCAAAAAGTATAATATTTTTTGATACTGAAAATCCAGCTGATTTGGCACAAAAAATGAAAGAATTTCCTTTAAATCCTTCTCTTATTGAAATCGATGATCTTAAAGCCCAATATAGCTGGGAAAAATTCACTAAAACGTTCAAAGGAGCGTTATTATACTTGAAATAAATGTTTAATTTGTCAAGAATAACGTACCTTTGCATTGATTTTTTAACCCTTAATTTTAAATCATTTCTTACTTTCTCAAAACAGAGAACAAGCGCTAAATCTTTATCGAAATAACATTGCATGATTAATACTTTGCTTAGTCCTCTTGTTAAATTAATTCCTCAGAATAATAGGATTCAGAGGATATGGAAGTTATCTCAGGTAGATTACAAAAAGCGCTTTTATAATAGTCAGTGGGGAGTACTGTGGTCACTATTTAATCCGCTGGCCAGATTGCTGATTTATTACCTTGTTTTTCAATTTCTTATTCCACAAAACATTGAAAATTATGCACTCTATCTATTCTCGGGGATATTAATATGGATGTTTTTTTCTGAATGTACCAGAAGAGGATTTAGAGTTTTCATAAGTAAAAAATATCTAATAGAAAGTATCCAATTTAATTGGCTTGATCTTTTTTATTCATTGGCGCTGGGTGTTTTTTGGGGATTCGTATTTAATTTTCTAGCCTATTTTCTATTAAGCTATACTATTGGAGTCGATATTACCTTAAATTATCTCTATTTCCCATTCTATATTTTAAACATCTTTGTCCTCACTCTAGCTGTCACGATCATATTAGCTATTCTCAGTCTTTATGTTGTTGATATCATTCATATATGGGATTTGGTTCTTTTGGCAGGATTTTGGTCAGCTCCCATATTATTCAGAGGAGAAACAATACTTGAGAAATTTCCCCTTCTTGCTTTTATACATCCGTTTACTGGTTTAATAATTAATGTTAGAAAATCGATTTTATATAATGAAGCTCCAGACATGTTTTTCCTCATTTATAACTTTGTTTTGTCATTTTCATTATTAATTTTTAGTTTGTTTTTATTTAAGAAATTATCAAGACGCGTTTTAGAAAGAATTTGAGATGAACGAAAAAGAATATACCGTGTTAGTTAGTCAAGTCTCAAAGACTTTTAAGATTAGAAAAAGTGCAGGAGAAGATAAACAACCTTCATTTTTTAATAAATTCAAGCGTACCGAACTCAAGGCACTTGATAATATAAATTTTAAGATTAAACAAGGAGAAATCCTGGGAATAATTGGAAGAAATGGATCTGGTAAATCAACCTTGCTCAATCTGATAATGGGTGCCATGATTCCAGATAAAGGGGGTAAAATTGAAGTTAATGGAAAGATTCTAAAATTATCCTTAGGAATGGGATTTGACCAAAATCTTTCTGCAAGGGATAATATATATGTAAATGGAGCAATTTTAGGCCTGAGTTTCAAAGAAATAGGTATGAAATTTAAAAATATTGTTTCCTTTGCAGAAATAAATAAATTCATTGATGTTCCGGTTAAGAAATTCTCAAAAGGGATGAAAGCAAAACTGGGATTTTCAATAGCTATCCATTCAGAAGCTGATGTATATTTGTTTGATGAATTCTTTGGAGGAGTCGGTGATGAAGTGTTCAAAAAAAAGAGTGGTAAAGTATTCTTAGACAAGTTTTTTAATAATAAAACAGTCATTATGGTTAGCCACAGGTTGGGGTTTATAAACCAGGTATGTGATACAGCTTTATTGCTTATCAATGGCCAACAAGTAGATTATGGAGATCCAAAAGACGTTATTAATAAATATAAAGAAATCATAGAAACAAAATAACAATGAAAGTAGCCCTTATTACAGGAGTAACAGGACAAGATGGAGCTTATTTAGCTGAATTTTTGTTAGAAAAAGGATATATCGTCCATGGTATTAAAAGAAGAAGTTCATCATTCAATACTTCCAGAATTGATCACTTATATGTTGATCCTCATAAAGAGAATGTAAGATTTTTTCTTCACTATGGTGATTTGACTGATTCAATGAACATCACAAGAATAATCCAGGAAGTTCAACCTGATGAAATATATAATCTAGGTGCACAATCACATGTAAAAGTAAGTTTTGAAACTCCGGAATATACTGCAAACTCTGATGCAGTTGGAGCTTTAAGATTATTGGAAGCTATAAGGTTGTTAGGTCTCGAAAATAAAACCAGGTTTTATCAGGCTTCTACTTCTGAATTATTTGGCTTAGTACAAGAAGTACCACAAAAAGAAACCACTCCTTTCTATCCTCGTTCTCCATATGCTGCAGCAAAACTTTATGCTTATTGGATAACGATTAATTATAGAGAAGCCTACAATATGTATGCTTGTAATGGAATTCTTTTCAATCATGAAAGTCCATTAAGAGGTGAAACATTTGTAACCAGAAAAATTACACGTGCTGCAGTTAAGATTGCATTGGGGCTTCAAGACACAGTATACCTGGGGAATATGAATGCAAAACGAGATTGGGGCCATGCAAAAGACTATATCAAAGCAATGTGGTTGATGTTACAACAAGACACAGCTGATGATTTTGTTATTGCAACCGGCGAAACAACCACTGTTCGGGATTTTGTAAAATTTGCCTTTAAGGAATTAGGTGTAAAGGTTGAATTTAATGGCGAAGGAGTAGATGAAGTAGGTGTAGTAGTTGAAAATAATAGCGATTTTTCCGGTGTTGAAATTGGACAAGTAGTTGTGAAAGTCGATCCTAAATATTTCAGACCAACAGAAGTAGAACTTTTAATCGGTGATCCTTCTAAAGCCAAAGAAAAATTAGGCTGGGAATCAGAATATAATCTTGAAGGCTTAGTAAAAGATATGATTCAGAGTGATCTTGAATTAATTAAGAGAACTATGGTTTTAAAAGATGCAGGATTTGATGTCACAACACAACATGATGACTAAATGAATACAGAAGCTAAAATATATATTGCCGGTCACCGCGGAATGGTCGGTTCTGCTATTAAAAGAAGATTGGAAAGCCAAGGCTATACCAACATTATCGTATCACGATCTTCAGAATTAGATCTTCGAAGACAGGCAGATGTCGAAAAATACTTTGAAGAGCATAAGCCAGATTACGTATTTGTAGCTGCAGCAAGAGTTGGCGGAATTCATGCTAATAATGTATATAGGGCTGAGTTCATTTATGACAATTTGATGATCCAAAGCAACATTATTCATTCTTCACATCTAAGTGGTGTGAAGAAACTATTGTTCCTGGGTTCGTCATGTATTTATCCAAAATTCGCCAAGCAACCCATGGATGAGGGTCAACTACTCGCTGGAAAATTAGAACCTACTAATGAACCATATGCTATAGCAAAGATCGCTGGTATTAAAATGTGTCAAGCCTACAAAGCCCAATATGGAAGTAATTTCATTTCTGCGATGCCTACCAATCTATATGGCCCTAATGACAATTATGACCTCCAAAATTCTCATGTTCTTCCCGCCCTATTAAGAAAAATGCATATTTCTAAAAAAGAAAATGCTGAGTCAGTGATTATGTGGGGTACTGGAGAAATTAAGCGTGAATTTCTTCATGTTGATGACCTGGCTGATGCTTGTTTGTTTTTGATGAACAACTATGATGGCCTGGAAATTGTGAATATCGGAACCGGGACTGATGTAACAATAAAAGAATTAGCTATTAATATAAAAGAAATTGTAGGATTTGAAGGGAGGATTGACCACGACTATGACAAACCAGATGGTACTCCAAGAAAATTATTGGATGTTAGTAAATTATCCAACTTAGGGTGGTCTTCGAAAATTAATCTCAAAGACGGTATAAATAGTGTCTATAATTCTTTGGAAAATTATGAATGGTATTAATCCACTAATTCCTTTTTAAATGGTAAAAAAGAAAACAGATAATACTGAAGCTATCCTCTCTGAATCTAAAGGCAAAGATCTTGAGCAATTAATGCTTGAAAAAGAATTAAAAATTCAGGAGCAAAATAATCTTATTAAAGATTTAAACAAAGAAATAAAAGAAACACAAAAAGGATTAAAGGATAAAGAATCCGTTATCCAAAATCTGAATAATATTGTTCAAAACCAAAATGAAAATCTGAAAGAGAAATGGGATCAGCTCAATTCAAATCATAAGAATCTCGATGACCTCACATCTGATTTAATTGCTAAAGAAAAGGTCATTAGTGAGCTATCAACATATCAGAAACAACTTTCAAATTCTCTCTCTTGGAGAATAGGATGGCGTACGACAAGAGTAATGTTTTTCTTTATGAAGTGGATTCCAGGAATGAAGAATCGCCTTCAATAAAACTATTGAATGAATACATTAGTCATATTTAGTGAAAATTATAATTGGGACCGATTTCAGCCTAAGCTGTTCAAGTCGTTCGACTCTTTAGCTATTCATCCCGACTTTCAAGTCATTAAGAATCTCAAATGGTACCCTGACTATATCAATATTATTGATTATAAAAAAGCAATACCATTTGACCTACTTTATTTCAAAATTAAAAAAGGCTTTATCAATAAAATATTGATAAACGCTGATTTAGATAAGTTTACCAATCTTGAAAAAGATAATTATATCGTCTATAAATCACAATTTTTAGCGACTAATGATTCCACGAAAATTAAGAAAGAACAAATAATCGAAAGTGAATTTTTCAAATCCTTTTCTTATTCTAAAATTGGCAATCTGTCTTTCTCAATAAGATATGCTTGTTTTTTAGGATACAAAAGAATAATCCTCAAGGGTGTTTTTAGAGAGCATATTTTTGAAGTTGTTAATACGATTAGAGATCTAGATAATCTGGGATATGAAATAGAGGTCCTTAATGGTGATCTTAAATCAAGGGACCTCTTCGACAATGTACTTCCTTATACGAATCTTGACTTACAAAAAAAGAGACGTATTCTTAACGCGATAGCTGTCCCAACCATAGAAAAGGAATTGCCTTTAATTCTTTACAATTTCAAACATTGGGATAAGCCGGAATTTTTACCATATATCAATTTCCCAAAACAACCTAATGTAGATCTGGTTTTCTTTTATGGTCAGCAAAAGAATGAAGATATTGAACAGGAAATATATAAGGCTTTCCATGAAACAAAATATGTCAAACACTGCATTAGAAATGTTCGATTCAAATATGCAAATCTGACCGATAAGGAAAATATCTATTCTCAATCTTATATAGACGACCCTGTATCGGTTCATTTCAAAAAAAGCCCTGAAGGAGGTTATAAAGTTGGACCGAATAATGTTTTTTACTACATGATAGAAAATATGTCGGAATACGACTATATCTTTCAAATGGAGACAGACTGTATTGCCATCAGAAAAAACTGGTTGTGGAAGATGCAGAATCTTGTAGAAAACTACCCTCATGATTTCTGGCTAATGGGGAGTATCTATCGGGGCTTGTCTGAACTGGATCCTGTATTTAAAACACATATTAACGGGAACGCATTTTACGCTACTGGTGATAAATCGTTTCAAGAATTTATGACAGATATTTTCAGGCCTTGGATGGATGAATATATTGCGACAAAAGACCCTCGAATAGCATTCGACATTGGACATCAAATTTATTTAAACCAATCCGAAAATTGGCCTTTCGTACAATCGCATATTCAGAAATTTGTATATACTGAATACGTCCAAAATTTAGCTGGCCATCCTAAATTTACAGGAGGTGATAGAAACAATATTCATGTATTAAAAGATTTATATCCCGACACATATCTTGTTCATGGTAAGATGGTCAGACTCGATCTTCCTGAAGACAAATTAAAACAAGGCAAGTCTTCTGCAGAAGATAGTGAAGAAATTCAACAAAGTGCTCAGATTGTCATTGAAGGTGGAACATATTATAATGATCGAAAAAGCAAAATATCTAATCAATTGAATAATGTAGATGACTACTTATTATCTATTCAAATCAATTTTGATGATATACCTGCAGAGAAGGAACACAATATAATAAACCTTGGATTCGTAAGAATAAGCGTCAAAAATGAAAAATTGCTTGCTATTTTCAGAAACAAAAAAAGAAAAAAATCAACTCTTGAGTTGATTGAACCTGAGAAGAAGCAATTAATTCACATGAGAACAAATAAGGCAAAGAATACGCTTTACATCTATATAAATGGATTATTGTATCACATAAAGTATATTGAAAACTTTAAAGCCAGTAAAGTTCATATTGGGAACTATGAGATTGAAAAGTCCTGGACTGGATCACTATCCGATATTATTATTAAGCAAGGCGTAGTTGAAATGAAAGATAACTACCGCCTGAAAGAATTTAAGAGTAACGGCAATTTTGATACAATAAATATCGTTGAAAACTCAGAAGAATATTTAGAAAAAAAATCACTTATTATATAATTAATATTTTTGTCATATAAAGAATAAATAAATGTTTAAAATAACCCAAAGTATAAAGTTTACATTACTAGCAATTTTTGCTTTTAGTGCATTTGTTTCTTGTAAAAATGAAGAGACAAAAGCGGAACCTGTTAAGCAGGAAGCAAAAAATCCTTCTGCTAAAACAGCTAAGCAAAACACTCCAGGAATCTATATGATTACTAATGGGAATAGTAAAAAATTTCCAAATAAAAATATTACTCAAGTGGCTTCTGCTGCAGGTAAAACATACGGACTAAAATCAGTAAAAAATCAACCTGATAAATTTTCTCTTTTTGAGTTGAAAGGAAATAATTGGTCACCCGCAGGTGGACAATTCAGTAACATTTATTCCGGCTCTGACGCCGTATATGGCTTAAAAGATACCAAGCAAAACAAATCCGTACTTATTAAAATTATCAATGGTAAACAAACAGCTATTCCTTCTAAAGATATTTTAAAAGTTGACTGCAATAGGAAAGGTGATGTACATGTCTTAAAGCAAGGTGCAAAAGGAAATAAAATCCAAAAATTAAATGGCAATAAACTTGTAGGATTAGCAGGAGCAGGATTTAAAGATCTGATGAGTTCTTCAAATACCTTATACGCTGTTAAAAACAATGGGGCACTTGTAAGTTGGGATGGAAAAAAGTGGAATAGCGCTGGAGTAAACAACGTTAAGAAATGTGCTGTTAATGCAAAAAACAAGTTGGTCACAATTAAGGATACTGATAAAGCAAAAGGAAAAGCATTTGAGCTCAATGATGGGAAATGGCAAGCGCTTGCCGGGAAGAATTATAAGGATATAGCTGTTGACAACAGCGGAAAAATTTATGTTATCAATGAGAAAGGAGTAGTCCTGATGCTTGGAGCAGATAAACCGAAATCTATTGGAGTAAATAAGGTTAGTAAATTTGTTGCTGATAGTTCGGGGATTATCTATGCACTTTAATTTATACCAATTTAAATTATTGACTTAATCTATATTAATGAATCATAAAAAATATGCAGTATACGCTCTCCATAAAAGTGGGAGCATGTTTCTATACGAATATTTTAAGTTTGTATCCTCTTTAACAAAACATGATTTTTATTCTAAAAATTTGGCAGAGCCGAATGCTGACAAATTTGTAGAAGCAAAATCAGGCATCCTCAGCCCACACAGATCTTTTCCAAAAGAATTAACAAAGGATACATTCTCAATTTTTCTGGTAAGAGATCCATTAGATATATTGGTGTCCCAATTTTATTCTTTTGGTTATATGCATAAGCTGGAGTCAGAAGAACAACAGAAAAAAGCTGACGAAATAAAGGAAATGGGAATTGATGCATTTTGCTTAGCAGAAGCTGATGACCTATTAAGAAGATATTACAATATCACAGAAATAGCTGCAAAAGCAAAGAAAAGACAGTATCTCATAATCGGATATCATGATATGGTTTTGAATTACCAAATCTGGAGCGACAAAATATTAAAACATTTCGACCTCACCGACGCTCAAAAAGATCTGGTATATGAGGAGTTTTACAGACAATTTGAAGAGATAGAAGAGCTTGTACCAGAAGATATTATCAAGGGAAAGAAAAAAAGGCACAAGAGAAAAATGTATCCCGGGGATCACTTGGATAAATTAAAACCAGAGACAATAAAAGAGTTGAATAAAATATACAGCAATATTATTCAAATGGTTAACCAAGTAAAAGAAAAGAACAGCGGGAGAATTAATGTTCTATTGACAAAGGCAAGGAATATGCGGAAAAGGAAAAGTGGAAGTGCCCTGAAACAATGGGATGGAAATCATTGGAAAATTATAAGAAGCGATAAGATTAAGAAATTGACTTTTGCTAAGAATGGAGAAGTTTATGCCATTATGTCTCGTGATAAAATACCCGGCAAATTATATAATCTAAAGGAAAATAATTGGCAGGCCTACCCTTCTATTGATATAATTGATTTTACTGTTACCGATGATGGCACAGTTTACGCATTGAGGAATACGAAAAAAGTAAATGGTTGCCTCATTAAGTGGGTAGATGAAAAATGGGTCAGATTACCCGGTAAAGAATTTGCCGATTTGTACTCCCATAAAAATAACCTTTATGTGAAGAATAAAAATAACCAGATTTTCAAGTTGGAGAACAACAGATGGAAAAGTTTAAAAGGTAAAAACATAAAGAATTTTACAATTGACAAAGACGGTCAACTTTTGGGGCTCAAAGAAAACGCAAAAGGAAATCAATTTATCTGTATATACAAAGATGAGAAGTGGTTACCAATTCCCGGAAGTAAAGGGATGGATGAGTTTGTGAGCGTATCTGATCATCTGATTTATGCTATGGGGGCAGGTGGAAAAAGAAAAGGTACTATTCACAAGTGGGATGGATCAAAGTGGCACAGATTACCGGGAAAAAACATACAACAAATGGTTGTTGGAAATGATGACTCCCTATGGATTCTTAGAGATACTGATAAAATAAAAGGTAAAGTGTTTGTCTGGGAAAAAGGAAAATGGTTACCTCTGCCCGGAAAGGATAGAGAAAGACTATTTGTTAATGATGTAAGCTCAGTTTGGTCATATTAATGACTAAATTTGAGTACAATCAGTGATTTTATCGATTAAGTAGATAGGAACAAGGTTCAAAGTCATTTTTGCAATTTATTATAGGCACCCTAAATTTTAACAAAATGAGTTCATTATTAAGATGGGATGGCAAATCCTGGAGCAACCTACGCAACCAGAATATTGCCAAAATCCAATTTTCATCTGACGGCGAATTAATTGCATTGATTAATACAGAAAAAATTAATGGCAAACTTTTCAAATTTGACAATAAGGAATGGACAGCATTGACTGGCGTTGGTATAAGCGATTTTACAGTAACTGATAATGATCAGATTTATGCTTTAAAACTGAATGACGCCGATGAAAAATGTTTTTCGAAATGGAATGGTGAAGGTTGGGATAGATATAAAAGGAATGATCTAACCAAAATTGAAAGCCATGCTGATATCGTCTATACTCTTACTAATGATAATAAGATCTTTCAATTCTCAGAAGTGAGCTGGAAAAGAATCCCGGGATCTGATATAACGGATTTTTCTCTTAGTAAACAAGGTGAGCTCTTTGTTATTAATAAAACCAAATCCGGTAATTGTTTTGTCAATATTCTTCAAGACAATAAATTACAAAGGATTGCTGGCAGCAGGGGGATTTGCAAAATTCAAATTGGCGATACAAACAATCTATACGGAATGAGTATGGATGAAAAGAAAGAGGGTCGCGTAATAAAATTTGAAGATGGAAAATGGAAAACACTTCCAGGGAGAAATATCAAAGACATGGCTTTAGGATCTGATAATTCATTGTGGGTAATCAAAGATAGCGACAAAGTTAAAGGCAAAATATATAAATGGGAAGAAGGAAAATGGAATAGCATACCCGGAAGAAATAGAACTAGCCTTCAGGTCGCCGAAAACAATACTGTCTTTGTTTTTTAGACATTTCGCAATGATATAATTTGTCAATGCTTTTCTTTATTCTTATCTATAAGAATAATTTAAGATTATAACTTGTATTTTATTATGTCTATGGATCAAGCTTTTTACAGTATTATAACCATCTGCAAAAATGCTGATCAGTATATTGAACGCTGTATCCAAAGCGTTCTAAGCCAAAATTATCCTTCCTACGAATATATTATTGTAGATGGAGCTTCTACAGACGATACGCTTAAGATTATTGATAATTATAAGGACAGAATAACGAAAATCATCAGTGAGCCTGATAATGGGGTTAGCGATGCATTTAACAAAGCCATTAAACTGTCTACCGGAAAATATATCATAAGTGTTAATGCTGATGATTGGTTAACTCAAAATGCATTTAGACAAGTCAGTCAATTTATCAAAAAATACGACAGATATCAAGTTTACTGTGGAGGAACAAGATTTTATACTGATGATCGTATTGAAACGGAATCATTATCTAATTGGAAAAGGATTCATGAGGAAACAAGTATTCATCATGCATCCGTAGTAATTCGAAAAGATGCATTTGAAGAATATGGATATTTTGATTCTAGTTATAAATATGCAATGGATTATGAACTGTTCCTTAGATTCTATAAGAACAAAGTAAAGTTTCTAAATATTCCAATAATTGTTGCTAACCGACAACTGGGAGGAGTTTCTTACACTAATTCAATAAAAGCTTTAAAAGAAACAAGAAGAGCGAGATTAAAATACTTTTCGCGATATAATTCTAATTGGGTCTTCCTGAAATCAATGATTAAAGATTATCTAGGTCGATTTTTAAAAGCAATTCCATATTTTAGAAAATCATATCAAAAATACTGGAAGAGAAAGAATCAAAAAATTCAAAAGCATTCATAAAAAAAGGGCTGATGTAATTACACCAGCCCTTTTTATTATTCTTTATTCAGATTCTTATCTCGTAAGAACCATTTTCTTAGTTTCTACTAATTTTCCATCAACTTCAAAGCTGTAAGTATAAGTACCTGAAGGTAGGTCTTGAGCTTCAACAGTTAATTCACCATATCCTCTATGATCAACGTTTACAGTTCTCATTAACTGACCAGTCAAACTGTAGAACTTAATTGTTCCTTCGTTTGAGTTCTCAGGTATAAAGTATCTGATAATAGTCGATCCATTAAATGGATTTGGTTGATTCTGGTCAATAATTGCAACCATTTCATCTGATAAGGTCACAGAGCTAGTAAAGATGGTTATATCTTCAACATGAGGGTTAGTCTGGATATAATCAATATTACCTTGCTTTATATCATCAAGTTCAGATTTTAAATCATCAATCATTTCTTGTTGCTCTTGGATAGCATTAATCAACATATATGTTAATGAACTTCCATCATAAGCTAAATACTCTTCAACATCACCAGATTTTTGAATAACACCTTCTTCGCTAATTACAGAATTTTGATATTCAAAATCAGTAATTGCATATGGAGTTATTTCTTGCATTTCCTGAGCTATGATACCAACATGCATTTTATCTTCAGGAATTTCTGCTTTACCATTATATTGGAAAGTATATGTATTGATTTTTAGAATCTCTTCTAATCCATCTTGAAACGGCTTAATGTTTTTCTTCAATCTTCTATCAGAAGGTGCGGTCCATGTTCCTCCACCTGGTTTGAAAACAGTAGAATTATTAACATGTAATAGAGCACCAGGATTACTTGTTCCAATTCCTACTCTTCCAGTAGTCTCTTTGATAATCATTCTATTAATGTTATCGGTTTTAAGTGTTATAGACGCCGCACCGGTTGCTGCAAAAGTCAAGGCACTTGTTCCTCCATGAGTTAAACCTCCACCTCCGGCATTGTTTCTTACAAACTTTGTAGATAAACCTGATCCGGGATCATTAATAAATTGAATGGCCGCTGGTCCATTAACTGTTCTGTTACCACCTACTCTAACAGTAGCCTGAGCCGCACCTGCATCTTCTCCTAAATAAAGATTGGCTCCTTGTACAGATGCATTTCCATCCACGTCCAACTTATAATTCGGACTGGTTGTTCCTATTCCTACGTCACCAGGGGCGGTAACTTTAATCTGCGAATAAGCAAGACTCCCTAAAAAGAGGAAACAAATTATAAAGAGAATATTTTTCATTTTAGTATGATTTTAAAGTTTATTAAAAGATTGTTCACAATAGTACTTGAAAAGGTTTTTCTTATTCTAATCAAATATAGGTTAAAGATAAAACATAATTTCTAGGGGTAAATCCCCCTTTTAGGTGATATTTCAGGATTTTTTATACCTAAATAGCAAGTTATTATACATTGCCACATTAAAATAACAAAAATATAGCCAAAAAATCCACTTTCTACATTAAATAAAAATGACATTTCTTTGACAGTCTTGTATTTCAATTTAAATATGTTTCCATTTTCTTAATCCTTATATAAGAAAAAGATAATAAAGATGTAAATCGTCAAATAAAAGTGGACCATTAAGTGAATAAAATTAAGTTATACATAACTATTAAATTCACTTTATTATGAACAAGAAAAACAAATCAGCAGAATCTTATGTCCGAGATGTAAAAAGAAGGACAAGACGTAAATTTTCTACAGAAGAAAAGATTAGAATAGTCATTGAAGGATTAAGAGGAGAACAAAGCGTTGCTTCTCTTTGTAGAAGAGAAGAGATTTCACAACCACTATATTATAAGTGGAGTAAAGATTTCATGGAAGCAGGGAAGAAACGTTTAAAGGGAGACACAGAACGTGAAGCCAATACTTCAGAAGTTCAACATCTAAAGACAGAAAATCAAGACCTTAAAGAGGTAGTAGCAGAACTTACTCTAAAAAATCGTGTGCTTAAAAAAAGCTTGAATGGAGTAAAATAAAATTCAAGAAGTATATGCGATTTACAGCAAAAGAAAAGATGGAACTGATTAGGCTGGTTGAGCAATCCGAATGGAGTGTTAGAAGAACTCTCAAGGAAATTGGTATTCACAAATCAACCTTTTACAACTGGTATAAGAAATATCGGGAAAATGGAATTGTAGGATTAGAGGAAAAGAAAAGTACAAGGAAGCATTACTGGAACAAGATTCCTGATCGGATCAGGTCTGATATATTGAATCTGGCACTGGAAGTTTCAGAGCTTTCTTGTAGAGAATTGGCTTGCAGGTATACTGATGAGAATCAATACTTTATAAGCGAAAGCAGTGTTTACAGAATATTGAAATCTGCTGGACTGATAAACCCTCCTCATTATGATCTGATATCTGCCGCAGATGAATTTAAAGACAAAACAACAACTGTCAATCAAATGTGGCAAACTGATTTTACTTATTTCAAAATCATTGGCTGGGGATGGTATTACCTATCGACTATATTAGATGATTATTCTAGGTACATTATAAGTTGGGAGTTGTGCTCAACGATGAAAACCCTTGATGTAAAAAATACTTTGAATCAGGCATTAAACCATCCAAATGTAAATTTGAATAAACCGCCTAAGTTATTATCTGATAATGGATCTTGTTATTTAAGTCAAGAGTTGAGCTCTTATTTGGATGATTACAAAATTAAACATGTGAGAGGAAGACCTGGTCATCCTCAAACGCAAGGCAAGATTGAAAGGTATCACAGAACGATGAAAAATGTAATTAAACTGGATCATTATTACAGCCCAGGTGAATTGAGTTTTCCTCTTTCACAATTTGTAAAATATTATACCCATCACAGATATCATGAATCTTTACAAAACTTGACACCAGCAGATGTTTATTATGGATTAAAAGAAGAAAAACTGAAGAGAAAAAAATTATGTAAACACAAAACATTTAAAAAACGCAGACAAAAATATTTCAATTTAACTTTTAAAAGTGTAACTTAATTTTATTCACTTAATGGTCCACTTTGGTTTGAAGACCTACAATATAGGACACCGTACTGTAACCTTGCGTAAAATTAAGACAGTTTAAAAATGAACAAATTTTATAAATTTAAGCTGTTATGAAACAAAGTAAATTTACAGAGGGCCAAATAATAAAGGCTCTAAAGGAAAACGAATCTGGAAGATCGGTAGAAGACCTCAGCAGAGAGTTAGGCATCAATAAGGGTACATTTTACAATTGGCGTAAGAAATATGCAGGAATGGAAGTAAGCCATTTGCGACGTCTAAAGGAATTAGAGGATGAAAACAGGAAACTCAAACGGATGTTTGCAGATGTATCACTGGACTTGCAAATGGCAAAAGATGTTCTTGGAAAAAAGTGGTAGAGTCTTCCGTCAAAAGAGAAGTTGTAATCTATTTGAAGGGTACCTATAAAGTTGGAATAAAGCGGCTATGTTCACTAATAGGATGGAGTCGATCAACATGGTATTATGAGAGTAAAGTAGACGATAGTGCAATAGTAGCGAAGTATAAAGAGCTGTTAAAAATAGCACCTAACAGAGGATTTGAAAACTACTATAATAGGACAAGACGAGAAGGCTATAAATGGGCATGGAGTAGAATGCTGCGAGTATACAGAGAAATGGGTTTAGTACGTAGACATAAAAAGCGAAGAAAATTGCCAGAGGAACTAAGGATGCCATTATATCAACCTCAAGCAGTGAATGAAATATGGAGTATGGATTTTATGAGTGATAGTCTGAGTGATGGTAGAACATTAAGAGTATTGAATGTAATAGATGATTGTAATAGAGAAAGCCTGTTAAATAAAGGGAGTATAAGTTTTCCTTCCGTAAGAGTAACCAGGTTTTTAGATGAGTTGTTAGAATACTACGGGAAACCTAAATATATACGATCTGACAATGGGCCTGAATTTACTTCAAACGACTATAAGAATTGGTGTAAGCTAAGAGGTATAAAGCGAATATATTCAGAGCCTGGAAAGCCAATGCAAAATGGATATGTAGAAAGGTTTAATCGAACATTTAGAGAAGATGTTTTGGATGCATATATGTTTAGCAGCATATCACAGTTCCAAATAATTGCAGACAAATGGAGTAAAGATTATAACGATAATCATCCTCATGGCTCACTTGGAAGGAAGAGTCCAAGAGAGTATGCTCCAAGAAACCAATACTCTTTGGGTTAATCCCAAAGAGTATTGAATAAATCTTATTTTTAAATTATAGACTGTCTTAAGAATAGCAAGTCTTCAGTACCGATAATAATATCGAAAAAGAAAGACCTCTTTTTTTGAAGGCCTTTATTTTTCTCAAAGAAGAAATAGCAATGAAATAATAAAAAAAAATTAAATATTGTTAAAGTTATTGCTTTTCATAGGGCACATTGTTCTAGGTAGTTACAATATAGTTAAATAACGCTATTCCCATAAATTCCTAATCTTCCATTTTGTAAACCAGTAAGGTGTTATCAGAATTAGATAATGTACAGATGATCTTGATGATATTGTAAATTCCAAAGTGTGTTTACAAATCCGCCTTTAATTCTAAAGGAATTATAATATGACAAATCATTTTTATTAAGAATTAGGAAAATATCACGATTAAAGAAAATCAAGTATTTTTCAAATACCCAGAATTTGTGATATATATCACAATAACTACTTTTCCAAAAGGATTTCTTAAATGTAATAAGTTCTTTTTGATTTACAATTTCACATGAATTTGAGTTACAGGTTAGAATTGTTCCAGGAGTAGTAACATAGAAAAGATCTCTTTCAAATGATACTGCTCCAATTCCAGGTTCAGAAATGAGTATCCAATTTATTTGGCTTTCATTCAAACACAAGGAAAAAATTAAACCCGAACGTGTAGGAATATATAGTGTTTCATCAATAAGTTTGATCCATCTGTATTCCAGTACATTCTTCTCTTTAAATTGAGGAACGTCTGGATAATAAACATTTAGGTTTAATTCCCATTTTAATGTTTCTGAGTCTCGGTCATATATTTTAATTATTGATTCTCTCCAAATGTATCTTATTAGGTGCTTATTAGAAATTAAGTTGAAACGTATACTTGGGCCATTAATTACTTCAAAGTCTTTATTCAAAATCATGAAATCTCCTGGTTTGCCATTATGATTTGTTCGCATTAATACTAATTCCGGATACTTACGGCCATAGATATTCGATACAATATACATCGACCTCTTTGACAATACTTTTATTGGTGCTGGGTCAAATAGGCTGATGATCTCCATAAGTTCCTGATTTATAATAGTATTTTTCGATGTACATATCAATGACATTATCGTGAATCTGTTCATTTTTGGAAAAGCAAATGGTTTTTCTATTAAGACGTTTGATATGCGTTCTAAAATTCAAGTTTTTCCGTTCTATTTTCCAAGTCAAATCTTTCCCAATAGTATGTAAGCTTTTTGGCAATGACCTACTATAAGCTCCCCAATCATCCGTATAATAGTCACCAATGGGAATGTCTTTAAGAAGATCCAGAAGTTTTTCAAAGCTCTCATCGGTACGCTTTCCATTAACCCAAGCCAAAATCATCCCGGAATGCTTATCCATCGCATACCAAGTCCACCTTTGATTCGCCTTACTGCCAACATAAGACCAAAACTCATCTGCCTCTGCTGTATAGTGAAAACTTACTGCCAAATTATCAAGGCTTTGAACTTCTTCCTTGTTCAATAGATAAGGGTTCACTTGAAGCGTTTTTTTTTAAGTGAGCTATCACCGTATTTTTATTGATCCCTAAAATCCTTGCTGTATCTCGAACCCCTGAACTATTGAGAATTAATGAGTCAATTTGTTCTTTAACACCGGGCTCTCTGGCTTTATAGCTATAGCTATAGCTATAGCTAAGTTGAAAACTCTTTTTGCAGACTTTACAACGCCAACGTTGTCTCCCGTTTTCTCTATGACCATTCTTTTGAAGGTCAGTACAATTGCAATGGGGACAAGTAATAGTAATAGTAGTAGTAGTAGTAGTAGTAGTAGTAGTAGTATGTTCCATGTGCTAATATAAGAAACTCAACCTATTTAAACCACTATCCTTTTATTGATGAAAAGTTATAGTATTTAACAATTTCAGGACCTGAGCTTTGACTGAATATTATACCTTCTGAAAAAGTGCATAATTCACGAATATGGTTGTCTAGAACAATAGTTGGAATACTATTTGAGACGACACCCAAGTATTCTGACATATTTCCCTTATGCATGTTGAAGAAATCAGATGATTTACATGCCGTAAAGACAACCTTTTTGCCTATTGATACTACGTGTCTAGTGAATGGAATTTCAAATAATAATTTCAATCTTTAGTTTTTTTATAATTACCTAGAACTTGTTTATATCTACACTTTTATTTCGCAATATATCCGTATACAAGCGTCTACAAACATATATTGAGAAATAATCTCATCTCCACACACGCATCGTCCGCACACAACAATGCTCCTATTAAGTTAAGAAAAATATCTTGAGTAATTCTTAATTAGAAAATGAGCACACCCCCCTTTCATGTGGTAGCAAAAAATTGAATTCTCAGTTAAGACTACTGAAATTTAAGCTATAAAATTAATAGCGATGAAATATCAAAATTCAACTTCTAAAAAATCAGGTTTCAATTTAATTATTCTATTCTTTTTTGCTATTTCATTATCGGCCCAGGATCCGTCCGCCATCTTTGAACTGGAAAGTAGCGATCAAGGTGTGCTTGTACCCAGAATGACTACCGAAGAAAGAGAATCAATTGATGATCCAGCAACAGGTTTGCTTGTTTATGATTCCTCAAATAACCAATTCTTTTATTTTAATTCTATTGAGTGGGTCGCTATCAGTCCACTCGATAGAATTGAGAATGAAATCTATCCGGAGTGCATATCTGAATTCGGGGGCATTGGAACTACTCCCCGCGCGCCAAAAAAGAAAGGAGATTACTTGTATATCCCTAATGAAGACACCGAGAAGCTTGAAATAGTCGATGTTTCAGATCCTGAGAATCCAATACTTGCTTCGGATATCTCTTTAGGATATACTCCAATCCACCTTGCTATTTCAGGGGACTTTGCATTTGTAACAAACGAATTGGGAAATTATATTTCAGTTGTAAATATTACCAACCCACTTTCCCCAACTCTGGAATCGAGTTTTCCTGTAGCTAGCGCTCCTTATAATATTAGTGTGAACGCTACACACGCTTTTGTATCTCTTTGGTCTAATAACATCGTAAAGATCATCGATATTACGAACCCAGCATCATTAAGTGCGGTCACAGATTTTAATGCAGGAAGTACGGTTGGGCAATCCGTTGTCAATGGTAATTTATTGTATCTCCTTACGAGTTCAGGACTAAAAATTATTGATATTTCTAACCCTGCTTCACCAAATGAATTAAGTACAATAGCACTTAGTGGATTCATTAGTGATATTAAAGTAATAGGTAACTATGCATATATCATCTTGACCAATACCGATAAGCTGGAAATTATTGATATTTCAAATCCTTCCTCTCCGGTTTCTGTAGTTGTTCATGATCTTGTTGAATCAATTCCTTTAAGTATTGATGTAGAAAGTAAACTGGCTTGCATCAAGTTTGCGACATCAAGTTTTATGGAAATCATTGATGTTTCAGATCCGGCTAATCCAAATTTAAAAGACATTATAGATACGAATGGGAGTGATGGTGGTTTAGATATTGACAATAATTATGCTTACATAGCCGCAAGTAATGGTTTAAAAATTATTAGCCTTGGGAATCCTATTCAGACTCACGCAATGAAGCCTAACGGAGAATTGACCACAGGTCCCTGGAGTCAGTTGGAAGACAATGCATTTACTCATAATGATGTCGTTATCGGAAAGACGAATGCAGATAATTCTGCCGCACTAGATATAGAAAGTACATCTAAGGGTTTGCTGATTCCCAGGATGACTACTGCTCAGATTCTTGCAATTGTAAATCCTGCAGAGGGATTGCAGGTCTACTCAACTGATGACGATTGTATTAATATTTACAATGGGAATAATTGGGTTCAAAATTGTGGACTCGATTATTCTAACGTAGAAAATATGGCTCCGGAAACTAGAAGCTGGATTGCAATCAATGATTTCGGAGGGACGGCTCATCATGAGGGTGTATCGTTTGTACATAATAATGAGGCTTACATCGTAAATGGTGAGAATGGATCCTATTGCTGCTATTCAATAATCTACCAATATGATCAAGTTAATGACGCTTGGGTAACTACCGGTCAGGCTCTTGATCCAATAGATGGTATATCAAGGGCAGTTGCTTTTGTTATAGGGGATTATGCATATATAGGTACAGGTGTTGACAATTGTTCGTCTTCTACCATAGACAGGATGTGGGAATGGGACATAAATGAAAACTCACTTTATGAAATTCCCGGAGGATTTGGCGGTGGAAAAATAAAGGAATCCGCGGCTTTTGTGATTGGAGATTATGCTTACATGGGAACAGGAACCGATGACTTTAATCTATCGAATAACGACTTCTATGTATTTGATCCCAATACACACACATGGTCTTCAATTTCAGCTATGCCGGGTAATGATAAAAGTGGAGCTGTAGCTTTTACCTTAGAGGGCTTTGGATATGTAAACACAGGTCATGAACATAACTTCGCTAACCCTTCTAAAGAATTCTATAAGTATGATCCCAATACTGATTCCTGGACTCAGCTTGCTGATTTACCAGGTATTGGCAGGTATGATGCTGTTGCATTTGTCCTTGAAGGAGAAGCATATGTAGGAGGTGGGACAGATGTTTCCAGTAATTATCTTAATGATTTTTACAAATATGATCCCGTGAGTGATAGCTGGGCACAGGTTGACAATATGCTGATGAATCTTTCTGGAGGGGTGGCTTTTACACTAGGAAGTACAGCTTATTATGGAACAGGATTTAGTGCTCTTCCAAATATGTATAAATATCAACTTGATAAATACAACTTACAACAAAATAGAGATGGAGAAGCGTGTTGGGTTGAAGACCTGGATCCTAGCGCTACAAATGAACTTCAATCTTTATCCGAAGTGCTTAATGAAGGAAATGACGCCGGAAATACCAAAATAACCAACGTTGCTGATCCAACAGGAAATCAAGATGTTGCTACTAAGAATTATGTAGACTCGGAAGCTGAAATTTTATTACCTCTTAATGGAAGCTGGACAGATTATGGCGGTGCATATAAAGAGGGAACCTATTACAAACACAGGGATAGAGTTTATCTCGAAGGATTAATTTGTAGGTCTTCAAACCAAAGTGGACAATAAGTGAATAAAATTAAGTTACACTTTTAAAAGTTAAATTGAAATATTTTTGTCTGCGTTTTTTAAATGTTTTGTGTTTACATAATTTTCTTCTCTTCAGTTTTTCTTCTTTTAATCCATAATAAACATCTGCTGGTATCAAGTTTTGTAAAGATTCATGATATCTGTGATGGTTATAATATTTTACAAATTGTGAAAGACGAAAACTCAATTCACCTGGGCTGTAATAATGATCCAGTTTAATTACATTTTTCATCGTTCTGTGATACCTTTCAATCTTGCCTTGCGTTTGAGGATGACCAGGTCTTCCTCTCACATGTTTAATTTTGTAATCATCCAAATAAGAGCTCAACTCTTGACTTAAATAACGTGAATAATGGATAAGAAAAAGGGTGTTTTTATTTGTATTATTTACTGATTATCAGTATCTTAATAGTCTAAAAACACCCTCATGCTTAGAGATAAAGTTACTGAATTCTTTGTGAAAATAGATGATTTTCAACAAGAATTTATTAAAAACATAGAAAATCATCCAAAATTAGAAGATACAAAGACTAAAAGGCGTAATAGAAAAGGAAAATTATCCGATTCTGAGATGATGAGTATTTATTTGCTTTATCATTTTGGTCATTTTGGTCATTTTACAAATTTTAAGCATTTTTATATGCAATATGTTTGTAAACATTTAGATGACTTATTTCCTGATCTAATTAGCTACGAAAGATTTAATGCACGCCAAGAGAGAATATTACTGCCCCTTATGTTGTATTTAAAATATAGAGGCTTGGGTAAATCTAGAGGCATCAATTATATTGACTCTACTCTATTACGTGTATGCCATATCAAGAGAGAGAAACAGCATAAAGTTTTTAAAGGAATTGCTGAAAAAGGAAAATCAACAATGGGATGGTTTTTTGGGTTTAAACTTCATTTAATTATCAATGATAAAGGTGAATTATTATCCTTTTACCTTACAAAAGGTAATGTAGATGACAGAAATATTAAACTAATGACAGCAATGACTAAGGAGGTTTTTGGAAAACTATTTGGAGATAAAGGCTATATTTCAAAAGCATTATCAGATTTACTGTTTCAAGATGGAATACAGCTTATTACTAAAGTGAGAAAAAATATGAAAAAACAAAATCTCTCTGATGTAGAGGCTATTCTTTTAAGAAAAAGAGCTTTAGTAGAATCTGTAAATGATGAACTCAAAAATATTTGCAAAATAGAACACACTAGACATCGATCTGTTAAAGGGTTTTTGGTTAATATTGTTGCCGCTTTAACTGCTTATTGCTTTTTTCCTAAAAAACCATCACTTAACATAACTCCCATAAAAACGAATCAACTAACTTTATGGGCTGCTTAAACATTATTCACGTTAAATAACAAGATCCATTATCAGATAATAACTTAGGCGGTTTATTCAAATTTACATTTGGATGGTTTAATGCCTGATTCAAAGTATTTTTTACATCAAGGGTTTTCATCGTTGAGCACAACTCCCAACTTATAATGTACCTAGAATAATCATCTAATATAGTCGATAGGTAATACCATCCCCAGCCAATGATTTTGAAATAAGTAAAATCAGTTTGCCACATTTGATTGACAGTTGTTGTTTTGTCTTTAAATTCATCTGCGGCAGATATCAGATCATAATGAGGAGGGTTTATCAGTCCAGCAGATTTCAATATTCTGTAAACACTGCTTTCGCTTATAAAGTATTGATTCTCATCAGTATACCTGCAAGCCAATTCTCTACAAGAAAGCTCTGAAACTTCCAGTGCCAGATTCAATATATCAGACCTGATCCGATCAGGAATCTTGTTCCAATAGTGCTTCCTTGTACTTTTCTTTTCCTCTAATCCAGTTATACCTTCTACATGGTATTTCTTATACCAGTTGTAAAAGGTTGATTTGTGAATACCAATTTCCTTGAGAGTTCTTCTAACACTCCATTCGGATTGCTCAACCAGCCTAATCAGTTCCATCTTTTCTTTTGCTGTAAATCGCATATACTTCTTGAATTTTATTTTACTCCATTCAAGCTTTTTTTAAGCACACGATTTTTTAGAGTAAGTTCTGCTACTACCTCTTTAAGGTCTTGATTTTCTGTCTTTAGATGTTGAACTTCTGAAGTATTGGCTTCACGTTCTGTGTCTCCCTTTAAACGTTTCTTCCCTGCTTCCATGAAATCTTTACTCCACTTATAATATAGTGGTTGTGAAATCTCTTCTCTTCTACAAAGAGAAGCAACACTTTGTTCTCCTCTTAATCCTTCAATGACTATTCTAATCTTTTCTTCTGTAGAAAATTTACGTCTTGTCCTTCTTTTTACATCTCGGACATAAGATTCTGCTGATTTGTTTTTCTTGTTCATAATAAAGTGAATTTAATAGTTATGTATAACTTAATTTTATTCACTTAATGGTCCACTTTTATTTGACGATTTACAGGAGTGACCTTCTTCACAGGGATTCATTCATTTAAAATACTAAATAAAATACTAAACTGACATTTAAGCAAAATGCATTACCCACTAAACTTTTGCCACTTAGAATCTAGTCGTGCTACTTTTCTTATACAAGAACATACAGCTACAGCTTCAATTTTATTTGACTCAAGATACTCGAAGGTTTTTTCTACGAGTTTTTGGCCTATCCCTTGTCCCTGATATTGATATGGAACTTCAGCATGATTAAGATAGTACTTATTTTCTTTGACGCTATAGTTAATAAATGCTTCAGCATCTCCAAATGTCATTTTAAATTGATTGCTTTCCTGATTGTGAATGATGTCGGAAAATGTCATGGATTATCTTTGATCAATAATTTAAATACAGATTTCGTAAATCTAATATATTCTTTGAGTTCCTTGTCATATCCGATCCATTGATATTGATTTCCATAAGGACATGGAGGAGCACCCGGCTCCGATCCTGTTCTAACTCATACCAATCTGGATTTGCAAGATATTGTTCCATGTTTACTCTTTTCATGGACTGGGTTTGTAAGTCAATTTGCATTTTTGACACAGTATCTTATTGTCTTGATTTACCAATTGAATTCCTGATAAATGTTTATTAGCATACTCTTGAACCCACCCTATATTTGGGCTTGTGCTGTTGACATCCATATTGTTATTTTTTGCGGTTTCATAAAATTGACCACCATACTCTTCTCTTCCCCAGCAATTCGGACATAGACCTTCAGGGACATCAGTTGCTTGTTGGTTTTCTTTCTTCAAAAGACGGATTAAAGAATTGATAATACTCATAATATTTTGATTTAGTGATTGAAGGGGATTCAGTTCGCCTGCTTAAAATTAATCCATTATTGACATTTTCCATTTGACCCTATGAAAACAGTTATTAAGCAAAAGTGTTTAAGTACACAAGTTATATTCGAATTTATATGGAATTAAAAGCCGTGAGTGGATGGTTTTGGTCATTGGCTTTTGAGCATAAGCAATTGGTGCATTAAAAGTTCAATATTACATCTCTTTATGTCAAGATGTCACAGTATATAGTATCAGTAAAATTAATTAATAAGATATTATTGATCATAAAATTACAAAATGATAAAATATAAAAATGAAATAATAATGAATGGCAATAGATATAGAATCAATCTATATTTGTAATTGAAAATTAAAGTATAATTAAAAATCAACTCTGCATGTTGGAATTTTAATTATCAATTACCCTTAAAAAACAACACAATGAAATCTATTCACTTTCCAATTGTTCTAATAATTCTATTGATTATTTCTGTAACTGCTTTGCAGTCTAAAGCCCTTCCGAATTTGGAGGTACTCGGTGATGTCCGGGTCCAAAAAGGATCAGACCATTTAACGATTTCAAATATCGGTTCTTCTGGAATTGATGGAATTAGTTTCGATGTTGAAACTACTTTTCAGTTGCACACAACTAATCCTACTACAGCAAAAGAAGTTCATTTGCAATTGGACCCTGTTGCTGCAGGAGATTCTTTCTTTGATATTTTTGTTGATGCGGGAGAATGTCGATATCGGTTGGTAGAAATTGACGCGCCACCAGTAAGTGGAGTCCAAATGTTATTGGGAGAAAATCAAGCTATTGAGGGCCGAGATGTTGTTGGAGGATTAGGGAGCTTAGTTTTAGCACCAAATACTTCTCTCGGTGGAGACAGATTAACTATATCCAATATTGGTTCTTCAGGTGATGACGGGGTAAGAGTTGATCTTGGCGATGATTTACGTTTAGAAGGAATTGACGATACAGGATCAAGCGAATCCGGAGAGTTTTGGTTTCATATGCATAGAGACCTAGGTAGAGATCATCTTGTTGTGTCCAACATTGGATCTTCAGGTGAAGATGGTGTTGGTATTGGAATGAGAAGAACGGTTCCTACCGAAATTGTACAATTGAATTTGGTAGGATCGCCTAATTTTGACCCGGGCTTGCTTATAGATTTAGGTGGTAAAGGAGTTGAGCACACAGCACCGGGAGATGAAATTATGGTTCTCTTGCGTCCGGCTTCAGGATCTGCAGCACCACCGCACGAATTCAGATATGACACAGCACCGGGTATTTTAGAAATCCGCGAGAAAGGACCTCCGAATGTAGAGTATGATCATAATGATTTGGTGACCCGGTATGAATATGACAGTATTAACCGGCTGATTAGATGTGAACTTCAAGACAATACAACATCTGCTCATCCTGACTTCGTTCATCAATATGACTTGAATCCTCCTGGTGGAGTTGCTTTGCCACGATTGGATATGTTTGGAGATGTTCAGATCTTAGGCACCCTTGCTAAATCTGCAGGATCTTTTAAGATCGATCACCCGCTTGATCCTCTTAACAAATATTTATCCCACTCTTTTGTAGAGTCACCAGATATGATGAATGTATATAATGGCAATATTACTACAGATGAAAATGGTTTTGCAAAAGTAGGAATGCCTGACTATTTTGAATCTTTAAATACAGATTTCAGATATCAGTTAACAGTTATCGGACAA
This sequence comes from Saprospiraceae bacterium, assembly GCA_965248155.1. Classification (GTDB taxonomy): domain Bacteria; phylum Bacteroidota; class Bacteroidia; order Chitinophagales; family Saprospiraceae; genus RFSX01. The sequence goes on from CBDFIO010000002.1 coordinate 1,046,866, forward strand.
TTTGCAGACGCCATTATTAAGGATAAAATGAAAAATGGAACCTTTGTTATTCAGACTGATAAACCACAAGTAGAAGTCAGTTGGCAAGTAACAGGTGTTCGTAATGATGATTTTGCCCGTGAGAACAGAATAAGGGTAGAAAGTGATAAAGAGGATAATAAGAAAGGAACTTTATTATATGAGAAGAAGGGAGAAGAGATAGAATAAGTTTTTTCAGTTTCTTGTCCGAACCATTATGATAAAGAGTTCCTAAGCGATTGTCATAAGATACAATCCCGCTGCAATACATCCACCGACAATCGGAGCGATTACAGGAATCCATGAATAAGGCCAGTCACTGCCTCCTTTATTTTTCATAGGTAGGATAGCATGCATTATTCTCGGACCTAAATCCCTGGCTGGATTAATTGCATAGCCTGTAGTTCCTCCAAGTGATAATCCTATAACCCACACGACGAACGCTACCGGAATAGCTCCTAGGGATCCCAATCCAAATGGCACGGCTTCCCCTGAATCCAAAGTAATTTCCGGGGCACTGAAATATAATACAGCAACCAACAAGACAAAAGTACCTACCAATTCACAAAAGAAATTTCGTGGTAAGTTCCGGATAGCCGGTCCTGTACAAAAGGTGGCCAACTTGCTATCTCCATCTTCGGTTACATTATAATGATCATAATAACTTAGCCAGACAACTAAAGCTCCCAGCATAGCTCCAATCATTTGTGCGGCAATATAGGGCAAGACAAGATCGGCAGCTAGTTTACCGGCAGCAGCTAAAGCAATAGTAACCGCTGGATTGATATGCGCACCACTATAAGGACCAGCAACAGCAACTGCAACAAAGACTGCTAGGGCCCAGCCAGTCGTAATGACGATCCAGCCTGAATTATTGCCCTTGGTTTTATTTAAAACAACATTGGCGACAACACCGTTTCCCAACAAAATAAGTAAAAATGTTCCCAGAATCTCAGCTACAAAATAATTCATACTCGTATTTAGTTTTTTATATTATTAAGCCCTTCAAATACTCTCAGGAAGCGTACATGTTCTTCCCTTATTGACTTCTTTTAGATAGGCTGTAAGCGGTTCGAAGTAACTAAGCATCGCCTTAGCATTCAGATCTTCGCCGGTAGATGACTTCAAGAGTTCCCGCCAATCTTCCGTTGCTCCTTTTGACAATACACCATTAAGAAACTGACCTACTTCTTTATTGCCATAATAATTTGTAGCACGAGGATCTTGCTTTAAGATGCTCTTCGCAACATAGTCATGAAATTGAAACAATAACACATAAGATAAAGCATAGTCATAGTATTGAGCGGCATCATTATTTATGTGTGTTTTCGTTGCCGGATCGCAATAATCAGTTCCTCTTTCATTAGGTGGAGCTATTCCCTGAAATTGTTTTTTCAATTCCCACCATCTGTTGTTGTATTCTTCCGGAGATAGATCTTTACCATACAGATCATGTTCGAAAAAGCTCATGACACCTGCACTCCAGGGGAGAAATACGATATAGTTTAAAGCTTCTTGTAGGAGTTTTTGTGTTTCATCAGTTTCTAAATCATCAGGTATTAAGCCGAGATTGGCTAAGAATGGTTTTTGCATGGCCGCCAGACCTAGCTGACTGCCTATTGCTTCATGATAGGCACGATTTGCTCCGCCACGAAGTAAAGGAGGAACATCTGGATTTGTATAGGCCATATAGTAGTAAATGTGTCCAAGTTCGTGATGTGTTGTTTCGTACCACTCAGCATTGGGAACAACTGACATAAGACATCGCACATCTTCATCAAGATCCATGTGCCATGCTGATGCGTGATTGTTTTTTTTGTATTCTGCATCTTCCGGAGCAGGATAGAGACTTGATTTATCCCAAAAACTTTGCGGCAGTTCTTCAAAACCCATACTGACGTAAAATCGCTCCGCCTGTTGAATCAACCATTCGTCTCCTTTCTCCTCTAGAATTCCTTCTAAGTCAATCCCTTCAACTTCAACCAGAGACGACCAATCCTGTCCCCATCGATTAGGAAGCCAATGAGCCGGAATTAAATCCGGAACTTCTGAAACACCATATCTGGAAGCCAATTCATATCTCGTATAGGTGTGTAATTCCCTGTATAGCGGCCATACATCTTTAACCATCCCATTGCATGCTTCCATCATTTCTTCTACAGTCATTCCATAATCTGATACTTGGTAACTGAAATAGTCATCATATCCTAAAGCCTGAACGGTTTTATTCCTTAAGCCCTGAAGATTATTAAGGCCATCTTGTAATTCTTTGCCTACCTCTTTACTGGCTGACCATGCTGTCAAACGCTCATCGAGATTTGTGTTCTCTCTCAATATTTTGTCGATGTCATTTGTGGAGACAGATTTTCCGTTGAGTTTAAAATCAAAACCAAAAAGCATTTCTGTTTGTGCAGCTTCGGCAGCAATTCTTTCTGAGACCAAGTCTGGTACGATGGCCGGATTATTAGCAGCTTGATAAAGGATGGATTCAAGTTGTTTGATTTGGAGTGGGTCCAGATGTTCCTTTTGCTCTAACCATTTTCTACTTTGCTTGATGTTTTCTTTACTTCCAGAATATTTTGCATAAGCTTCATTGGCTTGAGTTACCCTAAAGGCATTGCTCGTATCGCCTTCAATAATTTGAGTGTTTGCTGCCCATTCTGCTTCAGCTGAATCGTAATACAATTGTTTGACTTGACTTGTATAGTCATCGATAAATGTTTGAGCTCCCGACTGGATAGAGGCTGGATCTTCTGTTTTGCATGAAACCAAAAGAATAAGACTAAGAAAAAGGCAGATTGATTTGAACATAATAAGTTATATTTTTTAAAAAGAAAGCTTAGCAAAATAGGAACTATTTTTTGAAACTGCTAGATCTGAGATTCAGATTTCTTGGGATGGATTTTACCTAGTCTTAATATTGACATTCCTGCTCCCCATCCTGAACCATGATCCGCTTGTATGTTTTTGATGTGGAGGGGATGAATGCGATGTTCTCCATAGGACAAAAGAGCCAAAATACTTGCCGGTCGTTGATGCCAGCTTGCCCATGATAATGGGGACTCTCTATTCATGTCTTTAGCGGTTTTATCTGCGCCCGCCTCAAGTAATAAGTTAATGGTGTCTTCATTTCCAAAAGCTGCAGCTCGATGTAATGGGGTTTCTGCTTTTGTCAGAGCATCGCGCATAAAACCTCCCGTTTCAGCATGCGGAAGGGTATGGACATTTGGGTCAGCGCCATATTCAATCAGTAATTGAATGATCAGATTTGATTCGGGTCTGTTGGCTGAGCAGAACGCACTATGTAAAATTGATTCTCCGGTTTCTTCAAGAATTGAATTTGCATTTGCGCCATTTTCTAAGAGATATTGACACAATTGCCAATGACCATGGAATACAGCTTCATTCAAGTCAAGATTATTACCCAAGTCGTCAAGTGATGCTCCTTTTGAAATCAAAAAACGAATCGCACTCACATCGCCATAATAAGCACACCACCGAATCAATGAAACTCCATTGTCATCAGTTAGATTAGCTGGATTTCCTTCTTCAATGATCTTAAAAATCAGATCTGTTCTTCCATCGATTAGTTTTTGAATTAAATCCATTCTAGATAATCTTTGTTTCAGAAATTGCAACTGCAATTTTTGAATCTGCAGTTCCATAGTACAGAAACCACTTATTATTGAAATAAACTAAGCCTTCAACGAAACAGACGTTATTGACTTCACCTACAATTTCATAGTCTTTCTCGGGATAAATAAAATAATCAGTTTTTCTGTCGATCATTTTGTTGGGCATTTCCTTATCGTAAAGAGCCTGGCTTGCTGCATAAGTGAATTTGGGTAAATTCGGATCATTCATATTAGCAGCATTGCTTGAATTATAAATTAATAAAATACCAGCTTCAGTCTTAAGTGCATAAGGCCCGGTTCGACCAATCGACTATCAAAAAAACCACTGCGTGGATGAAGGACAGAAATCATTTTCTCGTTTTCTTCATTTTCCAAAACCTTCCATTGGATTAGATCATCAGATGTAGCCATATACAAATCTGTATCCCCGAAATACATCCAATACTTCCCATTGATTTTTGTGGCTACTATTTTTTCATCTATGCGTTCTGTGATGATGGCTCCTGATTTAGACCACAGATCTTTATATTTTTCACCGCCAAGTACTAAGCCGTGTTTTGTCCAATTTCTAAGGTCGGGTGAACTTGCTGAACACAATCGAGCTATCTTCCCATCATAAGATGTATAAGTCATTACATAATTACCATCAGGTGTTTCTATAATTCTTGGATCTTCGACACCATCAAAACAATTTTCGCAATCAGGCTCTTTGTTTTTTATGTAACTCCATTCATAAGCTTTCATATCATCATTATCCGGGTAAAAAATAGGTAAAACTTCTTTTGTGAAATTGACACCATCTTCACTTATGGCTAATCCAATTCTTGAGGTTCCTGATTTATCTTGAGCTCTGTAAAGCAGATGTACCTTGCCGTCTTTGATTATGGCACAGGGATTAAGTACATTTCTAGATTCCCATTCAATGTCTTTATTTGAAATCGGACATTTAAATATTAAAGAAGGGCTTGGAGTTAAAATTGGATTCAGACTATCTGTTTTTTCAAATTTGTCAAAACCCCATGTTGAATAGATATCTTCTTGTTGAGTAAGCACTCCATCTTCATGCTTACAAGCAAAAAGAATTGCCAAGAAAATAATAAATGGGAATACCTTTTTCATCTGTATTGTTTATTGCTATACAAATTAAGTATAAACGATAGAACCAGACTTATTTAAATATTATTTATCAGGAAGTGACCTCTTTATATCGTTCGTCAAAATCTGGACTTTCTGTTTTCATCCATTTATCCCAGACAGTAAAGTAAAGCCCATAGTTGTACAGGAATTTCGTGTGATGTTGGTCATGATGAGTTGCACCAATGATCCATTTCGAAAAGAAATTGTTATTCCACCACTTTGGATAGATTTCAAATCCCAGATGATTGATTGTCGCAGAAACAGTCATTACCATCAGAATAAATATCAATGCAAAAACATGAAGCGGGATGATCCAGATCAACAAAGGAATGATGATTGCTTGTAATACCGATTCTACAGGATGAAATGAAAATGCAGTTAATGCTGATGTATGCAGGCTGTCATGATGAGTTTTATGGATAGCCCGGTATATTTTGGGTTTGTGCATCCATCGGTGCAACCAATAGTAATAGGTTTCGTGAAGGAATAATATTAGAAAAATCGATATCGGAATATACCAAAGAGGGAATTTGGTGAGCTCGGTATATATCGGGATTTGTCCCAATTGCCACAACTTCATCATTCCAACACCAGACAAAGAAAAGATTAGAGAGGTAATTGCCGACCATTTAATTTCATTGTATAGCTGCTTTTTCGTTGTTTTCTCGACATATAATAGCCGTTTGTTGAAAAGCTTTTTCAGTAGAAAATGAGCCACACCGGAAAAAATGAGGTAACGGATAAAAACGATTACAAAAAGGATGATGCTTAAAATTGCATAATCTGATAATGTTACAAAGTTGAAATCCCAGGAGTATAAATTCATATTGCTTAGAAAAGCCTGCACCATATTATTTACTGTTTGCCAATTTCGGGGCCTAAATTACAAAATATGATAATCATGTTTGAGGAGACATTCAATTAATCGAAGATGTCATTACTATTCTTATTTTTGTAGCTTATTAATCTTAGATGTTTGATCTTCAATTACTAGAAAATAGTCCTGATACCCCATCGTTTTATGCGGTACTGATCACTGTAGTGTTTGCCTTTTTCTTATCCTCATTAATAGCAATCACTTATGAATTGACTACAAAGAGCATTTATAAAAAGGCGCATTTTCTGCAATCATTAGCGCTTATTTCAATATTGGCGGCTACAGTAATGCAGGCTATTGGAGATAGCCTGGCGCGTGGTTTAGGAATGTTAGGCGCATTAGCTATTATCAGATTCAGAACTGTATTGAATGACCCCAGGAATATGACTTTTATGTTTGCTTCTCTAGCTGCAGGAATTTCATGTGGTGTCTTTGGGTTTAGTATTGCTTTAACAGGGACAATAGTATTTTGTTTGGCTGCATTTTTATTGAGATTCTCACCTTATGCTGCTCCCAATGAATTGATTGGAACCTTAAGATTACAAGTTCCTAAGAATGATTTTCAGAGAGCCAGTATCGAAAATATTCTAAATAAGTATTGCCGCAGTTTTGAACTTGATCAATTGAGATATCTTAATCCGAAAGAAGTTGAAACATTAACCGAAGAAGGGACAATAATAAAAGAATCTATTTCCAGAGAGAACTTACAAGAGTTTTCATATTTAATAAGACTAAAGGAGCAAGCCAGTTTGACAGAACTTAATACAACTTTTAAAAACCTTGAAGGTCTGGAAGCATTAAGACTTAATTTTAGAAAACAAGATTCACAGCTGTAATGAGATCGAAATTATTCTATATCATCGTTGCAGTTATCGGACTTGGATTTATCTACATCTTAGGTGATTCCAAAAGAGAAGTATTATCATTTTATGGATTTGCTGAAAGCAATCAGACTGAAATCAACTATAATCATCCGGTTGTTGTCCAGGAAATAAATGTGACTCCTGGTCAGGCTGTTAAGCCTGGCGAAGTACTGATGAAACTAGCGCGTGTAAAATCAAAGGAAAGCTTATCCGACCAAGAATTTAAGATTGATGAATTGTATGCAGAATCTCGCTTGTGGCAACAGAAAAAAAAGGATCAGCTAGACAGAGAAGAGCAAGCCAGGGACGATAAACTAACAGAGATCGATTTGGAAATAAAAAATCTTCAAAAAGAAATTGAATTTAAATCTTCCTTGGTTGAAGGTCTGAGTTCAATAAAAGTTGAAGAACAAAACTTTAATCCCATTCTTAATAAGATCACTGAACTTGAAACTGAAAAAGTAGGGGTAGAAGAAGCATTCGCATTAGAGATTCAAAGCATCAACAATGAATTGACGCTTGGTAAAAATCCTTATCTGGCTCAGGTAAACAGACTAAAAGCCGAAGCGGAATTCGAAGAATCACAAAAGGTACTGGAGATAGTTGTTAATGCTCCCACTGAAGGATTGATTGGTAACATATTTTGTAAAGAGGCGGAACATGTTCCATCTTATAAAACATTGTTAAGTTTTTATGAGCCCCATTCAGGAATTATAAGAGGTTATGTACACGAAGACTTGACTCTAGAAGTAGAAATTGGAACACTATTCAGAGTATCCTCTCTTAAAGATGAAAATATTCATTACCCAGGGAAAGTAATAGGCTTAGGTTCAAGAATTGTTGAAATTCCTACTAGACTTCGCAAACTTCCAGGTCTTAAAACATATGGTAGAGAAGTGCTCATCGAGATTTCAAAAGAAAACAGTTTTTTACAAAAAGAAAAAGTAGCCTTAAGTATTAATAATGAAGGGTAAATCATTCATAGCGATATCCTTTTTATTATTGTCTTACCTCTCGTTAGCAAGCCAGCAAAAGGTTGACTCAGATGTCTTTTTAGAAAGCAATCTGAATGCTCTGCAACAGGAATCTGAAACATTGGGATCAGATTTAAATTTTCCCTGGATAAACGAGATAGAACTCAGAACAGAAACCCGGGATTTTGACTTGGATAAACAGGAATACACGCTTAGAGTGCGGCCAAGTACCCCAATGATCAGAAAGGCGCAAAAAGCCCTGAATTTACATTACCGAAGTGATCCAAATGAAAATGCACTGGAGTTTTATGATGATTTTGTTCTTGACCTTTATTTAGATTGGATAAGTATTTTTTTAATCAGTGAGGAACATAAATTATTGTCCGAACTTGAATTGGTTCTTAAGGATAAAAAATTGATTCTTGAACGCCAAATGGGAATTTATAATATCGATGTAAAGGATTTAGTTGATCTGGAACTTGATCGTAATACCTTAATTCAAACAATTTTCGAGTTAAATATTGAGCAAGAAGATTTATTTGAAAAATACGGTTTGAATGAAGAGCAAATCGATTTTACCGGAATTGCTCCTATATCGAAAATTGAATCTCAAATAAATGCAGTCGCATTTAACAATAATTCCCCTGACATTCAAGATATACTATATGAGCAAGATGGGATTCAAAAAGAAATAGATTTGGAATTGGCAGAGGGAAAGCAAATTCTCGATTTTGCTCAATTAAGATATCAAGGTCCACATTCTAAAATGCTCGATGAAAAGTTATCTATAGGTATTGGTTTTGCAATTCCAAACTCAGGTAATCGAAAATTGAAAATTGAACGCTTTAAACTTGAAAAGGATCAGCTTGATCTCAGATTGAAATCAGAATCAGCTAGCCGGGAATTACGACTCCTGGAGGAAACAAAAGAATTAAATCGTGATATCAAGATCTATAAAAACTTCATTAAGTTGAAAACCAAGGAAAGGGGAGAGCTGGATAAAATCGCATCACTGGTAAAAAAGAAAAGTGGTTATGATCCTATGCTTATTTTAGAAATCAACGAATCAATTCTGCAAGGAGAATTAAAATCAGTAAAATACCTTGAAGATATATATCTGAATTACCTTAAGGTTTTAAGTATCAGCGGAGCGCTATCAGCCAATCCTTTTAAAAATTATTTAAAAGTCTGATTTTTATCTACCCGTATTGGATGTTGAATTATTCTCAACTTTCAATAAGGCCTTTTCAGCTAAAGCTTGCATAACTTTATATCCCGCCATGTTTGGATGGACACCATCATAAGTCAAACTCTCTTTCAAACCATAATGTTCATCAACCATTTCGCTGAAATAATCCAGATAAACAAGATAATGCGTATCACAATAGTTTTTCAATAAACGATTTAAATTGATCACCTTCTGCGCAGGCTCCATTCCCGGACTCCACGGAAAATCCTTAGCGAGTAAGACAGAACTAATAACAACATCTATGGTGTTGATCTTTGCTAATTCAGTCATAGATTTAATATTATCAAATATCATCTGAATTGTGGACGGACCAGTATTACCGGCAATGTCATTTATTCCAGCAAGAATGACAACAGTATTGGGATTCAGATCAATAACATCAGCACGAAATCTTAATAGCATTTGCGGAGTGGTCTGACCACTAATTCCTCTGTTAATATATCCTTTCGTATGGAAAAAGCTAAGGGAATCCTGTAGCCATCCTTCCGTTATAGAATTGCCCATAAAAACAATTCTGTTTTCATTTTCTGAGGGTGGTTTAATCATAGAATTCTGTTTTTTAAATCGTTCAAGATTAGCCCAATCCTGAGAACAAAGATCTTGAGAAAAGAATCCAAGTGTAGATATAAAAAGAAAACCGATTGTACAACTCCTTATTGAAATTTTGTTTTTCACACTTATTTATTTAATTATTCCTGGCGAAATCCAGCTGAGACTCTAACTGACCCATTGCACTTTCCCACCTCGAAACGGAAATAGCATCACCATGTAAGGTGTTGGCTTCAATAGTTGCATCTCTGATTTGTGTACTCCAGGTATTGATTAATTCATTGACCTTTGTTTCTGAGAATTGATCATTGAAAAAGTCAGATTTTATCTGTTCATATTTATTTCCATATGTGGCCCATCCTCCCATTAATTTGTCACAAGCAGCCGATCTCTGAAGGATACCCCATGATCCGTAAGAGAAGGCTTGGCAATTCGCTCTTGTCTCATTCCATTTATCAGCTACAGGAGTTACAGGATTGGCATCAAACATTATATTCTCAAATGCGTTATCTAAGTCCCAGGGAATCAAGTGCATTTTCAATGTGCTTGGGTCTTCATACCAGAAATAATTATGGTTGTCACATTGTCCTCCACCACAATACCAATGATATGGACCATCATCATGACGAATAGATCTGTCAACAACAATATAAGATATGATCTCATCGATATCCATCCATTTTTCAATTACAGATTGAATCGTATCACGGTCAGCAGCTGCTAATTCTTCTCCAAATGTCCTGATTAAAGCTACTGAAGGATTTTCATCTTTATTGGTTTCAAGAGCACTTAGATAAGAGTTGTTGGCATAGGGTTGACCTCTATCTGTAATTGGCCATATTTCTTTATATATATTTCCTGTCCCATCGTCAAAATTGAACCTTGCAAATCGACCATCAATCTGTTCTGTCAAAGCAAAGACTCCCACGTATTCACCATTAACAATCAATCGAGCATGAACGGAACGTGGTGCATGAACTCCCATTTCTCTGAAAAACCAATATCCGAGACGTTCGTGCATTTGAGAATCGTCAAGATTCATAGAGTGAAACTGTAATTTTTTAAGACCATAAAATTTGTCTTCAGGATTATTCCAATTAAACTTAACCTTCATTGATAATTTGGTACAGGTTTTAAATCCGCTGGGATCAAATGTAGATCCACCGGACAAACAGCCGACCCATACTCCAATCGAACCTTTATATCTAATACCAACTTTGCTCACAGTTTCTCCCTCAAAAGTAAGTGATCCTTCTTCATATTGTTCAGCTGAAGGGTCTGAGTCCAGTTTATTCAAATTAGATTCTGAAAGCGTTAATTCAAAAGTGTGCAGCTTGCTTTGATCAAAAATATAATCCGACTTAAGGTTTAAGAAGTTTGCATTTTCATCAGGTTCCATGATCTCTTCCATTGGATCCGGTTCATTGATCGGGGGTTCCTCATTATTACATGAGGTAGATATTACCAGGCTAAAAAAAAGGAAAGTGAAAATGATCCTGTCTAATTTCATTGATTTATATTATTTAAAAATAATTAATTATGTCTATCTGATTAGTGTCATATCTCCGCTAAAAGTTTGAATTGAACCATCGAGAAATTCTGCTACTATTTTGTAAGCATAAACCCCGACTTCCGCATATTGGCCATTTATAATACCATTCCACCCTTCAAGTTCATTAATTTCTAGAATTTCATTTTCTTCATGAACCATATTACCCCAACGATCATAAATTTGAAAACTTTGAATTTTTGACAGAGATATAGACCCAAATGTTCTAAACCTGTCATTGATGGAATTAGATTGTGGAGTAAATACATTCGGGATATAAAGCCGAATATTTGACTTATCTACATTTATATAAATTGAGTCAAGACTTACACATCCATTTATGTCTTTAGACTCAAGAATGAGGGTAGTAGAATGCACAATAGATTGGATATCAATATCTGCTTGACTACCAACAATCTGATTTTCTTCGTCTAACCAAGAGAAATTAACCCACTTTGGATCAGAAACTACCGGCTTAAGAATCAAACTTTCACCCAGTTCAATATCTATTGACTCAGGTATACTCACTCCAGGGCCTATTGCAATTTCTGTTAGTTCAAACTGTATAAGACTATCACATCCGAATGAGTTGAATAAAATTACCTCATAACTCCCTCCTTCACTATAATTTTGTTGATTGAAACTGTAAGTCTCACCTTCACAAAAACTAGCTTCAAAATATGAAGTTGACAAAGGGAGAATATCCAAATTCAATTGTACAATAGAATCGCATCCATCTTCCGCCGGAAGCGTAATTTCATAATAACCCTCAGAATTAAAAATTTCTGATCCAATTGTAAAGCTTTCATTTTCACAAATAGCTTGATCTAATGGCTCATAATACGGTGGAATACGAAGATCGTACTCTTGCGATAGACTACACCCTTCAACTGTATTAATAGTGACAAGATAAAATCCTTCAACGTCTTGGCTCGCTTCAAGCTCTATACTATTAGAAGTCTCGCCAGTTAGAGCGATCCCATCTTTATACCACTGATAAGATACTTCCTGAATTGTCTGTAACTGAGATAATCAAGTCATTCTGACAAATACTCCCTATTACACTTTCAAAAGGAGTTCCAAACTGTCCAACCTCGGCAAGTGCAAGTCTATCGACATAAAAGTATGGATCATAAATAAAATTGGGATTGCCCGCACATGCAGGTCCTAAGACAATAACTTCATAAGGTTTTTCTGCTATAAAATCAAGGACAACATTGACCCATTCATTGGAACCACTAACTTCTATTTCATCTAATTGGTCGTATAAACCTGTATTTGCCGGACATCCAATATTGCTACTGTTTCTTCCAAAAGGAAGATTGGCACAATTGGTACTTCCAAAGACTCCCATCGTAAAACTTAAGCTTCCAAAAACATTGTTCCTGAAACCAACAAAAAAGTCTAAGCGATATTCTGAACCTACAAGCATATCTTCATTCAGACAAGCGCCGACATATTCCTTGTACTGTATACCTGCAAATTGTTGTCCATCCCTGAAACCAGCAGCACCTTCTCCATCAGGAAAAGGAAGTGGAGCATACGCTGGTATGCTGGTATTTCCTAAATAGTTTCCGCAGGTATGCACATAATCTGTGGTTGGCGATGAAGCTTGAATCCATCCATTGGCACATTCCAACATTTCATTTGCAGTTGAGCAACATATCATATTTTCAAAAGAAGGATTAGGGATTAGAGAAGAAGGAATAAAAGATGTACACAGACAATCTGGGTCGTTAAGGTCTATTAGTGCGTCATTATCATCATCAATACCATTGTCACAAATCTCTTGACCAGATAAAGATACTGTTCCACTAAGAAAAAATAATAACGCAAATAGTCTGATCATTAATCGATGAATAAATTATTATTGATAATGTTGATTTAAAAATACAATAACTAAAGTATGTTTGATATGCAGAAGTGCTATTGATAAGCATTAAAAGTCTTAAATATTACTTCTGGGAATATCAGAAGTACAAATGAAATTATACTTCAATGTAAACTGGATTAATTGATTATTTTTGAAGCCATCATGAATCAAATTAATCTATACTCAGTATTATTACTTTTCCTCATAATAAGTTCTTGTGGAACAGATCCACTGGTTTCACCAACGAATCCAGATGAAGAGTCCATGTTTGATGTTGAAATTGGTTCGAGTGTTATCCCATACATCGTTATTGATACGAAGTCAGCAGCTATTCAAAACGAACCGAAAACACCTGCAACGATGACGGTTTATGTTGAAAAAGAAGAAGTTCAGAGTCTGAATATCGGGATAGAATTCAGAGGATCGACTTCTTTCAGGATTTCAGATAAGAAATCCTATGGAATAGAGACATGGGATGAATCAGGAAGTGATATAGATGTTTCCCTTTTTGGATTTCCAGAGGAGGAAGATTGGGTTTTGATTGGTCATATTGTCAATTTGAATGATAATTACATTCTGGATCGTACTTTAATGTATCATTATTTCGGATATGAGTTGTTCAGAGGAATGGGGAGGTATTCAAGTCGAACTCAGTTTGTTGAATTAGAGATCAACGGGGATTATAAAGGTGTCTACGTGTTCATGGAGAAGCTGAAGAGAGGTAAGGATAGAATAGAAATAAAAACTCTTGAACCCACTGAAAATGATTCATTATCCATTACTGGTGGATATATTTTGAAAATCGACAAAACTTCAGGAGGAGATTTAGGAATTGTTCAACCCTTAGAATACTTTAATACCAATTGGGATGATGATGCGCGCTACAATGAGGATATAAGTTTCAGATCTGCTTATGATATTAATGGTGGATTGATTTTGAACCTTTTGGACCACCATATCATGATAGTCAGTTTCTGGAAACTTACTTCGTATATGAATATCCAAAAGCTGAAAACATTTCAGTTGAGCAAAAGAATTATATCCAGGATTATATTTTCAATTTCGAAACAGCATTGTTAAACGATGACTTTTCTTCTTCAGTGAGGACCTATATGGATTATATCGATCTTGAAAGTTTTGTTGATTTCTTTATTATAAATGAAATCTGTAGAAATGTTGATGGGTACAGGTCAAGCACATATTTGCATAAAGATCGAAATGACAAGTTGAAAATGGGACCTATATGGGACCTATATGGGACCTATATGGGACCTATATGGGACCTATATGGGACCTATATGGGACCTTAATATCGCCTATGATTCCGGAGGTCGAGTCCCTAAGGATGGATGGGTTATTAATTATAATGATTATGTAGGTGCTGATCCTTGGTCAATGCCATTCTGGTGGCCAAGATTATTGGAAGACCCCTTATTCAGAGCAGCTGTTAAAGACCGATGGTTTGAATTAAGAAATGGCGTTATGAACACTTCTTCTTTAAGATCCAGAGTCGATCAAGCTGCTGATTTTCTGACTGAAAATGAAGCCATAACCAGGAATTATAATAAATGGGGGGTGAATATTAGTGTGGATTATAATGCCAGCGTTTCCAGTCTTAAATCATTTTTAGAAGAAAGAGCCAGTTGGATGGACGGTGAAATATCTAATTTCTAAGTTCGAAAACGACATTGTTTGAATTGTGCTCATCCTTGAGATTTGGATTTAAGGCAAATCCGAATTTTTCTAATAATCTGATTGAAGCATGATTACTATGATGAGTATATGCTACTATAGTATCAAAATTTAAATTATCAAAACCATAAGGAATGACTTTTTGGATGGCTTCACTCATGTATCCATTACGATGAAATTCAGGATTCAGATCATAACCAATTTCGCCTGTTTTTCCATCTTCCGAGAAGTTCCAAAAGCAAATACTACCTATCATATTATCATCTCCGGTTCTGGTAATTGACCATATAATATTATCGTCATTATCAATACCTTTTAAAATTTTACTAATGAAATCATCTATCTCTTCCAGAGTTTTGGGTGGCTCTCTTTCAATATATTCATTAACAACTGTAGAAGATCTTATTTTGAAAATCTCTTCCCGATCTGTAATTCTCATTTTTCGTAGAGTAAGTCTTTCTGTATTTATTATTGGAACATGCATATATTCAATCAATGATCATTAGAAGAATCAATTTACAAATAAAGAATAGTTTTTTAACATCAAGGATAACTGCGGTATTCTTAGGATACAAATGAAAGTCTTGACTGCGAATATTCTATTTTTGTCTATAGCTTATTTAAAACTTGAATCATGAAATTTATTTTAGTCTTACTTACCCTATTTATTTCCTGCGAATCAAAAGAAGTTAGTAACACAACAACCCAAAGTCCGGATTTTGATGGTATGCTAATCGCCTTTGGTTCTTGTAATAATCAGAATGAAGCGCAGCCATTATGGAAAGATATAAAAGCCGAGAATCCGGATCTTTGGGTATGGCTTGGTGATAATATTTATGCTGATACAGAAAATATGACCGAAATGAAGGCCATGTATGACAGTCAGTTGGCAAATTCAGGATACAGTGATTTTATTAGCGGGTTGGATGTTGTCGGGACTTGGGATGATCATGACTATGGTATTAATGATGGAGATAAGACATATCCGCGAAAAGCCGAAAGTAAAAAATTGGCTTTAGATTTTCTTGGTGTTGATGAAGAAGCTGAGGTAAGAAAAAGAACAGGCTTATATCAGAGTTACACTTATTCACATGACAGTGTAGACCTAAGGTTAATATTGCTGGACTGCAGATATTTCAGAGATCCAATTACTAAGGGGCAAGATGGTTATATATCAGATGCAGCTGCTGATATTTTGGGAGAACAACAATGGAATTGGTTGGAGACAGAACTCGATAAAGATGAAGATGTGCTCATAGTCGTCAGCGGCATTCAAGTTATTGCAGAAGAACACAGATATGAAAAATGGGCCAACTTCCCTACTAGCCGCCAACGCCTGTTTGATCTACTAAATCAAGATGAAGCAGATAAAGTAATTCTCCTTAGTGGTGATCGACATATTGGTGAAATGGCAAGCATTAATGTAGGTGAAAAAATAATTTACGAAGTTACATCCAGTGGCTTAACCCATAGTTATGAAAATGTTGGACATGAGGCCAATAAACACCGGATTGGTCAGCTGACCGGATCATTAAATTATGGCTTAATGAAAATTTCAAAGAGCGAAAAAATTCAATTACTATTAAAAGGTAAAAATAGAAGTGAGCATATGATTTTGGACATTTAGTCTAATATTTTAGGCACTTAATATATTGTCTGGAATCATCCGTCAAACCAATATGTTATCTGAATATTGGAAACATATATTAATCTTTTAATAAATGAAAGAAAAAGTAAAATGTAACGCTTCAAACGGCGCTGTTTATGGATTTGGATTTATTGGTTCAGCAATTTATTTCATAGGTAAAGCTTCCGGATTTGTTGGAGTAATTATTGGATTTATTAAAGCTTTGGTTTGGCCTGCTTATATTGCTTATGGCTTGCTTAAAATGTTAGAAATTTAGACGAGTATGATTAATGAATGATAATACGTTTTGTCATCCTTTTGTTCAAAGTTTCAATCGTCAAAAAATAAATACCCGGAGCAAATTCCTTTTGAATATTGAGATTGGTAAGTGGGATATTTGAATTCGAATAAATATTCTGACCATTTAGATTAATAATGCTGATTTTCTGAACTTCATATCCTGTGAAGTCTATACTGAAATTTCCAGAACTTGGATTAGGAATGACTTTTATTTTTCCATCAGCAAGCTCATTTGTAAACAAAGTGAACTCAGCGCAGGGATCATCCCATTGTACCATTTTAATTCCAGGCCATCTCGCATCAAACGGATGAATAAATGGGATATATATGGGAATTGTAATATAGGTGAGAAATATAGAATCTCTCCGCATATCCAAACCCCAGGTTGCTGTAGTGTCTTCAACCGTTCCATAAGTTCCACACGCTTTGATGTTGGATGGATCGGAAACATCCATAATAATCAATTCACTTTTACCGCTTGTTGCAAAAAGAGTTTTGCAGTTTTTATTAAGAGCTAATTCATTAGTATGAATGGGGGCATCCCACCATAAACCTGTTGGACAATCTCTCGGATTGTAATGATCAAGTAAAATTATATTTGCAGGATCACTAATATCGAGCGATTCAATACCACAATAATCTACAGCTATGAATGCTATTGAATCATCGATGACAATATTATTATACGCTCTGGGCATATTGCTTGGTTCATAAGTCACCGGATTCGCATACATGCCGATTTCAACCGGTAGACTGGGATTGCTACAATCTACGATATGGAGGCCTCCTGCATCATGACAAACATAAGCTAAGTTGTCAATCACCTCAAAACCTCGAGAATTATAAAAAGATTCTGTATTTGGATTGTTAAATGGAAAATTAATGTCAAATTCTATTCTTCCTTCCTCGAAAATTTGAGTCGGGTCAGCAATATTTAATATGATAAGACCTTGGCTCATGGCTCCCAGGTAAGCATAGTCATTTACTATTTTTACAATTCCGCTTCCTCGTCCATTATCTGTTTCTCCGGTCCAGGAACCTAGAATATTTGGATGTGTAGGATCTGAAATATCTAGAATCTGAAGTGCAGGAGCCGAATTTTGATTATGACTTCCTTCCGCAAGAAAAAGAAGATGCCCAACCTGTTCCAGATTCTTGACCTGCCCCATCAAATTGTCAACTGGGATTTGTGTTACAAACTCTCCATCTACAGTAAGAATTACAAGCCCATCTTCATTCGAGGCAATATATAAATAAGGCCTGTCTTCTTTATCGACTTCAATAGAAAATGGTGAAATATTACCATTGTAGGGAAACTCCCATTTCAATTCTGTAGTACATTGAGCAATTCCACAGAACTGAATAAAGCTAATGCTGCATATGGTAAAGAAAAGCTTCACCATTATATAAATTAGTTATGCTCATGATTGTGTTCTCCACCCTCATGTGAATGTCCATGTTCAGAGTTTCCAACTTCAGGGTGAGCATTCCATTGTTCAAAAGTTTCACCAGAGGCATCTATTTTAATCTGTTCTCTTTGATTCTCTTTTAGATCCATAGGTGTTGTTGGTCCTAATTCATTCCCATTTGATAAATGGACTTCTACACGTACGTTATTAAGGACTTCTGCTGTTGTATTTCCAACAACACCAGTAAATTCCTTTTTTTCTGCATCATAGGCGAGAATTAATCTGGCTCCATTATGAACATTGTCATAAGTGTCATCCAAACCAAAATAGAAGTTAGATTCTTCGCCTTCAGATTCATGAGAACCTTCAGCATTTGTATGCTCATGATCTAAGTCGTGTTTATGTTCATGAGTTGTATCGTTTTCATGTGTATGTTCATGTTTATGACCCTGACAAGATATAAGGGAGAATGCTGCAATGAAGAAAAGTGTTTGAATAGTCTTATTCATCTGGATTTATATTTTTTGGATTACCGAATTTGAGCTTTTTAATCTTGGCTCTGAACAGATAAATATAAGATGAATATCAATAAGATAGGAGCACAACCAAAGACGATGACCTAATGTCTTGAATTTATTGTTGTGTCTTACAAATTTGAAGTCATGTCTGCCAGATTGATCATTTCTGCTTTATTGAAATTAACTTCTCTGACATATTGCATCTTGCTCCACAGATATTGATGTCCTTTCAATTTTTTCGTTCGCTTCATTCTCTTCTGTAAGGCATCTAATTCTTTTTCATTCGCTTTTCTTTTGATGCCAAGCCTTCCATATAGTTTGATTGCAGGGTAGGAAGAAAAATATCCTTTAAATAATGATTTTATCCAGAATAACTTGCTGCTATTGACAGCTAGGATACAAATATTATTATTACTTGATGACACATTTGCAGGAAGTTTAGTTGGATATTTTTCAAAATAAAATCCAGATTGGTCTTTATTAAGAAATAAGGAGCCAATTGGAGTTACTGTCGGGTTCATCTTTTCATCTATAGATGCTATGGAAACGTGAAGGCTCGAACTAAAACTTTTTGATATATGCTTTCTTATTAAATTCCAATCGCTTTTTATATCCATAGGAACGGGTTTGTTATCTTAGATATAATAACATTCAAGAATAAATTGTTTAGCTAAATGTAATGATTTTTATATTCTCAATTTCTATTGTTATAAATATCAATATACTTTTGATCTAGTTCTTTGGAATCCTTGTACTTAAGTCTAATTTCATGTAAGTCTAATTTAAGTTTATCAACTATAGTTGAATATCTAGGATCATCATATACATTCATCATTTCTTGTGGATCTTTTATTCTATCATATAACTCCCATTCATCTACATCATAATAAAAGTGAGCTAGTTTGTATTCCTCTGTTACTATTCCATAATGCCGTTTAACCATATGGACACTGGGATATTCATAATAATGATAATAGACAGTCTCACGATGCCATTCTTCATTTTCTCCAGTAAGTAGAGGCATTAAACTTTCTCCCTGCATATCTGAAGGAGATTCTATTCCTGCTGCTTCCAACAAAGTTTGTGCATAATCTAAATTCTGAACCATTTCATTCGATCTTGTGCCAGCTTGAATTTTATTTGGCCATCTAACAAGTAAAGGGGTTTTAAAAGATTCATCATATATATCTTTTGTCAAACCAGCCATGTTCTCCCAAATAAAAGCCTTGATCAGAAGTATACACAACTATAGTATTATCTGCTAATCCACTTTCATCTAGGTAATCTAAAACTCTTCCTACATTATCATCTACAGACGATATACATGCCAGATAATCTTGCATATAGCGTTGATATTTCCACTTCATTTTATCCTCCTTGGACATAGAAGGCCAATTTGAAATAAAATAATTATTGATGGAATCCAGGATTGGCTCATATAATGATTTTTGATCCTCGTTGGCTCTGCCATATGGGCCATAGAAACTATTTTTAAATTCATCAACATCAGGAGAAATAGACGGCACCTTTGCCAGACTCTCGGGTTTAATCTTACTATCATGACTATACATCATATGATTTAGTAAGTTCATTTCTGCTGTCTTAGCAGCAGAACCCCTATTTTGATAATCATCAAACAGAGTCTCAGGTTCAACAAATTCCTTATTGGAAAATTCTTTAAATTTTTCGGGGCTCGGCCACCATGGACGATGGGGTGCTTTATGCAAATACATCATCATAAAAGGTTGTTCCTCGGTTCTTTTATTCTTTAGCCAATTCAAACTTAGATCTGTAATAATATCAGTAGTATAACCTGTAATAGTAGTATCGCCGTTTTTCGTAATAAAATCTGGGTTGATATAATGTCCTTGTCCAGGAAGGATCTTGTATTCATCTACTCCTTTAGGATTGTTGCCAAAATGAAGCTTACCAAACATCGCAGTTTCATATCCTTCTTGCTGAAATATTTGGGGAAATGTTAATTGACTTGTATCAAAAGGCATGTGATTATCAATCTTCCCATTAATATGATTATGTTTTCCTGTTAATATTGTGGCTCTTGAAGGAGCACATATGGAATTTGTTACACATGCATTTGAAAACAATATTCCTTCATTTGCAATTCGATCAATATTTGGGGTCTCAATTAATTGACTTCCATAGGCACTTATAGCTTGGTATGCGTGATCATCTGACATGATGAATAATATATTTGGTCTTTCTGTTTTCATCAATTCTATACTTTTATTAGTATTCATATTACATGCATGAATACATGATATGAATAGTAAGGATGAAACAAGCAGTTTTAGTTTTTCTATAGTTGTCATTTCTTGGTGCTGGTTTATTTGTATTTAATATTTTGTAATATAGTATCAACTTATAGATGTCTATATGCAAAATCCAAAAAAATATTGGAAAAGGAATTTAATATATCTTCTGATACTATTGTCTATTTGGTTTGTTGTTTCTTTTGGTGCCGGAATCTTATTTGTTGATCAATTGAATTCTATAAAAATAGCCGGATTCCCAATGGGATTTTGGTTTGCACAACAAGGATCAATATATGTTTTTGTAATCCTGATTTTTGTATATGTTATACTCATGAATAAACTGGATGTTGAATTTGAAGTAAATGAAGACTAAACAAATATGAGTATTCAGGGCTGGACTTATTTATTAGTTTCTATAACTTTCTCACTTTACATAGGAATAGCAATCTGGTCGAGGGTAGGGAGTACAAAGGACTTTTATGTTGCTGGTGGAGGTGTTCCTCCATTGATTAATGGAATGGCGACGGCGGCGGATTGGATGTCAGCGGCTTCGTTTATTGGGATGGCCGGTATAATTTCTTTTGCTGGTTATGATGGTGCTGTGTATTTAATGGGATGGACAGGAGGATATGTACTCTTAGCTCTTTTATTAGCACCTTATCTAAGGAAATTTGGCAAGTTTACAGTCCCCGATTTCATTGGTGACCGATACTATTCAAATTTGGCTAGAACTGTTGCCATCATATGTGCTTTAATGGTTTCCTTTACTTATGTATCAGGTCAAATGAGAGGAGTTGGTGTCGTTTTCTCCAGATTCTTGGAGGTCCCCATTGATACTGGTGTATTTATTGGAATGGCCATTGTTTTTTTCTATGCCGTACTGGGGGGAATGAAAGGAATTACCTATACACAGGTAGCTCAATTCTGTGTACTGATATTTGCTTTTATGGTTCCCGCTATATTTATTTCTATTCAGATGACGAATAATCCCATACCTCAATTGGGCTTTGGCTCAACACTTTCTGATGGGACATATTTGCTCGATAAACTGAATGGACTCCATGAAGAATTAGGGTTTTCAGCTTATACAGAAGGGAAGAAATCAATGCTTGATGTTTTTGCTATAACTATGGCTCTAATGGTTGGGACTGCAGGTCTTCCACATGTTATTGTACGGTTTTTTACTGTTCCAAAAGTAAGGGATGCCAGAAAATCTGCTGGATATGCATTATTATTTATCGCAATTCTTTATACAACGGCTCCAGCTCTGGCCGCCTTTGCAAGAACCAATCTAATCAATACAGTAGATGGGAAAGCATATTCCGAAATGCCTCAATGGTTTTCTAATTGGGAACAAACAGGATTACTGAAATATGAAGACAAAAACAAAGATGGAAAGATTCAATATTATAATGATAAAAATGAAGCTTTTAATCGTGAAGTCGCGGAAATTCACGGATGGAAGGGTAGTGAATTGACAATCGACCGTGATATAATAGTTTTGGCGAATCCTGAAATTGCTCATTTGCCAAATTGGGTGGTTGCTCTTGTAGCTGCGGGTGGTCTTGCTGCGGCATTGTCTACGGCAGCAGGTTTATTGTTGGTTATTTCAAGCTCTATATCTCATGATCTATTGAAAAAGCAATTGAGACCTGAGATGACAGATAAGGAAGAATTATTGTCAGCAAGAATTGCAGCAGCTGTTGCGGTATGTATTGCTGGATATTTTGGAATCAATCCTCCTGACTTTGTTGCCGCTGTTGTTGCATTGGCATTTGGTCTTGCAGCAGCATCATTTTTTCCGGCAATAATTTTAGGGATTTTTGATAAAAGAATGAATAGGGAAGGGGCAATCTCAGGTATGATTTCCGGGATGGCTATAATGTCATTTTATATCCTCAAATTTAAATTTGGAGTTTTTGATTATGGCGAATTGACTCCGGAACAATTACAATCTGACTGGTGGTTTGGAATATCTCCTGAAGGATTTGGAATGATAGCCATGATCATTAATGTAGTAGTAGCATTAGTTGTATCAAGACGTACCAGCCCTCCGCCAAAGGAAGTTCAGGAAATGGTTGAGAATATTCGGGTACAGAAAGGATCAGGAACTGCAATTTCACACTAGAGCAGGCTAACAATCAATATCCTTACCCTCTTTCCATAACTTTATTGTCTTTTTGATAAAGGCTTCGATTTGTGTATCTTCTATATTGGTTGTTTTTTTGAATCGAATGCAACCTTTACCTAGATCAATACCTTTAAGAAGCTCTCCTTCCTTATCAATTTTAGTGGTGTCACCTACATAGAGACTTACATATTTCATTTGTGCGTTTAGATGGAAGGCATTATGATGGCCATTTCCAAAAGCAAGCATCTTGTATGATATGATTTCTTGTATAGTAGGATCAGCGGAATAAATCATTTTCCGAAGTGTCAATAATTTTTCTTTTCTCCAGTCGTCTTCTAATAAATCCAAATATTCTTTAGGTGTACTTACATCGTATAGCATATATCTAAATTAAATAAATTTCGACTTTAACTTCTCTGTCTGATTGATTTATTACTTTTATAAATATCGATTTTAATAGCAATTTTGTGAAGAAAATATTAATTACCGGGGCTTCTGGATTGGTAGGAGAGAATTGCCTTAATCTTCTTAGAACCCAAAATGATTTTAGCGTTCTAGGTACCCATCTTTCTTATTCAACACCTGATACAATTTATTTTAATACTATTGATTTAAAGGAAGTCAAGAATTCAGAAGTACTTGAGTTTGCTGCAGACTATATTATTCATTGTGGTGCGCTCACCCATGTGGATAATTGTGAAAAACATCCAGATGAAAGCTATGCACACAATGTCCAAGCTGTTTTGAATATTTTGGAATTGTGCCGCCAATGGAATTCCAAGTTGATTTTTATGTCTTCGAGTTATGTTTTTGATGGAGAATTGGAAGATCGCAGTTACACAGAATCTGATGAAGTAAATCCAATTTCCATTTACGGTAAACATAAATTGATGTCTGAGAATCTCATAAAGGAATCCGGAATAGATTATTTGATACTGAGATTCATCAATGCCTATGGATCTGAGATTAGAAACAAAAACTTTATTAATAGATTAATAATCAATTTACAATCCGGTCAAAAGGGTGAACTGACCTTAGCGTGTGATCAATTTGGGACCCCTGTGAACGCTAATGATATTGCAAGCGCTGCATTAAATTTGATAAGAGATAATAAATCAGGTGTTTATCATATCGCCGGCGCAGAATTATTAAATCGATGTCAACTTGCAGAATTGATCTTTTCATATTTACCGGAAAATAATTTGAAGATAATTAAAGCAACAAGTGAAGAGACGAAACAGTCTGCCCGTCGTCCATTAAATGGAGCTGTAGATAATTCAAAATACTTATCTGAATATCCAGATTTTAAATTTAGTACTGTCAGAGATTATTTATCCTCTTATTTGACCAATGAAAAACATAATAGTTGAATGCCTGAATACATGAACCAGAAATGTAAAGTTGCAGTAGTGATGCTGAGTTATAATTCCTGTGAATTATTAAAAACGGTAGTTCCGGTTTTGTTGAAAAATACGGCACTGAATAATGAGGTACAGTTTATTATTGCCGATAATGCTTCAACTGATAATTCTGTTGAATATATAGAAAGACACCATCCGGAAGTTCAACTTGTCACATATAATACCAACAGTGGTTTTGCTGGAGGATTTAATAAAATTCTTAATCAGGTACAAGCGGATTATTATATCGCCATAAGTTGTGATGTTGAGGTTGATGAAAACTGGTTGACACCGATGATCGAACTGATGGACTCAAGTCCAGATGTTGCAGCTTGTCAACCAATGATTATGTCTTCAAGACAAAGGCTTTATTTCGAACATGCCGGAGCCGCAGGAGACTATATCGATACACTTGGATTTCCATTCTGCCGAGGCAGGGTTGTATTTCATAATGAATTAAATAATGGACAGTACAATACTGTACAAGAAATTTTTTGGACAGGAGGGTGTTGTGTCATGTTTAGAGCAACAGCCTTTCATGAGGCAGGTGGATTTGATGAAGATTTTTTCGCTCATATGGAGGAAATAGATTTATCATGGAGGATGCAACGTCTAGGGTATCGTTTATTGGTTAGTCCGGATAGTACTGTATTTCACTATGGGGGTTATACTTTAGATTATAATAATCCTAGGAAGCTTTATCTGAACTATAGAAATAACCTCGCAATGCTTACTAAAAATTGGACAAAATTAGAGCTGTGTACCAAATTGCCTTTACGATTTCTTATAGATTTTTCAGCAGCCTTCTATTTCCTGTTTACAAAAGGGCCAAGACATTTTGTCTCTGTTTTAAGAGCACAAATTGACTATTTGTTACGCTTATCCAGCATATTAAAGAAAAGAAGGGCATTTAATCCTGCTGATAAAGGAAATAGAATTAAAGGTGTTTATAAAAAGAGTATTCTGGTTGATTATTATTTTTTTAGGAACAGAAAATTCTCAAAATTGCGATGGTAATGGCTGAAAAATTAATATCTGTTGGAATTTAAAACATTAAATAGAGTTTTCGCATGGCTAACTTCGTTATCCATTTTTGTTGTGTATTTCATTACTGCGCAGCGAACGGTTAGCTTTTGGGATAGTGGAGAATTTATTGCAGCAAGTCTTAAATTACAGTTGACACATCTGTAGGTCTTCAAACCAAAGTGGACAATAAGTGAATAAAATTAAGTTACACTTTTAAAAGTTAAATTGAAATATTTTTGTCTGCGTTTTTTAAATGTTTTGTGTTTACATAATTTTCTTCTCTTCAGTTTTTCTTCTTTTAATCCATAATAAACATCTGCTGGTATCAAGTTTTGTAAAGATTCATGATATCTGTGATGGTTATAATATTTTACAAATTGTGAAAGAGGAAAACTCAATTCACCTGGGCTGTAATAATGATCCAGTTTAATTACATTTTTCATCGTTCTGTGATACCTTTCAATCTTGCCTTGCGTTTGAGGATGACCAGGTCTTCCTCTCACATGTTTAATTTTGTAATCATCCAAATAAGAGCTCAACTCTTGACTTAAATAACAAGATCCATTATCAGATAATAACTTAGGCGGTTTATTCAAATTTACATTTGGATGGTTTAATGCCTGATTCAAAGTATTTTTTACATCAAGGGTTTTCATCGTTGAGCACAACTCCCAACTTATAATGTACCTAGAATAATCATCTAATATAGTCGATAGGTAATACCATCCCCAGCCAATGATTTTGAAATAAGTAAAATCAGTTTGCCACATTTGATTGACAGTTGTTGTTTTGTCTTTAAATTCATCTGCGGCAGATATCAGATCATAATGAGGAGGGTTTATCAGTCCAGCAGATTTCAATATTCTGTAAACACTGCTTTCGCTTATAAAGTATTGATTCTCATCAGTATACCTGCAAGCCAATTCTCTACAAGAAAGCTCTGAAACTTCCAGTGCCAGATTCAATATATTAGACCTGATCCGATCAGGAATCTTGTTCCAGTAATGCTTCCTTGTACTTTTCTTTTCCTCTAATCCTACAATTCCATTTTCCCGATATTTCTTATACCAGTTGTAAAAGGTTGATTTGTGAATACCAATTTCCTTGAGAGTTCTTCTAACACTCCATTCGGATTGCTCAACCAGCCTAATCAGTTCCATCTTTTCTTTTGCTGTAAATCGCATATACTTCTTGAATTTTATTTTACTCCATTCAAGCTTTTTTTAAGCACACGATTTTTCAGGGTAAGTTCTGCTACTACCTCTTTAAGGTCTTGATTTTCTGTCTTTAGATGTTGAACTTCTGAAGTATTGGCTTCACGTTCTGTGTCTCCCTTTAAACGTTTCTTCCCTGCTTCCATGAAATCTTTACTCCACTTATAATATAGTGGTTGTGAAATCTCTTCTCTTCTACAAAGAGAAGCAACACTTTGTTCTCCTCTTAATCCTTCAATGACTATTCTAATCTTTTCTTCTGTAGAAAATTTACGTCTTGTCCTTCTTTTTACATCTCGGACATAAGATTCTGCTGATTTGTTTTTCTTGTTCATAATAAAGTGAATTTAATAGTTATGTATAACTTAATTTTATTCACTTAATGGTCCACTTTTATTTGACGATTTACAGTCAAGGAGTTTACAACCCAGGAAATTGCAAATGAACTTTTCATCTCTCTGAAAACTGTTGAGTCGCATCGATCAAATTTATTAGCGAAGTTGAATGCTAGAAATAGCGCCGGATTGGTGAGGATTGCAATGGAAAATGGATTGATAGATAAGGATGAGAATTGAATACTTCTGTAGCAACAAATAGTCATAAATAAATAAAAGGCCAGTCTACTTTATACACCGGCCTTTTTATAATAAAGGATCTAACTAACACGAATTTTTCTTTACGGTTATGTCTGCAAAATACGGACAGACCCTTAGCTATTCAATTTTAATGTAAGTGTGTGTAAACTAGTTTGCTAAAATATATTTTAGTCCCATTCAGCAGATACTTTCCGAAATAAGCAATATTGGAAATCAGTTGGCCTGCACTATGGAATCCAGTCAGGCTTATCCACTCCGGCATTTGGGATTAATAAACAGTTACAGCAGAATTCAGTCCAGGTCCCGGCGGCAAAGGTGCAAAGATGCGTGGGGTCAATATGGGTTTTATATTCTCCTTGCCCGATACTCGTAAGAGCCGAATGCTTAGCTGACAATTCAAAGTAACCAAGAACTATTTCGTCTTCATTATCCGGATTAGAAAGATTGCCTTTAATGGTGGCTGGAGGAATATCAAAAATGGTCCCGTTTTGATTTATTAATTGCTGAACCTTGGACCAATATTTATAGGATTTTTCCGAAATGGAATATTGTGTGACATTAAAATAATGCCTCACACCAAATTCATCCCAGTTAAATAAGCTCTTAGAAAAGATTAATACACTATCCACGGAAGCCGCTGTATAATTTTCACTAGAAAAGACGGTCCACTCCTGGATGTTAGGGTAAAGAGGGATGTAACATGTTAAAGCCGGTTCAAATGGACCACATGAAAGATCGCTATACATATATACTTCTTCAAGAGACCATCTTAAATAAATATTTTCTCCCTCTTTCAAATCCGGGATACTTGTGTTTATATATATATCGGCCACATCCTGGAAAAAAGGAATTCCAGTTGAAGTTAATAAGTCCCGTCTTGAAAACTTCCAATACGATGAATCCGCTTTAACTTGCGAAGGAATAATATCTGGTTCAGAAACTATTCTCTTGCCGTTTGGCAATTCAATTTCAATGTGAAAAGATTTGCCGGTTTCTCCCTTTACTTTCAGACCCATCAATTCATGCATTCCATTCTCCCGTTCTATATAATTTTCTCTTGCACCATCTTCATCAATTATAGTGACTGTAGCTCCCAATATAGCTTCATTTATTTTTTGACCAAAGCGGACGGAATGTCCTACAAATACATAATGACTTCCTTCTGTAGGTGTAAAGATTCCATCTACAACAATGAAATCATTTTCATTTTCAACATTAAAATTGAATGGATCAAGGCATGCCCCAAACAACAAAAGAATTAATATGTATATCAAATAGTTCTTCATATTAGAATTCTATTGACAAATTAAATCCTGGAAAAGCTGCGCCAACTATCGATAACTTGGATGCATTAACAATCGAATTCAGGTTTTGCTTATAAAAAATTGAAAAAGCATTCTTTCGAGCATAAAGATTATAAATAGAAAATGTGAAAAAACTTTTATACTTCACATTACTTCTCCTTGACAATCGAAAAGTATATGAAAAATCAAGCCGATGATAATCCGGAATTCTCAACTTATTTCTATCTGAGAAATGAGGGATAGTAACTCCTTGAATATTATAATTTGAAATAGGTGCTGTAATCGGTCTTCCAGAACTATAAATAAAATTAAAGCTGATTGTAGCTCGTTTATCTGTTTTCCAATTTAGCAACATTTTTATTGTATGAGGTTGGTCATAATTGGCGGAAAACCAATCACCATTATTGATATTGCTTTGCCCCGGATCAGAAATTACCCTCCTCAATGACCTGGAATAAGCATAAGAAATTCTTCCCGACATTTTACCTTCTGATTTCTGAATTGACAGTTCAGCTCCATAAGCTTTACCTATACCTTTCAATAAGGATGTTTCAATTTGAGGGTTTAATAACAGTTGAGCAAAATCACGATAATCTACAGTGTTATCCATTGATCGATAATAAGATTCTACTGATAACTCTATATTATTTTCATTTAGGTTTTTAAAATATCCTATTGAATAACTATTGCTCCTTAGAGGATCAATGTAAGGCGTACTTACTTGCCAGATATCTATTGGAGTTGGAGTCGCTGTGTTGGAAATAAGATGAATAAATTGTGAAATTCTGTTATAACTCAATTTTAAAGAACTTGTTTCATTTAAGCTATACCTAAACGATACTCTTGGTTCAAGACTTCCGTGCGACTGTACTTTCGCATTATTACCAAAAACAGTGCTTCCGATTATTTCACTGTCGGGACCTGGCAAAGATGTATTATATTGGAAAAGCTCATAAGGACCCAATTGACGATACAATGCATATCTCAGTCCAATACTAAGGCCAATTTTGTCGGATAGCTCAATTTCATCATCTACATAAACCGCGTATTCTTCTCCACTATCTTTATTTACTGATTGATTCTCAAGTCCTGAACTGGCAATGGGTACAAGGATTTCAGGATCTGAAGAATTTCGAATCCAATCAACTCCGGTTTTTATTATATGATTTTCAGAATTAAATAATAGCGACATTGAAGATTTCCAATAAGACATTCCCGATGATAATTCAAATGCTTGAGCCCCTGATGGTTGAAACTGTGTATTATTGATCTGCCCTTTCGATATCTGAATGGAGGTAGAAATATTTTCTTTAATGATATGCTTCCATTGCAAATCGATAATACTGTTGGTCCAGTCATATCCAAATAGTGTTGAAAAATTGAATCGGTCAAAACTTCGAAAATAGGAGGCCAATATTCTCGATTTGTCAGAGAGCTTATGACTCAATTTTACATTCATATCATAGAATCGCGCTCCACTACTTCTGATATCCGGATTATCTAATCGATCAAGTACCCAATCAGAATAGGAACTTCGTCCTGCAAGAAGTACCGAGGTCTTTTTATTGATAATCGGAAGCTCTAATGCCAGTGAACTTGAAATAAGTCCTGTACTTAAGGATGCATGAATGTCTTCATAATCTGCTTCTTTAATCTTAACATCCAAAACTGAAGTCGTCCTTCCTCCATAGTTGGCTGGAATATGTCCTTTATATAAAAGTACTTCTCTGACAATATCGGGATTAAAGGTTGAAAAGAAACCAAGAATATGAGAAGGATTATAAACTAATGCAACATCATGTAAAATTAGATTTTGATCTATAGAACCCCCTCTTACATTAAATCCACTGGAACCTTCACCGATATTATTAACCCCTGCTAGAGTAAGGATGCTTTTTAACACGTCCTTTTCACCCATAAATGAAGACAACTGTTTTATTTCCCTACTACTTAATTGGGTCAGACCGGTATTGATGTCCTTTATATTAAATTTTACCGCTTTGCTTTCGATAACAATTTCCTCAATAAGATATGCTTTCCTTGACAACTTGATCTCCAGGAAATCATCAGCTAGAACATTGATATCCTTCTTTATTTTATAATGGGTCAATGATGTAATCGTCAATTGTTGATTGCCCCCTGCTAATGGGATCCTAAATTGACCCAGTTGATCGCTTTGCGCAAACTCTCCTGTCGACTCAATCAATATCAGTGCATTTTTTATTGGCTCCAATGAGTTGGAGTCTATCAGGGAGCCAATGATATTAAAGACAGAAGATCCGGTTGTCTCTATATAATCATCATCGGACTCATTTAGAGTATCCACTTCTATTTTTTCCTCTTCTACTACATTAATCATCGTTTTAGGTAAAATGACAATAATGTTGGAACCTGTATGTAAGAATGATAAGTCTGTTTCTTTGAAAAGGACGGTCATGACATCTGTCAGCCTAATATTTTCAAAACTATAACTTCCACGTTTGACCGGCAAGAGTGTAGCGTTATATTTTAATTGGATGGGATATTTTTTTTCCAGATCAGTGAGAATATAGAAAAGGCTTTCATCTTCATAATCCCGGTTTGACAACTTATAGAATCAAAGAATGAAACCATAATAATAAGGACCAGAATGAAATATTTGGTTTTCATTTGGGATGGATAATTTGAAGAACTAATTTATGAAACTTAAGCATCATTTCTTGTACTTATCATTTAAGCCTATTCCTTGGATGATCATAGGTATTATTTTTTTGAGTCTTTTAAGTTTCGTTTCGGTTTGTTTTGCTGATTCAATATGTTCTGTAAAATCTCTTCTATTGGAAAGTGTAAGATTGTTAAATGCAACTTTTAATGCGGAATCTGAATCCAGTGTATCTTGAAGTATCGCTGGTATAATAAGTGGCCTTTTTTCAATTTTAACCATCTTCCCATCTTTTTGATTTTGAATGGCTTCTTCAAGGTAACTGAATATTTCAGCTTCGTTAATCTCTGCAATATTTTTAAATCGCCATTGACGTAAACCTTTTGTTTTACCTTCTTGAGCATTAACGAGTTTTATCAATGGATCTTTCAGGAAAACGCCTTGAAAAAACCAAATACCAAAGTGGTTTTTAAAACCGGAAAAACCAGCTACATTCTTACCGTTAATAATGTAAGTCGGCATACCCCATTTGACTGTTTCTACCATTTCTGTTTTGAGAAATATTGATCGGAATAAATTCAATTCATTTGTCCAATTAGGGCTGTTATCAATATACTCATCAACTGATTTAGCCATTTTCATAGTTCTTTAACATTTATTTAATTTTCAAAATATGCAACAAAATCAATAGTAATAACATCCAAATGTATATAAATATGCCAGATTCATCTGAATTACTAAAGGCAATGAAAACTATAACATAATTTTGTAGATAATTCGTTTAGATTAAACATGAGACTTTCTACTCTGCTTGCAATTCCTTTACTCTTTGTCTTGAGTATCCAGATAGGTGCTCAAAGATCACTTAATGCTCATCGCATCAACGAACCCATTATAATAGATGGTAAATTAGATGAAGCGGTATGGCAAAAAGCTGAAACTGCATCTGATTTCACAACTCTTCAGCCTACATTTGGCTTAAAGCCAGAACAAGACACAAAAGTTCGAGTGTTATATGATGATGAGGCCCTATATATTTCTGCTGAAATGGATGAAGTCTCTAAAGACAGCATCATGACAGAATTAACTCAAAGAGACAACTTAGGAAATACAGATTTCTTTACAGTTTTATTGGATACTTATGGAAATGGCACAGACGGTGTTATGTTTTTGGTAGGAGCGACGGGTGTACAGTTTGATGCTAAAAAAGGAAATGATGGTGACAATGATACAGATTGGGATGCCATATGGGATAGTGAAGTATGTCTTACAGAAGAGGGTTGGTGCTGTGAAATAAAATTGCCTTATTCTGCCATTCGTTTCCCGAATAAAGACGAGCAAGAATGGGTAATTAATTTTTCCCGACGTCAAAGCCGAAAAAATGAAGAAGGGTTATGGAATCCTGTAGATCCTAACGTCGGTGGATTATTTAATCAAAGTGGTCGACTTAAAAACATAAAAAACATTAAACCACCTGTAAGGCTATCATTTTCTCCATATTTTTCTGTTTACGCACAACACCATCATGATGCTAATGAGAACCCTGCCAATTCAACAGGGTATTCTTATAATGGTGGAATGGATGTAAAATATGGCATTAATGACGCTTTCACATTGGACATGACTTTAATTCCGGACTTTGGACAAGTTCAATCTGATGATCAAGTTCTAAATCTATCTCCGTTTGAAGTTCGCTTTTCTGAGAACAGACCATTTTTTACTGAGGGATTAGAAATGTTTCAAAAAGGCGGAATATTTTATACCAGAAGAGTTGGTGGATCACCGGTTGGTTTAGGCGATGCTTTTGATGGCATCTCAGACCAGGAAGAACTGATATCCTTTGATCAAGTACCACAGTTATACAATGCTACAAAAGTATCAGGAAGAAATAAAAAAGGATTGGGGATTGGCATTTTTAATGCCATCGAAGCACCAACTTCTGCAATTATAAAAAATTACGAAACTGGTGAAGAAAGAGAAGTTAAAACTTCTCCTCTTACAAATTACAGTGTCATCGTCTTAGATCAAAATCTGAAAAACAATTCTTATGTTTCACTAATTAATACGAATGTCTGGAGACAAGGAGCTAAGTTTTATGACGCCAATGTTGTGGCTTTGGATTTTGAACTCAAAAATAAAGAACAACGTTTCGGAATTGGTGGAGAAGCGGCTTATTCGCTTCAATCCTATTCCAATTCAGACGATAATACCGGATACAAATTTGAAATTTCTGCCGGTAAAATATCCGGAAATCATACTTATTGGTTAGAGTATGAAGAGGAAAGCCCCAATTTCAACCCTAATGACCTAGGATTTTTAAGAAGTCCAAATTCGAGAGGTATTGAATTCGGAAATTCCTATAATGTTTTCAAACCTTTTTGGGTCTTGAATCGAGCTGACTTTTGGGTGAATCTGAATTACAATAGAATTGTCGAACCAGACGCTTTTACAGGATTTAGAATAAATACCGGATTCTGGGCCGAAACGAACAAGTTTTGGGGATATAATATGTGGTTTAATCATAGTTTTGATTCCTACGATTACTTTGAGCCTCGTGTTGCGGGTCGTTTTATAAAAACACCAAAAATAACTAACGGTGGAATCTGGATGGGGTCTGATAATCGGAAGAAGTTAAGGATGGAATTTTCAAGTTTTGTATATAATCTCAATGAAAAAAACAGATGGGGTTATAATATTAGTTTAGGCCCCAGATATCGAATCAATAATAATTTTACGATCGGGATGAGCAATCGTTATTTTATTCAATTCGATGACACAGGATACGTAACTCATAATGATGACAATATTATTTTCGGAAAACGAGATAGATTAACTATTGAGAACAGACTCAGTGCGCGGTATAACTTTACTGAAAAAGTAGGCTTAGATTTCAGAGTGAGACATTATTGGGTAAAAGGAACTTATAATGGATATTATAATCTGGAAGAAAATGGAGAATTAATTGAAAACAGAGATTACATTGAAGATAACGATTTCAGTTTTTCACAATTCAATATAGATTTAAATTTTAATTGGCGTTTTGCTCCCGGAAGCGATATTTTCATAGTTTGGAAAAACAATATATCCGGTTCTCAGAGTGCTTCTTCTGCAGATTTCAATTCGTTAAACTATTTTGATGGTATTAACAATCTATCAAAATACCCTCAGGATAATAGTATTTCTTTGAGAGTGGTCTATTATATAGATTATCTGCAGCTTAAGAAATGGATTTAACATAATAGCTGTCACATCCAAAATGGCCCGTGTTTCCAACTTGTGATTTCAACACTTCGAATCCATACATTTTATATAATTCATTCGCTTTTTGCATCCGCTCTACTGTTTCCAGATACATTTGAGTAAATCCGAATTCTGCAGCCTTTTCTATGCATAGATCCATAATTTTTCTGCCGAACCCCAGCCCTCTAAGGGGTTTGTAGAAATACATTTTACGCAATTCACAAATAGATTCGTGGGTCCCGCCCAGAGGAGCAATACCACCACAACCATAGATTACATCATTCCACTCAATAACAAAAAAGGTGAATCGATCTCCATTATAAGCTTCGAACATCTGTTTGACTTCAGGATCAGAACTAGAGTAATCTTCGCCTATGCATTCATATTCAGTCATAACATCAATAATCAGTTTTTTTACCTGTTGATTATCCTTTGGGTCTATCTCTCGAACCACAATCTTATCAAGAGCATCTTTTATTTGAATATGTAAGCTGTTATTATCCATAAACTATTAAGAATTATGTATCCAATTCAAGGGAAGTGGTACTTTTTGCTTTCTTTTAAAATCATAGGACACGGTATGTTGTGTGGATACAGCTGCAAGACGATTCAGATGTTTGCTGAAAACTTTTGCTTCGGTAATAATCTTATCCTCGAGCGTATCGATTCTTTTTATTCCGACAATAATCTGATCTGGAAAAGTAATTGGTCTAATATACTTGCATTCTTGCCATGACAATATCGGACCGATATTATCTTCGGATTGTAATCTTCCATTATTCAAGTTCATAAAATATCTTATTCTCGCCGCTTCCACCCATTTTAAGTACACAACATTATTGACATGTGAGCGGCATCCATGTCTCTCCATTGTACAGTAATCTCTACAGAAATTTTATAATCATCCATCATACTAAATTAATTGAAAACTTGCTGAATTGTTCAAATCAAGTCATACTATTATATCCCTTACTTCTATCTTTGTTATCTAAAACTAAATGGAGTTTAATGATGTATCATGAAAGCGATAGACTAATTCTTAGAGCATTTAGTATGGAGGATTTAGAGCCTTTCTACGAATATCGATCTTCGGCTGAACTTTGTCGTTTTCAAGATTTTGAAACTATGACCAAAAAGGAAGCAAGAGAATTTATAAGTGATCTGACTCCATTTGAAGCACCGGAAAAAGGTCGGTGGTATCAAATTGCGATTGCCCTAAAAACCAATAATCAGCTTATTGGTGATTGTGCTATTAAGTTTCAGGACAAACAAAGAAAAATAGCTGAATTAGGATATACGATACATCAGAATTACCATGGTCAAGGATTTGCTACTGAAGCGATTAAGCGCTTTATTTTCTATTTAAAAAACCAGTTTTCCATCCATAAAATCAATGCTTTCGTTGATATCAGAAATAAAGCATCAATAGCGGTTCTCAGAAAGCTGGACTTCCAGCAAGAGGCTCATTTTGTTAAAAATTATTGGGATGCCATTGATCAGGACTGGGTTGATGAATTACAATTTGGACTCATCTGTGACTGACTAATACCAATAATATTTTTAAATTTAGAGGACTGAAATTTATCCCCATGTTAGAATCCATCATTGATTATTTCTCGCAAATTCCTTCAAGTCACAGAACATTAATCCTAGTTGGAGGATTGACTATGTTTTCTTTAGTAGAAAGTGCAATTCCGCTTTTCTCTTTGAAATACAACCGATGGAAACATGCATGGGTAAATATCTTTTTTACGCTAACGACGATCATTGTCAATTTCTTTTTAGCATTCATTTTGGTAAAATCTTCTGATTGGGCGGTAGCTCAGGAATTTGGAGTACTCCAGTGGTTAAGTCTTCCTATAATTGTTCAATTAATTCTCGGACTTCTTATTCTTGATTTTATTGGTGCATGGTTGATACACTACATCGAACATCATGTCACATGGATGTGGAAATTTCATGTTGTTCATCATACAGATCATCACGTGGATACAACAACCGCAAATAGACATCATCCCGGAGAAAGTGTTATTCGATTTGTATTTGCAATATTAGCAACAATTGTTGCCGGAGCGCCTATGTGGCTGGTCTTTCTCTATCAAAGTATGTCCGTTGTATTAAGTCAATTTAATCATGCCAATATTACATTACCACGATGGCTGGATCGGACTTTGGTGACTATTTTCTGTACCCCCAACATGCATCGTGTCCATCATCATTATCGGATGCCATATTCAGATTCTAATTATGGAAATATCTTTTCATTCTGGGATCGTATTTTTCAGACGTTTAGACGTGTGGACAATAAAAAACTAATCTATGGTTGCGATACATACATGGGAGAAAAAGAATCTGACAATATCGGAATGATGCTCAAGATCCCGTTTATTCCCTATCGCAAAACAATCAAATATCCTGAAGAGGAGCTTTTATAATTTGAATACAATGAAAAAAGCGAGTAAAGCTTTTCGGCCTTACTCGCTTCACGTACCAAACCGATAATAAAATTTATTTTTGAAATGGGTATCTATAGGACACGTCATTATTTTTAACAACGAAGGTATAGTAACCAGCAGGTAGTTTTGAAATATCCAGTACTTTTTCGATTACACCGACAGCTTTGAGATCTTCAGCGAATAATACTTTTCTGTCCGAATTTTTCAATGTAACATTGACTTCATTTCCAGTAAAAGAAAGCAAGTTGAAAAGTAAGTACTGATCTTGTTGCTTAATTACAGGCTTAAAGTAAATCCTCTCGTCTGCATTGATAGTTACTTTTGAATTTTTAATGGTTATTGGCTTGATTACAGTTTTGATATTGTCCTTAATAACAAAGTTGTAAAGTCCATCGGCCAAACCTACCATTTTAAAGCTTTTTGTGACTTTGGTCGTATTATTATACATTTCATTGATTAGCTCATTTCCATGTTTGTCTTCAATTTTGACATTTACAAGTGTAGGGGCTGAATAATCAAATTCTACCAAAATTGCTCTGGTGTTCTTAAGGTCGATATTAAAGTTCAAATCTCCTGAAGCATTTCCAAAATTGGCTCCAAGAATTAAGATTAAGACTGTAACAAATATCTTTAATGTTCTCATGATAAAATGTTTTAGATTAAGATTAAATAATTAAACCGATACAAATCTAAACCAAGCTTAAATATACTTATGGTGGAATTTTAATATAATTCTGTGCTATATTTTCAGTATTAAGAAATTGTTAAACATTTATAGTTAATTTAGCACATATATAAGATAATTTAATATAGATAAGCTGAAAGTCTCTTTATTAAGTTTATATATCATTATACAGCCCATATGATTAAAAAAGCAAGTCTAGAAATAATTAATCCCGAGTTTGGGTCTTCATATTCTGTCAAGCAATATCTTGATCCCTGCCCGGATCTTAAGACTCCTTTCTGGCATTTTCATCCTGAAATGGAAGTTGTATATGTAAAAGGAGGAGATGGCAAAAGACATATTGGAAATCACTTATCATACTATCAAAAAGGTGATTTGATTTTTATTGGATCTAATCTTCCACATTATGGATTCACAGACCGGCTTACCGGTAATGAATCAGAAACCATTATTCAGATTAAAAAAGATTTTTTAGGTGATGATTTCTTCAAAATACCTGAAATGAAAGAAATCAACTTGTTGTTTGAAAAGGCAAAATATGGAATTTCATTTACCGGTAAAGCCAAATTTGAGATTGGTGCTCAGATCGAATCACTTCCTCAACTTTCTTCCTTTGAACGTCTTGTAAAGCTGATGAGCATTCTTCAAAGTATGGCCACTACGGATGATTATTTTCTCTTGAATGCTATTGGTTACTCTTTCGAGGCGAATCTGGAAGACAACGATCGTCCAGAATTGATTTACGCCTACGTAAGAAAGAATTTTCTTGATCCAATTTCACTTGAGATGATAGGTACGGAAGTTTCTATGACGGTACCTGCATTTTGTAGATACTTTAAAAGGTTATCTGGAAAAACATTTACCAAATTTGTAAATGAGTACAGAGTAGTCCATGCCTGCAAATTAATCAATGAGAAAAGAATGAGTATTACTGAAATTTGCTTTCGCAGTGGGTTCAATAATTTTTCTCATTTTACCAAAGTCTTCAAGGAAATTACCGGTAAAAATCCATCAGCTTATAGAAAAGAATTGAAATCAATTGTCTGATTATTTCGCATATGGACGTTCATGACTCATCAATGAGACATGAAGATGATCTCCGGTTGTAGAGGAATCTCCATGCCTGATTGTCCGGAATCCCATCATCCTAAAATATAATCGGATCATTTGATTTCTAAATTCATTGCGATTTTCAGTTCTGATATCCAATGCGTGGCTATATCCGTTAGACTGCTTATAGTGTAAAGAATGAGATTTAGACTTTAAACCCATTTTTTGATAATCTTCCGGCAACCTATTCGCATCAGTAATAACGAGACTTTTATCAATATGGATCAAAGTACTTACACTTAAGCGAACAATTGGATGAACATTATGAATTTCTGTGTTCAGCTTAGAATTTTTCATATTCTCACCAGAAAAGTAAAATAAGCCATGCAAAGCATATAAGATGACAAGCAAAAAAGCTATTAAAGCGCGCCTTTTAACTGAATCACCATCTCCAAATTTTCCCGAAAGGGAACCATAAAAGAAGCTGAAATAAATAAACAATAGAATAAAAGTAAAAATGACTTCTCCAGCGATACACACCCAGGGAATTAATTGATAATGTTCATGAAGAAAAACTGATCCACGAATCAATAAAATGAAAGGAAATAGAATTATGGAAATGATCTTAATTATTTGAAATAAAACTTTGATCATATCTTCTACATATTATTGGCTCTGTATTGTATAAAACGATCTCAATCGGATTATTCTGTATCCTATTCTGTAGAAAATAAATAATTGACCAATAAGAATAGCTGACCAACTATAATCAGAAAAAGTCAATTTCATCATATGATATAAAAAACCTAAGAAAATCAATACCAAAACATTTAAAAGCGATAAAGCGAGATGTCGAATAACAAAGACTTGTTTGCCAGCTTTCAGATTAGAATGATAAATCCAACTTGTATTATGTGTTAGGATATTTAATTTGGCTAAATCTCTGAATGTAGATAACAGGAATGTAAGTATTGCAAACAATACCAATAAGATCCAAAATCTGTTAATGAGTATGATCTCAGAATCAAAATTAAAAGGGTTCAATCCATCTTTTGAGAAATACAAAAACAAGATCCAAAAGCAAAATCCGTATAGTAGGATTACGTAAACTCCTAATCGTGAAAATCGCCAAAATCCTTCAGCACATGCCTGCAGAAAATCAGCCATTCTAATCCGAGATGGTTCTATAATACTCATTTTTGCAATGCCTCCATTTATAAAAAAATAAAATAGAATATATAGCATTATTAAAAAGAGACTTTGATTAAGAAATGCTGAAATTCCAATTTTATTTTCCCTAGCAAAATCCATTATAATCGTATAATCAAACCCACTAGCTAATGTATTAAGACTAAGGCTTTCTCCAAAAGCGCTTTGAAGTGCTGAACTTAATGGTCCGAGTATTATAAAAGCGATTACGATATTGAAAAAGAAAATAAATAATGCGACCCTCCAATTTCTAAGAAAGCAGTTCCAGCCGTCGAAATATGATTGTATAATACGCTTCATCTTCTTATGCTAACAGAGCTGTTGTTTCCAAAACATTCTGAATAGCCGTAGCAAAGCTGACCAGTAATTTACACCAGGTAGATTTTCGCTTCTCTATTGTTTTAGAATTATTTAAAAAATTGGTGTCTATATATACTTTTCTATTGGGGTCAATTTCGGCAGAAATGACTTTTTTACTATTCATAAACCTAATCTCATGAGATCTATCTTTTCCATTCCAATGATACATCTCAAAACTACCATCTTCAAAATTAAGTTTCAAATCCTGAGGTAGCCAAACTTCTCCTAATCGATGAAAAATTACTGAACAGTCATATAGATTGCTTTGCTGTTCTATCATTTCACAATTATCCAAATCATTGAAAAATCCTCGCTTATTTTCAAGTTCGTTATTACTGATGGAAGCTACACTATAATCACAGGTCTCCGTACCATATAGGACTTGCTCAAAGTACCAATCAAATCCATCAGGGAATCTTTCACCATGTTTTTCTATGACAAGCTTATTTACTATATCAATGAAGTCTTGTCTACCAGGATGTTTAAACTTCCAGCTTTCAAAATATGTCCTCATGATCAAGTCCATAGTATTGATGCCTAATATTCCTTCCATGGTTTTTAACCATAATGCAGTCTTGTTATAAGAAATCGAACCATAACCTCCATGTTTGTATTCCCAGCTTTTAATGACATTGGAAGCTATTTTAGGATTAGCCGACGCTAGAAATTCAATTCTATTATATTCCTGGTTTCCTACTTTAAATCCCAACAAATCAATTGTAGAATTATTTAAATTGAAAAGGGAATCCATTATTCTTCCTTCATAATAAGTCGTCAAACCTTCGTCCATCCATGGGTCTTCCACTTCATGAGTAGCCACCATTTGCATAAAATACTGATGTATATATTCATGGATAACAAGTGTTTCTGGGGTACGAAAGCCTTTTGGAAAAAAACAAAAACTCAAAGAAGTCACAAGGTTGGGATATTCCATTCCTCCTGTAAACATTCCATGAATAGGCGTATCTATAATAGACAAACTTGGATAAGGATAGGGTCCAAGGTGTTCTTGAAGATATTGCATACCAAACTTAATAGTAGTAAAATATCTGTCTGCAACATGTTCCTTGTAAGGGTAGCAATATAACTTTATCTCGGTGTCATTATGTTGATCCTTTAAGAGGCTAAAATGTGGAGAACAGGCCCAACTAAAATCAATGACATCTTCGGCTAGATAATTCCAAGTGGTATTATCCCCATTCTCTATCTTATTAACCAATTGTCCTGATGCTGCAACAACAAAATCCGAGGGTACTGTGATATTTACATCATAGACTCCGAAATCAGCATAGTACTCTCCGCTTGAATGATATTGGTGGCAGTTCCAGTGTCCTTCTTCAACCGATCTAATTCCAGAACGTTCATAAACACCAACTTTTGGAAACCATTGAGCAAAGAAATAATAATCCTTATTGTATCCGGTGCGGGGCATCGTTTTTGGAATTTTAGCTTCCCAGTTTATATCTAAGTCAATACTCTTCATTGGCAAAAGTGGTTTAGCCAATTCTATTCTCATGACGGACTGATCATCATGATTGTCATCATCTGTAGCTACAAATTCTATTGAAGGTGACAAATCATTGCCGTCTGGATCAATAATTTTTGCGACATGACTCCAGGACCACCCACAATTTTCATCGATGTCATTTGTCAAAAATGAAGGCACTCCACGTTCTTTAAAAAAGGTTGACTCACTATTCTTGAAAGCGTTATAATAGAGATGGAAGTACATTTCTGTAATTGTGTCCATCGAGCTATTTGTCCAGTTCAATTGCTGTTTTACTTTTAATCTTTTTTCATTGACTAAAAGATCAACCTCCATTTTATAATTTGCAATCCGTGGGGACTGAGCGGGAGATTGTGTATGCAATTCCTTCGAATTCAAAAAACAAAAGAAGCAAAGTATTATTGTTAGCCAATTCTTCACAGTAAAGTATCTTTTTTCAATGCCCAAATATATAGAAAGATGTCTTTAAAATTAGGTCATCAAATGTAATATACTTGTAAAGAATAGTATTGAATCTATCGATTGTATTCGTTTCCATCGATTCTGATCTTGACAACAGACCATCCTGTTTGCAAGTCCATTTAGTTGTAATGTGAATTTTTCTGTCTTAGATAGATAACTTCAGAGCAATTAGAAGTTTTAAATGTATGTTTAGCGATTCGATTAATTGTCTCTACTGAGATTCCTGCATATTCCTCTAATTGATGATTAATCAGATTTGCATCTCCCAACATTTCATAATATGCAAGATTTATCGCTTTATGGATGATGCTGACTTCCGAAAAACTGATGGAGCTGATAATACCATTTTTCACCTTTTGCAGTTCGTCATCTGAAATAATTTCCTCCTTCATTTTTTCTAATTCTCTCCATATAAGTGACTTCGCAACATCAACATTATTATCACCAATTAATTTTGCTTCTATTACAAATAATCCCGGATCAATCGTTGCTGTGCTATAAGCATTAATATTAGAAAAAAGATCTTCTCCTTTTACTAGATTTTTAAAGAACCGAGAAGAACGTCCTCCACTTAAAATATCTGACAATATATCATAAGCAGCAAAATCAGGATCCATTCTTTCAGGCATATGAAACGCCATGTATATCGCATCTGAGGGAACCGGATCCATCATTATTCTCTGTCTAAATTCAATTTGCGATGGTTCTATAACATTTGAATTATTCTGGGGTTTCCCTTGTGGTATATCGGCAAACCATTTTGACACCAATTTTTTAGTCTTATCAATATCTAACTTTCCACTTATGACAAGAACTGCATTATCGGGATTATAATGTTGATCGAAAAAAGATTCCACATCCGCTAATTCGGCTTTCGAAATATGTTCCTTTTCTAATCCTATAGTTGGCCATCTGTATGGATGTATTTTAAAAGCTGTCTCTGAAAGGACATGCCATAGATTCCCATAGGGTTGATTAATGCTTGTTTCATTAAATTCTTCAACTACAACTTTCTTTTGGACATCGAGACTTTTTTGATTTATGTTCAATTGTAACATTCTATCTGATTCAAGCCAAAGGGCCGTCTCTAAGTTTTCATAAGGCAAAACATTATAAAAGTTGGTGAGGTCGCTATTTGTAAAAGCATTATTGTCACCACCAGCTTCTTGAATGGGAATATCAAAATCCGGAACATTAGCAGATCCGCCAAACATTAAATGTTCAAAAAGGTGTGCAAATCCTGTTTTGTCGGCCTTTTCATTCTTAGAACCCACCTTATATAATACATTGACTGTTACGAGAGGTGTACTCGAATCGTTATGAAGTATAACGGTGAGTCCATTGTCAAGCTTATATCTAATAAAGTCTATCATTTATAGTTAATCAAATGTCCAGTTATTTGATACATCGTGGTTAAAAATATTTGATTTTAAGTATTTATAAAAAGAAATCGAAGATATCATTTCAGCACCCATTGAGATAAGGTGTTCAGTTTCCTGTTGA
The DNA here is from genome assembly GCA_965248155.1 of Saprospiraceae bacterium. Taxonomy (GTDB): domain Bacteria; phylum Bacteroidota; class Bacteroidia; order Chitinophagales; family Saprospiraceae; genus RFSX01. The sequence goes on from CBDFIO010000002.1 coordinate 1,090,193, forward strand.
CAATCAATCAAAAGGAACTTGTTTTTTGTAAGCAGTTGAACCAATTTGATAAATCCAAATTTAGAAGCATTATTGACTCGACTAAACATAGATTCTCCATAGAATATTTTTCCGATGGCTAGTCCATATAAACCGCCTACCAATTCATTATCTGCCCAGACTTCGACGGAATGTGCATGTCCTTTATTATTCAGCTCCAGGAAAACTTCTAAAATATCATCGGTAATCCAGGTTCCTTCCTGACCATTTCTTTCAGAATATCTACATTCTTGAATGACTGTTTCAAAGCAATTATTTATGCTAATCCGGAATTTATTATTATTAAGATATGTCCGCATACTTTTAGAAATATGCAATTTTTGTGGAAATAGGACGCATCTGGGATGGGTATACCACCAAAGCAGGGGATCATCTTCACTATTCCATGGAAAGATGCCGAACTGATATGCCAGTAAGATATTTGAAACTGATGTTTGCCCTCCGATGGCAAGTAAGCCATCTTCCTCTGCCATTAAAGGATGTGGAAAAATGTCTACCTGTGGAGGTAGATAGAAAGCCATTATCTAATCTTCTACCATTACTTCGATAACAGCAGATAATCCTCTCTCTACTAAAGCTTCTTTCATCGGCTTTAATTTTTCGAGCGAATCGGTTTTTACAATTGCTTTTCCTTTATAATGAACAATAAGGGATAATTGCTCAGATTGCTCGAAAGTATGATTACATACTTCCATAAAGCACTGAATCACCCAATCAAAGGTATTGAAGTCATCATTATAAACCAGAAGTTGAGCCTTCTGTAAGCCCGTCTTTGATTCTTGCTCAACTACTAAAATGTCATTTAATTCGTCAGATAAGATTGAGTCTAATTCTCTAGCCATGTTTAGTTCATTAAGGATTATTGCAATTGCGAAAGAATGTGCTTTATGTCTTCAAAGTTGGGTAAATTTTTAGCATTTTCCAACACTTCAGAATATTTTACATTACCATCTTTATCAACAATGAAGGCAGACCTCTTAGCGACTCCTTTGAGTCCTAGCACAAACTCCTCATAAAGAGCGTCATATGCTCTGCTGACTTCTTTATTAAAATCGGATAAAAGGGGAAAATTAAGATCATTTTCAGCCTTAAATTTGGCTAATGTAAACGGTGAATCTACAGAAATTGCCAAAACTTGAGCGTCCAAATCATTATACTTACTTGATTCATCTCGCATGTGACACATCTCAGTAGTACAGCCTCCAGTGAATGCCAAAGGGAAGAATAACAATAATACATTCTGATTTTGGAAATCAGATAGACTTACATCATTCAAATCGCTATCCTTCAAGGTGAAACTTGGTGCTTTCTCTCCAATAAGTAGTGCCATGTAATGTGATTAACAGCTTCAAAAGTATAGTTTTCTTTCAATAATTGTCAAGCAAATTTCTAATTTGAGAAAATAAATGCAATAATGACTTTTACTTTCCAATATTTTAGCCTAATAAATGAATAAAAAAGTCATCGCATACCTCCAATTACATGGGGCAGTATTACTTTTCGGTCTGACAGCCACCTTAGGGGATTTGATTTCAATTTCTGCCATTAGTCTTGTATGGTGGCGGGTTTTGATAACCAGTATTAGTCTTCTTTTCTTTATTCAATTTGGAAGATATCTCTTAAAAATGGGCCTCCGCCTACTTCTCATTTATGCCGGGATAGGAGTTCTTGTTGCACTGCATTGGCTTACTTTCTATGGAGCCATTAAATATTCCAATGCTTCTATTGTATTAGCCGCTATGGCAACTACCTCATTATTTACTGCATTTATTGAACCGCTTATTACAGGTAAGAAATTTCTGAAATTTGAAGTTTTTCTAGGCTTATTAATCATTCCACCAATGGTTTTGATAGCCAATAATATTGATCTAGACATGCAACGAGGGCTTTGGCTCGGCTTGATATCAGCGTTACTGGCGTCTACATTTGCGTGCTTCAATAAAAAATACATCCATAAAGCATCTCCGTATGAAATCAGCTTTATTGAGATTTTTAGCGCTTTTTTATTTCTCACAATTCTGATTCCATTCTTTGTCAATGTTAAATCAGGGTTTATACCTGATCCTACAGATTGGTTGTATCTGATTTTTCTTGCACTGGCCTGTACCACTTTTGCATACGTTCTTAGTATGAAAGCATTAAAGCAAGTTTCTGCATTCGATGCAAATCTTGTTATCAATATGGAACCTGTTTATGGGATTATTTTTGCAATTATTATTTTGAAAGAACATAAGGATATGTCGAGTCATTTTTATTGGGGGATGGTTCTTATTATGATTATTGTTTTTAGTCACCCATTTTTGAATAAGAAACTATATGGAAGAAAATAAAGCCTACGACATTACTTCAAGTGAAATCTACGATTACTGCAAAACCATGTCCAGTAAATTACCGGCGGCACTGAAGGAAATCGAAATAATTACTGCAACAATTGGCCAGGAGATAATGTTATCCGGCCCTTTCCTAGGCAACTATCTTATGATGATCTCGAAAGTCCTTCGCCCAAAATACATTTTAGAAGTTGGAGCTTTTACAGGTTATGGAACTGTATGTTTGGGTTTAGGTCTTCAAGATGGAGGTAAAATAGTTACAATAGAAAAAAATGCAGAACTAAAAGATATTTCATTATCTGTTTTCAAAGAATTGGATTTACATCATAAAGTAATTCAAATGATTGGAGACGCTTCTGATATTATTGACAAACTGGATTACTCGTTTGATCTTGTATTCCTGGATGCGGCCAAAAGAAAATATGTAGAACATTATGAAATGATAATGTCCAAGTTAAATTCCGGTGGTGTTATCCTTGCTGATAATGTATTATGGAAAGGAACTATTCTTTCAGATAATGTTGACAAATTAGGACAAGGCTTGGATGAATTCAACAAACATGTTAAAGCTGACCCTCGTGTAGAAAATATTTTACTTCCAATAGATGATGGTCTCCATTTTATTCGGAAAAAATAAATCAAAATGTCTTAAATCTAATTTTCAAGCGGCTATATGACAATTAAATATTTAGATATTTGCTTCATGAATTTAAGGCTTGTTGTAACAGCAGTATTTTTCTTTTTTTATTTGTCAAATGAAGCTCTGGATCGGACTGTAGGATTGCTGAAAAATGATTCTTTAGCATTTAATGGTTATACCTTATTCTCTCCCACCAGTGCTAATTCAACTTTTCTTATTGATAATTGTGGCCGTAAAATAAATGAATGGACATCAACCATACATCCGGGTATGGTCGCATATCTTCTTGAAGATGGATCAATTGTAAGGGCAGGAAGAATTTTTGCAAATTTTGGTGCCGGAGGGTCTGGTGGTAGAATTGAAATCATCAGTTGGGACAATCTAGTTGCTTTGGACTTATGATCTTGCTGATGCGACGATGCACCAACACCATGATCTTGCTGTTTTACCTAATGGAAATATACTTGTCGTTGCTTGGGACCGGAGATCAGATGCTGAAGTAATCGCTGCCGGAAGGAATCCTAATTCTATAAGTAGTAATGGAGTTTGGTTTGAAAAAATTCTTGAAATCAAACCGCTCGACAATAATGAAGTTGAAATTATTTGGGAATGGTATCTTTTCGATCACCTTATTCAGGAATCAGATTCAACAAAATCAAATTTTGGTGTCGTGAAAAACAATCCTGAAAAAATTGATATCAATTTTAACACACAATCCGGCGGAGTTAATACATCAGATTGGTTCCACATTAATGCTATCGATTATAATCCACAATTGGATCAAATCATTTTCAGCAGTCGTACTATGAATGAAATCTACGTCATTGATCATAGCACTACTATATCTGAAGCAGCTGGAAGTACCGGTGGAAATGCGGCGAGTGGTGGCGATATCCTCTACCGTTGGGGCAATCCAATGGTATATCAACAAGGATTCGCTGAAGACCGAAAGCTTTATGGTCAACACGATTCTCAATGGATTGATGAAGGGCTTGAAGATGAAGGTAAAATAATGATCTTCAATAATGGAGCTGGTAGGCCAGGAATGAATTACTCATCAATAGAAATTATAGATCCTCCTTTGGATAATTATAATTATATAAAGGATACACTTGTAGCTTTTGGGCCTGAAGAAACAGATTGGACTTTCAGTGGAATGGATGAAACTTCTTTCTTTTCTAACAGAATTTCCGGTGCTCAAAGACTATCGAATGATAACACTTTGATTTGCTCAGGCAATCAATTCAGGATTTTTGAAATAGACAATTCAGGAAATCTTGTTTGGGATTATTCTAATCCGATTAATCAGAATGGAGCATTAAGTCAGGGTCAAACCTCTTCTACAAGGGATATTTTCCGAGCCTTCAAGTATTCTCCTGAACATCCTGCATTTGAAAACAAAGATTTAGTACCCGGAGAACCATTAGAATTGAATCCTTGGGACGATATGTGTGAAATTTATCCCTTTAGTACCTCAATTGAAGATTTCCACAGCAATTCAATAGATTTCAAAATGTATCCCAACCCTACTGACAACATTCTAACACTAGAGTTCGAAAACTTTATTCCACGGCAAGTTTCTGTATATAATCAAATAGGGCAATTGATACATCAAAGCTCTTCTCAAAAATCAGCTTTTATGCAGTTGAATACTTCAGACTGGATCAAGGGCATTTATTATATCCAAATCGATAGATCTTCAGGATATAAATTAATAGTGCATTAATTTACTTTATCGTCAAGCAATTAGACCTTTTCAAGAGAGGACATAAAAATGGATAATACATCTTTAAGATTCTTATTGAGATCAGCATCCAGAATGCCATCTTCCAAGGAGAAATTTTTATTGAAAAAAGGTAATGAGAATTCAGCAACGACAGGACCGTCCATATACTGAAATCGTGATTTCACAAAATCTAAAACATTCCTTCCCCCTCTCCCACCCGGAGAGGTTGCCATTACTAACATTGGTTTTCCATTCCACATACTTTTTTCTACCCTGGAAACCCAATCTAAGATATTTTTAAAAGCTGCTGAAAAGGAACCATTATGTTCTGCAAATGAAATCAAAATACCATCGGCGACTTTTATATGTTCTTTAAACTTAATAGCAAGTTCATGAACTCCATTTTCCTTTTCTCTATCAATGCTAAAAATGGGCATCTCAAAGTCATTAAGATCAACAAAATCTATTTCACAATCAGTAAGTTGAGAACAACTGTAAAACGCTAATTTCTTGTTGATTGACTCAATACTGTTGCTTGCACCGAACGATAATATTCTCTTCACCAATGTTTTTTTTTAAAAAAGTGAGATAAATCCAAAATGGGTCTTAGGTTTTGAAAAGTCAAATCCTTGTACTTCTGTTCTTCCTGCAGCAATCGAAAAATTAAATAATCCTACTGAAGTTTCAATGCCTAAGCTTGCTCCTATTCCGGCTACCATCATGTTATTTCCATCGTTATCTTCAATAAAACCAATATCTAAAAATGGTAAACTAAAATAAGAGTTATTAGATAACAGTAATCTATATTCAATTGTTGTAATCCCATAATAAGAAGTAAACAATGAAGCTTCATCAAATCCTCTAAGTAAGTTATTCCCCCCTATTTGATATTTTTCATTAAATAATAATCCTGATGAAGAATATCTCCACCCTCCATTCAAATGAAAGCCGATCGTCGATCTTTGAGCTATTGGGTGGTAATAGGAAAACTTTGTACTTAATTCAAAACGGGGAACACGCAAATCCAAAGTATCATAACTATTTGAAAAATCTACAGATTCGTTTTTTAGTGTAAAAATTGCAGGATTCGTTTTTATTGTTTTTTGTCCTCCTACTGCCCTAAATGTCCATTGAAATCCGCGTCTAGGATTAAATTTATAATCCAATCGCGTAACAAACGCTTCTATTGCTAAGCCATTTAGACTAACATCCAGTTGTTCAGGTAATTTTTTAGTGAGCAGGATTTGATTTGTATCGATATCAATTAGTCGAGAAGATTCAAGGTCCCATGATACTTTTACATTATCTGTGTTATTTAATAGATACTGAACCCCTAAATCAGCATGTAATGTTTGATAGTCACGGCTATTCCTGAAAATACTAAAATCAAGATCTAAAGCAAATGGAAGATCAAATAGATAAGGGTAATTAAAGGCCACTTCAAACTTTTGTTGTTCGGGTCTTAATCTTTCGAAATCAACAAAAATATACTCTCCATATCCCAGCATATTCAGCATTTCTACTGTAAAATCTAAGGAAATAAATAATTGTTTCCCTTCTATCTCATTCGTTGGAATAACTCCAAAAAGTAAATCAAAACGACTACTATTTTTTGGTTTTAGATAAACATCCAGGGAAGCAAAATTGTAAAACAAGCCTAACTCAGGGTCCTTTTCCAACTCTACAAAAGTCAATTTCCTTAATTTATCTCCAGACTCAGCAACGAGTTTATGATTGTAAGGTTCTGATTTAATAATCCCAAGGTAGTTTTTCAAATAGCTATTCTTTAATTCAACATTTCCATAAATCCTAATCGAATCAAATATGATTTGGGGACCTTCTGAAATGCTTAAAAAAGCTGTCATTTTACCATTATCCAACTTTAGGTTTTTAAGACCGATTTTTGCAAATGGGAAACCATTATTACCATATCGAGATAACAAATCATCTCTGAATGCAATATATTCTGTAGCTGAATTTGGCTTTCTAATATTTAACTCTCGGATTAGTGCTTGACCTAAAGAATCGAATTCGAGCGAATCAAACGAATATTGAGGACCAATGTGGAGGTAGGCATTATAGATTTGATTCAGTGTATCGAAATGAATGGAATCAAACGAACTTTCCAGATATTCCTGAGTGATCAGATAATCAATTAAAGGTTTTAGCTTATTGATGGCTTCTAATCTATTGCTGGCTTCCAGATTTAGAAATTTTTCCTTGATTGTGAATTCATCATTATAAATGACTTCAACAGGAAAGGATTGTGCAACTAAAGAAAGCCATCCTATTAAAAAGAATAAGAGCAGATATGATCTTTGATTAATCAAATAGATACATTTGTAAACTGTAAAGATAAACGTGTATGGCAGGAATTTATGTGCATATTCCCTTCTGTAAAAAAGCTTGTCACTATTGTAATTTTCATTTTTCGACGTCGATGGGGCTTAAATCTGAAGTTATTGATTCAATAGTTAAAGAGATTGAGCTTCAAAACAAATACCTTGATGATGAATCTATTTCAACTATATACTTTGGTGGCGGCACCCCATCCCTTCTTGATATCGAAGAGGTAAATTTAATTCTAAAGGCTATCAAAAATAATTTTGAAGTTGAGGATCGCGCAGAATTAAGTCTTGAAGCAAATCCTGATGATTTAGATACAGAAAAGATTGCTGGACTTAAATCTGTTGGAATTAATCGTCTAAGTATTGGAATACAATCATTTAATCAGGAAGATTTAGTGTGGATGAACCGATCTCACAATGCGAGTCAATCCCACAAAATATTGGAAGATTGTATAGAAAATGAATTAACGAATTTAAGTATAGATTTAGTTTTTGGGATTCCAGTCAGTTCAAATAACCAATGGAAAGAAAACCTAATTCAAGGTCTAGCTTACAATATTAATCACATATCCTGTTATGGATTGACGGTTGAAGAAAAAACTGCACTTCACCATTTTATTAAAAATGGGACTTATGAAGCTCCAGATGAAACCCTTTCGGCTGAGCAATTTAGAATTGCCTCAGACTATCTAAGATCCCAAGGGTATTTGCATTACGAAATCTCAAATTATGCAAAACCAGGTCATATTTCTAAGCATAATTCTAACTATTGGAGGCAGGAGAATTATCTAGGAATTGGACCATCCGCTCATTCTTATAATGGAAATTCCAGGCAATGGAATATTTCTCACAATAAAAAATATGGTGAAAGTTTAAAATTAGAACTGCTGCCTTCAACAATGGAAATTCTCTCTGCAAAAGACAGATTTAACGAATATGTGATGACGGGTTTAAGAACAATTTGGGGATGTAATGCAATTCAGTTGAAAACAATAAATAGTGATTTTTATGAGATGTTTCGAATTGCATCTAAACCCCTTATTGACAAGTCTCTCTTAATCCAAAAAGATGATCATATTTTTTTAAGCGAAGAAGCAAAGCTTATCGCCGACGCAATTATCTCAGAATTATTTGTTGCTTGAAAATGATCATACAGTTTTAATAATTAAAAATATTGATCGATAGTAGTTTCACTATTCAAATTTGTCTGATTTCCTAAGAACGAATAAAGTTGACGATAGCCTGACTTAATTCTTCATGCAAAGGAATATTAGGGTTTGTGTATGATTCTACGTCCTGAGCACAATCTGCTCCGCTATTCTTCATCGTGTGCCCCATATTATTAATTAGACTAAATGGCTTTTGGAATGTGCGAGATTTAATTCTTTAGCATGAAGAGTTGGTACTTGAGAATCACACTCTCCTCCAATTATCAAAACTGGTTTGTCTATTTTTTTTATTTCTTCGATAGGATCAAGATCAAAAACAGATTTAAGATAAGGAACTACACTTTCACGAAATAATGCAACTAGCATTGGGTTTACCTCGCTTAATTTTTTGTTGTTCTTTATTTCTTCAATATGCACTTTAGCCAGATCAAGAAGCATCGGATATTTTGATAACTGATCCTCCACAACTTTATCAAGTGTTGTACTTATTCCACATAAGGAAATGAATGAAGAAACATGTTCATTGTTATAGGACACTGTAGATCCAATCAGAGCACCTTCGCTATGACCAATTACTATTATAGCATCAAAATCAGCACTGAAAAAACCTACAATTTGATTGACGTCCTCTATCAGGTCCTGAATAACCATATTGACTTCAGATACTTTAGTGCTTGATCCAATTCCTCTTTTATCATACCTGAAAGATGAGATTCCTTCGTTTTTCAATTTTAGAGCCAGTTGTAGAAATGCATCTGTCTTCAATCCAACTATACTATTACAATTCCTATCCGTTGGCCCCGAGCCAGCAATCATAATAGCCAGATATTTTGGTCCGGCATATGAAAGATTTCCTGAAATAGAAATTGTATCTGAAGTCTGAATGATTAAATCCTTGTCTTCGGAATATTTGGGGTCTTTGAGGAGTGATTTCTCTGCAGTACATGATAGGGAAAGGCATACAGAAACACATAATATCAAGAAAACTATATTCTTCATCAGTATTGCTTTAACTTATAAAACAGAATGTTCATATAAATATAATCCATTAAGGCAGGAGGTAAACTCCAAAATATTCTCTAAATTCCATTTCTTAATAAAATTACTTGATCAAGATCATCAATAAAATTAATGAGGCTGTTGGCCAAGCTGTTTCCTGGTTAACCACAGTGCTTGTTGTTTTTGTTTGTTTTGATGTATTTAGAAGATATCTCCTTAAGGACTCTGCAGCATGGATTATGGAAATGGAATGGCATCTTTTTTCTATGATTTTCCTATTGAGTGCCGGTTATACATTAAAGCATAATAAACATGTTAGAGTTGACCTTTTTTATGAGAAATTTTCCTCAATTGACAAAGCCTGGGTCAACTTAATCGGATCACTTTTATTTCTTCTCCCATGGTGCTGTATGATCATTTATTTTTCTGCTCATTATGCGTGGAATTCATGGCTCATTCAAGAAGGCTCTCCTGATCCTGGTGGACTTCCAGCAAGATACTTTATTAAATTTTGCATCAGCATTGGTTTTATGTTATTGCTTTTGCAATCCATGGAGTTGATCCTTGAATCCTTTCAAAAAATAAAATCCAATCGCAAAAGTTAGTGGAATTTATTGCTATCATATTATTCGTAAGCATTCTAGTCTTGATCCTCTACGGATTTCCTGTCGCCTTTACTCTCGGTGGTTTATCAATGTTATATGCAATTTGTTTTTTAGACAGCTCAAGTTTTTATGCACTTCCTCCAAGGATTATGGGTGTCATGGGAAATTATGTGCTCATCGCTGTCCCGCTTTTTGTTTATATGGGAATAATGCTTGAAAAATCGGGGCTGGCCGAAAGTTTGCTTGAAACGATGTCTATGCTTTTTGGAAGGTTAAGAGGAGGTCTTGCCATTTCTGTTGTTATTGTAGGAGCCCTTCTGGCAGCATCCACTGGAATCGTTGGAGCCACGGTAATTACTATGGGATTGATAAGTCTTCCTACTATGCTTAAGCGTGGATATGATCCATCTTTTGCATCAGGAACCATTGCCTCTTCAGGAACTTTGGGTCAGATTATTCCTCCATCTGTTGTCCTTGTTTTATTAGGAAGCGTATTAAACGTATCAGTAGGAGATCTCTTTAAATGTGCTATTGTTCCAGGACTTCTATTAGTAGCTGCATACATCATTTTCATTTTAATCTATTCTTATCTTCATCCTTCAAAGGCACCAGCTTTAAGTGCTGAAGAAATAAAACAATTTAAATCTAAAGGTTTTGCTAAAAGAGTAATAAAAGCCTTTTTATTCCCATTAATTCTTATCGCGTCAGTTTTGGGATCCATATTAGTAGGAATAGCTTCACCTACAGAAGCAGCTGCCGTTGGTGCTTTAGGTTCTATAATCTTAACATGGATTCAAGGTCGTCTCAATATCAAAACCCTAAAAGAAGTTATGCAGGAGACGACCCATCTGACAACAATGGTCTTCTTCATATTATTGGGCGCAACAACATTCACTTTTGTATTTCGGGAATTAGGAGGTGACAGTTTCCTTATTTCAAGTATTGAGCAATCTAATTTAAGTCCTCAAATGTTTCTCCTTTTGGTAATGTTGGTTGTTTTTGTTGCCGGATTTTTTATTGATTTTATTGAGATTATATTTATTATAGTCCCTGTTGTCGCTCCAATATTTATTGCATTAGACATTAACCTATTGTGGATTGGAATCTTGCTTGCTCTTAATCTTCAAACTTCATTTCTGACACCTCCATTTGGTTTCTCACTTTTCTATTTGAAAGGAGTAGCTCCAAAAGAAGTAACTACCCAGCACTTGTACAAGGGAATAATTCCTTTCTTGGTGTTGCAACTAATAGTTCTTCTTTTAGTTGTATTCTTCCCTCAGATAGTATTTTTTGTTTTGTAATCTCTAGCTCATGATTGAGCTATAATATTCCTTCTCAGAAATCCTTGACCAGTTTTTAATTTGCTCATGAAATGTATGATAAGAATCATAGACTTTTTTAGATTTAGGATCAGAGGATGTAATCTCACTGATGGTTTCTTTTGTATGAGATCGCAATAAATCCAGAACTTCTTTAGGATAGTATTTTATTTCAACATTTTCTTCATCAACCAGTTTTCTGAGATAGTGATTATTCTTAGCATCGAATTCTGAAAGGACCCACATGTTTGCTCTCAAGGTTGCCGTTTCAATAATAGCCTGCAAATCAGGAGGCATGGATTCAAATTTTTCCTTATTGAAAATTGTTTCAATACTCGCTGAAGTTTCATGCCATCCATTAACGTAATAATAATCCGCAATTTGATAAAATCCCATCAGGTAGTCATGGTAAGGTCCTATCCATTCTGTTGCATCTATAACTCCTCGTTCAAGACCTGTATATATCTCCCCTCCGGCCAACAAAACCGGAGCTCCCCCAGCTCTTTCCAGTACTTTACCTCCTAAGCCAGGCACTCTCATTTTCAAGCCTTTCAGGTCTGCAATTGAATTAATCTCCTTATTGAACCATCCTCCCATTTGACATCCTGTATTTCCTGATACAAATGGTATTAGATTATGATCAGCATATAATTCTCGCCAGAGTTCCATACCTCCGCCGGCTAGTAACCAGGCATTGCATTGTTGTACATTCATTCCAAATGGAACAGCACCAAAGAATTGTGCCGCTTTTAATTTCCCAGCCCAATAATAAGACACTCCATTTCCGATATCGGCAGCTCCATCTTTTACGGCATCAAAGCATTCCAAAGCCGGAACAAGTTCTCCACCTCCATAGACTTTTATTTCAATTCTACCTGCGGACATTTTATAAACCCACTCTGCAAAAAGATTGCATGCTTCACCAAGTACAGGAAAGTTTGGTGGCCATGTGGTTACCATTTTAAGTTCATACTTTTCAGCAGACATTAATCCTGATGGAATGTGTTTCTGAGAATATCCACTTCCCGAAAGGGCTTTAATTATAAAAGGAAGACTGAGTGTTCCCGCTGCCAATCCTTTAAAAAAACGTTTTCTGGATAATTTTGCCATAATTGTACTTAATAAGACTACAATTTGACTAGATAAATTAAGAAAATAGAATAATTTCAAGTCCAATTAGCCAGATACGGATTATGAAACACTTAGTTTTCCTGATTTTCCTTGTTTTTCAACTCAATATGTTTGGGCAAAGTGATAATTTCTGTGGCAGTACAATGCAGGCTCATCAGCATATGGAAGAAATAAATCCAGAGTACAAAAAGCATGTGGAACAGTGGAGAAAGAAGATTATTCCAATTATAGAAGCGAGAAGAACTAACAAAAATCCAGATTGTTCCAATGGACCAATAGTCGTACCTATGGCTGTACATTTTGACAGTGGTATTGTCCCGGCTGCGCAAGAAGCTTGTGTCATCACTGCTGTTGAAGATCAAATAGATGAATTGAATGCGGAATTGGCGGGCATGGATGCAGATGCTGGAACAATAAACAATTTTACATCTTGTTTTGGGGCTAATATTTTAGGAGAAGCATGTCTTGAATTCTGTCTTGCTACTTTTGATCATCCAGCTGGATATGGATTAGTCGATGGTGATTTTGCAATCACATTTGGACAGGTAAGTTTTGCAATTCCTGCAGGTAATTTTACGCCTGTTAATTCAGATTGGGATGAATATATGAATATCTATGTAGATGCTCTGGCTGGCGGTTTGCTTGGAGTTTCAAATGGGATACCCGGACAATTTAATGGTGACGGTGTCCTTGTAGATCATTGTGTTTTCGGGACGGGTGCAATAAGTTGTCCCGGAGTTCCTCTGACCGGTTCCGCAGGTTGTTTTCCTGCTTATGATGAAGGTGAAACTGTAGCACACGAGATTGGACATTATTTTGGGCTTTACCATATCTGGGGAGATAATTTTCATTGTAATGGCTCGCAGGATATGATTGCTGACACGCCTGATATGGATGATAATTACAGCGGCTACGTGGCTTGTGCCTCTCATTTGGCGTGCTCTGATCTACCACTTTCCTGTGGTTCTGAAGATATGTATATGAATTTTATGTCTTATGCAGGTGACGCCTGTATGTATATGTTTACTTCAGATCAAAGTGATGTTATGAATGCGACTGCAGTCGCTGAAGGCTTTGGTACCACCTCAATAAAATGTGATGTTACAATCCCAGTTGCAGATTTTTCACCTGATGGAAATATTACTTTATGTTCAGATCTCTGTATTGCCTATATCGATCTATCCACGAATACACCCACAGAGTGGGACTGGGATTTTAATGTAATAAGTGGAAATCTTACCTTGGATTCAATGACATCTGTAATTCAAAACCCAGTTGTTTGTGTATTGACAGGTACGGGTGGGACTATCTCAACAACTCTAATTGCAAGTAATACCGGAGGTTCTGATACAATAACAAAAAATCAAGTTATAACAATTCAAAGTGCTCAAACCTGGTATTTAGACAATGATGGAGATATGTTTGGTGACAACAACAATTCCCTTGTCGATTGCAATCAACCCAGCGGATATGTGTTAAATAATACTGATTGTGATGATAATGATGCCAACAACTATCCCGGGAATGCAGAAATCTGTGATGGTCAAGACAATGATTGCGATGGACTTGTAGACGATAATGATCCTAATGCTATCCTCAATACCTGGTACCAAGATATGGACGGAGATATGTTTGGGAATGAACTTGTCCCTGCTATGGCTTGTGATTCTCCTTTTGGCTATGTTGCTGACGACACAGACTGCGACGACAACAACGCAGATAATTACCCGGGCAACACAGAAATATGCGATGGTCAGGATAATGATTGTGATGGATTGATCGACGACCAGGATGGAGATCTGGTTGCCAATACGTATTATTTCGATAATGACATGGATAATTTCGGTGATCCAAATAATACAATTGAGTCTTGTACTATTCCAAGCGGGTATGTCATTGACAATACAGATTGTGATGATAATGATGCCATTAACTATCCCGGGAATACAGAAGTGTGTGATGATTCGGATAACAATTGTGATGGTATGATCGATGAGGGTGTTACTACTACTTATTACAAAGACAACGATATGGATGGTTTTGGTGATAACAATAACAACATTGAAGCCTGTAGTCTACCAAGTGGTTATGTTACTGACAATACCGATTGTGATGATAGTGATGGCAACAATTACCCGGGTAATACAGAAGTGTGCGATGGCTTTGATAATAATTGTGATACGCAAGTAGATGAAGGTGTTACAAGCACTTTCTATGCTGATACCGATAGTGATGGTTTTGGTGATAACAATAATCAAACCGAAGCCTGTAGTGCACCATCCGGATATGTTATTGACAATACGGACTGCGATGACTCAGATAGCAATAATTATCCAGGCAATACTGAAATCTGTGGTGATAATTCTGATAATGATTGCGATGGATTAATTGATGAAGATTGTAATCCCGTCGATTGCGATGGTGACAGCCTTATTATTAACACAATTACTATGGATAGTTCTCATGCCCAGGATTATATTCTTTCTGATGCCACAATATTGACAGGAGAGAACATACTTTTTACGGCAGGTTTAGACATGGATTTGATTGGTGAATTTGAAGTGGAATTGGGTGCTACATTTGAAGCAAAAATTATCAGTTGCATCGTATTAATGAGAATTGCAAATCAGCCTTTAGATGAAGATTTCATGAATTTATCCAAATTGGAAAGTCTGATACAATCCAAATTGCTGGATGACAATGAAAAGATAAAACTGAGCATCATTAATCTTCATAATGAAAAAGTCTTCAAGACTGCTATAACGAAAGAACATTTTTCAAAACGTGTTTTAAATAAGTTTACCCAATTAAAAGATGGTGTTTATCTAATAAGCTTGCAAAAAGAATCATGTGAGTTAGACTTTATTAAAGTCTTTTGGATGAATTGATTTTCATTTTGAGAAAGTCCTTCGCAAAATAAGTAATTATTAAATCTGCTCCCGCACGTTTTATCGATAGAAGAGTTTCAGGCATAACTATATTATAATCCAACCATCCATTTTTGCATGCAGCTAACAACATTGCACATTCTCCGCTTACATGGTAAGCTACAATAGCTTGCATCGCTTCTTCTTTTAATAATCTTATCACATCAAGATAGTGAACCGCAGGTTTGACCATTAAAAAGTCAGCTCCTTCCAAGATGTCGAGTTCTGCTTCTAAAAGAGCCTCACGGGAATTGGCCGGATCCATTTGGTAAGTTTTCTTATCCTTTGGAATCTCCTCATTATCTACCGGAGCCGAACCTAATGCATCTCTAAATGGCCCATAAAATCCACTTGCATATTTGGCAGTATAGGACATAATGGAAACATCTTCAAATCCTTCTTCATCAAGAGCTATCCTTATCGCTTCTACTCTGCCATCCATCATATCAGACGGTCCAACAATATCAAATCCAGCTCTGGCTTGTTCGACTGCCATCCTGGCTAAGACTCCAAGTGTACTATCATTATCAATTTTACCTTGTTCAACTATACCATCATGCCCATCTATATTATAGGGGTCTAGTGCTACATCACTTATCAAAGTAATGTCAGGAAATTTAGACTTTATGATTGTACATGCTTTCAGATAAAAATTATCAGGATTGTAAGCAAATGTCCCTGTCTTATCTTTGAATTTATCATCAACTTTTGGGAACAGAATAAAACTATGCAGTCCACATTCAATACATGATGCAATCTCTACCAATAATGTATCCAGCGAATATCTTGAAGCAATGGGCAGTGAACTAATAACTTCTGATACGCCTTCTCCATCACACAGAAACAATGGCATGATTAGATCATCATTAGAAATTTGATTTTCTCTTCCCATTCTTCGAATGGATTCTGATTTTCTATTCCTTCTTGGTCTGTGTAACATTTCTATTCTTCTTTTTTGGGAACGGGGTCATGGCCAAAACCACCCCATGGGTGACATCTGAATATTCTCCTTATTCCTAGGTAAAAGCCTTTAAAAAACCCCCATTCATTTAATGATTGAATCATATAGTGAGAACACGTAGGTTGAAAACGACAGGTTGGCCCCAATAAAGGCGATATAAGTTTTTGGTAAACTTTCACAATGATTATCAGCAGATAACTTAGTGGGTTTTTCAAATCTCAATATTTTTAAATCTGTCCTTCCTATCTAAAATGTGAAAGGCCTTAAGTTTGTTGTCTACTTTAAGATTTATAATATTTTGCTGGTCATCAAAAGTTTCTAATAGTATCCGATTTTCTATACGGCAATTTTTAAAAGGTTTTAAGTCACTACCCTCAAGGTATATCCATATTCCAGATAGATCATCGCTCATTTCACGCCCAAGATATTGAGGGATCATCCTTTCACCATCGAGATTAATTAATAGCTGTTCCAACAAATAATTGTTGATTAATGAATCAGATGCTTCTGCCTCATTCTTTGAAAATAATTTCAATTCAACACTCGTATTATCTGAAATCGCCAATTCTAAGTCGTCAATAAAAATATGGACAGTCATTTGTATAGAATTCTGTTGTGTTTTATAATGAAAATCGGATTTACTCATATGGAAATCATGTGCTGTAGGATTCAGCGCATTTAACATAAATAATATGAGAACCAGGTAATTCATTAAAGCCAGAAATATTAATTTTCAGAGATATAATAACTGATTTTCGTTAACCATTTTGAGGGATCCTTTTCGACTCCCGGGTCTGTGACATACTCTTCAATTACAGGTACTTTTTTGAATAAACCATAATCTTTCAAATAGTCAGACATTGCAGTATGTGCTTCTGTAGTTCCTGAATAGTCCCCATAAAAATTGATTTGCAGAGCTCTTCCGGATTCAAGTGTTAATAATTGGGCGCCCTCTACATTTTTTGCTTCGGAAATCGGTATAGCAGCAGCCATATCAATCAAGTCAGAGTTATTATCGGGACTAAAAAATAAGCCGCTCGGCATACCTTCCATTTGAAGGTTTCCATTTTGGACTTTCATGAACAAGGCTCCAAGATTGGTTGCGTAAAATTGTTGAATGTTTTCAAGTTTGACTTCTTGCCGATTAATTAAATAATGCTTTTTATCTAGTATGAGTTCGTTAATCTTATGGCCACGATATACCTTGTCCTTAGCACGTAATTCTGCAATACTTTTCAATTTGGCCAAGCCATTTTTATATGTTTTTTTGAAGCCAGCTTTCATTAAAACATTAAATGGTCTGAATGGAAAAGCTGTATCTCCTCCTTCAAAAGTCCAGCTGACTGTTGTCTTATTATCTGATTCTTCAAAATTCCACTGACCAAATGAAATGGCATCCCAACCGTTAAAGTCAATCCTCGTTCTTAAAGATTCACCTTGCACCGACTCAACAATTTCTCTAACACCTTCACCTACATCCTTATTTCCTTTCCAGGTAAATTTTGCGCCTTTCCCTTCAACACTTCCTGAATAATTCACATAAGCTTCAGGGTCTATATCATTCATTGGAGACCAAAGCTCCTATTTGTGAAAATCATTCACCATATTAAAGACCATACCTGCCGGAGCATCGATAGTTTCAGTAGCCTTAAAATTCAAGTTCTTAGGCGATAAAGCCATAAAAGCGATAATCAAAACCATTATCCCAATAAGGAAGAAAATAATGAATCGTAATAATTTCTTCATTTTGTGTTCAAGTTTTTGTCCTTTGTTTTTTGTAGGCCTTTGCAATTAAGAATAACAAAATTGCTAAGACTAAAATTCCCGCAAAGGTATATCCAAAATTTAATAAATTCTTGAAGACAGCCAGTAACACAATAGCGACTAAAAACAAGGTTGGGATTTCATTGAATAGGCGAAATTTAAAAGATGACATCACCAAATTGCCCTCTTTCAATTTAAAAATAATTTTTTTACAATAAACATGGTATATGGTCAATAAAATCACCAAGCCTATTTTAAAATGCAGCCATATATTTGCTTTATACCACTCCCAGCCATTAAAGTGTATCAACACCAATCCAAAAATCCATGTCAACATCATGGCTGGATTGCAAATTATCTTGTATAAGCGATATTGCATTATATGATATTGCTTTTGCAATACTTCCTTTTCAAGGGCGTCTTTATCATTGGCTTCAGTATGATATACGAATAAACGAACCAAATAAAATAAGCCTGCAAACCACGCTACTATAGAAATTATATGTAGTGATTTGATCAATAAGTACTCCATAAATCTAATCTATTTTATACTCAAGTTAAATTAAGATTAATCATTTTTCTTCTTTGTGAGTCTGTATTTCGCTGAAGTCGGTCCAGCAATAATTTTAAATTCAGTCCTTCTGTTCTTACGATGTAATTCTTCAGAGCAAGGAACTCCATTTTCGCAATGATTAATAAGTTGAGTTTCTCCATATCCCTTTTCTACAATTCGATTAGAGTCTATACCTTTCCGGACCAACCAGTTTTTCGCGGATAAGGCGCGTCTATAAGAAAGTTCAATATTATAGTCGTCAGTTCCTCTGACGTCGGTATGCGATGACAGTTCAATAACCATTTCCGGATAAGTGGATAGTAAATCATACACCTGAGTCAATTGTTCTTCTGATATCAGCAAAATGTTATCCTTATCGAAATCATAAAATATTTTGTCAAGCAAGAATGGTTCTTTCATATAGATCACAACTTCTTCAATAATTTCAGGAGTTTCTACAATAACTTCCTCTTCAATTTCTTCTTTAGGAATCAATTTGAATTCTCTTTCCATATCTAATGATGGATCATACTCTCCAGGCACAAAACGAATGGTATCTCTCTCAAAATCAGGAGAGTCAAGAATAAAGTAATAAGGCTCGTCAAGATCTATTTTATATTCAAATGGCCATTTCGTCTTGATCGTATCAATGATAGGATCCTGGCCTTCTATTATAATGATTTCAAATTCTCGATTGAGACCTTCTTCCGGTATACTGATAAATATTTCTGAAGGTATTTCAATAATTTCTTCTATAAGTATTTCTTCTATAAGTATTTCTTCTATAAGTATTTCTTCTATAGGAACAGGGGCTTCATTCTCAGGTCTGTAGTGAGCATATTTTAATCCAAATTCCAGTGCCGCTACAGAGCCAGAAGCTTCTCTCAAGCCCGAAGTATTTGTATCATATGCAAATCCAAATTCCCATGCGTTATATTCAACTGCAAGTAAGAATTGCAATGCATCTTCGACCCGCCATCCCAGGCCTAACTTAAAAGTGAAAGGTGATTTCGAAGACAACTTATAATGAACTCTCGATTGAACTTGTGTTGAATTAAAAACCCGACTTCGTTGATGTTGAACTCGTGGTTCTAAACTTAACAAATTAGAAATTTTGTATTTCACATCAAAAAAGATGTTGTAACGCAAATCATATTTGTCTATACGTTCCTTGTCATTTTCAGCTATTCCATGATTGAAATGATGCATGCTTAATCCGGTTTGCAATTCCGCCTTCTCGCCTAAAGCTCTAGAATAAGCGACACCTAGATTAAGATCTGGGTAATTATAATCTTGATTTATCAGCGTTTCTGTACGTACACCATTCTGAAGTTCCTCTTCCAAAACAAATGCATTCAAATCTCCATATCTTCTCTGAATAAGCTTTCCCTGGACTCCTATTGAGAAAAGGTTTTTTTCATTAAAAAGAGGAAAGTGATATGCTGTATTTATTCCTATTTGAGATGTATGTAAAGATCCATCTCCGGCCTTATCGTCTATGAAGATTGCTGAAACTCCGAGCTTAGATTCATTAAAAATTGAAAATCTTGAGTCGATATATGCAGCTGTTGATCTATATTCATTTGGGGTAACCGTAAAAGCCTGATCTCTAAAAAGTAATCCAGAGGCCATATCACCTTTATTGATCTGACCCCCTAAAGCTGGATTTTGAAAAAAAGGAATCCATTGATATTGCGTGAAATGAATATCATCCTGACCCTGCATTAATATTGTAGAGTTAATAAATACGAGTAAAAACAAATATGTTTTGAAGTGCTTCAATTCCAAATATTATCTAATCAAACTTATATTCCCTTTGTACATTTTTTCTGTCCCATCACCACAGTCCACACGTATAATATATAGATATACCCCTTCCGGTACTTTGTTGTTATTGTAATTACCATCCCAGCCTGTATTCCCATTTTCAAAAAATAAAAGTTCACCCCATCTGTCATATACTTCAATGCTGACATTGAGTAATCGTTGACTCATGTTTGCAATCCGGAAAAAATCATTTTTCCCATTATCATTAGGTGTAAACGCATTCGGAATTAGGATATCTTCAACATCACAGATCTCCACGGCTCGAATCTCAATGCTGTCCATAGTCAGACAACCATTTATATCAATAGCTGCCAGATAGAAAATCTCATTGAAATTGATAATCGCAAGTGGATCAGGGCAATCAAAACAGGATAGTGCTTCTGAAAACTGCCAAGAGTAATCCAGAAATCCCGTTGTAGCATTGAGCTGAACTGAAGATCCAATTTCAACTTCCAGATCTGACGCTGTAATATCTAACTCTTCAGGAATATAAAAACTCAGATCAATACATTCGATTTGCAGGCATCCATCAAGATTAATCAGTGTATCACAGTACAATCCGGCTTCAGTATATAATTCTCCAAAAATAAGAACTGTATCTCCTTCACAAATTTGCATTTCTTCAGTTACTGCACTGCCACTATCAAGGACAATAATATTAATGAAAGAAGTGTCAACACACAAAGAATCATTAATTCCAATTACAGAAATCGTCAATGAAAATTCCGGAGAAAAGCTTACAATTGAGCAATCCTCATTCACACACATATCTATGAATGAAGGATTCCAATCGTATGAATTTCCTTCTTCCAATTGAAGGTTGATTTCATCTCCTTTACAAATAATTATTTCTTCAGGGCTTACAAAATCAAACCCATCATAAAATTCAAGGAATACGGTATCACTTGAACTGCATTGTCCATCATATGCTGTGAGAATAAATCCATTATCCTGATTAATTAATACTTCAGGAGTGAGACTCGATGGATCATCAAGAAATGGTGATCCAGGGAACCAGGCATATTCAAAACTGGAATCCGGATCCATTACCTCTAATTGTGCTTGTTGCCCAAAACAAAGCAAAATATCTTCGCCTGCGCTTACAACAGGTAGATCTATTACAATTACTTCAGCAGAATCAACTGCTGTGCACCCATAATGATCGGTGATACTTACATAATAATTTGAAGTCTGACTTGGGCTTACAATTTGCACTTGTAAAGATGGATCTACAATGCCATCCCCTTCCCAATTGTAGTTAGAGGCGTCTGATGCGAGAATTGTAGTTTCCTCTCCCAAGCAGATCTCATGAGCTTCTGACCAAATTCTTGGTTGCGGAGCAACATCTACCTGGAAAATATAATGAACCTGACAGCCATCTTTGTTGATGTCTTCAAGCGTTAGAAAAAAAGTTTCCTTTTGAAAGCCAGGGTTGATTGCAGAAAATGAAGTTACTGAACATTCTGAGCAAGAAATATGTTTCGACGACTGCCACTGATAATTATGGTCCATCAGTGAATCTATACCGATCAATATAGAGTCCCCCGAACATATGGTGTGAATATCAGATTCTTTAATAATAATTGGTTTATCATTCAGCCCTTCATCAGGAATACAAATACAATTTTTGTCTTCATCTATTAGTATGATAATCTGGCATAGCTGATCGATGGTCAAGTCTAAATTTGATATTAATAATTCAATTTGATTTCCATTTTCAATATGCTCATCAAAAGAGTAATCTGCAATAAAGATGTCTCCATCAGAGACAGTTCCATTCCTATCGTCGTCCAGATAGAGAGAAAGCCGAACACTGTCAGAGTTTTCTTCACCCTGATTACTGATTGTAATATTCAATGACGACACAGTGTTGTCTGATTCCAAGTCTGAAATCTCAATATTATCAATCTCAAAAATTGGTCGTTTGATTGGGATTCGAGCAATAATTTCACCGGTAGAAATTTTTAATCCACAAGTCATATTATCGGTTAGACATGTAGCATCTATTTGAGTGGTTGTGTATATTGGAATAAACAAAAGATCACAATCTTGATCCTCCAATCCAATAAGCTGAAAATTTATTGACAAATCCTGCAATCCTGCTGATAAAGGCCAAACCAGCAAATTATCATTTTGAATCGGGTTACAATCTGAAAGATCCCCTGAACAAGAACCGGGAACGTAGCTCAAGCCTTCCGGTAATTGAACAGCCAAGTTGTCTTCAAAGCCGGTTATAGAATTTGCTAATATGTTGATTTGTATTTCTAATGTATCTGAACAAGGAGAAACTTGCTGGTGCTCAATACCTATACTGGCAGTATAAGAAGGTACTGCATCAAAGATTTGTAATTTGCCTGAAATCTTAGATACTGTATTGCTGGGTTCTCCACATAGTTTATTTGCAGCAATATCATAAATTATTCTACTTCCGGAAATGAAGTCACAATTCGTTCGCGTCTTAAATCGAAACGTTATTGAGTTTTGAGGAAAGGAATTTACACCTTGAAGGCCTTCAGTTTGAATGTCCAAAACATCTTTATCAATACTCCAAACCACAATATTATTACTCATATCTATTGGATCTGATATCGAAATAAAGTTTTGGGTTCCACTCGTATATTCAATTTGTGACGTATTTTCTTCTATGAATAATCCAAATGGCAAAATTGCTGATAGTTCAAGGTTTACGAGTGGTCCTAATCCAGCATTAAAAATCTCAATTTCTAACCATGGCATCGTATCACACAGGGGTGCGCTAGTACTGCTTGAGTCAATAAGCATATCTACTACACCCGGAGGAGAAGTTCCTAAACATAAAACCTCATCTTCGAAACAAGAACTTGAATCTATAGATGTGTAAGATTCACAAGCCCATCCAAATCTGAATCGTATTTCTTCTTGGGTACACGATGCATTAATTGCAGTAAGTCTGAAATTTTTTATCTCCTCCTGATACAATCTACCTATTTGAAAAATATCATTTGTTTTATCTATCTGAATTCCATTATCAATATCTTCTAAGACAAACTGGCTAAGTTGTTCATTTTCACTTATGGGATGAAACCAAATATTTTCAGTAAAACTATCAAGCAATGCATTGTTGAAAATGGTATTGCTTAACTGAAATTCCCATTCAATTCGATCAGAAAAAGAGGTGACTTCACATAAATCAATATTTAGGTCCAGGACAGGTTGTTTACCTAAAAGGATCGTCTGATGTTCAAGATTCACCTCAAAATTGGTGTGTAAAATTCCCGGAGCAAACTCTATTTCTTTCTTTCCCGGATAATCGACGTCACCCTGAAAGAGGCAGTTTTCATTTTTATAATTAAATAGTACTCTTAGTTCAAGATTATCATCCCAGCTTAGATTAAGGTCTTTAGTTGGATTTAGCTTGTAAAATCCTGAAACATTTTCTGCATTTTCGATTTCAATAGTATCATTGATAACATTACTCAAATCAATATCAATATAAGTCGATGGAGATCCCATGTCGACTAAAACAATTTCATCGTTGGATCGCACGCTAATAAGCTTTGATTCAAGTAATGACAATCCTTCAACTCTTGGCATTAAGAGATTTTCCAGGATTACGGCGGGTTTGTATTCATAAGGGAAGAAATCCGTGAAGGTTCCAAATTTTAAAATTTTTGAGAACCCTCCTGCTGCTGATTCTCCGTAACAACAGTCTATATCAACACCATTAGTTGTGACTACCGTCTTGTAATTTGCAACTTCCATATTTTTGCGGGGACATTGACAAACAAATAGATCCGATTGATCTTCAAGCTGACCATTAAAAATCGAGTTGACATTAAGGAATTCCAATTCAATAGATCCATAATTTAGAAGTAGGCTTTTAATGTTGTAATTGATGAAGAAGTCAGCTATCAATTTAATAGAATCTCCATTTTCATATTTGTAATCGATCGGAATATCGCACCCTCGATTTATGAGTCTTGTCAAATCAATATCATAAGCTCTTATTCCTGAACTATCTAAAGTAAAGTACGGCACATCATCGCATAGATATGAGTTTCCACTGCTTGCATCAATAATCTCCAAACTTGTAGAAAAATTAATAAATCCAATGGCAGGATGAATTAACTTGGCATATTCTAAAAACTGAAATGTCAGATCAAGCCCATTAGATCTAATCATTTTTGTCGTTATATCTAAAATTCCCTTTTCAAAAGAAGCGCCTGGAAGATCAATTATTACTTCAGCATTTATTTCAGCTCTAATAGTATCACCGGTAATCGCCCTATCCAACCTTATTAATGAGAGATCTACTTCTCCTGATCCATCCGCAAAATGATCATTATCATTATCGGCTTCACCTATGTTAAGTCTATACAATTCGAATGACGAATCCAGATATCCATCAATCACTGTTTCACAGATGGGAATATTACAATCATAGCTGAAGATTTGAAAATCGCAAGATTGTATCAGGCATTCATTATTGCATTCATCAAAATTGAGACTTGTAGTTGTTATGATGTCAAAAAGAAAAATTTCTGATTCACAAGGTGAAAGACACGAACTGATAAACACTTCTTCACAAAACCCATCGTCACAATTATCAGTGCATAAAAATTGAACTTCGAATCGTATTGTATCATTGGTGAAATCTAAAGGTAGATCATATTGTAAATCATAAACAAAGTTCCCGGAAATATTGCTTGTTGATTCCGATATCGAAGAAGGACTTACACCGCCAAATAACCAATCTTCTTCTGTTACATCAAGTTGACAAGAAAATTCGATGCTCACATCTAATGTGCCAGATTTCTTGTCCAAAAAAGGACTTGCAATTCTTAACTCTATTAACTCTTGATCCAAATATTCAAAATCAGGAGAATCGCCAAAGGAAGTAACTAATAAATATGGCAGCTCACTTATCGCTACAGCTCCATCGAAATGAAATACATCTCCCGGAATTGTGCATTCTTTGGAATAGGTGAAGGCATAATCCCATTCATATAATTTATCGTTGCAATCTTCATGATTACAAAAAATAGTATTCCATGATAATATGACTTCTTCTCCAGGCGCAATCTCAGGTATAATCACATAAAATCTCCTAAAAAAAGACTCTCCGGATGAACATGAATTGCCTTCTGAAATACTATAAAAAGGTGAAAGGCTTATTGTACCACTTGAGGTTTCCATTTCTATAGGTACATCCTGGAAAAACGAACCATCATACCCTTCTGTAGAAACACTAAGCACAATTGTTGATGCAAAATGAAAATTGTCCAAATTCCTAATCAATATGGATTGTTGGGTTGGATCGGTAGAACAATAACAGCACGGATTCTGAACGAATGGGAAGACTTCCAGAATGGGTCCTTCTGTAATATTA
Organism: Saprospiraceae bacterium; assembly: GCA_965248155.1. Classification (GTDB taxonomy): domain Bacteria; phylum Bacteroidota; class Bacteroidia; order Chitinophagales; family Saprospiraceae; genus RFSX01. Next base: position 1,115,899 of record CBDFIO010000002.1, read on the forward strand.
AATTCTAAATTAATTAATGCCGTCTGAGGAATAAATGGAGAAGGACATATAGAATTTTGACAACCCCACTCCACATGAAGATCGGATCTGATTGCTGATACATCAAACCCACAGGCGTCAATTTTGATTGTTTCCGTTATGCAGATCTCTTCATTAAATTCAAACAAATCATCACCATCCCCGAATCGTCTAAATTCGTTTCCAGTTAATAAAAGTTCAAAAATGCCGGAAGAAGAACTTAGATCAATTCCTATATCACTTTTTATTTCCAATCCTTCTTTATAGGTATCTATAAACCGAAGACTATCAAGATATCCCGGACGAGAATTTCGGATATAGATTTTTCGTTCTATGACTTCTCCTTTTGCACCGCTCAATATTGGGGCCTCTATTCTTGTAATTACAGGTAGTGCCGTTTCCACAACATAAAAATCGGAGTCTGTTTCTTTTTGACCCAGATTGTGCCTGACAATAGCTGTGTTAAAAAAAACATCTGCATTGTCAATACAAATCAAATTATCACATGGAGCAAACAATTCTATTCTGATGGTTGCTGTAGCACCAACCTGCAGATCAGGAACGGTAAACACAGGTTGGTTTAAGTCGCTTTCGTCTTTTGTAAAACTGCCTTGCACACTTCCTGAAACATATTCTATCTGACAAGGTAAAATAAGCTCAAGTTCTATGTCGCTTAAGGGTGCATTCCCATCATTAGTAATAATTATTGAAAACGCTTCAGATTGGCAAACTACCATATCATCAGGCAATTCAAAACTGACACTTTGGGCCCATAGATTAGATGTACCAATACTTAGGGAGAAAGCAAGGACTAATAGTAAAAGCTGTATTCTTTTGACCAGGATCAAGGAATTTAATTCTGGTTTTAAGTTAAGCAAAAAAGAATTAAGCGATTAAAATTAGGCCACCTCTTTTCGCAAAACTTCTAATGGTGATTTCTGGACGACTTCTTTACTATTCAATAAACCGATAATGCTGGTTAGCGAAACTATAAATATGAATATTAATAAAATTGGCCACCATTTAATATTAAAGTCTAATTCTAATTGATAAGTGGCTAAAAGGTAACTGCCAATTATTGCGATAACAATTCCTGTTGCTGCCGATAATCCCCCTAAAATGGCGTATTCTGAGCCATTAATTTTTAGTATCTGAGCACGACTGGCTCCTATCGTTCGCAACAACACACTTTCTCTAATTCTTTGAAATTTGCTCAACATAAGAGAGCTAATAAGAACAATTAAGCCGGTCAAAATGCTAAATCCAGCCATAAACTTAATGATATAAGAAATTTTGGATAGAATATCATTCAGCGTTGATAATATAGATCCTAAGTCGACAACAGAAATATTTGGATATGCTTTAACAACTCTTCTCCTGTATCTGGCCATTGTCTCATTGTTTTGTGACTTGGTAACAAGTACATGGAATTGAGGGGCCTGTTCCAGGACTCCATTTGGAAATAAAATAAAGAACCGGGTCCTCATGGACCGAAATTCAATTTCTCTAATGCTGCTTACATAAGTTTTTACAATTGCACCTTGAACATTCCAAATCAATTCATCACCGAGGTCAACATCTAAAGCTTCAGAATATCTTTTATCCAAGGAAATAAATATGGAGTCACCAGGGTTGACATGACCAGTATATTCTCCCGATATCAATTTTTCATCTTCTGCTAAAGTATCTCGATAAGTAACACGAGCTTCTCGGTTTATTGCCCAACGATCTGCTGTCCGGGTAGTATCCGCCATCCATTCTGTTTTCGACTTTCCCTGCCATCCTGTTAGTCTCATCGTAACAATAGGAACCTGCTGAATCAATGGTAATCCTTCACTCTCCGTTATTTCTGCTAATCCTGCTTTTTGATTTGTTTCAATACCGTAGAGTATCATATTGGGCTGATTACCAGCGTCCATACTATCAACATTATTCAGCAATATGCCTTGGATTATGAAAAGTAAAGTCAAAATTGCTGTGCCTAAACCTATGGATACAATTAATGTTCGAGTCTGATTATTTGGTCTATATAGATTGGAAAGTCCTTGACGAAAAACGAAACTCCAACTTGTTGGAAAATATCGTCTTATTACAATCATAATCAATGAAGACACCCCATACAAAACTAAGAAAGAGATAATCAGAGCCAGTGTAAAAACAAATGCTGTTTCCCAATCCCTTGTCAGATTCCACAAGAACAATACAAGACTGGCAAGTATAGAAAAATAAATAAGCCACTTAATGGAGTCCCTGGGCTTGACATCATCATCAAAGGACGAACGGAGTGTCCTTAAAGGGCTAATATTTCTTACAGCAAGTAAGGGTATTAATGCGAACAAACTCGTCATTACGAGACCGATAACAATACCTTCAGAAATGGCTTTCCAGGATATATCCAAATCAACTGCATATGGGAGAATATCAGCAAGTATGACGGGAAGAACCAATTGTATTAAACTTCCTAAAGTTGCTCCAATCAGAACCGCTGCAAACCCTAATAAAAAGATTTGTAAGAAATAAATCAGAAAAGCTTGTTTTCCTTTCATTCCAATACATCTAAATATTGCAATTGAAGGAATTTTTGATTTGATATAAATAAATACGCTACTGGCTACACCTATACATCCAAGAATTAAGGATACCAAGGCAATAAGATTGAGGAAACTATTCAGATTTGAAAATGCCTCATCCAGATTATTTCTCTGATCTTCAATCGTTGTTGTCCTAAAGCTTTCATTTCTAAACTTCTTTCTCCTGCTTTTATCGCTTTCCCATTCTTCAGCATCAAAACCATCAGGCAATTTATGATAATAAGAATAATCAACCATGCTTCCAGGTTTGATTAATTCGGTATCCTCGATATCTCGTTGCGGAATATAAATTGATGGGGCAAAACTTGAACCCAGACTAATGCTGCCAAAAAGGCTCATCAGCCTTCCTTCAATTTCATAAGTCTTTTCGCCGAGTTTAATAGAATCTCCAACCTCTAAATTTTGTTCAAACATTAGACCATCATCAACTAAGGCCTTTCCGTTTTCAAGATATGATTCTGCAGCTTCCAAAGGTGCAGTTTTTATTTTTCCATAATAAGGGAAATCTCCTTCCATTGCTCTAATTCGAACGAATTGGGTTTCCTGAGATTTCGGAATATATGCCATAGAGAATAGCTCTAATTCAGAGGATACTTCTCCTGGAAGAGAATCCCGGATGATAGCCAATTCCGGAGGAAGTTCTCTATTACCACTAATAACTAAGTCCGCTCCTAGTAAAGATTTAGATTCTTCATCTATATCTTTTACCAGATTATAATTAAATGAATTAATCGCTACTAAGGCCGTAATTCCAAGGATTATTGAGCTGATAAATAAGAATAGTTTCGCTCTATTCTTCCGACTATCGAGATAAGCCGTTTTTAATATGAATTTTAGATTACTCATGGATTTCAATCATCTCTGATTTTATTTTTGAATCTGAAATGATATGGCCTCCTTTCAGTCTAATAATGCGGTTTGTTCTTTGAGCCAATTCCAAATCATGTGTAACCAAGACAAGTGTGGTTTTTTCTTCTCTGTTTATTTCAAACAGAAGAGATTCTACATTGGCTCCTGTTTGATCGTCAAGATTTCCTGTCGGCTCATCTGCAAATAGGATCTTGGGTTTATTACTGAACGCTCTTGCAATAGAAACTCTTTGCTGTTCTCCGCCAGACAATTGGCTAGGATAATGGGTGGCACGATCAGCTAGGCCTACTCTATCCAATAACTCTTTTGCACTTTCATAAGCATTTGATCGTCCAAGCAATTCTAATGGAATCATGACATTTTCAATTGCAGTTAAAGTAGGGATCAGTTGGAAATTTTGAAATATGAATCCTACTTTCTCGTTTCTTAGTTGTGCTTTATCATTTTCACCTAAATCAGAAATCTCCATTCCACACAATGAAATACTGCCGCTCGAGGGTTTATCCAATCCGGCACAAAGACCAAGGAGGGTTGTTTTTCCGCTACCTGAAGGGCCTACTATTGAAATTGATTCCCCCTCAGAAAGATCAAAATTTATATCATCTAACACGGTCAGTGATCTTGAACCACTTTTATATATTTTACTTACTCCTTTTACACTTAGAATATTTGACATAAAACTTGTTGCTTTGTATAAAATTGCAATACTTGAATGAAGTACCTACAAATTTCTATTTTTTCCTTTTTAATTTGTCTCTTTTCAATCGGCTGCAAAGATAAACAGTCGCAGGATAAACTTGTTGTCCAGGAAGAGATGAATGATACTATAAATTCGACAGAATCAGCTAAAAAAAGCAAAAAGACAATATTATGCTTTGGAAATAGTCTAACTGCAGGTTTTGGACTTGAAGAAAACCAGGCATGGCCTCATCTTTTACAAGAAAGATTAGACTCTTTAGGTATGGATTATAAGGTTGTAAATGCCGGATTAAGCGGTGAAACTACAGCTGGAGGTCTGAATCGAATAAATTGGGTATTGTCACAAGATATTGATCTATTCATTCTTGAACTTGGAGCAAACGATATGTTAAGGGGAATTGATGTCGGAAGCACTGAAGAAAATCTTGATTCGATTATTACAATAGTTCATCAAAAGTTTCCCGGAATTCCCATCTTGATTGCAGGCATGTTATCTCCTCCTAATATGGGGGCAACTTACGAGCAGAGTTTTAATGGGATTTTTAAAAATTTAATTCAAAACAATAATAGTCATCTCATACCATTCTTCTTGAATAATGTTGCCGGGATTGACACGTTGAATCTTCCTGATGGTAAACACCCTAATGAAGAAGGGCAAAAAATTGTTCTTGAAAATGTATGGAATTATATGAAGGACCTTTTATAAGGTGATCACTCTACTTCTTTAATTTTTTCGAATAGAAAATCATAGGTCAAAAAAATCATAATGGAATGGGCTGATGTTGTAACATTATTCTCTGTTCCAAAGTCAAAGAAATTAAATGCATTAAAATTGGACAAATCTGTCAATTGGCGCCCTCCTGTTTTACGTCCATAACCATAGTCTAATCCAATAGAAATTTCGTTCCTTTTATTCAGAAATCTACCTCCTCCCGAAAGGTGAAAAATACTGGGTGAAGAAGAAAGATAATCAGTTACATCATTTATATTGAGATTGCTGTTCTGATTAAAATCTGTTCTGAAACCCCAAAGCCAGGTTCTGTTTTCATTGACTTTCTTTTGAAATCCTAATGCAAAATTCCAAACACTTTTATCCGATGTACTAACCAATATTGTTTGAGGATCATCAACAGTGGAGAGTCCATCATAAGGGTCATCAATATCTTCAAATAAGGTGTATTCTTCGATATTTTCAAAGTATTCCGTTGAAAATGAAACCGTCAAATCTTGCCATTTAAACTCGAGCCCAAATCCTACCGAAGAAGGTGTCTTTAATTGGTTTAACTCGATATCCTTTCTATTGGATTTTACATCAAATAAAATTGGGGTTAGCCGTTGGTCATCATATGCATAAGATGCCCCTTTCTTAATAAAACCATAGGATTGGCTGGTGTAGGTCAAGCCCACTTTTATTTGATCCGTATTCCAAATAAATCCGAACTTGGTCAGCCAACCACCATATGCGCTAATTCCATAACTAAACTTTGATCGCCAACCCCATACTAAGGTTTCCGGATCATCCTTAAGGTTGACCTCTTTACGAAAATTGAGCGCCAAATTTTCACTATGCCATATAGAAAATTGAGATATTCCAACACCTATGTTTTCAGAGATATTATAAGAAAGACCTGCTCCAATCCATTCTTGTGATAAATGCCGTGAGAATTCAAGATCTCCTATGTAGATTATTTCATCAAAATTTTCAAATGGAACAACAACTCTATCCGTAAACATTATATCTGATGATAATCTTTGGAAACTTGCAATACCAAGAATTATTTTATCGGATTTAAAGGGTTTGAGTCTAACCGCTGCAAATCCTGGAGAAAAGCCTAAATCATTATCCGCAAAATGGCTTCCATCTCCTGTAAAATTATTGTTTTGTAAATGGGAATATGTGGGTGTCAAAAATGAAAATACGAAACCTAGATTATTGCCCTGTCCCATGGCAGCGGGATTATAAAAGATCGCTGTCTCATCATCTGAAGAGGCTATAACTGCTCCATTAAGTAAAAGTCCTTTCGCTCCATATTGATGTGTCCAATAGTGCGCATCTATTTGGGCATAGATATTCATAGAAAATCCAAAAAGTATCAGGATACAAACCCAGTTTCTCATGGTTTTGACTCAATTATTATAGTCAAAATAAGGAAAAAAAGGATAAGACAATCAGATGACAGCTATTAGAAATGTTAATACCGCAAAAAAGGTCGTCTTTGACTAAAAGCACTACAAATTGATGCTGATTTAGAATCAAATAAACCTGGATGAAGATACTTTAGCACTAAATTTTGCTGGTACTTTACAGAATTGATTGAATCTTGGCTGATCTAAATCACGAATCTCTTGGAGTTTTCCGGTTCCTGTTAATACAATTTTTTTACCCTCAAATCCAGCATCTTCATAGAGTTCATAAACCTTCCCTTTAGGCAATTGGAATCTTATAGATGAGGCTTTCTCATCAAACTGTTTACCATCAACACTTGTAAGTGTATAATTAATAATCGTAGAACTCTGGCCACCCCGAATACGAAGACATCTATCTTTAAAATCTTTATCGTCATAGATCTCAATTAAAGAATCCCTTAGAGATGTAATCTCCGTATTTCTAAAATTTGGATAAAACTCTGTGCATTGTAAGTTCTGATCATCTTTTGACAGCCGATGATGACATGCATAAACTGCGAGATCATTCTCCGTGGTTATGTAGACTCCAGCTGCTGCATTAAAATTATATCTGGTACCTCCTTTTTCAAATGTCTTGGCGTCAGTATCTCTGATAATTGTAATCTGAGGAATTTTCAATTTGAAATCGAGTTTCGAAATATCTTGATGAAATGAGAATTTATATAATCTGGATCGATTCTTTCCTGCAGAAGGAGGTATAGGCGACAATCCATTTGTGTTTTGGGTACCGATCACAAAAATATCATTGTTTGACTGAAGCAAAAGTTGGATACTTTGGTAACGTGGATGGTTTCCTCCTTTCCCGGTAGCTCCATAAGAAATTTGCTTCATATTTCGGACATCAAATCCGTCCTTGAGTTGGGTCGTTTTGGACAAGTAAAAATCAAACTTTCTCTTCTTATCCTTATCGCTGTCAACAAAAACCAAGCATAGATATTTGTTATTTGGTAATCTTATCATTGATGCTGTTCCGGCTTTTGATTTTTTTCTGACAATAGCTACATTATCCCCCAAGTCCTTAGGAACTTTCGGATTAGACACATCAATAAATCTTATTTCTGAATTTTTCCCATCCCCTTCAATTGGTGCTAATAGAATATGATCATGGAGTGTTATTCCTCCACAATGCCATAATTCTTTGCCCTTAATGACATAAATATTTTTAAGCTTATTAGGATTTTTCTTGCTATCAAAAAACAAGTTCATACCTATAAGTCCTCTTTCATTATTATTGCCCGGAATGAGGGTGTGGGAATCTACTGAACAGATAAACAATTGAGAAGATTTATCATGCTTATCATTGTCTCCTCCTGAAAATATAATATGTTTTCCATCTTTAGTCCGGACAATTCCTTGAAAGTGCCGTTTACGTTTCGGATTTTTTGCGAAGTCAATAACATCATCTTTGGAAAGCGAATTATAGGTGTCTGAATCTATAAGGTCTTTATGTGATTTGATTGGGATATAATCTCCTCTTAATGGAATTCTATCAAAGGCTTCTACAACATTCGGAATTGAAATTATTGCAGTGTCTTTAATCGATCTAACCGGTTTAATTTGAATGCCTGGATAATTCATTTATCGTGGTTTTATTCTAGTAAATTATAGGATAGGTATATTTAAGACTATATAGAATAGCAGCTGTTGTTCTCTTTGAGTGGTCTGACTGTAACACATGGAAATAGGGCTTAAAGAAACTAATTTATTAAAAATATATCGTTTATGTGGATATGCGCCGGTTATATCATTCAAAAAGAGACAATCAAAAGAAAATAGAAAGTATGATGATTTAACCCTTTAATAGAATTAACAAATCAATTCCACAATCAAGCGTATGCTTTTAATAAAATCTATTCTATTTTCCTCAAAAATTGGTATCACTTGGTGCCACTTTCAGATTCAATACACCATCATGAGGAAAGCTATATTTTACTCCCTTAAAGTAGGTATAGACATAGTATGAAGAGGTCTCACTTGGAAGGACGCAGTAATAAGATCCACGTGTCCTTGTAGGTTGAGCCCGCAGTCTTTTCAATTTCTGAGATTCGTTCAGATATTCAATAACAACCGGTTCATTTTCGATCTGCGGACTTAATGTAACAAATACTGTATCCTGTGTTTGATTGACACCTCTAATTTTGTTAGAAAACTTTCTTTCAAGTTCTAAATCTTGTAGGTATTCATATCTTTTCTCTATCGTTGGAATCAATCCTGTTACAAATCCATCAATCGTTTTAATATTTTCGGTATACGCTTTTTCATAGTGTTCTTCATCATAAAGTTTTTCGTCAATCTCCTTACTCTTCTGCAATATGCTTCTGAATTCATCTGCCCAGGAAAGTAATAGATCATCATCATATTCCTTTAACAAATTGATGTAGTGATAATGGTAGAGGAAGAAAAAATGATCCATAATTAAACCAATCAGGGCATTGTTTGCTCTACCTGAGGTTGGAGGCATTCCGGTTAATATATCTATAGGATTTTCACTTTTTGCTACTGCAGTTTTAGACCATCCTCCCAGACATAAATTCAAATCCCAAGGTACCAATTGCCAAATGCCATCGGTTTTTCTTTTTACAAATTCAAAGTTGTGGCTATAGACTTCGCCTATAATTCCTCCGGTATTCATTAAATAGTTTTCTACTGCTAAAAAGCGGCAGACTTGATCTATATCTATGTATTTAAAAGCCTCTTCCGGATTGTTATTAATAATGTCGATCACTTTTATTAGATCTGTTACTGATCCTTTTTTAAATTCATACCTCTTCTCATAATGTTTACTTTCTTCACCCAACCAGAAAAGATTACTGTAAAACGTTCCTGCAACAGAATCTTCTACAACTGGTTTGCCTTTTATCCTGTGTGTCACACCTCCCAAATTCGTTTCATAAAATTTGCGATTAAGATCTTCAACAGCTAAGTAAAGACCATAGAATGCACCATCAACATACACTTCAGTTGCTGCTGTTTGGCATCCAATTCCAGTAAATTTCTGATGAAGACGATAGGCAAGATATTCTCTTGCACCCATGCTGTAGTCTCGATAATTATTGTTCAGTTTGAAATTAAAACTTTTGGGACCATCAATTTTGAATGGAATCTTATCACGACTCATCGTATTGAAATTAGATGAATTTCCCTTCCGTGCTATTTTTACAGTTATGTCTTCAGTGTCGTTGATATTGATGACGGCTTCGACAAATTCATCTGTATAATAAACATCGCGCCTCCAATACAGAGAATCAAATTTGAGTTCAACTTTATTGAGGTCATTAACATCAAATGCTTTCTGAAAAGTTATTTGGTCATCTTGACCGGATAAGTTCGATGAGAATAAATAAAAAAAGCAGACTACGGGAAGTATTAGAAGATTTTTCATAAGCTTAGTATTAATCAAATAAATGTAATCAATATTTTCTTCAAGACTTAACGGATAAATTATACAGTTAATGTCATAATTTCAAAATATTCAATTTTTTAATCTTCTGTTCCCTCATTTCGGGGAATAGCATATATTTGCAAAACTTTTTAGTAGGTCCCTTAGCTCAGCTGGTTAGAGCACCTGACTCATAATCAGGGGGTCCAAGGTTCGAGCCCTTGAGGGACCACGCACTTAAAGCCTTGTTAATCATATGTTTAGCAAGGTTTTTTTAATTCGTCTAATATGGCATTAATTTAATTTGATACACTTTTTGATACACTAACGGCTTGATTTTAGGTGTTATGATATTATCTTTTATCAGTCTATGATTAGCCTGGTAAGTATTTATCTCACTCCTTATTGCAGCTTCTTTATCTCACCGCTGACACGTATGGAAACCCATTGACATCGAGACATCCTTCCAGTACTCTACCCTAAATCATTAGCAATAACCTTCTGCCAATTATTGGCAAAGGGTTCCCCGATTCGATTCTTTATTTGGTAAATTCCTTTAGATACATGTACTAATCAGAAGCATGATTAATCCCTCTGTATTGAGACGCCTTTCCAGTGGTTCACTCTAAATCACTTGCTATAACTTCTCAGATGTTTACCCTTTTGACCATTGTGGTCAAAGGGTACTTGATTTGTATTTATCTCTTCCCATCATGTTTCTTTCTTTATTTCTTAGTTGGACTGATTGGACATCCAATTTACTCTGATCTACTTTCCCTTGATTCATTATCAATCGTCTAAAAATTTCCCATCAGTGTAACCTTTTGTCCACAATGGACACAAGGCTTCCTGTTTTTATCCTTCTGTCGCCAATTCTTTCTGATATTGATCAGTTTCCCCCAGGCTTAATTACAATTCTTCAGCAATTAATTCGCTTTGGTTTAACCCTTTGTCAATTATTGACAAAAGGTTGCATGTTTTATCTTTTTCTGTCATTGGACACAGATATTTTGATATGCATCTTTGTGTAAGAAAAACAATAAATCATGAAAATGAACGAAGCAAATATGATAAACGACTTAATGCCATTGGCTAAACTTACATCAAAATATGATTTGTCCATGAGCCGAGTTTATAAGGCCACTCACGGTTCAGAATTTCCTTATTACAGAGGAACTGGACGGAAAGTCTTTGTTCGAGAGTGTGATTTTGTGCATTGGTTAACAGCGAAAAGAGTTCCAGGCGTGAATGAAATCTCTTGTGAAGGTAAAATACCCGCTTGAATTTATGGAACAGTTCTATTTGATCCCGTCAGAATTAGCTATAAAAGTTTTGAAAGAAAGATTGTGGCGCGAGTTTCAAGTTTGGCTTGTTCTAAAATCAACGTGCAATGGACACATCAAAATAACTGAAGAAATTAAAGAGGATGCTGCTATGAAGATTGGTGTGAGTGTGAGAACTTTTGAGCGATCGCTTAAGTCTCTTTTAAATATGAATTGGGTGGGGAAATCTAGGAAATTTTATTTCATAAGAGGAATCGATGCAGTGAGAAAAATAGAGGGAATAACAAATCGATCTGCGTACTGGTTTAATATTACTGACGCTAAAAAAATCCGTGGATTTTGTATGGGGATTGCAGTATCTGAAATCGAAAAGAAAATTAAATTCAAATTGAGGACTGAAGGAAGCCTGACAGAAAAGCGAGGTGTCAATTTCACGGCTCCTTCGGTCCCTATTGCTCTTGAGTACTTATTTCAAAGTTACGGAATAAAAAAACGAAATGCATCAGTTTTGCGTAAAAAGGCATGTCCCGATTTTATTGAAATGAGAGAAAACCTAATTCCTATTATTTACAACAATGAAAAAATAAAGTGCTCGGGAAGATTTCGAATAATTAAATCTGGAATTATTGAAGGTCATAAAATAAAATGCATTGGTGGCTTTCTCTTTGAGCAGGGTCCGAATCTAGTAAAGTCAAAAATTAATAAAAAAAGAAGACAAAGAATTTGAATCAGTAAACAATAAAAAAAATTCCGACAAAATCGGAAACATATTAAACGAGGTAAGAGAAAGAAATAATAAATCTTGGACCAATTAGAGGATAATATCATGAGAATCAAAAATAAAGGAGGTAAACCGCCTAAATATTCTGACCCTATTGCATTAGCAAAAGTTTGTGACTGTAGGTCTTCAAACCAAAGTGGACAATAAGTGAATAAAATTAAGTTACACTTTTAAAAGTTAAATTGAAATATTCTTGTCTGCGTTTTTTAAATGTTTTGTGTTTACATAATTTTCTTCTCTTCAGTTTTTCTTCTTTTAATCCATAATAAACATCTGCTGGTGTCAAGTTTTGTAAAGATTCATGATATCTGTGATGGTTATAATATTTTACAAATTGTGAAAGAGGAAAACTCAATTCACCTGGGCTGTAATAATGATCCAGTTTAATTACATTTTTCATCGTTCTGTGATACCTTTCAATCTTGCCTTGCGTTTGAGGATGACCAGGTCTTCCTCTCACATGTTTAATTTTGTAATCATCCAAATAAGAGCTCAACTCTTGACTTAAATAACAAGATCCATTATCAGATAATAACTTAGGCGGTTTATTCAAATTTACATTTGGATGGTTTAATGCCTGATTCAAAGTATTTTTTACATCAAGGGTTTTCATCGTTGAGCACAACTCCCAACTTATAATGTACCTAGAATAATCATCTAATATAGTCGATAGGTAATACCATCCCCAGCCAATGATTTTGAAATAAGTAAAATCAGTTTGCCACATTTGATTGACAGTTGTTGTTTTGTCTTTAAATTCATCTGCGGCAGATATCAGATCATAATGAGGAGGGTTTATCAGTCCAGCAGATTTCAATATTCTGTAAACACTGCTTTCGCTTATAAAGTATTGATTCTCATCAGTATACCTGCAAGCCAATTCTCTACAAGAAAGCTCTGAAACTTCCAGTGCCAGATTCAATATATTAGACCTGATCCGATCAGGAATCTTGTTCCAATAGTGCTTCCTTGTACTTTTCTTTTCCTCTAATCCTACAATTCCATTTTCCCGATATTTCTTATACCAGTTGTAAAAGGTTGATTTGTGAATACCAATTTCCTTGAGAGTTCTTCTAACACTCCATTCGGATTGCTCAACCAGCCTAATCAGTTCCATCTTTTCTTTTGCTGTAAATCGCATATACTTCTTGAATTTTATTTTACTCCATTCAAGCTTTTTTTAAGCACACGATTTTTTAGAGTAAGTTCTGCTACTACCTCTTTAAGGTCTTGATTTTCTGTCTTTAGATGTTGAACTTCTGAAGTATTGGCTTCACGTTCTGTATCTCCCTTTAAACGTTTCTTCCCTGCTTCCATGAAATCTTTACTCCACTTATATTATAGTGGTTGTGAAATCTCTTCTCTTCTACAAAGAGAAGCAACACTTTGTTCTCCTCTTAATCCTTCAATGACTATTCTAATCTTTTCTTCTGTAGAAAATTTACGTCTTGTCCTTCTTTTTACATCTCGGACATAAGATTCTGCTGATTTGTTTTTCTTGGTCATAATAAAGTGAATTTAATAGTTATGTATAACTTAATTTTATTCACTTAATGGTCCACTTTTATTTGACGATTTACAGTCACTAACGATGGTCCAGGTGATGCAACCGGAGTTGAGGTTGAAGATATTGTCCCTAATGGGTTTTCTAATATTACCAACATTAGCGGAGGTGGTATTCTTTCCGGTAGTACTATAACTTGGTCAGGACTAAGTATATCTGCAGCTGCAGGTAGCAATACAATTACATTTACATATGATGTGACAGTTCTTTCACCAGGGACTGGCATCAATTACAATAATGAAGCCCAGATTACAGACAGTGATCAAGATGATGAAGACAGTGATACTGACACTGATGATATGGTTGATGAAGATGGTGATGGTGATGATGATGGTGATGATGATGATGAGGATGAAATTTGTCTTGTTGTTGATCCTGCTCCAATTATCTGTGATGGTGCCTCTTTAGATGTAGATTTAAGCATCTTGTTTGGTGAAAATGCTAATGGAGCCACATTTGATTGGGTAGCAGTCAACAACGTGAATGTTTCTGGAGAAACATTGGTAAATACTAATTCTAGTACTATAACTGACTTGTTAGTAAATACGACTAATTCAAGTCAAATCGTAGTATATAATGTTGACATTACACCTAATCCTCATGGTTGTGTTGGTTTAGTAACCGTAATCGTAAACCCTACACCAATAGCTGATGCTGGAGCAGATGATATTTTGACATGTGCAAGCAATACATTGATTTTAGATGGAACAAATTCATCTGGGGTTGGTTCTCTTACATACAGTTGGTCTACATCCGGTTCAGGTAATATTGTTAGTGGTGAAACAACCGCAAGTCCAACGATTGATGCTCCAGGTACTTATACTTTAGTTATAACAGATTCTAATGGTTGTTCTGATTCGGATGAAGTAATTATTACTCAAGATACTTCAGTACCAAATGCAGATGCCGGAATCGGTGGAGAATTAAGTTGTACGACAACTAGTTTTATCCTGGATGGATCTGGTTCAACAGGTCAAAATACAATTAGCTATTTGTGGGTTGCAAGTGGAGGTGGTAATATTGTAAGCGGTGAAACCACTGCAAATCCTACGATCGACGCTCCTGGTACTTATACCTTAACTGTTACTGATACTGATAATGATAATGATAATGATAATGGATGTACGGATTCTGACTCTGTTACAATTACAGAAGATATAGCTACTCCATCAGTTAATATTGAGCAAACTTCATTCTGCGCAGGAGATATTATTCTGAATGAGAATGGTGGGGATGCTATATCGTGGAATTGGTCTGGACCAGCTGGATTCAATTCAACTGATCAATCTCCATCCATACTAAATGCAGATAATTCAAATGCTGGATTGTATTCTGTGACTGTTACAGGGTCAAATGGATGTACTAATGTAGCAAGTTCAACTATTTCAATAACTGAAATCACGAACATCCAAGTTTCACAGTTATGTACAAGTACAGTAGATGAAATTTATGATATAGAAATTTGTTTTGATGCATTTGATCCAGGAAGTTGCGGAAGCTTTGATATAAATGTTGGACTGTTTGGATCTTATGGACCATTCAATTATACTGATTATTTAGAATCAGGTGATAGTTATTGCTTAACGATCTCTGATCCTATTCTATTCGATGCTAGTAATGAAGAATCGAATATTCAAGTTGAAATTATTGATTGTAATTCAACATTATTGTGCAGTGGTTCTACTTCATATGATGAAGTGAGCTGTCCAAACTTTGACTTGGCTCTTATTAAGACCATTAGTACACCAGGACCTTATTATCCTGGAGACTTGGTAACTTTCAATATCGATGTATTTAATCAAGGTGAGATAGATGCATATGACATAAATATTATTGATATTCTTCCTTCCTCTTTATTATTTAGTTTATCAGATAATACGTCAGTTCAGACTGGTAATGCAGAAGATTGGACCATAGTAGGTGCGAATCCAACATATATAATTGATTATTTAGCAGCAGGTGATCCTCAAACACCTTTAACGATTGCAATTAATCTACAGATTGATCCGGGAGCTACTGCTTTAAATATTGTCAATAATGCAACTATTATTTCAGCGGAAGATGTAGACAATAATCCCGCAAATGATGAAGATAGTGCTATAGATGGAACTACGCCTAATGTAGAAGACGAGATAAATGATGAAATGGCAGATGATTCATCTGGTGAAACAGGTGCTGGTGGATTTCCAATAGTAGATGATCCTACTGATGTGGATCACTTTGACTTTGAACCAATATTTATTTGTCTAGGATCAGTAAGTATAAATAGTAATAGTCCAATTTGTTTAGGAGATGACCTAATGATTGATGCTATTGTTATGAATGATTCACCCCCAACTTCGTTCAGTTGGACCGGGCCTAATGGATTTGTTTCGAATATGCAAAATATATTTATATCGTCACCAAGCCTTTTGGAGTCAGGTATATATACTGTAGTTGTTACGGATATGAATGGATGTACAGATTCTGAATCAGTTAACTTTATTATTAATGATTTACCTGCAGCCATTGCAGAAAGTAATAGTCCTGTATGTGAAGGAAGTATTCTTGAGCTTATGGAGACAGGAGGCGATGCCGTTTCTTGGTTATGGAATGGTCCTAATGGGTTCAATTCGATCCTTCAAAATCCAACAACTGGAACCGGAAGCGGTACTTACTTTGTAACTGTTACAGATATAAACAATTGCACGAATTCTGCTTCGGTGGATGTAATTGTAAATCCTGTTCCACTTGCTTCAGCTTCAAGTAATGGTCCAATTTGCGCCGGAGAAATTCTTATGTTATTTGAAAATGGAGGCTCTGCTACAATGTGGTCTTGGTCAGGTCCAAACGGATATAACTCAACAGATCAAAATCCTATTGTTGATCCTTCGACTGTTGACAATAATGGTATTTATACAGTAGTTGTCACAGATGCGAATAATTGTACAAGCTCAGCTACTGTAGATGTGGTCGTTGATCCAAGCCCAATATTAAATGTTTCACCGTGTATATGTGATTATGATCCTAATATTGGAAATATTGGAAGTATGGTCACCTTCTCAGTCTCAAGTGGTTCAGGTCCATACAATGTCACAACAACCAATGGAACTTTATCAAATACAATTTTAGTTGCCGGTCAAATAGCAACATTATACCTGGGTGGTAATGGAGGTAGTTATACCTTAGAAGTATCCAATTCACTTGGATGTATCACTAGCTATAGTGGCTCATGTGACCCTTGTATCTTCGAACCAGCTGAATTAACAGATCCATGTTCATGTAATAATGATCAATCTTATAATGGGTCTCAGGACGGAACATTTGAAGAAGTTGTAGAAATAACTGGCCCTCCTGGACTAAATTTAATTATTGGTGCTGGAAGTTCAGGTATTATTAATGCTTCTGTTGGAGATCCAATCCCTGAAATAATTCCAGGTTTATATCGAATTAGTTTCGATCATTATGATCTGGTCGGATTTACTATGTATGTTGAAGGAATCTTCAATGGTATAGTCTTTCCAATTTTAGATGTTAATGGAAATCAATTATTTGCAACAAATGTTTGTCAGTATCCTGTAATAACAGAACCTGATATTGATATAACAGCATTTTGTAATAATGGAGAACCTCTAGTTTTTAGTGGTGATGAAGTTATTGAGATAAATGGCTTTCCGGGAATAGTGAGAGTTTATGTTGGAACTTCTTCCCAAGGAACTTTAATCAATGAATTTGATCCGACAGATTATGCCAATGGATTTTATACTCTGACTTTCGAATTTACAGGAACCTTTGTTGATAATATTTCTACAGGTGCCGTACCAGCCTTCCCTGGCTGTTCTACCTTTACTACTATTGAAATTGGAGTTGGAGGAGGAGGAACAATGGCATGTAATGATCATATCAATGTAAGTGTTAATAATGATTGTGTTCTTGACTTTTCATGGTCTACCTTACTTGAAAATGATTACGTTCCAGATGTGTTTAATGCCATATTTGAAGATTCTGCTGGTAATGTAATTGAAGAAGAAGATTTAGGCGATTATGCAGGTTCAGATTTGACTTACATTATCATGGACATGTGTAATGGTAATAAATGTTGGGGTACTATCCATATAGATGATAAGAGTATCCCAGAAGTACAATGTGACTGTCCGGTTGGAGGAGAAGATCTTGATGGAGATGGAATCGTAGATGGATATTCCGAAGATTGTACATTAACATGCTGGGAACTTCCACTATTAAAAGAAAGATATTGGGATAGACTACGAGATGATCTTGTACCAGAAATGGCGGATGACTTTATCGATGATAATACATCTTCAATATGTGATGATATCACAGAAGATGATGTTAGTTATTATGATGTATATGTAGATCTGGGACCATGTAACGGAAGTTTACTAAGAAGGACATGGACACTGGCCTATGACAAAGGAAATGGAGTAGAAGGTACAGTGAGTTGTACGCGAGAGTATTACTTCAAAACGGTAGGATTAGAGACATTGGATACAGCGAGGATAGATCCTGCAACTGGAGCTATAGTAATAGCACCGGATAGTTTGATACTTCCATTCCCATTAGTAGTAACGGGTTGTGGAGCAGACATCAGTCCTGCAGGAATTGCTGCTTACTTTGATGATCCGGGATCAGTTGATCAGGATACGGATGATGACAATATAGATCCGGATGAGCTGGATATAGATTGTGTTATAGAAAGTAATGAAGGCGTTCCATTTGCATATCCTCACTATTATGTAGAAGGAAGAAATCCAAGTGGACCACATGCACAGGCGATCAATACTGAGATATGTAATATCATAGTAGGCTATACAGATAATGAAATAGATGCATGCGCTCCTGGATGTGATGGAAATAGAAAAGTATTGAGAAACTGGACAGTATTGGATTGGTGCAGTGGACAATTTATTGAATACGGACAAATCATTAAGTCAATAGATACTGGAAATCCAAGTTTAGTAGTACATGATCTTACAGTAAGCGTAGATTCATGGAAATGTGCTGCAGATGTATTATTACCACATCCAGAGCATATCTATGATGACTGTGATGATAACATGACTTATTGGATAGGAAGTGTGGAAGGCGCATTGACAGTATCAGGAGATGCTAGCTCAGGTTATGTACTTCATGATTCACCGGAAGGAGAAACAATTACAGTAGAATATGTAACTGAAGATTGCTGTGGAAACAGAGGCAATGCATATGCAGATATTACAGTAGTAGATCTCACACCACCAGTACCTGTAACAAAAGAGTTCATTGTATTGAGTCTTACAAATATTGGGAATCCGGTAGATGAGTTTCAAGGGATAGCGAAGTTGTTTGCAGTAGATGTAGACAATGGATCTTATGATGGATGTACTGGAATCGATATGGCAGTAAGAAGAGTAGGAGATGTATGTGATCTCGCAGATTTAGACTGGGGTGACGCAGTGAAGTTCTGCTGTGAAGATCTGGACGGACAAGCATTTGTAGAGATAGATGTAGAGTTCAGAGTAAGAGATGCCTATGGAAATACAAACTATGCATGGACAACAGTAAGATTAGAAGACAAGTCAGCGACGACACAAACATGTCCTCCGGATCTTGTATTGACATGTGATATGGATTACAATGACTTTACAATGACGGGATTGCCAAGAGTATTTTCGGCATGTGGAGAAATAGATATTATGTGTGATCCTGAAGAATTAATAGAAGATACAGAGCCTAGAAGAAAGGGTCCAAATGATGGATTTTTCAATGATCCAAGATATGATGGAGTAGAAGTACCGGCGTATGATCCAAGTTGTGGATATGGAGCGGTAAGAAGACAATTCAAATCTTGTTCATCATGTACACAATGGTTTGTAATAGAACCAATAGATGCATTTGATCCATCATCAATATCATGGCCTGCAGATCAGGTAGTTGATTGTGATCAATTTGATCCGGGAGAGCCATACTGGAATCCTGCGACATGTAACTTAGTAGGTGTGAGTATGGAGAGTGATACCTCCTTCAATTTTGAAGATGGAGCATGTTGGAAAGTATTGAATCACTGGAGCATCATCAACTGGTGTACTTATGATCCTACGAATCCAAATTCAGGAGGAAGATATAACTATACACAGATTATCAAGTTGATAGATACACAAGATCCTGTATTAACAGTAGCAGACAGTCTATGTTTTGGAGTGGATGTGACATGTAGCAGTGCAGGTGTACAGATGAGTGGAAGTGGTAATGATGAAGGACCATGTGGATCTGACTGGTTGAAGTGGGAAGTTACAATAGACTTGAACTCAGACTGGACAAGTGATTACTACTTTGGAACGAATTTACCAAGATTGGTAAATGGATCACCGAATCCATATTATATAGCACCTACGGGTAATGATGAATTGGCAACAATTACATTACCGGACGGAATTGCATCATCGAAGCAATGGCACAGAGCTGTGTGGAGATTATATGATGGATGTGGAAACAATGTAAGTAGTGTAAGATACTTCCAGGTTACAGACAAGAAAGCACCGACACCATACTGCTTGAACTTAAGTACAGCAGTAATGAGTGGAAACGGACAAGTAGAATTGTGGGCAATAGATTTCAATGTAGGAAGTTTTGACAACTGTACTGCAAATGACAATCTGTGGTTTACATTCTCAGATGTTGCACCTCCGGGAAGAGATGATACGGAGTATGATTCAAGCAGTGATTTGGTATGGTACAACGGGACGTTCTGGTATTATGATCCAGAGACTGGTGAATACCAGGATCAGGATGACTACTTTGATGGAGATGCTCACAGATGGGAGCCGGGCTTAAGAAGTGCAGGAAAGATCTTTACGATCGATGATGCAGATGCTAGTGGATTTGCACAGATTCCGATCTATGTATGGGATGAGTGTGGAAATGCAGACTTCTGTTTGGTTAACTTGAGATTGATCGACAACATGGGTGTAGGAGAAGGAAGAATAGCAGGACAGGTAATAACTGAAGAAGGAGCAGGAGTAGAAGGTGTGATGACACAGTTGATGAGTAATGCACCGGAATATCCATACTACAATGCAACAAACACAGAAGGTGAATATGCATTCAATGGTATAGAAGAGTCCAATGACTACGAAGTGAGTGGAACTAAGACAGATGACTACCTTAATGGAGTAAGTACCCTGGATCTATTGTTGATTCAGAGACACATATTGGGACAGGAGTTATTGTCTAGTCCATATAAGATGATTGCTGCAGATATCAACAGTGATGATGATATTACAGCGATAGATATGATCGAGTTAAGGAAATTGATTCTGGGAGTATACAGCGAATTGCCTAGCAATGCAAGTTGGAAATTGGTAGATTCAGATCAAGTATTGACAGTGGATAATCCATGGATATACAAGAGCGATCTACAGATCAATGACTTGGATGGAGATATGACAACAGAAGACTTCATAGGCGTTAAGATAGGAGATGTGAATGGAAGTGTGAAAGCGAACTTGAAAGCAGGAGAAGATCAACTATCTGGACAAGTGATGGAGATGAAATATGAAGACAGATATGTAGAACTAGGACAAGATATAGAGATCGAGATGAGAAGTGGAGTTGAAGGACTATACGGATATCAGTTCACGATGGATATGAGTGGATTCGAATTAGTAGAGATAATAGGTGAAGACATAGAGAATGGTAATGTAGCGCGTTTCCTAGATAAGGTGACGATGAGTTATCATACACTGGAAGCAAGAGGAGCAGATGAACACTTATTTACTCTGGTAATGAGAGCTAAGGAGAGTGGACAAATATCAGATATGATAGGCGTAAACTCCAGTGTTACTGCAGCAGAAGCTTATGTAGGAGAAAGCTTAGAAATCGTACAAGTAGACATGAGAGGAAAAGAGGAGGGCGGAAGATTCGCATTATATCAGAATAAGCCGAATCCATTCAGTGAGTATACGATGATAGGATATGAATTACCACAGAGAGGAGAGGTAAGAATCAGTTTCTACGATGTAACAGGAAAGGTACTGACAGTAATAGAGAAGGACAGTGAGCAGGGATATAATGAGATCAGAGTGAACAGAACAGACTTGGGAATAAGTGGAATGATCTATTACAAGTTAGAAAGTAGAGAACATACAGCAACTCAACATATGATGATGATTGAGTAATCATTTTGGTTTATTATCAATTGAGGCTGGTCAGTGGAAATTGACCGGCCTTTTTTATTCTCAATAAATTGAATCGTATGGATTTAATATTAGGACTGAAACAAATTAAATTTCTGCTTGGTCAGATCTATTAACAAATGATGCCACAATTAGAACCAGAAACAAAACTCCAATGGTTACCCACAAACCTGTAGAGATAAGTCTTTCTGCTGTGGCCAGGTATTCAATAGCTTCAGGACTATCTTTTGGGATTGCCGTTGATCGTGTTGCCAAATTTCCTAAAAAGGATGACACCGAATTTACGGCATTAAGAGTCTCTTCTTGATTATTGAATGAAGCTGCAAGATCAAGTCCCATTCCTCCAAAGAGGCCGATCGTTCCGAATTTCATTCCACTAGGTATTTTAGTTTGCATAAGATACCCTCCAAATAGTCCAACAAGGACACCGAAGACAATGGCATGTACAGTGCCTGACACACCAATTGTTTTTAGAATTCCCCAGATGATGCTTAAAAATATCAAAACAACAAAAGTGATTGCTACAGCCTTAAGTGCTAAATTGTTATTGATCTTTTCCAGGATTTTTTTCCAAATAGATTGTATTTTGCTGATCATAATTATTCTGTTTTAGTAATGATTATTAATTTAATTAACAGGGGTCTCTACTATTTCTACTTTTAATAACCTGTAAGATCCATTCGACTTATTATATATATATAGTCAACTATTATTTCATCTTTAAATACTGCTTGGGCAATTATCTTATCAAAAGTAAATACCAGATTGATAAATAATTTCCCATCAACATCACCTAATAATTGCGAATTGATGCTTTTGCATGTTAGATTTTCGTCTATGTCTCTTTCTGCCAAAAGGGGTTCAACCTCTGTGTGTGAACTAGCATATTCTAATCCTCCAGATATAATTTTGACTTTAACCTTCATAGCTAATTGTTTTCTTTGAAGAAGTAAAAAGAATAGCCCAACTGCGTTTGAAAATAATTTTGGTTTTTATTTTCATTCAAAAAATGATATCTACCTCTGAAGAATAACTCTCCTCTTTTTGATAGTTGGGCTGAGGCCAAAAATTCAAATGTATGGTAGCTTTCGCTATCAGGAGAACCGTCAAACTTTCTAGTTTCAAATTTGGCGTCTTTTTGATTGGTGACGGGAATAATCGGATCGACATCATTGGGGTAAAACTTGAAAATCTTACGAGCATAGGAAAGTGAGAATTGGTATTTGTCACTTGGGTTAATGTCCCATTTAAAAACGATTCCCAAATCGCGAGTTAGGTTTGAAAATATATTGGTACTCACTAAGGTTGAATCTGTGTCTGGTAACTTTTCGCTGACTTCTTCACTGAATCGCACTATATTATAATTGTGTTCATAAGCAATGGAAAAAACAGATTGGAAGGCAGGAAGTCCAAATCTTATAGCTTCAATCCTGAACCCCAGACTCGCTCTCTTGTAGCGCATAACATCATTGTAATTGGCCACTCTGAATGTATCTACCAGCTTTATAGCTAACTCACTGTCATCATCCTCCAGTTTATTCAAAGTAAACTTGGGTTCAAACCTGTTTAAGAATATCACATAAAACGAGTTATATCGACTGAAAGGAAAAACTTTGGTTACAATATTAACGGGCTTACTAAACTCTAATTGAACCAATCCGTTTGGATCATTGCCGTTCAAACCAATAAAGTCTGTAAAAACTTTCGCTTTTAAAATTTCAGATGTCCGTTCCTTAAATACCAGTTTCCCGCTCTCCGTCGGTATGACATACAGCGTTTGGTCTTTTGGAGAATAATTTTCAGTGCGCAATAATAAATTATAATTATAGAAGAAAAGATCTCTCACTTCGATCACCAATTTATAATTTCCTAATATGGAGCGAAGAACTTCTTTGCTATCTGATATTTTCTTAGGATTGATTGATAATTTAGTAGAGAAGGACTTTGGGTTATAAGTCTCAAATATTTGAATTTCACCATTGATCTTACCGATGGCTTGACATTGTGTAAACCACCATTTTCAAATTCAAATTGAACAGAATCGACAACAAATTCCAGATAACAAGGCTCTGATTCTGTAATCTTCTTTAATGCTCTAGCATTTGATAATGCTTTTAAGTACATCAATTTTTTATTAAATTCATTAAGTTCTTTTTCAAACTCCAGAGCTTGCTTGGCCTTTTTCAATGAATCGAGAATTCCTAAATCTTCATTATCCCCAATAAATATTTCCTTTGTCTTTTTGAGTTCTTCTTCTTTATCTTTTTTGAGTTCTTCATATTCAATTAGATTTTGATTCAAAATTGAATCTGAAACCTCATTGTAATAAAGCATCGCATTATCCTTTTCGTTTTTCTTACATTCAATAGATATCTTTTTATTGACGATTATTCTTCCTGCTAAGGAAGCATCATCTGCATCAATAAGACTATTCTTAAGGATACCTTTAAACAGGTGAGAAGCCAATGTTGTAAGTCCACTATCAGTTTTTGATTCTAACTTTTCTGAACTGTTTGAGCAAGCTAATTTTAAGGTGTTTAGTATTTCTGAGGATTGAACATGATTGGATTTCTCCATCAGAAAATCAAGATTCGTACTCCTTTTAAAAATTGTATCGCAACTCTTAAGATCAGATAAATCTGTCACAACTTTTGATATACTGCTAATCATCCTATCTGATATTTGAAATGAGGGATTTGAATCGACTGTATCTTTCAAGGTATTGATCACTGTATTGAACTCAGATTTTAAGGCATATACTGAGCGTCTGAATTGCTTTTATTCAATTGCTTTAAAGATGCTTTCAATTGATTCTGAAATACAAGAATTTCGTCTATGGCGAGTAGATCGAAGGTATCTTTATTGTCAACCTTGCTAATTACAAAAGTGTATTTGTCATCTAAGTTCTCTCCATATATCCGGTAGACCTGAGACTCATACTCAAAATCCTTTTTATAGAAATACGATTTTGTAATGTCTTGTGAAAATAGGGATATGGCAAAGAGGCTAAACAGAAGCGTTAAACTTGTATTCATTGGTAGGTACTTTAACAATTAAAATATTCTGACTTATCGGGAGGGATGAATTCTAAGTTAATGAAAATTGAGCTAAAAAGCCAATTTTAAAATATTGGAACATAGATCTAAAATTGATCTAGAGGCATTTTAATGATGGTTCAAAAACTTATTCTTTTCCAATTTAATATACTTAAGCCTCCAAGATGAAGCGAAAAAACAATCATATTTATCCTTTCTGAATATATTCGATGCTAATCGTATTACCCATTATTATTCAATCCCACTAAGGTCTTTCTGTAGTTTACTCCTTTTAAGCCTTATCTTTATCTTCAATTTTATAATGAAGATTTACGAACAAATTATTAAAGCAAAAATTTCGGGACTAAAGAGTCTGGCTGTTCTGATTGATCCTGATGATACAGATCTGAATCAAGTAGCAATTATTCTGAAATTATCTTTGGAAGCTGGTATAGACTATTTTTTTGTGGGTGGATCTACAAATAATAATAACAAAATGGATGAATTGATGTATTTGTTAAAGAATCAATCTGATATCCCTGTTGTTATTTTTCCCGGTAACCCGGACCAGATACACGATAGTGGTGATGCCTTTCTTTTGCTATCATTAATTTCCGGACGTAATCCTGATCTTTTGATAGGTCATCATGTTGAATCCGCCAGAGCTCTTATTAATTCTTCACTTGAAATAATTCCAACTGGTTATATGCTTGTTGACGGCGGGAAAATGAGTGCTGTTCAATATATAAGTGAAACGGAACCGATACAAAGAAATGATATAAATTTAGTTGTTTCTACCGCGCAAGCCGGTCAGCTTTTAGGAATGAAGATGATTTACTTAGAAGCAGGAAGCGGAGCATTACTTCCAGTCCCTTCACGAATGATTCAATCTGTTTCCGAAAACACTCAAATTCCTCTGTTGGTTGGAGGAGGAATCAGTTCTTCAGAAATTGCACTAAAAGCCATTGAATCTGGAGCAGATATCATCGTCATAGGAACAGCTTTTGAAAATAATCCTGAACTTCTTCCTGAAATTGCTCAAGCTGTTCATTCACTCAATACCCTTGTACATTGAATAATCTAAGCGGTTTAATTATAAGATCCACAGGCAGCTGGTATGATGTCCAATTAGAGGATAAGAAAGTAATTGCATGTAGAGTCCCTGGGAAATTTAGATTAGATGGTAAAAAACTGACCAATCCTGTTGCTGTTGGAGATTATGTTATGATTGTTATGGAGGAAAATTTGGAAAGCGGAATTATTAAGTCAATTGAAGACAGAAAAAACTATGTTATTCGTCAATCTCCACGAAAAAAACACTATTTACATATTATCGCTGCCAATATCGATAAGGCACTCTTAATCGTTACGATCAAAAACCCAAATCTTAAACAAGGCTTTATTGACCGCTTTTTACTGATGACAGAACCTTATGATATTCCTGTACATATATTTTTTAACAAGTCTGATCTTTACAACCAAAAAGAGCTAGACACATATTATTTTCTAAAAGAACTTTACGAGAAGATCGGTTACCATTGTTACCTCACATCTGCAAAAACCGGTAGTGGCTTAGAAGCCATGCAAGCTTTAATAGAAGGTGAAGTCAGTCTTTTTAGTGGACAGTCCGGTGTTGGAAAATCCTCTTTGATAAATTTGTTACGTCCAGAACTTAATCTGAAGACTAAAGTCCTTTCAGACTTTACAGGTAAAGGGCAACACACAACTACATTTGCTGAAATGTATGATCTTGGTAACAATACGAAAATTATAGATACTCCGGGAATAAAAACCTTAAGTTACAATCATCTTGAAGTCCAAGATGTGGCACACAATTTCAAGGAGTTTTTCCAAGCCTCTTCCAATTGCAAATTTGCTGATTGTACGCATAGGAACGAACCAAAATGTGCAGTAAAAGATCAACTGGAAAACGGAGAAATCAGTGAGCTAAGATATTTCAATTACCTCCAGATTCTTGAAGACATCGAAGATCAAAATTACTGGGAAAGAAATGTCCAATACTAAATATTTGGCGAATCAAAAATCCAATTTAGCGCCATTGTAATCGAAATAATATTTCCTGCCATCCTTTTCAGCATAAAGGTATTTGTGGATACTCATCGGATCGATTAAATCGAACTCTACAGGTAATAAAAGCTCCCCCTTTTCATTGATCATCCCGATCTTATCTTTTGCATTGATCACAAAATATCTTCCCTTGAGTTCATTGTCTGAAAAGGTTTTGATACGCTTGTAAGCTCTATTTGTTATTTGAATACCTGAACAATTAAAAAGACTTGTTCTGTTGTCCTTGACCGCATAGAGCACATTTTGATCTAATAAGTCAATCTTATCATATTTGAATGCTGTTAAGGCTTTCCAATCCATATTCATCAGTGCGAACTGATTATCAGATTTGGCGATATATAGATTGTTGCCGGAACAACTTATCTCATATACTACATCTATTTTGGTTTTTCCTTCGGTATGCTGAGCCACTCCAATTTGAAGACTAAAAAGCACTATCACGATCCCGATATTTAATTTGTGATACGGAACTTTCATAATCATTTATTATTAAAACGATGGTTAATCTGAATTTGTTGAGTTATTAAGGTAATTCTTATTTAAACAATTACATTTTAAATTTCCTGATAAGCACCGGCAATAATGTCAAATCCGCAATGACAGCACTTAATAAAGTTGCAGATATCAGAGCCCCAATAGTGACGCTAGGGGGATGAATTGAAAATAACAACACAAGAAATCCAAAAAACAAAATGATAGAAGTAATTATAATAGCCTTTCCCGCTTCATTAAATGTGACTTGAAGCGCTTTTTCTCTGTCTTTGAGCTCATCCATGGCCATCTTGTATTTACTTAAAAAGTGAATGGTATCATCTACGGCTATACCAAAAATAATAGCAAATACAATAGAAATTCCTGCTTCAACTGCAATGTCAAAATAACCCAGTAGTGCTGCCGCAAATAATAATGGAATGATGTTCGGTATTAATGCCAGGAGTAAGACTTTTATATTTCTAAAAAGAAAACCCATTAACACACTCACCATAAGTAAAGCTATGGCGAGTCCCGATAGTAAACTATCTTTTACGAATTCTGAATTCTTGTCTAGTATCAAACCGGTTCCTGTAGCTTCGAATTGAATAACATTTGGATCAAGATTCACCGACATCCACTCATCAATTGTATCCTGAAGCGATTTGATATTATCTGAACCAAGGTCTTTTAATCTGGCACTAATCCTTGTTTTGTCCTTGTTCTTATTCACAAGTAAATCGAGACCAGAAATGTTTACCTTTTGTATTTGAGACCTTATTTTCTTGTACTCTATCGAATCTGGAAAAACATAAGCTTCTTGTTTATTAGCATGATTCATCTGGTTGATACTTTTTATTACAGTAGCAAGTGAAAATGCAGTTTGAATGGCCTCTTTTGACTTGATATAATTCTCTAAATCATAGATGCTCTTGACAACTTTATAATCATAAATATCACGATCTTCTTGAATAATTCCTGCAAATTCCAAGGGTCTAAATCCCGCATACTCCGCTTCAAAATATTTGAAATCTTCAGTGACCTTTTCTCCGTTAGGTAGATTTGTTTCTATAGCATAATTGGTATGCATTAAAGAAATTCCAATTGCAGCAAAAACGATAAACACAAAGAATCCTGATAAAACAAATGTTTGCTTTCCCAGTGTCGAATTATAAGCCTTTTTAATAAAATTACTCCACCTATGGTCTGAGTTATTCGAAGATATCATCTGGGATTTTGAAAAAATAGTTAGTAAAGGACATGTAAATCCTATTACAACTATATAAGCAATAATAACGCCTATAGCAGAATTTAATCCAAAGGCTCTGATAGGTTCAATTCTGGAGCTCATCAATGTTGCGAAGCCAATAGCTGTTGTTAATGAAGTCATCAGGGTAGCCAAACCAATCTGATAAATGGTCTTTCTCAATGCTTCTTTCATAATGATTCCTTTCTTTAGCTCATCAAAATATTTCGTCATGATGTGTACTACATCACTTGTACCTACAATGAGCATTAGCACAGGATAGAGTGCTGCCATCAAACTTAGTTCCCGGCCTAATAGTGATAGTAATCCCAAAAAGATTAACAAGCCAACTCCAATGGAACTCAGAACAATGAAAACTGTTGCTGCTCTCCTATAGATAAATATCATTATGATTGTAATGAGGATAGTACTTACAATTGTTGACCTCAATATTTCACGAAACTGCATATCAGACAGTTCATTTTGAAAATAGGATCTACCGAGTAGGTGATACTTTTCAAATGTGTGTTTGTTGAGTAATTTTTCAATCTGAGAGATAAATATGGTCGATTGGTCAATACCCATCCCGTCTAATGTTTTAATCACAACACAACTTGAATTCGCTTTCTTATTGATCAGACGATAAATAACTCTTTCATCATTCAATAATCTGGAACTGTCTTTCCTAAGCTGAATCGGATCGTTAGGATGAACGGCTGCAATTGAACTATATCCGAAAGGTATTTTTATTGGATATCTAAAATCTGCCAGTGATTGAACCGATTGTATATAATCTAATTTTTTGCAGTCTCTTGTGAAAGAAGCAATTTTTGCAAGATACGTTGAGTCAAAAACGGAGGAATGGTTCTCAATAGCTATCAGTAAAAAATTGTCATCCGTTTCAAATTCTGAGATGAATTCCTGAAAATACTGAAGGTCTTCATCCCCTTCAGGAAAGAACTGTTCGAAGCTAAAATTAAATTGAATCTTTGGAAGGAGAAGAACGGATAATAAAGCAATCATTGTAACGATTGCCATTATTTTTATTCTATGATGAAAAAAAAATTCAAAGCCCATTCCACTATAACATCTGTCTCCTAAAATTGCTCATAAAATTCCTATTATTTTTGTCCTTGTTATGTTATTAGCCTCTTTTACTGATGATAAAATTGAAGCCGGCTGTGATGAAGTCGGACGGGGTTGTTTGGCCGGCCCTGTCTTTGCAGCTGCAGTAGTTCTTGACAAAAAGTTCAACCATCCCCTACTCCGTGATTCCAAAAAACTCAATGAAGCACAAAGGGAAATGCTCTATCACATTATCAAATCAGAAGCGATTTCTTATAGTATTAAAAAGGTAAGTCCTCTTCAGATTGACAAGATTAATATACTCAACGCATCAATATTAGCAATGCACAAAGCACTGACTAATCTTAAAACTCCCCCCCAGCTTATTCTTGTTGATGGAAATCGATTTAAACCATTCAGGAATATAGAATTCCACTGCATTATTAAAGGAGACGACAAATACTTTTCTATTGCTGCTGCATCGGTTCTTGCAAAAGTTTCAAGAGATAAATACATGAAACGAATGTCTAAAAAATATCCTGGATACGCCTGGGAAAAGAATAAAGGATATCCAACGCTTGCTCACAGGAGTTCAATCAAGCATCTTGGTATTACTCCTTTGCATCGTAAGACGTTTCGACTCCTTCCTGATCAAAGTCAATTAGATTTATTTGAATAAGATAATTACTTTTGCCAGGTCTAAAAAACAAGTATGAGCATATTAACGGTTGGAACTGTTGCCTTTGATGATATAGAAACACGATATGGTAAAGTTGAGAAAGTCATAGGTGGCGCATGTACCTATATTTCCTGGGCTGCATCTTATTTTATGAATGACATCCGTCTTACCTCAATTGTAGGAGGTGATTTCCCAAGAGAAGAAATCAAAGAGCTTGAATCAAGAGGTGTAAATATGGATGGCTTAAAGGTTATTCATGATGGCAAAACTTTTTTTTGGGCTGGGAAGTATCATGAAAATATGAATCAGAGAGATACTCTGGTAACGGACTTAAATGTTCTTGATGATTTTGACCCCGAGCTGCCTAGCAGTTATTATGATAGTCAGTTTGTAATGCTGGGAAATCTAACTCCTGAAATTCAAAATCGAGTTATAGATCAATTAGATAAGCCCAAATTAATCGTATTAGATACCATGAATTTTTGGATGGACATAGCACTCGACAACCTGAAAAAAGCTATTTCTAGAGTGGATGTGCTTACCATCAATGATGAAGAAGCGAGACAATTATCAGGTGAGTATTCACTGGTTAATGCTGCGAATAAGATTTTTGAAATGGGACCAAAATATCTGGTTATTAAAAAAGGAGAACATGGCGCTTTACTGATGTCTCGCGAACAGATGTTTTATGCTCCAGCGCTGCCTCTTGCAATCGTAAAAGATCCAACTGGCGCAGGTGATACATTCGCAGGCGGATTTATTGGACATCTGGCAAAAACCGGAGATACAAGTTTTGAAAATATGAAAAGAGCTGTGATATATGGATCAGCAATGGCTTCTTTTTGTGTAGAAGAATTTAGTTTGACTAAAATGAAAAAACTATCTGAAGAGATAATCAGACAACGCGTTCAGAAATTTGTTGATATGACAAAGTTTGATGTTTGATTTATTCTAATGATCATCAATTAGAACAATTTGTATTATAAAGTAGCTATTAACTTAGACCTGATTGGTTCTTAGAGTAAACCCAGATAAGTAATATTACGAATAGTATGAATCCTATTGCAAACTTCGCAAGGCATGAACCTTTCTTTCCATAATTTTGACCTTCTCCTCCTGACATGAAATTTAAGATTTATTTGTGCAACAAAGAAAATGAAAATCTTATATAAATTCTTTAAACAGATGCACATTTATTCCGTAACCACACCTTCATTTCGTTATTTAGAGCCGGATTAAGTTTATTATATACTTCTTCATGATATTCATTCAACCACTTTTTTTCTATTTCATTCAATAAAGACAGCTCAATTAATGATGTTTCCATAGGAAATAAGGTGATGGTATCAAATTCAAGAAATCCATTCCTTTCTGATTTTCTCGCGACAACTAAATTTTCTATTCGAATACCATAAGCACCCTCTTTGTAGAATCCGGGTTCATTAGAACTCACCATTCCACTTTTATGGATTGTTTTGGCTCTCATCGAAGCACCGGGAGCAAAACCTTGTGGAGGTTCATGGACATTCATGAAAAAACCTACACCGTGGCCTGTGCCATGTAGATAATTCATGCCATTATTCCAAAGGTGTTGCCGGGCAAGTATATCTAATTGTCCTCCATTTGTTCCTTCAGGAAAAATAGCCATCGCAAGGCCTATGTGTCCCTTTAAGACCAACGTATATGCTTTTTTTTCTTCTGCAGATGCCTCATCGAAACTTACAGTTCTCGTTATATCGGTTGTTCCATCATGATATTGACCACCTGAATCTGCCAATAAAATTCCTTCGTTAAGAATATTAGCGCTGCTTGCTTCCTGTGGTCGATAATGAATGATAGCTCCATTTCCTCTATAACCTATAATGGCGCCGAAACTTTCTCCGTAATAATTCTCTTGCCTTGATCTACATTCTGCAAGTTTGTTTGAAAACTCGAATTCACTAACTGCTCGTTCTTCTACTGTGTTTTCCAACCAATAAAATGCTTCTGCCAAGGCCACACCATCCTTTTCCATAACACGCTTAAAGTGCGCTATTTCAACATCATTTTTAATAGCCTTTAAGTGTCTGGCAATTATTTCACCGGATATGAGTTGAAGGTGTTTAATGGATTCATACAATTTGAAATTTATACTTGATTCATCAATTAGAATCTTTGTGTCTGCGGACAGGTCATTTAAATATGAATATATTTCACTGTAAGGTTTTAAATATATCTGGTCATTCTCAAGGTTTGATTTGATGTCATGAGGAACTTTAATGTCATTTATAAAAAGAATGGCATCTTCATCGTTAATTATAGAATACGCTACAAATACGGGATTAAACTCCACATCATATCCTCTGAGGTTATACGTCCATCCGATATCATCATGGGTGGTCATCAGATGAACGGACGCCCCGCTTTTCTGCATTTCACTTCTTATCTCTGACAACTTCTCGGCTCGACTTTTACCGGCAAATTCTACCGGGTGTTCAAATATCTTTTTTACTGGTATTGGGGGTCTGTCAGTCCAAACTCCATCAATAAAATCCTCCTGAATTGATAATGAGATTTTTTTAGAAGATAATATAGATTCAAATTCATTCTTTTGATTTAAAGAAAATAAAGCACCATCAATAGATACTGTTGAACCTTCAGCGAGTTGTTCTTTGACCCATGTGATATAACCAGGTTTAAATTGATTGTGCATTTTATGGAGCTCAAAACTTGAATCACTTATTTCTTCTTCAGCTTGTAGAAAATAGCGAGAATCCGTCCACAGGCCAGCATGGTCTTGAGTTACAATTACGGTCCCGGCCGATCCGGTAAATCCAGAAATCCATGCTCTGCTTTGCCAGTGAGTGGCGGGGTATTCACTTTGATGAGGGTCACTTGTAGGTATTATATAGGCATCTACAGAATTTGCTTTCATTTTTTGTCTTAATGCTTCGACTTTTTGGTTAATATTCATATTAAGAATTTTAATAATGTGTTATTCGCTCTAAATTAATTTATTAAATATTACTAATATGGCATTACTTTTGTAGTAGTACGAATATATACTAAAACCTGAAACGAGAATGGTCTTTGATTTGTTAAACAATAAAAAGTAGCAAATAATCATGCTCAAACAGAATTTAAGTCAAAAAATGATGCAAAAGCTGTCTCCTCAACAGATTCAGCTTATGAAATTATTGCAAATACCCACTGCTACTTTGGATCAAAGAATTCAGGAAGAGTTGGAATCCAATCCCGCACTTGATGAAAACGATGACTCAGCAGAGGTTTATGATATTGAAAATGATTCGTCTGAATCTTCTGAATCGTCAGAAGATGAATCGGAAGAGACCAAGACAGATGATTTTGAGTTAGATGATTATTTAACAGAATATATTGAAGATGATCCTGTAAGCTATAAGATGCAAACAGAATCTATTCAGGATATTGAAGAGAAGAGTATGCCTATCGGTGTTCAGAACTCTTTCCATGATTACCTGGACAGACAATTAGGAATGCTGGATGTTGAAGATGCCAAAGAATATGCTATCGGTGAACAGATTATTGGTTCCATTGATTCTGATGGTTATCTTAGAAGAGAGCCTATTGCCATAATAGATGATCTCCTGTTTACACATAATATAGACGCTACAGAAGAGGAAATTGAACACGTTCTTGGAAAAATCCAAAAGCTTGATCCTCCAGGAGTAGGGGCTAGAAACCTTCAGGAAAGTCTCATTATTCAGATCAGAGATAAAATTGACAAGGAACCGGATAAAAACAAAAAAGCTAAAGGATTAGCACAAAAAATTCTTGAAAATCATTTTGATCAGTTTACAAAAAAACATTATCAAAAACTCCAGAAAAACCTTTTTCTCTCCGAATCAGAATTAAAAGATGCTATAGATGAAATTCTGAAATTAAACCCCAAACCCGCAAGTGGTTTTGCAAATCAAGGGTCTAGAAACAATCAATATGTTGTACCTGATTTTATTATTACCAATCGTGATGGTGAATTAGAGTTGGTGCTTAACAGTAAAAATGCTCCTGACCTCAGGATAAACGACCATTATCTGGATATGCTTAAAGCATATAAAGACAATACCAAAGGTAGGCGTGCCGCAAAAAAGGAAAAAGAAGCGGTTATGTTTATCAAACAAAAAATTGATTCTGCTAAATGGTTTATTGATGCGATCAAACAACGCCAGGAAACGCTCTACAATACGATGTATTCTATCATGCAATTCCAATATAATTTTTTCATTACTGGTGATGAAAGGCGATTAAAACCAATGATATTAAAAGATATATCGGAGATCACCGGACTTGATATTTCAACAATCTCCCGTGTTGCCAACAGTAAGTTTGTACAAACAGAATTTGGGACGAAAAGGCTAAAAGATTTCTTTTCTGAATCTATTACTACTCAGGATGGAAAAGAAGTTTCAACACTTGAAGTCAAAAACATTTTGACAGATATTATTCGTAATGAAAACAAGAAGAAGCCAGCTTCAGATGAAAAGCTGAAAGAACTGCTTCAAAAGAAGGGATATAACATTGCCAGAAGAACAGTAGCAAAATATAGAGAGCAATTAAATATTCCTGTCGCTCGATTGCGCAAAGAGTTATAGTTGTTTTCACAATCGCGCAAAATAACTATTGAGTTTTCTAAAAAACATATTAGGTCATTCTCGGTGGTCTGCTTCAGCTTCCATCTATATTATTTTACTTCAGGCTTGTCTATATCTAATTATCACCAGATATATTGATCCAATAGAACTAGGCATTTTTGCATTAGCTTCCTCTTTTATTTTTATTCCCTCCACCATTATTGAAAATAGTTTTTGCAATAGTCTTATTCAGTCCAAAGTGATTGATAAGGATGACTATATGTCTGTTTTAGGCCTAAACTTAATTTCCGCTACTTTTTTCGGAGCCCTCATCTTCTCCTCCAGCCTTTTATATCGTTATTTTTTCGGTCAACATGAAATACTGGGAATCATTCTCATAATGGTCCCTGTTTTATTCTTTGGAAGTTTTAATTCAGTTCACTTTGCCGGATTAAGAAAGGCAATGTCCTTTAAGGTTCTTTCTGTTATCGAAACCATCTCATTTACATTATACTTTGTCGCATGCATAATACTTGCTTACTTGGGTTTTGGATATTGGTCCACTTGTAGTTGCTTTGTTGATACGTTACTTAAGCCAAAGTGTATTATTAATAAGCACAAAAAATCTTTTTTGTCCACTTAAAATTTCGAAAGGAAAAAATTATCAGGGATCAAAAAATAGATCAGCTTATATCTGTTGGATTGCCCTTTAGTTCCCACTGGATTGCTTATCAATTATCAATTAAAAACAGCCCACTGAAATGGCACTGGAAGTTTCAGAGCTTTCTTGTAGAGAATTGGCTTGCAGGTATACTGATGAGAATCAATACTTTATAAGCGAAAGCAGTGTTTACAGAATATTGAAATCTGCTGGACTGATAAACCCTCCTCATTATGATCTGATATCTGCCGCAGATGAATTTAAAGACAAAACAACAACTGTCAATCAAATGTGGCAAACTGATTTTACTTATTTCAAAATCATTGGCTGGGGATGGTATTACCTATCGACTATATTAGATGATTATTCTAGGTACATTATAAGTTGGGAGTTGTGCTCAACGATGAAAACCCTTGATGTAAAAAATACTTTGAATCAGGCATTAAACCATCCAAATGTAAATTTGAATAAACCGCCTAAGTTATTATCTGATAATGGATCTTGTTATTTAAGTCAAGAGTTGAGCTCTTATTTGGATGATTACAAAATTAAACATGTGAGAGGAAGACCTGGTCATCCTCAAACGCAAGGCAAGATTGAAAGGTATCACAGAACGATGAAAAATGTAATTAAACTGGATCATTATTACAGCCCAGGTGAATTGAGTTTTCCTCTTTCACAATTTGTAAAATATTATAACCATCACAGATATCATGAATCTTTACAAAACTTGACACCAGCAGATGTTTATTATGGATTAAAAGAAGAAAAACTGAAGAGAAGAAAATTATGTAAACACAAAACATTTAAAAAACGCAGACAAAAATATTTCAATTTAACTTTTAAAAGTGTAACTTAATTTTATTCACTTATTGTCCACTTTGGTTTGAAGACCTACAAATGTATCACAATTATCTACTGGAACATATTTACTTAAAATATTGGATTCAAAATCAAATTATAAAACACTTAAATTTATTAAATTATGAAACATATATTTATTTCTGTAATGTTATTCACTATTTCTCACATTTCTGCTCAAATACCAAATGCTTCTTTTGAAAATTGGGAGCAAGAAAACACATGGGAAGTTCCAACTAATTGGACCACAAATAATGACGAAAACAATTTTATATCTGTGACCAAAGTAGAAAGTTTAACTGATGGAGATTTTGCAATGAAAGTAGAGACCAATGGACCTTCATTTGAGGGTTTAGCGCCAGGCATTGCCAGTTGTATTTTTTTGCCAAATGGCAATTCCAATACTTTAGAATTCTCATATCGAATTGACTCTCTAATTGCAGGTGGAAATGTTGAGGCCATTATTTTACAGTTAAAAAATGACCATTTCAACCAAATAGGATATTGGAAATTGGATGTTGTCACACAAGGAATTGAATCCTTGCAAATTCCGTTAAACTCCATTAATTCAGATAGTATAAAAATTGAAATTCGTGCAAATAGCCTCTTAACTCCTTTAGGTTATGAAGGATATGCAGAGATTATTGTCGATAGATTGGAATTGGAATTGACATCCTCATCAACTAATCCGAAGAAGTCAAAAATTAAACTTTTTCCAAATCCTTCTAATGGTCATTTTACTATAGAAAACTGTAATGGATGTAAATACCAAGCCTACAATACTAACGGTAAAATAGTAAAACAAGGAGTAATTTTAGACAGGCAAGTTGAAATCGATGATGTTGGCATTTATTCATTGTATATTCAAAAGAGCAATTATCGAATTCAGAAGAAAGTAATTGTACAATAATTGTAACTCCTGACAACAATAGCATGCCCCACGACCATAGCTCCTATCGTCGCTACGGCGGGTATACGAAGCCGTTAGACCACATTACAGAGGGATATTCAGAAGTAGGCGAACCTCTTCTGTTGAAGATTGTCTTGAGCTATGAAAAGGGGTAAATCTAGGCTGCTTTTGATTGGACGGTGGTCATTTTTCGGCCAATTTCGAGGGCATTGGATGTATGAATTCCGAAGAATATCCATAGCCGCTCTGTTAATTCAGTAGGTGCTTTGATTCGATTGAGGAGAAAGTGTTCTTTGTCGGTACCGAAACTACCTTCCAATGCAGATGCTCTTTCTTTGGTTATTGCTTTTCTGAAAATATCAAATTCTTTTTTGTGCTTCGAAGGTCTGCCTTTGCGTTTAAAATCTGTTTTGATATTTTTTGCTGTCACGTATTTTCTATTTGAATTGTTGGCATAAATACCGTCTGCTCCAACAATTTTTACCGCAGCATGCATTAATTCTTGTGCCATATAAATCGTCTTAACCAGTCGTGTACCTTCATTGAATGCATCAAAACTCATATGCTCGATGAAGCTGATGCCATCTATTTGAACTTTATGAACCTTAGCTCCAAATTCGACCTTTTTAATTTCCTTCTCTCTGACTATAGGCCTGATATATGGTTTATCCATGCTGACAATTCTATCTTTCGGTTTTATTCCATGATAGAATTTGTCGGACTGTTGTTTGAGTATTCGAGCTGTTGTTAATCGCCTTTGCCAATATTTGTTATTCATTTTAAATGGTAATTGACTTTCTTCACCGACCGACACCGTGTGTATTTTATCCAGCAAACGCAACAGTGCTCGGGTGATCCGACCCGGTCTGCTGACGTGCCGGTCTCTTACCTTTGCTGTAAGATCGATACTTGTATTTCCATTTCAAAAACTTGCTTCGGATCATGCACTTGTTTTTTCCGCGTCTGATCAGTTTTAAACTTTCGTAATTCCATATCACTGTCTCATATAATAATTTGACGTCAGTCGGATATCTGACATACGATTCATAGCAAGTAGCATCACAAGTAATGCTATTTTTACTCTCACAATATGGCCTCCATTTATCAGCCAGAATTTTCTGGACTTTTACTTCGTCTAATCGACCTGCTAATCGGCACCGTATTTCACTTACAATTTTGAAGTTCTCGATACGCTCTGCAGGAGGAATGATCACATCGCAAAAGATTTGATAATCAAGATTGGCATTCAGTCGCTCTATCAATTTTTTATCGCTTACACATGCATAATGCTTTAAGAACATAAGAGCCAGCTTCCCACAAGAAGAAAACATACTTTGAGGTCCTTTATTCGACTCCTTAAGGCCTAGGCCTGCTATCAATTCAGTCCAGGGTAGCTGTATAGATCTTGCCTAAATCCGTCTGTAAAAATGAAGTGTAATATTCAGAATGCGACTTTTGTAAAGAAGGATATTCAATCTCTGCTTGGAATTCACTAAAACATTGTATTTTCATCCTAATCTTTTTTTGAATTACCCCGTTTTTTCTGTGAAAAAATGAAAAACGGAGTATTCTTTTGCATTAAGATAATAAATAATACGTTGATATACAACTATTTAACGTTCTACTGAATATCCCTAATTAAATTATTGTTTTATTATTTTGAACACATATGTATTCTCACCATCCATCAGTTTAATTAAATAAACACCATCATCTAAATTGGAAGCATCCATCTTATATATATCATCATTTATGCTTGGAATCTGAATCACAGTCCTACCTGCTATGTCAAGAACTTGAAGATCATAATTAGTAATAAAATTTGAATTTCTAACTGTAATAAATTCAGTTGTAGGATTCGGATAAACTCTAAAAGTCCTGTCATTTAATTCTTCTTCAATTCCTGTCAGTCCATCTTCATCAACAATTAAATCATGTCTTAATGCGATATTCTCTGGAGAGTTTCCTGAACCACTGCAAGTAATCTGAACGACCCATCCTGTTCCAGTCGTGCCACAGACAGATCCATTACCAGTTATAGTAATATTTCCATCAGACGGGATTATAATTGATCCCTGAATTGCATAAGATGATCTAGGGGTTGAGGAATTAGTGCAAGAACCACTTGGACTTGTAACATCTCCAGATCCCACAACTAAAGAAACAGTTTGATTCGAGTGATCACCTAAAAATAAATCGGAACAATCACATTGAGAAGGATTTATGCTTTCATCACAACCACAAGAAGAATTATCACTTACTCTTCCTGTATTTAACAATACACCATTAACATCACTTTCTATTATAAGTTGATCGGAAATTCTTTTAGGATCAAAATACCAGAATATTTCAGTACCGCCTAATAAATACTTTCCTTCTACAAGGCCTTCATCACCACCAGATGATGTAATATTTAATGAATTGCCATTTTCAAGAACAAATGTTCTTTCTGTGGTGCAACCTACATTATCAGTAACCGTTAATGTATAAGTTCCAGGTGACAAACTTGTAATGGTTTGAGTAATTGATCCATTGCTCCAGGAATATGTATATGGATTTCTTCCTCCCATTGGTGTACCAATAATTGATCCATTCGATTGATCGCAAATAGGGTCCTGAATCTCATATTCATCGAGATTTAAATATTCCAAATTAAAGGAAGTATTTCCTGAGCATCCCTCTGAATCTGTGACAGTTACTGTATAATAACCAGGTCCCAGGTTTTCAATCGTCTGATCGGTTGAACCTGTGTTCCAGGTATAAGAATAAGGCTCTATTCCACCTAAGGGATATATAGTGATGGATCCATCATCAGAAATACATGATGGGTGAGTAATCGTGACAAATTCCATATTCAAACCCAGTATTGGAAGCAAGGAAATTAGTGTGTCCATTTCACAACCTTCCGAGTCTGTAATAGTTACCCAATAATCACCTCCTCCAAGTTCATCAATACTGTTAGAAGTCTCACCATTAGACCAATTGTAAGAATATGGTGGTCTTCCTCCATCGGGTTGGATATCAATTGACCCATTGTCATGACCACAAGCAGGATGGAACACTTGCAGATCTTGAAGATTAAAATTACAATCACAATCTTCTGTGGTTTCTATAAGTATGAACCCCACAATTTGAGTTGTATGAGACATTTCAGAATCAACAGAAGTTTCTTCTTGTACTTTCACCTGAACTCCATAATTGGAAAGAAGTTGATATCTTAAAACAGCAGTTTCTGCACTATAAGCACTTTGCATCCCAGCTAGGAACAAAGGATTATTTTCAAATAAAGGAGCCCCTCCTATGTCAAGAGGAAAATCGATATTAAACCAATTATGCCTTACTTCACGATTTGTCAATCCCGCAAAAACTTTCCTACCATTTATTGTTCCTTCTCCTGGTTCCATTGCAATATAACTAACAGTCTCGGGTAAATGAATTCCATCTTCAGCCTGTTCTTCCTGAATTTTTATCCTAAACCTATTTAACTGAACAGTATGCACACGCACAAATGTTGGCGTTGATTCATTATTAGAAACCTGGCTTACCACTACTATTGGTATAACATCAAATGGTTCTTCAAAGTATACCCACTTATATGTTTCTTTCACATTATCAACAAAACCAAATTCGTATTCCAAATCATTAGATTCCCTATGACCGGTTCTTCCTGAATAGAATGAAATATTTTCATTACCATGGCTTAATCCCTGATAATTCCAATTATCCAGTTTTACATCAAAACCATAGGATCCGATATTAGCTATTCTGGATGTAATAGGTGTATTATCGTTAGAAGACAATGGACCGAGTATGACAGCTGGTAATGAATTTCCTTGATAATCCACATTTTTATATGCAAAATTTGTAAAAGGATTTCCTCCGATTATAGAAACTTCACCATGACATCCATCTTCTTTGAAATCATTCCTACAATCATCTATTAAATCAGCACAAATCTGCGTAACAGTTGGCGAATTACAATCATATCCAGGCCAAATTACACTGTCAAATTGCGACATATATACTGGACTATTGCAATTATTAGGACAAAATGCTCTTACATCTTGACAAACGCCGTTGAATACATAAAAGCAAGGTTCAAGTAGATCTAGATCTGCTACTTTATCAAGTACTTCAAAATGTTGTTGACCATCTGGGTCAGTACATCTTCTCATATACCATATTTTGCACTGATCAAACCTAGGATCAGTATATTCAATACAATCTGCATCATCTGATGGTGGATCTTCATCGCAGTCACATTCACCATCAGCCATAGTTGGGTCTGGATCACAGATATCTGGACATCCATCTTCATCTTCATCTTCGAACAGAACTTCATCATCTTCGTCGTCATCACATGGACAATCAGGACCTGGAACAAAAGGATTATCATCCTCTGGATCGCATTCATCTGGGCACCCATCTCCATCTTCATCTAATTTTCAGCCAAGCTGTAACAATATGGTAGGATCATAGGACAATCAGATTCAAAGCCAAGAACATCAAGAGTTTCAACAAAACACATACCTCCATTTGAACAATATGTTGATCCTCCCCATCCATACCATGGTTGATATTCTTCTATTATAAGGGAACCATCAATATAGACTTCACTAAATACGATATTCCCATTTTGATCATATATGTAAATTTCTACAGTACCTCCTCCACAAGGATCTAATACATCATCTGGTGTATATTCATATGTTTTGTAACCAGATAAATCTCCTTCAGGGCCAATAAAAATAATTGATTTTGAATGTTGAACTAGGGGCTCTGTGATAAAACTATTGTCGGGATTGTAGTGAGCTACCAATTTATTAGACTTAGATAAATTTATATGACTATCGGATTGCTTGCACAAGACACTATAATTTCGTATCTTTCTAATTATTAGACACTTAGTTATGAAGTTACAAGATTTTTTCAAAAAGTATCCAGATGAAGCAAGCTGCAAAGCTCACTTTAAAGCAGAAAGAGATAGACAAGGAGTTATTTGTAAGCGTTGCCAATCTCAAGAGCATTATTGGCTATCCACAAGAAGTCAATACCAATGTAAATCCTGTAAGTTTAGAACGACTTTACGTAGTGGAACATTACTACATAAATCTCAGCTACCCTACTACTATTGGTATTTTGGAATGATGATGCTTACCAGCACAAAAAAGAGTTTTTCTGCATTAGAAATACAAAGACAGTTAGGTCATCCCTATTATGAGCCTATTTGGTATATGCTTCATAAAATACGTCACTCTATGGGTAGGCGAGATGATAATTATCTTCTTGGTAATCAAGTTGAACTTGATGAAGGTTTCTTTGAAATAGTTCCCAACAAAGAAAGACGAGATCAAACCGTAATAGAATTAGAAAACAATGATGGAAAATATAAGAGAGGTAAAGGAAGTCAAAAGCAAGCAATAGTATTGGTTATGGCTGAATCAATATCTGTGGAACCTACTAAAAAATACAGGCACAAAACCAATAAAAAAGTGAGATACATTAAAATGAAATTACTAGATGACCTTAGCAAAGAAAGCACCAATGCACAAGTAGAACAAGCTATTGATACAAAAACATCTGCAATAACAGACGG
This sequence comes from Saprospiraceae bacterium, assembly GCA_965248155.1. Classification (GTDB taxonomy): domain Bacteria; phylum Bacteroidota; class Bacteroidia; order Chitinophagales; family Saprospiraceae; genus RFSX01. Next base: position 1,158,646 of record CBDFIO010000002.1, read on the forward strand.
AGCTAATAACTATAATGATTTAGCAAACAGCCTCACTGACCATAAAGCTGTGGTAATAAAGGACAAGAAAGAGACTCGTAAAATTCTGCCTTGGGTTCATATAGTCATAAGCAATGCCAAAAGATTGCTGTTAGATGTGCATCATTCCATTGGTGAGCAATATCTGCAAAGTTATCTCGATGAGTTCTGCTATAAGTTTAATAGAAAATACTTCAATTCTGTATTCGATAGAGTTGTAACTAACTCTGTATCTGTAAAATGGGAGGTAAATATGTGATTAATCCGATAGTCATATAATTTAATATCATGAATGAACGATTTCAATTCCTTTGCTTCATAAATATTAGGATGGTAAGGGCGAAGAGATTGAAGGGATGCACTTCTTATAATCTTGCGGATACGATCAATATTGATTCTACTTCTTTCAGAATTCTTTGTTTTTAAAGCAACAATTGTGTCAACTCCTAGTTCGACACTTTTTTCCAATAGCCATTCCCAACGAGAACGATTTTTTGGTGGGGCTATAGCCAATGTAACATGGGTTTTAGATTTGGGGATAGATTTTACCTCTTTTAACTGTAACTGAGCACTCCGTTTTTCAAGATTAACTATTTCTGCTTCTGCAAACATTCCCTGTCCATCAGTAACATGTATTATATCACCAACTTGTTTACGCAATACTTTACAGCAATGTTTAAACTCGTCTTCTTCAAGCCAGGCCGATTCATCTGATCTATTTGATGCAAAAAATAATATCACACTAATTCAATTTTATTATGGTTAAATAGGTATCTATCAAGATGTGAGTGAACTATGTCTATTATAATGGTATTATCATATATAAATTACTACTTTTGGGCTCCTAATATCAGGGGCAAGAAAGTATTTTTTAAATATCTGAACAAATTAAAACAAATATATGTGGATTACTATCGCACAGTTTTTTCTAAGTCTTAGTATCCTAGTTGTTCTTCATGAATTAGGTCATTTTAGTGCAGCAAAATGGTTTAAAACCAGAGTTGAGAAATTTTACCTTTTTTTTAATCCTGGATTCTCTCTTTTTAAATATCAAAAAGGGGAAACGGAATATGGAATAGGTTGGTTACCGCTAGGAGGATATGTGAAGATTGCCGGAATGATCGATGAGAATTTTGATAAGGAGCAAATGCAAGGTGAACCACAACCTTGGGAATTCAGATCTAAGCCGGCTTGGCAACGGCTCATCATAATGATAGGAGGTGTAACTGTAAATTTCATTTTGGGAATTGCAATTTTTTCTATTCTATTCTGGACCTATGGAGAATCTTATATTCCTAATTCCTCATTAAAAGATGGTATTGCAGTCGATAGCTTTGCTTATGAAATGGGCTTACGAGACGGAGATCAGATTCTAAAGATAGGAGAGAGAGAATTTGACAAATTCAATCCGGGAATAATTACAAAGGAAATTATTATCAATGAAGCTTCAACCATTACTTTAATTAGAAACAGTGAAGAGCAAGTATTGAATTTGTTGCCAAAATTCAAGCAAGAATTAACAAAATTTGATAACAGATCATTGAAGTTGATTGCACCAAGAATGCCTTATATCATTGATAATGTTTCTAAGAATAGTCCAGCTGCCGAGGCAGGAGTACTAAAAGATGATCGTATTATCATATTAAATGGACAAAAAGCTGAATACGCTCATGAGTTTGTAAAAATTAGGGACAGGATCGATTCAGATAATTTTAGCTTAGGGCTGTTGCGGAGCGGAGACACGATCACCGCAGATATAAAACTTGATGAAAACGGACTAATCGGAATAGGAGCCTATGATATTGATCATTACGTAGATTTAGAGAAAGAAGAATATACCTTCTTAGCTTCGATTCCTGCGGGTTGGAATAAATCATGGACATTTCTTACTGACCAGATAAAAGCGTTTGGTCAAATGTTTCAAGGCAAAATAAAAGCCAAAGAAAGTTTAGGTAGTTTTATTACCATAGGCTCAATGTTTGGAAAGGAATGGCAATGGGAGAGATTCTGGAGTATGACGGCCATGTTATCAATATTATTGGGTTTTATTAATCTTCTTCCAATTCCAGCTTTAGATGGCGGATATGTCATGTTTTTAATTTTTGAAAGTATTACAGGAATAAAAGTTCCGGACCGAGTTATGGAAATAGCAACATTAATTGGCTTTGGATTGCTTATAGTCTTAATGATTTATGCTTTAGGTTTGGATATGTCAAGATTATTTTAAAACTTGCTACTGTGAATTATTTCGAGTTATTCGGAATACCTATTCAATTTGGAATTGATTATGAATTGCTTACTAAGAAATATTATTCCCTTAGTAAACAATATCATCCAGATAAATTCACGTTGAAGTCAGAAGATGAGCAATTGCTTTCATTACAAAAGTCTACTGAAATCAACAGCGCTTATCGCATCCTGAAGGATGATCAGAAACGGCTTAAATACATTTTAGAGTTTTTAGGGGTGGAGTTTAAAGAAGGACAGGAAAAGATGTCTCAAGATTTTCTTTTAGAAATCATGGACATCAATGAAGCCATTATGGAGCTTCAATTTGACCCTGACCCTTCAAAGAAAAAGGAATTAGTAATAAAGATTAGTGATTTCGAAACTTCCCTTAGTGATGAAATAATTTCACTGATGAAGAAATTAGATTTTAATAATCCCGATTTAGACACACTTAATAATGTCAAATCAAATTATCTAAAATCAAAATATCTTATCAGGATGAAAGAGAATTTGGATCACTGACAAAAACTTAATTATGGCATTTGCGCACAGGGTAGATAAAGTAAAGAATCTACCGTATGAAAAATGGAAGGAGATTGAACTTCCAAGAGAAACCAATCAAGTAGACTACTTCATCTCTAACAAAGCAAGAATTAAATCCATAAATAAAACCAATGGAACTGAACACTTGCTTAAGCCCACTACTGATAAGAAGAGTTACATGAGATGTAGCATTAAGTTACAAGGGAAAAACTATGCCTTGTATCTACACATGCAAGTTGCAAAGTATTGGTCTAAAAAACCCAAGCAGAATTACACAAGGTATATTCATAAAGATTTAAACAGAAAAAATAATCTACCCTCCAATATTGTATGGGTTTCTGATGAAGGTTGGCGAACTTATGTCAAACAAAGAGCTGAAAAATATGGCTTTGTTCCACATAAGAAAGGAGGGAAACCTAAATTGAGAAGGGGAGAAGTAGCAATCATCAAAAAAATGCTGTTATCAGGAAAAACAAGAAAGAAGATGATTGCTAAAAGATTCGGTGTAAGCCATACTCAGATTAATCGAATAGAAAAAGGAGAGAACTGGGGATCTGTAGAGCCAGCTACTTAAAATTCGGCTCTATTCTTGCAATAAATAGACTAAATCCAAATTTTACATGAATATCCTTACTATCGATTATTCCACCAACGGAATAGCAGCTAAAGCCGTGTTGCAAGGTTCGCTTACTCAAATTAATGCCATCAATCTAAAATCAGAGTTGGCCTCCAAAATCTCTCATGAAAAAAAACTTTTAGTTGATTTAACAAATGTGACAGACATAGATATCACAGGTCTGAACACATTATTAATGACGCATCTAAAACTCTCACTTAAATTAGCAAGAATAGAAAATGAATTTGTTATTGAATAAATTAATTAGAAATGTTAGAATTGAAATTACTTACACCAATTAATCTGTCATAATAGCTTCCAAATGCACGGTAATAAATTAAAATCAGATAATCGTTTTCAGTTTCATACCAGCTGCCTTCAATCATATCTATGTCTAAAAATCCATCTTCATTTTGAAGTGCAAACATGTAATCATAATATCCTTGTTTGAAATATGCTGCGCCTACATATAATTTCCTGGATGGATCGTATTCCAGCTTATATTCTGGCCTTGCCTGCCAATCTGAAAAACCTCCTATGATATATAAATCCTCTTCGTATTTATTTTGAGATTCAAGTGTAAAAACAACATAGGCATATTCTGAGGTAATATCTCCGTCCCGGTATTCAGAGTTCTCGATAACAAAGAAACCATTGGCATCTTTTTCTGAGCTGAATCCTCTTGTAAATCGCTTTTTGTTTAAATCTAAAAGCACAGTAGATCCTTCAGAATTCCGATCTATGCTGTTAACGTATTCTGTAGTGTATTTCAAACTTCTGATATCGAAATTTCTGAATTCTTTCAAGGCTGGAAAAACGATGTTATCAAAACTATCAAAATACAGATTATCACCTCGTTCATAGGAGCCTTGTAGATTTGTAATAGCTGAATTCCAATTACCGTTTTGGATTACTGAAACAAACAGCTCAGTCCGGGGACGACTGATATGTATTTTTTTATGATTAATACTTAATTCTAATTCTTGGTGCGTGTTTAATTTTTGAACATTCTTTGGTTTCATTACAGAATGAGCTATATCCACAACCGTTTCTGCAACCATAAATCGTTTTGTTATGACTGGTATTTCTATTTCTTCATCATAAATCGCAAGCAAATAATTCCCCGAAATTGTCCAATTAATATCATCATTTGGCAAATAAAGATCATAGTGTGTGTATTCTGAATAACTATTTGCCGAATAAGCATAGTCTTCAATTTCTTCATAATTAAAACCATCCAGGTATTCGATTTCATCTATTTCAGAAGGATACCAATCTTTATCACAATGTATAATTCTATAAATGTATGTTTTGTACCCTCCTTCAAGATCATCGAAAGAAAGTTTTAATGAACCTTGAAATCTGGATCCAAAATCTATTATCGGATGCGATGTTTTCACTCTGCTATGAGTGAAGCTTACACTCTTTATATAATCTTCGTATATGTAATTATCGTAAATGATGTTATCAAATTGAGCATTCATCTCAACAGAAAAAGATATGAATAGGAAAATATAAAACTTGTTCATGACATTAAGGATAACACATTCTGATCTGAATAATTCAAATTCAAATCAAATTAACATAATTATAAAAGAACCCAAAAAATCATAGTTTTTCGAATCTGTAAATCATTGGCATAATATAATTATATCGATTATCAGGCAACCATTTTACCGATATTTACATATATAAGAAGTACGTTGGATAGTATATAATTTATGGCGGAAGATCACTATCTCATAAGACAATGCCTTAAGCGTAATGAAAAGGCACAAAGAGTCCTATATGAGAAATATAGACCTATGTGGTTTATGATATGTCTTAGATATGTAAAAAACAGAGAAGACGCTTTAGATATACTTCAAAATGCATTGGTAAAAATATATACCAAACTCAAGCAATTCGATGCTGAAAAGGGAAGTTTTTCATCTTGGTCATCTCGAATAGTTGTAAATGAAAGTATCATGCATTTAAGAAAGTTGATGAGGAAGACACATCTGGATGAACTTCATGAGGATGCGCTCTTATTAAGTAAGGAAGAAGATTCTATCGAAATATTATCTGCGCAAGAATTGACCAGAATAGTACAACAATTACCTAATGGATATCGATTGGTTTTTAATATGTTTGTAGTTGAAGGATATTCTCATAGAGAAATATCTGAGATATTAGACATTTCAGAAGGTACTTCAAAGTCTCAACTTTTTAAAGCCAAGAAACTATTGAAGAAGCAAATTGAAAATTTTGATCTAATAAAGAGTTAAGCAATATGTCCCAAGATGAACTAAATAATATATTTAAATCCAAATTGAGTGACACTCAATCTGGTGATGGCTATTGGAATATACCTCCTGACAGGATTTTTGATGATGCTATTACTCAGGTTAATAATGTGAAGCAAGAAAGACGACGCAGAATTTTTATAATTCTATTTATGGTTTTTCTGGGCTTAATAATCGGATTCGGGGTATTGAAGACGAAAAGACATATCGATAATTTGAATAGCCAAGTTGCAAATCTTGAAGCCCAAATGGCTAGTTCTAATAATCAAAATAAAATCGAAGTTAAAACAGATCAGACTAATTCTGAATTTCCCAAAACTTCACATTTAAATAATGAAAATCAAATAGAGGAAGGAGAAGCAACAAGTGATACTTCTTCAGAGCTGTTTAATCATATTAAAAAAGAAAACCAAAGCCATATACCTGTTATCAATTTCAATCATCAAGTTATTCCAAATTCATTAATTACTATTCCTGATGATGTTTATGATCTTGAGGAGAGCGAAAATTTTTCCGATAATATTGAAACAGAACCAATAGAAAGATCAATTATTATATTAGAAAATTATCCAAGATTAGCTGGATTATTTTCATTAATAGATTTTCCTGATTTAAGTAGTCATAAGATTAAGGAATTGAATTTTGGATTAAATCCTTTTGTCCCTTACCAAGAGAAGCAAGAAGAGTTAAACGTTGAGCATAATGATTATTTTGAACTTGGAATTTTTGGTGTAAGTAATTTCTCTTCCTTAAGTATGAATAACATTTCTGGAGAAGAAACTTTTATTCTAAGTTATTATGACCAACTAAAAAGAGGCAAAGGGATTGGTGTCGAATTTTCATATAGAATTAATCCAAAATTTGCCATTATTGCATCCTTAAGTTTCAACCAATTACGCAATATTAGTAAATTAGAAGATACGCATTTATATGACAAGTCTAGTGAGACAATCAATTCATCAGGTGTAAGTTTTTATAACTCACAAGTTGATATGATGACACCTTTAGGGAATTATAAATCAAGTATGACTTTTGAAGTAGATAGTGAAAATATTGCCCATCTAGATCCTATTACAAATATTACAAACTTACAGCAAGAACTTTCTGTTGTAAATTCTACTATTGGAATTAGATATATGCCATTGGTTAAGCAAAAAATTGAATTATTTATTGGAACAGGCTATTCTTTGAGCTCAATGAGTTCTTTCAATAATAGTATGGAAACCAAATTTATGAAAGACGAGTTGCTTATTTTTTCTTATGATACAAATTCTGCTGACAAGAAAAAATTAAAATAGTTCCTATTCTTCATATTACACTGAATCAGGTCTTAATTATAAAATATCAGAAGATTTTAATGTTGCTTTTTCGATTGGATATGAAAATTCATTCTCTTCTTTAACTCGGACAACAAATACTCAAGATCCAAAGATTTTTTTGAATCAAATTAGATTGAAATTAGGATCTAATTTTAGATTTTAATTGGCCTCGGGCAACCTAAAATAGATTTAGGGCGTATACTTAGTATATCTCATTCTCTTACCCTCAAAAATTACAGTTATGAATACTAAGCTTACACAAGTTCTATTTTTCCTATGTAGTATAATCATTCCTAACAGCTTGTCAGCTGATGAACTGGTGGATACTACACAACAGTCTCCCTATTTGCATTTTGCTTTAGAAGACTGCCAATCCTTTTCTTTCAATCAGACTAATGAAGATTATTCAGAATTTACAGCTATCGCAGTTGAAAATGATGATTGTACTTCTCTAACAGTCTTAAATAGCCATTTATATAGAAACAATCCAAGTATCAATCAACATTCATGTACTCCGGGAGTTGAAAACTCAGTAGCCATGTGTGTCGGAGCAGATGATTCTTGCATATACAATGCGGGAAGTGACAAAGCCATAAGATTTGATATAGCTGTTAATCCGGGACCTTCTGGAAGTGGAGCCATTAGCTCATTAAGCTTTTATGAAAAAGCGCCAGATAGTTTTGACTGGATTGATGGTCCTTCAGGATTTAATGATTACCCAACGCGCTATGCTCTTAGAATTTTAGCAAATGGAAATGTTCTTTTTGAAGAATCAGATATACCAACAAGTTTTGATTGGACCCTGGAAAGTTTTGATTTTTCTTCAAATTCAGGTTTTACAGTTACAGAAGAAACAGTATTTAATTTTGAGTTACTCGCTTATTGTCTAATTGGAAATGGAGCTCAAGTAAAAGCATGGGACATTGATGAAATCAAAATTATGGGAGCATGTGAAGCTTTAGATGGCGGTGTTATAAAAACTGAAGATGAAACAACTATTTGTGCTGATGATAATATGCCAGACTTAATTGATGTAAGTCTAAGTAATAATACCGGAGCTAATTCCGCTTGGATTATCACAGATGACCAGGGCGCAATTTTGGCCTTACCTGTCGGTCCACCTTTTGACTTCGAAGGAGCGGGGGCTGGTGTTTGCTTAATTTGGCACATTAGTTATATTTCCCCACTTCAAGGAATATCATTGGGAAACAGTGTCTTTCATCTTGCAGGGTGTTATGATTTATCAAACTCAATAGTAGTTGTTAGGAGTACAGGAGAAGATTGCGATTCTGAATGTTTGGCTGAGGGTGGAGCCTTGGAAAGCGGTCCTTTTGAATTTTGTGTAGGTGATGGAGTAGTAGATAATATTGGATCAGATCAGATCGTATTGAGTGGAAATTCAGGTACAAATTCTCAGTGGGTAGTTACGGATGATCAAGGAAATATATTGGGATTACCGCCATCATTTGGTGTTGTTGATTTTGATGGTGCCGGAGCGGGAACATGTGGTATGGCATTTAAGTTATGAAGATGGATTGGAAGGAGTAGCAATGGGTAATAACGCGATGACAGATTTGATGGGCTGTTATTCTTTATCGAATTCGATATCAGTAGTACGGAGTCAACCTGCAGGAGGAGTATTGGAAGGCGGTCCTTTTGAATTTTGTGTAGGAGACGGAGTAGCAGATAATATCGGATCTGACCAAATCGTATTGAGTGGAAATTCAGGAACCAATTCACAGTGGGTTGTCACAGATGATCAAGGAAATATATTGGGATTACCACCATCATTTGATGTTGTTGATTTTGATGGTGCCGGAGCTGGGACATGTTTGGTTTGGCACTTAAGTTATGAAGACGGGTTGGAAGGAGTAGCGATGGGTAATAACGCGATGACTGATTTAGTCGGCTGTTATTCTTTATCGAATTCGATATCAGTAGTACGGAGTCAACCGGTAGGAGGTGTCTTGGAAGGTGGACCATTTGAGTTTTGTGTAGGAGACGGCGTATCAGATCGTATTGAGTGGAAATTCAGGTACAAATTCGCAGTGGGTTGTCACAGATGATCAAGGAAATATATTGGGTTTACCACCATCATTTGATGTTGTTGATTTTGATGGTGCCGGAGCTGGAACTTGTTTAGTTTGGCATTTAAGTTATGAAGACGGATTGGAAGGAGTAGCGATGGGAAATAATGCGATGACTGATTTGATGGGCTGTTATTCTTTATCGAATTCGATATCAGTAGTACGGAGTCAACCGGTAGGAGGTGTCTTGGAAGGCGGTCCTTTTGAATTTTGTGTAGGAGACGGAGTAGCAGATAATATTGGATCTGACCAGATTGTATTGAGTGGAAATTCAGGTACAAATTCGCAGTGGGTTGTCACAGATGATCAAGGAAATATATTGGGATTACCAACCTCATTTGATGTTGTTGATTTTGATGGTGCCGGAGCTGGAACTTGTTTGGTTTGGCATTTAAGTTATGAAGATGGAATGGAAGGTGTAGAGTTAGGTAACAATATAATGACGGATTTGATGGGTTGTTATTCTTTATCGAATTCTATTCCGGTCAATAGAATTATCTGTCCTCAAGGAGGAATAGTAATCAACGAATTAAACGCTAACAATAGAATTGAGATTAAGAATACCGGGTCTGATACAGTAGATATTTCAAGTTATTTTATATGCAATTTTCCATTCTACAATCAATTAAGTAGTTTGTCGATAGAATGTGGGAATGATTTAATTCTTGAACCTGGAGAATTGGTCACCGTTATTTCAAATTTTAATAACAGTGAAACTGATGGAGAAATGGGATTATATCTAAACTCAAATTATGGAAACAGCAACTCCATTATTGACTACGTAGAATGGGGATCCACCGGGCATCAGCGTTCTTCAGTTGCTGTAGATGCGGGAATTTGGACTACAGGTGATTTTGTTCCAGCCTTCGATGCTGGAATGAGTATTGAATACGATGGCATGGGTGACAGTTCTGCAGATTGGATGGAAGATAATTTCAGTTATTGCATGGAAAATTTCACAGGCCCAACTGAAATAGAATCTCTGGCATATAAAGTTTATCCGAACCCTGCAAATGAATTTATTTTGCTTGAAGTTTTATCAAGTAGAGATTCTTTTGGTCAGATGTTGGTCTTTGATAATTTTGGTCGGCTAATAATTAAAAGAGAATTACAATTTGATAATAAATCTGATATGAGGATTAATGTTTCGGATTTAATGACCGGACAATATTTCATTAAGCTCATCAGCCACAAACAATCCAAAGTACATACATTTTTTAAAGCTAACTGATTAATACAGCAAAGTGAATCCTCTGTTTATTTAGAGGGTTCACTTTTTATTAAAGGGTATTCCTGATGTTCAGGTTTACTAGTCCAGGGGTTTTCTTTAATGCGGAACCTCCAAGGCCAGTGGGCGCATTCAGCGGCATATGCAATTCCAACACGCGGGCTTTGGGATATTTGTATTTGTGGAATATCTTCATTATAAGCTATTGTCAAAGGAGAGTGTTTTGAAAACAATTCGAGACCATCGTGATTTCTATTTATACCTAGAGCTTGACATAATTTACCTGGGCCGTTTGTCATATTGTAGCTTGAAATTCCATTTCTTCTACATTGCATAATTTTTAGACCGGATACAGCTTCTACAGCTCTAATTAAGATCGCATGGGCATTCCCTTCCGGAGCGGAAACTACGTTGAGCATATTATGAAGCCCATAACACAGATACACATAACTTATTCCTCCTTCTTTAAATAAAGTAGCTGTTCTATTTGTCAATTTATTGCCATAAGCATGACTACCTTTATCGTCTGGAGCCCTGTAAGCTTCAGTCTCAACAATTTTAGAAACACAGGGAATATTATCGATCTTACTTATTAGATATTTTCCGAGAAGAAATTTTGATAAGAATAAAATATCATTGTTTAGGAATACATCTCTTTCAAGAATTGTATAGTCAGTTATCTTCATTAAAAAATCATGGCTATGTGTGGAATATTGTCCTCAAGGTACCCTTCACCAACTATTTTAAAATCTAAAGATTCATAAAAGGCCGTAAGATAGAGCTGAGCGGATATCTTAACTTTTTGTCCCTTGAAATGCGTTCTGCATTTCTCCAAACAAAATTTCATAAGTCTTGTTCCAGTACCGCTTCTTCGAGAATCTTGTATGGTAATCACGCGGCTTATAGCACAGTAATTTTCATAAACCGCTCCGGCCGGCAGGATTCTGGCATAAGATTCAATTGTATTGTCTGATTTTAAAGAATAGACATGTAAAGCTTGTTGATCTAGTCCATCGGTATCCAGGTATGGACATTTTTGCTCCACGACAAATACTTCCTGTCTTAAACGCAGAATGTCATATAATTCGCTTAAAGTAAGTTCATTGAATTTTTTACACAAAAAACTTTTTTGCATTATTTGATGGATTTATCTAAATAGAGAGGAGGGACCATACTTGTTTGAGAATAGTGGGAATATGCTCTTCTCGGACTGATTTGATAGGTTCCACTTATTCCTAGATGATTCTGTCGTCCATCTTTTATTTCTTCAAATTTGATACATTCCAATCCATCAGAATAAAATATGTGATCGTAAGGAATCTGTAATGAAGTCAAAGAAATATTTCTTCTACTATTACTCAAACCCGCCTTATCTCTGAATTCAATTATTGCTCTGGACCAATAAACATGATTGAAATCTCCTAAGGTAATAACAGGTTTGTTCAAATCATTGATATAATTAGCGATGAACCCCAGATGTTCTTCAGAAGAATTTTTAGAATTTGCCAGGTTGGGAGGTGTAATGTATGAACCAATAATGTGAACATCATTATATTCTCGACCTAATGCAATACTGATATTAGGTATATCAGAATAATTAAAGGTCTTGGTATTTTTTAATGGAATTTTTGAGTAAACGGCCATTCCAAAAGGATCTATTCTTACAAGTTTATAAGCATAGGGATACATTTTGTACAAAAGCATAGGTATATGTTGATCCCAGTCTGGAGTATATTCTTGAAAGGAAAGCAAATCGGGATTAATTTCTGAAATCAATGCTTCTAAATCTATGTTTTCTTTGTCAAAGGAAGTCAAATTAAAATGCGCCACTTTCAGAGTTGCAGAACTTGTTTTCTGAGGAAACATCATGTCTGGATTAGAAGCCATTTTAAGATAAAATGCCATGAAAGCTGAGGCTATCAAACAAATAAACATCAATCTCTTTTGTTCAAGAGAAAGAAATATGAACCCAAACAATGCGAGTGCCAACATAAGATGGACTGCATATTCTGATGACTTCTGAAACACCATTATATCCGGTGGATAAATGATTATGAGCACTACTAAAAAAACAGTGCTTATAATTGCGATTTGACTAATATGATGTTCTAATATTTTCTTCAATGTACTTAATTAAACGGTTGGGCTAAAACACAAACTTTTTTACCCGATAAAACTGATCCATCTGAATGAAAGAACTCATAATAAATAATGTACATACCTACTGGTCCGATATTACCATTTTTTAGGGTACCATCCCAATTTAATACTCCTTGTGTCGCTAACAATTGATTTCGTATGAGATGTTTTTCAAATCGACCTCTATCATCGAATATTGAAATGTTTGCTACATATCCGGTCTTATCTAAATTATAATTTATAATAAGTAAATCTTTATTTCCATCAAGATTGGGAGAAAATGATTGATATTCCAAAGATAGTGGATCATTAGAATCAGCCTGGGAATTTGATCTTACAGAATTTTCATATCCCGGGCTTGCAAATAATACACTCTGAGCCGCTGAAAACCAATTATTGGGATCATTGGTTGGACTAATAGTTGAAATCCTCTCAAGGCTGACACCTTCAGTATCTTTTAATAAGTCAAAATGATAATCTTGATCATAATCAAATTCATCAATGAGGACTTCTTCTCCATTTTTATTGACAAGCAAAGTTGCATTGCCATCTGAATTATTGAATGATGGTAAATCCTGGAGAATAACATTTGCAGAATTTGGAGGAATGTATTGATCTAATAAAAACTGAGGATCCTTTGAAAAAGCGATTATTTGACCTGGTGCCATAGTAATCTCTCGACTTATAATTTCATCCTCAACTTTGTCCACATTTCGAATTATCAATCCTTCGAGATTAAGTGTCTTTTCAGAACGATTGAATATCTCAACGAAATCTTCTCCACCAGTATAGGGGTCAAATAAAATTTCGTTTATAACAATATCCCCAACTGATATCTCTTCGGTCAAAGCAATTTCAAAAACCTGGTTATTCATTTGATTTCCACTTAAGTCAGTGATGTTTTGAATGCTTAATTCGATGCTTTGTCCACTTGGAAGATTTTCTGCTAAAAATAGATCGACAACATTACCATCCATCATATCAAAACTAATGGTCTCGATTAATTGAGCATTGCTGAAACTATAATTATCATTACGAATAGCTGAAGCTTCATTTACGCTTTCGTTAAATCGAATCTTAATGTTTTTTGCATCGATAATATTTACAGAATTCACAATTGGTCCTTCTTTATCTGGCTTAATTTCGTCAATTATGATGTTGTCAAAAAAGAAATTTTCAGCCCTGGATGCTGTGTAATTGCAAAGGAATCCAAAAATATTGTAGGTAATTATTTCATCATCATTAAATATAAATGACATTTCTTCTTCGACTTGTTGTGAGATATTGTCAGTTGTAATTAATGTCCATTCATCAAGAGACGTTTTATTCAAATCAAAAGTCAGATCAAATGAAGATGCAACATTGCCCATAATTCCAGAAGCAATTTCTGTTTCATTACCGTTTTCAAGCTGAATAAATCTAATGGCGTCATCTGATCCTGATTCGCCTATTTTCAAAATGTAACCATTGGCTTGACTTAAATCAATATTATCAGCTGCCAGGATAATTGTTAATTGGTTGCTGCCCGATGGTGAAAAACTTAGTGAGATATCCATATTCCAGAACAAGCTATCCGGAAAATTTGTTTCGGTATAAATGAGTGATTGACCTGCCTCTGGAGCATTCAATTGGAGCTGATCATTTTCGTTAATTCTAAATTCACTTATATCTCCCTTCCATAAATTGAGATCCCCGGAATTAAAGTCAAAATTTATTTGAGCTTGTACTGAGAAAGTTGTGAAGGTGAATAATAAAGCAAGGAACCTTAAATACATGCTATAAATATATTGATATACAATCTTTTTATATGTTATTTTTGGACCTATTTATATATTTGAATAATAGAATTATATATCTATGAAATTGGCATTGGTTGGAGCAACAGGATTAGTAGGTAGGGAGATGATTGAAGTTCTTGAAGAAAGGAATATAAAACCAGATCAATTTATTCCCGTTGCCTCACAAAGATCTGTAGGAAAGGAAATCGTTTTCCACGAAAAAAGCCATGTTGTTGTTAGCATGGATGAGGCTATCAAGATTAAGCCGGATTTTGCACTTTTTTCAGCTGGAGGATCTACTTCCAAAGAATACGCACCAAAATTTGCTGAGCAAGGAACATGTGTAATTGATAATTCTTCAGCTTGGAGAATGGATGAAAATGTCAAGTTAATTGTACCGGAAGTTAATGGTCATATTTTAAATGGGAAAGAAGGAATTATTGCAAATCCCAATTGCAGTACTATTCAGTTAGTAGTTGCTTTAAACCCACTACACAAAAGATACGGAATTAAGAGATTGGTTATATCGACTTATCAGTCCTTTACAGGTACAGGAGCAAAAGCTGTTGAGCAGTATGAATCAGAGCTAACGGGTCAAACTGATCCAGGATATCCTATGGCATATAATTATCCGATTTTTGAAAACTGTCTTCCTCATTGCGACATTTTTCTAGATAATGATTATACCAAAGAAGAGATGAAATTGGTCCATGAGACAAGAAAAATTATGGATGCGGATAATATGGCAATTACTTCTACTGCTGTTAGAGTACCTGTGCATGGAGGACATTCAGAATCTGTAAATATTGAATTTGAAAATCAGTTTGATTTGAATGAACTGAAAGACATATTAAAGGGAGAAGAGGGTATAATTGTTCAGGATGATGTGTCGAATAACATTTATCCGATGCCAAAATACAGTAGAAAGAAAGATGAAGTATTCGTTGGAAGGATTAGAAGGGATGAATCCATCGAAAAAGGACTCAATCTTTGGGTTGTTGCCGACAATTTACGCAAAGGAGCAGCAACAAATGCTGTCCAAATACTTCAGCATATAGCGGATTAATTCAGAATAGACTAAATTGAAATTATTACGAATGACGATCACTAATCATGATGGTCTTGGCACATATTGACATTTTTTAGATACAAAAAGTAATCGCATGAAAAGGAAAATCGTACTCTGGGGACACAATGAAAAGGACGAAAAGATACTTGTGGCTTTAGAACTCATAGCAAAAGACAACAAGGTTAATATCTACACATTTAATGAAGAGATAGCCACTGAAGAATTCTATAATAGTTTAATGGACAAATGGAGGCTGAATAATGTAGTTGAGTTTCCAGATGGGTTCAATACAATTGAACGGCCACTTTCTGTAACTGAAAACCTTCTTCCTGATACTATAAAAGTTCAAAGAACTGATTTGATTTCGAGAGCAAAAGCAGAATGGCATTTTGTTGTCCTTTCATCAAAGTTGTATGAATTATATGGAACAGAATTGGAAGATCTAAAAGATAGGATTTCAAAATTAAAGGAATATGATAATGAAATTTGGGAAGAGATGAAATCTTTTTGGTCTAAAGTTCAAGCTCAAATATTTGAAAATAATCTTTTCAAAAAACATGGGGAGAAGTTAAAGGAGCAAACCAACAGTTTGTTCTCTCAAATGAAGGAACTAAAAACTAAAGCCAATGCTGAGTTGGAAAAATTATCCAAAGAAAGATTTAATACATTTTCTCAAAAACTAGATGAGATTTCAGAGAAAGTAGAGAAAGGATTAGGGTTAAGTCCAATTTTTGATGAGTTGAAGAAATTGCAAAACGAATTTAAAAATGGAGTTTTTACCAGATCGGACCGATCTAAACTATGGAAGAAAATCGATGACGCATTTAAGGTTGTAAAAGAAAAGAAATATGGGAAGCCTTCACCCAGAACTGGTAATGCAAGTCGATTACAAAGAAGGTATGATGGATTGCTTTCTGCTGTAGAAAAAATGGAGAGATCTATCGCCAGGGATCAAAAGGACATTGATTTTCAGAGTAGAAAAGCAAATGAAACCGACGGACAATTGGAAATGCAGATTAGACAAGCCAAAGCAAAAATGGTTCAGGAGAGAATTAATTCTAAGAATGATAAACTAGCAGAGATGCTGGCTACTAAGAAAGAACTGGAGCTTAAATTGGAAAAAGAAAAGTTAAAGGATCAAAAAATTGAAGAGAAAAAGAAGATAGAAAAAGTAAAAGACGCTGTAAAAGAGAAAATTGCTCATGATATAAAAGAGAAATCTGAATCCTTGTCAGAGGAAGAGAAAAAGTTGAGAGATGCCGCCGAGGCTATTAATGAAATGCCTCATAAAAAGAAGGGACGGAAAAAGGAATCTATGATTTCAGCCATTAGCACAACTGTGGGAGAAGCCATCGAAGATGTCGTAGACACAGTTAAAGCTGTATCAGAAGTGGTGGGTGAAAAGGTCGAGGAAAAACTGGAGGAGACTAAAGGATCAATTGATGTTGAAGAAAAAGTAGATCAGATGAAAGAGATTATTGAAGAAGTAAAGGATAAAGTAAACGAAGCAGTAGAAGATATCAAAGCCACATTTAATAACGAGCAATCAACAGATCCAGAGTCCAAATCGGAGGAAGAATAAAAAAAAGGAGGGTTTTGTTCAAAAACCCTCCTAAAAAATTAGTCAGCATTACTATTTTAAGATCATTATTTTTTTCGTAGAAATCTGATTGTTATTCAAGATTTGAAGAACATACATTCCTGATACTAGGTCTGAAGTATTCAATGTTTTATAATTTATTCCACTACTAATTTTCATTTGAGTATTTAAGATTTGTTGCCCATTCATTGATGATAAATTAATCATTGCATCAAAAGTAGATTCTGAATTAATATTCAATGTAATGTAGTTTTCAGCCGGGTTCGGGTAAACTGAAAATTCCAGCCCTGCAATCTCCGATTCTTCAATCCCGGTTACAAACTGAGGATCTAGTGCTGAACTCATTATTGCAGTACAAGCCTGATCATCTACTGTCTGGATGCAAGCTTGAGATTCATTAATAACTAAGTCTATTAGATCCAGATCATCTAAGAACCAACCTCCATCAAGAGGAAAGGTTTCGTCGTTTTCTGTATTCCCGGCTCCAGGATTACAACCAAATCTAAACTTGAGAGATACAGTTTGACCTTTGTAAGACGATAGATCTATGTATGAATCAATATATTCATCTGGATCTGTCCTTCCTGAAAATGCTTGTAATGCTGGAATTGCAAAAGTTGTAAATTGAAGCGGACACTCATATCCATTACGGATAAAAAGGTCTTTTACATCATTCCAGATCATACCATCCGTCGATATTTCAACAAATCCTCCATTTCTGGTAAATTCAGTATTAATTCTGTGCCAAAACCTTACTACTGGTAATTGTCCAACCACTTCGATATCATTAAATCTGATACTAGACTCCGTATTTTGGTCTAACTCCTGAACAAACCACGAACTTTCTCCTGAATAAGTTGGGAAAATTGAATTTGAATTAATGACAAAGATGTTTGTTTCTCCTTGTATTAATTCACGTTGCCACTCACTTAATTCTTCAGCTGATTCAACTGTATTGTTAGAAAGAATAGTAGAATTAATCGAATTGTTATGTTGTACCTTGTAATATATTGTATCCCATTGTTGGCTGGCCAAAGCATCGTAGTCAAAGATAATTTGATCTCCCATGACTGTTTCAGCTCTGGTAGCGGAACCGGGTACATAAGATAATCCTTCAGGTATAATATCAGTAACAACCGCATTTTCAATCGTTTCATCTTTGTGATTGGCAACGACCAATTGAACTTCTACTTCTTCATCGAATGGAATCAAGCCGGGCATGTTTTTATAGATTTTCATTGTTTTTTGGCAAGAAGGTAATGGCGAAAAATCTTCAGAACCATCATTTCTATTATTAGAACTTCCACCATCAGCAAAGAAACCAAGACCTCGGCGTGCAAAAGCATCCCAAACCAAACACTGATTTTCACCATTTGTATTGGCTAATTCAGCTGCGACAATGGCATTTCTTCCTTCTATAAATCCAGGATTACAAGCTTGCATTTTCATACCATCTAAAACAAGTTGCATGGCTTTAAAATTTCCGGATTCCGTATTATTCCAATCTGCATCATATTCATATTTTTCAACATATCCCCAATAAATATCCCAGAGCATATCCACCCAAACTTCTCCAAGAGGGTGAGGTGCTGTAGTTGCTTTTATATCTCTAAAAGTCTGAGGATTAATTGACATATCAGTAGAATAAGGAAATCTTCTTATACCAGGTCCATCTACTTCTCGACCATCGACAAAATTTCCAATTCCTCTAGGATCTGCTCCAGTATCTCCATGTTCAACAGTAAGAGCCAATGCGAAAAAATCAGACCATCCTTCACCCATAGATTCATCAGCCCCTAAGCATGATGAAGTGTTTGGACCACCTGTTAATCTGTTACTGATTCCATGTCCATATTCGTGAAATACAACCCCATTATCGAACCCGGCACTTACTTGTGCTGGTCCTTCATTGAGAATAGGAAGGATTCTCCCAATAACCGGTGTTCCTGATTCTATCGTTGCTACAATTGTATTGCAATCATTATATCCGAGAGCGAGAACAGGAATGGTTATATCCAATCCAAAATCTCCACCTCCCATACCTCCAGAAATAGGATCATTTCCGTCACTGGTTGGATCTCCACCTGCACCAGGAACATTACAAATAATAACTGCAATAGCACCTGCATCCTGAGCATGTAATGATTTCTCACCAAATTCGCACCTTCCCCGATAGATCAATGCTATTTTTCCATCAATTTCTTCAGGATTAATCACAGGATCACAAACATTATTCGCGAATTGTGGGTCATCACTGAAAGCTGGAGCAATTTCAGCTTCGACATCAACTGAAGAATAAGTAATATCAAATCCCCAACCACCTCCAGCAGCACCATTTTGATATGTTACATTTAATACTTCTGGTTGAGTTATGCCGAATAGTTTGGTTTGCGGGATATTCCAGCGGAACATATTCATATTTCCGTTTGAACCATCACGGGATGGTACAAAATTCGCATTGTCTGAACCTGAACCATCTAATGCATGCGCTACAACGTAATCACCATCAAGACCTCCTTTGCCATAGTTGTTGGTTTGATAATTCCCAGATACTTCATCAAATCCGGCCAGATAAGTAACATCATGGATAATGTTGTTTGAATAAAATAAATTGACAACATCAGCTTCTATACTTGAATCAGGTTCTTCGTTTATGGCGTGCGGAAAATTAAATATTAAATCCATACCGCCATCCGGTTCATTGTTCGAACTAACAAAGTCATCATCTTGATCTTCGTAAGCATGAACATTATTTCCTCTTGTTATTGTAAATTCTGGGCCTTCTACACCGTCAATATCATGCCATCCAAAAGGAGAAGCCCCTGGATAATGTGGATCGGTTAAAAGTTCTTGTGGTCCATTTAATGGACTTTCATAAGGAACTGGATATACCAGATATTGAGCACCTTCGACAGGTGTGGTAGGAAATGGTGCGATTACCGAATAATTATCTTCTTTTTGAGATGTGCGACATTCTGCATTATGATTATGATACTTATTTGGAGCATGATTGCAATAGATTGTTATGCTCTCATGATCTACTATTTCTCCTGTTACTGCATCAATTCGTGAACTCCAACTATCAGAAGATGCTTTTTGATTTAAAGAGACATCCCATACTAAACGTACTTCTTTATCATTCAATGGGAAATACATTTTTTGTACTATAATATTGCCCTCAGAATAGCTTGTAGAATTAAATATGTGCTGCCCATTATTTTCTCTTTTGAGAAGAGATGCATTTTCCGGATTTTTTATTCCAAGTTCGTGAGCTACATTGAGAATTGCATCTTGTGGATCAATTTTCGCTTCACTTGAATTGATCTTTTGGGACAAGGCATTAATAAATGTATTTCCATAATGCAATATTTCGTTCTCCTTAGAAATATTTAGGTTGATAAAGGCATTATATACAGGAATGTCCTTAAATGCCTGATTGTAATATATATGCGTGACACCATTATGCTTAGTCTGGTAAAAATCGGATATAAGCATATTAGATACATCGTCTTGATATAATTCTAGCGCTTCAAAACTGTTTTTTATAAACGTTATGCCTATTTCATCTTTGGAAATATTCTGACTTGAAGCAAATAATGGAATCAATAAAAATGTGAGAAAGAGATATTCTATTTTTTTCATTTTATTTAGTTGAGTGGTTGATCGGCCAAATATAGAAATTATAATAAGCTTTAATTAATTTGAAATTTGTATCTATAAGACATTTAGAACTATTTTTAAGCCTTGAATATGGAGAAGGATAAATTTTTAATTGGTAGAAAACCGGTATTGGATGCATTGGAGGATAATACTTCTCTTGAAAAGATATGGGTAGACAATACATTGAAAGGAGATATTGAATCTGAACTGAGATCTAAATCCAGAAAAAGTAATATTCCACTCCAATATGTTCCTAAGGCAAAATTAAATGCATTAATTAAGAACGCGAATCACCAAGGTGTTATAGCCCAGATGGCTCATGTAGACTACTTATCTATTGAAGATGTCTTGCCTCATATATTTGAGTCTGGAAGAACACCATTTATTCTTGTTTTGGATGGCGTTGAAGATGTGAGGAATATCGGTGCTTTAGCGAGATCAGCTGTTTGGTTTGACATTGATGCGATTGTGGTTTCAATAAAGAGATCTGCAAGGATCAATAGTTTCGCCTACAAATCATCTGCCGGAGCAATAAAAGACATAAATATTTGTAGAGAGAATAGTTTAATTAAAGCCATTCAATATTTGAAAGATTCGGGCTTAAAAATCGTTGTTGCAGATGGGAATAAGCCGAATTCGAAGAATGAGAACATATTTCAAGAACCAATGGCATTGGTTTTGGGTTCAGAAGAAAAAGGAGTGGTAAGGGAAGTCGTTGAACTTGCTGATCACTTTATAAGTATATCTGGAACAAGAAGAGTTGAATCTCTTAATGTTTCAGTTGCAGGTGCTATATTAATGCATGAAATTTATAAATCTAGACAAAAAGAAAGTAAATGATTAAATGGATAAGAAATCCAAAATGGAGGATGATTCTCCTGGTGTTTGGAGTACTCATATTTGGCTCGTGTAAAACAACAAAAGAAATAAAAAATGTTGAAGCTGAATCCTTTGAGTTGGAGGATGCTCTTTTATGGCAGATTGATAGCCGGGAATTAGAGGAGCCGTCGTATCTCTTTGGCACTATTCATATGATTGAATCGGAGCATTTTTTCTGGCCTTCAGGAACTCTAACGGCACTTGATGATGCAGAACAAATTGCTTTTGAAGTTGACCTTGACGATATGTTTGACCTTTCTTCGCAAATGGGCTTACTAACAAAAGCATTTATGGGAGATGGAAAAAAACTTTCTGATTTTTATTCTGAAGCAGATTATAAATTAATACGTTCCCATTTTGAAGATATAGGTCTACCCATGTTTTTTCTGGAGAGAATTAAACCTATGTTTCTTACTGTGTTTGCAAGTGGAGATATTGACCTCGGAGTTGAACTAAGTGACCAATCTTCTATTAAATCTTATGAAATGGAACTGTATCAGATTTCTCAGGATTCAGATATGGAAGTTGAAGGGTTAGAAACTATGGAATTTCAGATGAGTGTTTTTGATTCGATCCCTTATCAGGCACAGGCGGACATGTTATTGGAAACAATTCTCAGCAGCGATACAGAAAATGATGCATTCCAGGAAATGATTCAAATGTATAAAGACCAGGATATTAACAAGATGGTTAGTTCTATGAGTGAAGAAGGTGGAATAGAAGGATATGAAGATTTACTTTTATATCAAAGAAATAAAAACTGGATTCCGATTATGAGTGAGAAAATGAAATTGAATCAGATGTTTTTTGCAGTAGGAGCAGGGCATCTAGGAGGTGAAAATGGAGTGATCGATTTATTGCGAAAAGCAGGCTATAAACTCACTCCTCTCAGCCAGAACAATTCCATATAATGGCATTAATTCTTGAAGTCAATGGTATAAGGCCAGAGATTCATCCAGATGTTTGGCTGGCAGAAAATGCTACAATTACAGGTGATGTTAGAATTGGTATAGGATCAAGTGTTTGGTTTCAAGTGGTTATAAGAGGTGATGTCAATAAAATAAGGATTGGAGAGAATGTAAACATCCAGGACTTAACGATGGTTCATGGTTCTAAAGGTCGAAGTGATACGATAATCGGCAATAATGTCAGCATTGGACATAAAGCTATAATTCATGGCTGTCAGATAAAAGACAATGTTCTGGTCGGCATGGGGGCAACTATTCTTGATGATGTTATTGTTCCTTCTAATTGTATAATAGCAGCGGGATCTGTTGTTCTTACAGGTACAAAATTGGAAAGCGGGTACATATATGCTGGCATTCCAGCTAAAAAATTGAAGCCTTTAGATGCTGCGAAAGCCGCCCATTATATTGAAGGCACTTTAAATTCATATGCTGAATATAGAGAGTGGTATAGAGGAGGGAATTGATTGAGTTTTGTCTACTATGAATAACTCAACTAAGCGATTCCCAAATGGTGATATTTTTGTTTGATATCGGATTCGAGCATTTTGGGAAATATATTGACGTAAGCATATGCTGTAATTAAGCCTAAGCCAAAAAATACTGCGAAGAGAAAATTGCTTGTAGAGGAAAAAGTTAAATCCGGATAAGCAAAATATACGAAGTAAGATCCCCACCCTAAGAATTCAGTAAATGAGCGCATCCAATACATGAATGATTCTATAACGAGATAGTTGTTTTGAATTTCTTCCAATCTTTTCATTCTATATCGATTGTAAAAAACAACATATAAGAAAAAGATGGTACTGAAACCGAGAACTAGATAATACGACTGAAAGTATTGGAATATATTGTAAAACGATGCAATCAATAAAATAGTAAACACGATTCTTGGAATACGGAAGTATCTTCTTAAATAAGCCCAGAAGCTTCTTTTCCAATATTGACGCATAGAGCTCTGTTTTTCAAGCTGAAAAACAGCAAATCCTGTAATTGGAAATTGTGAATATATATCGTTCAAAGCATTTTCAAAAGATAAGCTTCGATCGGCGAGTTGAAACTCTTCAATTTCACTTGCCAAATGATCCACAATTTCATATTGAACATCCAAATACGGGACATTCTTTTGTTGAACAAATTCAAATAATTTCCTGATTTCAGGTTGAGATAATTGTGTTTTATTGTTCATTGTGTTTTAAGAATAGAAGGATTAAGAATGACTTGCATATTTTGAATAAAAGCTTCCATATCCTTCAAAATACCATTAACTTCAGAACATCCTTTTTCTGTCAGGCTATAGTACTTTCTAAAGCGATTTCCGATATTTTTCGTTTTTGTATCCAATAATCCTTGAGCTTCAAGTCGGTGGAGAGCTGGATATAAAGCCCCTTCGGTTATTGAAAATTCGCCTTCTGTTAATTCCTTTACATGTTGTGTGATTTCATAGCCATACATGGCTCCATTGTCGGAGAGCAATTTTATAATAATTGTATCAAGGCTCCCTCTGAATAATTTAGAATTCATATTCTAAAGATACATAAATATCTTATACATAAGAACATTAGGTATGTATTACTTTCTATATCAGCTAATTTTTAACTGTCTAAGTTTTCTTTTTTATAAGATATAAACCACTCAGGATAAGCAGTAAAGCAATAATATGAAGCAAGTGAAGCTCCTCACCATCCAAGAATCCCCAAAACAATGCAACAAACGGAATTAGGAAGCTTACGGTTGTTGAAAAAACAGCATCTGTAATTTGTACAAGTATAAAGAATAATATATTCGCTCCAAAAGTTCCTACAATTGAAAGAATCATTAGGGCTCCTAAGGACCTGTACCCATATTCATGAGTTGAAATTTGATATAGAAAATCTGTGTTGAGCAAATAAACCAATACAAATGGTCCAATAAGAATAAAGGAGATGGTACTAATGATTATCGGATCTGTTTCTTTCAGGAAATGGCCAACAGTATTCGCACTTATACCATATAGGAGAGTAGCAAGGATTATTAAGCTTCCGTAAAACAATGGAACATTATTTTCAGTCCCGCTGTTCGTTAAAAAAATACAAATCACACCTGCAAACCCGGCTATAATACCTAGTAATTGTACAATTGAGAATTTATGCCGGAATATCAGAATTGCAAGAATAAAAGTAAAAATAGGAGTCAGACTGTTCATAACACCAGCAATAGCACTGCTGATATGCAGTTGTGCAATGGCAAATAAAAATGAAGGTAATCCACTACCGCACAGCCCAACGATAAGAAACCATTTAAACTTAGACCAATCAATATCTTTGAAACGATAGGTAAATATGGGTGTAAATGCTAAGAAGGCTATGACAATTCTTCCTGCACCAACTTGCATACCATCAAAACTGACCAAAGCTTTTTTAATAAGAATAAAAGAACTCCCCCAAACGAGACTCAGCAAGATCAAAAGGAACCAAGCTAAACTTGATTTATGCCATTTAATTCTATTAGTTCCTGAGTTCACTGGAAATTTTTAGGCATTAGGAAAGTGATTAATGTATTAAATATTATTTTCGCCAAAGAATTATACCTCTAGAATGATTGATGTAAAACTTTTTTCCGGCACCGAATCTACATATTTGGCTGATAAAATTTCAGACTATTATGGATATCCCCTTGGTAATTTAGAATTGAAAAAATTTAGTGATGGAGAAATGCAACCCATCATCACTGAATCGGTCAGAGGATCTTATGTCTTTTTTATTCAATCCACAAAACCGCCGGCCGATAATCTGTTTGAATTGTTATTGATGATCGATTCCGCAAAAAGAGCTTCAGCGGGATATATTACTGCCGTCATGCCATATTTTGGTTATGCTAGACAAGATAGAAAAGACAAACCCAGGGTTCCTATTTCAGCCAAACTTGTGGCTAATTT
Source organism: Saprospiraceae bacterium (assembly GCA_965248155.1). GTDB lineage: Bacteria > Bacteroidota > Bacteroidia > Chitinophagales > Saprospiraceae > RFSX01. Next base: position 1,183,978 of record CBDFIO010000002.1, read on the forward strand.
GATTCAGGCAGCTGGTGCAGATAGAGTTGTTACAATGGACTTTCATGCAGACCAGATTCAAGGGTTCTTTGATATTCCGGTGGATCATTTGAAAGGAGAGGCGATTTTTATGCCTTTTCTGGCAGAAAAAGATCTTTCAAACGTCATTTTTGCTTCTCCGGATGTGGGAGGTGTAAAAAGAGCAAGGTCTTATGCCAAATACTTTGAAAGAGATTTAGTGATTTGTGATAAAGTTCGAAAAGTAGCGAACAGAGTAGAGAGTATAACTGTAATTGGAGATGTTGATGGAGCAGATGTTATCCTTGTAGATGATCTTGCGGATACAGCCGGGACATTATGCAAAGCGGCAAAAGCGATCCTTGATCAGGGTGCAAAATCGGTCAGAGCACTGGCTACACATCCTGTATTATCTGGAAATGCCTATGATAATATCGATAATTCTGTGCTAAAAGAAGTCTATGTAACAGATACAATTCCATTGAAAAGGCAGTCTGAAAAGATCAAAGTATTGTCCTGCGCCAAATTATTTGCCAGAGCAATCAGAAATACACATGAATTCAAATCAATTGCTGCATTATTCGTTGAGAAATAATCTTGCATCTCTTTGCAAATAATTTCTATCTTTGCACTCCTTTTTAAAATAGAATAAAATAAAGATGGAAACAGTATCTTTTGTTGGACAAAAAAGAGATTTAACTTCTAAAGCTGCTACCTTAAGAAAAAATGGTAGAATTCCAGCTGTTGTTTATGGTGGAAAAACTTTAGAGCATTTTTCTGTTATCCTGAATGATATTAAGTCAATAGTTTATACACCAGACTTAAAACTTGGAGAAGTTGATATAGATGGAACAAAGCATAAATGTATCGTTAAGAAAATTCAGTTTCATCCGATTAAGGATACAATTGAACATATGGACTTCATTGCGCTTGAAGAAGGAAGAAAAATAAAAGTGGACATTCCTATCAGATTCAAAGGTATTTCACCAGGTGTTAAAGGCGGAGGAACACTCATACAATCATTACGTAGAGTAACTGTCAAAGTAGATCCTGCTCACTTGGTTGATGAACTTTTCATTGATATTTCAGAATTGGATTTAGGGACTGCTGTGAAAGTAAGTGATATCGAGACTAATGATAACATTGAATTCATGGTTAAAACAAATATTCCAGTTGCTTCTGTTGAAGTTCCAAGAGCACTTAAAAGTGCTGAAGCTGCTGAAGAAGAAGCACTTCTTGCTGGTGAAGGTGGTGAAGGTGAAGAATCTTCAGATACGCCTCCTACAGATGGAGAATCCTCAGGAGAGGAAAAATCTAAATAAGATATTACTGAAATTTAATATCAGCTTAAAATAAAAGCCCGTCATGCTATGCATACGGGCTCTTTTCGAATGAATATTAACTAACCTAAAAATTCCGTTTAGAACATAAACGCTTAGAAAATGAAATTGCTGTTTGGTTTTGTAATATTATTTGGATTTATTTCTTGTGGCACTACTAAGATTGTTAGAGAAGACCGTGTAATCCATTCAGATGAACGTTCATTAATTATCGAAGCAGAACGATTGATTGGGAGTCCTTATAAGTATGCAGGTACTACTCCCAGAGGTTTTGATTGTTCAGGATTTACTTCTTATGTGTTCGATAAAGCCATAAACAAGAAACTTCTGAGAACATCCAAGCTTCAGGCAACAATGGGAAGGAAAATCAACCTTAAACAGGTCAGGGCAGGAGATTTGATATTCTTTAAACTTAAGCCAGGATCAAAAATTAATCATGTTTCACTTGTTGTTGAGAACCAGAATGATAAAATTTTGGTTGTTCATGCTACGAGTTCACGCGGGGTAATAAAAGAAGACATTAATAAATCCAGTTATTGGATACCCAAAATTGCCTTTGCCAGAAGAATTCTATAAAATGTTGAACTCGATAATTAATTTCGTTCGCTCATTGTTTAAAAAGCAAAATAATTCTATGATAAATCTTATTCTCTTTGGCCCTCCAGGGTCTGGTAAAGGCACGCAAGCTAAAATGTTAGTTGAAAAGTATGAACTAACGCATATTTCAACTGGAGATTTATTTAGATATGAAATTGGCAACAAGACCCCTCTTGGACTTAAAGCTCAGGAATACATGGATCAGGGATTCCTGGTACCGGATGAGATTACGATTGGAATGCTAGAGAATAAAGTAAACCAGACCCAAAATCCTAAAGGATATATTCTTGATGGCTTTCCAAGAACCATTGCACAGTCAGAATCATTGGATGTATTTTTTAATAAACACGATACTGCTGTATCCCATCTTATTGCTTTAGATGTGAATGATGAAGAGATCGTAAAGCGCCTATTAGAAAGGGGTAAGTCCTCAGGTCGACCTGATGATGCCAATGAAGAAGTGATAAGAAAAAGAATTAAAGAATATAATGCGAAAACCAGTCAGGTTTTTGATTACTACTCCAAACAAGGAAAATCACAATCCGTAAATGGTGTGGGAAGTCTTGATGAGATCTTTGTTAGACTTTGTGCGGCATTAAGTTAAATCTGGTTGCAATCAATTCTAATCACAACTTACATGTTTCGACGATATTGTCCACCCACTTCAAAAAGGGCCTGAGTAATTTGACCTAGTGAGCAATATTTACAAGCTTCCATCAAGGATTCAAAAATGTTTTCATTATGTATAACTACATTTTTCAAATTCTTAATAAGGGCTTCAGAATTACCTTTGTTATGATTTTGTAGATTTTCAACCGTTAAAATTTGATATTTCTTCTCTTCTTCAGTTGCTCGTATCACTTCTGCAGGTATGATTGTGGGAGAACCCTTTGAGCTTAAGAAGGTGTTCACACCAATAATCGGATATTCCCCACTATGCTTCAGATGTTCGTAATACATACTTTCTTCCTGAATTTTACTCCTCTGATACATTGTTTCCATAGCTCCTAAAACCCCACCTCTTTCAGTGAGTCTGTCAAATTCGATCAATACTGCTTCTTCAACCAGATCGGTAAGTTCTTCAATGATGAAAGACCCTTGTAGTGGATTTTCGTTCTTGGCAAGACCGAGCTCCTTATTAATAATGAGTTGGATAGCCATGGCTCTTCGAACTGAATCTTCTGTTGGTGTTGTGATAGCCTCATCGTATGCATTCGTATGTAGAGAATTACAATTATCATAGATGGCATAAAGTGCCTGTAATGTAGTCCTAATGTCATTAAAATCAATCTCTTGAGCATGGAGCGATCTACCTGAAGTTTGAATGTGATATTTTAACATTTGTGCCCTGGGATCAGCTCCATATTTAAGTTTTAGGGCTTTCGCCCAAATTCTTCTTGCTACTCTTCCAATGACAGCATATTCAGGATCGATGCCATTTGAAAAGAAGAATGAAAGGTTCGGTCCAAATCTGTTTATATCCATACCTCTCGATAGGTAATATTCAACATAAGTGAATCCATTGGCCAATGTAAAGGCCAATTGAGAGATCGGATTTGCTCCAGCTTCAGCAATGTGGTAACCTGAAATAGATACAGAATAAAAATTCCTTACATTATTTTCTATAAAATAGGCTTGTACATCACCCATTAAGCGCAGAGCAAGCTCAGTTGAAAAAATGCATGTGTTCTGAGCCTGATCTTCTTTGAGGATATCTGCCTGTACAGTACCGCGAACTTTTGAAAGGGTATCTTTTTTTATATTACTATAGATTTCTTCAGGCAACACCTGATCACCAGTCACTCCTAGAAGCATCAGTCCAAGACCATCATTTCCTTCAGACAATTGACCTTGATATTGAGGTCTCTTGCCGGCATCTCCACTATAGATTTTGACTATTTTTTCTTCTATTTCTTTTTCAAGACCATTTTCTTTGATATGTAACTCACATTGTTGATCAATCGCCGCATTCATAAAATAGGCCAACAACATAGGAGCAGGTCCATTGATAGTCATACTTACCGATGTCATTGCGTCGGATAAATTGAATCCTGAGTACAATTTCTTAGCATCATCGAGACAACAAACCGAAACTCCGGAATTACCAATTTTTCCATAGATATCAGGTCTATGCCCGGGATCATGTCCATATAAGGTTACGGAGTCAAAAGCTGTGGATAGCCTTTTTGCGTCTTGATCCAAGCTGACATAATGAAAGCGTTTATTAGTTCTTTCCGGACCTCCTTCGCCTGCAAACATTCTTGTTGGACCTTCTCCTTGTCTTTTAAAAGGATAAAGTCCTGCTGTGAAAGGAAATTCACCAGGAACATTTTCTTGCAAGCTCCATTTTAAAATATCTCCCCATGAAGTATATTTAGGTAAGGCAACTTTTGGAATTTTATTTTGAGATAATGATTTTGTATGAGTATCTATCTTAAGTTCTTTATCTCTCACTTTAAAAGTAAAAACATCATCAGTGTATAATTTCTTTTTGGCAGTCCAGTTGACAATTGTATCCCAATTGTAAGCATTAAGATCTTTCTTAACCTTGTTAAATTGCTGATATAATAATTCAACAAAAGTTTTATGATCGGGATTTTGTGCTTCAAGAATTTCCAATCCTGATTGTTGGACTTGAGCGGTTTTCCCGGTTACGGATTCAATCGTTTTATATATGCCATAGAGGCTTTGTGCCACATTGACTTGTTCATTGGTTACGGTATCATAACTTCTGTTGTTTTCGGAAATTTCTGACAAATAGCGAACCCTGGCAGGCGGAATAATGAAAATTTTCTCTGACATCTCTTCAGAGATCGTAAATATTGAATTTAAGTTTATCCCGGTTTTATCAGAAACCGTGTCCATGATTTTACTATAGAGCGTATTCATGCCGGGGTCATTAAACTGCGATGCGATTGTACCAAAAACGGGAAGGGTATTTATATCGGCATCCCACAGATTATGATTACGCTGATATTGTTTCTTAACATCACGCAATGCATCCAGAGCTCCTCTCTTATCAAATTTGTTGATTGCTACAATATCTGCGAAATCGAGCATGTCGATTTTTTCAAGTTGAGTTGCTGCTCCAAATTCGGGTGTCATTACATAGAGCGAGACATCAGAATGATCAAGAATTTCTGTATCGGACTGACCTATTCCTGAAGTTTCAAGAATTATTAAATCGAAATCGGCAGCTTTCAGGATTTCAATCGCTTCATGAACATATTTAGATAATGCAAGATTACTCTGTCTTGTCGCTAAAGAACGCATATAAACCCTTGGATTATTGATAGAGTTCATTCTGATTCTATCACCCAATAGGGCACCTCCGGTTTTTCTCTTTGATGGATCAACAGAAACAACACCAATTGTTTTGTCTTCAAAATCAGCTAGAAATCTTCGAACCAATTCATCTACCAGACTAGACTTACCTGAACCTCCAGTTCCTGTAATTCCAAGGACCGGAATATTTTTTTCTTTGTTTTTCAGATGAACTTGTTCAAGGCTTTCTTTTACGATTTCAGGAAAATTTTCTGCAGCTGAAATCATTCTTGCAATTGAAGATGGTTGGTCAATATGGAGCGAATTAATCTGACCGTTCAAATTTTCACCGAGAGGGAAATCACTTTTTTGAACCAAATCATTAATCATTCCTTGAAGGCCCATTTTTCTACCATCATCCGGCGAATAGATTCGGCATATGCCATAATCCATTAGTTCTTTTATTTCTTCTGGCAGGATAACACCGCCACCACCGCCAAATATTTTTATATGTCCACATGATTTTTCCTGTAGCAAGTCATACATGTATTTAAAATACTCGTTATGACCTCCCTGATAAGATGTCATTGCAATAGCTTGTACATCTTCTTGTATTGCAGTATTAACAACTTCTTCTACGCTTCGATCATGTCCAAGGTGAATAACTTCAACCCCTGTAGACTGAATGATTCGACGCATTATATTAATAGCGGCATCATGTCCGTCAAAAAGCGATGCTGCAGTGACAATACGAATTTTGTTTTTGGGTTGATATTTCTCGACTTGATTCATAGGCACGATTGGTACTACAAATATCGTGAAGTTCGCTTATTAAGCCAAGATTCCAAGGATTATTGTACCTGAGCAATAGATATAACGAAACATTCGTTATGTTAGCAAAAGAAGCAGATCATGACTATGAGAAAACTTAATAGCACAGAAGAAAAAATTCTACAGATCTTATGGGAAATAGATCGCGGGTTTCCTCGTGAAATATTAGATAAGTTTGTTTATAGAATGCCTTATAATACTTTTCTATCCATTATCAGAAAACTTGAAAAAGAAGGATTCTTAGCTTTTAATAAAATCGGAAGATCTCACCAGTATTATCCACTTTTAGAAAAGAAAGATTATAGTAAATCTTTATTTCGTAATCTCTTTAATAATTATTTAGGAAGCTCGAAAGAACAACTACTGTCATTTTTTATGGAGGAAGAAAACATCGATCCTGTAGAACTACATGAATTATTAGACAACTTCAAAAAGCACAACGATGAATAACCTTACCATTTACTTATGCGAGGTCTCACTAATCCTTGCAATTTGTTTTACTTTTTATTACTTACTCCTTAGGCCCATCATTCACTTTCGGTGGAATAGACTTTATTTTCTATTAAGCTATACAGTCAGTTTTCTTATTCCCTTGCTTTCCATAGATGTATACCCTGTATATCTTGAGATCAACCCGGGTGTTGTAGAGGCAACTGCTTCGAATATTGTATCTCAAGGACTTAGTGAATCAAGCTCATTGTCAGCACAAGAGGTTCTTCAGATAGCATATTTAACAATTGCTTGCCTTTTTCTTTTCCGTTTGATGTTTAATGTTTTTGGGATATTTCAATTAGTCAGCAAAGGGAGAGCTGAAAAACAAAATGATCATACTTTAATCCTATCATCGGCGATCAATCAGTCTTTTAGTTTTTTCAAGTATTTACTACATCCAGCAAATATTGTACTAACACCATCAATATTAAAGCATGAACTAACACATATCAAAGAAGGGCATAGTATGGATCTTATAATTTCTGAAATTATAAAGTCGATTTTATGGTTAAACCCCTTTGCATATGCAATGCAAAAGGCAATCAAACTAAATCACGAATTTATTTGTGATAGAGAGGCAGCCAGAATAGAAGGCTCTTTCAATTACGCCAAACTCCTTGGAGAATATCATCTTAAAAAAGATACGCCAATACTTGTGAACAGCTTTTCATATAAACTTAAAACGAGAATCATCATGCTTCAAAACAAAACAAACAACTCCAATCAAAAATTGAGAGACTTATTTATCATTCCAGTGATATTTGGAATCACTTCCTTGTTTTCATTTGAAAAATACTATGTCCCAACTCAAGGTAATGATATTATGGAATCCGATACCATTCCATTTCCGAAAACCAAGATTATTTCAACTTATGATACGCTTATTGTTTTTGATTTTGAAACATATGAAGAACCTGTAACTGTTGTAAGAAATGATGTAGAAGTTGTTGAAATTATTGATACAGTAAGCATTTATGATCTTGACACGAAAGAAGAAGTTATTAAAGTTGTAAAAAGAGAGGTGCCAATTAATGAATATATGAAGGAAGATGGAAAAAAGTTTATTAAAACTCTGAAATCAAAATCAGATGCCAAGACTTCTGAAAGCTTATATTCTAAGGACACAATAACAATATTTGACTATGAAACATATGAAGAAACAGTAAGTGTTATTGAAAGAGTTAACCCTTGTTATACTTTTTTCTGGGGTGATAGGGCATTCAGCACTTCTCATAAGATCAAGGCCAGTACAGCTAAGTTTCTTATGAAGAAAAAAATCAAACTGGATAAAACCTTTCATAAGGAATGTGACGATGTAAAATCTTTCAGCTGCAGGGTAATATTTGTTCCCGTAAAGAAGGATCCTATGGTAATTAGAATTTCTAGCGATGCTTCCCAGTCTTCATTTGGAGATATTCCTGAAGATTATCTTACACCCGAAACAAAAATATTTATTGAAGATATTCAGGTTAACGATAGTCAGGAATACGAAGGAATTGTTCTGACGATAATCTAATTAGTAGCCCATTTTAAATTATTCTTTAATTTTTTCCCGACCATTCCAAAGGTGGTAAATAATCTTTTTGAGTTTCAAAGAACTCGTTGATCATATGAACTACATTATGATAGGAATCGACGTAAGGATCCAACATCAAAGCTTGTAAAAGAACATCTCTGCTTTTTTCGTGATATGCTTGAACCAACAACTTATTAATACTGGCTTGAGTTCTTAGTAAAGCTAATGGCCCTTCCGGAAGCCTTTTCATTCCAATGGCCTGAAGCCCATTTTCATCCACTGTTGCCGGAACTTCAATTACAGTTTCTTCATCTAAACCTGGGACTAAGGAATTATCATTCCTAATGTTAATCGCAGCTAGTTCATGTTTGATTCCAAAAGATAATCCTTCAATGATTGGAATTGCCAATTCTCCTGAACCACAAATGATGGATTCATCTTTAGGTTGATTATCATAGTAAGCCTGTTCCATTTTCCCGTGTAAAGGCAGATGTGTTGGATTGACATTCAGATTGTACAGATAAGGTGGAATATCATTGCTTTCCCATGGATTCAATGTTTTAGGATCATAAAAATATTGCATTCGACTACTGGATAATAAGGGTGCTGCCCATCTGACATATTCTCCAATATGATTGGTGCCCGGAGAAGGAAAGAGCCCATAGGTTCTAAACAATATTCTGCTTAGTGCAATCTCATCCCAATCACTTAACCAGTTGGCTTGATGTTCTTTTTCCTTTAGGAGTGGATAGAGGTCTTCTCCAGTTGATTTATGTCGGATAGATTCAAACCATGTAAAGTGATTTAATCCACTTGCATAGGCTTCAATGTCGTTCACATCCATTTCAAGAAGTCTGGCTAATTGTAGCTTGCCATACACAACACCATGACATAAACCGATCGTTTTAACATCACTATGTGTGGAAATTAATTGCGTCAATTTTGGCAATGGATTGGTATAATTTAGCAATAAAGCATCCGGGCAGTTTCTTTTGATTGCTTCCACAATATTCGTCGTGGGTTCGAAATTTCTTAGGGCATGGAATATGCCTCCAGGACCTCCATTTTCTCCGTAAACTTGCTTGAAACCATATTTTCTGGGAATATGAAAATCTTGTGACCAAAAAAAGTATCGATCAAGTTCGATGGCCGAAATGACATAGTCAGCTCCTTCCAAAGCCTCATCCAGCGAATTTGTCGTAGAAATTGTAAGCTCTCTATTAAGTTGTTTAGCTATATTTTCAGTGTAGGTTTTATGCCCTTCTAATGTTTCTTCCTTTATATCCATTAGCACGAGATGTACATTTGCTTCTGCCAATACATCACTTAATAGTACATCTCTGATTGAAGCAGGACCAAACTCTTGACTACCTGCCCCGATTAGCACAATTTTAATATCCATAAGTTTTAGCTAGATTTTTGTTTTGCAAAGATTTTCATTGTAAAATAAAAAGCGATAAATGATGCCGCTAATATAACGAAGGCTACGCTGGATTTATCGATTACTATATATCCTAAGCCGAGCAAAGTTCCATAAATAAAAATAACACCAAATACCCATCCTATCCATCTTTGAGATCCCGGCATATCGGTTTGGATTTCAGGAAGGCGTTTAGCGATATGTCCCCACCATCCTCCTGGTCTGACCAATTTATAGAAACTTTCCAATTTGCTGTCATCGTCAGGTTTTGTTACAAATGCCACAATAACCCAAACGATGGTTGTTATAATAAGTATGTAAACTGCACGGATGAGGTAATAGTCTTCTGTGTACAGGACAGACCAATATTCTATGATTACATTATTACCCAATCCTATGGCTGTAAGTCCATTGATAATTAATAATCCATTGGCTAATATTAATGAAGCAACCATAGCACTAATTTCTGCCCAGGCATTAACACGCCACCAATACCATCTCAGTGCCCATAATATTGACATCCCTGCTGTAAGATCTATTATATATATCCATGCTCTTTCAATAGAATTCATATAGTATGCGGTTAAACCCGCAAAGGCCGCCAGAATTAAAATTGAAATTCTTGACGCTTTAACGTAATGCTGATCTGTAGCATCTTTTTTTATAAATCTTTTGTAAATGTCATTGATGAGATAGGATCCTCCCCAACAAAGATGGGTGTCCATCGTGCTCATAAAAGCTGCAAGAAAAGACGCGACCAATAATCCTTTTAGGCCGATCGGCATAAATTCTGCCAGCATCATAGGATATGCTAATTCAGGGTCAGCAGCCAGGGCTTCGCTTGCTGTAGAAATTGGGAATGTAACCAATGACCCTAGTCCAACAACGACCCAAGGCCAAGTCATAAGAGAGATGCCAAGGAATCCCCATAAAAATGCAGCATACATTGCATGTTTATTATTTTTCGCTGCAAACAATCTCTGAGCCGGATAACCATCATGCCCGCTCCTGGCCCATAAGATGAAAATCAAACACATATAGGAAGCAAATTCCAAAGGGGTGAGAGTTGCTGCATTGGGTAGAATCTCTAAGGCACCAGGCGGAGCATCGTCTAATGCTGAAATTTTCTCAACCAGACCACTTGGTCCATCGAAATTGTAAAGAACAATACCAGCCAACACCAGAGAACCAAAGAGTCCTGTGCAGAATTGAAACATATCGGTCATCACCACACCCCACAATCCTGATGCTGCCGTATAAACGATAGCTAGAATTCCACACACAATCAAAGTGAATCCAGCATTCCATCCCAATAAAACTTCAGCAAACTTCACCATTGCCAGCATGACCCAGCCCATTACAACACAATTTCTAAGCACCCCATGATAGATAGCAGCTACACCTCTTAATACAGATGCTGATTTGCCAGAGTAGCGTTTTTCCATGAATTCGGCATCGGTAATGATATTTGCCCTTCTCCAGAATTTTGCAAAGAAGAAAACAAGTAACATCAGTCCTCCTGCTTCATACCACCATAACCAGTTACCAAAAATTCCATGCTGTCGTACAAGTGAAGCTGTTGCGAGCGGAGCATCAGTTGCAAACCAAGTTGCTGCAATTGAAGTTCCGGCAACCCACCATGGCAAACTTCTTCCAGCAACAAAATAATCTTCCATTCCCTGACCGGCTCTCTTCGTGTACCAGATTCCTAAAATAAAGGTAATCACACCGTATACACCGATGACAACCCAATCAAGTGTTTGTAACTGCATGGTTTAAATATAATGTAATAATGCAATAATGAAATAAAGGAAAACAGAATTTTGATCCTTCTGAATTATCTTCTAATTATTAAATACCAGTATACGGTTCAAAATCAATAGACGGTATTACTCGCTCTATTTTGAAGATGAGGTTTATAAGTTTCTGCTAGGGATTTTGTCGCTTTAGCCAACATAACAAGATCAACACCCAGACCGATCATGTTGGCTCCGGATGCAACATATTCTTCTACGAGTTCTTTTTTGACAGCCAGTGTGCCGGCAGACTTACCAGCCTTTCTGATTCTGCTCATTCCATTTTTAACTTTATCAATTACTTCCGGGTGCATCGGTTGACCCAAGTAGCCCATTGACCCTGCGAGATCTGCGGGCCCAATAAAAACAGCATCTACGTTTTCAACTGCTAAAATTTCATCAAGGGCATCATATCCTTTTACAGATTCAACCTGGAGAATAAGGCACATCTGATCATTAGCATCTTGAAAATAATTGTTAACACGATTCCATTGAGCAGCTCTAGCTAATGCCGAACCAACTCCACGAATTCCTTCAGGAGGATATCTCATGGCTTTGACCATCAGTTCAGCTTGTTCCGCACTTTCGATCATTGGAACAAGTAAAGATTGAACTCCGGCATCTAAATATTGCTTGATTAATACAGGATCGCCCACAGGAGGTCTTATTACTGAACTCGTATTATGGCTTTGTAAGGCTTGGAGTTGAAGTATCATACTTCTGAGGTCAAATGGTCCATGCTCCCCGTCAATAAGAACAAAATCAAATCCAGCACCTCCTAATATCTCTGCGGCATAAGTATCCGCTATTCCATTCCAAATTCCATACTGAACAGTATCGGATTGAAGGTCACGCTTCAGTTTATTCTCGTTAATATTCATCTATCAGATTTATTTGAAATTACAAGAAACTTTCCCAAGTTCACGATAATCAACAACAAAAGAATCACCAGGACGAAGGGGTACTGGTCTGGTAAATGAACCAGCCAGAATAATTTTTCCGGCTTCTAAAGTAATTCCATGTCTACTATACTTTTTTGCCAACCAGGCCACTCCATTAGCTGGATGATTTAGCACTGCACCTGACACACCACTTTCTTCAATTATACCATTTCTAAACATCAATGCGCCAATCCACCTTAAATTCAGCTCATCTGGTTTTATTTTCTTAGAACCGAGAATTATTCCGGCATTTGCTGCATTATCAGATATTGTATCCTTCACAGTTCTTTTATAAGCTGTATCCGGATCAACTCTATAGGATCGGGCTGCAATTATTTCTAATGCGGGAACTACATAATCAGTAGCTGCTAATACATCATTCATATCTATCTCCTCACCATATAAAGGATTTTTTAGAATGAATGCCAATTCGACTTCAATTCTTGGATCCAAAAAAGCAGAAGCATCAATTGTACTACCATCCTGAAAAACCATGTCATCTAAAAGTGTTCCATAGTCCGGTTCATTAATGTTCATTGATTTTTGCATCGCTCTTGAAGTCAAACCAATTTTATACCCAACAACTTTCCTTCCTTCCTTCTGTTTGATCTTCATCCACTCGGATTGAATCGCGTAAGCATCATCTATGATCATATTTGGATATGAGAGGCTAGTTGCTTTAATTTGCTGCCGGGAATTTTCAGCCTTATGTAATTTGATGGCTTCTTCTTTGATTTGTGATGCTTCGAGCATAATTTGCTGATTATCCGGTAAAATTATCAATTTAAGGTGTGAATCTCCGATAATTGTTATGGCTTAAAAATTCAAAAATTAAACTTTTACTTATTTCCTAAGTTTAATGCTTAAATTAATTTTTCAAGATAAATTGGTAACATACTAGATGATTAGGAAGCTTGAGGATTTGTTATGGAAAAGAAGGGCGAATGGGCTATCATATTTATAACCTGGAAGCATTGTAATTGTTAAAACCAAAGGAATAAGTAGATTGCAAAATACACTTATAAAAGAATAATGCATGTTGGAAAAAAATATTCGAAAACTCAATTCTGAGTTACGCAAATTCAAAAAGGATGGCATTAAAAATGTGATCAATGGACGTAAGTTGTCTTCTATTTCAAGAAAGACTTTTGATAACCATACTCCTGTTAATGGTGACTTAATATCGAAAGTAGCTTCTAGCGATCACAGAGATATTGATAAAGCCGCTAAAGCCGCTAAAGAAGCATGTGAAACTTGGAAAAACATTACGCATCAGGAAAGAAAAGCGATCCTCTATAGAATTGCAGAGAAGATCGAAGAATATGCCGAAGAAATAGCTGTCCTTGAATCATATGATACCGGTCAACCGATAAGATTTACAAAGAAAGCTGCAATACGTGGCGCTGCAAACTTCAGGTATTTTGCAGATAAAGTGATAGATGCCCCTAACGGGCTATCAACTCCGGACACGCATCATGTTAACTGGACGATGAAACAACCAATAGGACCGATTGGCATAATTACGCCGTGGAACGCTCCTTTTATGCTAAGTACATGGAAAATTGCACCCGCATTAGCAGCTGGATGTACAGTTGTTCATAAACCAGCCGAATTTAGTCCCGTCACTGCGAATTTGCTTTCAAAAGCAGCACATGAAGCGGGCTTGCCTCCAGGCGTATGGAATACTGTTCATGGTATGGGTGAAACTGCTGGTAAATCTTTGACGGAACATGAAGACATTAAAGCCATTGCTTTTGTTGGAGAAACAACTACCGGAAGTCATATTATGAGACAGGGAGCAGCAACACTCAAGAGAGTTCATTTTGAATTAGGAGGTAAAAATCCTGTTTTTGTATTTAATGATGCCGATCTGGATAAAGCATTGGATGCTGTTATTTTTATGAAATACAGTCTTAATGGTGAGAGGTGTACTTCAAGCAGTAGGTTAATTCTTCAAGACAAAGTATATAACAAATTTGTGGTTAAGCTGACTGAGCGCGTTAAGAAAATAAAAGTTGGTCATCCTTTGGATCCTAATACCGAAGTCGGACCACTTATTCATCCATCTCATCAGGAGAAGGTTATAGGCTATGCTGATATAGCTAAATCTGAAGGCGCAAAAATTCTTGCCGGTGGTACGATTCCTCGATCAAAATCTCTTAAAGGAGGATGTTATGTGAATCCTACATTAGTGGAAGGCGTTAAAGCCGATATGAGAATTGGACAGGAAGAAGTATTTGGTCCGTTTTTATCGGTATTAAAATTTAAAACTGAAGAAGAAGCCATTAAAATTGCCAATTCTGTCCGATATGGCCTTACAGCGTATATATGGACAAAGGATGTAGGTCGGGCTCATAGAGTTGCAAGAGATGTAGATGCAGGTATGGTCTGGGTTAATTCACAGAATGTAAGGCATCTTCCTACTCCTTTTGGTGGTGTAAAATATAGCGGTATAGGTCGAGATGGTGGAGAGTATAGTTTTGATTTCTACATGGAGCTGAAGAATATCAGCGTAGCCTATGATACTCATTCTATACCTAAACTGGGTAAATAGTTAAATTTATAGCTCAAAAAAATCACTGAAATGAGTTTAGTTGATCATAATCACGATTTACCATTCAATATTGTAAGGTGTAGTCATGTAGAATATGGAGTAAAAGATTTAGATGCTTCCAGAAAATTCTATGTAGATATTATGGGTTTCATTGAAACCGAAAGAACAGATGATACCTTATACTTACGCGGCTTAGAAGAAAAAAATCACCATTGTTTGGTTTTGAAAAAATCTGATGAAGCAAAAGTATTTGCCTTAGGTTTCAAAGTTGCATTTGATAAAGATCTTGATCTTTTAGAAGCACATTTCAAAAGCATGGACTTACCTTGTGCATGGGTAGAAAAACATGGCGAAGAAAGGACATTAGCGGCTCAGAGTCCATTGGGATTGCCGATAGAGTTTCATGCTCACCAAACACGAGTCCCGGCAATGATGCGAGAGTATATTGAATATAAAGGTTTAATGCCTCTCAGATTTGATCATATCAATTCATTCACACCAAATTGCCAAAGAACATATGAATTTTTTGTTCGTCAATTAGGATTCAGACTTACCGAATATACTTTAACAGAAAAAGGAGACATGTGGGCAGCCTGGACTCACAGGAAAGGGAATGTCCATGATATGGCCTTAACCAATGGTAAAGGACCTAGATTGCACCATGTAGGAATATGGACGGCAAGCATTAATAATATCATCCATTTACTGGATGTGATGGCTTCTCAAGGATATGTTGATAATATTGAAAGAGGACCGGGAAGGCATGGTATATCAAATGCTTTCTTTTTGTATATACTTGATCCGGACGGGCATAGAATCGAGCCATTTACATGTGATTATCTTACTGTCGACCCTGACTGGGAGCCACTTGGTTGGGATCTAAGAGACCCAAGACGACAAACTTTATGGGGAGCTCCGGCCCCTAAATCCTGGTTTGAACATGGTTCGGTTTTCGATGGAGTACAGCCTGTAGAATCAGTGATAGATTCATCACCAATCATTGCCTACGAAGATTTACAATAAAAATATTTTGTGGGAAGTCTGGTCAGATCAAAAGAATAGATCAAGGAACAATACGATAATGGCCATTTTCAAAGATTACACTTACAGTACTACTTGGACTTGAATAATCCACCCCCTGATTATTAACTTTTTCTAAAGTAGCGGGTATTGCCATTTGTTTGGATCTTATTTCTGTTAGAAATTTGGATAAATGATCTTTTTGCATGTGTATTAAGTGCTTTCGATAGATTTCAGTTTGCTTTAGGGCCACAAAAATCCATTTCTTTCTATACCACACAACAGACATGTACAAGGCGTCCAGGATTTTTCCTAAGGCCACACCATACCAAACCCCTCTAAAGTCCATTCCTAAAGGAAATGCTAGATACCAGGCTAGAAAAATCGTAATTAAATTTCTATTCAGAACACTGCTGTACATGGCTGGTCGTGTATCACCTGCACCTCTAAGAGAGCCTGTAATAATAATTCCTAAAACATACAAAGGCATTATTAATGCATTGACCTGAAAGTAGGAAATTCCTGTTTCTAGGATAGTTTCATTGGCTGAAGGATCAAAAAACAGTATAATAGGTTTTGCAAATACATACATAGGAACTGCGAATAATGTCGCTATTACTATTCCAAGCAATATCATAATATTCCCATATCTGAAAGCGGAACTTATCTGCCATCGTCCAAGCTTTTGGCCGATAATTGAAGTTGCAGCCACATTGACTCCCAAGGTAGGCTGAATGACCAATGATTCAACCTGAAATCCGATGGCCATAGCTGCTGCTCCTAATGTGCCGGAAGAGGTAGCAGTAATTATTTTCATAATAAAAACATTGCCGGCATGTCTGAAAAATCCTTGAATTCCGGAAGGAACACCTATGTTCAAAATATCTTTAATCATTGGCCAATGTACCTTCCATCTTCCTCTTAGAATCTTAACGACGTTTTTACCGGAATAAAAAAGATACAATGTAATTAGAACGATAAGGAATCGTGAAAGTACCGTTCCATATGCAGCTCCATTGACTCCATATGCCGGAATTATATACCAACCGAAAATCAGTACATAATTCAACCCAATATTAAAAATTGCAAGCAGGGAAGTTAATATCAAAGGTGTAACGGTATCACCAGCTCCTTGCATCAATCTGTTCATGACAATGTTAAGAATTAGAAATGGTGTTCCGTATAGAATAATGGTTAGAAAATCGGTAGCTGTCAGAACAGTTAATAAATCTCCTGAACTATCCATAAATCCCAGAGTTGGGAAGGCTATTAATAATCCTATTGCAGCAACGATAACTGATAACATAAAGCCTGAGATGATAGATTGTTTGGTGATCAGACTCATTCTTTTTTTATCTCTGCTTCCTTTGGCTTGAGCGATTAGACTTATTGCTCCTCCTGCAACGGAAAGTGCAAATATCAGAAGCAAAAGCCTCAATGTATTTGCAAGTCCAACAGCCGCAATTTCCTTGGGACCAAGTCGACCAACCATGATGGTATCGATGACAGTGATAGAGCTTTGAAGAAGGTTACTCAGGAGGACGGGAAATGCAAGAAGTATAATTCGTTTGAGCATAGAGCCCCCAAAGATATTTACATTAAGCCAGTTATTTTAATTTGAACTTGAATGCAGTATTAAAATTGATTTGATTAAAGTTATTGAGATCGCTTCGTGAAACATATGCTATCCTGGGATAGCCTCCCGTTGTTTGTCCGTCTTGTAATACAATATTGGCTTTACCCGACGGTAGCAGTTGGATGAAGCCAGGAAGCAATGGAACAGAGGATTGCATACTTATATCTATGGTATTCAAAATTGGACCCTCAATTGTTGCGCCCATCCGATTGCTGTGTGGACTCAATCGGAACTCTTCATGGATTAATTTTTTCTTGGAATCATCAGTCAGGTACTTGAATTCCGGACCTCTTGAAATTAGGACCTCTTTGTTAATTCGGATTGCAGAGCTTTCAATATTCAGTAGGGTAGGACTTTGATTATAATCATAGTTTAAACAATCATTATTTGAATATTTTTTTCCCTTGTTCGCTCCTAATCCTGCATAGAGATAGCTGGAATAACTGTTATAGGATTTGCTTTCACTTATTAATCCGTTAATTGCCATATATGACCTGACTCCTTCTTGTGCCATTTTACATTCTAATACTTGTCCCTTTTTAATGACATGGGCTCTATTAATCTGAATGTTTTTATCATCTAAATTACATTCCATATGAGCTCCTGTAAGGGCGATGACGCACTCATCTTCAAACCTTATCGTGGCTCCTACAATGCTCATTTCAATTACCGGATTATGTTCATCATTACCTACAAGTAGATTTGCTAAAGCACTTGAGCTTTTGTCCATAGCGCCAGAAGCTGGGATTCCATAAAAAGCTAAGCCTGCTCTTCCTTGGTCCTGAAGACTGGTGTATAAACCTCCTTTTATAAAGATTAAGCTAGGCATTGTATTCGATCAGATTGAGATTTTGTTTTAGAATGTCATTAAACTCCAAGATTGAAATAGCTTCAATTTTAAATTTATCACCGATATGAAAATAACTAGGGGGAAGGGCTCCAGGGTCAAATATAGTAACTGCAGCCTGACCTAGAATATGCCAACCCGCAGGACTCGGAAAGTTATATATACCCAAATATGGACCACCAATAGCAATGGCTTTTGACAGAAGATTGTGATTGGGCGTCGATTTCCTCTCACAATGCAATCTTTCATCCAAGCCATTACAATATGTGAATCCGGGTATAAAACCAAACATAGATATGTCATATTCTGAAGCTAGAAGAAGATTGACACATGCTTCTTTTGTCAAAGTTATTTGCTTTAAGTAGGCCTCCCAATCGCCACCGATATCGAAGCAAACCGGGAGAGTATGCAACTGAGATTGGTATTTTAACTCCCATCTTTTATTGTCTAGCAATTGCAAAGATTGATCGGTAAATTTTGTATTTAGCTTTAGTAAGATTTCAGTATTAGTAGCAATTACTTCGTCTATAAATTCATACTTTTCTTTGAGTATATGTTCTCCTATAATTGCATTGAAATTATTATTTTCAGCATCAGATTTGATGATCAGAAATTCATTGTCGTAATTATCGATCTGAAATAATATGTCATTAAGGAGCAGTGATTTCAACTTGTTTTATTTTTAAAAATTCATTAATCTTTTTGCACATTTCCAGTGCATTAGGAGTATCGCTGTGTACGCATATTGTCTCGGGATATATTGAATGAGATTGTTCATTAGCGTCGACCAATTTCTCATTAATAAAATCTTGTAGTTGAAATAGAACATCTTCAGTGGAGTGAATAACTGCCCCTTGTTCAGATCTATTCATCAACTCATTGCGACTGATATATCTTCTATCTGCAAATACTTCATTTACAAATCTGATGGGAGCAGAGTCGGCTAAATCAGAAAACGACGAATGCGCCATTCCATAAACAGATATATCTAGCTTATAGCTTTGAATCATTTGGATAAACATCGAGCCTAGTTCATCATTTTTACTCATATCATTATACAATGCACCGTGAGCTTTCACATGATGTAGTGTAGCTCCGATATCATTACAGATCTCTAAAAAATAATTGATTTGCTCTTCAATATGATTCTTTAAAACTTGGACTTCGATGTTTAGAGATTTCCTTCCAAAGTTTTCTTTATCTGGATTTGAAGGGTGTGCACCTATTTTCACATCATTTTCAAGCGCAGATAGAATTGCTGCTCTGATAACTTTTTCGGTACCGCTGTGTGCCCCGCATGAAATATTTGCTGAGCTGATAAATGGCATAATTTTATCATCGAGGTTTTGCTTATGCCCTGGGATTAATTCACCCATATCGCAGTTTATATCTATTCGTTGAATCATAGATTTTGAATAAAATGGAGGATTGATTTTATACTTAAAAGGATACTAATCAATAAGACAAAGCCAGCAGCAATATTTTGAGTTATGTTGTTTGTGTGTTCTTTCAAAACACCTTTCTTATTGCAAAGATAGATTAAGAAGATAGCAATGAAGGGAAGTAAAATGGCATTCATAATCTGTGCAAACTTGATGATTAATACCGGTTTAACACCTGTCATATTTACTGATATTCCAGCAATTAGCACAAGTATCCAAATAGATCTGAATTTAGCAGAAGTTTCCCCACCTGTCCAACCAAACAATCCTTTCGCTGCGAGTGCAGCGGCTAATGGCGCAGTCAGCGCCGAACTGAAACCTGCAGCTATTAATCCAATTCCCATTAATATTTTAGCATGACTACCAAATAACGGCTCAAGCTGGATGGCCAGATCCTTAGCAGAATTAACTTCACCAATATGAGTGCTGGTTCCGGCGGCGGCAATAATTATAAAAATTGAAATAAGCCCTCCGAGGATAATAGATACATTATTTTCAATTCTTACATCTCTAAGTGTAGAATCCCCTTTATGTTTTTTAGAAATAATCGAAGCATGCAAAAAGAGGTTATATGGAACAACTGTTGTTCCTATCAGAGCCATAATTAAGAGATAGTTTACTTTGATGTTTTGTGGAATAAAACCTTGCATCAGCTGAATGAGATCTGGTTTGACGAGAATTGCAGTAATGAAAAAACATAAGCTCATCGCAATGACCAGACCTATCAATACATTTTCAATCCATTTATACTTACCAAAATAGAGTAGCATAAAACCGACAAATCCCAGAACAAGAGGCCACCATTGGAAATCACCGATAGTGAGTTGAAATCCTAAAACGCCTCCTGATAGATTTCCGGCTTCATAAGCAGCGTTGCCAATTAATATTGCACCGATAACCAAACTAAATATGAGATATCTGAAGAAGCCCTTTTGGAAATTATTACTAATGGCTTCACCCAATCCTTTTTCAGTAATAAAGCCCAATCTTGCAGACATTTCTTGAAAAATGATCGTAGCTATTGTAGAAAACACCATGGCCCATATCAGACTATATCCACTTGTGACTCCAGCCATGGTACAAGTTGTAATTGTACCGGGGCCGATAAATGCAGCTGCAATTAGAGTGCTCGGACCAAAATATTTACTCAGCTTCATTTCTGTTATTGTGCAGATTTAAAAGCATATAAAGCAAAGGAAGCAAGCCAATGTTCACCACTATAATCGCCGTCTTTTATATTCGTCAAAGAGTGGTCTAAATGTTCATTAGCTATTTCCAGTGCCAGCGGATAACGATCAGAGTCCAATGGGTATAGGCACCATGCTCGAGAAAAATTTAAACCATCGAGATGAACCAGTTTGCCATCTGAGCGATCACGTATCTCTCCTGGTTTCAGAACCAATGTTTGTGCTTCTAAGGAAGGTAAAAATGAATTAAGCCATTCTTCGAAGTCTACCGAAGAAAGCACTTTACGCATTATATCCACTTCTTGTAGACATGGAGAAAGAAAATCATATCCGCTTGGTTCCCATGCTATTGGACAATCCTGATCATCTTCATAAAAGCGAAGCGCACTGTTCTCTATCATAGCCATGAGAGAATCATGGCCTACAGTGACAGCATAATCGTAGGCAAACGATAATCCAAAGGCCGTATTGCTGTGTTCTCCTACTCTGATAGGGTACACTAATTTTGGAAGATAAGTTATGTAGCTTTCACAGATATAGTTAGTTAATGGCAATAGGTTTTGATACCATATTTGAGCTTGAGGATCATCCCAGGTATGAAGTTCTTCTGCGAGTTTCAATAACCAGGCCCAGCCATAAGTTCTCTCAAATGACTTGGTATACCGATTCATGGAAAAGTAATCGAGTTCTTTCAAAATATTTTCTGGACTCAAATTTTCGTCGATCATCTTGCGAGTTCTTTCCATGCTATCCAATTGGGGGAATTCTTTTAAAAGATAGATTAACGACCAATGTCCATGTACTGCCGAATGCCAATCAAAACAACCATAGAAAGAAGGATGATGATTGATGGGCATATCCTGGTCTTCTTTTTTATCTAAAATATGTCCTGACTTGTAAGGCAAAGGATTTTGAATACATTTCAGTGGTAAGCTGGAAAGTCGGTTAGCTTCTTCCAGAGTAAGTTTTACTTTAGTAGAAACGGATTCTATTTTGATAGAAGCTTGATCCTTATTGCAAGCAAAGAAGAACACTGAGCAAACAATCAATAAAAATATCTTAGGCGGCATATAATTTTAGATTCATCTTAAATTTAGTAAAATGATATTTGTTAATTCATGTTGGATGAATTAGCACCATGCTTCTTAATGTTAAAAGGAATTAAATCCTGGATTTGTCCAGTCCGGGATTTTGATTTTTCTGACTGGCTGTGTAAATAAATAAAGCCTAGCATTTCTGCCAGGCTCATTTAAGAATGTTAGAGGGTTCTCAATGAGGGCTAAATGGAGTGTTTAGAAGAAAGCCAAACGAAAGCCAAACGAAAGCCCTTAAGTCGGCAAGTCTTCTATTATTAGCGGCGAAACTACAAAACCATAAAAGCAAATCGCAATTAGACCAAATAAAAGGTGATAAACTACAGAGATACAGGGTTAAGAAGTTTATTAATTCCGATAAGCATATTAATAAATAGTTAGAAGTGTTTTTATTAAAGGAATTGGTCAGGAAATCTCTTCAATTGAAGATTGTAATAACTGGTTTAATTTGAATATGACCTTTGAGTATCGAGTTAAAAGTCTATTTCTAGTTCAAAACTGAACTTCTTCTAGTTTCGGACATTGTAATATAATTGGCCGTATATGTAGAATCGATTATAAATTGGCGGTAAGCCAATCCAACATTTCATCCATTAAAGCATTATTACCATTTGTTATTTCGGCACCAGAAGCATTTGACCCTAAAACAATTTCTATTTTCTTAGGCTCTATAGTTAAGTCGAATAAGTCTTGAGCATCTAATGCTTTTACACCATTAAGTTCAAGTTCGGATGCTATAAAAAATACAGATTTCATTTGGAAATTTGGTGTATTTTCTGAAAGAGGAATTACGCTTGATCGCACTGGTGAAAGTGCGATGACTGTTTTTACGTTTAACTCTTCAGATCCAGCAGCTACGCACGCCATTTCAGCACCCAGTCTGCTCCCAATAACTGCAATTCTATTGCTATCAACAAGAGGATCGGCCTTCAAAAAACTAATTGCTGCCTTTAAATCAAGAGGCCCTCTGTTAGGGTTAGTCCCAATATCTCCAATAAGATCTTGGTCTTTTTCGGATTCTCCATGAAAGCGTATATCATATGCAAGCAGGATATAATCTTTCTCGAAAAGCATAGTGTGAATGCTCAGATTTCTCCATTCTGATTTATCTTGTCCATCTGAATGAATAAATATAATTCCGGGTACAGGAGAGTTAAGATCAGATGGTTTATCTAATGTTGCTGCGATTTTAATACCATCATCTGTTTCAAACGAAACATTTGTAGAGGTAGGAATTGGGGTCATAGGATCAGATGAAGGAATAATATTGTTGTTGTCATCGCTACTGCATGAAAACATGAACCATGTAAAAACTAAACAGACTAGGCATTTATATAAGATTTTCATGACAATTTAAGTTTGGTTAATAATGAAAACTTTTGGAGCTTAATATAATATTCAAAAACAATGACTAAACCGTCTAAAGTTAAAGGAATTGAGAACCCATTACAATGGTTCTAATAAATATTATACAAAACCTTGTTTAGTGTATTACAAGGGAACATTAAGGATTCAATATTCTAGTTCGTTTATAACTATATTGTAGATAGTATTTAGAATATCATCTTCTGTACATAAGGCTTAGCCCTTCAATTTCTTTGATGTGAAAATAAATATTATCATATTATTGATTGCTTTAACCAAAATTGGTTCTGGACAAAATCTGATACCAAATGGTGATTTTGAATCAGGAGAACTACCATGTGATAATCCAAATACTAGTGACGCTGATATTCTCGACAACTGGTACAATTCTTACGGTGGTCTAAAGTATGTTCGTCTGGAATGTAATCCAAATAATACAGAAGAGAGCTCAAAGTCAAATTCTGGATTCGGACACATAACTATTGGAGGAAGTGTGCGGGTAAATGGAGTAATTTCTTCAACTTTTATTGGAAATAATATACTTACAACCTTAGAAGAAGGGGCAGTTTATTATTTATCTCTTTACGGTAGATCAAGAGGGATTACCCATCCGGATTAAGAATCCTTACAAGATTGTGACATAAGACCTCCAAAGAGTTTAAAGGTATATATTGGAAATGAAAATGAAGATTTTGAGGTTGAATACACTTCTGGTGCACACATATTTACAGATGTAAAACTTTTAGGACCATACAGAACAGTGAGTTTCATTCCAATAATAATTCAATCAAATCAGACTTCTTGGATGAAACACAGTACTTGTTTTGAAGCAAGAGGAGATGAAAGTCATTTAGGTATTTCTGGTCCACTTGGAAAATTCGAAGTCCAAGCTCCTTGCGAGACATATACAGATGCAGAGTTAGATACTTTTTCATCTGAGTTTCTAAATATAAATCGATTCTTTCAATTCTTCTCTTACGATATAGATGACGTGCAACTTTATAGATTGCCTGAATCCTTGGTCGCTCAAGATTCTATATGCCAGAATCAGATCAATTTGATTGATATACGAGATTATTTGCCTGATATTCCAGTTTGGGAGAAAGCACATTTCAAATGGCAAGATGGTTATGATGAACCTGTTAGAGAATTGCAGGGAGTAGGTAATTTTCATATTAACATAAATCTTGACTGTAAGACTATTCCTATGAAATTAGATCTGTTGGATGCAAATTGCCCTGCGCACTTTTATGCCCCCAATATTTTATCACCGGATAATGACGGGATAAATGATTATTTCAAACCTTTTTTTAATCAAGCTTATGAAATTGACAATTTGAATCTTGTCATTTTTGACAACTGGGGAAATGCAATTTTTGAAACTAATAATGTCAATGATTATTGGGATGGAACTTTCAAAGAGAAAAAACTTGGATCGGGAAGCTACATCTGGACTTTGAGATACCAATTGAAAGGCTTTAGCAGAGGCCATACGGAAGTTGGTAGCATCACGCTAGTTAGATGATTTGACATCTCAGATTTGAATGAGGATTTAACATGAAATAAATGAATAGAATTATCCTTGCACTAACTATTATTTGTTTTAGTACTAATAAAATGAATAGTCAGAAATTTGATGTTTCTATTGGTTCAAGTATTACTTATTATGGTGACATTAAATTTGTTAATTCTAATTTGTTTAACAATTTAAAAGAGTCCCCATATCTTTCGGTTGGATATCAGTTAGAAAATAGTTGGCGTTTATCCTTGCATAGATTTGAACATAGTTTTAAACTCTTTCCTCTCCAAACGGAAGATGTAGTCCTCGGACTGATTACTACTAGGGATATTAGAACATATTCATTAAATCTTGGTTATTCATTCTCAAAAGGGAATTTCAAATTATACTCTAATATCGGTTTTGGTATAAGTGAATATAGAGATAGTGAATTAATACTTATTTCAAATAGTGAATTAAATTTTAGATTTAAATGGGAGAGAAATGTATTTAGTTTTCTTACGGGTTTAGAAGGAAGATACTATCCTATTAAAAATATTTATTTTGGAATAACGAGCGACATAATCTTTTCTTCAAAAATTAATCATACTCCATTAGTATTAACCGCTGCAATTGGATATGAATTCTAGTAGGACTTTCCTCTTTCGAAACTTTCACATCGGCACTTACCTCAACAAAGTCACATTACCTGCTAAAACTTCTTCTTGTCCATCAAGCGTGTACAAGATGACATAAACAAAAACCCCCGAATCAACTTCGTAATTATTGAAGGTGCCATCCCAGCCATCATCAGGATTATTTAATTCAGGATTGGTTTTATCAAAAACCAGATTGCCCCATCTGTCAAAAATTCTGAAATTAGAAACCTGTATGTCTATACCAGGTTTTGGTTGAACAAAAAAGCGATTGTTCGTGCCTTGAGAACTTGGGTTAAAAATATTGCCTAAATAAATTGAAGATTCTTCCTCCTCAATTGGTTTGATATTTTTTGTCACTTCCACAAAAGTAGATACGACTTCCGAGCAAGTACCATAATAAACGATTAAGCTAAATGTAGAAGATTCTGTTGGAAAATGTATAAGAGTAAATTCTGCTCCAACAAGTTCAATGTTATTGACCAGCCAAGTAAAACTATCAATAGAAGATTCTTGAATAGACGGTTCTAAAGTTACGGATTCGTCTAGCTCAATTGTGATTAAATCAGGCAAATCAAGTTGAAGATTTTCATCACTTAAAACTTGGACTGTCTGTATTAAAATACAACCGTCACTGTCTTTCACAGCTATATCATAAGTGCCGTCACTTAAATTAATAAATATGACTTCTGTTTGAAAAGGCAAACCATCAATTGAGTATGTATAAGGGCCATTGCCACCCGAAACATTAATAATTTCTAAAGCACCGTTTTCTGCTGAAGGGCAATCGGCATTTTGATTTAACCAGTCATAGCTCAGCAATTCTGTTAATTCAATATCAAATGTTTCCGTCCAAACACAATTGTTATCGTATTGAATGGTCAGGGAATACATACCATTTATTAAATCTAAAACCGTCTCAGTTGTCTCACCATTATTCCACATTAATTCAATGTTGGGATCCGTCATCCCTTCAATAGATACAATAGAAGCGCTAGCCGTTTCGCTACTTGTGCAATCTGGAATAACAATATCAAAAACAACGTCAAGATCTTCACATGGGCGGTCCTCATTTTCAATTATTGCGTCAATAATTGATGCACATCCATCATTTCCCACTTTTCTTACAATGACATTGTAAGTTCCTGGACTTAATCCTGTAAAAACAGCTTCATCTTGCCATGAATTGCCTCCATCAATACTGTATTCGACTCCAATTTCATCTATATCCACTGTTATTACTCCATCTTGTGCCATACAATCGGACACAGGATTGGTCTCAATGACTATTTCAGCTAACATTTGAATTTCATTTATTAATTCAACTGTTTCGGTATCAATACAATTTGTATTATTCTTTTCGCGGATTAGAATATTATAAATCCCTGCTGACAGATTTTGAAAAATAAATTCATCTTGCCATGTTTGCCCACCATCAATCGAATATTCAATATCAATTCCATTTGCAATAATTTCAATTTCACCGATATCCAGTTCGCAATTATTAGGAATTTCTGATTGTATATCAGTGATTTCTGGCATTTCAGGAGCACTTACTATGACATCTTCAATGTCTTCGCAATCATGTGCATCTGATGATCTAACGGCTACTGAATAATCACCGAAAGGTAGATTCGTAAAAGAGTTTTGAGAAGACCATGTTGCTCCGCCATCAATCGAATATTCTAGATTAATCCCTTCTGCCATTATTTGAATTTGCCCGTCAGCGGCTTGGCAATCACTTATGTCCATGGTATTTATTGATAAAATAATTGCTTCAGGATAAGCTTCAATAGTTGTATTCCCTTCAACAATACAATCCAATGCATTGACATCTCTGATAAATATTTGATAAAATCCTACCATTAAATCTTTAAAGCAATTTTCACTTTGCCACAAAAGACCATCTAGTGAATATTCTAAATTATTTCCCGTCGCTTCGATTGTTATTTCTCCATCATTTATTGTACATCCACTCACAGCAGTTTCTATTATGTTTTCCAACTGAGGTGCATCGACAATATTCAGATTCGCTTCTAAAGAGAGGACACATGACACATAGACTGTAGACCGTATCAATATTTCATATGCCCCGGAACCTAATTCGTCAAACAAGTTTTCTAACTGCCAGCTGAGACCTCCATCTATTGAAAACTCTAAATCTGCAGTGTTTCCAAGTATTTGAATATCACCGTTTGCTGAAACGCAATCCGCTGGAACGTTTTCTTGAATTTGAATATCATAAGGGCTTATTATTAAAACCTCATAATTGTAATCCAGAGCACATTGATCATCCAGTGGTGTAAATGTGGCGCTTACAATTTGTCCAATATTGTCTTGAATGATAATTTCGGGGATAGACCAGCTGCCTTGTATGTTCTCGTTTGAAATTGTAGGTAATAGATAATTATTGTCATCCCAACAAATTTCTTCCGGCAGATTAAATGCAGCATTTTTGGGACTCTCAATAGACAATTGATCCTGAATGATATTTGCACATGCAAAAACTGAATCTGGTTGAAAACTAATATTGACAGTTTGACCTGAAAGCATACCAGGATTAACAATAGGTAAATTCCATGTACCTGAAATACCGTTGTCAGAAACAGTTGGTAAAGTAAATTCAGGATCTAGCGCACATAAAATATCCTCAAATGAAAATTCAGGATCGTCAGATTGCATAATTGTGACTGTCCATTCAAATGAGTCTGCACAAAACTCGGTATCAGCAGTAAAAACAGACAGTATGCTATCCAAAGCAATTCCAGGATCAATGGAATCGATAGACCAATTTCCAACAAAGGAAGAATCGTTTGTAATTGTTGGAAAATAATATACAGTGTCTGTATTGCACATGAAAGCAGGGAGATCAAATTGTGCTTGCTCAGGTTCACTAATTTCAATGGTGATTACTTCATCTGTCACACAAAATTCTTGTCTACTTTCATCTGCTATCCATGTATTTTCAAAAGTATTGACGGCTATTAAACTTGGATTAAAAACAGGGATGAGCCATTCGCCACTATAGCCTTCCAGGCTTTCAGGATTTAAAATAATGTTTGTATCCATCAGGCAAATAACAGAGGGTGTATCAAAAGTTATTTCAATACTATTTACCACTTCAAATGAATGTTCATAGCTGTGCACACAATCACTCCCAAAGGGATGAAAAACGTTATTAACTTGACCTAATGTCGATGACAAATCAATGGACTCTATTTCCCATTCTCCAATAATGCCATTTAAATCTTCTAAAGGAAAAAAGTAGATTCCAAGATTTGTACAAAGAGAATCGGGTAAACTAAATTCAGGAAAATCCTCTTGCTCAATTTCAATTTCCAATGTTATCGTTTCTGCACAATATTCATCACTAGGTGTGAAGGAAATAAGTAAGTCTAAACCCGAAAATTCATCTACATCAATTGTTGCCGGATTCCAAGTGCCTTCAATACCTTCATCAGAGAATTCAGGAAAAGTTATTATATCATCATCGGCTGGACAATAAATGGTTTCGAAATAGAAATTTGGTTCTTCAGAAATTATGCTTGTAATATTTATATCTGTTGTAACTGTGCAAGCTACATCATCAACAATTACCAAGGTGATAGTTCCTCCTTCTGTAAGTTCAACCATTAAATTATTGCTGGATCCAATATCCTCGACTCCATTCCATAACCAGCTAAAACTCTGATACGGGGAAACGCCTCCTTCGATAATATCTGTTCCTAAAAGATTGATCATAGCAGGTAGGCAAGCTTCAAGATCAGGAGGATCAGCAATAAATTGTGGGTAAACCATAAATAATAATTCTAAGGTTTCGCTTGGACATGAATATCCATCAAGGGATGTTTCGATATTATAGATAGCTGTTTCAATACCGTTAGATGTATTCGTCAGCAAATCATTTATTGTGATTGAAGATTCATCTGAAAAGGAATGATTTTGCATGCCTTGAATATTTGATGAACTCGTTGAGCTCACTGAAATTCCAAAATCTCCGATCTCTCCTCCGGGAAAAAAAATAGTGATATCTGTCAAATTGCCGCTGCAAATGTTGCTTGCAGTATATTCAGGTGGTGGAGGTATGAGTGAAGATTCAACAGAAATATCTAATTCAAACTCTCCTTCATTAGAATTTTCACTTCCTATTTGAATTTTAATAATTCCAGAAAGACATTCAAGTTCTAGCATTGTTCCACATACACTTCCTAAAAAATCTCCTGAGCAAGCTCCATAAACACCTATCGCCGGATCTACAATATTTATCAGAGATAGATCCAGAGTTATATCTACGGGATCGGAACCTGCATCAAATTCATACCAGACAGTGGCTTCACTTTGAGGTTCACAAGAAGGAATAATCTCATCAATTGTGGCGCAATAATTAGAAAGCTCCGGATTTAAACCTTGATTAAGATTTATCGCATCAATACACTCATCATTTGGAGAGAAACCGCTATTTACTTCATTTACTGTTATGGTTAAATTTCCGGTATTGTTTCCATCAGATCCAAATCCAAAAACCAGATTGCTGTTGGCAGGAAGACCCAACAGCGTCAAAATTTCACCTGCACTCATTGCACTGCATACATAACCATTGCCATTGGGATCATACGATGACAACAAAGTTGCGCAATCATCGAAGACGGCTACAATAGCGATTTCTGCGGCAGGACCATCTCCTAAAGCACTCGTATATTCTTCAACCTCAATAGTAATGTCTCCAATATTGCAACCTGTTGTATATTCAAACCAAACTGTATGATCATCTTCACAAGGAAATAAAGTAGATGGGTCAGCACATTGTGTATTTGCATTTGCCTGATTTTCACCTGGGCCATTATTTAGATGGCTTAATGGATCGTCACAATTAATAGGAAATGGTGGATCGTGTAGTGACCATGACAAACTATTTCCGATAGATAAAATATAATAGGTAGTCCCTGGTTCTGGATAAAACATCAAGGTACTTTCAGAGCAGGTTACATATTCCAGTCCGCTGCAATCTGAAGTGGTTGAAAATATTTCAAAAGGCATAGAAGGACCAAGGGCTTGCCACATGGTATTGTAGGGTAGGGGATCAGGTGTTGAAAAAGTATACCATACACCTAATTCTGTTGGATCAACACAATCTCCTGTTGCTTCAGGATCTGCTGTAGCACATGTAAAGTCTCCAAATACCTGCTCACTTTCATAACATTCTAAAATGCCGTCGCCAAACATTTCTTGAGCACCATCACAATTGTCATTAGCTGGAGGATTCCCAGTTGCGAAGGCCACTTTAAAATTAAAGTCACCCTGACTTTCAAAAGTCGAACTTACCTGGATATTATAGGTATAATCGGTTTCAAGATTTACAAAAGTGGCTTCGGTTTTTTCTGTACCAGAGCTAAGACATTTTTGCCATATCTGCATATGTTTACTATCGTCAAAAATTGCAATGGAGGCGTTTTCGCCAAGCGATTCATTAAAAAAACTAAATTCTATTTTCTTTTTTTCCATTGGTGTGTGGAAAGAATACCAGGAAGATGTTTCTTGCTTTTCAACAAAGCAATCTGAAACAAAATTTATGAGTTGATTTGTATTGTCACAATTATGAGAATAAATCTGACTGTCGAATGGAATGTTTTGATCTATAACATTTGATTCATTTAACCCAAATACGAATGGAGAATAGACAATGAAGAAGATTATAATAGTATAGAGGGGTCGCATTCTCATACTAAATGTTTGTTCTGAAAGCACGGAATTAGTTTTTCAATTCAAAAGGGGTTTTTGAAATTGATAAATGTTCATTTTTTCTTTTTGTGCTTGTCGGGATGACAGGATTTATTTTCAATGAATCCAATTACATCTGCGCTGGAAATACAAAATGACTTTTTCAAAGTCTCTTTCATCACTCATAAAATAATCAAAAACTACTTTTTGATTATTTTCTCAGCAATAAAAAACAGACACAAAGTGTCTGTTTTTTATTGCTTGTCGGGATGACAGGATTTGAACCTTACTCTACTGTACTCTTCTGTGTCTTTAAAATCAGGCATTAACATATTATTAAATCTTACAATGTGACCCCCAAGCTCACCAGCGAGTAAGAAAAACGACCCCCAAACTTGATTAGGGGTCGTTTAAATAGTAAATTTATATTGCGTAATATAATTTCAATGCCTCGTTCGATAAAGATACCTAAAGTAAGGCTAAACCTCAAGGTTAACCCTCCAGACCCTAATTCAAAAAAAGGGAAGAATCAAAAGAAATATACCAAGCAAGAATTAGTCAAGCTCAGAAAGATACCTTCTCTTGTTTATGCTGTTTTCAGATACAATGGCTTTAAGCTGAAATACTCAACTGGTGAAAAAGTTATTCCTAAAGAATGGGATAATAAACTTGAAGAAATAGAAAACAATCCTGCATTCAAGGACTATCAGCTCAAGCTTGAGCTAAATGAAAGACTAATTAGTCTAAAGAAAATTATAACTAAGATTTTCATAGAAAACAATTACGGTGATATTTCAACTGAAGATTTCAAGCTAGAGATTGATAAAAGAACCGGTAAAGCATCACCTAGAATCATACATGAAATTGAAAAGAATAAGAAACCTAGCTTTTTTGAATTTCTCAAAGATTATATCAAGTTAAGAAAGGAATCTCCCACTATTTCTAGAGGAACCTGGAAAGTAGAACAAACATGCTACAACCATCTTATAGATTATGCATCTAATACAGATTACATAGTTGACTTTGATTCGCTTGATTGGAAATTTCGGAAATCATTTGAGAACTGGATGTACAACAAAAAGAACCATAGTATTAACTATGCTGCCAAGATGATAACGACATTAACCCAATTCTTAAATGAAGCGGGTAGGGAAGGTTTATATGATTCTTCAATTACTGAATCTAAGGGCTGGCATATTAAGAAAAAGCCAACAATGAAGTTTGCTTTAACCTTTGACGAATTAGAACAACTTGTTGATTATGATTTCACTCAGGATGAAAGATTAGAGAGAATTAGAGATTTGTTCATCATTGCTTCATACTCTGGCATGAGATATAGTGATTTTAGTCGAATCACTCCAGAACATATTATAATAGATGAAGGGATTGAGTTAATTGAAATTATGGCTCAGAAAACAGATGAATATGTAACTATACCACTATTTCCGGAACTAAAGTCTATGCTGATAAAATATGAGTTCAACCCCCCAAAACCTTCAAATCAAAAGTTCAACGATTATATAAAAGAGGTTTGCCATGAGGTTGGATTAAATAGAATTATCAACTATGCTACTTTTAACGGGGGTAAAAGAAAAGACCATTCAGACCCGGTTTATAAAATAGTCGCTAGTCACGTCGGGAGGCGCTCGTTTTGTACTAACTTTTCTCTTCTGGGAATCCCTGCGATTAATTTAATGAAAATCTCAGGACACTCAACTGAATCTCAATTCATGAAATATATATGTGTTGATAATAGACAAAATGCTATAGTTATGTCAAAGTTGATAAGTGAAAAAATGGCTGAACGGAGAAAATTGAAAGTGGTATGATGGAAACAGAAACAATTCCGTGTAATTTTTTTTCAGCTTGCACAAGTAAACTAAAACAGGATGACAAGTCTTGCTTTAATAAGAATGTCCTGTTTATAAGGAATGGACTGAAAATTTAGAGCAATTTATTGAGGATAACAAGTTTGTAGAAGAACAGGTTAATATAGAAATAATAGACAATGAGCTGTCAGAGATTAAGACCATTTATAATAGATTAAAATACTGGGAAGAAAATTATTTTACACCTTACTTTGAAGTTTTCCTAGAATTTGAACCAAATAGAAAAAGAAGCGATTTAGAACGTTTTCAATTTGCAAGTATGTTTGGAGCTAAACAAGGATCTTGCACAGCACTAAAAATTCCGACATCTATTTTTGTTAAATATTTTGAAGACTTCATGAATGATTCAGATTACAAATATTTCATGTACATATTTAATTCCAAGGAATGGTTAAAGTACCTTGTCCGAAAAGAAAATTGGGAAGATAAACTAAAATCTAAATTTCCTGAACAACATTTAAGGGTTGGAATTAATAAGATAAATGCGTTTAAGTTAAATGCTTACAATTTGTTTAATGAAGGTTTAGATATTTGTAGGTCTTCAAACCAAAGTGGACAATAAGTGAATAAAATTAAGTTAACGTGAGTTCGACGTAAGGAAGTGGAAAAATAGGATAAAAAGAAAGAGCAATTTTGTTTATCTTAATAGTTGATAATCAATTAATTAAAACAAAAAAGCTCTACTATGAAAGATAGTCAAATTATTGCAATTTTCTGTGCTTTCGATGATTTTTTCACCGATTTTGATCACTTTTAAAAATCTCATACCCTAGAGGGAAAGAAAAATCGACGGAATCGTACCTGCAGGTTATCCATGAGCGAGGTGATGAGCATCATCGTATTTTTTCATATGAGTGGATACCGTTGCTTTAAGCACTTTTACCAGAATCATGTCTGCCAACATATGCGCGGCTATTTTCCCAATCTGGTATCTTATAATCGGATGGTGGAGTTGCAAACCAAAGCGGTCCTACCATTAGCCTTGTTTGTAAAGATGTACCGAATGGGTAAATGTAGTGGGATATCCTTTATTGATTCAACCAGTATCCGGGTCTGTCACAATCGAAGGATTCATTCCCACAAGGTGTTTGCTGGACTGGCCAAACGAGGCAAGACTTCAAAGGGTTGGTTTTATGGTTTCAAACTTCATCTGGTTCATAATGACCGGGGCGAAGTGATTGATTTTCAACTCACTCCGGGCAATGTGCATGATAATGCCGTATTGAAGTGTAAACGGTTTATGAAGAAGGTCTATGGCCGGTTGTTCGGTGATAAAGGCTATATTGTCAACAAGCAAATCTTTGACACTCTTTTCTTGAGAGGTATTCATTTGATTACTAAGTTGAGACGGAATATGAAATCCAAAATGATTACACCCCTACAGGATGCTCTTCTGCTCCGAAAACTTGCTATCTCTGAAACCATTATTGACCAACTCAAAAATATTTCACAGATCGAACATACAAGGCATCGTTCCTTTGCCGGATTTTTCGTCAATATACTTGGTGGACTTTGTGCCTACGGGTTTAAAGAATCTAAACCCTCCATTTATAAGAATCTGGTCGATACCAAACAACTCCTTTTGGCCTAGTCTTACATCGAACTCACGTTAATATAGTCGATAGGTAATACCATCTCCAGCCAATGATTTTGAAATAAGTAAAATCAGTTTGCCACATTTGATTGACAGTTGTTGTTTTGTCTTTAAATTCATCTGCGGCAGATATCAGATCATAATGAGGAGGGTTTATCAGTCCAGCAGATTCAATATCTCTTACAAATCAAAATGCATGCCTGAGATATCTGGAATTTTTTCCTCAAGCAAAAAGAAAAATGACTATCATACCGCCACTTTTCAGCCTTCCCGACAATAAGCAAACAACTCCATTACAACTTGATAAAGGGAAAACCCATTTTTGCTATTTCGGTTCGTTCTATGAAAATGTAAGATCTCCACTGGCCCTTTTACAATTATTAAGCTTCCTCAAATCCAAGCAAAAAGAAAAATATCAATCTTATCAATTTCACATTATTGGACAACAGAGTGCATTCAGTCTGGCAATATTCAATCAATTTCAATATTTGAAAGAAGACATAATATTTCATGGGTTTCTTAACAAATCGGCAAGCTATAGCATTATATATGAAATGCACTATTTGATTAATATTGGAAACAGTACCAACTATCACTTGCCGAGCAAAGTCGTGGAATATCTATATTTCAATAAACCATTGATAAACTTGATAAGCATCGACCAGGATTCCAGTCGAAGTTTTCTACATAGCTATCAGGATATGATTAATATAAATCCCAAGGATCTAAACAAGGTAAAAGTGAGTTCTCAATTGATCGGTTTTTTAAGTAAAGAAAGACAACAATTTCAAGCTGATCTGGATTCAGTGGCCCCTTATATGCCTGATAGAATTTGCGAACAGTATATCACTTCTATATCGAAGACTCAAGCAGTTTTTTGAAAGAAGCCTCCCAATTCAATTGATATCTAATCTTATAAGCAGCTACTTCTGTTTTTATAGATGTATAAACGCTTCTGTCTTCTAAAATTAAGTCGATTTTTACAAGAAAATCTTCTAATTGAGCTTTGACCCAAAAGCCCGCCTCATCATCTAATTGTTCAGTTAATCCTCCAACTTTAGTCAACATGATGAACATCTCAGCTTGAACACCCATCGAAAAAATACCTGATTGACTTGCTTCGGTATAAGGCAATACCAATACTTCGTGTGAACTTAGCAAGTGGCCTATTTTTTCTTTGCTTAAATGGCCCTCAATACATTGAATGTTGGGCCTATTGGAAAATCTACTTGCTCCTCGCCCCGCTATCGTCAGATTCAACTGATCTCTTTTTTGTAAAGCTTCAACAAACAAATCAAGTCCTTTGTATGCAAGTACTCTACCCAGTAAAAGGAATTTGGGTTTGGTGCTAAACGTCAGATTATTAATGGCTCCCATATCTAGTAATGGGTGTGGAAGAATAATAATTTTGCCGGGATCAATTTGCATAGCTTCCCTGGCTTGTTGGGCTGCGAAATCACTTAAAAAGATGATTTTATCAGCTCTCCGGATGCATCTTCTTTGAATGAATTCTACAATTGTACTCTTTTCTCCAGAATGAGTATTGAAGTCATGAACTGTCACGATGCTTGGAACATTCCTCTTTTTCGCTGAATTAATCCACATAAGATTCCAAGGGTGAAATACAGGTAGATACAAACTAAGTTTATCGTTATCCAGTTTCAGTTTCTTCAGAATGCTGTCTACTTTTAAGAAAAACAGAATTGAATTCCATATAAAAGAAAAGATAGAATCAGAATAGCTTTTTACCAGATTTGCCTTCTTTGGAAATTGGTAATCCGAAGACGATGAGAAAAATAATATTGGATTAAGGGATTGAAATTTCTTGCACATCGTCAGAGCATATTCCATGCTTCCCGACTTAGTCAGAGCAACTACAATTAATTTTCTACCCTGAAATAACACCAGCGGTTTTAATTATTAAGTCTGAATTACTTTCTTTTTGCTCTATCTCGTTCAATCATTATATCAATCTGATTGATTTTAAGATTCTTTGCTATTATCGTGCCCTCTTTATTCAATACATATACTTCGGGTGTCACATCCACGTAATACTTCGCGTATATTGATCTGTTCGATGGATCAAAGACATTGGTGAAATTCATATTGCTCTTTTCAATATAGGCTTTCCATTCTTCCTCATCAGTATCTAATGCAATGGCAAAAACATCAATGTCCTTGTTTTTATTTTCATTATACCACTTAACCAATTTTGGAGTTTGTTCCATACAATGTTCACAAGTCGGGTTAAACATATAGACAATAAGATAATCCGCTGTGTGTTTGTAAAGTTCTTCGGTGCTGCCATCCGGTCCTGTTGAGATAACATTTGGCCCTTTTTGGCCAAGTAAGCTTTGCCCCATTTCATTGGCTCGGTTCTGAATAGCATAGACTTCCATAGAATCTGACCAAAATGCTCTGTCTCTGGTAAAGTAGTTTCTAGCCATATTGACAAAAACAGCTTCAGGATCCATTAAAGTGCATTTTGCCGGTTCATATTGGATGACAATCCAATTGGCGAAGAATTTGAAATACTCCGGATAGGCAAGACTTTTTTCAATTAACATTCTTGAAGAAGAGAAAATAGAATCCTGATTTTGTGCAGTAAGTTCTGTTATATATCTTTTTAATTTATTAAAAATAACAGGTGTCCTTATTAATCTGCTGTCATTAAAATCTACATTATCCCAAAACTCTTTTCTGAAGTAATAAACTTTTGTATCATCGGGAAGTTCGTTCCTCACTTTAGGATTCTGGCCGGCTTTTTTAAATTTCGTAAATAAGAGATCCGGGTATTCATTATACAATTTGTCTAAATAATCCTGTCGTTCTTGTTCAAGGATTGTTTTTTTCTTGAATAATTCTCTGTGTTCTAAAGTACCATCCTGGTAGTTGGCCAATTTGGTAACAATTGATTTGTGTCTTGAACTAAAGTCATTTTCAAACTTTAATGATTCATAGTATTTTTCATTCTCATCACTCCCTTTTATCTTAATAGTATTAACGACATCAACTGGATTTACTTGTACTTCAAACTTTTGATCCTCACCTAAAAGAAATTGGAGGTATTGATTATTCCCAAGCGACAAATAGTATAAGCCTTGTACATAGCCATCACTTTTTTTGATTCTAATTTGTCCTTTATTATTCGCTTGAACTGAGTCAGCAAGAAAATGTCCCTCTGCATAAAATCCGATGATTTTGTAAAACCCGGCTGTCAATCCCTCAATGTTAAAACTGATATCGGCTGGTCCACCTTTTATTGGGTCCGGCAATTTATATACTACTGTTTCTCCATTATTCTCATTGCCATTAGATTGAGAGGCCAATGAATTTGGATCTTCCCCCGATGGATCTTGAGTCTCTTGGGAACTTGGAGATGCTGAACAGCTATAAAGTAAAATAATAAAGAAGAAAAGACATATTCTCATATTCAGAATTTATGTAAAGTTAACTGTGTGAAATAATATCAAATAATGGGTGCTGGGTCAAATAGGCTGATGATCTCCATAAGTTCCTGATTTATAATAGTATTTTTCGATGTACATACCAATGACATTATCGTGAATCTGTTCATTTTTGGAAAAGCAAATGGTTTTTCTATTAAGACGTTTGATATGCGTTCTAAAATTCAAGTTTTTCCGTTCTATTTTCCAAGTCAAATCTTTCCCAATAGTATGTAAGCTTTTTGGCAATGACCTACTATAAGCTCCCCAATCATCCGTATAATAGTCACCAATGGGAATGTCTTTAAGAAGATCCAGAAGTTTTTCAAAGCTCTCATCGGTACGCTTTCCATTAACCCAAGCCAAAATCATCCCGGAATGCTTATCCATCGCATACCAAGTCCACCTTTGATTCGCCTTACTGCCAACATAAGACCAAAACTCATCTGCCTCTGCTGTATAGTGAAAACTTACTGCCAAATTATCAAGGCTTTGAACTTCTTCCTTGTTCAATAGATAAGGGTTCACTTGAAGCGTTTTTTTTTAAGTGAGCTATCACCGTATTTTTATTGATCCCTAAAATCCTTGCTGTATCTCGAACCCCTGAACTATTGAGAATTAATGAGTCAATTTGTTCTTTAACACCGGGCTCTCTGGCTTTATAGCTATAGCTAAGTTGAAAACTCTTTTTGCAGACTTTACAACGCCAACGTTGTCTCCCGTTTTCTCTATGACCATTCTTTTGAAGGTCAGTACAATTGCAATGGGGACAAGTAATAGTAGTAGTAGTAGTAGTAGTAGTAGTATGTTCCATGTGCTAATATAAGAAACTCAACCTATTTAAACCACTATCAATCTTTTTTATTCGATAATAGGATAGAAAAGAAGAAAATCTTTGTTTTACTAGTTTGTATTTTTGTTTTCCTAGAAGAACTTTAACTAAAAAGTTCGTTTCTGAACTATCATAAGCACCAAAATTGTAGACATAATCTATTCTTTTATCTTTATTGTGTATTCTCAGGGCGCTGTGACCAAACATATTGTTTATTGATTCACTGCTTTTACAAGTAATTAGGGACACGTTGAAACCTTTTTCAACAACAATATTGCTTTTTTCACAAAAAAGTTTTTCCCCATAAAAAAAAGAAAAGAATATAAGTATTATTTGTTTTATTTTGGGTGGCATGAATTTAAAATTCAAGTTCAAAACCTAATGCGATAAATGGGAGTTTACTTATATAAAAAGTCTGATAATAAGTATCCAAATTCATATGTTTATTTGTTGCAGAAAGTTTAAATAAAGTGTTTTCCAACGGTACAACTGAAACTCCCAAATTATATAGAGGGTACAATTTAATTTTTTTATCCGATATCAAATAAATAGCATTAAGATCTGTACTAAACTCCAAGTATGTCGATTTGTATAATTTTCTTTTAATATTTGTTTTAAATTCCAAATTTAAAAGATCTGAAGTTTGATGTTGAGTAATAAATGCCCACTGATTCATTGAGTAGTAATAATTTTTCAATGGGTATAATTGATTTCCTACATAGTTTGTCCCCCGCCGATATCTTACAACTCCCTCATTTTTGTAACCTTTGTTAAATTCCTTCTGATAATATCTAGCTACTATTGTAAACAAAGATGTTTCATATTTTAACGCCATTGCAAAAGAAGTGTTTTGACTATTAATTCTAGTGTCTAACGAAAAATATAACTGGGAATTATTTTTTAACTTGAAATGACTGTAACCCGTGATATTAAAATCCTTGTTTGTAATATGGTTTCCTTGAGGAAATTCAGTCAAAGAATTTTCACTAAGCCCAACAACAAAATTAGATTTTGAACCATTGTAGAGAAAGGCTAACTTATGGAGTTCATGAAGCCCTAGACCAATATTTTTTGATAAGTCACCTATTGTATACAACCCAATTCCCCAGTGTTTAATAAAAAAAAGAGTCTTGAGTCCCTGAAAGTCTATATTGTAGATTCTAGTAAGATCTTCAAAATTCTCGTCCCATAAATCTCCTAATATCGACTGATTATGAACAGTAAGACTTCCTATTTTAAAAGTATCTTGAATTATTAGTGATATTTTTGGAA
Source organism: Saprospiraceae bacterium (assembly GCA_965248155.1). GTDB lineage: Bacteria > Bacteroidota > Bacteroidia > Chitinophagales > Saprospiraceae > RFSX01. The sequence continues at coordinate 1,224,222 of CBDFIO010000002.1, forward strand.
ACAACACAATGTTATTTAATGTATTGTTTCCACCTGAGTGACTCCTCTCTTCAGCAATTACAGAGAATTTAAACATATATTTTTTCTTATAAGATGAGTTTATACTAAGGTTATTATAGATAGCAAAATGATGTTGTGGGCTATCAGAAATTACTGAATTGGTGTTACCACAATGGTAGCAAGAAAGATCACTGTTTAATATTCTTAGAATATGAAGGCTTTTTGATTCCATTCCAAAATTCGTCTTCCAATTAATTGTGTCTTGACCAAAAACGAGGGTACATGGAAATATGAATATTATTAATAATCTCATTATATCAGACTTTTACGAATGTTTTTTAGAAAATATCTAAGATAATTTAACAACGATTAAAAGAAAGTAGAAACACATACAATAAAGACGTTTTCTACTAAAAAAGAGTTTATATTACCATGTTTGAATGGAAAACGAAATAATATTGGACACTCCAACCATATAGAGATCAAAAACCACAAAAACGTCCACTAGACTAATCTATTTTAATATTTAGAAGCTACACAACCAAGAATTGCAAAAGGAAAAATAAAGGCTATAATTAGGTAAATTTTATTCTTACAAAGCAATATGAACTCCTTACAAATAACGGCGGTATACGTAGAATCAAAAGAGGGTTGATACGTTGCCTACTTAGAAGAACTAAGAGAGGTTATCACCCAATGAGAAACCCTACAGGAGGCAGAAGACAATTTATATGATGCTTTAGAACTGTATTTAGAACCTGAAGCTATAAAACCACCCCTATACAAGGATACATCTCCCTAGCATGTAACGATAAAGAAACCCTTTATATCGTTACATCAAACGAGATGAAAAAAAGAGACTTTGAAAAACACCTAAGACAGTATAACTGTGTATTACTTAAACAGTGATCCAAACACGAGAAATATATAAACCTGAGTAACGGAAAAAAACGATGTTACCCAGACACAAAGAATTAAAAACCTATTTATGTGTAGCCGTATGCAAGCAATTAGAAATTCCGACCATACAAGGCGTTTAAAACACCTTACCCACCTTTCATTTCACCCAAGCAATCAAACGAGGCTTAAAACGCATTTAACCACACAAAAACGCCATTTTTGAACCGATTTCCTACCCAAATTCGCCGCCGCCCGCCTTTTTTATAATTTTTCAAAAAAATCAAATAACGACAAAACGAAAATTCAAAATTATATTTGGTAAAAAATCAAAAATCGAAACAATATTAATAGTCGTTTTTCAGTCTCTCTGTTGTTGTTTAATACTTTTAAATCTTTTAAGTCTTTTCCGTGTCTGCAAAGCCTTTGTTTATCTAGGTTCTGGACTCTAACTATAACTTTTTGAGGAGTAACTATAACCAATATATGACTTATTATAACCTTGTGTTTTTATAAGTTATATTTACAACTATAACCAATTGAGGAGTAATTTTTATAATAGTTTGTTCTAATCATGGATAAAAGAGTAGTAAAACTAATTAGAAAGTCTAACGACCTAGTAGAGGCTAAATATAAGCTTAACATCTGGGAGACAAGGATTTTCACTAAAATGCTCTCTATGATTAAGAAGGATGGGTGCTGGGTCAAATAGGCTGATGATCTCCATAAGTTCCTGATTTATAATAGTATTTTTCGATGTACATACCAATGACATTATCGTGAATCTGTTCATTTTTGGAAAAGCAAATGGTTTTTCTATTAAGACGTTTGATATGCGTTCTAAAATTCAAGTTTTTCCGTTCTATTTTCCAAGTCAAATCTTTCCCAATAGTATGTAAGCTTTTTGGCAATGACCTACTATAAGCTCCCCAATCATCCGTATAATAGTCACCAATGGGAATGTCTTTAAGAAGATCCAGAAGTTTTTCAAAGCTCTCATCGGTACGCTTTCCATTAACCCAAGCCAAAATCATCCCGGAATGCTTATCCATCGCATACCAAGTCCACCTTTGATTCGCCTTACTGCCAACATAAGACCAAAACTCATCTGCCTCTGCTGTATAGTGAAAACTTACTGCCAAATTATCAAGGCTTTGAACTTCTTCCTTGTTCAATAGATAAGGGTTCACTTGAAGCGTTTTTTTTAAGTGAGCTATCACCGTATTTTTATTGATCCCTAAAATCCTTGCTGTATCTCGAACCCCTGAACTATTGAGAATTAATGAGTCAATTTGTTCTTTAACACCGGGCTCTCTGGCTTTATAGCTATAGCTATAGCTATAGCTAAGTTGAAAACTCTTTTTGCAGACTTTACAACGCCAACGTTGTCTCCCGTTTTCTCTATGACCATTCTTTTGAAGGTCAGTACAATTGCAATGGGGACAAGTAATAGTAGTAGTAGTAGTAGTAGTAGTAGTATGTTCCATGTGCTAATATAAGAAACTCAACCTATTTAAACCACTATCAGAATTTCATACGAATATTATTGCTGGATTTGAAAACTTACAAGAAGGGGCAACATATATTGATGTTTCTTTTCATCCTAAAATGAAGCCTCTTTTACTTCAACTACAATCAAAATTTACTACGTATGATGTCAGGAATATACTAGGACTTCCAAGTACTTACTCTATAAGGATGTATGAACTATTAAAACAGTACGAAAGAATAGGAAAAAGAACCTTTAACTTGTTAGAGTTAAAAGAGTTAGTAGGAGCAATTGAAGAATATAGAGAAGGTCGTAAACTCCTTTATAAAGATCACTACCCTTTATATGGGAATTTTAGACAAAAAGTATTACTCAAAGCACAAAGAGACCTCAAAAAGTATACTGATATAAGTTTCACCTTTGAACCTATAAAAAAAGGGCGTAAAGTAGATCAAATACAATTTCACATTCACAAAAACCACCCTACACGAAACAAACCTAAAGACATCGAACAGCCTCAGATTGATCTACAGCCCGTCGATGCCTCCCAAATATTTGAGAAAATAAAAGATACTGTTTCTCAATGGACAAACTATCCTGATGTAGACCTTATACAATCTTTGCTAGATGACGGTAAAAACAAGCACCATATACGTCAAGCCGTTGAGTATGTCAATAATAGAATTATCACAGGCAAAGCCGTTGACAAACCCGTAGGATATTTTGTCAAAATTATTAATGAAATATCTAAACAAGGTGACTTATTTGACCCCGTACAAGCCAAAAAAGATTTAAAAGCGAAAAAGAAAAAAGAGTTGTTAAAACGACAAGAGAAACGTAAAAAGCTAGAAGAAAAAGGCAAGAAATTAGCCCAAGATATTTTTAATAAGGAAACAGAAATAGGGCAAATGCTAGTCAATGAAGATTCAAAAGAGGTAAGAGACATTTTTGTTAAAATGAAAACGGAAAAATTAAGTGGGTATGAACCATAATTATTATTGAATCCAGTGTCATCGCTTAGAACATCAATATCTGGAAATATCTCTTGCAATGACTTCCAGCTGATTTCAAACATGTTAATATTTTCTGGCTTTTGAGCTAATAAATTACCATTCACACAATCAAATCTTAGTTGAGACCAAAGACTATTAGTTCCTCTATCGTAAGGCATAAGGTTGGCGTTATAGAGAAGACCCGAAACGCCGAAAGTTGTTTCTTGCCCGTTCAATATTCTATTCCAGGCAATTCCTGTTCCAGTAAGAGGACAATAATTAATTGCGAGTTTGGTATCGGCAAATGAATCATTGATAATTTCATGATGATCTAGAATGGGATGAGGGTAGGCCCTAAGAAGAGTATCAACTTTTATGATAAGTGCAAGATCGTCATCATCCATAAAAGATAATTCTGAGGCTTTAGTAAACTGTGAGTTATCGATAGATGGAATACCGTCAATACCAGGTCCACCATTTAATATTTGATCGGGTGGGATCAACCAAAAAGGATCTGTGTTTTGCGGAGGAATAGTTGTCGTAGGTTCTTCAGAGCTACAAGAATTTAGAGCAAGAATGCCTATTAATAGTATTGCTAGATTTTTCATAACTATCTCCGATTTATTGGATTCAGATAAATTTAATTAATTAGTGTTTCCTAAGTTTCATTTAATAGTTTTAATGTCTTTTACTGGATAGATATCGCCAAAATGACTGTCTTCTATTCAGAAAGCTGACATATTGGCGATTCTACCATTAAAACAATCAATTGGAACCTGATTTGACCGTATTAAATTAAAATAGAAATTAAATGACTTACGATAATTTCACCATAAAAGCACAGGAGTCAATTCTTAAAGCTCAGCAATTAGCAAAAAGCTATGACCAGCAGCAAGTGGATACTACTCATCTTTTAAAAGGGATTATTGAACTAGACGAACAATTTTCTGAATTCATCTTCCAGAAGATGGATATCAATCTTCCCGGATTACAAAGACAGCTCGAAGAGGCTATTAAAAAGTATCCAAAGGTAGAAGGATCGGATAAGCAATACCTAACAAATGACGCCAACCAATCCCTAAGTCGTGCAAAAAAGCTTCTTAAAGAATTTGAAGATGATTTCATTTCAGTAGAATTGATTCTTTTAGGTATTCTAAAAGGTAAGGATAAAGCGGCGCAGATATTGAAAGATGCCGGGGCTACAGAAAAGGAAATGAAAGCAGCGATCTTAGAGCTAAGAAAAGAAAGGAAGGTAGATAGCCAGAATGCTGAAAATGAATATAATGCACTTAAGAAATATGCTGTTAATCTTTGTGAAAGAGCTGAAGAAGGGAAATTGGATCCTATTATCGGCCGCGATGAAGAGATAAGACGCATGCTTCATATATTATCAAGAAGGAAAAAGAACAATCCGATTTTAGTTGGAGATGCAGGAGTTGGTAAGACCGCAATTGTTGAAGGGATAGCTTGGAGAATCGTGAAACAAGATGTTCCTGAGAAATTATTATCAAAGAGAATTTACACGCTGGATATTGCAGCGTTAATAGCGGGAGCTAAATATAAAGGAGAATTCGAAGAGCGTTTAAAGGCGGTAATAAAAGAAGTAAATAATTCAGACGGAGAGGTTATTTTATTTGTTGATGAAATCCATACGCTTATCGGCGCCGGTGGGGGTAATGGTGCAATGGATGCCGCGAATATATTGAAACCGGCATTAGCAAGAGGCGAGCTTCGGACTATAGGAGCAACCACACTGGACGAATATCAAAAGTACTTCGAAAGGGATAAAGCTTTAGTAAGGCGATTTCAAACGGTATATGTAGATGAACCGAGTACAGAAGATACTATTTCAATTCTCAGAGGAATTCAAGAGAAATATGAAATGTATCACAAGATTGAAATTCTGGACGAAGCTCTGATTGCAGCAGCAGAATTATCACACAGGTATATAACGGAAAGAAAACTTCCTGATAAAGCTATTGATCTGATAGATGAATCAGCAGCAAAGCTAAGGTTGGAACTTGATAGTGTCCCTGAAGAAATTGATGAGATGGACAGAAAAGTGCGGCAGCTGGAAATAGAAAGAGAAGCTGTTAAGCGCGAAGGCAATGAAAAGAAACAATTGTTTATTGCTGAACAAATTGCAAATGCAAAAGAAAAACTTGAGTCTCTTAATGCACGCTGGAAGAATGAGAAAGAGATTGTTGATAATATTCAGAATATCAAAAAAGATGTAGAAAACTTAGAACACGAAGCAGAAATTGCTGAAAGAGATTCTGAATTTGAAAAGGTAGCAAGAATCCGATATGGAGAACTTAAGGAAAAGGAAGCCATGCTCAAGTCTGCCGAAGACAAGCTCAATAAAATTTCAGAAGATTCTAGATTTACGAACGAAGAAGTTACAGCCAATGACATTGCAGATGTTGTATCCAGATGGACAGGAATACCTGTTTCGAAAATGATGCAAAGTGAGAAAGAAAAGTTATTAAAACTTGAAGATGATATAGGTCAACGACTCATTGGACAAACCGAAGCGGTTGTAGCCGTTTCCGATGCTATACGAAGATCAAGGTCTGGACTAGGTGACCCAAACAAACCAATTGGTTCTTTTATTTTCCTAGGCCCGACAGGGGTAGGGAAGACCGAATTGGCCAAAACTCTTGCAGATGTTTTATTTGATGATGAAAGGGCGATTACTCGAATTGACATGAGTGAATATCAGGAAAAACATTCTGTTTCAAGACTTGTAGGCGCCCCTCCCGGATATGTTGGATATGATGAAGGGGGACAGTTGACAGAGGCTGTAAGACGTAGACCTTATTCAATTGTACTATTAGATGAAATTGAAAAAGCACACCCTGATACTTTCAATGTACTATTGCAAGTATTAGATGATGGAAGATTAACAGACAATAAAGGCAGGGTAGCCAATTTTAAAAACACAATTATCATCATGACGTCCAATATGGGCTCAAGTACCATCCTTGAAAATTTTGAAGATTTAGAAGCTGTTGGAAAAGAACATAGAAAAGATGTTATTGAAACAACCAAAATGGAAGTGTTTGATCTTCTAAAAGAGTCATTGCGTCCTGAATTTTTAAACAGGATCGATGAACAGATTATGTTCTTACCATTGACAAAACAAGAGATTAAGAAGATTGGGACTCTATTGTTGAAAAAAGTTAAGAAAAGCCTGGCTCAACAAGAAATGTCCATAGAATTTTCGGAAAGTGCGATGAACCTTTTGGCAGATTTAGGTTATGACCCACAGTTTGGAGCAAGACCTTTAAAGAGAGTTATCCAAAAAGAAATCGTAAATGAATTATCCAAGCAAGTATTGTCAGGAAAATTCATACCCGGAGAAACAATACATGTGGGGACAGATGCAAAAGGCTTTACTTTTACTGAGCAGGCGACAAATTCAAAAGAGAAACCTAAGGTAAAAGAAAAAGCCAAAAAGGAATCTAACTCAGAAAAATTAGATAAAGCCGCAAAGGATGTAGAAAAAGCGGTTGAAGATTTAAAGAAAAAAGACAAGGAGAAATAATGCATTGTGCAAATAACTTACCTTAGTCGGCTAAATTGTTGAAGGCGTTTATGGCAAAATTGATATCTCCACATAAGATTACTATTGAAGAACTCTTTGTATATTTTAAAGAAGATTTCAAACTGGAATTATCTGATGATTCCAAACAATCAGTAGTCAATGCTCGGAAGTATTTGGATGATAAGATGACAGATCCAAATGCAATTATTTATGGTGTAAATACAGGCTTCGGCTCCTTGTGTGATGTTTCAATCAGTTCAGAACAAACTTCTGAATTACAGTATAACTTAATCGTCTCGCATGCCGCAGGTCAAGGCGGATATGTTCCAACAGAAATTGCTAGATTAATTTTATTGCTTAAGATTAAAAATTTAGCCTTCGGGTATTCTGGAGTTAGTTTGACGCTGTTAGAGCGGCTTATGTTTTTTTATAATAATAAGATAACACCAGTTATATATCAGCTAGGTTCTTTAGGAGCCTCTGGCGATCTTGTTCCTTTGGCTCATATGAGTTTGCCGCTTTTAGGTCAGGGTGAAGTGTGGTATGAAGGTCAAAAGCAATCATCAAAAGATATACTTGAGCAATTCAATATAGAAAGCCTCCAATTACAATCTAAGGAAGGACTAGCATTAATAAATGGGACTCAGTTCTCATTGGCTTATAGTGTTTACTCCTGTTATCATGCAAGTAATTTATTAAGGTGGGCAAACACCATAGCAGCACTATCGATTGAAGCTTTTGTTTGCTGTCTTGATCCTTTTGATCCGGATATTCATCGAATCAGACAACACAAAGGACAGATTGAGACAGCAAAAAACATACTCGAGACCTTAGATGGGAGCGAAGTACTTAGTGCACATAAACATAGTATTCAAGACCCTTATTCATTTAGGTGTGTTCCTCAGGTTCATGGCGCCAGTGCTGATGCAATAAATTATGTGAAGTCTTCAGTACAAAGTGAAATTAATGCCGTAACTGATAACCCGAATATTTTTGTAAAAGAGGATAAAATACTTTCCGGCGGAAACTTTCATGCCCAACCCCTTGCTCTTCCACTTGATTTTTTAAGCATTGCAATCTCAGAGCTTGCCAGTATTTCTGAAAGACGAACCTATAAGTTGATTAACGGAGAAAGAGGACTACCAAACTATCTAACGGAGAACTCGGGATTAAATTCAGGATTAATGATTGCTCAATATACGGCGGCATCAATTGTAAGCCAGAACAAGCAACTGTGTAGTCCTGCTTCAGTGGATTCAATTGTCTCTTCTAAGGGGCAGGAAGATCATGTCAGCATGGCGGCCAATGCGGCTACAAAAACGTATAGGGTTATTCAGAATGTTTATAGCGTATTGGCTATAGAAATGATGTCTGCTGTTCAGGCATTGGAATTCAGAAGACCCAAGAAAAGTAGTCCAAAATTAGAGGCGATAATTAATGAATACAGGAAAAGGGTAGACAAATTAACTATTGATCGGGTCTTGCATAAGGATATCGACGTAACAGTAGAATTTTTAAAAACCTACGAGAATTAATCTTTTCTAATATTGATATCCCGTTGAGGGAAAGGAATATTGATGTTTTTTGCTCTGAACCTACTGTCAATATCAATTCTTAAATCACTTTTAATATCTTCAATAACCATATAGTTGCGAGAAAAGAAGAAGACTCTGAAATCCAACGAAGATTCTCCGAATTCTATAAGTCTAACAATTGGAGCCGGATATTCAAGTGCATAAGGATTTTCTTTTACAGCGTCTAGTAGCAGTTCTTTTACAAGTGCGGTGTCTGAACCATAAGCTACTCCTATATTGATTTCAAAGCGAACTTTATCACTGAAATGCGTCCAATTCAGAACTGTATTATTTACTAACAAGTGATTAGGGACGATTAGACTGACATTATCTCTTGTTTCAACCATAGAGGACCGCAATCCAATTTTCCTTATTGTTCCTACAGTACCTTCAAACTCTAAAACATCACCTACAGAAACTGATCGTTCGAATAAAAGGACAATTCCCGAAATAAAATCATTAAAAGTTTGCTGGAGACCCAGTCCTACACCGACCAGTAATGCTGCGGCACCTCCTAATAGGAGAGTCATGTTAATTCCTAAAGCATCAAACGCCCATAGGATAGCAATAACATAAATAATGTATTTGGCCAATTGGTTAATCGCATATTGCGATCCGGCATCCATACTTTTAGACCGGTATACATTATATAATACAATTTGGGTCATGACCCAAATAATAAGTTGAGCGATAAGAATGATAAGTACAGCAATAATAATATTGGAAATATTAAAACTGACGATTTCATTATTAATCGTTCTGTCAAAGAGCTTAAAATCAAGATTAAAATTTTGAAGTATAAAGAGAATTACAACTACATAAAATATGGACTGAATGGTTCTTCTTACTTTCGATTCGTCATCTCTATTATAATATTTTGAGCTCTGAGCTTCGTCGCCCTTGGAGTAATAATTGTGAATGAATATGTTGGAGATAATCCAATCTAAAAGTCTTGCAAATTGAAAGAATAGAATAACTCTTAAAATCAAACCAAGATTTAAATCGAATTTTTCACTGGAATAAAAGCTGTAGTCCAGTTTTAGCGCCGCAAGTAACAAGACTAAGAACAGAAAAGCAAACAAAGACAATAAGATGGATTTTAATCTTTTGTTGTCTTGTGGTTGAGTTTCTTCCGAGGGTCCGGCACTTGGAAAAAATCTTCTAATGATAACACGATAGAGATAAACTATACCAACAACTATAGCCAAGACTACCAATAATTGGCCCAAGGAAATATCCAGACCGCTTAAACTAAAAATTGTAGTTGAAAAAAATTCTTTCATCTCATCACTGATTTTCAAATTTGAATATAAACGAGATATTTCTCGTTAAAATAATCTTCTTCAAAGTAATTATTAATTGGGATTATTTCTGCATCAAAGTCACTACCAAATACACTAATTTCCTGATTCACATTTCCTCCCTTTAATGCGATCAACCCATTGGGAATGTTATTGATATGGTTTGAACTAACCAAATGTTGTGTTAAAGGAATTAATTTTTCAAATTGTGTAACTGCGCGAGCCAGGACAAAATCAAATTTCAACTTTAACTCCTCTGAACGAATCGATCTTGCAATACAATTTTTTAGATCTAACGATTCAATGATAGATTGAACGACCTTTATCTTTTTGGCTTTTCCATCAATTAGATAAAATTGACATTCTGGAAAAATAATAGATAATGGAATTCCCGGGAAACCCCCGCCGGTTCCTAAATCTACGATGTGGGTATTCGCTTTGAATTTAATGAACTTGGCAATACTCAGACTATGAAGTACGTGGTGTAAATACAATGACTCAATGTCCTTTCTGGAAACAACATTTACTTTTTGATTCCAATCAGAATAGAGTTCGTACAATAATTCAAATTGATGAACCTGATTTTCAGTAAGAGCGCTAAAATATTTGAACACCGTATCATTTAAGTTCAGGACCATTTATTCTTTTTAGGAAATATTACTGCAAAGCTAAATATTAAATAGAATAGCGCGAGTAAGATATCAAATAGAACAAAATAGTCCAAACCAAAGCTGGCCCTTAAAATTTTCATTAATGAACGAACTGTTGAAATAATAAAAAGCACTCTTAATAGATATAATAAAATGGCAAGTTTGAAATTGAATATTAGGAAAAACACCAAGAGGGCAACAAACAATATTTGACTTAGACTAAAGCAGCTTAAAACAAGTTTGTGCTTGAATTTGTATCGATGAGCAGTACTGTAATGTCTTGTTTTTTGGGTGAAATAAGCCATTAAAGTTTTAGGGCATTCTGTCACCGTAAAAGCATTCGAGTCAAGACATACGGTCGTGTTATTTGCAGTGCTTATCTGATTAATGCTTAGATCGTCATCTCCGGAGGCAAGATCAGAATGTTTTAGTAAAACCGTATCTGCAAGTAATTTTTTATCAAGTAAGAGGTTGCGGCCAACACCCATATAAGGGAGGCCGATCAAGGTCAACCCTAAATATTGTAGGCCATTTATCCATGAATCAAATTGAATCCAAAGACTTAAAAAACTGCCGTTATAAGTATAAGGACTATAAACCAAAACGATCTTTTGATTTTCATTAGACCGGGCATCCATCATTAAGTCTATCCATTGATTGCTTAAAGGAATACAATCTGCATCCGTTAATAATACCCAATCTTCCTTCACCTGTTTTAGTCCTTCAGATAAAGCATGTTTTTTACCCGGTCGATCAGTTTTCACGTGATAGTAAATCAGGTTTGAGCGGTTTTCCTGTAGTTCAGAAATGTATTCTTTAGTTCCATCAACAGAAAAATCATCTGCTATTAAAACCGAGAAGTTCTGATTGTTTTGAATCAGGATTTTTGGGAGAGAAATTTTTAAGTTTTCAAGTTCATTTTTTGCACATATAACGATTGTTACCTTCTCGGCTGTGAGAGCTTGGTGTTTTGGAGAAGGCACATGAAGAATTTTACGGAAAATGCCTGTCCAGAAGAAGATTTGTAGTGCAAAAACAATGAAAAATAAAACTGTAAGACTGGAGACCAAACGGACGTTAATTTCTTGCAATCTATGACAAATTCCGGTTTTTTTGGGTTAACTTTTAAAATGAGAATGAAAGGGGGAGTAATATAAATCATATTTCAACCTCAATATTTATAATCAACTTATAATAAATTCATTACATATAATAATATTATTTAATGTATTTTTATAGCTTGTAGAAAAATACGAAATGAGAAAACACTTTTGGATTTTGTTCTTTTCTGTTTTTTCGGTCTGTGCGTTTGGACAAATGGAAATAAATGGCCAATTACTTTTTGGCAATGAGTGGATCGATTATAACAAAAACTACCTCAAAATATCTCTCGATAATGATGGAATATATAGCTTGACTTACCAAGACTTGCTAGACAACGGAATTCCAATCGATCAAATAAAGGGATCGGAATTGCAAATGTTCTATTTCGGCGAAGAGCTTCCCATTTACATCAGTTCTGAGGATAGCTGGACTCAATCAGATTACTTGTATTTTTTTGGTAAAAAGAACGATGGTGAGCTAGATAAACAATTGTTCAAAAATTGGGAAGACGAACAACTTAATCCATCTTACAGTCTCTATACTGATGTTAGCAATTATTTTCTTACATGGGAAGCAGGATCTACAAATAATGCACGAGTTGAATCAATCAACAATGATCTTTCAGGAAACTTGCCTTCCCGGGAGGAATTTTATATCCATAGAGTAGAAAGAATATACAACTCTACAGTATGGACGCCTGTCGCTCCTGAAGAGCCAGATTCAGAATATTCAAGTTTCATTGTTACAGAAGGATTTGGTGACAAGGTAGGACCAGTTCATAGTCTTGAGATTCCAGTAAGCGATATCTATATCAACACCTCAATAAAACCAAGATTAAAATTTAGGACTGGATCTAATAACCAGTTTAATCATATTATCAATATTTTATTTAATGGAGTATTGCTTGATGTTGATCCCTATTCGGGGAACATGATTAGAGAATACGATTATGAAGTAAAGTTAGCCGATCTTAGAACAGCGTCAGTTATTCAATTGGAAGGAAAGGGGATATCAGATAATATTATCGTTTCTCAGGCTGCTATTGAATATCCAAGAATATTATTAGCAGACAATAATTCAGTTTTTAGGTTTAAAATAGACAGTGATAACGGAGATAGGTATTTTGAGATTCCTGAGTTCTCAGGAGGCAACAATAATTTTGTTTTTGATGTTAGAAACAACAGAATTGTAAACGTTGTTTATGAAAACAGCACAGCCAAATTTCTTTTACCTCCAAGCATAGATAATGCAGAATTGTATTTGATTAACGAAGATCAATCGATTCTTAGTCCTATCGAAATGGAGATAACGAGTTTTAGGAATATTGATAATCTCAATCCGGAATATCTTATAATAACGAGCAATCTCTTTAACAATGATAATCCTCTTAATGGAATTAATCCCATACAAGCGTATGCAGATTATCGAGCATCAATACCAGGAGGATCTTATTCTACAGAAATAATAGATGTTGAAGGTTTATATGATCATTTTGCTTATGGTATTTATAATCACAGCTATGCCATTAAGAATCTGGCGATGTATGTAAAAGATAAATGGTCTGATTTTGAAATGACCTTCTTAATTGGAAAAGGATTATCATATATCAATAGAAATAGGTCAACACAGTTCACTTCTTTCGTTCCATCGTTTGGAAAACCGGGTTCAGATAATTTGTTATTTGCTGAAGGTGATTTTTCTTATCCATATATAGGCGTTGGAAGATTAGCGGCGCATACACAAGAAGACGTGATGAATTATCTTGATAAAGCCAAATTGCATGATCAGATATTTGATATAAATAATAACACGATTGAAGAAAGAAAATGGCTAAAGAATATTCTTCACCTGAGTGGGGGAGATGTAAATATTCAAAACTCAATTTTCAATCACCTTCAAGATATGAAGGAGATTATTGAGAATAATAAGTTTGCTGCTAATGTTACAACTTTCAAAAAGACATCAACAGATCCGGTGCAAACATCTCTTTCGCAATCAATAATTGACCTAATAGATGAAGGGACATCGATAATCACTTTCTTTGGACACTCTTCGGCAGGCACATTTGATTTTAGTATTGAAGATCCATCAAAATATAACAACACTGGCAGATACCCTGTCGTGCAGTCATTGGGATGCCATTCAGGGGATATACATGAAACAATTTTCAGTTTAAGTGAAAAATTTATTCTGACAAAAGATAAAGGTGCAATCGCATTTGTTGCTTCTTCAGGTAATGCATTTATAGCTCCCTTAGGGAATTATGGCAAAGGAATGTATACAGAAGCAGGAGAAGATTTATATGGAGCGCCAATAGGAATTATTCTTAAGGAAGTTCTAAAGAATCAGTATAATGGATTAAATGTGAGGACGGTAACTTTTCACCAGCAGAACACGCTACACGGTGATCCTGCTGTTAGACTTTACGAAGCTCCGGGCCCAGATTATGTCGTTGATTTTTCTACGATAAACACAATGGGAGAGGTTGGAACTTTTGATGAGCATATCGATCTTACATTTGATATTTTAAATCTGGGATCAGGTTTAAAAGACAGTCTTAACAACTTTGTTGTACATGAGTATGGCGAGAATAAATCAGATACGATATATTTTGATTCTGATGCTCCTTTTAACAGAACGACCATTAATCTTAAATTACCTAATCCTGGAACTGAAGCATTAGGAAAGAACATAATCAACATTGTTTTGGATTATAAGAATAATGTTGTGGAACTTCCGGACCCATTAGGAGAAGACAACAATAACCTGAAAAGTGCTTACAACATAGAGGGATATTGTTTTTTCATTTTTGACAATAGTGCTTTCCCCATTTTTCCAAGAGACTTCGGGATAGTGTATGAACAAGGAGTTAGTTTGAATGCATCTTCAAATAATGCTTTTGGAGATAAGGAAATGTACCTTATGGAATTGGACACTACTGAATTATTTGATAGTCCATTTTTACTACAAACAGAAATCAATTCCTCTCCTTCATTAATCCAGTGGACACCTAATATCACATATGAACACAATACGGTATACTATTGGAGAATAAGTCCTAAAGAAAACAATGGTCAGGCGAAATGGAACAGCAGCTCGTTCATTTTCCTTGAAGATGGAAGTGACGGATGGAATCAAAGTCATTTGTATCAGTGGCAAAAAGATGATTATAATAACTATATATATGATGATGCAAGCAGGAAATAAGAGTTAAGAACGGAAGCTTCCAACTCACAAGGCCAAGCATAAGTTATCAAAATGCAAAATCAGAATATATTGAATTTGATGAACACATCAATGCTGGAGTTTATATTAGTTCATTTGATGGAGTTACGGGATTACCGATGACCAATGAGGTCCCTTCTTTATATGATAGTTATTTTTCAAGCCCATGGGCTGAGGACTGGATGAATTTTCCTTATAACACCTACAATAAGAATGAAAGAGTTAAGGCGATAAACTTTATACATAATTGTTATCTGGAATCTGAGGCAAGACCATATATATTGGTATTTAAAAAGAATGATCCAAGCTTCACACCTATCGAAATTGTTGCCGAACAACCATCGGATAGAATAGAAGCTGAATTCAAGATTTTGGGAAGATGGTTTGAAGGAGAAGTCTATTCCACAACTATTGGTCCGGCCTTAGCATGGGATAAATTGTTATGGGATGTCAAGAGATTTAATAATATAGAAGACTTATTTCGATTAGACTTAATTGGAATTAAGAATAATGGTGATGAGGATTTACTGTTTGAAGATATTCCTGTTTTTGATTTTGACCTCTCAGTTGTTAAAGCGAATATTTATCCACTTTTAAAATTGAATTTTTACGCCAAGGATGAAGTATCAAGAACATCTCCTCAAATGGATTACTGGCGTATAATGTTTACCGAAAAACCTGAAGCTGTTCTTAATGTAAACGAACGTTTCGTCTTCAAATCAGATACGATATTTCTTGGCAATAACATCAACCTGGAAACGATGGCAACCAATATCACTAATACGGATATGGATAGCCTATTAGTAAAATATACAATTATTGACGATAGCAATACGGAAATTAACCAGTTCGAGAGACTGGCACCTCTGTTGGCTAAGCAAAACCTGAATATAGATTTTGAATATCCTACGAATGACCTCTTGGGATTGCACGAATTTAGAGTGGAAATCAACCCAGAGATGGAACAGCCTGAGCAATATAGTTTCAATAATATCGGAATCTTAAATTTTGAAGTTCAAGGGGATAGAATCAACCCATTGTTGGATGTAACCTTTGATGGTGTGAGAATAATGGATGGAGATATAATTTCCCCGGCACCATTAATTTCAGTGGTATTAAAGGATGAGAATGAATTTCTACTCCTCAACGATATAACCGTATTCGACCTTGCTATACAAAAACTGCCTGACCCACAATCGAACCCAATAGATCTCTTTCAGTCATCGATTGTATTTTACCCGGCAGATACAACATCTAACAATTTGGCTCGACTGGAATATTCAGCTGATTTTGAAACGGGTGACTATGTACTCTATGTTCAAGCAAGTGACGCATCGGGAAATATATCTGGTGATCAGACTTTGGAAATAAGATTTAAAGTAGTTGAAGATTCACAAATTTCAAATGTTTTAAATTATCCAAATCCTTTCTCAACGAGTACGGAATTTGTGTTCACACTTACCGGATATGAAATTCCAGAAGTATTCAATATTCAGATCATGACGCTCTCCGGGAAAATTGTCAGAGAGATCACAAAAGAAGAATTAGGAAATTTAAGGATTGGTCTTAATAGAACGGATTACAAATGGGATGGTACTGATGAATATGGAAATAGATTAGCCAATGGGGTTTATCTATACCGTGTCATGACATCTGATGGTGTCAGTTCTATTGACCATTTCAATAATGAAGATATAGATTCATATTTCAAACATGGATTTGGTAAATTGGTGATTATGCGTTAATCATCAATATTGAATCAATTAGATAAACATAGAGTTGGTAAATGGGGAATATTAATCTTGGTGATTATATTCTCCATTTTTTTGTTCTGTTTAAATAGGCTGGTCCCGCTAATGCCAGGGGATGATTTTCTTTACTCCCTGAAGTTTCCAGAATCAGGATATCTGGGAGATCAAAAGATTCTAAACATTTACGATTTTATCGAATCACAATTCAATCATTACAGCAATTACAACTACAGAGTTATCCCTCATTTTATTTTACAATTGATTTTACTTTTACCCGGCTGGGTATTTGATTTTATCAACACTGCCGTGTTTCTTACTTTTCCTCTTGTTATTCTAAGAACTTCAAGGAAGGAATTAAAATTTTGGCCGTATTATATTTTCGTTTTACTATTTATATGGGTGTTTCACTTTGATCTGGGGAGAGCATATTTTTGGACTACAGGATCACTCAATTATAGTTGGATTCTTTTATTGCAGCTATCATACTTGTCTCTCCTTTTTGACTATGCTAGAAGTAAAACTCCAAACCCCATTCTCCTGATTCCACTTACGGTACTAATTAGCATGGCAAATGAAAATGTTACCCTGAGTTTATTTTTATTAAGCTTCGCATTGGTTCTCAATATTTATATCTCAAAAAGGAAATTGGATGTTCCTCTTTTAATAAGTAGCGGAATTCTAATGATTGGTGGGATCATGATGCTCATTTCTCCAGCACTGGACTTTCGTCTGGCGAAGGAAGGCTTTCATTTTGATGGGATAGGGTACAAAATGATTGAATATTTTAAAAGAACAGGATATTACTTACTGCGGTACACACCTGTTATCCTTGTTTTATTATTTGCCGGGCAGAAGTCCGTTAAATTTAACAAACAGGGTTTATATCTGTTATTTGCTGTTTTTCTTTCAATGACAACAATGATAATAGCCTCACTCTTTGAAGCTCGATCAGCATTGTTTGGTTTTATGGTTATGTTGATGTTTGCTGTTTCTCTGGTTGAAACCGACAGAACTAAAAACATCTACTTATCAATTTTGATTTTAATTTCTTTCGTTCTTGGAATTGAGCGCGTACCTCTTTTCAAAGATTTACATGAAAGGAGTGAACATAACAGGATGATCCTGGAAGCGAATGTTGATAGTAGAGACACAGTTTATCTGAACAGGTTTTGTACAACTTCAAAATATGAATGCCTTATATGTGATGATATTTCGGATGATCCGGAATACATGGACAATGAGCCCCTGGCAGCATACTATAATATTCATAAAGTTTCATTAAATAAGGATCAAGCACTTTATTATAAATGGGATTCCTTTAATAAATTGAACCAAATAAAGCGAGACAGTTTCTTTCAAAACCATCAGATTGTAAATCAGAAATTGATTGAAAAAATTAAACTCGAAAAGATCAGCTTTAATCACGGCGTAAATGGTCTTTCAATTGTTTATGACTTTGACGATTCTGAAATAGCTGATGATTATATTATGATATTAAGAGGATCAAGAAAGAGATTGATACGATACAAGCTATTGGCCATTTTACCCAAAGCTATCCGACTATATTTTTTGGATTATTTGGAGTATCAGGGCAAACCTATTGTTGATGAAAACTCCAATTATTTATATAATCATGTATTCAATCCTGAAGTCTACGAGTACTATATCAGTTCTTTATATTCTATGAATAATCATAGCCCTGTAGGTGAGATTATTACAATCAGAGCGAATTCGGGGGCTATAAGCTCAATAAAAGAATGATCGTATCTACGAAAAATTTTGTGTCCAATTGGTATATTTTAATCTTTGATATTCTCCATAAATAGGAATTGAGGACGGGATAGCACCCTTATTAAACAGGTACTTTCTTTGTTTATTAAGGATTGAACCCAGCAATATTTCTATGACAGAATTATAATCCTGAGAGGATTGGAGACGGGCTATCAACAAATATAATGTCGCTAATTGAAGATGTCCTGTTGAACAAATGAAACTAAAATCTCCGGTTCGGGTTTTATCAAATTTTCCGGGAAATCCTTGGCGCTCTTCAATTTGATTTTTAAGTTTTAGTAGTTCTTCCTTGATTATTTGAAAGCTGGAATCATCTTCCAAAATATTTGCCGATTCAAACAATCCTCTAAGCGCATAAGACACAGTATGGCTGTAAGCAGATTGGTCAGGGTAAAATCCTGCAGAACTTATAAAGTCTCCTTCATTAAAAAAGGATTTCAGATGATTGTAAAAATTAAGCGATTTATTGGTGTGGTCAAGTCCAAATTCTTTTTCGTAAAAAAGGATCGACCAAGCAATTCGGGTATAATATGACGGATTGAATTTATTGTGCAAATTATATCGTTCAATTATACCCTTATCGCTAATTGTTGAAATGATCCAGGAATAACAGGATTGAATCATTGCAATACAATCCGAATCTCCTGTTTTCTTATAGTAAAGTAACAAACCCAGAAGAATTTGACTGGTATCAAAGGCCAATGGAGTGGGTTGGTTTTTATTGACTGGAAAAGCACCATTTGAAAGTTGGATCGATTTAAAATATTGGATTTGCTTTTTAGCCAGAGCAAACCACTTATCTTCTTGTAAAATTTCTGATGCATTGATCAAACTAGGGATAAGATATCCAGTCGTTTCAGGATAGGCAGGAGCCCAATTTGAGAATATAGATCTGTAAGCAGAAGACCCTTGGTTGTTGTTAATCTTAAAACTTTTTTCGATCCAGTTTAAGCAGTTGACTAATTGGAGAGTGAGACGTTCGGTGCCGCCGAAGTTTATTATCAAAGTCTTATCCAAGGAAACCAGGCCTTTTAAATTTAAAGATTAATTTAAGCAGAGGACTATTCACTTTCCAAATTTTGAAATGAGGAATCATTTGCCCTCCGAAACTTCTGAAAAACTTTTCGATATCAGGAATAATGCTTCCTTCAAAATCAAATATCTCAGTATTTGAGTTAATAATACTTTTCCAAATCAAAAAACTGAAAGCATATTTCGTCTTTTTATCAGGGTGAAAGAAACCAGATAGATAGTAACTTGACTTTTCATCTTCTATTATGAAAATTCCTGCAAGAATTTCTTGCGTTAAATTATCTCTTACACAATTTAATCTACATCTGTTTTCGGAATTGAAAGCATTATAAATACGACTTAAAAGATCTTTGCGAAAAGGATTCTTCTTATTTCTTTTTTCGTAAGAAGATGATAGATTATCCCAGTAATCCTCAAATGAAATCGTATCAATTTGACAATGGGGTTCTGCATTTCTGACATTTGTCCTAACACTACTTTTAAGTTGACCCCATAATTTTTCATTATCTCGTTTTAAATTGAGTTGATAAGTGTAACGCGTAGATTGTTTATATTTTTTCCAATGTAAAGGCAACCAATTTTTTATACTTGGATGAAATTGTTGATAGAAGAGATCATGATCGGGTAATTCATCAAATAATCTATTTATGATTTTATTTTCAAAAGATATTTTTGAATGTTCTTTGGTTCCCTTTGGATAATTAAGAAATAAGCCACCATAAGCTGTAAGTGGAGGCATTAAGATGAGCTTGAATCCAAGGTAGGTTCTTATGTGGTAGACGAGTACCGCTTCAAGATTATTGTTCTTATCTTTTGCAACTATTGCATCCCAGCTACCTTTTGTAACAACAGCATTCAACCATTTAGGACTAAAATGTATAGGTAGATGATATTGCTCAACTATAGCTTGATATTCTTCAGAATTCTTGATAAGATCAAATTTAATGCTGTTAAGTTAGCAGAATCCTGTCAGCAAAAAAGAAAGAAAAATCTAAATTATATTACCATTCCTGCGCCGACGGTACTGTTAGTCCCTTCATCAACAAGAATCACACTACCTGTAATTCTATTTTTTCGATAAGAATCTATGAAGAGAGGACTTGTTGTTCTAAGCACCACACGGGCTACATCATTCATGTTAATTTCATTGTCTTCAAATTCACGATGCAGGGTATTGATATTTAATTTGTAACGCACTTCTTTAATGACACATCGAAGAGATTGTGTTGTATGCATTAAAGCATATTTGCCTTTTACTTGTAATGGTTTGGATTGATCAAACCAAACAACCATGATCTCAATATCTTGACTTACTGTTGGGCTATTGTTTGCACGCACTATCATATCGCCACGGCTAAGATCAAAGTCATCATTCAATAGAATGGTAACCGATTCTGGTGGAACGGCTTGTTCTTGTTCACCGGCCGGGCCATTGATGGACGCTATTTTTGAAGTAAAACCTGAGGGTAAAAGCATCACGTCATCACCTTTTTTGAGTACTCCGCCTGCAACTCTACCTGCATATCCCCTATAATCATGATATTCAGTCTTATTAGGTCTAATTACATATTGAACAGGAAATCGAGTATCAATGAAATTGTGGTCACTTGCAATGTGAACATTTTCAAGATAATACATTAGAGTTGGACCATCGTACCAAGGTGTTTTATCTGATCGGTTTACAACATTATCTCCAAGCAAGGCGGAGATTGGAATAAAGTGAACATCAGAAACATCAAGTTTGGCTGCAAACTTTTCAAAATCATCTTGGATTTTATTGTAGGTATTCCGATCATAATCTACAAGATCCATTTTGTTGATACATACAACAACATGTGGAATTTGTAACAAGGATGCAATAATTGCGTGACGTTTTGTTTGTTCAACAACTCCATTTCTGGCATCAATCAAAACCAGGGCTACATTGGCTGTAGAGGCACCTGTAACCATATTCCGTGTATACTGTATATGCCCTGGTGTGTCTGCAATAATAAATTTTCGCTTTGGTGTTGCGAAATATCTATAAGCCACATCGATGGTAATACCTTGTTCTCTTTCAGATTTAAGACCATCGGTTAGTAGAGCAAGGTTAACACCTTCTTCACCTCTTCTTTCACTGGCTTTCTTGATGGCATCATATTGATCCTGATAAATAGATTTGCTATCATAAAGTAATCTACCGATCAGTGTTGATTTTCCATCATCTACTGAACCTGCGGTGGTAAACCTCAATAATTCACTTGATATATTTTCGTTTTCGCTCATTTCGAATTATGTCTGCTATTAAAAGTATCCCTTTTTCTTTCTGTCTTCCATACTGGTTTCACTTCTTTTATCATCAGTACGGCCACCTCTTTCTGTTAATCTTGTTGTTGCAACTTCTTCAATAATATCTTCAATTGTTGCTGCATTGGATTCCCAAACACCGGTACAAGTCATGTCTCCAATCGTTCTACATCTTACACGTGCTTTATATACTGTTTCGTCTCGTTTCTTTTCTATAAATTCCGAGTCTGCCAATAGGACACCATCTCTTTGAAACACATCTCTTTCGTGTACAAAATATAAAGATGGGAGAGGAACTTTTTCATGTGCCAGATATTGCCAAACATCTAATTCTGTCCAATTACTTATTGGAAAGACTCGAAAATGTTCGCCCATTAAATGTTTGCCGTTGAAGATATTCCAAAGCTCGGGACGTTGGTTTTTGGGATCCCAT
Organism: Saprospiraceae bacterium; assembly: GCA_965248155.1. Classification (GTDB taxonomy): domain Bacteria; phylum Bacteroidota; class Bacteroidia; order Chitinophagales; family Saprospiraceae; genus RFSX01. Next base: position 1,246,294 of record CBDFIO010000002.1, read on the forward strand.
TGGCCAAATTCATCTCGATGCGAAAAGAAACGTTCTTTAGCCCGAGCTTTCTCTTCATCTCTTCTGGCTCCTCCAAGGGCGGCGTCATATTTTCCTTCCTCAAGGCTTTCAAGTAATACAGAGGTTTGTAATGCATTTCTACTTGCATTAATACCTTTTTCTTCAACCACGAGTCTTTTATTGATCGCTTCTTGAACAGATCCTACGATTAATCGGGCGCCTAACTTTTCTACCATCTCATCACGAAATTGTAAAGTTTCAGGAAAATTATGTCCGGTATCTATATGGAGAAGAGTAAAAGGTATTCGAGCAGGGAAAAAGGCTTTATGAGCCAAGTGGACCATAAGTATGGAATCCTTCCCGCCGGAAAACATTAATACCGGATTTTCAAACTGAGCTGCTACTTCGCGCATTACGAAGATAGACTCCGATTCAAGTTCTTTTATATGGTTTAAATTATAATTCATATTCTATACAACTAGTGTATTTGGATTAAAGGAGCGACAAATTTAAATACTTTTAGAATAGATTCTTCTATTGTTTGGTTAAATGTTAAAATTTCTAAATCGGGATCTTTTGGAGCTTCAAAAGGAGAGTCTATGCCGGTGAATCCTTTTAATTCACCAGCTCTGGCTTTTTTATATAATCCCTTTACGTCTCGTTCTTCACAAATCTCAATTGGGGTGTTAACATATACCAACAGAAAATTCTCTTCACCTATAATTGTTTTTGCCATTTCTCGAATTTCTTCTGTCGGACTTACAAAGCTATTTATGCAAATAATTCCACTGTCATTGAACAATCTTGATACTTCGGAAATCCTTCTGATGTTCTCTCTTCTATCCTCGATCGAAAATCCAAGATTATTATTGATACCTGTTCTGGTATTATCTCCATCCAGAACTTGAATCATATAGCCCTTGTCAAATAACATTTTTTCGAATCCTTGGGCTATTGTACTTTTCCCTGAACCGGAAAGTCCTGTAAACCAAATCGTTTTTGCCCTTTGTGACAAAAACCGTTCCTTATCTTCTTTGCTAAGCAGTTTATCAAAAATGGGATGTATATTTTCCATTTAACTTTTTTTATAACTGTATACCTGTTCAATTATTTTAAGAACATTTAACCCGTCCTCAGAGCTGATCATAATGGGTGTGTCATTTTTTATTGAAGCAATTGCATTGTCATATACTTTGCTGAGATTGGCAATATTATTTGCATTGCTTAGTTTCGGGAGATTCATATTTTGAATATTACAGTATTCTAAGCGATCCATATATTGTCCTGCAATTTTTATTGTTCCTTTTTCGGCAACGATACTCATAGTACTTTCAAAATTCTTTTCAAATGCTGAAGTTGAATAACTGAATGATCCTATAGTATTCTCATTACAGGTAAAATTAAAAATGCAGCTATCTTCAAATTCTATCATTTCCTCATGGTTGAAATTTCTAAATTCAGCATGATCGATATTCAAATTACCAAACAGCCAGTATAGGGTATCTACATAATGAGAAAACTGCGTTAATAATGTACCCCCATCTTTTGATTGAGTCCCTCGCCAGTCTGAATTTTTATAGTAATCTTTATTTCTATTCCAATAACATGCCACATTAATCATATAAATTTCCCCGAGGACATTTGAGTCAATGATTTTCTTCAACCATTGACTAATCGGTGAAAATCGATTTTGCATGACACAAAATATTTTCTTGTTATTCTTCTTTGAAGCGTCGATAATATTTTGACACGCTGAGCTACTTAAAGCAAATGGTTTTTCACAAATTAAGTGGCGGCCACTATTTAAGGCTTCAAGACCAAACTTTTCATGAAGATAATTTGGCGTACATACTGAGATCAAATCAATATCCGAATGATGTAACATCATTTTTTCAAAAGAGTTGAATTGTTTGTCAGATAGCTGATCTCCCTCGAACTGGCTATCACATATTCCAAGCAATTCAATATCGTCCAGCATCGATATGGCATCTTGATGCTTTCTTCCGATATTTCCGTAACCCACAATTCCAACTTTAACCATAGTATTATTAACTGTTCATTATATCGGTAATCATTTTTCTTAAAAGGTGATAACTTATCGTTATAAGTCCGCCTAGAAGTCCTCCCAATATCAGATAATAGAACCTTGATTGATTACTTGGTCTTATGGGTTTAAGAGGCATATCTATGAGTTGGATATAGGGTGTTTTGTTATCTAGAGCGAGGGAGGCAATTTGATACTGCTTTTCAACTTCTCCAGTCATAATAAGCAATTTTTGTTCCTCTGTTTTAAGTTGTTTCTCCTTAAGGATATCTTGTTTTCTGAATATATTTCTATGGCTGTCCTGAAATACAGCAATTTGATATTGTATTTCCGCTAATCGATTACTTATCGAATCATGCTTGTTCTTAATGATATTAAAATCATATTCCTGTTTTTCAGTCGCCTTCTCGATATAGTATTTGCTTAGTTCTTCGAACATTAGATTTACCGTAGCTACAGATAGATCTTCATTATGACTATTCATATGAAGCTTCATGATACCGGTAAGTTCAGAATATTCACTTGAAAACAAACCATTAACATTTTGATTTCCAGCGAGTAGAAGATGAAGTCTTTTGAGGGCCTTGTTCTCAAGTAGTGTAAATGTTTCCAAAGAATCATGTACAAACATAAATCCTTCCAAGTCCAGAGAATCGTCAGATTTTGAAAAACTCAAAAGTCCGGACTTTGTCCAACGCTTATCCTTTTCTAAAACAGAAATAAGATGGTTGGCCAAGTAAGTACTTTTTGAACCAATTTCTATTGTATTAAAGAGCGCATTCTGAGTTATTCGTCTGGCTTTTGATAGTTGTAGAATTTTATCCAGATTGGATTCTTGCGAAGACATCCCCAAGCCAAATTGACCTAATATACCTCCAAGGCCACCCAGGTTTCCCTGAGTATCTTCATTGAGCATGAATGTAAGCTCAGCCGAATAAACGGCCTTTGTGTTAAATTTTAAACCAAAAAAAGTAAGCGCTGACAATATCGCAATCAACAATATTGACTTGTAAGATTTCAGTATATAATTACAATACTCACCAATTCTGGTAAATAGCTCTTTTAGTGATATATCGTTATTGTCTTGCGGCATCCTAATTATATAATAGATTGCAGTATTCGCTTAGCCTCAGCTAAGGTAATGTCTTTTCTTCTAGCATAATCTATCAACTGATCAGAGTCAATATGACTTATCCCAAAGTATTTACTTTGCGGGTGAGAGAAGTAATATCCGCTTACTGAGGCAGCCGGATACATAGCGAAAGATTCTGTTAGAGATATTTGAATTTTCTTTTCTACATCCATTAAGTCAAATAATTTTACTTTTTCGGAATGTTCCGGACAAGCCGGATATCCTGGAGCAGGTCTAATTCCCTGATATTTTTCTTTGATTAGCGAGACGTTATTCAGGGACTCCTCAGGAGCATAGGCCCAAATTTCCATTCTTATTTTTTTATGCAATAATTCAGCAAAGGCTTCGGCCAGTCTATCGGCTAAGGCCTTCAGTATGATAGCGGAGTAGTCATCGTGAGAGGCTTCATAATTTTTGACATGATCTTCTATTCCTATTCCAGCAGTAACTGCAAAGAAACCCATGTAATCTTTTTTGCCGGATGATTTTGGAGCTACAAAATCAGAAAGAGAGTAATTTGGTAATCCTTCTGACTTTTTATTTTGCTGACGTAAATGGTGAATGGTTTCTATAAGATGATCGTGCTCATCATATAATTCAGTACTGTCTTCCTCGTTTGAGTTTGCTCTGAAAATACCAACTGCTGCTTTTGCAGTAAGCCATTTTTCATCGATAATTCTTCTTAAAATACTCTGAGCATCATTGAACAGTATTTTTGATTCTGTACCGATTATTGGGTCATTAAAGATACCTGGATATTTGCCCTTAAGCTGCCAGCTTGTGAAAAATGGTGTCCAGTCAATATATTCTGAAATTTCTTGAATCGAATAGTCTTCAAAATAGCGAACTCCTAACATTGGAGGTTGTGGTGCTGTGTAATTCTCCCAGTCCAACTTGTATTTATTAGAACGTGCAAAATCAATAGACACTGTTTTTTTAGATTTACTATTATTGGCTCGAGCAACTCTAAGATTTTCATAAGACGTTTTAACTCCCTGAGTATAATCAATTACTGAAGTATTATTATCACTTAGCAGATTTGAGGCTACTGCAACACTTTTGGAGGCATCAAGAACATGAATAACCGGTCCGGAATAACAAGTATCTATTTTTAAAGCGGTATGGGTCTTTGAGGTAGTTGCACCGCCTATCAACAGAGGAATGGTCATGTTTAATCTTTCCATTTCCTGAGAGACAAACACCATTTCATCCAGAGAAGGAGTGATTAGTCCACTTAAGCCAACGATATCAACATTTTCTTCAAGGGCGTGTTTTAATATGTTTTCAGCTCTGACCATAACCCCCATATCAATTACTTCATAATTATTGCAAGATAGAACGACTCCAACAATATTCTTTCCAATATCATGGACATCACCTTTAACGGTTGCCAGAAGTATTTTTCCTTTACTGCTTTTTTTATCTGAATCTTTTTCCTGTTCGATAAATGGAGTGAGATATGCTACGGCTTTTTTCATTACACGTGCACTTTTTACTACTTGCGGAAGGAACATTTTTCCTTCACCAAATAATTGACCCACTACATTCATTCCATCCATAAGAGGACCCTCAATTACATCTAAACTTCTTGGTAAGCTAAGCCTCGAAATTTCCGCATCCTCTTCTATATATTCAACAATTCCTTTTACTAGAGCATGCTCCAGTCGTTTTTCAACGGGCTCTTCCCTCCAGCGTAAATCTCTTTCAAATTTCTTTCCTTCGCCCTGAATGTTTTGGGCGTATTGAGTAAGAGCTTCAGTTGCAAATTCCGTTTTATTGAACAGGACATCTTCAACAAGAGATAAAAGATCTTTTGGTATCTCTTCATAGATATCAATCATCCCCGCATTGACGATTCCCATGTCCATCCCGGCTTTAATGGCATGATACAGAAATGCAGAATGCATCGCCTCTCTTACCTGATTATTTCCTCTGAATGAAAATGAGATATTACTAACACCACCACTAATTAAAGATCCGGGGCATATTTTTTTAATTTGCTTAGTGGCCTCAAGATAGTTGATGGCATAATTATTATGTTCTTGAATTCCGGTTGCTACTGCAAAAACATTTGGATCAAAAATGATGTCTTGGGCTTTGAATTTTAGCTCATTTACAAGAATGTCATAGGCGCGTTTACAAATGGATACTTTACGGGCGGTTGTATCGGCTTGCCCTTGTTCATCAAATGCCATAACAACAACAGCTGCTCCAAATCTTCGGATTTGCTTGGCTTGTTCTCTGAATGCATCTTCTCCTTCCTTTAAGGAAATTGAATTAACGATACACTTTCCTTGTACACATTTCAGCCCTTCAACAATAACGTCAAACTTAGACGAGTCAATCATTATGGGCAAACTTGCAATGTCAGGTTCTGACATAATCATTTTCAGAAATTCAGTCATCGCTTTTGTGGAGTCTAGAAGACCTTCATCCATATTTACATCTAGTATTTGGGCTCCCCCTTCTACTTGTTGTGATGCAATGGAAACCGCTTCCTGAAATTCTCCTGCCATAATATGTCGTGAGAATTTTTTTGATCCTGTCACATTCGTTCTTTCACCGATATTGATAAAGTTCATGTCTTCATGAATTATCAATGGATTCATTCCGGCAAATTGAGATACAGGATTAATTTGAGGAATGCTTCTCGGTGTGATATTTTTCACTGCTTCAGCCATTGCTCGTATATGATCAGGAGTAGTTCCGCAGCAGCCTCCTATTATATTCACTAAGCCACTCTCAACAAAATCTTGAATATATGATTTCATAATTGATGGAGACTGATCATATGCGCCAAGTTCATTTGGTAGCCCGGCATTTGGATATGCACTTATATTGCAATCTGCAATCTTAGATAAAGTCTGTATGTGAGGTCTCATTTCCTTTGCGCCTAAAGCACAATTAAATCCAATACTAAACAAATTGGCATGAGCTACAGAGATCCAAAAGGCATCAACCGTCTGACCACTTAATGTTCTTCCGCTGGCATCTGTTATAGTGCCAGAAACCATTATTGGAAGTTCTACATTATGTTCGTCAAAATACTTATCAATAGCATACAGCGCCGCTTTACAATTTAGAGTATCGAAAACGGTTTCTACAAGTAATAAATCGACACCACCTTCTACCAGACCGGCTGTCTGATCATAATAAGCTTGTACCAATTCATCAAAGTCAACAGCGCGCAAACCGGGTCTATTAATATCTGGTGAGATCGATGCTGTTTTATTTGTAGGTCCAAGTGCACCAGCAACAAATATATTTTCATATTGCAGCGCTACCTTTTTTGCAATTTGAGCGGATGCCAGATTTAATTCATAAGCAATGGATTCCAGACCATAATCTGCCTGAGAAATACTAGTTGCATTAAATGTATTGGTTTCAATTATATCAGCGCCCGCATCAATATATTGCTTATGTATCTCCTCAATAACGTGGGGGCAGCTTATTGAAAGCAAATCGTTGTTCCCTTTAAGGTCATTAGGATGGTCTTTGAATCTGGAAGATCTAAAATCTGCTTCGGTAAGATTATACCGTTGGATCATGGTGCCCATCGCACCATCCAAGACAAGTATTCGTTCCTTTATAAGATCCTCTATTTTAGTCATCAATAATCAATTTTAACGGGAGCCATATTATACCTTATTGCCATACCCAAATAATTTGTCTTCAAATTTCCTAAATTTCTTCTGGATTCAGAACGTAAAATATAGTTAAGGTCCAAAAATAGATTATATGATAATTCAAAGCTTGCTAAAAGCGTGGCTTGATGAATTTTTCTGCGCTCCCCTTGTAAAAGATCATTGCCAAAATCTGCAACCCGAGTTTCATTAACAAGCAAAATATCAGATCCATAATTATTGTCATCATTCTTCCCTACCACCGTATTTAGGTAGTCTCCCCTTAGATATAATTTATGCCCAATTTTATAACGCGCTGTAAAAAGCCATTCCCGAAAGTTGGACCCCAGAGGATGTGCTAAAGGAAGATTATAATGAGAATAAGTGTATGGTCGGACCCAATTGGTTTCTAATTGAAAATCCAGATGATCAACACCTGCAAAATCAATTGATTTTATACCGAGTTGAATGCCGTACTTGTTTCCCCACCAACCATTCCCGGAAAACAATTCACTCAGTTTTAATTCGTCAAGCATAACTTGTCCATAGAGCGAATGTTTTGGAATCACATTCCATTTAATATTGAGACCCAAAAGAACATTGTCAGGGCTATCTAAAAGATGTTCAATACTTCTATATAATAATAATAGGATTGAGATATTGAAATTCGAAATGGTTTTCCCGCGAAAAGACAACGGATTCAAATAATCCAATTTCAAATTTTTGATTTGGCTTAAATCCAAGATAATGGCTTGCCATATATTTTTTAGGTAAAATATTATTTCCGGGATTATATCTTGCAGAGACTGATGACAGTTCCGCAAAAATAGACTGATAGTACAGCTTCCAGATTTCTACTTTAAATTTCAGGTAGAAGTAATTTTGCCCATCGTCACTCAGGAGTAAGGATCGCTGTCCATTTCCTATGAAATGTTTTCCATGACCCAATTCCAAAAAAGCATGTTTGCTGAGCTTGTAACCAAGATATGCTTGTGCATTGGAATAATCAAACCCCTGAAATGCATCAATTAAACTACTCTGATAATCTTTATAATTTCCTTGACCCGGAATGGCATTATACTGACTTATATAGGGTCTGATATAATTTAGAAAATTGGATTGGTTCTCAAATAAGCTGGTATAGAAATAGAATTTTTGATCCAGCTGACCATATAACTCTAATCCTCGAGTATTCTGAAAAATGAACTCCTCATTCTCAAGATCTTCACCAAGCCGAAAATATAACACGGGGTTTAGGACAAATGAAAAATCTTCATTTTGGTATTCATAGAAATGAGAAGGATTTTCATAAAAACTTTTCCAGAACCCTTTATTATCATTAATTGAGTTAGACAATAAACTGTCTTTCAGGAGATATTGAATATCCCAACTGTCGAGCGGTTTAAGATTGGACGTTTTTACGTTCCGCAAATAATTAAATACTCGCTCTCGAGAATAATTCTTTACCGAATGATGAAAAGTATGATCCGAAGTATAGAGGATGTCTAACCTATCCAAAGTTTGTTCAACAAGATGACCACTTTTATAGTATTCAGATTGACTCCATATAAAAGAGGTCTTCAAGAAAACAGCAAAAGAAATAAATAAGAATAAGCGTTTCAATAATTCAAACTTTGAAGGATATCAAATAATCTTTTACGATGCTATCGAATGCTTGTTTATCATCATCAAGAAAACGAACCTCAATCGGCAAAACAAAAATTGGAATTTTGTTTTTAAGCAGAAACTCTCTGTGCAACTCTAGCCTCATTGCATCTTTTTCAGTAGTTAAAAATACTGTATTCTCACTAACTAAGTTTTCATACATTTTTTTGATTTGATTCATTTCGAATTCTGTAAAAAAATGATGATCCTCGTATTTGACCACATCTAATACATTGCTTTTTTTGTTGAGATGGTTTAATAGATAATCTACAGACGCTATGGCTGAAAAAAGAATTACATTTTGACCCTCTGTAAGATTTAAAGTAATAGATCTATCAAAAATAAAATATGGGGCATGATAGACATATTCCGAAAAATAAACGTGCTGATGTGGATAAGGTCGAATTTTGGATGTTACTTCTTTACGGTCTGCATCTGCTATTTCGTCGGGGCATTTCGTAATTATTATTATATCAGCTCTTTCATATGATTTTCTTGGTTCTCGAAGTCTTCCTGCCGGCAAAAGAAAATCATCAGTAAATAGATTATCATATTCGGTTAGCAAAATGTTTAATCCCGGAACTACTGATCGATGTTGAAATGCATCATCTAATAATATGGCTTGAGTTTGAGGATATTGTCCGACAATCATTGGAATTCCGATATCGCGACTTTCGGATACGGCAACAGGAATTGATGGAAATTTTTTCTTGAATTGCAAAGGTTCATCTCCTTTGGATTCCGCAGTGTCATTAGTCACCACCCAATGGAACCCTTTGCTTTTTCGTTTATATCCGCGACTTAATGTAGCTACATTAATAAAAGGGTGAAGCAACTCAATCAAATATTCAATATGGGGTGTTTTTCCTGTACCACCCAGACTAAGATTGCCAACATTTATAACCGGTAGATTGAAACTTGTTGACTTAAGTATACCGGTTTCGTAAAAAATGTTTCTCACTGAAATCAGACCATAATACAAAAGTGAAAGAGGAGACAACAAAATTCTGGCGATGATGTTTTTTGTCATTTGAATAGTAATTGTTGACCTATAACACAATTAAGGCAAGCATAGTTATCACAATATTGGCTTTTAAGTTCAATTAACGCCTGACTTTTTGCTGCATTTTTTGAGATAATACCATTTTCTTTCCACTTACGAATTATTTTATTTTGCTCAGAAGGGATTTCATACAGGAGTTCAATGGTTTTTTCTTTCAGTTTTTCATCAGATATTAAATGGGCATAACTATACATCAATGGAATGATTACATTGATCAGTAAAATGTCTTTTGTCGTTTTACCTAATGATTTATTCTTGTATTTGTTTTTCTTTCCCGGAATATAATGCTCATTCCAATAGGAACTTGTTTTTACATTTAAGAAGGAATAGATTTCCTTTAAGTCAGCATGTAAAATAAATTGATTAAAAAGAGAAGTACAGTTGTGATATAAGGCTGCGATTTGAGCTATTCTGATCGTAGGAAAATTTGCGGGACGTAATTTTGAAAATCGCCACTCAACACCGGTCATAGGATAGAGCTTATGTTTTTTTTGTAGATAGAGATATTCCTTTTTTAATGCAACAATATATTCGTCTTTAGAATGAAGTAATCCAGCCTGTCCTAACAAAAGAGCCTCCAATTGCATCAAATTATTTGCATATTTTATAAGAAGTTTAAAAGGCACACAACTGGATAAGCTTTCAAAAGCCTCACCATTTACTTTTAGTCCAAAATATTTCATGAGGAGATAATACATGGTTGCTTCCCAATCGTTTTTATTTCTGTTCAGAAGATCGAGAATTCGTGTGGATTTATTAAGTAGACGATCGACAAATAAGCGATCAAGAAATAATTGTATGCGATTGTTATCAACGCTTTGAATTTGTCTGGCGCATGGAATCCAATCCAGGGAGGATCGGAATTTGGAATAGGTTTCTATGCTTTTTGTAGAAATTCTGTCTTTCATTTCTAGGGAAGGTATCAGATGACCTTTGGTATTAAAGACTTCTCGGTCATGGATGTAAACAACATGTAGAATGACATTATCATAAGCAAGGTCATGATCATGTTTGTGTTTATACCAATCCGATGCCTTTATATGTATTTCGATATGACCGGCCCAGACAGTGTTATTGATCCGGATTTTTCCATTTAAAAAATCAGGCCCGGCGTTGTGGTTATGAATACCGAAATCGATGATGGTTAATGATTCTCCTTTGGAAGTTGATAATTGTTTATGATTGAATTTTTTTAGTTTCCAGAGAGAATGTAAAAATTCTTCTTTCATCTCTGGAGTTATTTTCTTTTATATAAACAAATTGAATAGTTAAAAGGATTTTTATCATCACTGAGGTGTGACTCTTCCGATTCTAAATGCCAGTCATTCCAGTTGAGTTGAGGGAAAAAAGCAGTAGCATTATTTACATCGGTATCAACCTTTGTTAGATAGAGATTATCCCATAAATTTTGTGTCTGAGTATAGATCTTACTTCCCCCAAGGATAAACAATTCTTCCTGTTGTGCATTCTGGGCTATTAGGATACCATCAGCGATAGAATGAACTACTTTGATTCCGGAATGATAAAAATCTTTATTTCTAGTGACAACTATATTGGTGCGTCCCGGTAAAGGTCTTCCAATCGACTCAAAGCTTTTTCTACCCATCAGGACATATTTCCCATATGTGGTTTCTTTAAAAAACTTCAGGTCTCCCGGGAGATGCCAAGGGAGATCATTATCTATACCAATTGCGTTATTATTGCTTACAGCAACGATTGAGGAAATGGTCATGTTCTACGGTTTGTCAATAAGATTAATACTTTTAATCCTTTCTTCCAAGAGTGGACGTGATATTTCCCCTTTAAAATACTTTTCCAAAATTAATCCGGCTATTGGCGCTGCAATATCCCCACCAAATCCTGCATTTTCAACATACACAGCAAGTGCAATTTTGGGATCATTTTTTGGTGCAAAAGCAAAAAAGACGGAATGATCTTCACCATGAGAATTTTCAGAAGTTCCTGTCTTGCCGCAGATATTTAAACCCGGCACATAAGCTCTATGACCAGTACCTTGAGTAATCGTTCTATACATTCCATTAATGACAGGCTGAAAATAGATAGAATCGATTTTCACTTTATTTTTAGTGGTATAGCCGGTATTGACTGAAATGTCTTCGTTGCTAAAACCTGTAATTAGATGGGGGCGGTAATAGTAACCTCTGTTAGCGATTATTGCAGCCAGATTAGCCATCTGAAGTGTGGTTAATTCCAATTCTCCCTGCCCGATTCCTATGGACATAATATAAGTAGACCTCCAATCGCCATCTTGATTTCTATAGAGTCGATCGTAATATTCAGGCGAAGGAACATATCCATCTCTTTCGAAACTAAGATCTATCCCTAACTTTTTACCCAGTCCAAAATCATGAAGATGTTCTTTGAGAATATTAAGACCTTTTTCCGGGTTTTGGTATCCTTCTTTCTCTATCAGACTACGAAACATAGTATAGAAATAACTATTGCAGGAATGCATCAATCCGATTTCCACATTATATGAAGGGCTATGTTCGTGGCAGCCATACTTGAAAGTTCTGTATTGATAAAAGCCATCACATAAAACAGTCTGACGCGGTTTGAAAACACCTTCCTGAAAAGCAATCAATGCCAAAATGGGTTTGAATATTGAACCCGGAGGATATCTTGCAGAAATAGATCTATCCAGAAATGGTCTTTGTAATGTATCGTTGAGTAAGGCCTTAAATGCCTTTCCCCTATCGCGGTCAAGATTTAATAGATTAGGATCATAGTTGGGTGCCGAAAGCATTGTTAGTATTCCACCGGTTTGAGGTTGAATTGCTACAACACTTCCACGCTTACCTTCCATCAATGATTCACAATAGGCCTGAAGCTCAAGGTCAATTGTACTTTGTAGATTCATTCCTGTTTTTGCCAGCGAATCTAGTCGTCCGGCATTAAAGGAAGAGACTTTTCTTCCGACGTTATCTCTGACCAGAAAATTAACACCTTTAACGCCCTTGAGTTGAGGCTCATATTTCTTTTCCAAGCCACTTTTACCAATGAAATCCCCAATTTGATAATCTTCTTCGGGAGCATTAATATTACTCATATCGACCTCCCCGAGGTAGCCTAATAAATGAGCAGCACTGGAATGAGGATAAGCGCGTATATTTCTTTGAATAGGATAAAACCCCGGAAATCTGAACAGTTGCTCTTGAAATCGGGAATAAGTTTCAGGGCTAATTTTTGAAAGAAACAAAGTTGGTATTGACTTATGATACCGTTTGTCTTTCCAATCTTTTTCAACATATTTTTCAAAGTCCTGGACATCTATCTCCAACAATTCACAGAACAGACTTGTGTCCATCTGAGGATCAATATTCCGATAGATCATTTCTAAATCATAGATTGGTTTGTTGTAAGTCAACAACTTACCATTTCGATCATAGATTAATCCTCTTGCGGGATAGTTAGTCCTTTTATCCAGAATGGTTTTTTGAGCCAGTTCTTTATAAGTATCATCAAACAATTGAATTTGGGCAAGTTTGTATACCAATACAAGAGAACCCAGAATAAAAGTCCAAAGTATTGGTGCCTGCCTTGTGTTAAAACTGCTCAAGAATTTTTAGTATTTAGGATTAAAAATTAATTGTGCAATCGTGATCAAAAACAAAGATGCAATAAAGCTGAATATAGTTCTTAGAATAATTTCTTTTAGATAAACAAAAGAAAACGCCTCAAGAGAATACACCGTTATGAGATGGATGAACAGAAAGATGCCTAAATAAGAGATAAACCAGGGAATTCCATAAGAAAAAGAGGTAAGTCCATCCTTTTTATACCCTTCGACCGGACTAATCATATTAAGAATATAGGGCCTTAAGTAAGCCACCAGGGTACAAGCGGCAGCATGTATTCCTATAGAATCATAAAATAGGTCTACAATTAACCCAAGAATGAAACCAAGAAAAACGATAAGCGTTTTTGAAGATTTATAAGGAATCAAAGCCAGAATGATGGGATATATTGTAAAGTGGACATAATTGAAGTTCTCAAAACTTATGTCTATTCTTTTCAAAAGAATGAGCTGTATTATTAATACAAAAATGGCACGTATTATATTTCTTTTGAGCAGACTATTCATTCTCAACTTTTATAAGAGCTGCCTTTTCTTTTTTGTCTTCAAAATCTACAACATAAACAAATTCAGTTTTTGAAAGATCATAATCCAAGCGCACATTTATAATGTAATTATTGCTTCCGCCTTCGATTTTAAAATCCATGATTTTTCCTATCGGTACTTCAGCAGGGAATGAAATCGAATAACCACTTGTGACGATCGTATCTCCAACTGATAATTCTGCATGCTTTGGGATATTTGTCAGACTAAGGATTTGTGTATCATCAAAATTCCAAATCAGATTGCCACTATAGTTTTTGGACTTTACTTTAGCGCCAATATTGCTTTGGGAATTATGTATCATAATAACAGTAGCATAACCTGAAGATGCAGTTTTAACAATTCCAATAACACCATTGTTTGAGATAACTCCCATCCCCGGATATATTCCATCATCTGTTCCTTTGCAGAGCGTGATAAAGTTATTTCTCAGATGCAATGTCTTGGAACATATTCTTGATGGTATCAACTGATAATCAAGCACGCTGTCCTGTAATTCGAATCGTTGAAAGGAATTGTCCGTAGATTGAATTCGATAGTTAATTATTGTTTCATGGAGTCTTGCATTTTCAATCAACAAACTGTCGTTGGAGGATTGAAGATCAAAAAAGGAATAAACGCCCTGAACTCTTTCATTGATTGCACCAGTGAAAAGATTTGATGAATGGGCCCAGATTTCCTTTTGACTTTTATTGTAGGTGACGATAAGGTAGAATGAAATGGATTCCAAAAATATGAACAATACTATGGCGCTAAATCGAATAATAAGATATATAAGATTGCGCATTCCGGAATCGCTTTATTGGTTAATACTAGAGACTTTGTCTGTCCATCAGGAAGGTGTATCTATCTGTATGTTGAAGTGCTAATCCTGTTCCCTTAACAGCAGCTTTCAGGGGATCATCTGCAACATGGACATTGAGCTTGGTCTTTTTTGCCAGGCGTTCATCCAGGCCGCGGAGCAATGCTCCTCCACCTGTTAGATAGATTCCGTTTTTATAAATATCGGCTGCTAATTCAGGTGGTGTTTCTTCAAGTGCTTTCAAAACAGCCTCTTCGATTTTTGCAATCGACTTGTCCAAAGATTCAGCGACCTCAATATAATCAGTCATCACTTGCTTGGGAATTCCTGTTAATAAATCCTGGCCATTAATGCCTACAGGATCAGGGGGATCAAATAAGTTATCTAAAGCAGATCCAACTTTTATCTTCAGGTTCTCAGCCGTCCTCTCTCCAATCAAAAGATTATGCTTCCTTTTCATGAAATCAATAATATCATGTGTGAATACATCACCGGCAGTCCGAATTGATTGATTGGTTACAATACCCGAAAGAGCAATTACTGCAATTTCAGTAGTACCCCCTCCGATATCGATTATCATATTTCCCTGAGGAGCTTCAACGTCGATTCCAATTCCTAGTGCAGCTGCCATTGGCTCATGGATCAGATAAGTCTCTTTTGAATCGACATGATCGGCAGAATCAAATACGGCTCTTTTTTCAACTTCAGTAATACCAGAAGGAATACAGATCACCATTTTCAAATGTGAAAAGAATTTCCGTTTTTCGCCAATCATTCCAATCAAGCCCTGTATTAAACTTTCAGCAGCTTGAAAATCAGCGATTACTCCATCCTTTAATGGCCTGATGGTTTCCAGGTGTGTGTGTGTTTTTTCATGCATCTGCATCGCCTTAGTCCCTACAGCTAGTACTTCATTTGTTACACGGTTAATTGCGACAATTGAAGGTTCATCTATAACGACTTCTCCATCTTGAATTATCAAAGTATTTGCAGTTCCTAAATCTACTGCCAACTCTTGTCTAAAAAAACTAAATAAACCCATCTAAGATCTTAAGTATTTGATAAATATATATGTACTCAAATATTGTACCTGATTATTAAATTTTCGGGATTGCATAATTTGCCATTAGAAAAATGAGATTGTGTAATGTGAAAGTTCTATTACAGAACGTTTCAGCAGCACAAGTATAACCAATAATTTTGATTAAAAATTCCCAGCCAGAACAGTAGAAAAAGTATTTTCATCAAGGTAGTCTATCGCAAGCTCCAATATGTCATTTCTACTTATAGTTTTAATCTCCTCGATATGATTTTTAAAATGTTCAATATCAAGATCTTTTGCATAGACATTTTTTATTAACTGTCCGGTTGCAAACGGACCATCGATAAGATGAAGGCATTGTCCAAGCATGAAATTTTTTACCATTATAAATTCATCCATAGGGACTAATTCGGACTTTAATCTTCTAAATTCCTTTCTGATTTCTTCAAGAGTTTGGTCTACACTATCATTTGCAAGATCAGCACTTATGTATAGAAAGCCTCCTTTTTTCCAGGTTTCTAAAGAAGAATATATTCCATAAGTATACCCTTTGTCTTCTCTTATGTTTTTCATCAATCGGCTTCCAAAATAACCGCCAAGAATAGTATTTAGCACCTGCATCTTAGAATAATCGGGATGCAATCTTTGAAACAATAATCTTCCCATCTTCAACGAAGTTTGTGCTTGATTTGCACTAGGGATCGAGATGAAATCGGGAACAATCTCATCAGAGTTAAACCGAATTGTTTCTGTTCGGGATTGTTTATTTATTTGCTCAAGATCGGAAATGACTTTTGTTCGGATGTTGTCTGTAATTCTACCGCTTAGTACTACAGCCGCATTATTGAATCCAACATTTTTATCAAAAAAGGAAACAAGATCCTCCCTGGATAATTTGAGGAAATCTTCTGGCTCGGTATTATAGCCATAGGGATGGCTTTCGCCAAATAATTGTTCTGTTAATACTCGAAATGAAATAATATCGTTTTTAACCAACTGTTCAGTTAATCGTTGACTTGCAACGGAAGTGTATTTATTTATTTCAGGTTCTTCAAAAGCAGGGTTTTTGATCATATCTAAGAAAGGACCCCAAGTCTCTTCAAAATACTTGCATAGTGTAACAATACTTATTGACGCATATTCCAGGCCTGAAAATATTTTTATATAAGCGCCATAAAAGTCAAATTTATTGGCAAGCTCATCAGCATTTAGTGTTTGGCTTCCCTCACGGATAAGTTGAAATGTTGTTTTAGCAGAGGCTCTTTTGATCTCATCGACCCGACCGGTTCGGAAAACAAGTTCAATCTTAATAATATCCTGAGTCCCGGAATTAACTGCAAAAAGCTTAAGCCCGTTTCCCAACACCTGACTCATAAATTCAGGTATTTGAATGTTATAATCCGTTTGAATCTTTGGCCCCTTTTTTCGATCTACAATTTCCATAAATATTTCACAAGAATAATCAAATAATGTATTTAATGATACTGCCAGATTAATTTAGGAATTATTATATGTTAGCTTACCTTTGTGCATTCTTGTTATAATTAATTATAACGGTTAAGTTTAATCAAAATTCGAGTGAATAAATAATTAAAAATGGTTTTTGAAGTCTCGTCAAGTGAATTGTTAAAAAAACTTCAGCTTGCCTCTGGAGCAATAAGCTCAAATCCTGTAATTCCTATTTTGGAAGATTTCTTATTTGATCTGTCAGCGAATGAACTAACCATTTCTGCCACGAATCTTGAAGTTACGATTATCTCTTCTCTAACAGTTATGGGAAGCGATGATGGTCGTGTAGCTGTACCAGGGAGGATCTTGCTGGATACTTTGAAGGCCTTACCGGACCAGCCTGTTAAATTTCAAATCGATCCAGAAAATAATTCAATCAAACTTCAATCCGCTTATGGGGAATATAAATTGTCAGGAGATAATGCTGATGATTTTCCGGAAACACCCCAGGAAGACAACGTGAATGTCACTGAAATGAGTAGTGATTCACTAATAAAAGCGATCAACAATACAATTTTTGCCACAAGCAACGATGAATTAAGATTGGCAATGACAGGAGTCCTTATGCAAATGGATTTCAATAAAGTGATATTTGTTGCGACCGATGCCCATAAACTTGTCAAGTATACCATTGGTGGACTTTCAAGTGAATTGACAGAATCCATTATAGTTCCTCGAAAAGGATTAACACTATTTAAAAATGCAGTAAGCAGCACAGAAGATGATAATGTGAGTATCTCCTTTAACTCTAAAAACATTTTTTTCCAATGTGGAGCTACACTCGTGATAAGCAGACTAATTGACGCAAAATATCCGGACTATAATGCGGTTATTCCTGTTAACAACGAGAAAACACTTTTAGTCAATCGTACAGATTTTCAGAATTCACTTAAGAGGATCGTTATATATTCCAATAAAACAACAAATCAGGTTGTTTTAAGTCTGGCGGAAAATAGCCTGACAGTTTCAGCCCAGGATCTTGATTTTTCTAATGAAGCGACAGAACAAATCAGCTGTACGTATGGAAGTGATCCTTTGACAATTGGTTTTAACGCCAAATTTCTTGTCGAAATGTTAGGGGTGATTGAAACTGACGAAGTCCAAATGCAATTATCAGCACCTAATAAAGCAGGAATTTTACTTCCAACTGGTGAGGATGAACAAGAAAAACTCATGATGCTTATCATGCCCGTCATGATGAGCCACTAAAAGCACACAGCCTTGAAGATTGGTCTTTACTTTGGTTCATTTAATCCTGTTCATACAGGGCATATGATCATTGCTAATTACATGATCAATAGCACAGATCTTGATGCTCTATGGATGATTCTGTCTCCACATAATCCACTAAAAAAGAAGTCTACCCTGGCGAATGACTATGACAGATTAAATCTGTTACGATTAGCAATCGGCGATGAAAATCACATTAAGGCAAGCGATATAGAATTTGGCTTACCAAAGCCATCATATACAATAGATACGATGGCCTATCTGGAAGAAAAACATCCTGATCACGAGTTTTCTTTGATCATGGGAGGGGATAATCTGACGACATTTCATAAATGGAAAAATTATGAGCTTCTTCTTGAAAAGTATAGAATCTATATTTACAAAAGACCTCATTCTGAGTTGAATGAATTAATCGAACATCCGAATGTAATTGTATGTGAAGCACCGCTCATCGAAATTTCCTCATCGCAAATAAGACAATTAATAAAGGATAAAAAATCTATTAAGTACCTCGTACCTGAAAAGGTTTATGAGTACCTAAGAGACTATCCAATGTATAAAAAACTATTAAGTCAATAATCGACCAAATATTTCGTTCTTTTAAAGGTTTCAATGAAGTCAAAACGAAGCATATCAATCTTACTATTCTTCTTGTTCGGACAACTCTTGTCAGGGCAAAGTGATATTCCGATCGGAAAGTGGAAGTCTTACCTACCTTACAATACAGGTTTATTCCTTACTCAAAGTGCTGAAAAAATTATCTATGGAACAGACTTGGCCATTTTCACTATTGACAAAACTGACTTTTCGATAGAATTCATTACTAAAATTGATGGATTAAGTGAGACAGGCATACAGGATTTGGAATATGACAACTATAATGATCGGCTTATTGTATCGTATCAGAATAGCACGATAGATATCGTGTCTCAAAGCGATGTGTTCAGCATTTCAAATATTAAAGAGACAGATATATTCCAGGGTGATAAAAAGATATATGATACATATGTCCAAAACAGCAATTACGTTTATTTCGCTACAGGTTTTGGAATTGTTCAATATGACCTTCAGAAATTAGAATTTGGATTTACTACGGACGCCGCTCAAAAGGTGTCAGTAATCGATGGTAATGAGGACATGCTCGTTATTTCAGCGGATGATGGAGCGTATGTCCTGGATTTGAATATATTAACGCCTAACTTTTTTGGGGCATGGCAAAGGATTGAAAATGGGTTACCTCCAGGTTATGAATCCAAATCTGTATTGGTATTAGAAAACAAAGTGTTGTTGGCCACAAATGACAAAGTCTATCTTTCAACAAACTTTCAGGATTTCGAAGAGATATATAATATCACAGATATAGATCATGAAGTTCGGTTTTTGGAGAAAGCAGAAAGCGGCTGGATGTTGGGCTTAAGAGATCCGAGTTTTAATAGTAAGGTGATCGTCTTTGATGAAGCAGATGTTCCTATTCAGGATATCACGGATTGTATCAACAGGGTCCGTGAAGCCGTAGTTGACGAATCCGGTAGAATCTTTTTTGCAGATGACTGGGAGGGAATAAGATATAAGAGTAGTATTTCAGGGCCTTGTGAATCAGACCTAACATTCAATACGCCAAAATCTCAAGAGGTATCAGATATTGATATCGTTGATAACAAAGTATATGTAGCATCAGGTGGAGTTTCAGAAAGTTTTGCCAATCTATTCAGTCGCCAGGGATTCTATGTGATGGAGGATGGGCAATGGACCAATATAAATGAGAGCAACACATCATATATCAAGACGAATGAGGTCATACAACATTATAAAATAGCGGGACATCCCAGCTTACCTAAAGTTTATGTAGGGTCTTTCTGGGCAGGTTTATTAGAATATGATTTTGAATCTGATGCTTTTGAATTGTACAATAAATTAAATAGTCCATTGACGGAACCGGTTGGTGACAATCCGAACAGAGTTAAAATATCAGGACTTGTATTTGATGAAAATGAGAATTTGTGGATCAGCAATTTTGGCGCAGTTAAACCCATTTCTGTACTTACAGCTGAAGGAATCTGGCATAGCTTTTCTATTCCTGCTGATACCAAAGTAACCGATCTGATCGTCGATGATCTTGGATTGATCTGGATTGTTATTGGTGGTAATAGTGGAGGAATAGTCATTATGGATCCCGGAGACAATCCCAGTCCTATATTTAAAAGCAGTAGTAATTCTGAAATTCCTTCGAACACAGTGAACAGTATTGCCTTGGATAGAGATGGGGGAGTATGGGTAGGGACAAGTGCAGGTGTAGTATTATTTGAATGTGGAGGCGGACTTTTTGATAATCCATGCAATGGAAATAAGCCGACTGTTCTGCAGGATAGCATAGGAGCATTTTTGTTGGAAACGGAAGATGTATTATCTATAGAAGTTGATGGAGCAAACCGGAAGTGGTTTGGAACCAGGAATGGTATTTTCGTTCAATCACCAAATGCTGAAATACAAGTTGCCAAATTTGATGTTGAGAATAGCCCACTTTTTGACAATACGATAAAAGCGCTGGAATATAATCCTGAAACAGGAGAAATGTTTATTGCAAGCAATAAGGGGCTCCAAAGTTTTAGAACGCAAACGACAGGTTCGCGTGCGACCCATGCCAATGAGGTTTTTGCTTTTCCGAATCCTGTACGACCGGAACATTCAGGAGTCATTGCAATCAAAGGATTAGCGACAGATGCTGAAGTTAAGATTACAGATGTAGATGGACAGCTCGTCTATCATACAACGGCTCTTGGAGGTCAGGCGATATGGAATGGAAAAGATAATAAAGGGAGAGAAGTGAGTGGAGGAGTGTATCTGGTATTCAGTTCATCGTCAGATGGATTCCGGGATCCTAATAGTTATGTAACAAAGATTTTGATTGTCAGATAAAGCCTGTGTTTTGGAATATTTTTTGCGTTATATTTGCATGCCCATATAGGGTCGCGTGGCCGAGCGGTTAGGCAGAGGTCTGCAAAACCTTGTACAACGGTTCGAATCCGTTCGCGACCTCCTCAAGCTTCGAAGAATTTCTTCGAAGCTTTTTGTATTATATGTATAGCATATAATAAAAAGCCTGCTTAGCAGGCCGCGGAGATCACTCGCGTATTCCTCTACCCGTCCCCGCTTGATTGCGGGATTCAGACCCTTTTGGAGTGACATTTTATTACTGGGTCCCTTGTCTTATGACGGGCTTTCTTGACACAGAAAGGGATCATTCATATTGACTTCTAATGCGCAAGTTCACTTTCTTCATTTTCACTCTCTATTATCCAACAAATTCATCTGATTTGCCAGAACTTTCAATTCATTTAATTGTTCTGATAATTGACGAATCTTTGATTGATTCATTTCGTATTTATCCTGCAATTCATTTTTTAATCCAGTCCTGGTTTTATCGGAGGAGATATTATTTATATCTAGTTCTTGATTTGGTGTTTCTTCATTAGACTTAAATATTTCATTGGGGACTTCTTTATTGTTTTTGATATAGACCAATTTTTCCCCGGATAAATTTTCAACAAGTCGTACAGTTCTAAGCATATCAACATTAATCTTTCCATAATTATTTTCTGAATAATAAGAACAGGCCATAGGTTCAGAAGGCATACCTGTCAAAGAAAAATTATGTGGAGATAAAGTCGTAATATTTCCTGCCTCATCTCGTACTTTTAATTCTGTGCTTGCAGCAACAGTATCAGCATAAAGTTGTACCAATCCGGTAGGCGATCCCTCAGGGATAGTATCAAAGGCGAATGAAAGAATTCCTGAAACACCAATATCGCCATCTGAATACATACCTCCAGCACCTACTGTAATTCCACTTGCAACTTGAAGCTGGCCCTGTACGATAACATCATTTCTGACATGAAGATTTCCGGCTTCCGCTGAATGAGCAATCAATGAAGTAACATCCGCTCCAGAGATATCTATTACTTTTAAATCATCAGATCCACTGTCTACAACGTATGCATGATGCCCCATAACAAATATTGATTCGGGATCACTTCCAATCATTAAACTCCCCTCTAAATTTGGTGAGCTTGGATCTATGACATCAATTACTTTCACTTCTCCAATTCCTTTGTCTATGATATAAGCATATCTGCCTGATGCAAATATGTCAACAGGATCACTTCCAATCATTATTGATCCTCCTGTAAGGCTGGGAGTGCTTGGATCGGAAATGTCTATTATTTTTAATTTCCCGGAACCCTGATCTGTAACATATGCATATCTACCCGAAACATATAAACCCAATGAGGCAGTTCCTATGTTCAACGAACCGGCTAGACTGGGTGAGGCAGGATCGAATACGTCAATTACTTTGAAGTTAGTTGCACCAGATTCAACCACATATGCATAATGGCCTGATACAAATATAGATGTAGGTGAAGCACCAATGCTTAAAGGAGTTCCAACGATACTTGGTGAACTGGGATTTGAAATATCGATTACCTTTAAATCTTCAGAATTCTTATCAACTATATAGGCATAACGGCCTGAAACATGAATATCTGTGGGTTCTTCATCCAAGCTTAGACTTCCCACTTCTGATGGAGAACCCGCCTGAGTAAGATCAACTACCCTAAGATCATTGGATAATGAATCAAGCACATAGGCATAGTTTCCAAAAACGTAAATAGAGTTTGGGCCTGTACCTAAACCAACACTTCCAGATAAAGTAGGATCACCAGGACTCTGTAAAATATTTCCTTTACTTTACCGTTAGTTTTTCTGATGGATTTATGGTGCCAATACCTACTTTTCCATTGGATTTTATAGTCATTCTTGGAACATCATTGGTGCCAAAAAATAAACTCCCGATTTGTTTATTGAATAAAGAGAGATCTGTATTATCGTGCTGTAAGTAGCCATTATAAGTCGCACTGTTATAAAATGACAAAAGGGGATTTGTACCATCAATTCTTAATCCTTCACCATTATCTATAATATGAAATTTTACTGAAGGTGTGCTGGTTCCAATACCAACTCTGTCATCAGCTCCATGAACGAATAACATATTAACCTCATTATCACTGCTAACCTTGAAATTTGAGATCGATTGGGATTTGTTGAATATGCTGGTTCCTACTACAGAAAGGTTCGATGTAGGCGTTGAAGTTCCAATGCCTACCTTTCCATCATCTGTAACAAAAATCCCTTCATCATCTCCGTCGTTGCTTAACCAATTACCGTTGAGTTGTATGTTTTCAGTAGCAATATGATTACCAAGATTATCACCATTCCCAAGTTGAATCCAAAAATCTCCGTTATAATAGTAAAACATTGAATCTGAATTTTGAAATATTAGTAATCCATCAGCGGGTGTATAAGCATTATTAACTGTTGCTGTGTCAGTTCTTGGAATCAACACACCTTGTTCTGTACTTTCAAGATCCATGATGGCACTTGGGTCCTGGCATTTGATATTATTTGAAGCACACAATACAAGAATTAGTATGCAGACAGGAAGGAGAAACGATTTAATGATGTTATTGTCCATAATATTACTTTTGTATTTTTTGATTGTTAAAGTTGTCCTTTATGATCAGAGAAAGTGCGTTTATTTCTTCTGAAAGTTGATCGATTTGAGCTTCTTGTTCGGTAAATTTAAGGTTGTATGCCTTCTGTAATTCATTAGAAGTTTGATTGTTATTGAGTTCGGTATAAATCAACTTTTTTCCTGACAAATCTTCTATGAGTTCCACAAATTTGAACATATCAACATTGATTGTACCATTTTCATTTTCAGAATAATAAGACCAGGCTAATGGATGATATGGTTTTGGAAGTAATGAGCGGTTATGGGGTGAAATTGTCGTAGTATTCCCTGCTGCATCACGTACTTTTAGTTCGGAACTTCCTGCTACATCTTCAGCATATACTTGCACAATACCTGTTGGTGAACTTGAAGGTGGAATATCGTTTGATAAAGAAAATGTACCCGCAACTCCAACATTTCCATCCGAAAATAATCCTCCGCTTCCAATATTTATACCTCCATACACAGATAACTGTCCTTGTATATTCTGGTCGTTGATAATTTGAAAATTACTGGATTCTATTGATGGAGTTATTATTGAACCAACTTCTGTTTTTGAGGTTTTTAAGATATTCATATTGTGGGTTGTGGGTGTATAAATATGATTCGCAGACACAAACAATGACCTCGGATCGTTTCCAGACATAATTACACTATCAAGACGAATAGGATTCGTGGGATCAGCAACACCAATTTTCAGAAGTTGGTAAATCGGTGTTGCTTCTATTGTATAAACATAATCTCCAGTCACATAGAGAGGCTTTGAAGAGCCACCGATGGCCAAACTGCCGACGACAATAGGCAAGCTTGGATTAGAAATATCTACAATTTTAAGTTCTCCACTATTGCGAATGTAGGCATAGCGACCTGAAACATATATTTTTTTCGGATTCGCACCTACACCTACGCTCCCTGCAAATCTTGGTTGCCAGGGATTCGACATGTCTAGAACATTTAACCCGTCAGTTTTCGTTTCAACATTATAAATATATTTTCCGGACACATGCAAGCCATATGCCGATTCAATAAATATCTCACTCAATTCTGATGGTTCCAACGGGTTCGAAATATCTACGACCCATACTTTTTTTCCAAACCAGCCGGATAAATAGGCATATTTTCCGGATACGTATATATTCGAGACTTCAGGAAAACTTCCAAGACTAGCTAGTTTTGTAGGCAAGCTTGGATTGGATATATCATAGATTTCAAAATCCCAATCTTGTGTATCTATAATATATGCATATCGACCTGCAACATAGATTCCTGATGCATTTCTTCCAATAGTCTTACTTGCTATAGTAATAGGTATATTAGGATCTGATAAGTCCATAATCTTTAGAGTATCAGCGACTGAAGGACCACCAGCACCAATAATAATATAGGAGTATCGCCCTGAGACATAGATTCCACGGATGCCACTATTATCAATAATGTTTGCTATCGCCAAATCTGCAGGTTTCTGCAATAAGTTTCCAGCTTCCAGAGTCAGACTTTCATCTGGAAGTAATTCACCAATTCCAAGATGGCCACAAGAATCAATAACCATTTTTGTTTGATCATCGGTCCCAAATAATAAGTTTCCTTTTATTTGGTTAAACAATGACATATCAACATTATCATATTTAAGATATCCAAGGCCTGTCGCTCCATTAAAAAAAGACATTTGAGAAATGGAGCCATCGAGCCGAACTCCATCTCCATTATCTATGTAATGAAAGCGGGATTGAGGGCTGTCTGTACCAATTCCTATTCGATCTTGACCACCATCAACAAATAACATATTCTCATCGTTGTCACTCTTAACTTGAAAATCGCTATCGGTTCCGGCAATGTTAAAATCTGAAGATTTTGTTACAGAAAATTTACCCGGGAGCGCTCCCAATCCTATTCCTACACTTCCTGCATCAGAAATATATATTCCTTCATCATCATCAGAATTCAGTTTGTTGTTGCTTAACGATAAATTTTTAAGAGAAACTTCATTTCCCATATTATCTCCTTCAATCAGATTTACCCAATAACTCCCATTAAAAAAATAAAATGTAGAATCAATGCTTTGATATATAATGAGACCTTTCGCTGGTGTGTTTGATGCATTAACTGAGCTTGTATCCGTTCTTGGAATAAGAATTCCTTGTTCAGAACTTATGAGCTCTAATATTGCACTTGGCTCCTGGGTGTAAGCAATAATTGAAAAAAATAGGAATACAAATAAACAAAGATGTCTAGGGATAGTCTTTTTCATCTGGTTGGATTTTGGAGTAAGGATTGATGGGAATGCTAACCTAATATATGAAAAAAACAGGCATTATTTATTTCATTTAATAGCTTTTTCCAGCTGTTCTTTCGTCATTAGATCGAGTACATGATATTTTTCATCAAAAAGTTGACTGGCAGCTAACATGCCATGGGGCACTTCTAAAACTGTGAAAGAATCTTTCAAGTAACTATACTTAATCCCTAATCCGGAAAATGTAGAAATCATCTTTTCACTTAATTCTCTGTTTTCAGTTGAATCGAAATTGTTGTTTATTAATTTAAGATTATGAAATAGTTCTTCAAGTCTGTATTTCCTATAATCAGGATCGTTAAAAATTAAGTTGCCAATTATAAGTTCATTGGCTGTGAAATTACCAGGACTCCTTTTCTGAATTTGTGAATGTTCTAGAAGGACATTAAGCGGTGCCGGACTCTTATCTGAATTCCTACAACTCAAAATAATAATACATGAAAACAAAAATAGAATAGATGACTTCAAAACATTTTGTATTGGCAAGAAGTAAAGTAGCAGTAAATGGACTTATTATCAAGCCATGTATCAGAAAATCATGACAAGGAGTCATTAATATTCAAGAGTAAATTACCAGAATGGGATAATACTGAATCAAGATAATCCGCATTCATGTTTTTCTGGGCAGCATAAAGCATTTAAACTTACCTTTGCCGCTCTAAAATCACAACAATGAAAACGAAAGTGGAAACATATACAATCAAAGGCTGGAAAGGAGAAGTATCCGGAGTTATTTTAAAAGAGAACGCCGATTGGATTTTAATCAATGAGATTGAAACAGATTATCTGATTAATGGCTATGCGATTCTAAATAAAAAATATCTCTCTGACCGGAGATCCGGAAGTTGGGAAAAGCAAGTTGCATTGGTTCTCAAGTTGAAAGGACATAAATCTAAAATGCCTAATAAATTTAAGTTTGGATCCATCAAAAAAATGCTGGATTGGGTAGAAAGAGGATATGATATCGTTCAATTTCAGGATGCGGTTGAAGATTCTATTGAGATAGGTGTAGTTGATACTGTTAAGAAGAATAATCTTGATCTGATTTTTATCAAAGAAAACGGGAAAATTGAAAAGAAATATATCTACCGTTATAAAATGGATAAGATCAGAAAAATTACTTTTGGAACAGACTATCTTAAGTCCATTAACTTATTAGCATTGTATGTGAACTAAGGCTTACTCACAATCACAGGACTCACATGAATCAAGTGTTTCGAATGGAACAACACCGCCACAACCGCCCCAGGTAAAAGGCAAACATTTCATAGAATCCTGATCATAATAATATTTTAAAAATGCAGCCTGACACATTCCAGTTTCAGGTATAAGATCACATTCCGGGCATTCCTGTGCATCGTCTCCACACGATGAGATTAAGAACAGTCCAATTAGCAGTATTGAGTATAGACTTATTTTCATGCGATTATTATATGAGGCTATATAATAGTAGACGCGTATTAAACGAATAATGTTTGACTGCTGTAAAAATTGAGATTACTCCTCCGTCTTTTTTAGTGTAAATACCCTTGAAACATTAAATCCAAAATGGATATCACCATCGAAAAAATTACCGGTCGTCTCAGACACAAAGCCTTTTTCTATCATCGAAGTTGAATTTGTGAAGTGCAATTGAAAAACATGACCTCCCGTTTCAATGTCAAACCCGATAGATAAGGAATTTCGGAATCCCGGAGCCAATTGATCTGGTAAAACGTAGATGTATTCAGCATTTATTGAAGTCCGTTTATTCAATTTAATTCGACTAGCTGCTGCAATCGCATATACGTCATTTGATTCAGAATTAAGCCGTACCAGATTGCGATGCACAACTGTTGGAGATAACTGAAAGCTGAAACTTTCAGAAAATTTTCTTCCCAGAATCAACTGGAAAGTATAGTACATTCTTGAAGAAAAAAGATTTTCTCTGTCGGGATTTTGAAAGGGTGTGGTTTTAATCGCAGTACTAGCGAATGCAGATAAAGTAAAAGGCATGGTTTTGAGACCTGTGCTTTGTCTAAGAATTTTGAATTTGGCAAACCCATCATATGTCTTTTCAAAACTGCTTCTTCCAAATCCAATCATCAAGCGATTCGAAAGACCATAATCTGCACCAATTCTTATAGATGCCATATCTAAGCCAAAAAGATCATCTATTCCAGTATTTAAGAATCCAAAGCGATGTGAAATTTTTACATCCAAAACACCTTTTGCCGTATTCTCCAAAGAATGCAGATTAATAACACGATTGGTTTTAAATGATGCTTTCGTAAGGTCGATTGTTTCTTCTTCTTCCAATAAGGATAACAGATCATCTTCTTGTGATGAAACAAAAGTTGAGCAGCAAATAAATAGAAGTATGTAAAGGATTCTTATCATTTGTCAAGTAATTGGTAATTAGCAGAGACAGTAATAGTGACTTCTTTTGCGATGTTATCTTTAACAACTCCAGGTATATCAATTTCAAAATCGGCGACCAAGAGATTGAAAAGAGAAGTACCTTCTACTTCTCCATTCAAAATCTTGATTTTAGCTTTTGCTATCAACTCTTGAGTAACACCATGAATAGTTAACTGCCCTGTTACATCGATGGGATATGTACCATCGTTTGAAAAATTTACAGATTCAATATTTTCTATCTGCCCCTTGAATTTTGCTTTTGGAAATTTTGAGCTTTCCATATAGTTTTCATTGAAATGTTCTTGCATTAAAGCCTTTTCAAATCTGAAAGCCTTAACTAAAACTGCCCATTCCATTTTTCCATTGGTAGCATCAATTACACAGGTTGCCTTATCATTATGACCTTCTATTTTTTCAAGCGGTGCATCAGAAGCAAATAGGATATGCCCGGACTTAGTAAAGTACTTTTGTGCACTTAGACCGGAACAAGCTAGGATTAAAACAAATATTAAATTAAACAACTTCATTTTTCGATATTATAGAATTATAGATCTGATCAAAACCACATCCATCAGATATCCTGTACAGAGACCTTTGATAGTGACTTGATCTCCTTCAATAATACTTATAGTTTGCACTTTTTCATCTAACTCACATATGACGGATGACATCATATTATCAGTTAGTAAATAAATATTATAGATGTTTTCTTTCTTTTCAATTTTTTCAACTTTACCGGTTACTTCAAGTACTTTGTCCAGGTACTTAATATTGGCCTGTTCTTCATCATTTTCAAAATACTCCAGAATATCAACAGCAGAAATTTCGTAATCTGTTCTAGCCTTTGCCAGACCAGCTACGGGCTTATTGAAAAGATAATAAGCGTAGACCCCACCCATTAGGATCAATAATATTATGGTGCCAATGAGTTTTCTTTTCATCCTAATTGCTATCTGAATTAATTGTTGGGTGCCCCATCACCAATCCAACTTTCAATCTTTTCAATTTCACAATCCAGTAATTTATTTAATCCCTGCGGCATTGCTGAAAACCCGGATTCGTGATTAATGGCACCTTCTATTCTCCCATTATCAACATGTACTAATAGTGTTGCATGGGAGTCCATTGTAATGTTCCCAAAATTATTGGCTGTGTCATGACATTGATAGCAATTGGTTGAAAGTATGGGTACGATGTCATTGCTATAGCTAATATTATTAGTGTCGCATTCCAAAGTAGGATAAAGCTCTTCTTCTACATCATAATAACACGAGTTCATTCCCAATAAAATAATTACAGGAATTAAAAGAGTAATACTTTTCTCGATCTCCATTTCTTAACAATGATTAATTCTGATTTAATTATAATGTCATTTTCAATTGGTTCCGGAAAGCTTAAGATCAATATTTGGTTAACGACAATCTTAAAATACGCTTACGGTCCTGAATATTCGAAATTAAGCCCAATCTGACAATTATTTTCGTCTCAACAAGGCAATATTGAAACCCAAATGGATTTTTTAGCCGCTTTAACGGCTTAGCCAGGATTTGAATTTTGGTGTCTTTTCAGTACTAATGGTAATATTCCCTTCGTAGTGCGGATTCAACTTTATTTTTATTCTGGATTTGGGATAACTCATCATGTCACTAATTGATGAAATGTGTATTATGAATTGCCGGTTAACTCTGAAAAACTGAGTAGGATCAAGCATACTAACCAGATCCTGGAGCTTGAAATCTGAAGCCACCTTTTTACCACCTTTAAGTACAAAATAGCTGATCTTGTTTTCAGAATAGATGTATGATATATCATTGGTTTCTACCGTATATAACTTTATGCCAAACTTGATTAAGAAGCGATTCTTAAAGTTACTTATCGATCTTTCCAGATTTTTAATTCGGTTTTAAGAGATAATCAATTGCATTTTTTCGAAAAGCTTCAACAGCATATTGGTCATATGCAGTAGTGAATATGACTGAAGATTGAATATCAGCTGTGTCAAACAACTCAAGACTTAGACCATCCATAACCTGAATGTCAAGAAAAAGAATATCAGGCTGGGGATGGATAATCAAGTATTCTGCAGTATCGATCACCGATTCAAAAGTTTTTACTATTTCAATGTCTTCTTTCAGATCTTCCACGAGACGCTGAAGTCTTTTTGCCGCAATTATTTCATCCTCTAGTATGATTGCTTTCATTGAGTATGTTTTTTATTAGGTAGGTAGACAGAAAATTGATTGGGCAAATCTTCAATTATAATGTCTTTGTAACCCAATATCCGGTATCGGTCGCGAATATTCTTTAAACCTAAGCCGGTTGAATAAGACATCATGTTTTTTGGTGCTTTCGAATTGACAACTTTCAGGCCATTCTTATCTTGGACAATATCTATAGTTAATGGTTTTTTTCTGGAGAGTTGATTGTGTTTTATTGCATTTTCTATAAGCATTTGAATGGTCATTGGCGGGATAACTACAGAAAGGTCATGCAATTGATAATTAATATTGAATCCATTTCCAAAACGTTCAGACAATAATTTTTCATAGATATGAACCATGTCAATTTCCTTAGATAAGGGGATTAATTTTTCATCGCCAAGCTCAAGAATATAGCGATAAAAATCAGTGATATTTTCAATGTAACTTATGCCTTTGTCCGGATTTTCTTCTATCAAACCACTCAAAGTATTAAAACTGTTAAAAAGAAAATGTGGGTTTAATTGAGCTTTCAGATTTATAAGTTGCGTTTCAATTTGCTTTTGTTCCAACCGTACTTTTAATTCTTTTTCTCGTTGATCTCTTTTAATCAGCCAGATAATAAACCCCAGCGACAAAATTGTAATTAGAGAATAAAAAATAAGGCTGTTAAAAAATGATCGTCTAATTTCAAAACTATAAGTCGTTACATCTTCATCAGAAAAGTAATTGTTTTCTGTTGCCTTTACATGAAATTTGTATTTCCCCGGAGGAAGAAGCGGGTAACTTATTGAGCGGTCTTTAGTCTCTCGCCAGTGACTGTCGTAACCTTCCAGATAATAAGCATAAGACAATTTGCCAGGGTCAGTCAGCCATCCTCCTGTAAACATAAACTTGAAATTATTTGCTTTTTGTTTATATACTCTTGTATCGAAAGTGCTTGGTTCCAGATTTACTTCCACGGCATCTATACTTGTAGTGGGGTGAATTTTTTGATTGCCTGATGGGGTATGAAATTTATAGACCCTATCATGATGGACAAACCAAGTTTCACCATTATCCTGTGCATAATTATTAATAAAAGCTTCCTGATCAACAATGATAGCTTCCTGATCAAAATACATGACGTGCTCCTTTATGACATCAAATAAGTCAATACTTGATGCACGAACTAATAAGAGCTGATTATTGACTAAAGGGATTACACTTGTATACGCATGGTCATTATAATCGATGGAATTTATTTGCCGCAAACTATCTTCTGTATAATTCAGCAAACCCAGATTTTTGGAGGACAACCACCATGTGTTGTTGCTCGCAGATGCAATGGAATAGACACTTCCCAGCTTACTATTTTCATCATTGAGTGTACTGAAGTTTTTAAGTCTTGATTCTGCAAATACTGAAAAGCCGGTTTTGTCTTTTCCAAAAAGAATATTTCCATCTTGGCAGGCATACAGGTCCATAACGTAACTATAAGACAAATCTTCAGAAATGGTTTCTATAGATTCTATTTTAAAACCAGAGCTTGATAATCCATATTGAACTATGAATACACCTGAAAGCGTGGAGATCAGGAGAGATGAATCCTTAAAAAAGGCGATGTCCAGGATGGCATTTTCTTTTAATCCATTTGATTGACTCAAATGAAAGAGGAGCTCGTCGGAATGATCAAATACATAAATACCGTTTGAATATGTCCCAGCGATAAACAAATTTTCGGATTTGATTAGGCAAGTAATATTATTTTCCAGAAGTTTTGTTGTACTTCTCTTTATCTCATTGTACTTATAGAGGCCATCCTTATTCCCTAAATATAGATTTGAATTTCTTTTTTCGATAGCCTGAATCTCTTCTATTTCAGGAAAATCCAAAACACTAAAATAGAGGCTGGCTTTCCAAATCGGATTCGTTGTACTGCTTACCCACAGATTGTTCTCCTGATCAATAATCATGGAAGTAAATTTTTGATTATTGATTTTCGGCTCAAAATACACCTGCCACTTATTTTGTTTATCCAATAAGAAGACACCATTATCTGTATTAACTATTTTCTGTTGATTGTACAAGACGATGTCTTGAATAATATGCTTTTCTTCAAATGGATTTTCTTTTATTGTAGCGTCACTAAAAGAATAGGAAAATATACTTTGACCGTAGGTGCTGGCCCATAAGATATTGTTTCCATCAAAAGCCAGATTTGTAATTATAACATCTGGCAACCCTCGGAGACTGGAAACCGAATCAGTCTTCGTATCAATTATATCAATTCCCCGGTCTGAAGCAATGGCTATTTTATCTGTTGACAGGGTCTCTAGACCATAAATGTAAAGTGAGGATAACTTATCGCTGTAAGAATCAATTTCTTTTGATTTCAGATCAATTTTGAAAAGTCCTTTGCCATAACTTGATGCCCACAAATGATTTTCAGCCTTAATTATAGAATTGATCCGGGCGTCTGAATTAATCAGAATACTGTCAACAACTTGTCTTAATGCAGAATCAATGATAAATATGTCTCCATTCTCAAGTCCCGCATAGACTTTGTTTTGATCTATGCAAATACCAAAGACACCGATCTCAGGAGGCGTTATTAAATTTTCTTCAAACCCATTGTAAAAAACAAGCCCTTCAGAAGTCGCCATCCACAGAAATCCACAGGAATCTTGTTTAATATCATGGATCGTATAATCTTTTGTAAATGTAACTGGAGTAAATAAAGGAGTCTGAGAATGACAAAGCAATGTCAGTAGCAATAAAAAACCACTTTGTATTAGTTTATTCTTCATTTTGTTCCAGCCTTCCGTTTACAGTTACTAATATAGTTTCAGCAATTTTTTGTTTCACTATGTTTGGAACATCGATGTTGAATTCATCCAACCTCAATTTAAAATCCGTAGAAAAAATGATTGCATCTTCTCTAACATCTAAATTGGTCTCTATTATCATTTCTTTAGTAACACCATGGATTGTAAAATCTCCTTTAGCTCTAACGCGTATTTTACCTCTAAACTTAGGGTCAATGGATTCGACAATAAATCCCTTAAAGACGGATTCAGGAAATGACGTTGTTTCTAGGTAATTCTCGTAGAAATGTACTTGTTGCAAAGGATTATTGAATCCGTTGAAAGTTTTCATAAAAACCCTAAAAACAAATTCTCCGGATGCTATAGATAAGATCCCCTAGCAATTATCTGAACTTGCTCGAATTATCTCCAGAGGAGCATTAGATTCAAAATTAATATTAGCATGATTTGTCTTATAAAGATTCTGGGCCAAAACGCCATTGTGTCCCAAAGCGAGGAGTATCCATAAGACATGAATTATTCTCATGGAAGTAAAATAATGCAGATTTCGCTTCTTTTACAATAAAATCATTTCTCAATCAGCGTATAATCCACCTGAAAATGCGTCAGCTTGAACACCTAGGAATAAAATGAATGTATGAATGTTAACTTAATTGTCTTTCTCTAATATCTCTTCCTGTGCTTGAGCACCACCACAGCCATCAATAAATGCTTCAAATAAGACCCCTAATGAAATCTCAAATCCAGGCATCAACAATATAGAAGTACCGGAATCATAATCAACCGGACCACCTGTTATAGTTTGGCTTGATTCTAAAATACCGTCGGTTTCAAAATCTGCTGAGCTGGATTGAGTACCGACAAGTGCATTTCCATTAGATACAGAATATTCTGGTGGGCAACCACCGCCGGTTATGCAATATTCAAATCCCCAAGCGTCAATAGAGCCACCATCATTATTGGTATTGTCAGAGACAGTCAGCGTCCATGTTCCATTGACTTGTTCACCTATAAAAGCAGAAAGCAATTCATCAGACTTGTATGTACCGCCATTTGGAGGACAAGGAATTGTATTGTAAGGAGCTCCCGAATCATCATGAGTTATCAGAATGTTGTTTTGTGCAGCACATATATTGTCGAGTAAACTAACGGTTGTTCCATTTGGACTTGTTATACTAACGGATAAATCAGCAATCCAACTATGTGTTATATCCAAATCGAATTCATTGATTTCATTAATAGTCCCGGTTTCACTAATTGTCAGGGTAGAAGTGACGGTTGGTGTCCCATTGGAAGGAATATTTACAGGTACATCGGTGCTTACTTTTGTAAGACAACTGATATCACTTGTTGTAAAATCGAATGTTGAAGATAGCGGACCATCTCCACATGAATTTGTTCCATTTACCCTCCAAAAGTATTGAGTGTTATTAGAAAGACTTGTCTGAACAATATGGCTCAGACTTGGCGTTGTTACAGATTCAATAATAGAATTAAATGCTGCATCGCTAGCCAGGTCCAGTTCATATTCAATTGAATTAGCAGCCGCATTCCAACTCAATGTTGGATTAACAGACTGATTGTTTGCTCCATTTGCCGGCGACTGCAAGACTGGGGCGGCCACTATATCTTCCTCAACAATCAATGAGAGATCAAGCTCAGAAGTCTCAGTTCCAGATGTCGCGGTCAGAGTAAAAGGATATATTCCGGAACTTACAGAAGAAATATTTGACAAAGTGAGGGAATAGGATCCTCCTGAGCTTACAGGATTATTTGAAAATACTTCTGTTAATGATCCTGGTAACCCAGAGGTAGTAAAAGTAGTTGTACCCGTAAATCCATTTAGATAGTTGAGATCATAATTGAATATTGCTGACTGAGGATCACAAGCAGTTATATCTGGATTAACTATTGTTAATTCAATACTATCACAAGTACTTGGTATATCGAACTGTCCTATTCTTGTGCTCCAGCTGGAACTGGGATTGTATTGAGCCGTCATCCAAAAACTTTCATCACCGGGATCAACTGTCATCGTATTGTAATCACCATAGCGATTACTTGAATTTGCAGCACTTCCGGCTTCAATTACTGTTTCAGCCCAAGTCATCGTTCCCAAAGGGTCACAGGCGCTTCTTCCTGTATATCGTATACCGGGATAAATACTCGTACTTGAAATATTATATGTTAAACCAATCGCTCCATCACCATTAATACCAATACTTCCCATCCATCTGTTATGACCATCAGGGGAATAAGTACCTTGTTGAAAAATGGACCAACCACTTCCGGTATTTCTTAGCTCATACCATCGTACTCCTGCCAGATCATTTCCATCAACATCTGTAACATGGCAACATACTATTGATTCATGACTTCCAAAATTTCTATACATGATCTTATTCATTAAGACCTCACGCAGAGGATCCAGGTTTGGTCCGGAAGGTTGTTCAATACATGAAAAGCTAGTGTATCCACATAATTCAGTATCAAATGGTAAGGTCGTTAGGTTTGTAGGTCCACTTAAGGTTGAATTATTGGCATTATTCCAATCGATATCAAGCTCATAGATCTCTAATCTATCAGCTGGAATATTATTTGCCCAGGCATCATCTGCCATTCTCATAATTATTCCAGGTGAATTTGCCGGTGGATTCGTTGTCCCATAAAAATTTACAGGAGTTGCTGCTTGAAACCCAATAGTTGGGAAATTGACGAGGTTAAATTGTTGCATACTAGCAGTAGGATCACCAAGCAACATTTTATCTCTCTCAAGGGCATAGATTCTTTGATTGTTTTCATTTGTGGTTACTATATAAGAATCTGTCCAAAGCCCATATTTGGGATAATCAGGAAAATTTGGGGTTGTAAATTCATATATATAATAACTACCTGTAGGATCAGGAGATTGCGAGACAGCAATTACCAATTTATTCCCTGTATTAGCAAATTCACTCAGCAACCATCTATCTGCAATCTGGTCATAGATGACGATTGGATCACCTGCACCGGGAACACCGGTATCTGCGTCCAAATACTTTGGACCAAGTAAAGAATTGCCATTGGATTTATCCCAGATTTCATATTGAGATCCGCTTCCTGCGTTGATCATTTGAACGATATGATTGGGTCCAACATCAAGGCTTGGATCTGAAGGATCTACATTTGTATTTCCAATTCCGGCAAAATCTTGAATTAGATTTTTATAGTTTGTTGCCGGCGAATAATTTTTTTGAAGAGCAGGGTCCATGCCTTGAGGAAGGGCATTAGGATTTACTCTGTCATGCAGGGGCCAATCATTTTTAATGTGGACACCCGGCTTTGGAAATTTTACAATTTCTCCCGTTTCATCATTTTTGGTTTCACTGAATGGTTTGGAGATTTTTACCAATCGACCTTCAATTCTTTCTCCGGTTGCAACTGTAAAAGTGCTTTGTGAGAATGCGGATAATGAAATAAGAAAAGAAAGTACAAAAGTGAGTTTTCTTGAGGCTAAGATCATTTTCGTATTAAATTTTAAATAAATCTATTACGAGATCCTCAATTTTATTCAGGGTTTTCACCCTAATTGGTGATTTATTATACTTTTCTGCGTATTTGTTATACTTCGAAATATAAATTTCTTGGAAACCAAGCCTTTTAGCCTCTTCGATACGTTGGTCTATTCTAGTAACAGCTCGAATTTCTCCTGTTAAACCAACTTCTCCTGCGAAGCATATTTTTTTGTTTATAGGTATATTATTCAATGAAGAAACCA
The DNA here is from genome assembly GCA_965248155.1 of Saprospiraceae bacterium. Classification (GTDB taxonomy): domain Bacteria; phylum Bacteroidota; class Bacteroidia; order Chitinophagales; family Saprospiraceae; genus RFSX01. The sequence goes on from CBDFIO010000002.1 coordinate 1,283,569, forward strand.
GAGCTGCAACAATGGCTAAATCTATTGCAGTATCCTGAACTTTTAATCCACCGGCGATATTAAGAAAAACATCACTTTGTCCAAAAAACAAGCCTGCTCTTTTTTCAAGGACTGGCAGAAGCATACTCAATCTTCTTAGATCAAACCCTGTTGATGACCGTTGAGGCGTGCCATGAATAGCTTGACTTACCAAAGCCTGAGTTTCAATAAGCATTGGACGCATCCCTTCAACTGTAGAAGCTACTGCGGAACCACTTAATTCCTCATCACTTTGAGACAAGAGTAACTCGGAAGGATTTTCAACCTCTCTAAGACCTTTAGCTTCCATAGCATAAATTCCAAGTTCATCTGTCGATCCGAATCTGTTTTTATGGGTTCGCAAGATTCTGTAGATATGATTTCTATCTCCTTCAAACTGAAGGACGGTATCAACAATATGTTCTAAAATCTTAGGACCTGCGATATGACCTTCTTTATTTATATGGCCTATTATAAAAACCGGAATATTACTTTCTTTGGCAAAAACTTGTAGCTCGCTGGTACATTCCCGAACCTGTGAGACAGTACCGGGCGTAGAATCAACATATGAAGAATTAATGGTTTGAATGGAGTCAATAATAAGAAGATTGGGACAGAGGGTTTTGACTTCGTTTAGAATTTTTGTAAGGTTGGTTTCAGTCAGAATATGACAATTTTCGTTTTTAATGCCAATTCTTAAAGCGCGCATATTTATCTGTTCCTGACTTTCTTCCCCCGACACATACAATACAGAAAGATTTGCTTTAATAGCTAATTGTAAAAGTAAAGTTGACTTTCCAATGCCAGGCTCACCGCCTATTAAAGTTATAGAACCGGGAACAAGTCCTCCACCAAGAGTACGATTTAACTCTTTGTCGTGAAGAGCCAAGCGTGATAAGGCAGAAGTTTGAATATTTTGAACTAATGTAGGCTTATGATTATGACCATTTTCAGAATTCCACGCTTTTTTCTTTTTTTCGGTTTTGGACTCTTCGATGATAGATTCTTCCGTATAGGTGTTCCACTCAAGACAATTCGAGCATTTTCCCTCCCATTTCGGAGATTTATTGCCACAAGACGAACAAATAAAGACTTTTTTTACTTTCATCTAAGTGTTAATATTTGCAGAATTGTTGGAGATCATGAAAAAATATTTTTCTTTTGTGACTTTTAATGATTTAATAGTCTAAAAGTAAAGCGCAATAAAAGAATTGCAGTTCGGTTATTATAGAAAATAAATATTCGATAGAATATTAAAGATAGATTGTTTTCAATTGGTTTTTTGGGGTTATACAGGGTACTACGAACTTTCGCTAGTGCCCTGTTCTTATTATTGGTAAATTCTAAGATTAATAACCCTCATTTTTTGTAATCTATGTGCCAATGAAACTCTTAGTACGCCTAATCCATATTTAATACTTCTAAACAAATTAATAGAAGAAGCTTCTTCAAAATACTTCGTAGGACAGGTCACTTCAGCAATATCAAATCGATGAAAGATAATTTGGGATAGCATCTCATTATCGAAAACGAAATCATCTGAGTTGCTGTTATAATTAATTTTCTCCAAAACGTTCCGGGTAAAAGCTCTGTATCCTGTATGGTATTCTGATAATTTGTATCCGACAAGAAGATTCTGTACCAGTGTTAGAAATCTATTGGAAATATATTTATACAAAGGCATTCCTCCTTTTAATGCCCCTTTTCCAAGAATACGCGAACCTAAAACGACGGGATAAAGGTTTTCTCCCAGGATGTTAACCATTGTTGGAATTAGTAAGGGAGTATATTGATAATCCGGGTGAAGCATAATAACAATTTCAGCCCCAATTTCTAAAGCTTTATTGTACAATGATTTTTGATTCCCGCCATATCCAATATTTCTTTCATGCTGTATGATATGCCTAATACCTATTCTTTTTGCGACCTGAATAGTATCATCATTACTGGCATCATCGCAAAGCACAATATCATCTACGATATCCATTGGAATTTCTGCGTGCGTTTTTTCCAAGGTTGAAGCTGCATTATATGCAGGGAGCACTACTACGACTTTCTTTCCTTTGTACATTATCTGATTTAAAAAGACAGAGCTCAATAATACAAAAAAAGCCTTGTTTAGAACTAAACGGGAATGCTTGAAAAAAGCGTAAAATGAGAATTTCAAGAATAGATAATATATTCGATTACATTTTTAGAAATACAAGAACAAATAAACAAGGCAATCAATGAAGCTAATAAGTTATAATGTAAATGGCATACGAGCAGCAATCAAAAAGGGCCTGATAGAATGGATCCAAAAAGAAAATCCAGATGTCGTATGTGTACAAGAGACAAAATCTCAAGCAGATCAAGTTGATCCTTCCATATTTACAGATATTGGATATAAGGCAAATTGGCATTCAGCGGAAAAGAAAGGGTATTCTGGAGTGATGACTTTAAGCAAACAAGAATCCCAAAAAACAATTGAGGGAATAGAAATAGAAAAGTATGATCGTGAAGGCAGGGTGTTGAGGACTGATTTTGCTGATTGGACTTTATTGAATTGTTATTTTCCTTCCGGTTCGAGTAGTGAAGAAAGACATGAATTTAAAATTGACTTTATCAAAGACTTTGGACCGTGGGTAAAAAAATTAATAAAAAAGAAGAAAAAGTTAATCATCGTTGGCGATTATAATATTGTAAGCCTGGATATAGATATTCATAACCCTCAGAGAAGAGATAAACCATCAGGATTTAGAGACGGGGAACGTGAATGGCTAAACAATTGGTTTAATGGAGATTTTGACGACGCATTTCGTGTTTTGTATCCTGACCTGGAAGATGCTTTTTCCTGGTGGAGTTACAGAGCAGGGTCCAGGCAGAAAAACAAAGGATGGCGGATTGATTATATATCTGTCAGCAAAGTGATTTCAGATAGAATAAAATCTGTTAAACACGATAAGGAGGCCACGCATTCAGATCATGCACCCATTATTATGGAGATAGATTTATAGGGATGTAAACATATACTACCCACTAGTTAAGAGATGAAATATCGTATTATAGTCTGATTGAAGATGGATTAAATACTATACACTTAAAGTGTGTTTAAGTATTCTCTCATTCTTTCAAAATTGGCTGTATCCTCTTTTCGGGCTTTCATTATTTTAATGGCCTCGTCAACAACTTTTAAAGCTTGCTCAAATTGTTTGTCTTCCATCAACAGTTGAACATAAGTATGATAGCTATTGGCTGAATCGTCTTTCTTAACCAAGTCTTTACCGATTGATATTGCATAAGGCAAAGACCCCTTCACAAATTTGAAATCATTCCTGATATTAATAATATGCATTGCATAAAGTTTTGGTTCTTTTTTAGCATACTTTTTCAGATATTTTTCAGAGTAGGGTTTCCAGGTAATATAACCTCCGGTTAACTTGGCATACTCCAGGTGGGCTTCAGCTTCAAATCTATTCTCATCACCCAACTTGGCCGATTTGTATTTTTCAATTGCCGTATTAAGCAAAGGCTTATAATCAAAATCAAAAGCTTTCTTAATAGTATTGAAAGCTGCTTTTCGAATCTTTTCCTTAAGAGCTTCTTCAGAGCTAGATTTTATAGCGCTTGATTTTAACGCAACAAGTTGATCAAACAGTTTTGAATCTGCATCAACCACTGCAGCCAAAAGAAAAGCTGCCTTTTGATCATCAGTTATATCCGGATCAGATTTCATATAATCATTCGAAATCTTCAGGCTTGGTTTACCTACCTTATTCAAGGCGTTCACATAGCCGTAAACGAGATCGTAATCCCGGTTACCTTCTTCATACTTAAGGGCAAAATCGCCACTGGTGTCATGAGACCTAATCGCAGATTTACCAAGATTAATAAGTCCTTCAACATTCTGGCCTCCTGTTATTTTCTTTACAATCTTTCCTTTACCATCCAGGAATAATAATGTAGGATAGCCTGCAACAGTATATTTTTGGCCGAAGCTTATTCCATCTTGCTTTTCCATATCTAGTTTAAGATTGATAAAATTCTTATTAAAGAATTCTCCGACATCTGCTTTGGTGAAAACATTTTTTGCCATTCTTTTGCAAGGGCCACACCAAGTAGCATATGCATCCACAAAAACAATCTTACCTTCTTTTTTTGCAGCCAATAATGCTTCTTTCCAAGTACCTTGAAAAAATTCTATTCCCTGGCTATAGCTTTGTCCAAAAAGCAGGAATAAAAAAATTAATAGTGATATTCGTTTCATATCTGTTGGATAAAAATGTATAATTCTAAATATTGAATGATTTATCAAATGCATTGAATAAATACAAAAATGGTGAAAATGCAATTTGAAAACTACAGATTCATAGCTTTTTAAACAAAATTGCTATTATTTAACATCAAAATAACCTTTTAAATGCTGCACCGCTCACATCGTGATATCTTCCTGGACAATGTGGCTCAGACGAGTCCATATGCTCTAGGATTAGAAGTCGAAAGAGCTGAAGGGGTTTTCATCTATGCTAATGGCAATAAAGCCTATTATGATTTGAATTCAGGAATATCGGTGAGTTCACTTGGTCACAGACACCCCGCAATAATAAAAGCTATTCAGAAACAATTGGATCTGCATTTGCACACCATGGTTTATGGTGAGCATATACAGGTGCCACAGACGAAATATGCCAAATTGTTAACGCAACATCTGGATAGCTCACTGAATTCTATCTATTATTTGAATTCAGGTTCGGAAGTTATAGAAGCGGGAATGAAACTACTAAAAAGAGCTACTGGCAGGTATGAAATAATTTCAGCAAAGAAAGCTTATCATGGAAGTACGCAAGGAGCAGAATCACTAAGATCAGACCAGAATTATTCACAAGCCTTTTTACCCTTACTTCCGGGGATCAAGCATATTGAGTTTAATAATGAAGAGGAACTGGATAAGATCTCAACAGCGACTGCAGGAGTTATTATTGAACCGGTTCAGGCAGAAGCAGGCGTTATTATTCCAACAGATGACTATTTGATCAAATTGAAATCAAGGTGTTCAGAAGTAGGGGCCTTATTGATGTTGGATGAAATTCAAACTGGATTTGGCAGAACAGGTCGATTATTTGCACATCAAAAATATAATCTTGTTCCCGATATTTTAGCCCTCGGAAAAGCAATGGGAGGTGGAATGCCCATTGGAGGATTAATCGCTGATCAGACGATGCTTTCATTATTCACTAAAAATCCTGATTTAGGACATATCACTACATTCGGCGGACATCCCATTCCATGTGCAGCTGCATTAGCTACTTTAGAAGTACTAACAAGCGAAGAGATCATTTCAAAAGTATTAGAAAAGGAAGAATTTATCCGACAGAAACTACAACATCCCATTATTAAAGAAATCAGAAGCTCCGGATTAATGATGGCGGTTGAATTGAATAAAAGAAAATATCTCAAACATGTTGTCACAGGTGCATTTGAAGGGGGAGCATTAATAGATTATTTCTTATTTAACAATAAATCATTTAGGTTAGCGCCTCCATTAATATACACAATGGATCAACTCGATGCGGCGTGTAATATACTTTTACAAGCAATGGATTTTGCATTAGAAAAATATAATTGACATGGATTATTTTGTTCACGAAACAGCAGTTGTTGATCAGGGATGTCGGATAGGACAAGGAACTAAAATATGGCATTTTTGTCACCTAATGCCAAAGGCTGAAATAGGAGAAAACTCAAGTCTTGGACAAAATGTTTTCGTAGCATCTCATGTAATTATTGGTAATAATAATAAGGTTCAAAATAATGTTTCTCTCTTCGAAGGGGTGACTACAGAAGACAATGTATTTATCGGACCTTCAGCGGTATTCACGAATGTAATAAACCCGAGAAGCGCTGTCTCGAGAAAAGACGAATACAAGTTCACTTTGATAAAGCAAGGGGCCAGTATTGGTGCTAACGCTACAATCTTGTGTGGAATCACGATTGGAGCCCATGCTTTTATCGGCGCCGGGGCTGTTATTACAAAAGATGTTAATGACTTTGAATTGATTATTGGAAATCCAGGCAAAGCGACTGGATGGATGAGTAAAAACGGGCAAAACCTTAATTTTGATTCGACAGGCATTGCCATTTGTCCTGTCGGGAAAGACAGTTACCAGCTTGAAGATGGAAACTGCAGGTCTATAATTTAACCGACGTAGAATTTTGAATTTTCGTTTAATTACAATTGGCTTTTTTGTTCTTCTTTTTGCTTGTAAAAGCAATGAGATAATTACAATTTCAAGTGGTGAAAATGTCCTGGATTTTGGAGCTGATCGCTATGGAAAAAAGGATGCTACTCTGGCATTTCAAAATGCGATTGATGAGGCAAAAACCAAAGTCTTTGTTCCAGATGGAAAGTATAGAATAGACAATGCTGTATTTGTAAATAAAAATCTCTTTCTTGATTCAGGTGTGGAAATCGTTAAGCCTATAATGGCAGACAATACCGATCCGGTCTTCTGGTTGAACCAGTCTTATTCTACGATAAAGGGCGACAATAAAAAAGTTAAAATACGTTCAGAGAAGGCGTCTCCTCAAGGCCTGATAAGAATAGGGCATTTAAGCCCGGACAGCAGGAACAAAAACATACTTTATTGTGATATCAGAAATCTAACACTTGAAGGAAGTTCTGTCGGACGTGACAACAAAGCTATCGTGTTATTTAATGCTCAAGAACAAGGAGATCCATCTATGGCCAGTTATTTTCATAGCATAAACAATCTAATCGTCCAATTTTTCAATACCGGTATTCATCTTCAAGGAATGTCTAATGCCAATTCAATTTCAGGAATTATTTTTAATAGAGTAGGGTCGAGTCCTGGGGATGAAGCGATATTGATAGAAGGAGCGATGGAAAATAGGATCTATGATATCTTCCATCATCTTAGTCCTAATGCGGTTTCAATCAGGTTGATTAAAAACGGGAAGATCGCACCTGTCTTTAATTATATCTTTGGAATGGTATCAGAGCGAGGGGGTGATAATGCTTTGTGTGCTGACATACAAGCCGGCAAGCATAATATCATCGAGATCAATTGTAATACTTTGAAGGGTTTTAAATTGTGTGAAAATTTCGAAAAGAATAAAAATGTAATTTTAAAAAAGTAGATGGCGAGAGCAATTGAAATAGTAAAAAGTTTGAGACGTAGAATATCCGGCAAATTAAGTCTGCTGTGGTTTAAGGCGACTCTAAAAGATATAGAAACAGGTCCTGGATTCTTTTGTGCGAAAGGCGTTCACATTACGAGAAAGCATAAAGTTAGAGCTGGGAAAAATTTATTTTTAGGGCGTTATGTCCACATCGCCTCAAATATTAAATTTGGTGATAATGTACTAGTCGCTTCTTTTGTAGGATTTGTTGGTGGAGATCACAGATTTGAGAACATAGGGTCAACTCCGATGAACGAGGCAGGGGTGCAAGATTTTAAACAAACCATTATTGGAGATAATGTTTGGATCGGGCACGGTGCCATTATCTTGGTAGGAGTCAAAATTGGGAATGGTGCTGTTATTGCGGCAGGATCGATTGTTACAAAAGATGTAGATTCAGATGCGATTGTTGCTGGCAATTATGCAAGCTTGAAACGATATAGAAATAACTAAGTTGAAGTATCTTATACACATATTTATTTTGTTTTGTTTTTTCCCCTACCTCGATGTTCTGGGCTTAGGCACAGATACTCAACCTAACGCTCTTGTTCTTGCAGCCATCATACTCCTTGCAACCAAAAACAAAAGGATTAACAAACCCATCATATTGCTATGGCTTTTGTTTATTCTTTCCCTCTTCCTTATTATAAGTTCGAATCTCAGTGGCTTTGAATCACTAAAAAACTCGATGAATTATTTGTCACCGGCTATTATTGTTTTTGCAGCTTATAATGTTCTGGATAAATATAAATTGAAAGTATCTTATTCGATGTTTGTATTAATTGTGTTGACTTATTTGCTGGTAGGACTTGTACAATTATATATCTACCCGGAATTCTTAACAAATCTGGTCAACGGGGAGGGAAGAGGCATTTTAATGGCAGGACGGGGTGTGGTTTCATTGTGTCCTGAACCTGCTTTTTATGGAAGCATGTGTTTATTCTTAGTCATTTTTTCCTTACTGAATTATAGCCTTAAAAGAAATTTATTGATCATTCCTTTACTCCTTTTCCAAATAATCTTTTTGTTAAAATCTTCCACAGCATCTGTCATATTGATTGCATCACTTGCAATATATCTTATAATCCAGGTCCTTAAATTAAGAATCAAATACATGGTCTTAAGTGGTGTAATTGCAATTGCCGGTATGTTGCTCATGAGTAATGTTAATCAGATCGATCAAGAATCGCGAATGGGAAGTCTTATGTCGGCATTTATTGAAAACCCATTATTGATTACCCAAGTGGATGCAAGTGTTGGCGTGAGACTAACCGGAGCATATGCCCCAGTTCTATCCGCTAAGCACAATTATTTTTTACCAATGGGTCTTGGCAATTATCAGAATTTTCTTCGACGGCTATACGCACAAGGGAAATACCGAAAATTGCTTTCTAGTTACATCATTGCTGAAAAGGAAAAACTGGGAGGAAGTATTAACATGGTCTTATTTCAATTGGGGTTTTTAGGACTTTTGTTGCCTTTAGCTATTTACTTTTCTTTTAGAAAACTACTGCGTGTAGATAAATATTTATTCTGTTTTTTGCTATTCTTCCTACTGTTATTTACTCAGATTCAATTGATGCATTCCATGATAGGTTTTCTAATCGCGATAGCTTTAGTGAAATCTAATTCTATTAAAAAGAGGCCTTCTTTAATAGCTTCATATTAACATTTGAATTAATATCTTTGAGGCTTTAATTCTCTTATTATTTATAAGGATAACAACATATCAGTCAACCCCAATACCGGACAAGAACATATTGTACCGGAGAGCATTGATGATATTGATAATATTGAAGCATTTTTATCTCTGAATCAGGGAAAAAAGATTGTTGTCGTACAAGGTCTTGGTTTTGTAGGAGCCGTTATGTCAATGGTTTGCGCAAATGCGATTAATGAAGAATACGCATTCATCGGTGTAGATCTCCTCAGCGCAGATAGTTATTGGAAAATAAAAGCGCTCAACGAAGGAGCTTTCCCAATTAAAGTCGAAGATCCCTTAATTGAAGCATTTTATCTGAAGTCAAGAGAAAAAAAGAATTTTCTGGTAACTTTTGATCCAATTGCATACAGTTTTGCAGATGTTATTATAGTGGATATTAGTCTTGATGTTGACAAAAAACAAAATGATCAGAATGATCTTTTGGATTACGCTGTGGATATGACAGGGTTTAAGTCGGCGATGGATTCTATAGGTGAAAAGTGTAAAGAAGATGTTCTGGTATTAGTGGAGACGACTGTTCCGCCTGGAACATGTAAGAACATTGTATATCCAATTATTAATAAAGCACTTGAAAAGAGAAACCTGAGTACCGAAAATTGGTCCTTGCCCCATTCGTACGAAAGAGTTATGCCCGGTCCTGATTATATCAACTCTATACAGAACTTTTATCGGGTTTATTCAGGAATAAATGAAAATAGTGCTGATAAAGCTGAAGTCTTTTTACACACCATAATTAAAACTGATAAGTATCCATTAAGCAGACTAGCTAATACGAATGCTACCGAAATGGCAAAAGTTTTGGAAAATTCATACCGGGCAATGAATATTGCCTTTATTGTTGAATGGACAAGGTTTGCAGAAGAATCAGGTGTCAATCTTTACGAAGTAGTTGAGGCAATCAGAATGAGACCAACCCATAAAAACATGATGTTGCCGGGCATTGGTGTAGGTGGCTATTGTTTGACTAAGGATCCGCTTTTGGCCAGTTGGTCTAAACAAGATTTATTTGATGGTAAACCACTGGAACAAAGTGAGCATAGTGTTCAAATAAATGACAAGATGCCCCAATATGCTTTTGATTATCTTATAAAAAAAATAGGAGATATAAAAAACAAAAGGGTATTACTGCTTGGGGTTTCCTATCGTCAAGATGTTGCAGATACGAGATATACTCCGGTTGAATTGTTTTATAACTATTTAGAAAAAGCTCATGCTGAAGTAAGGTGCCATGATCCCCACGTAACATACTGGGAAGAAAAAGACCTAATAATCGAATCGGATTTGGAGCTTGTGTTTTCTCAACAAGCTGATATTATTGTGTTTAGCACAGGACATAGCTATTATAAAAACAATTCTAAGCTGATGAATCTGATTTTGAGTTTATCGGAAGTCTTTGTCTACGATACGATTGGAATTTTAAGTGAGGAGGAAATAAAATTATTATCTACTAAACATACTGTAAAAGTGCTTGGGCGCGGAGATATTTAAAATGAAGAAAAAGGTATTATTATTAGGAGGAGCAGGATTTATCGGATTTAATATTACAAGATACCTTGCTGAGAATAGAGACTATGAATTAACAATTGCAGATAATTTTTTTCGTGGTAAAATGGACCAGGAATTATCAAAATTAGTTTCAGACTATTCGATAACAATTGTGAAAGAGGACTTTACCAATCCCGGAGCCTATGAAAAGCTGGAAAAGGACTATGATTATGTTTATATGTTAGCTTCGGTTGTTGGTGTTGATTATACTACGAGCATTCCGAATGAAATTATTAGAATCAACACGGCTCTTATATATAATACCCTGGAATGGCTAAAAACGAGTAGTTGTAAAAGAGTGCTTTATACTTCCACCAGTGAATGTTATGCCGGCACAATTGAAGCTTTCGATTATAAGATTCCTACTCCTGAAGAAGTACCTCTGTGTATTAGTGACATATCCCACCCTAGGTTTACTTATGCAGTGACCAAGATGTTAGGAGAATCAGGATTTCATAATTACAGCAAAGTTTTCGGCTTCGAAAATGTGATCGTTAGATACCATAATGTATATGGACCGAGAATGGGATTCAAACATGTTATTCCTCACTTGGCGCAGCGATTTCTTAAAAATGAAAACCCATTCAAAGTATATGGGCCTGATCAGACAAGAGCCTTTTGTTATATCGATGACGCAGTGAAAGGAACCGTATTAGCAATGGAAGATGGTGAAAATGGAGAAACTTATCCCGGATCAGTGTCGAGGCGGTGTCCTGATATTTCAAAAGCAGAATCCAAATTATCTTATAACCCTACAATTAATTGGAGGACCGGGGTAAAGCAAACTATGGACTGGTATGTCAATTATATCAGAGAAGGGAAGGAGGTCTTTGAATAAATGGTTCAGGCGAAATTAAATCAACCCATTTTTATTATCGGTGCTGCCAGATCTGGTACAACCATTTTAAGCGATATATTAAAACAACATAAGGATCTCGCCTTTTGGCTGGAGCCAAAATATATTTGGAAATATAAGAGCCCCCTATCTAAGAATGACCATAAAACATCCAAAGATCTCAACCCTCATATTGCACGATACATCAGCAATCGCTTTTTGAAATTTACCCAAACCCAAGCGAAATCTCGATTTATTGAGAAAACAACCAGTAATTGTTTTCGGATTGAATTTATACATGAGATCTTTAATGATGCCAGATTTATACACATCCTTAGGAATGGAAATGATGTAGCATTAAGTGCTGAAAAGAAATGGTCTTCGACTCCCGAAAAATCCGCAATAAAACGCAGACTATTTTCTAATGAAATTCCACTCCTTGATTTACCATTCTATAGTGCAGCGATAATTAGAGATGTTTTTGGACGGTTTTTGTTTCCAAAAGCAGCATTTATTTTGGGACCAACTTTTCCCGGTATGATTGAATATCGAAAATCGCACACCCTCGTCGAAACTTGCGCCATGCAATGGAAAGAAAGTGTGCGCTATGCTTCTAAGGGTTTAGAAACCATCCCGTCCCATCAAGTCCATCAATTAAAATATGAAGAATTGATTGAGCAGCCCCGAAAACAAATAATGGACATATTGGATTTTATCGGTTTAAATCACGATAAGATCCCTGAACTAGCTCAAGAGGCACTGATATCAAAGAAAGTTAAGTATTCTATCAATGAAGAGCAAAAGCTAAAGCAAATCAGAGAGATTGTATACGAACAGAATACGAAATTAGGATATGATTAATCAGGACTTGAAAATATCAGTAATAACATGTAGTCTGAATAGTGAAAAGACAATAAGATCCACGATGGAATCGCTTGCAAATCAATCCTATAAGAATGTTGAACATATCGTTATAGATGGTGGATCAAGTGACAGTACATTAGAAATAATTCGTGAATATCCTCATGTGCATACGCTTGTTTCAGAAAAAGATTCGGGCATGTATGACGCCATGAACAAAGGGATCAAAATAAGCTCTGGAGATTATATAGGTATTCTCAATGCAGATGATTATTATACAAATAATAATTCCCTACATGCCATTGGTGAAGCATTGCTCTTAAATCCAACAGATTCAATTTTTGCTGATGTTGTTTTTGTCTCCCGGAATGATATCAAGAAAGTAGTACGATATTACTCATCTAATAAATGGAACCCTGAAAAATTTGAATGGGGCTATATGCCGGCGCATCCTTCATTTTATGTAAAAAAAGAACATTTCGATAAGTTAGGGCTCTATAAAACTGATTATAAGATCTGTGCCGATTATGAATTATTAATCAGGTTTCTTTTCAATTCCAGAATATCGTATCAATATCTAGAGCAATGTATAGTTACTATGAGATCAGGTGGAATCAGTAATTCTAGTATCGGAAATAGAATTTTACTTAACCGTGAAATCGTTAGAGCCTGCCGGGAAAATAACATTAATACCAATTTGTTAAAATTATCTCTCAAGGGCTTCAGCAAATTGAAAGAATATATAATTAAACCCAAGTGAAAAAGATAATTGTAACAGGTTCAAATGGGTTTATTGGATCAAGATTTATTAATCTTGGCAAGTATAACTATGAAGTGGTTCCAATGTCAGTAAGACATCCACTTAAAAAACTGGAACCCTTAAAAAATGCTGATGTTGTTATACATTGTGGAGGACTTGCACACAGAAAGGATATAACATCATTTCGCGAATATGTGAATGCCAATTATGAGCTGACTCGCTCTATCGCTGAGCAAGCAGTTGATCAAGGGGTGAAGCAATTCATTTTTCTAAGCAGCATAAAAGTCTTTGGAGAAAAGCATTTTTTTTTCGACTTGAATTCTAAATGTACACCGGGGAATGATCCTTATGGATCAAGCAAACTGCAGGCAGAAACATATCTCCAAAGCTTAGATAGTACAATGAAAATTGCGATTATTAGGCCTCCTTTAGTCTATGGTCCGGGAGTGAAGGCGAATATGTTTGCTTTAATGCGATTATGCGATTCTTGGTGGCCCCTACCTTTTAAAAACATTTCTAACAGGCGTTCTTTTATATATGTGGACAACCTTGTTGCTCTGATGAATGAAATTATTGAACAAGCGGCAAGTGGAATATTCTTAGCGGGGGATACCGACCCTCTTTCAACAAGTGAATTGGTCATCAAAATAAGACGAGCATTAAATCGCCAAAATAATATCTTTGCACTGCCCAAAACACTTAGAAGGCTAATTGCATTATTAAGACCTGGTTTAAGCAAAAGATTGTATGAAAGTTTGGAAATGGATACTTCAGAATCATACGATAAATTAAAATTTAAACCACCACATTCTTCAGATCATGGGATAGAAGAAATGGTCAGGTGGTATAAGAAAACAGAATTATAAGTTGCTAAAAAGAACAATTGATATTATAATTTCAATTATAGCGTTAATACTTTTTTCGCCAATTCTATTACCTGTAATTATCATATTGGCATTTACGGGCGAGGGAGAGATTCTTTACAAGCAAGAAAGAATAGGGCTCATGAATGAAACATTCCAAATTTGGAAATTTGCAACAATGGTAAGAAATAGCCCCAAAATGCTTACAGGAGACGTGACATTAAAAAATGATCCAAGGGTTTTGCCCTTTGGTAAATTGTTACGCAAAACAAAGATTAATGAGTTGCCACAAATTGTTAATGTTTTGAAAGGCGACATGAGCATTGTGGGCGCGAGACCAATAATGAAACAATCATTTGATGCATATTCTGATGAAGCAAAGAAGACAATTTATAATACACGTCCTGGAATAACCGGAATTTCTTCACTAATATTTAGAGATGAAGAATCTATTATAGATGGATCAGGGAAGGATCCTATTCAATTTTACAAAGAAGAAATAATACCTTACAAAAACAAACTTGACATATGGTATCAGAAAAATATTTCCACCGGTGTAGATTTTCTGATTATTTTTTTGACCGGATGATCTATACTCAATCCCAGAAAACAACTTATAGAAAAAGTATTTAAGAATTTGCCAAAAAGAAACTTGTGATGAACAACAATGACAATTATTATATAGCAATTATGGCTGGAGGAGTAGGCTCGAGATTTTGGCCCGCAAGCCGGGAAAACTTCCCAAAACAATTTCTGGATATCCTTGGAGTTGGAAAGTCATTGATAAGATTGACTTTTGAAAGATTTACTAAAATAGTAGCTCCGGAACGCATACTTGTTGTTACCAACAAAACCTATAAATCACTCGTGGCGGAACACATTCCTGAAATGCCCGAAAAAAATATAATTACAGAACCATCAAGAAATAACACAGGACCCTGTGTGGCCTATACTGCATTTAGATTACAAGCGATGAACCCTGAAGCCAGCTTTGTAATTGCACCTTCTGATCATATTATTCTTAAAGAGGATGTTTTTCTAGATAAGATAAAAGAGGCACTCGATTATGCATCTGGTTCTGATTCTATTGTAACCTTGGGCATTCAACCCACTAGACCTGATACGGGATATGGATATATAGAATCTACTCAGGATATTATAAGCGGGAATATTGAAAAAGTTCGAAACTTTAAAGAAAAACCCAACTTAGAGACGGCGCAATCCTATCTTGATGAGGGATCCTATTATTGGAATGCTGGAATATTTGTTTGGTCCTGTAAAACAATTTTGAATAGTTTTAAAAACAATGCTACAGACATCTTTACAATTTTGTCTTCAGAGGTATTTCATTATAACACAGATACCGAGCAGGAATATATCGATAGGGTCTATCCAACAACCCCAAGTATTTCGGTTGATTATGCCATTCTGGAGAAAGCAGATAATGTCTATACTTTGCCAGCAGATATCGGCTGGAGTGATTTGGGAACCTGGAATGCTCTTCATGCATACAAAGAAAAAGATGATAACGGTTCAGTAGTCATCGGAGCGAATACCATGTTGATTAATTCAAAGGATTGTATTGTAAGGTCAGATGCTGAGAAGCTGGTTGTTATAAAGGATCTTGATGGATATATCCTCATTGACGAAAAAGATGTCCTCCTTGTCTATCCGAAAGATCAAGAACAGGAGATAAAGCAGTTAAGACAGAATATTGAAAACGAATCATTTAAATAATTGACCAAGAGAAGCATAGCGATAGTAGCAAATTCTACCTGGAACATTTATAATTTCAGGCTCAACATTATACGCAAGTTGCTTGATGAAAATTATGAAGTAACTGTCATTGCTCCTTTAGATGAATATATAGGTTATAAAGAGAAGTTTCCAAAGGTCAGACATATCCCACTTAAGTTTTTGTCCAGGGATAACACCATCCCAATAAAAGACATTCGCTTACTCTTTGAATTGAAGAAAATCTATAAAAAGATCAATCCTGACTTAGTTCTTCATTATACACACAAACCAAATATTTATGGAGGTGTTGCCGCTAAACTGAATTCCATCAAATCCATTGCAGTTGTTACAGGTCTGGGATATGCCTTCATACATAAAGGCATTATTAATTCCTTCACTAAAAAGCTTTATGCTTTTGCGGGCAGGTTTCATTCAAGGATTATTTTTGAGAACGAAGAAGATCTGCAATATTTTCTCGATGAAAAGCTTACAAATTTTGAAAAAGGAATAGCGATTAAAGGTTGTGGAGTCGATACAGCGATTTACCTTCCATATCCTAATGGAGAAAAAAAGGACAAATTCATTTTTACCTTTATCGGTAGATTACTTTATGATAAGGGGATAGTTGAGTTTGTAAATGCTGCAAAATCAATCAAGTCAAAAAGAAAGGACATTCAATTTTGGGTAGTTGGAGAATTAGATAAGGAAAATCCTTCGATGGTTAAAAAAAGCACCCTACTTGAGTGGATAGAAAGAGGGGATATTGTTTATCATGGTTTTTTAAAAGATGTCCGACCATTAATCGCTCAATCGGATTGTGTTGTACTACCTTCCTACAGAGAAGGAATGCCTAGAATAATTCTCGAAGCAATGTCCATGGCCAAACCTGTAATTACAACAAAAACCGCAGGATGTAGGGAACCTGTTGTAGAAGGGGAAAATGGATTTCTGGTCAATGTTGGTGATACTGAAGATTTAGTAGCTGCAATGGAAAAAACTGCAGCATTAAACTCGGATAAAAGACATAAAATGGGCGATTTTGGCCGAAAAATGGCGATAAAAGAATTTAATTCTGAAAAAATTGCTCAAACATTATTTGGTGCTGGGTCAAATAGGCTGATGATCTCCATAAGTTCCTGATTTATAATAGTATTTTTCGATGTACATACCAATGACATTATCGTGAATCTGTTCATTTTTGGAAAAGCAAATGGTTTTTCTATTAAGACGTTTGATATGCGTTCTAAAATTCAAGTTTTTCCGTTCTATTTTCCAAGTCAAATCTTTCCCAATAGTATGTAAGCTTTTTGGCAATGACCTACTATAAGCTCCCCAATCATCCGTATAATAGTCACCAATGGGAATGTCTTTAAGAAGATCCAGAAGTTTTTCAAAGCTCTCATCGGTACGCTTTCCATTAACCCAAGCCAAAATCATCCCGGAATGCTTATCCATCGCATACCAAGTCCACCTTTGATTCGCCTTACTGCCAACATAAGACCAAAACTCATCTGCCTCTGCTGTATAGTGAAAACTTACTGCCAAATTATCAAGGCTTTGAACTTCTTCCTTGTTCAATAGATAAGGGTTCACTTGAAGCGTTTTTTTTTAAGTGAGCTATCACCGTATTTTTATTGATCCCTAAAATCCTTGCTGTATCTCGAACCCCTGAACTATTGAGAATTAATGAGTCAATTTGTTCTTTAACACCGGGCTCTCTGGCTTTATAGCTATAGCTATAGCTATAGCTAAGTTGAAAACTCTTTTTGCAGACTTTACAACGCCAACGTTGTCTCCCGTTTTCTCTATGACCATTCTTTTGAAGGTCAGTACAATTGCAATGGGGACAAGTAATAGTAGTAGTAGTAGTAGTAGTAGTAGTAGTATGTTCCATGTGCTAATATAAGAAACTCAACCTATTTAAACCACTATCCAAAAATCAATTTGACGTTTGCGATGGTGATAGTCTTTATAGGCCATTGTTGGATTTCTTCCAATAGGTAGCTTTATATCTTCCTCCTCATGCTGTAGTTGCTCGATGAGCATTTTCTTACCCTGTGGCAACAAATAATACATGTTTTCAACCTTTCCTTTTTTAGGCTGAGGAGATCCAAAGGAATGGGAATTTATTAGGGGTCTACCTCTCTTTTTTAAGGAGTCTGCTTGTTTCCATAAGTACGTTTTTTCCTTTGTGCCTATTCCCTCCAGTTCAAGCATTTGCCTAAGGGTTAAATATTTGTGCCTAGCCAAGCCCTCTAGTATTACAGATTGAATATTCGTGATAACATTTGACCACTTAACATCTTTTATAGCGTTCTTGATTTCTTCTTTTGTTTTTGGATTTGCCATTAGTCTGTAAATTTAGGATCATATAAATTTTTGTTACCCTTGGTGTCGCCTGAAAAGCCCCTTTGTTTCGTTAGCAAATCATCAAGGCCCGTATCTTTAATGTAATAACCACTTTCATATACCAACCACTTAAAATAATCTCTTAGGGCTTTTTTGTCCATATAAAATGGGGCTTTTATTTTCACTAGATAATCTGGAACATTTAAAATCTTTGTGCCTGTATTACTCTTGTTGGTGTCGTAGACAAAAAAGCTGTATTTAGGTAGTCTATCAAAATCTTTGGTTTTAATCCCTTTGAGGTCTTTTGACAATTCAAGTCTAGTAGGGTGGTCGCTTTCTCCACCGATTTTTAAGCCTGTATTTCCACTAATTAGATCCGATAGGCTTTTAGTCATTCCCTGTTTTGCTACCTGTTGGCTGAGTAAAAATGAGACTTTGTATTTTCTCTCCTCTGCCATAATTGATTTCATCGAAGTATTTACATAATTGGGGAATTCGTCGACTACCACGAAGGTGTCTTTACGGTAGTCTTTATTTATTTTAATTCTCTGTTCCGCACCCGATTGTATCAATGAAATTAAAAGCTTTCCAACCGCAGGGGCGGAATCATTACCCATGTCACCCTTGGCCAAATCGGCTATTATAATTTTTCCATCATTAATTTCTTCTTCTATATCTATGGTCTTTTTACCTACTAACAGCTTACCAATAACGTCATCCGTTAAGAGGTTAAACAATCTAATTTTAACTCCGTTTTTACTTGTAGGTCTTCAAACCAAAGTGGACAATAAGTGAATAAAATTAAGTTACACTTTTAAAAGTTAAATTGAAATATTCTTGTCTGCGTTTTTTAAATGTTTTGTGTTTACATAATTTTTTTCTCTTCAGTTTTTCTTCTTTTAATCCATAATAAACATTTGCTGGTGTCAAGTTTTGTAAAGATTCATGATATCTGTGATGGTTATAATATTTTACAAATTGTGAAAGACGAAAACTCAATTCACCTGGGCTGTAATAATGATCCAGTTTAATTACATTTTTCATCGTTCTGTGATACCTTTCAATCTTGCCTTGCGTTTGAGGATGACCAGGTCTTCCTCTCACATGTTTAATTTTGTAATCATCCAAATAAGAGCTCAACTCTTGACTTAAATAACAAGATCCATTATCAGATAATAACTTAGGCGGTTTATTCAAATTTACATTTGGATGGTTTAATGCCTGATTCAAAGTATTTTTTACATCAAGGGTTTTCATCGTTGAGCACAACTCCCAACTTATAATGTACCTAGAATAATCATCTAATATAGTCGATAGGTAATACCATCCCCAGCCAATGATTTTGAAATAAGTAAAATCAGTTTGCCACATTTGATTGACAGTTGTTGTTTTGTCTTTAAATTCATCTGCGGCAGATATTAAATCATAATGAGGAGGGTTTATCAGTCCAGCAGATTTCAATATTCTGTAAACACTGCTTTCGCTTATAAAGTATTGATTCTCATCAGTATACCTGCAAGCCAATTCTCTACAAGAAAGCTCTGAAACTTCCAGTGCCAGATTCAATATATCAGACCTGATCCGATCAGGAATCTTGTTCCAGTAATGCTTCCTTGTACTTTTCTTTTCCTCTAATCCTACAATTCCATTTTCCCGATATTTCTTATACCAGTTGTAAAAGGTTGATTTGTGAATACCAATTTCCTTGAGAGTTCTTCTAACACTCCATTCGGATTGCTCAACCAGCCTAATCAGTTCCATCTTTTCTTTTGCTGTAAATCGCATATACTTCTTGAATTTTATTTTACTCCATTCAAGCTTTTTTTAAGCACACGATTTTTTAGAGTAAGTTCTGCTACTACCTCTTTAAGGTCTTGATTTTCTGTCTTTAGATGTTGAACTTCTGAAGTATTGGCTTCACGTTCTGTGTCTCCCTTTAAACGTTTCTTCCCTGCTTCCATGAAATCTTTACTCCACTTATATTATAGTGGTTGTGAAATCTCTTCTCTTCTACAAAGAGAAGCAACGCTTTGTTCTCCTCTTAATCCTTCAATGACTATTCTAATCTTTTCTTCTGTAGAAAATTTACGTCTTGTCCTTCTTTTTACATCTCGGACATAAGATTCTGCTGATTTGTTTTTCTTGTTCATAATAAAGTGAATTTAATAGTTATGTATAACTTAATTTTATTCACTTAATGGTCCACTTTTATTTGACGATTTACAAAATAATACTTTGCCTCCAGTGCACAATGTAAGGCATATATATACGCACTTTGTAAATCAGGATATCCTATTTCAATTAACTGCAAACTAATCTCATGTGCTTTGTGATATTCTTCTAGGACGAAATAAGTCTCCATCAGAAGCGTTTGATTTCTTTCTGATGTGGTATAGTAAAATCTGGCTTTTTCTAAAAACTCCAATGCCTGTAAAGGAAGATTTTTATCTTTTAATAAATATCGACCCTCCTCGGTTAATAATCTAGCATATTCATAGTCTTTACCCGGAATAGCTTTAGATTCATATGTATTAAAAAACGCTTTTTTTCTTTCCACAAATTGATCATTATCATTAAGCATGTCTAAAGCATATGTTAGATTTCTTGCTGTCCATTCATAGTAAGTATTGTAATTGTGAATTGCCATTTGCTCAAGCCGTTTTGACAAAAATTCAGGATTTGCATTTACAACGATATAAGGAATAGTTAGAATAAAAATTGAAATGCTAGCTTTTAAAATCTTATATGAGGAATGATGATTTTCTATCTTACTTATTATCAAACATATAACCATCATGAAACTTAAGGCAGGAAGTGAAAATAAATCCCAATCCATAGGCAGTGATAGCAAGGGATTAAGCATAAAGAACAGGCTTACAAATAGTATAAAACTTAATGAAATAAGTTTAATGGCCGGAGTCTGAAAGTCAATAAGCTTAAATTTACCAAATACAAGAATAATAAATAGATACAATCCAACAGGTGTCCAGAATAATACAAGATTAAAGTAATCAAGAATATGGTTCCAACTCAAAAGGTTATAGCGATCAAGCGGAGGTTCGGGTGAAAATAAGGGAAGAAACAAGTGGTCATATTCCATGGTTAAGGTCAACAAGCTTCTTTCATCTATATGATCTTTTAGTATGAAGAAGTATAGATATATGCCAACGATAAAAACAGGGACTAAGACACTTAATAAAAGTCCTTTCCACGTAAAAAGAGAGACAAACCATTTCTTTTTTGAGTAAAATTCAAAAAGGAAGCAAAAGATAATAGCAGGTGTGTATAATAGAGATGTACCGTGGAGCTTAATATTAATAAGCATTAAAACCGGAAGTATCCAAAGTATCCATTTTTTCTGTTTACTGAAATAGCTGACTAATGACAAAATCAATAAAGACTGAAACAGATATACAATTGCATAGATTTCTGTATGACAAAAAAATGTCATTAGAAAGGGAGAGCTTAATAGCATCATGTGCAATATGATCTGCCATGGTAAAGATTTAATTTTAAGCAGAATAAATGTAGACCAACAAAAGATAAATGCTCCCCCACAGATGATGTCAAGAGCGTTAAAACATGTCTGGACAGGAATTTGAAAAATGTAAGATAAAGAAGCAATAATGGCTAAAACTGTTTTTTCTCCCAACCAGGGAGAAAAATCTAGTGACACCAGATCCGGAATTGTTTCATTGGGTAATTCTGTGTAAATAGTATCTAAAAATTCACGGTATTTGTACGCATCACCATAATTATCAAATGTAATTTGAAAAATATAGAAGAGGATCATCATGAAGACCGAAAAAGCTGCAGGAATAAAATACTTATCAAAATCAGATTGTGAATCCTGTATTCTATTGTCTGCAAATAATGTGGGAACCCATCTTCTTATTGGTAAGAAGAAAATGATACTAGCTGTTAGAATTATTCCAAGCTTAAAAGGAAAGGATAGGAATGCAAGAAAGTGAGTACCCCAAAGTTTTTCAGGGTAAAAAGCGCTTATTATAAATAAGCTGAAGATGATTATATAGGGCACGAAAATTCTGGTATCAAACCGCATAATCATTATTATAAAGACAGCGATGCCACAAGCAGAAAAAAATTAATCCTGAAATAAAAGTCACCAAGGATTGATAATATCTTTTTTTGTAAATGTATGTTTCCTTATTATAAACAAAGAGTCTTTTTTCTTATTGACTTGCCTCAAAGACATAGGATCATTTTTAAAGAGCTGGTATAAAAAGGCGATTGGACAAAGAATAAAATAATAAACTACAGTCAATATTATTTTAGACATAATACTTCCCATAATATGTCCAATGGCAAACCAAATTTTAAGTATCCAGTCAGCAAGCGTCGAACTAATTAAACTTAAAACACCTACCACAATTGGGATATACAAGAAAATCTTTGTCTTTGTAAACCAATAAATGATAAGAAATCCTATTATCAGGACGCCAATATTTTTGAATCTTTCAGACATTTAGAAAATAGTATATATAAATGGTGCTGCTGCAGTTCCTCCACCAAGAACGATAAGAATACCAATCAATACAAGTATTACAATAATTGGAATCAAGTACCACTTCTTTCTCTCTTTTAGAAAAAACCAAACATCTTTTAAAAATTCCATAGCTTATTAATAATACTTGAATATGTTAAAGATAATTGCTTATTCAAAGTTATCCTCGGATTTTAAAAACAAAATATTTTCAATGACCAGAACATCAATACGTGAATTCATAAAACACTTATACGCATCTTCCGGTGTATTCACAACAGGTTCTCCTGCCAGATTAAAACTCGTATTTAATAAAATGCCATGTCCTGTTATCTCTTTGAACGCTTTGATCAGATTATAGTATACTTGATTATCTGAAGGGCGAACACTCTGGATACGGGTAGAATAGTCAACATGAGTAACCGCAGGAACGTGTGAATACTTAAAGCTTATTTTTTGTTTCAAACTATCTTTGTTTTCAGAAATATAGAGTTCATTCCTGTGCGCAGCTTTTATTTTATGGACCATAAGCATGTAAGGACTTTCACTTCCAACTTCGAAATAGTTTTCCAGATCTTCATAAAGTACAGATGCTCCGAAGGGCCTGAAGGCTTCTCTGTTCTTTACTTTCAAATTTAACTCCGACCGCATTTCGTCATGTGTTGGATCAGCCAGAATACTTCTTGAGCCTAAAGCTCTTGGGCCAAATTCCATTCGTCCTTGCATCCAACCGATAATTTTTCCTTTTGCAATTAATTCAGCAGTCAATTGTATTAAATCATCTAAGTTGTCAAACTGTTTGTACGATGGGTTGTATGCTTTAAGAGAATTTATTATTTCTTCGGCCTTGTATTGTGGTCCCAACAATGCCCCTTTCATAATGTCTTTACCTCCCTCAATTCTATCTTCTTCAAAATAGATATGTGAGACTGCCAAGGCTGCTCCCAGAGCTCCTCCTGCATCTCCTGCAGCAGGCTGGACAAATATATTTTTAAATATTCCAAGCTCTTTGATTTTTCCATTGGCAACACAATTCAGGGCAACCCCTCCTGCCATACACAAATTTTCAGCCCCGGTCAATGATTTGACATGCTTTGCCATTTTTAGCATTACTTCTTCAGTAATTCGTTGAGCTACAAGTGCCAGATCACAATGAATTTGATCTACAGGATCTTCGTATTTTTTTTTATCCAGGCCTAATAGTTTTTGCCATTTATGATCATTAACCATTTTCAATCCTGTAGCATAAGAAAAATATTTTTGGTTTAACCAGATAGATCCATCATCGTTAATATGAATTACCTTTTCTTTCAGGGCGCTCATAAATTTTTTGGCATTCTCGGAATCAATTTGTCCGTAAGGGGCTAAGCCCATGACTTTATATTCTCCGGAATTGACACGGAATCCTAAATAGTAAGTGATCGCCGAATAAAATAATCCTATAGAATGTGGAAAATGAAGTTCTTTAATAAATTCAATCTGTTGACCTTTCCCTTCACCAATACTTGCTGTTGCCCATTCCCCAACCCCATCGACAGTCAAAATTGCAGCTTTATCAAAACCACTTGGATAAAACGCACTTGCAGCATGGGAGAGATGGTGTTCACAAAAATGAAGTACTGGAAGTTTATCAATTCCAGCAATTTCTTTTAGATGCTTTTTGATTATGTATTTGATAAAAACTTTTTCTTTTAACCACACAGGGATAGCTGTAATAAAAGACATTATTCCTTTTGGAGCAAAGGCGTAATATGTTTCGAGAAGCCGTTCAAATTTGAGAAATGGTTTTTCGTAGAAGACTATAGCATCAAGATCACCCAAGTCCAATTTTGCTTCTTCCAAACAATATTGGATAGCATTTTCAGGAAAACTTGAATCGTGTTTATTTCGAGTAAATCTTTCTTCTTGAACAGCGGCTTCAATTTGGCCATCAACTACTAAAGCTGCTGCAGAGTCGTGATAGTACGCTGAAATCCCTAAAATCTTCATGAGTTCTTTAAATCTGCTTTTTTATTATGGGCAATATCCAATTAAATTCTATGATTTTATGCAATTATATTTATTTGATTGACAAAAAAACTTGCAGTAAATAATGAAATTATTTTAGCTCAACCAAATGTGGCCTAAGAATAGAATTTTCTTTTTGGCATTCCTCCTTTTTTTGCCATTTATTTTTGGATTTATATTTCCTGACACTTTTTGGGGAACCCACTTTGCTGTGTTTTTAGCCGAACCTTGGAATTATATATTTATTAGCCTTTCTGGCTTATATATTTTCTACAACATGTTTTTCCAAGAGCTGAAGATTCCAAGAATCTCTTCGAGCATTTTGAAATCCACTTTTTTTGCCATTTTAATTGGCTTGTTTTTAGGTGCGATTTTATACCATTTTCCAATAGATTCGGATTACTACGGAAATGCAAGAAGTTTTATTCCGTTTTTAAATGAAAAAGTTGAAAATCTAGATGATCAATTTTTATCAAGCCTTTTTACATTTGCATTTGAACCTGGTTATGGGCGTAGAGGCGTATTTAAAGTGTATACACTTTTTGCTTATTGGACTGGATTAACTTATGCTGAAATATTTCGTTGGGCCGGGGCAGTATGTGGAGGAACATTTACAATGCTTTGGATTTCAGTCGTTTCCAAACAAATACAAAATACATGTATCGCCACGACTTTAATATTAGCTGGCATGCTTACCCCGTTTATGCTCATTTTCGCAGGACACATTGATACATACGCTATTTTATATTTGCTTGTTTTCGTTTGGATTCTTCTTCTTAAGACGCAAATTGAACGCTACAGTTCTTTATTATTGATACCGCTTTTTATAGTCCTTCTTGTGAATATCCGATTTCATACGCTGAACTATCTTTTGGTACCAGGATTTGTTTTTGCAATCCTCCATCAATACAAAAGGGAACATATTTTATACAAAAGAATTAGTAATCTGAATGGATTGTTGAGCTGGACTTTTGTACCCTTTTTAATTTTGATACTTGTGCTATACTTCTTCGTGTTCAAAGATTATAATGATCCAAGAACGTTAACGGAGTTTACGGATATAGAGCGCTTGTTCCTTCCAATTAATTCACCTGAACCACCTTTGGATAAATACAATTTGCTAAGCTGGAACCACATTCTGGACTTCATTAATATGTTTTTCTTTTGGGCAGTAGTCATGTTATTTATTTTATCTTCTCTTGTCATCTATCGTTGGAAAGTTATCAGTAAATCAAACCAGTTTGTCAATATTGCCGTTCTTATCTCTTTATGTTTTGTTACAACATTATTTATGTTTAATCCTTTGCTATCCATGCCTATTGATTGGGACGTTTTTGTCTTTCCAGCTCCTTTTTTATTAGTTATTTTATTATCGTTATTTGAAAAACTCGGGGAGCATCACACAGACAGTTCGATTTTGGGAGGTAGTTTGGCATTGTCTTTTATTTGTATTCCTGTATTCATTACTTGTCATATTAATAGCAGCCATTCACATAGGATAGAAAGTGTGGCTATCAGGGTTTACAACACATATTATGCACATGCAGATACATATCTTCTCTATGCTTTGCAAATGATCAAAGATGATCCTAAATTATATATGGAAAGGAAAAGAAATGTGCTTGAAAAGTTAAAACCCAAAGCAGTATTAGGAAATGATCCTAAATATGCCGCCCTATTGACGGATGACGCAATTTATAAATACAAAGTCTATGAAGATTATAATGCGGCACGCAATGATTTTAAATTGGCTTTAGACTACAATCCAAAAGCCTACATCAACATGTTTTATTTATTCGAAATAGATGTAAGTGAAATGAAATATAACTCTGCGTATGCTTATGCAAAAAATTTGCTGGAAGTAAAATATCCCAATCATAAATCTTCTCTTAGAAATGTTATTGAATGTGCAATCGAATTAGGAAAGTATGAAGACGTACTTGTGTATTGCAAACATTATCTGGAAGTGTTCAGTGGTGATACCAAGATTCAGGGTCTATATGATACCTTGAACCAGGATCAAATATTGGAGATTGAAGAACTTAGAGCAATATTTAGAGAGAATAAGCAATGATTAGAAAACGATATATCATTTATAGCATCATTCCAGCGGTCCTGTTATTTTCTACACTTGAATTATTTGTCAGAATATTGGACGTGGCCAACCCTAATTTTATTACTGCCCCTCTACCAGATGAATTTCAAGGATTTACTCAGCCGCACGATGAATTATTTTGGTCCACTAAGCCAAATTTTAAAAAAATAGATTCACTGGGGAATACTATCACAATCAATTCTTTAGGATTTAGAGGGGAGGAATTAGATTCTAAAAGGGACAATGAATTTAGAATTATATCTCTGGGTGAGAGCACAACTTTCGGAGCCGGGGTTAATGACCATGAAAGCTACTCCTATTTGTTAGCGGAGCAATTAGATAGTCTGATAGACTCACCGATTCTATTCAATGTACTTAATTGTGGCTTTTCTGCTTACTCTTCTTTTCAAAGTTTTAAATATCTTGAATTGTATGGACTCAGTTATGAACCAGATATGGTTATTCTCTACAATGAAGTAAATGATTATTTACCGTCTACATTAAGAAGTTCCGGATTCAATGAATCAACATCTTTTTTATCGGACCCTCAACTGTATAATTCGAGAGTAAGAAGTTTTTCAAGAAAAATTATCAACAAATCCAAACTACTTAGCTATCTCAGCCTGATCTATGCGAGGAATAAAATTATAAAGTTAACTTCAATTAACAAGGTCAATCCATTAAATAATATAGGCTTGAATTCAAGATCTTCAATTTCAAATAGATTATATAATTTGGAAGAATCGCGACCTGCAGATTTTAATGAGATGAATTTGGGGCAAAGAGTTACAGAGGCTGAAAGATATGATATCCTCAAAAATTTCGTGGAATTATGTCAGTCTAAGAATTTGATTTTTGTTCTTATACATCCAAGTTATTTAAACTCAAATAAGCATGAATGCCTCTTAACACAATTTTGCAATAATAATGAAGTGCCATATTTTGAATCGTTCAATAGTCTGCACTCTCAAGGACAGGAACTATACATTGATACCTGGCATCCTAACATACAAGGGCATAAAAATATAGCAAGGGACCTAGCAAAACATATTGTAAACTCTGAAGAATTCAAAGCTTCATTAAAAGACTATAGAAGCAACTAGAATAAAACTAACTTTTAAAGTATTGAGATCTGTGTGAATTATAGGATTGCGTTTTTTAACTTTATGATTATTAATTCAAAATATCTGTTGAATTGCCAAAGCATGTCTCTCCTTCGATCAAGATTACCGGGATTATTCTATTTCTTATTTCATCATTTATTCTAGGAGAGTTTTTAATGAGAGTTTTTCTTTTTGAAGAACTTAGAATTTGGAATGATGAAAGGAGTCTTGTTTATGATTATCATAGAGAATTTGGATGGTTTCCAAAACCTGAATCTGCATATTTATTACTAGATCTTCGACCTTTTAAAGTACAGCACAATAATCGAGGATTTCGAGACCATCATCATGGAGAAAAAAAGTCCAAGCGAATTCTATTTGTTGGTGATTCTTTTGTTTGGGGCTATGATGTAGAAAGAACAGATCGATTTACTGAAAAGATCCAAGAAAAACTTAGAGGATGGGAAGTTGTTAATTTAGGAGTCAGTGGATATGGAACTGATCAGACTTATGTGTTATTACAAGATCAAATTGAATATTATAAGCCAGAGTTAGTTTGTTTAATCTTTGATTACATCAGTGATCCGGAAGACAACTCCACCAATTTTAACTATGGAGCATATTACAAACCTTATTTTATTAAGGAAAATGACAGCATGATATTAAAAGGAGTTCCCGTACCCCAAGGAATGAATTACTTTGCTCAGGCATATCCTCTAATATCTAAAAGCTATATGATCAGATATTTCAAAAGACTTTCTCTTTTTAACAACAACCCTCAATTTTTCTCAGATGATAATATAAGCAGTGATTTGATACTTGCGATGAAGAATCTGATTATTTCTTACGGGGCTGACTTCTTTGTAGGATTTACCGAAATAAGGCAGGATGAGAATGAAATTTCGTTTTGTCAGCAAAATAATCTTGCTTGTATTGACCTTAGTACAAACCAGAGATATCCTGACATGGGAGAGCATTGGACTCCTGAAGGCTACTCATTTGTGGCTGATAGAATTTTGGAATTTTTATTTCAAAATAAAGTTGTTAAGGAACAAACTGAAAAGTGAGAAAGAATATATTTTATTCTTCAATTCCTTTCAATTGACTCCAAAAATTATGCAGTTCTTGCCCTAAAAGAAGATAAGACTCCCCTTTCATATGATCATCATAATTCCAATATAAATGCTTGTTCTGGGATTCTTTTTCCTTTATAAAATTTGATAAATCTAGAAAGGGAATATCAAGACTTTCGCATTTTTCTTTGAGTGCTTTTCTATGAACCTGATAGCTTGAACTTGTTAAGTCGATGGGGTCTACGCATTCTTTAAGACAATATTCTTTTTCGTACTGATAATAGTGATTTGTGATCATACTTCTTGCGGGGATATAGTAAATAATAAGCTCTACCTCGTGAAGCTCAGCATAGGATTTTATATAATTAAATGCATTTCCTAGGTTCGGCTCTTTAGCCAGCATCTCTTTTTCTCTCAGAATTTGATTGGTTCGGAAAGGATTCGATCTACCTCTTCTCATACTTTCTACTAAATCCGCTCTTACATGCTTCCTTATTTCACCTTCATGTTTGGTTAAGGGGGATTGTTTTTCAGGTACAAAAGGAAGAAACCTTTTTTCAGGAATAAACCATCTAAAATTTATCGACCTGTTTTTTCGCGCCTCTCTAATAAGTTCAATTATTCTTGGGACAAAGAAATTAAAGTATTCAGGATCTAGATTGCCGGATGGAATAAGAGGCGTTTTATCAGAAAGATCATTTGAAAAAACACACAACATAATAACATCGGGTTTAAAGATCGGTATTGCATCTGTAATCACCTTGAGATAAGAATTAAGGCCTCTACCCAACATGCCGAAATTCATTATTTCTACATTATCTCGTTCTAAAAAAGAGCGAAATCCCTTGGGAATTGTTTCTTCTTGTGATGCCATAACACCTTCTACAAAACTGTCACCAACAAACATAAAGCGTTGAGAACCATTGCGTTTTTTTACCTTCCACTCATTATCTCTGAAGCCATATCTGTTCATGTAATGAATGAATCGATTATTCGTATCTGGAGTTGATTCCCAATACCAACTTATATTTTTTTGATGAGCTACATTATGATTGTCAATCTCATCTTTCATATAATAGCTGCGATCAAAATTTTTGAGTTCGGGGATGGGAAAACAAAGTCTTAAACAAAGCTCTTGAATTATCAGAATAAAAATGAAATACAAGAGAAATCGAAATATAAATGATCGCTGCATTTCAAATAAAGGTATCATAAAATATCTTTTGAATATATTTATTATCTATATGTTGATTTTACTTTATTAATATATTTTTCAACTCAGAACTCTTTGAGCATTTCAAATTTTGTTTGGATTATTTTTGTGGCTTTCATCTGTATTTCATGGGTGGTTATAATTCTGTTCAATCGTTTGAAATCAAGGCAATCCGCAATAAAATCCTTCGTAATATTTTATGACTATCGGATTGCTTGCACAAGACACTATAATTTCGTATCTTTCTAATTATTAGACACTTAGTTATGAAGTTACAAGATTTTTTCAAAAAGTATCCAGATGAAGCAAGCTGCAAAGCTCACTTTAAAGCAGAAAGAGATAGACAAGGAGTTATTTGTAAGCGTTGCCAATCTCAAGAGCATTATTGGCTATCCACAAGAAGTCAATACCAATGTAAATCCTGTAAGTTTAGAACGACTTTACGTAGTGGAACATTACTACATAAATCTCAGCTACCCTACTACTATTGGTATTTTGGAATGATGATGCTTACCAGCACAAAAAAGAGTTTTTCTGCATTAGAAATACAAAGACAGTTAGGTCATCCCTATTATGAGCCTATTTGGTATATGCTTCATAAAATACGTCACTCTATGGGTAGGCGAGATGATAATTATCTTCTTGGTAATCAAGTTGAACTTGATGAAGGTTTCTTTGAAATAGTTCCCAACAAAGAAAGACGAGATCAAACCGTAATAGAATTAGAAAACAATGATGGAAAATATAAGAGAGGTAAAGGAAGTCAAAAGCAAGCAATAGTATTGGTTATGGCTGAATCAATATCTGTGGAACCTACTAAAAAATACAGGCACAAAACCAATAAAAAAGTGAGATACATTAAAATGAAATTACTAGATGACCTTAGCAAAGAAAGCACCAATGCACAAGTAGAACAAGCTATTGATACAAAAACATCTGCAATAACAGACGGAGCTAATAACTATAATGATTTAGCAAACAGCCTCACTGACCATAAAGCTGTGGTAATAAAGGACAAGAAAGAGACTCGTAAAATTCTGCCTTGGGTTCATATAGTCATAAGCAATGCCAAAAGATTGCTGTTAGATGTGCATCATTCCATTGGTGAGCAATATCTGCAAAGTTATCTCGATGAGTTCTGCTATAAGTTTAATAGAAAATACTTCAATTCTGTATTCGATAGAGTTGTAACTAACTCTGTATCTGTAAAATGGGAGGTAAATATGTAATTAATCCGATAGTCATATAATATTAATTTCTTTATTTGTCCTTATATCTGCTATTGAACTTTCTTTTTTCTTCATACCCGGGATAAAATCAATACATAATCCATGGTACATTTGGGCTGGCGAAGGCTTAAACACAGACAATAACGAGCTACCATTCAAGAGGAAAGCATCAATAGAATGGGAAGGAAAGTCTCATGGAGATTTAGCTTTTTTTAATAATGATCTTGACCCCTATGCAAGGACAGTAATATTTACTACGGATGAGAACGGATTCAGAAACAAAATTAAACTTCAATACCCAGATATTGTATTACTTGGAGATTCATATTCTGAAGCGGGAAATGTAAACTTTGAGGAGAGTTTTTCTTACAAATTATCTGAGATGTCAGGAAAAGGAATTCTTAATTTGTCTACAGCAGGTTATTGTCCTCCTACAGAATTAATTGTCCTTAAAAAGTATGGACTTAGTACAAAACCTAAAAAGATTATCCTTCAACTGACGGAAGCAAATGATCTTAAAGAGTCCTATGAATACAGGACATGGATTGTGAAGAATAAACCCAGATATAATTTTCAAAAAATTAATACAACAAAATACCAGCAATGGCAACAACGGTCAATCTTACATAGGATTTATAAAATCATGAATCCAAATACTTTAAACCCTTATTCGTGGGAAGGGCATTATGAAGTTGAAGGTCGTCAGAGCATATCGGTTAGATTTGAAAAACTATCTGGAAGTCATCTTAATCCTGAAGAGAATCCAGGTTGGGAAATCATGAAGAATTCAATTCTTGAAATTGATCGTATATGCGATAGCTTGAATATAGAATTATATGTTCTCTTTATTCCTGAAAAATTCAACGTATTAAAAGATATTGTACGCTTTGATGATTTTATTAAAACATCC
This sequence comes from Saprospiraceae bacterium, assembly GCA_965248155.1. Taxonomy (GTDB): domain Bacteria; phylum Bacteroidota; class Bacteroidia; order Chitinophagales; family Saprospiraceae; genus RFSX01. The sequence goes on from CBDFIO010000002.1 coordinate 1,315,573, forward strand.
CTTTATAAATCAAATTTGAATTATAAGACTTCTTCAATCGAGCAGTTACTTGAAGAATTGTCATATAGAATGAACAGACCTTTTATCAATGTTAAAGAAGATCTGCAGACTCAATCAAAAAATGGGACATTAAGTTTTCTTCCTTTTGACACCCATTTATCTCCTGAAGGTCACACTAAAGTTGCAGAGTTATTATATGAAAGATTGTACAATCATTAATAAGAAGATTAATTAGAAAATTCTAAACTTTAAGCCCTCGAAAATATCATTATCTTCATTCTCCAGATTAATTTTTCATGATATCCTTAGTCATCCCTATTTATAATGAAATCAGCAATATTAAAACCCTTCATCAAGGGATTTCATCCTTGTCTGGATCTATAGGGTATAGTCTGGAAGTGATTTTTATTGATGACGGATCAACAGATAAATCTTACCAAGCATTAAAAGAAATTACGGATAATAGTCCAGGGTATAAGATTATTAAATTATCCAGAAATTTTGGACAGCAAGCAGCCATAACCGCAGGCATTAAATACACATCAGGAGATGCCGTTATTATCCTTGATGCAGATTTGCAAGACCCCCTGGAAGTCATTCCTGAATTTATTGCGAAGTGGAAAGAAGGGTATGAAGTTGTATATGGAGTTCGTAAAAAACGTAAAGAGAATCTACTCAAGCGAAATATGTATCGATTATTCTATAAGCTTCTTTCAATAATAAGCCCTATAGAAATTCCTATAGACAGTGGGGATTTTGGTCTTGTGGATAGAAAAGTTGTAGATGTAATGATTAAGGAGATGCCTGAGAGTAATCGTTTTCACAGGGGTTTACGCGCCTATGCAGGGTTCAATCAGATTGGCTTGAATTATGAATGGTCAAAACGGTAAGCGGGACAATCTAAATATACAATGACCAAATTATTAAGACTTGCTCTTGATGGATTATTGGATTACAGTACTTTTCCATTACAGCTTGCTTCTATTTTTGGATTTATTGTAGCATTTGTTTCATTTATTGCCGGCATATTCTTTATTCTTCATAGACTTCTTGATTTTAAAATTCTTGGATATTCTCCAGCGGATGTTCCAGGTATGGCTTCTTTGGTCGTAGCTGTTTTCTTCCTTGGTGGACTAATATTAATGATCTTAGGAATTATAGGAGAGTATATTGGCCGGATTTACTTTGAAGTCAAGTCGCGTCCTTCTTTCATAGTAGAAGAAGTTTATGAAAGTAATTTGTCAATTTCTTCTATTAATAGCAATTCTGAAAATTGAATAAAGAAAAGCACAACCATGATGATTTAATTGTAGTGGGAGGAGGTATTACAGGACTTTGTATTGCTTACTTGGCTGCAAGAGAGGGACAAAAAGTAACCCTAATTGAAGGAGGAAAAAGAATTGGTGGATTATTAGCAACTTTCCCAATTTGTGATACGCATTTAGAAAAATTTTACCACCACTTTTTTGTTCAAGATGAAGCTTTAATGTGGTTGCTAGAAGATCTCGGAATACATCATAAATTAAAATTTTCAAAGACAAGCATGGGTCTTTATTATAATGGTCAACTATATGATTTCGGGAAGCCCTCAGACTTGCTAAGATTTTCTCCTTTAAATCTTTTTGATTCAATTAGATATCTAGCTTCAGGATACTTTCTTGGAAAGTTTGCCAACTGGTCAAAGAATGAAAATGTCAGTGCTTTAAGTTGGTTAAAAAAACATGCCGGATACAAATCAACTCGAATTATTTGGGAACCTATGTTCCGTAACAAATTTGGTACACTGGCAGATTCAATTCCTTTGGCTTGGCTTATAGGGAGACTCAGACAAAGAATGCAGTCTAGAAAACGTGGAAATGAGAACTTGGGATACCTTGAAGGAAGTCTTAAAACACTACTTGACAGCTTGCAGGAAAGATTAAAAAGTTTAGGTGTATCAATAATCACAGAATCACAGAATCACCGGTTAGAGAACTTAAGATTGAAAACAATGAGATAAAGAGTGTGTGTACAGATCAAATCACTTATTCTGCTTGTAAGGTGGTTTTGACTATTCAACACAAAATTGCGCATCATTGTTAAATGAATCAAATCCGATCCTTGCTCAACAACTAGGTCAAATACAGTATTATGGAGCTGTGTGTCTTATATTAAAGATGAAAAAATCTATAAGTGGATACTATTGGTTGAATGTCGCGGATGAAAAGATCCCTTTTGGTGGCATAATAGAACAAACTCGATTCGTTGACTTGCACATATATGATGATTATCATATTGCCTATCTTTCAAAGTATTATTTATCTGATGATCCAATTTCAAGTATGAATGATGAAGAGGCGGCAAATCATATGATGGAAGGGATAAAAACAATCAATCCTGAATTTGAATATTCCGATATTGTAGATAAATATCTCTATAAGACAACTACGGCAGCAATTCATACCGAGATTGGATTCCGGAAAAATATTATTGATGTGAATACATCTGTTTCTGGATTGTATATTGGTAATATGATGCATGTTTTTCCTGATGAGCGAAGTATTAACAATGCTATTGTAGTTGCATCAAAAGCTTGTCAACAAATGAATATCGATACTTCGTATGTTCCACATGGTAAATCATTATCGGGTAAAATTGGATTTAGTTAATTTCAAAATTTTAAATAATACTTTTCCAGGAATAATCTATCTGTGAAAAAATCATTTGTTCAAAGAATCTCACCTTTTACCCCTCCTGTAATCATAGGACTTATTTTTTTTGGCTTATACTTAATTGCTCTGTCTAAACCGAATATGTGGTGGGGACTACACTGCATCTATTTTATACCGCCAGTTTGGAAATTTATTCTTCTTGTAATATCTTTTCTGACCATCATTTTTTATAAGGGCCGTTTTTTAAAGCGTACTATAAATAGTATTCAGAATTTGAAGTTTGTCAATGAATATAAAATAGTCCGGATAGTTGCTGTCAGCTTAGTTTTTGGAGTAATCTATTATTCTTTTCCGATGCATGAAAGTTTATATGGTGATGCAGAATTATTCAAAGAAAAACTAGGAGAGCGAACGACAGAGTTTAGTGACATCTATGTAAAGCATCTTTTATCTCCAAATGTATTTTCTCCAAAATCAGGAAACACCACAACACTTTCAGCAGTAAGATTACTTTCATTTTATACAGATGCAACACATGAAAAAATATTCCTTTGGATAGGTACTGTGTTTGGATTTATGTTTGTAGGCTTGTGGTTATATTTTATACAGATATACTTCAAGAGATTTGATACCAAGATGCTGTTTGCCATTGTTGTATTGACAGCACCCTTTACCCAGTTTTTCTTTGGTTTTGAGGAGATTTATGCTCCTGCTTATTTCTTTCTGAGTGCGTACTTTATTCTTGTACTTATGTATTTTAGGACAAGGACAATTCGCACATTGATCCTAATGGCTATTTCCTTATTTTTAGCACTTAAAACACATTCCTCTTCATTTCTTCTTGTCCCTTCATTTGTGTTAATTTCTCTTTTTCATTTCTGGAAGGATAAACAGAATATTAGAAAATATTTTAACTGGAAATATACTATCCTGCTGTTTGGGATTCCAATTGTTGTTGCTGGAGCCTAGATATATTTTTTCATTCTGAAAGATCATATTGACGAGAGGTTCGTTAATCTGAATGTAGACATTTACACACGACTTTTTCTTCCAATTGTAGCACCTGAAGCTCCACTTGATCGCTATACTATATTAAGCTTCTATCACTTTTTTGATTATTTCAATTTACTTTTTCTTTGGTCTGCTCCTTGTCTTTTTATTTTAACTGTTAGTGTGATGTGGAGAAGCAAGGTTGAAATTCATAAACTTGAATTCATTGTAACGGGTTTTACCTTATTTCTTTACCTCTTCCTGTTTTTTATGATCAATCCTTTGATGAGTATGCCTGTGGATTGCGATTATTTTTCCTTAGGAGGAATTCCACTTTTAGCATTTTCAGCTGTAATCATCTCTCAACTTGAAGTACAAAAGATGTCTTCTCTCATATTAGGGCCTCTTCTAGAAATAAGTCTCCTTTCAATACCCGTTTTTTATGTCAATTCTGATCGAGAAGCGCTTTCATACAGATTCGAAAATTTAGGAGAGCATGTATTTAAGTCTTATTGGATAAGATCTGCAGGTGACATCAATGCCGGGATTGCTATGATGCCAGAAGACAAACAATTATATCAATCGAGGTATAAGAGGATTATCAGCGACCTTGAACCCTTTGCCCTTCTTGGTAACGATACTGAATATGCGGTACTGGTATGGACATTGGCTAAGTATTGTAGAGTTGAATTAAAGGATTATAAGACAGCATTATACTATCACGAATTATCTCAAAAGTATGATCCAAAGTTTGTTGTAAACTATCTTGGTTTGATGGAATCTTGTTTTAAACAAAACCGATTCATAGAGGCCTATAATTACAGCCTAAAACTTGTCGAGCACAAGCATCCAAATGAGGAGCGTGCTTTAAGTATTGGCATTCATTGCGCATTATCTGGAGAACTTTATGAGGAGGCATTAGCACTTTGTAATAAATACCTAAACAAATTTGAGGATGAAGATATTCGATACATAAAAGAAAACCTTGAAATGGGGCGTAAACAATCTGCTTTGAAAGCTATTTTTGAGTAACTCTACAAAATCCTATGCCGCAAATGTTTTTGTATGCGGATTTATTTCGATTGATCTTTAAGTTCAAAAAGATAGACTTGATTTTCACCTTTAGGTTGGTATAAAGGAGCATCATCGCCAAAAACATATTTGCTTTCGCTTGAATTAAAAATATCTGCGACCCCAATGAGATTATATTCTTTTCGAGTAAGGTTTCCGTAATATACCAATACGCTTGTTTTAGAATCCTCTCTTTTCATTATCGACAATGGATGGTCAACGCCAACTACAAACCTTGGTTCATTCCCCATTACATCCTGAATAAACTCATCCTGTTTGCTTTTTTCTTCATCAAGTTCATTAGGCACAAAATCTGGTTCTTCTAGCATGTATGGCATATACATATGTTTCGTTGGAGATTTTAATCCTATATAAAAATTAATCTGAAGTTCAGAACCGAATACCAAAAGTTTATCACCTTGAGATTTGATCTCATTAACATAGTCGGCTATTTTCCCAATCTGGTATCTTATAATCGGATGGTGGAGTTGCAAACCAAAGCGGTCCTACCATTAGCCTTGTTTGTAAAGATGTACCGAATGGGTAAATGTAGTGGGATATCCTTTATTGATTCAACCAGTATCCGGGTCTGTCACAATCGAAGGATTCATTCCCACAAGGTGTTTGCTGGACTGGCCAAACGAGGCAAGACTTCAAAGGGTTGGTTTTATGGTTTCAAACTTCATCTGGTTCATAATGACCGGGGCGAAGTGATTGATTTTCAACTCACTCCGGGCAATGTGCATGATAATGCCGTATTGAAGTGTAAACGGTTTATGAAGAAGGTCTATGGCCGGTTGTTCGGTGATAAAGGCTATATTGTCAACAAGCAAATCTTTGACACTCTTTTCTTGAGAGGTATTCATTTGATTACTAAGTTGAGACGGAATATGAAATCCAAAATGATTACACCCCTACAGGATGCTCTTCTGCTCCGAAAACTTGCTATCTCTGAAACCATTATTGACCAACTCAAAAATATTTCACAGATCGAACATACAAGGCATCGTTCCTTTGCCGGATTTTTCGTCAATATACTTGGTGGACTTTGTGCCTACGGGTTTAAAGAATCTAAACCCTCCATTTATAAGAATCTGGTCGATACCAAACAACTCCTTTTGGCCTAGTCTTACATCGAACTCACGTTAATTTACACTTTTAAAAGTTAAATTCAAATATTCTTGTCTAGGCATCAATACAGGAAATACTGGAGGAGATCAATCAGGAGGAGGATCAATCAGGAGGAGGATCAAGTTCAGGATCAAATTATTCGGGTCGATGTTGAGTCTTGATATAATTCAGAGAATCTTGTTGTTGAAACCTTTCAACTAGTTTAATTTTTGAATGAGCGTTGAATAAATTAATCTTTCTTTATTGTTTTTAGGCAAATATTCAACTGAATAAGTTCCATCAGGGAAACCTGAAATATCAACTCTCTCAATAAAATTTCCAGATACAAATTTTGTGCTGACAACAGGTTGTCCTGACATATTAGTAATTCTTATCCAACCATTAAAACCATTAGGAAGTTTTATGTCTATATGACTTGAAGCAGGATTAGGATAAATATTTAAATCTTTCCGTATAAGAATTGGTTCTCCAAATAAACTTGTAAGACTAGAATCACAAATTTCCTGATCATCAATTCTGAATCTTGGAAAATATGGGAAGCTACCAGCAGAAGAATATTGAGGTAATTTTATTCCTTGCTGAACAAAATCACAAGCTTCACCTTTTTTGTCAGGATTATTGATAACATGAAACGAAAGTGAAGAACTTCCCGGTCTAATGTAAATTCTGCAATCTGGGCCTAACGAACCTTTGTAAAACTGAGTTGAAATAGGATCATTTATACCATTCCAGACATCAATCAATTCCAATCCATTTTTCAAGTCTTGCTCATGAGTATCAACTTGCCAAAGTGTATCTTGAGTTATTAAATATAAAAATCTTGAGTTGGGACTATATTCTATTCCTGAAAATATTGATGGATCGTTAATGGTCAATTGTCTTAAGTTGCTTAACAAGCCAGATTCTCTGTTGAAGTCATAAAAAAGCAAACCGTCCAATGTATTAAAATAAGCATATGTCTTGCCATCAGGCGAAAACTGAGCGGACCCGGAAGCTGAAGCATTCCAATGAAACACAGGACCAATTCGTTGGCTATCTTGAACAGCAAAACCACTGTCAGTTAAAAGAATTCTATAATAGACATTATCATCTTTCTTTGGTTGTAAAATCCAAAAGTCTTCTCCGTTTTGATGATTTATTGAACACAGGTAGGAAGACAAAAGATTAGTTTTAGCTTCCAGAAAAGGAATATTTTTTGAAACAACTTCACCTAATCCCTGATGTAGACTCATATCAATATAACTATACTTCAAGTATTTAATAAAAGTGGGGGGATCTAAATCTGGTTCATACTCATGGGTTTTATGAATTAAATAATAGCCATTTTCATTTCCTGGATCAGTTAATATCGTTATATTCTGATTTCCCGGATAACCAAAACCACATTCACCTTTCTCAAATAGATCAAAAAACTTTCCTGCATTAATGCTGTCCCCGTTAACCATAACTTCATGATTGGAATTTGCTATCGCACACCCATTTGAATAAAATAATAAATTACCTTCAGTGTCACAAATGAATGCATTATTTTGTCCAAATTGAAGTCCATTTTCAGCAACCTCAAATTTTAACGGCAATTTGTTGAAATCATATCGTAAAGCTTGTATGCCAGGTTCAAATTGTTGGTCATCACCAAACAACCATACATAATCTCTTTTATTCTGAGAAATCAACTGACTTGCCAGGAAAAGGAAAAAAAGAGTAATATTTAAAATACGCATATTAATAGATCTCTCTCTAATATAATCGATTATATGAAATAAATATTTTTCTTGTTATGATTTCATTCTTAATTGTCTTGAATTGTTTGAAATAAACACCTGTGGGTAGTCCAAGAGTCAATATTCCAGGATAATCCAAATCCTCACCTGAATATACTTTATAACCCAATGAATTATAAATAGTAATTGAAGAAGGAAATTGTATTGGATTGTCAATTAATTCTTGCTCATATCCCAAAATATTATTGAATACTTCATAATTATGATATTGACCTTTATCAGAATTTCCTTTGCTGCTTTGTACACCACAGTTAGAATCTGAAAAAATACTTGTATTCCAATCTTGTACTATTGATCTTGCCCAGTGAACAACATCGCCATAATCAGATGAGCATAATTGAGCAATAGATTCTACTGCATTCTTTTCCAATATTGTCAAGCTATCTCCTTGAAGTAATTTAATTACAACTAAGTAAGTTTCAATCCATTTCATAGAGATTTCACTTACACATTCAAGTCCTTGTAAATTGTTTTTTTGTACAGATAATTCGGTTGAAATATTTATGTCTTTTTGATTTTCTAGATTTTCAATTTGATATAAATATGTTGATTCAGAACCATTTTGGAGACTATCTATTGAAAATATGAGAAGTTTTACCAATGAATCAATAGAATTGTTTATTGGTTCCTCTCCAACAAATAAATCCTTAATTGCTAAATCTGCGTTTACTAAGTTCTTCAAACCACACTCATTTTCATTATTCCATGCAACCAAAATACATGACGGCCAATTATTCGTTGGAATATTTTTCAAAAAGTAACGATAAAGGTGAATGATTCTAATCCAATAAGCTTTTGAATTAGTGATTTTCAGAGATTCTAACCTTTGTAAATAATCACACATTGCTACCTGATTCATCATCCGATATCGCATGTTCATTCCTTTCATTCCACATGAATGATTTATATTTTGTGGGTTAGTTCTAAAACGCACAAAATCTTGTGGACTCCAACTATCAGGTGTTGAATCAAATTGGTCATTAATAATAAATGTAGACTTTTCAATTTCGTATGTTGATATGTAAATCGTCAAATAAAAGTGGACCATTAAGTGAATAAAATTAAGTTATACATAACTATTAAATTCACTTTATTATGAACAAGAAAAACAAATCAGCAGAATCTTATGTCCGAGATGTAAAAAGAAGGACAAGACGTAAATTTTCTACAGAAGAAAAGATTAGAATAGTCATTGAAGGATTAAGAGGAGAACAAAGTGTTGCTTCTCTTTGTAGAAGAGAAGAGATTTCACAACCACTATATTATAAGTGGAGTAAAGATTTCATGGAAGCAGGGAAGAAACGTTTAAAGGGAGACACAGAACGTGAAGCCAATACTTCAGAAGTTCAACATCTAAAGACAGAAAATCAAGACCTTAAAGAGGTAGTAGCAGAACTTACTCTAAAAAATCGTGTGCTTAAAAAAAGCTTGAATGGAGTAAAATAAAATTCAAGAAGTATATGCGATTTACAGCAAAAGAAAAGATGGAACTGATTAGGCTGGTTGAGCAATCCGAATGGAGTGTTAGAAGAACTCTCAAGGAAATTGGTATTCACAAATCAACCTTTTACAACTGGTATAAGAAATATCGGGAAAATGGAATTGTAGGATTAGAGGAAAAGAAAAGTACAAGGAAGCATTACTGGAACAAGATTCCTGATCGGATCAGGTCTAATATATTGAATCTGGCACTGGAAGTTTCAGAGCTTTCTTGTAGAGAATTGGCTTGCAGGTATACTGATGAGAATCAATACTTTATAAGCGAAAGCAGTGTTTACAGAATATTGAAATCTGCTGGACTGATAAACCCTCCTCATTATGATTTAATATCTGCCGCAGATGAATTTAAAGACAAAACAACAACTGTCAATCAAATGTGGCAAACTGATTTTACTTATTTCAAAATCATTGGCTGGGGATGGTATTACCTATCGACTATATTAGATGATTATTCTAGGTACATTATAAGTTGGGAGTTGTGCTCAACGATGAAAACCCTTGATGTAAAAAATACTTTGAATCAGGCATTAAACCATCCAAATGTAAATTTGAATAAACCGCCTAAGTTATTATCTGATAATGGATCTTGTTATTTAAGTCAAGAGTTGAGCTCTTATTTGGATGATTACAAAATTAAACATGTGAGAGGAAGACCTGGTCATCCTCAAACGCAAGGCAAGATTGAAAGGTATCACAGAACAATGAAAAATGTAATTAAACTGGATCATTATTACAGCCCAGGTGAATTGAGTTTTCCTCTTTCACAATTTGTAAAATATTATAACCATCACAGATATCATGAATCTTTACAAAACTTGACACCAGCAGATGTTTATTATGGATTAAAAGAAGAAAAACTGAAGAGAAGAAAATTATGTAAACACAAAACATTTAAAAAACGCAGACAAAAATATTTCAATTTAACTTTTAAAAGTGTAACTTAATTTTATTCACTTATTGTCCACTTTGGTTTGAAGACCTACAAATAGCATTTTCGTCTAAAAGTTGTTGCCAGTTAAGATCGTACTTTTGAATAACATCTTTCCATTTTGATCTATTTTCACTTCTATCAACAGATATACTTATTATGTTAAAGCCATAGTTTCTGTAATCATGATATAACTCTTTTAGAGTGGGGAAAGATTTAATGCACGGTATACATCCACTGAACCAATAATAAATTAAAGTATACTTTGAATCTTGAGAGATACTAATTTCTTTCTTTTCAAAGTCAGTATCTAAAAGTACTAGATTTGAAAATGGTTGATTCTCTTTTATTTAATTTTTTCCAAAGTCTTTCTTTCTTTATTTGGTCTGAAAAAGATACAAGAACTTTATCTAACATATCATTGTGCCCCTTAAATTCATAGCGTTCGATTAAAAACCAAAGAGCCACATATGAGTCAGGATAAAGCAAAACGTAGTCCAAAAGTTTTTCTTCAAATTCTTTTTCATGAAGAATACGATAATAGCTAAATGAATTTGACATACAATCGTATTCAGATCCAAATATAAACGGTTTAAATTTGGAATTAAATTCATTATGTGTTTTGCCATCAATTTCACTACAATATGAGTTTAGGTGCAATTCGACACTTTTTGTGCTAGGATCAATGAAATACTCCCCAAATCGAAATGGAATTGAATCCATTTCATTTGTAAAACCTATATAATAAAGATGTGGATATAATAAATCATCTGCTTTAATCTCGAAATTATTATTAATAATTTTTCCATCCAGCACATTTGCTTCATAGAACGTACTATCGATCAATGCATTAGAAAATCTTATTGTATTGTCCAACCCGTCTTCAAATCCTTTAATTGATCCAACAATTGTTTTACCACCTGGTAGACAAGCATAAAATAACAACATCAAGATTAAAGCAAATAAATTCTTCATTTTAGGCTACGCAACAATAATTACACCTAACGTTTGGCTCACCTGGACCTGGCATTGGGTGAATTATTAGACTTCCACATCCCGTAGAACATTGTGGAATACTATAACACCCGTCAGTAATTACTGGACCATTGGGTCCCCCTCCTTCTCCAGTGCCTCCTCTAATCTTCCTCATATCATCCCGGCTTAAACAATTCTTAAAAGAATTCAAATTAATTTTTTTCATATTTGTACTTTTAATGTTAAAGAATATTTTCTTCGATAATTTATTAAGTTTGCTCGACTAATCTTACATGTAAGTCTTTTGCAACTGTATTTCCAGCATATTTTAGTTTAATACTCAAGTATATTTTATCCTTATTTCCAATTCTACCTGTTGTTACAAAGAAGTTATCACTCAGATTACTTCGAAATTCCCATCGTAAGCCCATCCATGTCGAGCCTAAAAAATTATCTGTGTCCTGAACATGCAACTTTCCAACAAGAGATAATTTTTGTCCTGCAATTATGACTTCGGGTTTGTGAATAGAATTTTTGGTTTTTTCAATAAACTCACCTTCGTGATTATAAACGCATATGATGTTCTTATGGGAATCAGAAATGTAAATAAAATTTTCATCTGAACACATTCCTATAGGCCATTTGAATTTTTGATTTTCACCAAAAGAAAAGTCAAATTCTCCCGAATTATAGAATACTTTGACCTCTTTGTTTCCAGAATCAAGAACATAAATCTTATCATTCAATAACATTACATTGCTTGGTTTCTCCAGACTTTGATTGTCTTCTTGTCCATCAATAATAATCTTGAAATCATCTTTAGAATATAGAACCCGATCGTTCTGGTGGTCTACGATGGCATAGTTATTAATGTCTATAGCATCAGCCGATGTAGGTCCACTCAACTCTGAAAATGACAACAATTTGTACAGTGGCCCTCCTCGGAATACATATATGGTGTCCTTATAAAAAGAAGGTATCAACAAGCGGCTTTTTTTTGATTCAATATATACCGGGGTTGATACAGATACCTTTTGTTGAATACTGCCGTCCAATGTATCAAAGATCAAAATCTCATCTCGCGAGGAATCTGAAACCAATAGCAGTCTGTCATGATTAGTGATTCCAGTAGGTGTGAAATTTTCTACTGCTATAGTTCTATACAGAGACCAATTTTCAGAATTAGCTTTAGTACAAGATTCCAAAACGATAGACATATACGCTAAACCAATAAATAATAGTAGGCCAAGCACTTTAATCGAAAATGAGAATTTCTGAATTTTCATGTTAATATTTAAAACGGTACAAAAGTAAAATATTCAATTTCATATTTAACTTAATCTTTAATACATATTTCTATTTTCTTTCGTTTTAGAAACAGTTGTGCTATCTTTATATTAAAGAAAACTATAATATGTTATGAAGGGTAAATTTATAATTGGACTTGTTGTTGGATTTATACTGGCATCTATTGGAGGAAGTTCTATCCTGGACGCCAATGTTCAAGACCAAAAATCAATCGTCAGTTCTTTGCCTCAGATTATTGAATCAGTCGATCTAAATAAAGGGTTTTCCTTAGCAGGAGAATTTATGCCCGACAATTTTGACACCAGAGAAAGATTAGATCGAGAGCTTTCAGTGAATGCTTATTGGCATTCAAGTACCTTGCTCAATATTAAATCAGCAAATAGATTTTTTCCTACTATAGAAAAAATATTGTCTAAAAATGGTGTTCCAGATGATTTCAAATATTTAGCGGTTGCAGAAAGCAACCTTCGTAATGTAAGCTCTCCGGCTTCAGCTAAAGGATTTTGGCAATTCAGGAAATTGGCTGCAAAAGAATTTGGTCTGGAAGTTAATGATGAGGTTGATGAACGTTACCATCTTGAAAAAGCAACTAAAGCAGCTTGCCTATATCTAAAGCAATTGCATAAGAGATTTGGCAATTGGACAAATGCAGCTGCCGCTTATAATATTGGACCTACAAATTTTTCGAGAATTTTAAAAGCTCAGGGAGAAAAGAGCTTTTATGATCTTAACTTGAATGATGAGACAAGCAGATACGTTTTTCGATTAATTGCGATTAAAGAAATAATGAAAACCCCTGACCGGTTTGGTTTCTATTTAGATGCTTATGAAAAATATCCGCCTTTAAGCGATTATAAAGAAATAAAAGTGTCAAGTTCTGTAGATAGTTGGGGTGAATTTGCTAAAAAACACAATATATCCTACAGAATGTTGAAAATTTATAACCCATGGTTAAGAGATACCAAACTGACTGTAATTAAAAACACCTACTATCTTAAGATACCTAAGCTTTCATAATACTATCATAAGGACGATACTTAAAACAATTAAGCCATTTTGGTAGTCGCTTTTAATTTTTAATGTCATTTTGGCAGTATTTCTTTGCTTTTCCTGCTTAAATGTCTTAGAATTTGGCATGGAACAACAATTGATCAATGAGATGTGTATTCAATTAACAATTAAAAAATAATACACATGAATTTGATAAAAATTAATAAGCCTTCACAAGTACCCCAGTTTACGAATGTATTGGATGACATTTTTAACAGTAGTTTTTCAGATCTTATAGGAGCTGATTTCTCAGCCAAAAGTCCTTCGGTTAATATTCTGGAAAATGAAAATTCATTTCTTATTGAATTAGCGGTTCCCGGTATCAATAAAGATAATATCGACATCCAGGTTGAAAAAGACCAATTAATTATTTCTTCAGCAAAAGAAGAAGTAAAAGATGAATCAGATGAGAATCTCAATTTCAGAAAAAGAGAATTTAATTATTTCTCATTCAAAAAGTCATTCCATCTACCAGAAACTATAGACTCGGATAAGATAGATGCACAATATGAAAACGGAGTATTAAAAGTGAAACTTGAAAAACTTGAGGCTGCAAAAGATAAAGCACCTCGATCAATTAAAATTAAGTAAGTAATTGAGTTGGTTAAATATGAAAAAGGTGAGTTTGACGCTAGTCAACTCACCTTTTCTTTTTGGTATATATTGAGGGTAATTTAACTTATGGCATTATTAAATGACAGATACACTTTACGTGTCCATCGGGCAGACCTTATATGCTTATAGATTATAGCCGAAAGCTCTGTAGGTCTTTGTATTTCGGTTTCCATTATTATCTTCTTGCGCTCGTACTCGATTCTTTTTTGTTCTTTCAATGCTCTTTCAACCAAAAATCTTTGATAGGCATCCTGATCATGCTTTTCCATATACACTTCAAACCTGGATGCAGGAATATTTAAAATCATATTTTCATTATTCTCGGGAAAGGAACTTGTTTTATACTGAGGATTAATTTTTCTTATAATTTCATAAGAAACTCCAAGATCTTTGCTCAATTGAGCAAAATTATGTCGCTTTCCATCCTTAATAGCTACTGTGTTTCTCAGGTCCTCATTAACAGAAGAAGGAATAAGTTCATGAGCGTGATAGTATTGCATCAAATACATGGCTGCAATTATCCTGGGAACATATTTCTGAGTTTCATTTGGGAGAAATCTTCTTATCTGCCAAAAATCACGCTTTTGTGCTCTTCGTATAGCCTTCCTTACATTTCCGGGACCACAATTATATGCAGCAATTCCTAATGTCCAATCATCGAATTCAGCATATAGATCTGAAAGATATTCCATAGCCGCCGCAGTAGATTTTGCTGGATCTTTTCTTTCATCGATATATCTATCGATTTTAAGTCCTTTCATTCTACCAGTTGCTTTGACGAACTGCCATAATCCTACTGCTCCGGCTTTTGAATAAGCCATAGGATCCAAATTGGATTCTACAATGGCTATATATTTGAGTTCATCCGGTAAATTTCTCTTATAAATCTCTTCTTCAAAAAGTGGAAAAAAGACATCTACTCTACCAAGAATACGTTCTCCGGCAACTCTATAATTAACCGTGTATTCCCGGATACGTCTTCCTACTTCCGGAGTGTAATTAATATCGATGACGCTAGACAAGTTCTCTAATCTGCTTTTAATTAGCTGATCGGATACATAACTCGAACCCGACCTATATGCTGCTTCAGCAAGTGGATTGGAGTGAGCTGATAATTCAGTATGCTCTGTTAAGAATGCAAAACTAATTATTATCAGCACTCTGATAACAATCATTAATTTGTTCATATGCCTATAATTTGCAATAATCTGTCTTTGGGACAATGTTTTTTAATTAAAGCTTCGGATTACTTCTTAATCCTCACAATATTATTTTATTACGCATTATACATTATTATAATGTGTAAATGGGTCCGCAAATATATTCTAACATTTTGAATAAATCAACCTTTTATACATTAAATAAAATTATAATGTGTATCTAGTTGATAATCAAATACTGTGCCGAGTAGTGTTTGTCGAAATATTTTTATGGGATGCAATTTCCGATAGGAATTGGTGAATATAAACGGCAGGAATAGTCAATTAGTATTAAAAACGCGAAATGATCTCCTGTAAAGTAAGTTTTTCCTGTTGACCGCTTTCCATATCTTTAAAACTTAATAGTTCACTTTCTTTTTCCTCAGATCCGATAATGATTGTATATGGAACATTTAAGTCATTGGCGTACTTCATTTGCTTTTTCATTTTGGCAGGGCTTGGATAAAGATCTGATGAAATCCCCTTTTCACGCAACTGACATAGACAATCATATGCAAAAACATGAGCTTCATTATCGAGAGCAACCAGCAATATTTGAAGATTCTTATCAATATTTTCAGGATACAGGTTCAATTCTTCCATGACATCAAATATCCTGGCCGCACCAAATGATATTCCTACACCTGATATATTTTTCAAACCAAATACACCTGTAAGGTCATCATACCTTCCTCCACCACCAAGGCTCCCTATTGAAACATCATTTGAAATAACCTCTATTATACAGCCCGTATAATAGCTTAATCCCCGGGCCAAACTGATATCAAATTCCACTTTATTCTTAATAGATGATTTGTCCAGGTAACTATAAAAGATCTCTAATTCATGTATTCCCTTTAAGCCAGTCTCGCTTGAAGACAAGCGCTCTTTTAATTCGGACAGAGAATTAACTTTTAAAATCTCCAAAATTGAGCCGGCTACACTTTCATTTATTCCACGTGCCTGTAACTCCAGATGAACTCCTTCTTCTCCTATCTTATCCAGTTTATCAAATGCAACAGTCATATCAACAAATGAGTCTGTGATTCCATGAGATTCGGCAATACCATATAGGATCTTCCTATTATTGATCTTGATAGTTACATCCAAATTCAATTTTGAAAAAACATCATCATAGATTTTTACAAGTTCCGCTTCATACATCAGACCATCAGATCCAACAACATCAGCATCACATTGATAAAATTCCCGGTACCTACCTTTTTGAGGTCTATCCGCTCTCCAGACCTGTTGAATCTGATAACGTTTGAAAGGAAACTGAATATCATTTTGGTGCATTGTCACATAGCGTGCAAATGGAACAGTAAGGTCATATCTCAGACCACGATCCGCTATAGAATAAGTCAGTTTACTGGAATCTTTGTTTTCCAGCGCTTCTGAATCTGCTTTTGCTAGAAAATCACCATTGTTTAATATTTTGAATAACAACTTATCTCCTTCATCACCATATTTCCCGGTCAAAGTTGACAAGTTTTCCATCGCCGGTGTCTCAATAGCCACATAGCCATAAGTCTTGAATACATTCCTGATACAGGAAAAAATATAGTCTCGTTTAGCTACCTGAGAAGGGGAGAAGTCTCTTGTACCTTTTGGAATGCCTGGCTTCATCTAAAATGCTGATCTGAATTGCTTTAAAAATCTAACATCATTTTCAAATAATAATCTGATGTCGCTAATCTTATACTTCAACATGGCTTGTCTCTCAATACCCATACCGAAGGCAAAACCACTGTATACATCCGGATCAATCTTACAATTCTCCAGTACATTAGGATCTACCATCCCGCATCCAAGTATTTCAAGCCATCCTGTTCCTTTTGTAATCCGATGATCGACCTCAGTCTCAAGTCCCCAATAAACATCCATTTCTGCACTAGGTTCGGTAAACGGAAAATAACTTGGTCTTAATCTTATATCAGTATCAGGACCATATATTTCTCTGGCAAAATATAAAAGAGTCTGTTTCATATCGGCAAATGATACTTGTTTGTCAATATAAAGTCCTTCCACTTGATGAAATTGACAATGAGACCTTGCTGAGATGGTTTCATTACGATATACCCGTCCGGGAGCGATTATTCTAATTGGCGGTTTCTGACTCGTCATCACTCGCGCCTGAACCGAAGATGTATGCGTTCTTAACAAATACTCCGTAGAATCCTTTATATAAAAAGTATCCTGCATGTCCCTGGCAGGGTGGTCCTCAGGTGTATTCATGGCCGTAAAATTATGCCAATCATCTTCTATTTCTCGTTCTTCCTCAACAACAAATCCAATCCTTTCAAAAATATCTATGATACGATTCATCACTATCGAAACAGGATGTCTAGATCCCTTGGTATCTGAAATTGGTGGCTTGCTTAAGTCTAAATCATTATTGCTCTGAGATTGCCCATTCGATTGAGAATCAAGCTTCAAAATTTGAAATTTCGATTCTGCTTCAGATTTGAGTTTATTTAATGCTAGACCAAAAGCTTTTCTTTCAGCAGGTTCAACATTTTTTATTTCTCCAAACAAAGGTTTGATAATATTCTTTGTTCCCAAATATTGGATTCTGAATTGTTCTAATTCGTCAGCACTGGAAGGATTTGCTTCTTCTATTTGCTTTGATATTCCATTTACTTTTTCAAAAACGTCCACTTATCACCATATTTTGCACTCAAAGTTACATTTCTTTTTATTCTAAGGGAATGAATCTGAAACTACCATAGCCAGTATAAATCCATATTATTCCATAATATTGTGATCTTTTATCAGATGCACGTATTGTAAACAAAATTTCAGACTTACGCACATCTTACTCCTGAATACCATTTAAATAAAATTAATGAGTGCTTTTGATATCATAATTTCCTTTGCCGGTGGATTTTTCGCAGGAGTATTAAATACACTTGCAGGATTCGGCTCCATAATTTCATTGGCCATCTATATGGACTTAATGGGCATTCCAGGTCATATCGCAAATGCAACTAATAGGATTAATATCCTTGCCAGTAGTTCTATCAGTACTGTCACTTTTTATAAAAATGGTAAACTTGATTTATCCAAAAACATTTGGATTATAGTCGTCATCCTTATTGGTGCGATAGTAGGTATTATTCTGGCCACAAATTTGGACAGCGATGGATTCAAGTCGGCCTTCAACTATATGCTAATTCCAGTGCTTATTATTTTATTGCTTAACCCTAAAAAGATAATTCATAGCAACCCGGAAGATATTCCAAGTTCCAAATGGATATTGGTACCCGTTCTGTTCTTGTTGGGTGCATATGCTGGATTTATTCAAGTCGGATTTGGAGTCTTATTATTGATAGCGATGGTTATTCTTGCGAAACAAGATCTGATAGAAAGCAATGCATTAAAGGTAGCTGTTGTTGCAATATATACAGTTGCAGCTGTTTTAATATTTCATTTCCAGGGAATGATGAATTGGACTGCAGGCTTAATGCTTGCTTCTGGACAAGCATTTGGGGGATATTTTGCTGCCAGAAATGCCTCCCGGATGGAAGGTGCAAATAAATGGGCTTATCGTATCCTCGTAGCTATCGTCATAATTGTTATCGTGAAAAACTTTGAACTCTGGAAGATCTTTATTTAAAGAAGAAAAGCAGGCCCTAAGGCCTACCTTCAACATTCTTTATCGACATCTTCTCCCTCCATATGAATAAGCATAAGTATGCCTTCGGTTTTGTCTATGACCATAATCATTATACCTATATAGAATTCGATTAATATTTGTTTCTATCTCAAAGATCTTTCTTCTCTCTCTTTTACTTACAAAACCATTTCTCCATGCTCTCCGTTTGGTTTTATCCAATTCCCGATATAGCTTTCTGAGCCTTTTTTCTTCTTTGTTTGATAAATGTCTTTGTCCATGTGAACCATATGTCTTACTGTTATCTCCTCTATGATGCTCGTCATGATAATCACCATAATCTCGATCGTAAGAGTGACCTTTCTTGGCATAGCCTCAGAGGCACGAAGCATTTTAGGGTATTAATATCCAGGCTTAATTTATTATGCTAGGCTTCATGAGACTAAATTCTATCACCTGTAGTGAAATTGAATTGCAATATTTGATATTTAGCTATGGGTGATTTTTTTTAAATTTCTATGTCTTTAATCACAAGGAGAATAACTATTCTATTATTTCAAACTTCAATTTTTTAATGCAGTAAAGATGATTCTACAATAGTTGAAGAAGGGTTGACTCAAATAGAGTCTCGAACTAATCAAGACCCTTGTAATTTTTCCAACAGTGATTTTCCGTGGAATGATGACCCATCAATTAATACCACTCAATTCTCTTGATTTCCTTGATTCCAATCTTAAAATTAATTCGTTTTGAATAGGATAGTTCATTTCATTAACAACAAACTCCTTTATTATGAAAAAGAATATTTTTCTAAGCATTACTACAAGTATATTTATTTTAACACTAATTTATTTTTTAGGATGCACTTCAGATTCAGACTATAATTTTGATAATCAAGTTACATCCAGAGAAGAACCTGAGATTAATTTCAGAGCAGTTCATGACGAATATTGTGAGCTATTTTGCGATTCCATTACAGAATGGGCAATAAATGAAGAACTTGATTCAACAAAAGTTGAAGTCCTATGGGATATTTTGGTTGATGAATTAAGTTCTGCTTTAGAATTGACAGAAACAGAAGTGTTAAATCTTTTTGATTCTATCTCAATATCTAGCTCGAATTATACAACAAATGACACTGCTTTGTATAATGCACTTACTCACACAGAAAAGGCATTTATTGATGATATTGAAGAGCAATATCTGGATGATTTTGAATCGGCGGATTCAATTATTATCGCAAATCTAGATAGTCTTAAATCAGTATGGAATACACAATTGGACTCAATAAAAGTTGATGTTACAATTGAAGTTGCTAAGAGCTCTTGTGTATATTGGAAAAACAATATTGAAGCCTGTATCGAAGATAACACAGTCTACCGTGGAGGGAGCAGTTTTGGAGATAATAAGGCTGGTGCAGCAAGATTAGCAATGGGTGATACTACAGGTGCGCTTTGGGGTCTTTGGGGAGGTCTGGCTGGTGCTTTACTTGGTGCTACAGGCACTACTCTTGGAACTGCGCTTCAAATGGCCGTTTTCGGTTGGTAATATAGATTATTTGCCTATTTTAAGTTAACTTGTTAAAAATTACATCAATATGGCTATAATAGGAACCAATAAATTTCTAATTAAAAATCCACTTTTGTGGGCGGTTGTAGTTTTTGTTTTAACAGAATTTACGATGCTTGCACTATTTAATAAAAATTATAGCGCTGATTTCAACTCAAATTCTGCATTATTTATCATTATACTAATTCTTAAACTTGGAATTTTTGTTGGGTTAGCTTTTTTATTTAAATTTTTCTGGCAAAGAAAATCACAAAAAGTTTAGATTGTTTTAAATTGAGTCGAAATTTATATTAATTTATAATGGCTAGAACCAGAAGAATCATTTATTAAAAAACTATCAATTAATGTACGACGACCAACAAGTTAAAGAGATATTGTTGGCAAATGGTTATATTGACATTACTTCTGACAAAAATAAACTCAAGGGTAAAACTAGACTAAGGCACCCAAGCTCAAAGAATAAGTGTGTCTTTTTCGACTACATTAATATTTGCATTTTGCAGCGATTTAATATAGTAGATTCAGAAACGCGATTATCCTACTCAGAATTAAAAGCACTAATATTTTATTTCAATTTACCATATCATAGACAGAAGACTTTCATAAGTGATATGAGATTCTCATTCAAGAAATTTACGGAATCAATAGATAGATTAAGAAAAGATATTTATGACTATGAGTTTTTGGGTATTTCGGATGGAAGGCGCAAACAACTTGAGGATAGATTAAAGGAGTTTGAAGAGACTACATTTATTATTCCGTCCATTGCTTAATTGCCATTAAGGTTTAACATAACGTGAGTTCGATGTAAGACTAGGCCAAAAGGAGTTGTTTGGTATCGACCAGATTCTTATAAATGGAGGGTTTAGATTCTTTAAACCCGTAGGCACAAAGTCCACCAAGTATATTGACGAAAAATCCGGCAAAGGAACGATGCCTTGTATGTTCGATCTGTGAAATATTTTTGAGTTGGTCAATAATGGTTTCAGAGATAGCAAGTTTTCGGAGCAGAAGAGCATCCTGTAGGGGTGTAATCATTTTGGATTTCATATTCCGTCTCAACTTAGTAATCAAATGAATACCTCTCAAGAAAAGAGTGTCAAAGATTTGCTTGTTGACAATATAGCCTTTATCACCGAACAACCGGCCATAGACCTTCTTCATAAACCGTTTACACTTCAATACGGCATTATCATGCACATTGCCCGGAGTGAGTTGAAAATCAATCACTTCGCCCCGGTCATTATGAACCAGATGAAGTTTGAAACCATAAAACCAACCCTTTGAAGTCTTGCCTCGTTTGGCCAGTCCAGCAAACACCTTGTGGGAATGAATCCTTCGATTGTGACAGACCCGGATACTGGTTGAATCAATAAAGGATATCCCACTACATTTACCCATTCGGTACATCTTTACAAACAAGGCTAATGGTAGGACCGCTTTGGTTTGCAACTCCACCATCCGATTATAAGATACCAGATTGGGAAAATAGCCGCGCATATGTTGGCAGACATGATTCTGGTAAAAGTGCTTAAAGCAACGGTATCCACTCATATGAAAAAATACGATGATGCTCATCACCTCGCTCATGGATAACCTGCAGGTACGATTCCGTCGATTTTTCTTTCCCTCTAGGGTATGAGATTTTAAAAAGTGATCAAAATCGGTGAAAAAATCATCGAAAGCACAGAAAATTGCAATAATTTGACTATCTTTCATAGTAGAGCTTTTTTGTTTTAATTAATTGATTATCAACTATTAAGATAAACAAAATTGCTCTTTCTTTTTATCCTATTTTTCCACTTCCTTACGTCGAACTCACGTTAACATATTAAAGAAATACATTTCCCTAGAAAACTTTGATGTATTAGATGTGGGATGCGGTAAAGGGTATGACCTTATACCATTTTACAAATCAAAGTGTTCGTCTTTAATTGGAATTGATATATCAAGAATCAATTTGGTAGACACTTATTCATTTATTCGTTTTCTTATAGTAACTGGAGAAGTCAAAATTGATGCAAATAAAGTCTATAAAATTGATGAAATAAAGAAAGATTTTCGTGGAAGGCTCAGACTAAAATGGTTTATTGAATCAGACGAATCATTTAAGAGGAGACTATTAGATTTCAAAAGTAAATTTAGGTTTTTACAGATAGACTTCTTCGATTATCCAAACAATACTGAGCATCCCAAGCAATTTGAAGGAATTAACAAGACCAGGTGGGTCCATTTATTTTAGAGTCCATAATCTTAACAGGTTTGAGACCTATCTTAATAACAAGTCTTCTGAAGAAGCTAAAAATGTGTTCTTTGATAAAATAGAAAATACAATATGCCACAAACATAAAACTTGGTACTTGTTCTCAGAATCAAGGTTGCAAAACTATGTACAGCATTTTAGAGATATTAGGCTAATAAACAGATTAAATGATTCTTATGAGGTAATTCTAAGAAATTAGTCAAAAAATCCTCTTAGGTTTCCTTTAAATCATACATGAAAGTAGAAGTGGGAAAGAAGGGTATTTTAGGTCAATTTCGAATTTTCGGCAACTTATACGGCAACCACCATAATTAATTGTTTGATTATCAACTGTTTATCTTACCTAAAATAGCCTAATACAGGCATCAAATCTTTGACGGATTAAATTGAAGGAAAGTTAATCCAGGTTCAATCACATTAACCTGACTTTAACCTTAAAGCCCAATAAGACGATCTTAATTAACTATAAAGCATATTTGCTTTAAAACTTTTTAACTTTCGGCTCATTTAATATAATACATGAAGGGAAGTCATTATAGCAGTGCAAAATTGAAGGAAAGGTATGATTCCATTTTTGAGGATGCCTATGCCAGCCTTAATGAAAAACAGAAAATTGCAGTAGATCATATCGAAGGTCCTGTTATGGTTAATGCGGGACCAGGAACCGGTAAAACACAGCTTCTGGCAGTTAGAATCGGTAAAATTCTGCAAACCCAGGATGTTGCTCCTCACAATATATTATGCCTTACATATACCGATGCTGCAACTATTGCAATGAGAAACAGACTGGTCGAAATAATAGGCCCCATTGCACATAAAATTCATATCCACACATATCATAGTTTTTGCAATCAGGTCATACAGGAGAATCTTGACATATTTGGAGGGTATCGGCAATTGGAATCCATTTCAGATTTGGAATCGGTAGATATTTACCGAGAAATTATTGATTCTATTCCTGAAGGAAACATTCTTAAAAGATATAAGTACGATAAATATTTTGAACACAAAAGATTAAAGAATCTTTTTGAGCTTATGAAAAAAGAAAACATAAGTGTTCAACAATTTCATAATACAATTGACAAATTTTTAGAATCAAAAAAAGAAAGCGAAGATTTTATTGCTAAAAGAAAATCTGGAAATTATCAAAAAGGAGATTTCAGAGATGATTGGTTTGAAAAAGAGAAAAGGAAATACGACGAATTAAAAGCGGGTGTCGATTTCTTTCCCAAACTAAAAGAGTACATGGATAGGGAAGACCGCTATGATTTTAATGATATGATTCTTTGGGTTCTTCGTGAATTTGAAAACACAGAAGATTTGCTAATTCAATACCAAGAAAGGTATTTGTACTTTCTCGTTGATGAATATCAGGATACCAATGGATCCCAAAACACCTTGCTCTCACAATTAATATCGTATTGGGATAAGCCTAACGTTTTTGTTGTCGGTGATGATGACCAGGCAATCTTTAAATTTCAAGGAGCCAATCTAAAGAACATTATAGGTTTCAAAGAAAAATATAATCCTCTAACAATTGTACTGGAAGAGAACTACAGATCTAATCAGCAGGTTTTGGATAGTGCTTCAGAACTTATAAAGTTTAATTCAGAACGATTAGTAAACGAAGATCCTGAATTAACTAAGAATATTATAGCAAGTGGGCCGTATAAGGATGATAGAAATCCTGTTCATATTAATACTTTCAATAAAAATTCAGAGGAATTTGCTCATGTCGCCCACCAACTTGAAAGTGATTATTTGCAAGATCTTGAATCTTTTAATGACACTGCTGTGATTTATCGAAAACACCGCCAAATTGAAGATTTGGTAAATGTGCTTGAAAAACGGCAAATCCCTATCAACATAAAAAGACGGATAAATATACTCGAACAACCCCTTGTTAAAAATTTCCTGAATATACTGTGGTACATTTCAGAGGAATATAAAATGTTCGGAAAAGGACAATACCGATTATTTGAAATCCTTCATTACAATTATTGGAATATTGATTCGATCGATATAGGCCTGATTGCTCTAAAATGTCAAAAGAAGGATGAAGAAGATAATTATATCGAATGGCGAAAAGGACTTTCTGATGATTCAATATTATCCAGCATGAACCTCAAATCCAAAGAAGCCATCCTAAAGGCATCTTTTTTGTTGGAGAAATGGATCAAGGAATTGCCTGAATTAACCTTGCAAACCTTGTTTGAAAATATCATAAACGAAGGAGGAGTCCTCAGGTACATTATGTCCTCCCCAGAAAAATCATGGCTATTACAAGTTGTTAGTACATTTTTCGATTTTATCAAAAAGGAAACTGCAAAATCTCCAGACTTAGGTTTGGAGCACCTCCTTCTCATGATCAAGAAAATGCTTGATAATAACATCGAATTAGCAATCAACAAGATAATATCTTCTGATCAGGGCGTAAACTTCATTACTGCACATTCAGCAAAAGGCTTGGAATTTAAGAAGGTGTATATGATAGGATGTACTAAAAACATCTGGGACAAAAGCCCTGGAAGTTTTAACAATTTCAAATACCCAGATAATATTAATTCAAATAGTAAAACAAGTGAAGAGGATGAAAGAAGATTGTTCTATGTTGGAATGACCAGAGCGAAAACCGATCTGAACATATCTTACAGCAGATTTACCGAAGAAGGAAAAGAACAAGGTCAATCAACATTTGTAGATGAAATATCAGGCAGCACAGAATTGAATATTCAAAATCCTGTTGTGACTGAAAGCCTCCTTGCAGATTTTTATTACAACCTGTTGAAAAAAGAAGATAAGAAGATTGATCTGATTGAACCTGATCTCATTAACAATTGGCTCAAATCCTATCAAATGTCTGTTACTCACTTGAATAAATTCTTAAAATGTCCACTAACATTTTATTTTGAATCAATGCTTAAAATACCTCACGCCAGAAATGCAGCCGCAGGTTTTGGAAGCGCTATTCATGATACCTTGAGAGCTTTTTTTGTTAATTACAGTAATACAGGATCTAAGTCTCTTGAGAATCTCCTTAGTTATTATCAGGAGAATTTAAAACGCTATAAATCCCATTTTACAGAGGACGAATTTTTGAGCTACAAAGATCACGGAAGAATAAGTCTAACTGCATTACTGGAAGAAAAAAAGGATTCTTGGTTTGATGCCCCAAAAATTGTAGTGGAAGAAAAACTCGCAAATGCTGAATATAAAGGCATCCCACTAAAAGGGTTTTTGGATAAGGTGGAAATCTATAAAAATGATGTACATGTTATTGATTATAAAACAGGCAATTCATCTTCATACAACACTACAAAAAAAATGAAAGCTCCAAATGATAATGACCCTAAAGGAGGTAATTATTGGAGGCAACTTGTATTCTATAAAATATTATTAGACAGCGACAAAAAACATAATTGGAATATGGTGCGCGGTGTGATCGAATTTGTTGAACCCGATCGAAAAACTGAAGCCTTCAAGCTTCATGAATGTATCATAACGCCGGAAGATATTGATACGGTTGGTGAACAGATTGTCAACACGATGGATAGCATTAAAAAACATGATTTTAATAAAACATGTGAAGATGAAGAATGCTACTGGTGTGCTTTTGTAAAAGAGAACTATGTTTTAAATCCAAGCTTCAAAGAGTCTGAACATAGTTATGATTAGAAAAGGTGTAGATATATTGATTTTTGCATCTTTCCTCTACTTTGCAATTGTCCAATATAATGATGTGGACGGTGGGGTCTGGATATTGATGTATGGGGTCATTTGCAGCTTGTCACTCTTATCCTTTACTCAAAAATTGAAATCTATTTTCGCACATATTGCAAGTATTGTTCTTGGAATTCTACTTATCATCAATTGGGATCTACTTCAAATATGGATTGCAGCTGATTGTCCAAGATTTTTTGATTATAAAGCAACTTATATTGTAGAAGTCGAAGCAATAAGAGAATATCTTGGAATCCTTCTCTCTTTTTTAGCCAGCATGTATTATTCCCTTAACACAAGAAGAAATTGGAAAGATAAAATCGTCCCCGGATAAAAAATATCCAAGGACTTAGGTATTAAAGCAACTTTATTAAAAAGTTACCATTCGTTAGTGTATAATTAACGTATCATCTTTTCGTAATGCAGTTTGATATAATTAATTAATTTTATACAAAGAGTTCACATGAAACGAAAACAGTTTTTCAAAACCAGTATCCTCGGTGGAACAGCATTTTTTATCAATCCAAGATTAAATGCTTCTTCTTTCCAGGATGTCAGCCCCTTGGATAAAGCTTTAGTGAAGGATTTTGTTGGAAAATCACATAGGGATTTGAATTCAGTTAAAGAAATGCTCAAAGAACATCCTACACTACTGAATGCTGCCCATGATTGGGGGAATGGTGATTTTGAAACAGGATTAGGAGCTGCAAGTCATGTTGGATATATTGAACTTGCCCAATATTTAATCGATAAGGGTGCACAAACCAATATTTTTACGGCTTGCTTGTTTGGTCAATTAGATCTTGTAAAATCAATACTGGATGTATTTCCACACAGTTTGGACGCAAAAGGACCACATGGCTTCACCTTATTACATCATGCCATTGTGGGAAAAGCAGCAGCAGAAGGAGTAAGATCTTACCTCGAATCTTTAGGGGCTGTAGAAACTAAAATTCCGCTTTATTAACTACCTACTCTTGAAGATTCTTCCTCAAGACCTGTACTTCTGTTTCGTGACCGCTTTACATTTTCATTACCGAAATTGTAGCTTACACTTAATGTGACTCGACGACTATCCCATTGTCCCATTCCTTCTCCATTCAAACCATTAAAGGAAGAAACACCACTCCAGCCTGTTTGAAAAAATATATCGTCAGCACTCAACCTAACATTCATTTGGTCGTTAAGTAGTTTCTTTTGTAATCCAAGATTAAGGGACCAACTTGTTTCATATTCAAATACACCTCCCCATATCCCAGGCCCAGAATACCAACCTGAAACTTCAGCTCTGAATCCCTTTGGAAGATTAAAGGTGTGTTGTTGATATATATTATAAGACCATGCTTGAATATCAACGATTACTCCATCTCCATAATCTGCTTGGTTGTCTTTATAATTAGTATTAAAATTTATATAAGTATTCCAGCCCTTTGTCATTTCGATTGGGGCTGAAATATTAAATGCAAATACCTTTTGTTTTGAAAGATTGTCCCAATTAATAAAGCTTGCTCTGGCATCACTGTCATCAGGTCCAATCAACCTGGTTATTTGATCCAATGTTTTACTATACGATAATTTGAAATTATACCCGTATTTCAATGTATAACCCAATTCGACATTATTGACTATTTCTGGCTTCAAAAATGGGTTTCCTTTACTAAAGGATAATTCACTTATTTGAAATTTAAAAGGGTTTAATACATTGTAATCAGGACGATTAATTCGTCTTCCATAATTCAATTGAAATACATGTTCAGGAGCAAGTTGATATGTGAGTCCAAAATTTGGGAAAGCACTTAAATAATCAGATTCTAAAGGAGGCTCATTTAGTCCTGAAACAAAGCTCCATTTTTCCCCTAATGATCTATTGAAGCTTATGTATCCTGCATATACTTTTTTATCATAATCGAAGATGTTTGATCGACGATCATCTCTTGAGCTTATGTTGTCCTCAATGTCATAAAAGAGAAAAGTGTTATCAGTTCTGACATTGCTGAATTTCGTACCAAATCCGAGTTTTCCTTCCAGAGTCTCAGTTTCATAATCCACTTTAAAAGTATATATATCAATTTCAACCGGTGTGTCTGTTGCTGATATTGTTTCAGTCAACACAAAAATCTCTGTTGGGTCATAATAGGTATTGGGTTGATTATGGTAAGATTCGCTTCTGAATTGTCCATAATCAGCGTCTATATTTAAAGATTTGCTTCCATTATCGAAGCGATAATTGATATTATAGGTATTGTTTTTACGTTCACTTTCAGAGTCATTCCGGGCTACCAGGATACTATCAATCGCACTCCCTGTTGCTTGACTGGAGATCAGAGTTCTATTGCTGGTTTCTGTCATTCCGTCCTGATTTCTACCGCTTATTAAAAATCCAACAATCTGATTCTCTCCAAGAAAAAAGTCCGTTCCCCATCTGAAATTATTTGAACTTCCGCTGTTTAACAGTACTGTTTCTTCTTCTGTTATAAAACCATTCTGGAAATTTTTAAATTGAATATTCTGCCATGAACTATTTTTGGCATATCCTAAAACACCAAAACTATTAAGTTTCTTGTTTCTAAAATTTCCACTAGCATTTACATTTCCTCTAGCTTTTTTACCCTTTCCATAAGAACCACTTAGTGATCCATTGGTTCCAAGTGATTTGTCCTTTTTTAATTTGATATCAATAATCCCTGCATTTCCTTCTGCTTCATATTTAGCACCTGGATTAGTAATAATATCGATTCTATCAATTTGCTCTGCGGGAAGATTTTCAAGGTAATTTGTAAGGTCATCTCCTGAAAGAGGTAAACGTTTGCCATCGACATACATCAAAACCCCTGACCTGCCTAGAACGCTTATATTGTTGTTGTTGTTAACGAGGACACCGGGTGCTTTGCGCAATAATCCCAATCCATTATCTCCTATACTATTTATTGTCCCCTGAACATTAAATACCGTACGATCAGGTTTCACTTCTACAATAGCTCTTGTTGCTGTAACAACCGCAGTTTCTAATTCTATTGAAGAATTCATCATTTCAATTGTACCCACATCAAGTACTTGACCTGAATTTAGTTCTACCGATTGAGAGTAATCATCAAGTCCAATATATGTTGCTGTAAGATCAAACGATCCCTTATCAAGATATGCGAACTCAAAAAAGCCTTCCTCGCCACTGGTTTCTACTTTAACCAGAGATGAATCTACACTTGAGTAAAGTGCAATATTTGCATATTCGACCGGATTCGACTCAGGATCGACCAGTTGGCCTTGAATCGAAGATTGACCATTAAGGAAAATAGAAAAACACAGAATTGTAAGGATTGTATATAGTTTCATAGCTAGTATTTAGTGTTCGCAAGGGTAAAATTGAAGTTATTTTCAATGAAACCTTCAAAAAAAGATAGATCACCTACATTATTCTATGAGTGGAGTATTCTGCTGGACTTATCGTAAAAAACCGTGATAGAGTGTATTAAATTTTGATGAATTTGGAGTTAAATTCCTTAGTCTTAGTATGAACTTTTATATAGTAAATTCCTTCTTCCAGAAAGGAAACGTCTAATTTGTGAGCTGATGCTTCTCGAATCAAAAATTTCCCATTCGTATCAAAAATTTCAATCGATGAGATAATTTCAGATGTCGAGATATTTAAGTTTCCAGTTGTAGGATTAGGGTAAAAGACGAAAGGAGAAGATATTTCTTTTTCTTCTGTTGATGTAATATCAGGTAGATTATAGCTGAAAATACCTTTACCATAAGATGCTGCTGCTAATAATCGGGCTTGTGCATGATAATCCAAATCCAGAACTGGTACAACAGGTATACCAGTTCCCAAGACAGTCCATTCTTCCCCAAAATTTTCACTAACAAATACTCCTATGTCTGTCGCAACATATAGATTACCATGAATCTCATCATCAATGATAATATCATTTACAGGAACATCTGGTAAGGATGATCCGATACTTTCCCATTTATTTCCATAGTCATCGGAATAATAAACATGTGAATCTGAATCTGAAAATCTAAATCCTGAGATGGTAATATAAACGCCGGACTCATTCCAGGGATCATGAGCGATTTTTGTAACCCATCTCCGCGGTAAATCTTCAGATATAAACGTATAATTCTCCCCTTTGTCCTTCGTTACCCAAGCACCTCCATCATCGCTCCCTATATAAATTATATCTGTATTTAATGATGACACATCTATTGAGCTTAATGTTCCGAAAGTTACGTTTGAAGGGGGGTATTCTTCAGTAATTAATGTCGGTGAGATTTGAGTCCAACTTTCAGCGTGGTCTTCAGTACGAAATAAGGCTTGAGTCCCTGAATACAAAACTGCAGGATTATCCGGATCTATTGTTAGAGGAGCATTCCAGTTAAACGAGCCACTAATTCCAAATGTAGCAGGTTGAAAAATATTACCTCCATTATGTGTTTTAAATATTTGTCCGTATTGTGCTTTTACATAGATCGTATCATCATTGATGGGGTTTGCAATTGTTCTGAATCCATCACCGCCAAAAACTCTATTCCACTGGTAAGCATCACCTTCATTTTTCCAGGTCCCGTTATCCTGAGCTCCTCCAAAAATTACATCTGGGTTATTAGGATGAATAGAGCAGGCATAAAATTGAATATTATTAATTCCGTCTAAGTCGGTGTGGCTTTCACCTTTGTCAAAACTCAAATTGATTCCACCATCATTTCCATTCAATATGAAGGAAGGGTTTTGAGGGTGAATATACAATGCATGATGATCTACATGTGCCCCTCTAAATATCCTTTCCCATGAATTTCCAGCATTTCTTGATTCAAACATATTGAGACTAGTCACATAGACATGATACGGATTTTCAGGATGGACATATATCCGGCCAAACCAATACATAAATTGAACTTCTGAAATTCCTTCAACCGATTTCCGGATCCAACTATCCCCATTGTCTCCAGATTGGAAAATTCCATTCAAGCTGCCGTTCTGGTTGGCATAATATGCATATAAAATATTGGGTTGAGCTGGCGCAATTGCATTCCTATTCTTCCTTTTTCAAAATCATTATCTGGAAGTCTGTTTGATAATTTTTCCCATGTTTGTCCTCCATTATAACTTCTATAAATATCGGAGGTTAATCCTCCATAATGTCGCATTTGAGGATTGCGTGTTCTTTCCCATAGAGCAGCATAAATAGTATCTGGATGACTGGGGTGAATGGCCAAATCAATAGCTCCAGTTGAGTCAGATACACTTAAATACCCCTCTTTCACTATTCTTTTCAAACAAAGAACCCATTCCAGCAACATATATGATATCAGGATTTACAGGATGAACCATTATACGTCCAACACTCCCAATATTCTCTAGTCCCAAATGTTTCCAGCTTGATCCTGCATCTTCTGATTTATATATTCCTAAACCATCATAAGCAATTGACCCTCCACCTCCATTAGCTTCTCCCGTTCCGACATAAATGATGTTTTTATTACTATTGGCAATTGCTATATCTCCAATGGCCAATGTTCCTTGTTCATCAAAAATACTCTCCCATGTTTCTGCTTGATCTTCTGACTTGAATATACCACCCGAAGCTGATCCTGCATAAATTGTAAGTGTATCAGAAGGATGCATTTCTATATCTGTAATTCTTCCAGAGAAATTCAATGGTCCTCTTGATTGCCAGGGATCATCTAATGTGCCACTGTTTTTGTAAGCATCCTCTATGTGAAGCATTACAGCATTTACATAAGCTTCTTTATCAATCTTGTCATAAGGAAAGGTTCTTTGTAATTGTAAATAATCTGAAGGAAAAGACTTTATTTCTGGTCCTTTCTCATAGCAGGATATGAGAAACATCATAAAAACCAAAACTGTGAATCCAATAAAACGCTTCATTATTGTTAGCAGGACTTTTAAGAATTTCAAAATAAGAATTTTACCTATTATTCCCATTATTCAATTATGATAACATACTTAAAATGTTTTACTTGGTGTATCTAAGACAAAAAGTATATAAGAAAGTATGAATACCACTTTTGCAC
Source organism: Saprospiraceae bacterium (assembly GCA_965248155.1). GTDB lineage: Bacteria > Bacteroidota > Bacteroidia > Chitinophagales > Saprospiraceae > RFSX01. The sequence continues at coordinate 1,347,979 of CBDFIO010000002.1, forward strand.
CACTAGATTGGTTTGTACTGGGATTATACTTTGCTATTCTGATTGGATTAGCTGGAACGGGAGCAGAATCAGGTATGCCGATGGCACATTATGAATTACATGCCTGGATTGTTCTTCTACTTGGATGGTTATTCTTGCCCTTTTATATGCGCAGTGGTGTGTTTACAATGCCAGAATTTCTTGAAAAGAGATTTGATAGTCGTTCCAGATGGTTTCTATCCATTTTTTCAATCATTGGGTATGTTTTGACTAAGGTATCCGTAACTATCTATGCCGGAGGAATAGTGGTTTCACAATTACTAGACATTCCTTTCTTATATGGAGCTCTTGGCATCGTCATAATAACAGGTTTTTATACTATCCTAGGTGGATTACGTGCAGTTATTTATACAGAAGCCCTCCAGACAGTAATCCTCATTCTGGGTTCTTTATTTTTGACATGCAAAGGATTTGAAGCCATAGGGAGTTGGGCAGAACTGAAAGCTACAGTTGGTTCTGACCATTTTAATATGTGGCGACCTGTCTCGGACCCCGACTATCCTTGGACTGGACTACTTTTAGGAGGAACAATAGTAGGTATTTGGTATTGGTGTACAGATCAATATATTGTTCAAAGGACATTGGCTGCTCACAATATCAAGATAGGACGTAGAGGAGCAATCTTAGGAGCTTACCTCAAATTGCTTCCAATTTTTATATTTCTGATCCCTGGAATGATCGCTTATGCTTTAAAAATTAAAGGCGTCATTGATTACGATAAAAGTGATGAAGTTTTCCCGGTCATGGTTCAGGCACTGTTGCCGGTTGGAATTAAAGGACTGGTCGCAGGTGGTTTGATGGCAGCATTGATGAGTTCATTAGCATCAGTTTTTAATTCAAGTTCTACATTATTCACTGTTGATATTTTCAAAAAATTATATCCGGATACAAGTGAAGGAAATTTGGTTAATATCGGACGAATAGCAACGGGAGTGGTTGTGGTCTTAGGAATGCTGTGGATTCCGATTATGCAAAAAATTGGAGGTGGTGTGTTATACAATTATCTTCAAAGTGTTCAATCCTATATTGCTCCGCCAATCACAGCAGTATTTCTAATGGGTATATTATGGAAAAGAGTGAATGCCCATGGAGCCATTTCAACATTGTTTTTTGGATTAATCATTGGAACTTTGAGAATCATCGCTGAACTTAATACGACTGCAGAGGATACAGGACTTTGGGCTTCGTTTGCCAACATCAATTTTGCTCACATGGCTATTTTCATTTTTATAGCCAGCGTCATTGTATGTTCTGTCGTTAGTTTATTAACTACTGCACCTGATGAAGAAAGAATCAAAGGATTGACCTTTGGCACTTTAACAAAAGAACAAAAACAAGCAAATAAAAACAGTTACAGTATGTTGGATATCGCAGTTTCGGTATTATTGATTGTAATTGTTATATCAATACTTAGTTATTTCACTGGATAGAAACCGATTCGTTTTTATAAACCAAAAACGTTAGTCCTGCTTCCAAGAAGCAGGGCTTTTTTATGCTCCTTAATACTCAAGCCTTTCTACTATGAATCTTCCAATTTTTCGTCCTTGAACAACTCCTATATCAATAGCTGGTCGATAATGGATACCTCCATACAGGCGGCTTACTGCAGCTTCTTCAGAAGCTTGAATAAATGATTCAAAACTCCTGACTGGCAAGCCATACTCTAGTTCAACTGTATCATCGAACTCAAAGTTGTCACCAAAAATAGAAGTAAGCATTATCGCCGCAGCTGAAGAGATTACACTGTGTCCGCTCGTATATTCTGGGAACGGAGGGGTCTGAAGTGCAGGCAACCAGTCCGGGTCGATATGTTCGTTTATAACCGTTTCCGGTCTTACAAGATTACTGCGATATTTTTCATCCCAACAAGATATGAACCCATCTGCTAAAACAATAGAAGTTAATGCATAAGCCATGCTGGACTTGGCAAAATCTGCACTATCTTTTTCACAAGCAATCTTTGTGATTCCTATCCAATGGCCACCAGGAGTAATTTTTTTAGTTGCAAACATCATATGCCCCTGAAGGTTCATTACAAATGGATTGCAATCCCAGAAGCTTGCGATCTCCTTTTGTTCTTCATCAGCATTATTTACAACTTCATAAACCTCTATCAGTTCTTTATAGAAAGTCGAATTCTTATTCAAGTCAAATTCGGTTGGAAGATCCGGGGTAAACTGATTGGAGGAGTCTAAAACAAAAGTTCTTATTTCTCGCCAATGAGGTTCGATTCCTTCCATGTATGAAGGAGGAGTAGGTTTCCAAGTTGCTTCATCATCTTGTATGGTATATTTTGGATAACTTCTAGTTTGCTTGTATAAATCTTTGTCCGCCCATGCCAAAATATGCTCAGCCATTAATTTTCCATAGTCAAGAGAAGCATTCATTTTCTTAGACGAGATATTATTGCTCTTTATTTTGATAAGTTGATTTTCAACAAACACATCCATTTTATCAGTTGAAAAGATTAAAGCTTTTGCTACCGTGTTGAAAGCTTCCAAAGCAGCAACTTCTGGTACAATTAAGGTGCTATCAATATCTGTTTGAAGCATGCTAAGATCATGGAGTTGAGATGCAAGTCCTTTATGGTTGTCATCGAATCGAGAAATTACTTCATAGGCTGCAATATTTGGATAAGCATAGATTCTAGAAGCCACCGGAGGTGAGAAAATATCATGGACAATTATATCGCTAAGATTTTTGACCGATTCATGCAAAAATTGTGGAGACAAAGTAATACTCTGATCTTTGACATCACTATCACACGAAGAAAGATTAATTGTAATTAGAAAGACTAAAATCAATTTGAAATATGGCCATATTGTTATTAAATTCATCATGTAAAATTAGATAAACAAAATCTCATAGAAGTCAAGATTAGTCTTAATTGTTAAATAAGCTCAAAAAATACTTCAATATTATCTTTCGGTAAATCACCAAATTGCAGAATTATATACTCGTTTAATGATTTTATCGTAATATGTTTATAAAAAATTAAGAAAACCTTAGGATATATTTTAGCTTATTTATTAAGTTAGCTTTTCAAAAGTGTATTTTGTACACTAATATATTTTACTATTATTTAACCAAACATGATAAAGCCGCATGAAAAAACTATTCACGTTTTGCTTTGCTTTAGCCTTTGTAACTCTACTTACAACTGTTGGAAATTCTCAATCTAGAATTTCAGGAGTTATTACAGATGCTGAAAATAATGAGCCTTTAATTGGAGCTAATGTTCTTATTAAGGGTTCTTCTACTGGAACCATAACAGATATCGATGGTTCCTATTCCTTAGATCTTGCTGCAGGCGAAGATGTTCTTGTTATTTCCTATGCTGGATATACTGACCAGGAAGTAACTGTTGGAGGCCAAACGGTCGTCAATATTAGTCTAAGCGCAGGAGCCCTTCTCGATGAAGTGGTTGTTACGGGCTATGGTACGCAAAAAGCCAAACAAGTAACAAGTTCCATTACAAGCGTTAAGGCTGAGGATTTTAATAAAGGAGCGATACAAGATGCCAGATTATTGGTACAAGGAAAAGTTCCTGGATTGAATATTACCCAGGTTGGGGGGGACCCTAACGCCGCACCAGAGATTCGACTTAGAGGTGTAACTACTTTTGGTGCTAACGCATCTCCTTTAGTCGTTGTTGATGGTATTATTGGAGCTTCATTAGATAATGTAGATCCTAACGATATTGCATCAATTGACGTCCTTAAGGATGGTTCAGCTGCCGCAATTTACGGTACTAGAGCTTCTTCAGGTGTAATACTTGTAACAACTAAAAAAGGTGTTGCTGGTGAAACATCAGTAGAATACAATGTCTATGCATCTGTTGACCAAGTAGCTAAGACTCAATCTAATCTTTCAGCTTCTGAATTTTCTTCAACTCCACTAGGTGTAGACGTTGGATCAAATACAGATTGGATAGATGAAGTAACAAGAGATGGATTTTCTCATGTACATAATCTATCTTTTTCTGGAGGCATTGGTGGTACTTCCTACAGAGCTTCTCTTAATTACAGAGATGTACAGTCTGTTGGTAGAAAAAGTGGTTTTAACCAGATTAATGGAAGACTAAATCTTTCTCAAAAGGCGCTTAATGACAAATTAACTTTTGATCTTGGTATATCTGCTACTCAGAAAAATGCTGAATTTGGTTTTAACGAGGCTTACAGATATGCAGTGCTTTATAATCCTACTGCACCAGTAACTTTTGATCCTGGAGCATCAAGTTATGATGCTGGATTAGATGCAAGATTTGGTGGATATTACCAAGCGATTAACTTCGATTATTTCAACCCGGTTGGAATTCTTGAACAAAGTACAAATGAAGGTGAATTAAAAGATATGATCATTTCCGGAAAAGCGACTTATGATCTTACTGATAACTTATCAGTGAGTGCTTCAGTTTCTAAACAAAGAGAAAGCGATATTTTCGGAAGGTATTATGCGAAATCCGCATTCTGGAGAGGAGAAGGTCCAAATGGTTTGGCTGAAAGAAATACTGCTGATAGAGATTTTACTTTATTTGAAGCAACAGCTAATTATTCTAAAGACCTTTCTGGTGGTATAGAATTACAAGGACTTCTTGGATATTCTTGGCAAGAGAGCAGAGATCAAGGATTCTCATTCAGTGCTGGAAATTTCATTTCTGATGATATATCATTTAACAATGCAGGTTTCGCCCTGGATATTGGAAATGGAATCGCAAGCATAGGAAGTTATAAAAATGAAAATAGAATTATCGGATACTTCGGTAGATTGAACTTGAACTTCAATGATGATTTCTATATTACGGCTTCCCTGAGAAGAGATGGATCTTCAAGATTTGGTACTGATAACCAATGGGGTACATTCCCTGCAGTTAGTGCTGGTGTAAACATTACAAATCTTACAGATCTTGCTGGAGTAGATAACTTGAAGCTTAGAGTAGGATTTGGTGTCACAGGTGCAAATGCCCCTGAAGACAATTTAGACTTACTTAGATTCGGTAGACAAGGAAGTTTCTTCTTTAATGGTGCATTCGTACCCGCTATTGGACCAAATACAAATGCAAATCCTGATTTGAAGTGGGAGGTGAAAAAAGAATTAAATGCTGGTCTTGACTTTGCATTTGCTGATTATGCTTTTACTGGTAGTCTTGATTATTACAGTCGTACAACAACTGACTTAATCTTTAATGTACCTGTACCTGTTCCACCTAATACTGCTGACAGAACTTGGGCAAACCTTGAAGACGTTGAACTTAAAAATTCAGGAGTTGAATTAACATTATCATATAACCATTCTGGAACAGGTGGTTTCGCATGGAGTCCTACTTTGACTTTTGGGTCTTATAAGACTTCTTTAGACCAGATTGACAATCCAGATGCTACATTCCAATTTTTCCAAACTGGTGGACAATTTTTTGATGAAGCTTCATCTCCAGGTGCACCGGGTTTGAATAACAACCCAACTGTAGTTGTACAGGCTAATGAGCCTTTGGGCCAATTCTGGGGACCAAAAGTATTAGATGTTGGTGCTGACGGTTTATGGATTTATGAGGATGTTGACGGAGACGGTGTAGGAACTGTAGATGACAGACAAGTAATTGGTAACGGTCTTCCTGATTTTTCCCTCGGACTAGTGAATAGCTTTACTTTTGGCAACACAGATTTCAGTTTCTTCTTAAGAGGAGACTTCGGTCATGAGTTAGCTAATATGTGGAGAGTATTTTATGAATATGAAGAAAATCCAAGATCTAGCATTGAAAACATCATCAAAACTGATCTTTATGTTGATGGTTTAAAAGAACAGCCACAATTTAATAGTTATCATATTGAAGATGCATCTTATATAGCTTTAGATAATGTCACTTTAGGTCATACATTAGATTTGCCGGACAATAGTGCATTTTCTAACATACGTGTATATATTAATGCAAGAAACTTGGCTTACTTTACAAGTTATACTGGAGTTGATCCAGCTGTTAGATATGGTGATCCTGGATCTTCCGATAATGGAAATTCACCGGGAAGACAATTTAACCCTAGCCCATTGGCTCCGGGGATTAACAGAAGAAATGATTATTTCAGAACAAGACAATTTTCAGTTGGAGCAAACCTAGGTTTCTAATCCAGTTGATTATTTAAAAAATATAAAAATGAACATGAAAAGTTTAATTAAATTAAGTTTTGTTCTCATCTTGATTTTAGGAATGAATCAATCGTGTACAGACCTGGAAACGGAAGTTTTCAGTGAACTGACTTCTGATAATTTCCCACAAACAGATGAGCAATTTGTTGCTGCATTAGGAGCAACATACTCTACTCTAACTAATGCTGGATCTCACAACAGTTATTGGTCCAACCAAGCTGTTTCATCAGACGAAGTTATGATTCCTCAAAGAGGACCTGACTGGTTTGATGGTGGTTACTGGTTAAGATTACACAGACACGAACAAATCCCAACAGACGATGTTCACAGAAATGGTTGGAACACACTATATGGTGGTATTAATAACTGCAATCGTGTTATTGAATTATTTGAAGGCCTTGTTGCAGATGGTAGTGTTACTCAAGAAGTTGCCGGAGCATTTATTTCTGAATTGAAAGTTCTAAGAGCTTACCAATATTGGTGGTTGCTAGATCAATATGGAAATATTCCTGTTGTAACAAAATTTTCAGGTGGTGAAGCTAACCCATCTACGATGTCAAGAAGCGAAGTTTTTAACTGGTTAGAAGGTGAATTAAACGCCAATGTGCCATTACTTACTCAAGCTAAGGATGGAACTACATATGGAAGATTCAACTATTGGGCAGGTAAAGCTTTACAATCCAGATTGTATTTAAATGCTGAAGTTTATACTGGAACTGCTAGATGGGCTGATGCCGCGGCTGCTGCTGATGAAGTAATCAATTCTGGATTATACTCTCTTGAAAGCAATTACTTCACAAACTTCAATGTTGACAATGGTGGTTCTGCAGAAAATATTTTTGTTGTCCCTTATGACAAAACACAAAATTGCTGTTTCCAATTAGCGTGGATGACTTTACACTATAGTTCTGACCAAACATTTGGATTAGGAGCTCAGCCTTGGAATGGTTACTGTGCATTAGAAGAATTTTATAATTCTTATGATGATAATGACCTAAGAAAAGGAAAATTTGGAGATCAAAAAACCAGAGGTAACTTTATTGCAGGTCCTCAGTTTGAATCTGACGGTGCAACTAGAATTTCAGATTCCAGTGCTGAAGGAACTGACCCTGATGGAGCTGAGATATCATTTACCCCAGCCATTAACGAACATTTTCCTAACTGTTTAAGACAAGCAGGAGTTAGAGTTGGAAAATATGAGTTTGGTGCAGGAACAAATGGTACTCTTGATAATGACTTTGTTTTAATCAGATATGCTGAAATGTTATTAAACAAAGCAGAAGCTGAATTATGGCAGGGAAGTCAGTCAGGTCTTGCGCTTGTAAATATGGTTAGAGAAAGAGCTGGAATGGATGCATTCACAGATTTAACAGCTGATAACATATTGGCTGAAAGAGGAAGAGAATGTTTCTATGAAGGACTTAGAAGAACTGACTTAATCAGACATGGTCAGTGGGGGAATGAATGGGATTTCAAACCAGCTTCAGGTCCAGACAAAGAATTGATGCCAATTCCACAAGATGCTTTAAATTCTAATCCATCTTTAACACAAAATGCCGGATATTAATAGATCGCATCTTATTTAAAATATCTAGAAAGCAAGTAAGTAATTTACTTGCTTTCTTTTTTGTTGCTCATTACATTTACATCCCATTCATATATTAAATGCATAAAAAACTATACACCTATATTATTTGCATTTTATTTTTATCTGCTTGTAAGTCTCCAGTTGATAACTTAAGTCTGTTTTCATTACTGGATAACGATACAATAGGAATTGATTTCATTAACCAATTGGATTATACAGAAGAACTCAATACCTATACATTCAGGAATTTTTACAACGGTGGAGGAGTAGCATTAGGGGATATCAATAATGATGGTCTTATTGATATATTCCTTTCCGGAAATCTAGTCAATAATAAACTTTATCTCAACAAAGGAAATTGGATTTTTGAGGATATAAGTAAAATGGCTGGAATCGAAAGCGAAGGAGCATGGTCAATGGGTGCTTCAATGGCAGATATTAATGGTGATGGATTACTCGATATCTATGTTTGTAAATCAGGACCTCCCGAAGGTCCGAATAGGAATAATTCCCTTTATATCAATCAGGGAAATCTAAGTTTCACAGATAAATCACATGAATTTAAGGTTGCAGATGAGGGCTTATCAACACACGCTGCTTTCTTTGATTATGATAAAGATGGAGATTTGGATTTTTATCTTCTTAATAACTCAATTAAGTCTGTCGGAGCTTATGATTTTAGACCCGGACAAAGAGATAAACCTGATAGCTTAGGTGGAAATAAGTTATATCGAAATGATGGAGATTATTTCACTGATGTCAGTCATGAGGCAGGAATTTTTACCAGTGCCATCGGATTTGGATTAGGAGTAACTGTTGGAGATTTGGATCAGGATGGATGGCAAGACATGTATATATCGAATGACTATTTTGAAAAAGACTATTTATATCTCAATAATCGAGACGGAACATTTAGTGAATCTCTGGAAGATCACATCAGGGAAATAAGTTTAAGTTCAATGGGTGCAGATATGGCTGATCTTAACAATGATTCCTATCCGGAAATATTTGTTACAGATATGTTACCTTCTACAGATGCCAGAATAAAAACAAAAACAACTTTTGACAGTTGGGACAAATATGAAGTTCAATTGAAAAATGGCTACTATCGACAATTTACCAGAAATGCCCTTCAACTAAACAATGGTGACGGAAGTTTTTCAGAAGTCTCAAGAATGGCCGGTGTTGAAGCCACTGACTGGAGTTGGGGCGCCTTGATATTCGATATGGATAACAATGGACTAAAAGACATTTTTGTCGCAAACGGTATTTATAAAGATCTAATCGATCAGGATTACATAAACTTTATAGGTGATCCTAAAACTGTACGAGAAATTTTGAAAAGAGAGAATAAGGTTATTAAACGATTGATCGATTCTATTCCATCTGAACCAATTGCAAACTGTGCATTTGAGAATAAGGGTAAAATGAGCTTTGTAGATAAAGCCGAAACATGGGGACTTGGAAAACCCAGTTTTTCTAATGGATCTGCTTACGGAGATATAGATAATGATGGAGATTTGGATTTGGTAGTTAATAATGTTAACATGCCTCCATTTATATATAAAAGTAATGCGACGCAATTATTTCCTGAGCATCATTATATATCATTAAGTCTTGTAGGTTCGAAAAAAAACACATCCGCTTTTGGAGCAAAAGTCAGATTGTATATTGGCGATCAACTATTGTATCAAGAACAGATGCCCATGCGTAGTTACCAATCTACAACGGATAGCAGAATACATTTTGGAATAGGGAATAATCAATCTATTGATAGCATTGTAATCACCTGGCCAGATTTATTTCAGACCAAATTAAGCTCCGTTCCAATTGATACAACAATCGAAATTGTATATGAAAATTCTGTAAGAACTCTCGTTCAGAATAATTTTACTAATTCACCGGCAAATCTAAAATTTGATTATCCTGAATCTGATCTTGGGTTAAACTATAGACATATAGAAAATGACTTTATTGATTTTGATCGGGACAGAATGATTCCCCATATGCTATCCAATGAAGGTCCATGTAGTTGTATCGGAGATATTAATAATGACGGGAAGCCTGATATTTATCTTGGAGGATCTAAAGACCATCCGGGATCAATCTACATGCAGACTGCAAATGGATTTATTAAAAAGAAGAGTTCGGTTATCTATAGAGATAAAATTTCAGAAGACACGGACTGCAGATTCTTTGATGCAGATAATGATGGATTTCTTGATCTATATGTTTGCAGTGGTGGAAATGAATTTCCATCAACCTCCTCGGCACTATTAGATAGATTATACATCAATGATAAAGAAGGAAACTTTAAAAAATCTAATCAATTATTACCTATTCCAAAATACATTTCAAGTGCTTGTGTTCGTCCAAGTGATATTGATAAAGATGGAGACTTAGATTTGTTTGTTGGCTCAAGGTTAAATCCTTTTGCCTATGGAACATTACCTGACTCCTATCTTTTAATAAATGACGGATCTGGAAATTTTACAAACTCCAATATCACTCTTGCAAGCACGTTGAAGAAATTAGGGATGGTTAAAGATGCTATATGGTCTGATATTGATAATGATAATGACGATGATCTTTTAATAATTGGCGAATGGATGTCTATTAAATGTTTTGTAAATGAAAGCGGGAAACTTGTCGATAAAACATCGATTAATCTGCCACAAAATATTAACGGACTTTGGAATTGTATCGCATCGTTGGACATATATAATGATGGCTTTCCTGATTTTGTTGTAGGTAATCTCGGATTGAATTCAAGAATATCTGCAAGCCCGGATAAGCCAGCATCGATGTATGTCAATGACTTTGACAGAAATGGAACCATTGAACAAATTATTTGCACTTACAATGAAGATGAGTCCTATCCTATTAACCTAAGACAAGATCTGGTAATGCAAATCCCTCAGCTAAAGAATAAGTATTTGAAATTTAAAAATTATAAAGAACAAACCATCAATGATATATTCAATCAAGAACAAGTGAATGAATCTATTAATCATACTATTAATAACCTGCAAAGCAGTTTATTAATCAATAATGGAGATGGGACATTTGAAATTAAAGCCTTAGATGAAAAAGCTCAGGTATCTCCAATTTATGCGATAGAATGTGCGGATTATGATAAAGATGGAATGGATGATATTGTTATAGGAGGAAACTTTTATAAATCTAAACCGGAAATAGGTATCTATGATGCCAGTTATGGTCTCTATTTTAGTGGTCAAAAAGAAGAGCTTCCTAAGGTCTTGGATTCTAAAAAATCCGGAATAAAAATTAAAGGAGAAATACGCCAGATCAATAAAATAAACTTAGGAGTTAAGGAATATATCTTATTCGTAAAGAACGATGAAAAGATAGAAATTTTGGAAAATAAATCACACTACAATCAATGAAAGGATATTATATAATATTAATTGTATTACTATTTACTGCATGTTCAGAATATGACTATTATACAGATATTGAAGAACAGTTGAACAGTGGAACCAGAAATGATAGCCTTTTCCTTGGCTATTATTTTGGTATGGATCGGCAGGATTTTTTTGATTACTCCTGGGAATTGAATCGAAATAAAATGGCAAAGCAAGGTCAATTTAATCAGTCTATTCAATACACAATCTATGACAAAGATCTTGAAGTCCAAATGAACTTTTATCCGCATTTCGATAGTGAACAAAAAATAAGTAACATGCCTGTAGTTTATGTTTATCCTGCATGGGCACCATGGGGAAAAAAAATTTGGAGTGACAAGCTAATACTACACGTAAGAGATCTTCTTGAAAAAAGAGATAATGTGAAATTCAATTTGATTCAAGACATAAATGGCACTTTTGGTTTTGTAAATATCACAGGTAACAAACGAACGATAATAACTGTTCGTGATGACCAAAAAGTCAATGTAATGCACACCGACTTGACAAGTCTTGATAACCCCTTAGATAGTTTAGTCTTCAATAAGAAATATGAATAATCTTCTTTTTAAAATATTAGTATTTTCCCTTCTTTTTATTTCCTGTAAGCAGGAAGATTCCACTAAATTATTTGAATTGCTTTCTGCAGAAGAAACAGGCGTTGACTTTGAAAACAAACTAGAGTTCGATCGAAATTTTAATATTTATAAATACCGGAATTTCTATAATGGTGGTGGTGTAGGCATAGGAGATTTTAATAATGATGGTCTCCAAGACATCTATTTTTCAGCCAATATGACTACCAACAGATTATACATTAATAAAGGAGACTTCATATTTGAAGATGTCAGCACATCAGCAGGTGTTAAAGGAAGCAGAGCATGGTCTACAGGTGTCTCTGTGGTTGATATCAATGCTGATGGATGGCTTGATATTTATGTTTGTAATTCTGGCGATGTTGCCGGGGATAATAAACAAAATGAACTCTTCATTAATAATCAAGATGGAACATTTACAGAAGCGGCAGATCAATACGGGCTTGCTGATAAAGGATATTCTACGCATGCCGCCTTTTTTGATTATGACAAAGACGGAGATCTGGATGTTTACTTGTTAAACAATTCATATCAAGCTATAGGGAGTTTCAACCTGAAGAAAAATGAAAGACCTAACAGGGATCCTGAAGGTGGTGATAAGTTGTTCAGGAATGATGGTGACGTTTTTACAGATGTTAGTGAATCTGCCGGCATATATGGAAGTATAATTGGCTTTGGTCTTGGCGTTACTGTAGGTGATGTCAATCGGGACGGATGGTTGGACATGTACATTTCCAATGACTTTTTTGAACGAGATTATCTCTATATGAATAATGGAGACGGAACATTCACAGAAGACCTGACCAATCAAATATCATCAATTTCGGCAGCGTCAATGGGTGCTGATATGGCTGATGTTAATAATGACGGTTACCCAGAAATTTTTGTCACTGAAATGCTCCCAAGTGATGAGATGAGAATAAAAACGAAAACTACTTTCGAAACATGGGATAGATATCAATATGGAATTTCCAATGGTTATTACCATCAATTTACTAGGAATATGTTTCATCTCAATAATGGAAATAATACTTTCAGTGAGATTGGTAGATTATCCAATGTTCATGCTACCGATTGGAGTTGGGGTGCCTTAATTGCAGATTTTGACAATAGTGGTTATAAAGACATTTTTGTAGCTAATGGAATTAATCAGGATCTAACCGATCAGGATTATCTAAAATTCATAGCTCATGAAGAAACGATGAAAGCCATCATTACAGAAGAAGGAGTAGATTATAAGCAATTGGTTGCTGCTATTCCATCCAACAAGGTTCAAAATCATATGATGGTCAACCGCGGAGATAAATCAGGTGTTCTATTTGATGACCTTAGCGAAGCATGGGGTTTGGATCAAGAAAGCTTTTCAAATGGATCGGCCTATTCAGATTTAGATAATGATGGTGATTTAGATATTGTCGTCAACAATGTAAACATGCCCGCTTTTATTTATAGGAATAACACTCAAGAATTAGATAAAATAGATGCAAATTATCTCCAAATAAAGTTGGCTGGACAGGATGGAAATCCATTTTCAATTGGAACGAGCGCTTCTGTGTTTGCCGATAATCAGATATACTATGCTGAGAATATTCCTATGCGAGGATTTCAATCTTCGATGGATTCAAGATTGCATTTCGGTTTAGGCGATATTACCAATATTGATAGTATCAAGATACATTGGAATAATAGCAAAATTTCAAAATATTATGATCAAAAAGTTAATCAAGTATTAAGCGTCAGTTATGAGGGCAACGAAAAAGATTTTGTAGTTGAAAGAAAAGATCAAATGGTCAAATATTTTAAAGAAATAGACTCCAAAGCAACATTTGACGTAAGTCATCAAGAAAATAATTTTGTAGACTTTGATAGAGATAGACTATTATTTCAGATGGTTTCTTCTGAAGGCCCTTGTTTTTGTAAAGGAGATATCAATAAAGATGGTTTAATGGATGCCTATATAGGAGGATCAAAAGATGATACAGGTAAGCTTTTAATACAGTCAAAATCTGGAGAGTTTAAAACCCTTTTTTTGGATGTGTTTGAAGAAGATAAGCTTTCAGAAGATGTAGATTGTAAATTCTTCGATGCCGATAATGATGGTTTTCTGGATCTTTATGTAGCAAGTGGAGGAAATGAATTCCCCGCTAGCTCTTCAGCATTGCTGGATCGCTTGTATTTTCATAAAGGAGAATTAAACTTTCAGAAATCTTCTCAAGTATTGCCTGCGGGTAAATATGAAAGTACTTCTTGTTTACAGATATCGGATTATGATCATGATGGAGATTCCGACATCCTTCTCGGGATTCGTCTCAAGCCATTCTTATATGGAGTCCCTGTAAGTGCATATCTACTTGATAATGATGGAAGTGGAAAATTTACAGTAAAAGAACAAACTACTAAATCTGCCTTAAAAAATATTGGAATGATCAAGGATTTGATTTGGGTAGATATTGATAATGATAAGGACCAAGATTTTATTATCTGTGGCGAATGGATGCCGATTAGTGTTTTTGAAAACACGGGGAACGGATTTCAGAACATTACATCAAATATAGGTCTTGACAAAACAGATGGATGGTGGAACACCATAGAAAAAGCTGATCTGGATAATGATGGTGACATGGATTTTGTTATTGGGAATCATGGTCTAAATTCAAGATTTAAAGCAAGCACAGCCAAACCTATTGATATGTACATCAATGACTTTGATCAGAATGGTCAGGCTGAACAAATTATGTGTATGTACAATGGTGAGAAATCATATCCAATTGCACTAAAACATGATCTGGAAATGCAAATGCCAATACTTAAAAAGGAATTTTTAAAGTATACTGATTATGCCGGGAAAACGATCGCTGAAATTTTTCCAGCTGAGATACTTGATAAATCGATTAAACAAACAGCATACAATCTCAAGACTTCCTATCTCATTAATAATGGTAAAGAAGAATGGGAGTTGATACCATTAGAAATAAAGGCTCAAACAAGTCCAATCTATGCAATTAATATCATGGATCTCAATGATGATGGAAATCAAGATATAATTTTAGGTGGCAACTTATATAGGGTCAAACCTGAGATAGGAAGATACGATGCCAGCTTCGGTCATGTTTTGCTGGGGCAAGGGGACAAGACGTTTTCTCATATCTCTTCAGACATATCAGGCTTGCAATTAAAGGGAGAAATACGGAAATTAGAACTTATAGAAATTAAAGGTGAACAAAAACTTGTTGCGGTTAGAAATAATGCGGACTTACAATTGTTTACTATTGCTAATTAACACTATCGCTATGAAATCAAAATATCTTTTATTGCTTCTTTTCACAATTTGTGTGCTGGGATATTCTTGTTCGCCTAAGAGTTCAAAATCATATAATAAGCTTGAAAATAACACTCGGAATTCTTTCGAAGTTGATGATAGAAATAAAACACTAAGTTTAAAGGACCGACTAATCCGTATGCCAAAGCTTGTATGGACCAATGGTAGAATTATGCTAAAAGAAAATGCTTCGATAGTTTCTCAGCGAGAACCTCTTTATATCTTTGATGGTATTAAGGTCAGAAACTCATATTCAAAAATTGACGCTATTATAGATGCCAACGACATTAAAAGCATTCGGGTATTAACCTCTGTCTCAGAAACTTCTATTTATGGTCTTGACGGAAACAATGGAGTAGTTCTCATAAAATCAAAAGACAAATAAATTGACCAGGAATTGAAATGTTTATTTTCAAACTTATTGAGAATTTTATCATATGGATGTTTAATCCTTTGTTTTTCTTATTGCCAAAATACATCTATAGAACAAGATTATCTATTTGAATTAAAATCATACAAAGAGAGCGGTATTGATTTTTCAAATGATATTAATCCTTTTGACTCTTTTAATATTATCCAATACCTCTATGCTTTTAATGGAGCTGGAGTTGCTATAGGGGATATCAATAATGATCAATTAGCTGACATCTATTTTACGTCTAACCAAGGTGAGAATAAACTCTATTTGAACATGGGAGGATTGAAATTTGAAAACATTACAAATAAGGCCGGAGTCGGAGGAACAGGAGACTGGAGTACCGGTGTAAATTTCATAGATATTAATGCTGATGGACTTTTGGATATATATGTTTGTCAGGTAGGTAATTACAAGCAATTTGATGGTGAGAATCTTTTATATATTAATCAAGGTGATTTACGGTTTGTAGAAAAAGCTGAGGAGTATAATTTAAATCACAAAGGATTATCAACACAATCAGCCTTTTTAGATTATGACTTAGATGGAGATCTTGACATGTATCTTCTTTGTCATTCTGTACATGCACCCGGCAATTATAGCGATACTTCTCTAAGAAGAATTCATGATCCCATTAGTGGTGACCGATTATTTAGGAATGACGGACTTGGCTTTTCTGATCAGACCTTTACCACTGGTATATATAGCAGCAAAATTGGTTATGGCCTTGGAATTGGAGTAGAGGATTTTAATAATGATTCCTATCCTGATATATATATATCTAATGATTTTCACGAAAATGATTATCTCTACATCAATCAGACTGATGGTGCTTTTAAAGATCAAATGGAGTTTGCAATGGTTTGCAATTCCAAATTCTCTATGGGTTTCGATATAGCGGATATAAATAATGATGGAAGCTCAGACCTGCTAACTCTGGATATGAAACCAGAAAATGAGTTGTTATTAAAAACTTCTGAAAGCCCAGAACCTTCTAGTATCTATGATTTAAAACGACGATTCGGATATCATCATCAATTCGCAAGAAACATGCTTCATGTCAATCGAGGAATATCTGATTCAACAGGTGTTCCACAATTCACTGAAATCGCTCAATTAATTGGTCTTGATGCTACAGACTGGAGTTGGTCGGCTCTTTTAGCTGATTTTGATTCAGATGGATGGAATGATGCTTATATCAGCAATGGCATTCTTTTTCGTCCGAATGATATGGATTACTTGAATTATATCTCGAATGAGACAATCCAGGCTAATGAACCAGATTCCAATCTTATAAACAATATGCCGGATGGAAAATATTCAAATTATATGTTCAAGAATCATGCAGGAATTGGATTCGAGAATGTTTCCGATAAATGGATGGATTCTCCAAAATCTTATAGTAATGGTGCAAGTTATGCGGATCTGGACAATGACGGAGACCTTGATATTGTCGTCAACAATATCAATGAAAAAGCTTTTTTATATGAAAACACTTCAGATCGTCAATTAGAAAGTGCACATTTTCTTAGGATAAAATTACATGCTGAAGATAAAAATCCTTTTGCGATATCGTCCAAGCTCAAGCTGTGGTCCGGTGATATAATGTTATCAAGAAGCCTTTCCCCTACCAGAGGATTTATGTCTTGTGTTGATTATACAGTTCATTTTGGATTAGGAAAAGTAGAAAATATTGATAGCCTAGAAATTATCTGGCCTAATGGTCTGCTACAAGTCGAATACAATCTGAAAGTTGATACAACTTATGAGATAGCTTATAACAGTATTGTCAGAAACTCAAGTTTTACTTCACAAAATGAGGTGATTTTTAAAGACATTAGTTCTACTACTGGTCTTGGTTTCAATCATAAAGAGAACAACTACAATGATGAAGATAAAGAGCCACTAATTCCATATCACTTATCCCGAGAAGGTCCTGCTCTTGCCGTTGGTGATGTAAATAATGATGGAATTGATGACATCTATCTTGGAGGTGCCTTTGGTCAGAATGGCGCTCTGTTTATCCAAGATGAAACCGGACAATTTAAAATTAATCAAGAAGAATTTTGGGCGGATATAAATAAGTTTGAAGATGTTGATGCCGAGTTTATCGATATAGATAATGATCAGGATTTGGATTTATTTATTGCCTCAGGTGGGAATCACCTTGTCCAAGGAGATCCTTTTTATGCCGATCGACTTTACATTAATGATGGAACAGGAAATTATCGACAAGACCTCACCTTTTTTGAGACCAATACAAATAATAGTTCTTGTGTCGCAATTGGTGATATAAATAACGATGGAATTGGTGACATCTTAGTCGGTGTCAAATCAATTCCAGGAAATTATGGATTGATGCCGCGTTCTCAAGTTTGGCTGAGTAATAGGAAAGGAAATTTGATGAATTCTAATAGTCTCGATATTTCAGGAATGATCAATGATATTGAAATTTTTGATATAAATAATGACGGATTGAATGATGTTGTAGTGGCAGGAGAATGGATGCCTATTACAATTTTCTGGAACATCAACGGCAAATTTGAAAAAGAAGAATTGGAGCACAGTAGCGGATTCTGGAATACTCTCAAAATCGGAGACTTAGATAAAGATGGCTTTCTGGATATTATAGCTGGGAATTTGGGACTCAATACCCACCTAAAGGCCAGTCCTCAATTTCCTTTGACCATGTACACAAATGACTTTGACAAAAACGGATCTATAGAATCCATTATTTGCCATTATAAAAACGGACGATCGTTCCCGATTTATCATAAAGACCAATTATCTAAACAGCTTAATCCAGTTAAAAAGAAATTTATCAAATATGATAAATATGCCAATTCCAGTATTGAGGAAGTTCTAAATCCTTCCCTGATTTCAGAAAGTCAAAAGCTGGAAATTAATGAACTCTCCTCTTGTATCTTTTATGGTTCATCTGATGGCTTCCAAAAAAGAAAAATGGACCAAAAAGCACAATACGGACCAATCAGATCTATTGAAATCATAGATATCAATAATAATGGTCTAAAGGATATCATAGCATTTGGAAACAAAAATGATTTCGTGCCAATGATCGGAATGATGTCTTCACAAACGGGATATCTGGCTGTCAACCTTGGAAATAGAAATTATAAAATTTTGGATCAGAACGAAAGTGGATTTAATATTTCAAAAGTATGTACGCATAGCGCTACTTTTCGGCAGAAAAATAATGAAACGGGTCTTATATTAGCAATTAACAATGATCGACCGATAATTTTCAGTCTGACGAACGAATAATCAAAGTTTGTAGAATATATAAATTGAAATATCTAGGCAAGAAATATAAGATTTTCCTCTTCTCATTATTTCCGATTTTCTTGATATCCCAAGATTCAATAAACTCCACTTTCATACCCTCGAAAGATTCTTTACAGAACAAGGCTCCATTTAATTTCGAGGAGATTAATCCGGAAGTAATTTTACAGGGTCATATATATGATCCAAAGCAATTGTTAAGGAATTCCTTTGGTGGATTGCTCAGTTATAAAGATGGAGACAATCCCAATTCAGAACTTCAATTGAGATACAGAGGGTTAAAGACTCTGAGAGGTAATAACCAGCCTTTGATAATTCTTAACGGAGTAAAATATGCCCATACTAAAATGCTGGAACCATTTGATATATTCTCTATTCAAATTATCAACTCCTCTCATGAAATAACCCAATCAGGTATTGGTGCAAATCAAGGGGTGCTGAATATCCAAACAGCTTGTAATGATTTTGGAAAAAAGACCTTAATAAGTACCGGAATAACTTTAAGTAGTAAAAGTAGATCATGGCCAATACTTAACACTTCGGAATATATTAATGCTAAGGATCAAAGTTTAAACGAAGGGGATCAAACAAATTGGTGGAACAATATTAGTAGGACGGCAATTTCGAATTATACTTATCTGAGTCATAGTAACAATTGGGAAAAAATAAATTTTAAAATATCCGCCTCTCATAGAAATGTCCAAGGTGTTGGAGTGTCATCGGGTTATGATCAGTATTATACTAGTGCTACAATATCACAATCTTTATTAAAAGGAAAAATCAATTGGATCGCCAACGGAATATTTAGTTCAAGAAATTCCAGACATAGTTTTAATGATGTCTTTAAATATGCAACAATCTATAACCCAACTGCTCCAATCAATGATGCATCAGTTAATAATCCGGCTGGACCAACAGGAAATTATTATCAAAGACAGATTTTTGATTATTTCAACCCTGTAGCAATAAACGAACAGGGAATAGACAAATCCAAACAGACTTACAAGCAGGCATCATTGCAACTGAATTATGAGGACATTATTGATGGTCTTGATTTTACGACTATAGTGTCATTCCTGAATTCTGACATTTTAGAAGGTGAATATTTTCCAGTTGAATCTTATTACAGGTCATCATCAAATCAAGACTATTTTTTCGGACTAAGCAATAGTGTTCAAAGCAAGAGTATACAGAACTTTCTAAAATATAATATTGACCTGGGCAAAATTTCATCAACTCCAAGTTTTAATTATGAATTCACCCTATCTAATCGAGAAAAAATAGTAGAGCAAGCATTGATAGCTCCTGTTCAAAATTTCGACTTAGATCTGGTTCAAAATGTTCTTTTAGGTATACAAAATTTCAATAATTGGGATAAAGAGGATCACAGCTTGTCAGGTTTGAGGTTTGGATTGGAACTCGATTTTGATAAAAAAGTTGAACTTTTTGCACAATTCAGCAGAGAGGGGTCATCAAGATTTGCAGCCGGACATAAGTGGGCAAATTATGTTGGTGTAGATTTAAAAACTTCTTTGTCAAAATGGATGAAGAATGATCAAGTGCATTTTAATTTGAAAACTGGATATGGAACTGCAGGGAATGATGCTTTTGCTCCGCATCTATATTTAAAAGCATACAGGGAAACAGAACCTTATTATTTTCCAGGCATTAATGATGTATTTGTAACAAGAAATGCAAATTCGGCATTGAGAAGGGAGATAAGTAAAGAGTTTTATCTAAATCTTTTCTTTAACAAAATAGGTTCTCCTTTATCACTTTACATCAATTTTTACAGGAACACATCACATGATTTGATATTTCCAGTTCAGGTATCTAGTCCTCCTAATTCCAGCAACATAACTTTTGCAAATCTTGATGATATTCAATTTGTGAATTCAGGAATTGATTTTGGAATTAGATACGAGAAAAAATATGACAGAATCAAATGGACATCACAGATGATATTTTCCATTTACAAATCAAGGGTTAATGACTCCTCAAAATTTAATTCTGCAGGACAATTCACCTTGTTAAATCAAGATGGAGAATATATGCCAGACTTATCTTCTCAGTTTATAGTTTTCGCATCCGGAGAATCTCCCGGTCAAATATTTGGATTGAAATATTCTAATTTCTCAAATGGAATGTCTGTATATGAAGATGTCGATAGAAGTGGGTTTTCCACCAGACGAAGGAGACATGGTGTTTTTAGGTAGCGGGTTGCCATCTTCTTCTTTGGGCTGGATAAATAATATTTATTCAAATCATTTCGATATAAGTTTTAAATTCAGAGGTGACTTTGGACATAAAATAGCGAACCTTGCTAGACAGAGATATGAGATTGGTGATCAATTCTCTGATTTCAATGTCATTAAATCTAACTTATATGAAGACTTTAATCATGTTCAAGGCTTTTCTTCATATTACGTTGAGGATGGATCCTATCTGTTATTTGAATCTTTATCTATAAACTACAAATTGAAGAAGTTAAACTTAAAACATGTTGATCAACTTTCATTAGCACTCACTCTGAATAATCTCTTTTATGTGAGCAGTTATACTGGATTGGATCCAAATGCTCGATTAACTGATTCCGGTGGAACATTAAATGGATCTCGCTCAAATATTGAATTTAATCCTTCAGTAATGAGTCCTGGAATAGATCGAATCAATAGATATCCTCTCGAAAGAATTATAAGTCTTTCCATACGCCTCATTTTGTAGTTAATCCCCCGAACGTCGAATTTGACAGAATAATATTTCAAAAATAATGCTCTTTTGTAAAACATCTTGCAATTGACAATTTTCCCATATTTTCAAGTCTTTATCAACACATTAAGAGGCTTTTGTCGCCATTGTGTTCATGATTGCAGACGGAATTGTAATGTAGTTGTCATTTATATAAAGAATTAAAAGTGACTCTGTAGGTCTTCAAACCAAAGTGGACAATAAGTGAATAAAATTAAGTTACACTTTTAAAAGTTAAATTGAAATATTTTTGTCTGCGTTTTTTAAATGTTTTGTGTTTACATAATTTTCTTCTCTTCAGTTTTTCTTCTTTTAATCCATAATAAACATCTGCTGGTATCAAGTTTTGTAAAGATTCATGATATCTGTGATGGTTATAATATTTTACAAATTGTGAAAGAGGAAAACTCAATTCACCTGGGCTGTAATAATGATCCAGTTTAATTACATTTTTCATCGTTCTGTGATACCTTTCAATCTTGCCTTGCGTTTGAGGATGACCAGGTCTTCCTCTCACATGTTTAATTTTGTAATCATCCAAATAAGAGCTCAACTCTTGACTTAAATAACAAGATCCATTATCAGATAATAACTTAGGCGGTTTATTCAAATTTACATTTGGATGGTTTAATGCCTGATTCAAAGTATTTTTTACATCAAGGGTTTTCATCGTTGAGCACAACTCCCAACTTATAATGTACCTAGAATAATCATCTAATATAGTCGATAGGTAATACCATCCCCAGCCAATGATTTTGAAATAAGTAAAATCAGTTTGCCACATTTGATTGACAGTTGTTGTTTTGTCTTTAAATTCATCTGCGGCAGATATCAGATCATAATGAGGAGGGTTTATCAGTCCAGCAGATTTCAATATTCTGTAAACACTGCTTTCGCTTATAAAGTATTGATTCTCATCAGTATACCTGCAAGCCAATTCTCTACAAGAAAGCTCTGAAACTTCCAGTGCCAGATTCAATATATCAGACCTGATCCGATCAGGAATCTTGTTCCAGTAATGCTTCCTTGTACTTTTCTTTTCCTCTAATCCTACAATTCCATTTTCCCGATATTTCTTATACCAGTTGTAAAAGGTTGATTTGTGAATACCGATTTCTTTAAGCGTTCGTCTAATGCTCCATTCAGATTGCTCAACAATTCTGATCAATTCCATTTTTTCTTTTGCTGTAAATCGCATATACTTCTTGAATTTTATTTTACTCCATTCAAGCTTTTTTTTAAGCACACGATTTTTTAGAGTAAGTTCTGCTACTACCTCTTTAAGGTCTTGATTTTCTGTCTTTAGATGTTGAACTTCTGAAGTGTTGGCTTCACGTTCTGTGTCTCCCTTTAAACGTTTCTTCCCTGCTTCCATGAAATCTTTACTCCACTTATATTATAGTGGTTGTGAAATCTCTTCTCTTCTACAAAGAGAAGCAAAACTTTGTTCTCCTCTTAATCCTTCAATGACTATTTTAATCTTTTCTTCTGTAGAAAATTTACGTCTTGTCCTTCTTTTTACATCTCGGACATAAGATTCTGCTGATTTGTTTTTCTTGTTCATAATAAAGTGAATTTAATAGTTATGTATAACTTAATTTTATTCACTTAATGGTCCACTTTTATTTGACGATTTACAGGGGGGGTATTGACACATTAATTTGTTCAAGAACTTTAATCACACTTAATCCTCCACCCAGAATAGAAAAGTCTGCAGAAGATCTAACTATTTTCTGCGACGACAACATAGAAAGCAAATTCAGCATATGGCTTGACAACTTAGGAGGTATGAAAATATGGCATTGTTCAAATGTGCTTATCAGGACAACAGAACCTGAATTTCCTAAGCTCATTTATAGTTGTTCCGGAACGGCTGTTTCTGATGTTCTTTTTAGAGTGAGAGATCATTGTGGAATTTGGGTCGAAAATTCAGCACGCTTTCAAGTGTTAGATACTTTATCCCCAGAACTTATTTGTAAAGATCTATTTACTATTGATATTTCTAAGGTTCAAAAAATTCAAGATCTGGAAGCTGAACTGTATCAAGGAATAGACGCTAGTGAGCAGTGTGGAGCTATAAGTTTTTCTCATGATTTTGACATATCCTCTATCAGTAATGATTGTAACCAAAATCAAATATTCATTATCCATGTAATTGCAACGGACGATTGTGCCAATTCGAGCAGTTGTGATATTACAATAGAAATAACGAATACAAATAGCCCTGAAATTCAATGCCCTCCTCCTATTTATTTAGACTGTGAGAACCCATACAATTCTACATTGATCGAAAATTGGTTATCACAGGCCAATGCCGCAGATTTTCTAAATTCAAATATTGAAGTTTCTAATGATTTTTCAATTTCAAGTTTAAATACCAATTGCGGTGTAATTCAAAAAATTACATTTTTATGCAAGGACCAATGTGGAAGGACAAATACTTGCAATTCAGAATTAATCATATATGATAATCTCGCTCCTGAAATCATATGTCCACCTCACATGACAATAAATATAAGTGAGCAAAACAAGGATATAATAATCCAAAACTGGAAGTCAATGGCAGAATCTCAGGACAATTGCAATTCAGCAGAAATTTCTGATGATTTTAATCCCGATGATCTGGAATTTCAGTGTAAAGAAGATCACGAGATCGCAGTTATATTTAGATCAACAGATACATGCGAAAATGTTTCGACATGTAATTCCATAATACATATTGTAAATGATTATACAGTCAATATTGATTGCACTGAAAGTTTAATTCTTGAATGCGGCAACCCAAACAACCTAACATTTTTCAAGGAGTGGGTCAATTCGGTTTACGCTTCAGATAATCTAGGGAATAAACATCCTGTCGAGAACGATTTGAGTTTTGAAGATTTAAGTTTTGAATCCTGTCATGATTCTTATATTATAAATTTTCTTTACAGTGACATTTGTGGACAATTGCACCTTTGCACCAACTCAATAGCTATACATGATTATACTCCTCCATTTATCCAGTGCCCCGAAGATTTTGAAGTTGATGAATCGGTTTTCCTTAACGAAAATTATTTCGATGACCTTTTAAATGGAGTTTCAACAAACGACAATTGTGGAAAAGTTGATATTTCTTACTTATATCAAAATTTAGGTGCGCCTGACTGCGAAAACTATCATCATTATGCTATTTCATTACAAGCTACAGATGAATGTGACTTGACAAGTGATTGCAATTTTAACATCTATCGTCAAGTTGATTTAAATCCTACAATCAAGTGTGCAGAAACGCTTTCGATGAATTGCGATGAAAGTAAACTGGATTCAATTATAAACAATTGGTTGACCGAGGTTCAGGCTTATGATAATTCTGGTGATATTCTGGTAGGACAAAATAACTTTGATCCATCTCAAATTCACAACCACCAATGCGAAGTATTAATCAGTGTCGAATTCTCTGTTCATGACGAGTGCAATAGAACAATGAGCTGTAATTCCTCGATAGAAATTCTTGATACGAATCCGCCAATCCTTCTATGTCCTGAAAAATTAAATTTGAATTCAACAGACTCTAATCATCAGAATAAAATTCTTGATTGGTTGAATAATTACTCGGCACAAGATGCTTGCAATGAGATAGATGTTTCCTGGGATTTTATTATTGAAGCGTTTAATATTTGTGATAGTGAAGTAAATATTCTTGTTGAATACTTAGTAGAAGATGTATGTTATAACAGAACTCATTGCACTACTTCAATAGTTTTGAATGATCAGCCTCCAATAATTAATTGCCCAGATATTCTAATTTTAGAATGTGGAGAACTAGATTCTAAAATAAAAATTGATTTCTGGCTGGATAAATGCCATGGAAGTGATAATTCCGGTGTTGAACTAAAATCCTATAATAATTTTGACGTAAGTGCCTTAGTAAGTGTTTGTGAGAAAGTTATTGAAGTAGAGTTCACAGTTGAAGATGCATGTTTAAAAAACACAAAATGTAAATCAAGTATTAAGATTATTGACACAGAAGCTCCTGAAATTACTTGCCCTGACGACAAAGAAGTAAATATTCCATTGGAATCAGACTGGAATTCTCTATTAGAATGGCTACAGAAAACTGAAACAAAGGATAATTGTGGAGAAGTAACAATCAAAAATGATTTTTCTATTTCTATTCATGATATAGAATGTTCAGAAACACATATAGTTACATTTAGAGCAATTGATGAGTGTAATAATGCTTCAAAATGTACAAGTTCAATCTTCTTCAATAGGATTGAAACACCTCAGATAGTCTGCCCTGATTATATAGAGCTACAATGTTCATCAGAAAACGTGGAATTGATTATCTCTGAGTTTATGACAGAATACGAAGTAAGCTCTGAATTGGAGTATGAAGTTTTTGTGGACATAGACTATCTATCGCTTGATTTACAATGTACTGAAGCCTATACACAAATCATTGAATTCACTGTCATTGACAATTGTAATAATGAAGATCGCTGTCAAACACATATCAGTTTATTACCAGAATTAAAAATTTACATTCCTACTATTTTTTCAGCGAGTTTGACCAAGCCTAACAATAGATTTACTGTCTATGGCAATTCTATGGTAAAAAATGTGAAACAACTTATTATTTATGATAGATGGGGGAATGTAATTTTTGCAAATAATGACTTCCCTCCAAACGATTCCACTGAAGGTTGGGATGGTACAAATATAGAGAGCGGCCCCGAAATCTCTTCAGTTTATACCTATTATACTGTAGTTGAAGACTATTTTATGCAAGAAATAGAATTTATTGGTACAATTACTTTAGTCAAATAAGTATGGAATATTTCATTTAAACTATATTTGCGCCAGTCAAAAATGGCGAAGCAAATATATGCCCAAGGATACTTCAATTAAATCTGTTTTAATCATTGGAAGTGGTCCTATTGTTATAGGTCAGGCTTGTGAATTTGATTACTCTGGAACTCAGGCCTCACGTTCTTTGCGAGAAGAAGGAATTGAAGTCAGTTTGATTAATTCTAATCCTGCGACAATAATGACAGATCCACTCACAGCGGATCATATCTATCTCCTTCCTCTAAATGTAGAAAGCTTACGGAAAATTCTTTCCGAGAGAAAAATTGATGCTGTATTAGCGACTATGGGGGGACAAACAGCATTAAATCTGGCTATAGAAGCTGGAAAGCAAGGACTTTGGGAAGAGTTTAATGTGAATTTAATTGGTGTAGATCTCGAGGCTATTGAATTAGCGGAAAACAGAGAAGCATTTAGAAAGCATGTCATCGATATTGGTTTGAGTGTGGCCCCATCCTTTATTGCAAATTCATTTTTGGAAGGTAAAGATGCATCCCAAAAAATTGGCTTTCCTCTTGTAATTAGACCATCATATACGCTTGGTGGCACAGGAGGAGGTTTTGTTATGGATGATTCAGAATTTGATGAAGCATTGAGAAGGGGATTGAATGCCTCTCCTACCCATGAAGTTTTAGTTGAAAAGGCTGTTTTAGGATGGAAGGAATATGAACTGGAGCTTTTAAGAGATGGAAATGATAATGTAGTTATTATTTGTACTGTTGAGAATTTGGACCCCATGGGTATTCATACTGGTGACAGTATTACTATTGCCCCGGCCATGACATTATCTGATACTGCTTATCAGGAGATGAGAAATCAAGCAATCAAATTAATGCGATCGCTTGGGAATTTTGCAGGTGGATGTAATGTCCAATTCGCACTTAATCCAGCAAATGAAGATCTGATCTGTATAGAAATTAATCCGCGTGTTTCAAGGTCATCTGCGCTTGCAAGTAAAGCTACAGGATATCCAATTGCTAAAATCGCAGCAAAATTGGCTATTGGATATAATCTCGATGAATTAAAAAATCAAATTACAAAAACTACATCAGCCTATTTTGAACCTAGTCTGGATTACGTTATAGTAAAAATGCCAAGGTGGAATTTTGAAAAATTCTATGGCTCCGATCATATCCTTGGCTTAGAGATGAAATCTGTTGGAGAGGTTATGGCTATAGGAAGGAATTTTCTTGAAGCTATGCAGAAAGCTTGTCAGAGTCAAGAAAATAACAGAGCTGGTCTCGGTGCTGATAAAAAAGAATGGATTAAAACTGAAGATATTCTTAACAGGCTTGAAAAGGTAAGTGATGATAGAATATATCGTGTGAAAGATGCCTTGAGGTTAGGTGTTCCAGTAAACTCCGTCCATAAATTAACTTTAATTGATCCTTGGTATCTAAAACAGATTAAATATTTAGTTAAGCTTGAAAACAAGTTGCTTAGCTTTAATATACCGGAAGATATTCCGGAAGAATTCTTTAGAGAATTAAAAGTGCATGGATATTCTGATGCTCAAATAGCATGGCTAATGAGGGTGGAAGAAAAACATGTGACCTCTCAAAGAAAAAAACTAAATATTCGAAGAACTTACAAAATGGTGGATACCTGTGCAGCAGAATTTGAGGCTCAGACTCCTTATTTCTACTCTACTTTTGATGCCGAAAATGAAAGCATCCCAAGCGATAAAAAGAAAATTGTTGTTTTGGGTTCCGGTCCAAACAGAATTGGTCAGGGTATAGAATTCGATTATTGTTGTGTACATGGTGTAATTGCTGTCAAAGAAGCAGGTTACGAGTCAATAATGATAAATTGTAATCCTGAGACAGTTTCCACAGATTTTGATATCGCAGACAAATTATATTTTGAACCAATTTATTGGGAACATATAGAAGAGATTCTTGAATTAGAGAAGCCGGAAGGTGTTATTGTTCAATTGGGAGGGCAAACGGCCCTCAAATTGGCAGATAATATTGTAAAAGCGGGATATAAAATAATTGGGTCAGATTTTGATGCGATGGACCTTGCAGAAGATAGAGGAAGATTTTCAGATTTATTGAAAGAATTGGAAATTCCATATCCTAACTATGGAGTTGCTGAGGATGTTGACAAGGCGATTCAAATCGCCAATAAAGTGACTTACCCTGTATTAGTCCGACCTTCTTATGTGTTAGGAGGACAAAGAATGCGTATTGTTATTAATGATCAGGAACTCGAGCGTCATGTCTTGAGTATTTTCAAACACATGCCGGATAACAGGGTACTTATTGATCAGTTTTTAGAGCGTGCTAAAGAAGCTGAAGTTGATGCCATTTGTGATGGAGATGATGTGTTGATAATGGGAATAATGGAGCATATTGAACCGGCAGGGATTCATTCTGGTGATAGTTCAGCTGTACTACCAACTTATTCACTTTCAGATGATGTGTTAAAAATGATGCAGATCTATACCGAAAGGTTAGCAAAAGCATTAAAGATAAGGGGATTGATCAATATTCAATTCGCCATAAAAAATGAGAACGTGTATGTCATTGAGGCCAACCCAAGAGCTTCCAGAACAACACCATTTATTGCTAAAGCTTATCAGGTACCATTCTTAAACATGGCAACACATGTGATGCTAGGAAATAAGAAGCTTAAGGATTTCGAATTTGACAAAAAACTTAAAGGATATGCTATTAAGGTTCCTGTTTTCTCATTTAGCAAATTTCCGAATGTTGACAAACAGTTGGGACCTGAAATGAAATCTACAGGTGAAGCCATTAGGTTTATTGAGGATCTTAATGACCCATTTTTCAGAAAGTTAGATTCTGAAAGAAGTATGTACTTAAGTCGCTAAACAGATAGAATCTAAATTTCTAAAGACCCAGTTTGGCTTTGACAAGATTGCTTACATCAGAGTTCTCATCTGCAAATAGAACAAATCCCGAGCTATAGTCGAAGATATAGTCAAATCCATTTTCAGAAGCTACATCATCAATTGCTGTTAGAATTTTAGTCCTAAGTGGACTTAACAGGTCCTCGCTTTTCTTAAGGATTTTCTGTTGACTATCCTGTTCGAATGCTAAAATGCTTGCTTCTTCTTCTTTTAATTTAGCTCCTTCTACCTCTAATTGCTTAGGAGAAATGTCTCCCTGAGCTTGTCTGTTTTCAAGATCCGCGTATTTGTTCTGCAAAGCTTTTAACATCTCCTGCCCTTTCTTTTGCAATTGGGTTCTGAATGTCTCAATATTAGAATTGGCTTCTTTGACTTCAGGTATTTCTTGAATAAGAACTTGGGTATTAATATATCCAAACTTCTGGGCACCTAGCTCTGAAAAAGTTATAATGCTAAGTGCTAAGGTCAGTACGTAAAAGTGTTTTCTCATTTAATTTTATATGACTATCGGATTAATTACATATTTACCTCCCATTTTACAGATACAGAGTTAGTTACAACTCTATCGAATACAGAATTGAAGTATTTTCTATTAAACTTATAGCAGAACTCATCGAGATAACTTTGCAGATATTGCTCACCAATGGAATGATGCACATCTAACAGCAATCTTTTGGCATTGCTTATGACTATATGAACCCAAGGCAGAATTTTACGAGTCTCTTTCTTGTCCTTTATTACCACAGCTTTATGGTCAGTGAGGCTGTTTGCTAAATCATTATAGTTATTAGCTCCGTCTGTTATTGCAGATGTTTTTGTATCAATAGCTTGTTCTACTTGTGCATTGGTGCTTTCTTTGCTAAGGTCATCTAGTAATTTCATTTTAATGTATCTCACTTTTTTATTGGTTTTGTGCCTGTATTTTTTAGTAGGTTCCACAGATATTGATTCAGCCATAACCAATACTATTGCTTGCTTTTGACTTCCTTTACCTCTCTTATATTTTCCATCATTGTTTTCTAATTCTATTACGGTTTGATCTCGTCTTTCTTTGTTGGGAACTATTTCAAAGAAACCTTCATCAAGTTCAACTTGATTACCAAGAAGATAATTATCATCTCGCCTACCCATAGAGTGACGTATTTTATGAAGCATATACCAAATAGGCTCATAATAGGGATGACCTAACTGTCTTTGTATTTCTAATGCAGAAAAACTCTTTTTTGTGCTGGTAAGCATCATCATTCCAAAATACCAATAGTAGTAGGGTAGCTGAGATTTATGTAGTAATGTTCCACTACGTAAAGTCGTTCTAAACTTACAGGATTTACATTGGTATTGACTTCTTGTGGATAGCCAATAATGCTCTTGAGATTGGCAACGCTTACAAATAACTCCTTGTCTATCTCTTTCTGCTTTAAAGTGAGCTTTGCAGCTTGCTTCATCTGGATACTTTTTGAAAAAATCTTGTAACTTCATAACTAAGTGTCTAATAATTAGAAAGATACGAAATTATAGTGTCTTGTGCAAGCAATCCGATAGTCATATAATTTTAATTTTAAAAATGCTAAAGTACATCAATTTCTAATTCCTAGCTCTCTGGCGATCTCTTCAGTCTTATCATATTCATCATTAGCAAATAATAATCCTGTTGATCCGGCCTTGTCGAATATTATATCATATCCTTTTACTTCTGCATAATTCTGAATTGCAGAAAAGACTTGATCTTGAATAGGACTAACTAATTCTTGTCTTCTTCTAAAAAGATCTCCTTCTGGTCCAAAGCGTTTCTTTTGTAAATCTCTAACTTCCTTTTCTCTATTCATTATTTCCTCTTCTCTTTCAATTTTCACTTCTTCACTCAACAAAACCTGCTCCGCTTGGTACTTATTATACATACTTTTTATTTTATCATACTCTTGCGAAATCTCCTGTCTCCATTGTGCAGATACTTTATCCACTTCCTCCTGAGCTGTTTGATAATCTTTCAGATTCTCCAATATTTGAGACACATCCACTACCGCCACTCTTTGGCCAAACATTGAAAAACTTAAAAACAGGGATAGAATCATTGGTAAAATTGCCTTCTTAATCATTGTCATTTGTTTTAATATCATTTAATACTCTACATAATGAATACAATTTCAATAAAATTGTATCCCACCTTTACTTATTTAACTATTGTTTAACTGCTATTCTTATAGAAAAAAAAAAAAGAGACCCAAAAATAAGTCCCTTTTCGTAATTTTTCTCTGTTTGGATTAATCTATAATAATCATTTTATGTTCATAAATTGATTTCTGAGTTTTCATCTTAATATATACCACCCCTCGTATATTGAACCTGCTTCTTTCAATCTCTAAGGAATTGATCCCTGATTCATAATACTCACTTTTCTTTGAAATGAGATTACCATTTAGATCATAAAATTCCCATTCTACTTTACCTTCATTCTCCAACTCAAATAAAATTTCTGATCTTTCAACCCATGGGTTTGGATTCACAGAAATAATTCTGGTTTTATCAACTAAACTATAATCCAGTTTAACATCAATAAGCTGATCAAAGCCGCGATAAGCTTGCAGTGGAGTAATTTTTGATGAAAGAGTAAATATATCTTGAGAACTAATTTCCTTCTTAGTTCTTAATTTAATCTCGAATAACAATTCATCTTCATCTCTTGACTGTACTTCAAAATCGTTATAACTAAAACTCATCCACCCTTGATCTTGATTTGAAAGATTGAAGTGTTTGCTTGCATCAAGATCTATTGATTTTGCTTCGATATTGACTATTTCAATGACTTCAGGATTAAACTCTAAGGTTCCTTGCATTCCGGATATATCAGAATAACCAGAACCAAAAACTTTTATTGTTCCGAGCTCGCCTGATTTCATTATTTGCTCTTCAATTTTTAAAGTTAATTTTCTAGCTAAGGAAGTTTCATCTTCACTTAAGTTAGAATTAGCAATTACATCATTGTTAACATCTCCGATTTTAACTCCAACAAAATCGATTAACATATCTGCATTCAGACTATCGATGCTATAATCTTCAGGGAATTCTTCAAACCATGGATCTGATAATTCTGGAAAATCATATTGTGAATCTACAAATCTCCAACTTGTATTATCAGGGAGTCCCTCGTTTATACCTAAAATTAATTTCCTCAATTCGATTAAATCTCTGGCAGTAATGTGATCACTCCTATTAATATCGGCTGCTATGAGTTTGTAAGGACTGTTCAATCTTTCAAGTGCAAATATATGCCTTTGAATAAGCACTAAATCCAAAGTCGTGACGCCATTTAAGAAATCATTATTCTTTTTAGGAGTTATAAGATACGTTCCTCCCATTGGCATATTCTCAAATGAATACTCCCCTGAAATATCTGTAGTATCTTCTATTATCGGAATACCTAGATCTACTTTTACATCCTCCACCTTCTCCCCTATATCAGTATAGATGTTTCCTTTTATAGTTACTAGATCATCAGCTGGTTCACAGATGTCTTGATTATTATTATCCTGTACAATTACAAACGTGCTGCAATAATCTTGAGCACCTGTTATTACATCTGTTACCCATAAATTTATTGAAACAATGCCAATGTCAGCACATGTGAATAATCTGCTTCTTATGCTTGTGTCTTTCTCCAAACTTAAAATAATAGGATTACTACAACTATGATAAGATCCACCATCAAGATCATTTGCCCAGAGAGTCGCTTGTTCATCATCAAGAACTCCATCATTATTTAAATCGACTGGTGTTAGATTTACAGCAAATCCATTGATACAAATCGGACTTGGTGCTTTTGTACTTCTAATCTCAATTTCCTGAATTTCAAAATCAAAATTTCCGCAGCCATCAGATACTGTCCATTCGATTAGATATGTTCCAAATTCGAGAATTGTTTCAATCGTATGGGATGATCCGATGGCAATTGTATCTCCTCCAATATTTCTAATTATATAAATACATCTCCATGTACACAATCTATATTCTGGGTTTCAAATATCATTGATTCTATATCATCAAGAACCGGAGCAATAGAATTATTTAATGTGAGAATTTGAGGATTTGTGATAGTCCAGCTTTCAAATTGCCCATTTATCTGGCTACACCAGTTGATTATTGTCCAAGTTCTTTCAATATAAGCACATTGTCCATTTCCGGAGAGGGATTCAAAGAATTGATCTTCATAATCAAATCCTAATAAAGTGCATTCATCGTCATTGTTGATAAAGCTAGGGTATCCAAATTCTTCTGGTAAATTACTTGGATTTAAATCAGAAACCGAACATCCATTTTGAATATCATAATCAAATGGCCATGTTATATCCGCTTCGGTAAATGGCGTAGAATTTCTCACTTCAATGTATTGGACGCATGAAGATTCAATACCTCCATTAAGATCCCTTATTTCAAATTTTCTAATAATAGACCCTATTCCACATTGATTGATATCTGAATCAACAATTTCATAAACGTTTTGTATGTCAGGACAATTATCTATCACGTTAACATCACCAAATGAGATTGACAAATTGGCAAGATCGAACCCAATACCACATTCCACAGTAAAATCATCAGGACAACTTAAGATTGCCGGAATTTTATCCTGAACATTCACTCTTACCATACACTCATTGTAGTTCCCGGCATTATCTGTAACTCTGAAAATGACCATAACTTCATTGCCAACATCCTCGCAGCAGAAACTTACACTTGAATTGAAACTTGTGTCAATTGCAAGACACAATGTATCCATCCTTCGAACTTGGAAGTCTTGAATACCACATTCATCCCAACTGCCATCATCAAAACTTGACGCAAATACTTCTGCTCTACCATCTAGTTCGATTGAAACAACGGTGTTAGGTTCGCATATTGCAACTGGCTCTCTCATATCATCAACATCAACATTGAATTGACAAGAACTAGAATTGTAACATTCATCTGAGACGATGTATGTAATTATATTACTACCAGATGGCAATTCTATTTCACCACCATTCTGATTTAATACTCCGTAAGGATATTCTATACTTACTATTATTTCATGGCCACAAGCATCGAAAGCTGATATCGCCGGAATGTCAGCAACACCTACACAGTTGTCGACGGTACTCACTGTAAAGTCTTCTGGACATTCAAAATATGGCGCTTCATTATCAATTATTTCTATTAATTGAACTGCTCCTGTTGTATTTTCAGCGCTACACCACCATTCCCTAATTTCCCATGTTCTGATAATCTTTCTAATACAAGATATTTCAGGTAATTCAACATCGGTATAACTTACAATTGCACTACAGATTTCTTGATTAATCCCTGGAATTAATGGAACTCCTACTTGTAGGTCTTCAAACCAAAGTGGACAATAAGTGAATAAAATTAAGTTACACTTTTAAAAGTTAAATTGAAATATTTTTGTCTGCGTTTTTTAAATGTTTTGTGTTTACATAATTTTCTTCTCTTCAGTTTTTCTTCTTTTAATCCATAATAAACATCTGCTGGTGTCAAGTTTTGTAAAGATTCATGATATCTGTGATGGTTATAATATTTTACAAATTGTGAAAGAGGAAAACTCAATTCACCTGGGCTGTAATAATGATCCAGTTTAATTACATTTTTCATCGTTCTGTGATACCTTTCAATCTTGCCTTGCGTTTGAGGATGACCAGGTCTTCCTCTCACATGTTTAATTTTGTAATCATCCAAATAAGAGCTCAACTCTTGACTTAAATAACAAGATCCATTATCAGATAATAACTTAGGCGGTTTATTCAAATTTACATTTGGATGGTTTAATGCCTGATTCAAAGTATTTTTTACATCAAGGGTTTTCATCGTTGAGCACAACTCCCAACTTATAATGTACCTAGAATAATCATCTAATATAGTCGATAGGTAATACCATCCCCAGCCAATGATTTTGAAATAAGTAAAATCAGTTTGCCACATTTGATTGACAGTTGTTGTTTTGTCTTTAAATTCATCTGCGGCAGATATCAGATCATAATGAGGAGGGTTTATCAGTCCAGCAGATTTCAATATTCTGTAAACACTGCTTTCGCTTATAAAGTATTGATTCTCATCAGTATACCTGCAAGCCAATTCTCTACAAGAAAGCTCTGAAACTTCCAGTGCCAGATTCAATATATTAGACCTGATCCGATCAGGAATCTTGTTCCAATAGTGCTTCCTTGTACTTTTCTTTTCCTCTAATCCTACAATTCCATTTTCCCGATATTTCGTATACCAGTTGTAAAAGGTTGATTTGTGAATACCAATTTCCTTGAGAGTTCTTCTAACACTCCATTCGGATTGCTCAACCAGCCTAATCAGTTCCATCTTTTCTTTTGCTGTAAATCGCATATACTTCTTGAATTTTATTTTACTCCATTCAAGCTTTTTTTAAGCACACGATTTTTTAGAGTAAGTTCTGCTACTACCTCTTTAAGGTCTTGATTTTCTGTCTTTAGATGTTGAACTTCTGAAGTATTGGCTTCACGTTCTGTGTCTCCCTTTAAACGTTTCTTCCCTGCTTCCATGAAATCTTTACTCCACTTATAATATAGTGGTTGTGAAATCTCTTCTCTTCTACAAAGAGAAGCAACGCTTTGTTCTCCTCTTAATCCTTCAATGACTATTCTAATCTTTTCTTCTGTAGAAAATTTACGTCTTGTCCTTCTTTTTACATCTCGGACATAAGATTCTGCTGATTTGTTTTTCTTGTTCATAATAAAGTGAATTTAATAGTTATGTATAACTTAATTTTATTCACTTAATGGTCCACTTTTATTTGACGATTTACATCAAAGAAACAAAGCCCCCAACTCATTTCTTATTATAATTTGGCTGAGCAGTTGTATATTAGTGAATTAAACAAATAGATAAATATTTGTGTAAGTTTGTTATTATGTGGGCTTAAAAATTAAATATAGTATGGATCACAAGCATAATTACAATGACAGCGATATAGGCAAGTGCCCGTTTTTGGGAGGAATTCACAGACACAGTGCAGGGGGTGGGATGGCTAACCATGACTGGTGGCCCAATCAGTTGAAATTAAATATCCTCCGTCAAAATTCAGCCAAATCCGATCCCATGGGTAAGTCGTTTGACTATGCCAGGGAATTCTTGAGTCTTAACCTGGATGCCATTAAGAAAGATATCTTCGATCTGATGACAACATCGCAGGACTGGTGGCCAGCCGATTACGGCCACTATGGGCCGTTGTTTATCCGTATGGCCTGGCACAGCGCCGGTACATACCGCATATCTGATGGCCGTGGTGGTGGGGGCACAGGCTCCCAGCGTTTTGCCCCGCTCAACAGTTGGCCTGATAATGAAAACCTGGACAAGGCACGTTTGCTGCTATGGACCATTAAAAAGAAATATGGGAAGAAAATTTCGTGGGCTGATTTGATGATTCTCGCAGGTAACTGTGCCCTGGAATCCATGGGCTTCGAGACGTTCGGTTTTGCTGGCGGACGTGAGGATGTTTGGGAGCCAGAGCAAGGTATCTATTGGGGTTCTGAAACCGAGTGGAAAGGGGACAAGCGTTACACAGGTGAGCGTGAATTGGAGAATCCCCTCGGTGCCGTTCAGATGGGTTTGATCTATGTGAATCCAGAAGGCCCAAACGGAAACCCCGATCCCATAGCAGCTGCCCGGGATATAAAAGAAACTTTTGGCCGGATGGCCATGAACGATGAAGAAACGGTCGCATTGATTGCAGGCGGCCACACATTTGGAAAAACCCATGGCGCGGTGGACCCTGACAAGTATGTTGGCAGGGAACCCGAAGCAGCCGGCATTGAAGAACAGGGCCTGGGTTGGAAAAATTCTTACGGTACCGGAAATGCGGGAGATACGTTTACCAGTGGCCTTGAAGGGACATGGACCACAACGCCAACCAAATGGAGCAATAACTTCTTTGAGAACCTGTTCGGCTATGAATGGGAGCTGACCAAGAGTCCGGCCGGTGCCCACCAGTGGAAGCCAAAGGGTGGGGCAGGAGAAGGAACCGTACCGGATGCGCATGACGCTTCCAAAAGCCATACACCGATTATGCTGACTACTGATCTCTCTTTGAGGGAAGACCCTGTATACGGGAAAATTTCAAGACGTTTCTACGAGAACCCCGATGAGTTCGCTGATGCTTTCGCCCGTGCCTGGTTCAAACTCACGCACCGTGATATGGGGCCAATCACCCGCTATCTGGGACCAGAAGTTCCCAAGGAAGATCTGATCTGGCAAGACCCGATCCCAACTGTTACACATCCGTTGATTGATGATCAGGACATTGTTTTGTTAAAGGGTAAGATCCTTGCCTCAGGACTGTCTGTGTCTCAATTGGGATCTACCGCTTGGGCTTCAGCAGCAACCTTCCGTGGATCAGATAAACGGGGTGGCGCCAATGGTGCTCGTATCCGCCTTTCACCACAGAAATATTGGGAAGTAAACAACCCAGCCGGACTATCGAAAGTGTTGGATATTCTAATAGGTATCCAAAAAGAATTTAACAGTGCCCAAACTGATGGAAAGTTGGTTTCACTGGCTGACATAATTGTTTTGGGTGGAAGTGCAGGTATTGAGCAGGCAGCAAAGAATGTAGGTCATGATTTGATAGTCCCTTTTACCCCTGGCCGTGCAGATGCTTCACAGGATCAAACCGATTCAGAATCATTTGAGGCGTTGGAGCCAAGGGCTGACGGGTTCCGAAACTACCTGAAATCACATCCTACCACTTCTGCAGAAGAACTATTGGTTGACAGGGCGCAGCTTTTAACACTTAGCGCACCTGAGATGACAGTTTTGATTGGAGGTTTGCGCGTTCTCAATACGAACTTCGATAAATCCAATCATGGTGTCTTCACCGGCAATCCGGAAGCGCTCACCAATGACTTCTTCCTGAACCTGCTTGATTTGGGGACGACCTGGAAGGCTGTTTCGGAAGACGAACATGTTTTTGAGGGCCGTGATCGTATAACTGGTGATCTCAAATGGACAGGAACCCGGGTTGATCTCATCTTCGGTTCCAATTCAGAGTTGCGCGCCCTTGCTGAAGTTTATGGTAGTGAGGATTCCAGGGAGCAGTTCGTTCAGGACTTTGTGGCAGCGTGGTCTAAGGTTATGAACCTTGACCGTTTCGATTTGGCCTAACGGTGGTACAGTCTGGTAGAAAAGTTATCTAAAATGAAGAGGCGGTCTGACAACGGGCCGCCTTTTTATATTCTCAAATACGCTGTTTAATAAACAATCATCAGTATGACAGCATTTAAAGTAAATCTGTCAAGTTATTATTTGTCCTTTGGAATAGTTTATCATGTCCAATAGCGTATCAACAATATTTTCTGAATTGGGTTTTTTCATTTTTTTATAACTGCAGACCATAACGGTTCCTGTTTCAACCCTGTAGGCAAAAACCCCAATATTACGGCTGCCAGGCTGAGCTATTACCGTTATTTGATTCATTGTTGTTCCCATACCATCACTATATGAACATTCGATCTTCCAGGAAATATTCTCGTGGTCATTTGAGAATTTATTTAATAAATTCAATTTAGTACTTCTGTCATGCATTGCTACCGGAATTTTAGTAACAGCAAACACGCTAAAAAGACCTTAAGGCTGCATATTATGATACAAATGCTGTTTAAATAATACGCTGTTTATACCAGGGAAGCGTCTATAGTGATTTCTGCATTCAATACTTTAGAAACGGGGCAGTTTTCTTTGGAATCCTGTACCGATTCATTAAAAGTTTTTTCGTCAATACCGTAAATTTTAGCACACAGCGTCAGCTTGGAACTGGTTATGCCAATATCTTCAATCGTAACTACACATGTGGTTTCCAATTGCTCCGGGACAAATCCATGGTTGCCTAACACAAAAGAAAGTTTCATATTAAAACATCCTGCATGGGCTGCAGCAATTAATTCCTCAGGGTTTGTTCCTATGCCATTTTCAAATCTTGAACTAAAGGAATATTGGGTTTTGTTTAAGACTGAACTTTGGGTAGTTAAATGACCTTTTCCCTCTTTACCACTACCTTGCCATATTCCTGTTGCTATTCTATCCATTTTTTTGGGTTTAATTAAATACTGATTTTACTTTTTTTAATCAGAGTCATTTACATATATCCAATAGCAAATGAAATCTATTTCCGGCAAACCTTTTAACAGTTAATATGCCGTATATACAGAAAAAAGGTACGGATAAATTTTACTGCCTGATTTTCAGGATATTAATTTAACGTGAGTTCGATGTAAGACTAGGCCAAAAGGAGTTGTTTGGTATCGACCAGATTCTTATAAATGGAGGGTTTAGATTCTTTAAACCCGTAGGCACAAAGTCCACCAAGTATATTGACGAAAAATCCGGCAAAGGAACGATGCCTTGTATGTTCGATCTGTGAAATATTTTTGAGCTGGTCAATAATGGTTTCAGAGATAGCAAGTTTTCGGAGCAGAAGAGCATCCTGTAGGGGTGTAATCATTTTGGATTTCATATTCCGTCTCAACTTAGTAATCAAATGAATACCTCTCAAGAAAAGAGTGTCAAAGATTTGCTTGTTGACAATATAGCCTTTATCACCGAACAACCGGCCATAGACCTTCTTCATAAACCGTTTACACTTCAATACGGCATTATCATGCACATTGCCCGGAGTGAGTTGAAAATCAATCACTTCGCCCCGGTCATTATGAACCAGATGAAGTTTGAAACCATAAAACCAACCCTTTGAAGTCTTGCCTCGTTTGGCCAGTCCAGCAAACACCTTGTGGGAATGAATCCTTCGATTGTGACAGACCCGGATACTGGTTGAATCAATAAAGGATATCCCACTACATTTACCCATTCGGTACATCTTTACAAACAAGGCTAATGGTAGGACCGCTTTGGTTTGCAACTCCACCATCCGATTATAAGATACCAGATTGGGAAAATAGCCGCGCATATGTTGGCAGACATGATTCTGGTAAAAGTGCTTAAAGCAACGGTATCCACTCATATGAAAAAATACGATGATGCTCATCACCTCGCTCATGGATAACCTGCAGGTACGATTCCGTCGATTTTTCTTTCCCTCTAGGGTATGAGATTTTTAAAAGTGATCAAAATCGGTGAAAAAATCATCGAAAGCACAGAAAATTGCAATAATTTGACTATCTTTCATAGTAGAGCTTTTTTGTTTTAATTAATTGATTATCAACTATTAAGATAAACAAAATTGCTCTTTCTTTTTATCCTATTTTTCCACTTCCTTACGTCGAACTCACGTTATTTATTAATTGGATTTGATGAATGTTGGGTGCCAGACAAAGAAGATCATTTATTAAGTGGGGAATTGAGTATAAGCAATAAAATCTATAAGACGAGATTTATTGGTCCGATTAGTAGCCTTTCTTCAATGGTCTCTGAAAAGGAACTCGATATACTAATAATTTTGTCAGGTCCGGAACCCGCGAGGACAAAGATTGAGAAAAAGCTAATTGAGAAATACGCCAGAACACAGAAGAAAATTGCTTTGGTTAGAGGAACCAACCGGATGAGCCAGCAAAAGTATCCACCTGGCTGGCAAATACACGACAGGGTGAACAGGGAAACCATCAGCTTACTATTGTCAAAATCTTCAGAGGTAATATCAAGAGCCGGCTATAGTTCCATAATGGATTATTATAAAATTAAGGTGGGAGCTACACTTATTCCAACCCCGGGACAATCTGAGCAAGAATATCTCGCAGCTTATCTAGATGGAAAAATGGGCTTTAAGAGGCTTTAAGAGGCTTTAAGAGGAAAAAATATAGCCTGAAGTATCATATTGTATTCTGAATACGTGATCTAAGTCGTTTTTTAATAATGAAAGTTTTATCTCTCAATTAATTTTAATAATCTTAGGAGTAGGCTCAGTTAAGTTAACCAAAAAACCAAACAACAATGCCAATAAATCAAACTCTTCCTAAGGCCTTGGTATATATATACACAAGGAGAATTGTAAATGCGATTTTCATTCTTTTATTATTTAATGGATTTGTCATTGGACAAAGTTCATTGACATTTGACAAGGATTTTTCACCTTCCACAATAGGGAAGGGGGCAGCGTCAACATTGACATTGACTATTGAGAATCTAAGTTCGTCAAGTGTTGATAACATTGCATTTACAGATGTTTTGCCAGCGAATACAAGTATTGCGTTTCCCGGGAATCT
Source organism: Saprospiraceae bacterium (assembly GCA_965248155.1). Lineage (GTDB taxonomy): Bacteria > Bacteroidota > Bacteroidia > Chitinophagales > Saprospiraceae > RFSX01. Next base: position 1,389,503 of record CBDFIO010000002.1, read on the forward strand.
TACATCTGATTGTAATGGATTGCTCACTGCTGCAGACGGAGGGAATACGCTCAGCTTTTCCAACGGCAGATTGGGAGCAAATAGCAGCTGTACAATTTCCATTAACGTTACTAGCAACACGGTAGGTACCCACACGAATGTGACTGGGGATCTGACTTCTGATGCCGGGAACAGTGGGTCAGCTTCGGCGGACTTAGTTGTCAGTGATACGAGGCCGGGATTTTCGATGAGTTTATCACCATCGACAATATCGGAAGGGTCAGTTTCTACGATGACACTGACGATTGACAATTCTGCTGGGACATCATTTGCTACAGGGATATCATTTTTTGTAAATCTTCCTAGTGGTCTTCAGATTGCCTCACCAAGTAATCTTTCAAGCTCATGTGATGATTTTGGAGTTCCAAACCTGAGTACAACAAGTTCTAGTTTATCAATGTTTAATGGATCTTTAGCGGCAGGTGGTATTTGTACAGTTACAGTAGATGTAGTTGGCACAACAGCAGGAATGAAACCTGTAGTTTCTTCAGAACTAAACAGTAATTCACCAAGTTCCTTATCCAGTGGTTTTGCATCGTCAGTATTAAATGTTACGAGAGACTTTTTATTAAAGTCATTTATTGATGATCCTGTAGTAGCCGGAGAGGAAGTGACTTTGGAATTCAGATTGAAAAATTTTAATCGTAGGAATTCAGCGACAAACATAAGTTTTACCGATGATCTTGATGCTGTTGTCAGTGGAATGACAGCCACAAGTTTACCGGCAGATGGATTTTGTGGCTCAGGTTCAACAATTAGCGGGACAAGTGTTCTTACAATGACTGGTGGAGAATTAGATCCAGAAGCGGACTGTACATTTAATGTAACGCTTCAAGTTCCTAGCACAACTGTTGGTGGATCATATACGAACACAACAAGTTCTGTCACCTATGATCTTGATGGATCTGCTACAACAGGAAATGTGGCAACAGATATTTTGGTGGTTCGATCAGCTCCAAAGATCACAAAGAGTTTTATTGATGATCCTGTTGCACCTGGAGATAATGTAACATTGAGGTTTACTATTGAAAACACAAGTCTTGATGATATGACGGATATAGGATTCATAGATGAATTATCATCGGTATTTTTACAGGATGAGACAATACCTGCAAACGGATTTTGTGGAGCGTCTTCAGTAATACAATATATTCCATTAAGTAACCCTCCTGGCGGATTTTCCAATGAACCTCCGCGACTAATTATTACAGGAGCGGAACTTACTGCACAAAGCTCATGTAGTTTTGATGTTGTGTTGAAGGTTCCTTCGGATGTAGAAAATGGAACCTACCCAAATACGACAACACCGGTAACAGCAACAGTCAATGGAGAAGGCGTAGAAGGAAATCAAGCATCAGATGATTTGACAGTATTGGTAAGACCGACCTTAATTAAGACATTTGATAAAGCTCAGGCCGTACCAGGAAATGTAGTAAATCTTGAGTTTTCAATACAACATTCAGATGATGCATCAAGTAATGACTATACAGGAATAGCATTTGATGATGACCTGGAGAGTTTTTTAAGTGGATTAGTAGTTGAATCACCTCTTCCAACAATATCTTGTGGAACACTTTCTTTGAATGGATCAAATGTACTTAGTCTTACCAATGGCACTTTAGATGCAGGAGCAGAGCCATGTACATTTAGTGTTGAACTGACAGTACCAGTGGGGACAACTCCAGCGAGATATACAAATACAACAAGCGATGTGAGTAGTGTGTCAAATGGATTAACAGTATCCTCAGCCGGTGCTAGTGCTGATCTTCAGATTTCTCCATTGTTATTTACTAAAGAATTCATAGATGACCCAGCCTTGGCTGGAGGGCAAGTTACATTGGAGTTTACACTTGATAATCAGTCAACAACAGATTATACGGGAATAACATTTTTAGATGACCTAAATGGAACATTGTCAGGACTTATTGCAAGTAATACACCTTTGACTGATATCTGTGGAACAGGATCTAGTTTAACTGGGACTACAAATCTAATTTTTACAGGAGGAGACCTGTCAGGTGGTAGCTCATGCACATTCAGTGTTGTGCTTGATGTACTTTCAGGGGCAGCAGCAGGATGTAGGTCTTCAAACCAAAGTGGACAATAAGTGAATAAAATTAAGTTACACTTTTAAAAGTTAAATTGAAATATTTTTGTCTGCGTTTTTTAAATGTTTTGTGTTTACATAATTTTCTTCTCTTCAGTTTTTCTTCTTTTAATCCATAATAAACATCTGCTGGTGTCAAGTTTTGTAAAGATTCATGATATCTGTGATGGTTATAATATTTTACAAATTGTGAAAGACGAAAACTCAATTCACCTGGGCTGTAATAATGATCCAGTTTAATTACATTTTTCATCGTTCTGTGATACCTTTCAATCTTGCCTTGCGTTTGAGGATGACCAGGTCTTCCTCTCACATGTTTAATTTTGTAATCATCCAAATAAGAGCTCAACTCTTGACTTAAATAACAAGATCCATTATCAGATAATAACTTAGGCGGTTTATTCAAATTTACATTTGGATGGTTTAATGCCTGATTCAAAGTATTTTTTACATCAAGGGTTTTCATCGTTGAGCACAACTCCCAACTTATAATGTACCTAGAATAATCATCTAATATAGTCGATAGGTAATACCATCCCCAGCCAATGATTTTGAAATAAGTAAAATCAGTTTGCCACATTTGATTGACAGTTGTTGTTTTGTCTTTAAATTCATCTGCGGCAGATATCAGATCATAATGAGGAGGGTTTATCAGTCCAGCAGATTTCAATATTCTGTAAACACTGCTTTCGCTTATAAAGTATTGATTCTCATCAGTATACCTGCAAGCCAATTCTCTACAAGAAAGCTCTGAAACTTCCAGTGCCAGATTCAATATATTAGACCTGATCCGATCAGGAATCTTGTTCCAATAGTGCTTCCTTGTACTTTTCTTTTCCTCTAATCCTACAATTCCATTTTCCCGATATTTCTTATACCAGTTGTAAAAGGTTGATTTGTGAATACCAATTTCCTTGAGAGTTCTTCTAACACTCCATTCGGATTGCTCAACCAGCCTAATCAGTTCCATCTTTTCTTTTGCTGTAAATCGCATATACTTCTTGAATTTTATTTTACTCCATTCAAGCTTTTTTTAAGCACACGATTTTTTAGAGTAAGTTCTGCTACTACCTCTTTAAGGTCTTGATTTTCTGTCTTTAGATGTTGAACTTCTGAAGTGTTGGCTTCACGTTCTGTGTCTCCCTTTAAACGTTTCTTCCCTGCTTCCATGAAATCTTTACTCCACTTATAATATAGTGGTTGTGAAATCTCTTCTCTTCTACAAAGAGAAGCAACACTTTGTTCTCCTCTTAATCCTTCAATGACTATTCTAATCTTTTCTTCTGTAGAAAATTTACGTCTTGTCCTTCTTTTTACATCTCGGACATAAGATTCTGCTGATTTGTTTTTCTTGTTCATAATAAAGTGAATTTAATAGTTATGTATAACTTAATTTTATTCACTTAATGGTCCACTTTTATTTGACGATTTACAATTGTTAAAAAATAATACTTCAATCTACGTAACCTCTCAACACACGAATGTAAGCAATTAAGCCGTAAGAAATGGGCATGGCTTGAGGAACGATCTGTAGATCTAAAGCTGGAGTTATTAGGCAATCATCTCAGTCTATGCCAGATCATGATCAATGAGTTTTTGGAAGAAGTCATCATCAGCAAAGCCGGTATGCGCTATAGTCGGGAGAAGCCCGAAGGTGGTCGGTACAGTCGATGGGGCTATAATCGGGGTAGTGTGCGTATCGGAGATAAAAAGCTTCGGGTCGATGTGCTCCGGGTGATGGACAAGGTGGATGAGAGTTGTGTGCCTCTGAACAGTTATGATAAGTTCAAGGAGGTAGATAGTCCCTCTTAGCAATTGGTGCAAGGGGTATTAAGGGGGCTGAGCACACGGGATCATGGTCCGGTGATCGATTATCTTCAGGAAGGTTTCGGGCTTTCAAAAAGTCAGGTTAGCCGTGCTTTTATACAGCGAACCAAAGAGAAGATGGAAGCCTTTCAGAACCGTTCTTTAAGTCCTTATGAGTTTGTAGCCATCTTTTTGGATGGCAAATATCTTTCTGGTGAACAGATCATTATTGCGATGGGCGTGACACGGAGCGGGGATAAAATACCATTGGACTTTCTTCATGCGCCTGGTGAAAGCTCCAGGCCAGTCAAAGACCTTTTCCGTCGTCTGAAAGAGCGTGGGATGAGGAGGGATCGCTCTTTGTCGTAGACGGATCAAAGGGATCTAGAAAGGCGATTGCAGAAAGTTTTGCAGGCAAAACATTCGTCCAGCGATGCCGATGGCATAAACGTGAAAATGTGCTCAAGTATCTGCTGGTCAAAGAGCACGCTGCTACCAAACAAGCCTATCGTAGGGCATTGGAACAGAGTTCGTATGAAGATACCAGGACCGATCTTCTAAGTCTGGCCTCGCGTCTGGAGCCGATCAACATCTCTGCTGACCCTACACCAACTAAAGATGAATGGGTTGTTTGGGCAGAGTTTCGGTACCACCAATTGCATTGAAAACCTGAATTCACAGCTTAAAAAGTATGTCGGCAAAATAAAACACTGGACCAGCTCAGAACAACGCCATCGGTGGATCGCAGCAGTTTTGTTGGAAATTGAACACAGCATATGAATAAAGTAAAAAACTATCGAAAATTAGATCAATTACAAAATTCGATTATCTTAGCTATCAATACGGGATCTTCTCAGGAAATTTCAACTAAAAATGGAACATGACCTATAAAACCATTGCTATGAACAATTCCAATTTTATAAAACTGATGTCCATTTGGGCATTGGTAATGTTAATTACTCAAAATGAACTGCATTCTCAAAATATCTTAGAGAGTGACCTTTTAAAGGCGAAAATAAATTCAGATTTAATTATTCAAGGGTACTTAACTGAAAAAATAGAAGACCCTAATTCAACGGTTAAAGATGTAACTTCACTTTCTGCAATAAAGGTTGAAAAAATAATTAAAGGTGGATTAAGTGGAAAAGAGCTTTTTATACGTACAAAGGGGGTAATCTTGATGATGTAATTGTTTCATATTCACACACAAATCAGGTTCGAAGATCAAGTTCTATATTATTGCTCAAAATAATAGAGGAAACTAATGATTATGTTATTTGCAAATTCATAGATGGTAAGTTCAATAATATAAAACAGATTAAAGACAACAATATCCATGAAGCTGTAAATCTTTTAACAGGTGAATTATATAAGGATGTAAAATATATCATTAATACATTGTCGGATTCCAAAAACTTAAATCTTCCGACTATTAATTTAAAGAACTTAAATACACAAGTATGTCTAACTTTTGCCAATATATATGCAGATACAGAAAAGAATGAACTTACTGCAGATGTAATGATAAAAGCAAATACCAATAACATTTCATTTGCAAATATGGAATTATTTATCTCCTATCCTACAGAAAATTTAGATACGTTTATTATAACCAATAATCTATTAGCAATTCAGAAAGGGGATGTTATCGATTCATATTTTTACAATTTGAATTACTCTGACCAAGCCAGAGATACCTTAAAAGTTGATATTTCTTCTTCTTGTTCAATATCTTCCTTTAATAAAAGTGAATCACATTATTTGATAGGTACTGAATATGAACAATTATTAACACTTACTTTCAGAGTTAATGAATGGGGGGATTATGGAGGTATATCGTTATTAGATTTTTCTTTGAAGGGTTCAGCTTCATATTTTAATCTAGGAAGTTGTTTAGATTTTGATGACCTATGTGTTGAGGGTGAAAATATTTTGCTTAATCCGTGTGAAATAACAAGCGTAACAACTGACCCATTTGCTGCAGGAATCCTTGATTTAATTAGTTTTAAAGGTAGAGGATTTAATGATAGTGGTAGAATTGAAATTCCTGATGCCGAAACTGGGGGTGCATCGCATATGAGTATAAGAAGTGATGAAGATTTATGGGTCGTTTCTTGGACTGATAATTCTGTAAATTTATTTATTTCGTCATTAGCTAAAGATGGAGTTATGAGTAGTGGCGATTGGATTATTCATCCAGAATTTAATGAAAAATGTCAGGAAAGTGTAGATATTAAATATTCAGTATATAACATATTTAGCAATGATACTGAAAAATTTGTAGCCCTAGCAACTGATAAAAACTATATTAATTATTACATTGATAAATCTTCAGTCACCAATAATCAGAACTTGATTAACCAGAATATTAGTTTCAATGATGTAGAAGAAGTAATAATGAATGTTTTTTGCGATTGGGAAGAGAGTTCTGGTATTAATTTCGAATATTTAGGCGATAATTCTGGTGTAAATACGGAAGATCGTAAGAATACGATTGTATTTACTGATCTTGGTTCTAGTCCAACTAAAGCTAGAACTCGTCGAACAACACTATTTAATGAGTGTGTTAATGGACCGTTTTATCCAAATATTCCAGTAATAGGCAGAAACATAGATTCAGATATCGAGGTAAATACTAATTCTCGCTATAATTGGTTCGTAAATGTGAATTCATCTTCTATTGGTAGTAATCAATCTGATCTCTATTCAGTTCTTGTGCATGAAGTTGGCCACATGTTGCAATTGAATCATGCTAACGATACAAATAAAAACAATGGCTCGAGTGATAGTAGAATTATGTTTTATGGTATATCTAATGGACAAGTAAAACGAGAAATTGATCAATGCACCATAGATGGTTCAGATAAAATTAAAACTGATATTTTAAGTTCATTTAATACATTTTGTGATTCAGATTTTGATGTCCCAAGTTCATCAGGATGTACTACTTTGGCGTTTGATCTTGACTTCAATAGCGATTTGAAAATATTTCCTAATGTAATTGAGAAACAGGGATTATTAAATGTTGTGTCTCCTTCCGAAATGAAAGTGATTTTTGTATACGATCTTTATGGTAATATGGTAAGTAAGCATGATATAAATTCATTTAATTATAAATTACGCATGCCAGATCATTCAGGGATTTATATAGTAGTCATTGGTGATAATTACAAATTTCAAAGTCAACGAATAATTGTAGAGTGAAATATAGAGTACTTTATTGTTTAATAATTGCTGCTTTGAGCATAATTTCTTGTGCTAGTCAAAAATTAGATCATGTAAATGAAGTTCAAGAAAAAGAATATGTCAAGGATTACTATGCTTTAAATAGATTTGAATCATGCGATGATTATTTAGCTTTTATCAAATCGTTAATTATTACAGATGATTCTGTTATAGAAATTGATAGCTCAAAAGAGAGTAGAGTTAATATCAGTATTATTGGAAATCTAATTGGTTTCAGTAAAGAAGGAATTAGGTCAATCTGTAGTAAAAATTTAATCCCTCAATTAAAATTATTATTTTCTAAAGATTGTATAGACTCAGCTCCTTACAGATTTTTAGATGTAATAGTTCCTCAAGATATTGTGAAGAAAATCAGCGGATTAATAGCTAGATCAAATTATGTATCTATCTTAATCAATTTTGAAGGATTGGTCTCTTCATTGTTTTCCAAAAACAATAAAGTAACTTTTCATCCCGTACACATTTCTATAACTCATGAAATTTGCAAAGAGGAATTGATGCTTCTACCATATTATTCTAGTTTCAATCCTAATTCATGTAAAAACTTGATTCAAGTTTTTAATGCATTATTCGAATACGACACAGAAGAGAATATCATTTCTAATGACAGTTTAATTATAAAAACCAATTTTATTGGTCAAACTGTTAAAGACCTACAATTATTAAAGACTATTCAATTGTTTATTAATATTGATTGCATTACTGGATTGAAATTCAATGAAATTATCCAAGCTGATAAAAGCTCAAATAACATGAGGACTCTTATGGATGTTATTAAACACAATAAAATTTCTAGAATTAAATTTTTAATAAATTCTGAAATCAGCTTAATTTTGCAATTAGATAATAATATAGTTAAACAAGCATACTTTTCAAGTTAATCGATTTATAGTACTTCATACACTTCTGGATCAACTTTTCTCGGTACATAACCCTCAGTAGTAGTTACAGAACTATGTCTATAAGCTCCCTGCAAAGCTCTTATATCTACTCCCATTCTGAGAGCTTTAGCACCTGAACTATACCTAGCTGAGTACATCACGAAGTGACCATCGAAGCCAAGTTCTTGGCTCATTTTGATGAACCTTCGACGGAGGTTCGACAGATAGTTATTGGTTCTTTTTTTGGTGCTGGGTCAAATAGGCTGATGATCTCCATAAGTTTCTGATTTATAATAGTATTTTTCGATGTACATACCAATGACATTATCGTGAATCTGTTCATTTTTGGAAAAGCAAATGGTTTTTCTATTAAGACGTTTGATATGCGTTCTAAAATTCAAGTTTTTCAAAGCTCTCATCGGTACGCTTTCCATTAACCCAAGCCAAAATCATCCCGGAATGCTTATCCATCGCATACCAAGTCCACCTTTGATTCGCCTTACTGCCAACATAAGACCAAAACTCATCTGCCTCTGCTGTATAGTGAAAACTTACTGCCAAATTATCAAGGCTTTGAACTTCTTCCTTGTTCAATAGATAAGGGTTCACTTGAAGCGTTTTTTTTTAAGTGAGCTATCACCGTATTTTTATTGATCCCTAAAATCCTTGCTGTATCTCGAACCCCTGAACTATTGAGAATTAATGAGTCAATTTGTTCTTTAACACCGGGCTCTCTGGCTTTATAGCTATAGCTATAGCTATAGCTAAGTTGAAAACTCTTTTTGCAGACTTTACAACGCCAACGTTGTCTCCCGTTTTCTCTATGACCATTCTTTTGAAGGTCAGTACAATTGCAATGGGGACAAGTAATAGTAGTAGTAGTAGTAGTAGTAGTAGTAGTATGTTCCATGTGCTAATATAAGAAACTCAACCTATTTAAACCACTATCCTTTTTTTAATCTCTTCGTCAGAAGAGTCGTACTTGTCATTGAGAATATCATGGAAGATATACTTTTCGCTAGGATCATACCATCTATCAATAATATCTAAACATTCTTTACGTAGAGGAGTAGACTCATATCCAGTGCTGGTCTTTTGTTTGTCAAAGTACCAGACACCGGCTTTAATGTCTGAAGGTTGAAGGAGAGAAATATCTTTTAAGTTTACACCCATTGTATAGTAGCTAAATAACCAAATATCTTTTGCTTTTTGATAGGCTTTGTTCTTTGGTTCATAATTCTTTATAGCGTCGATCTGCTCATTAGATAAATGATCAATTCTTCCCTTATTCTTGTTCTTAATTTTCTTGAGGTGGGAGAACTTATAACCGACAGGGTTGTAGGCTGTTTTAAAAGGCATGAGTTTCATTGGGACAACTTCATCTTCAACTGCTTTAGAGTAAAGGGCTTTTAACCCTCTCATAGTGCGCTCACCTTTAAAGCCTCTTGCAAGTATATCTTCTTCGAATTCTTTGAGTAGTTGTTTATTGATTTCGTTGAAGTGAATCTCTGTCTTGTTTATAAACTTTTGCAGTGCATGAAGGACGTCTCTATAATAAATGCCCGTTCCAGTTTTTTGGAGCTTTATCTGTTTATCAATAAGTTTCTTGGCATAACTATCAAACGTGACTACTTGATGTCCTTGATCATAATACTTAGCCCATTGCTTATAATCCCACTCTTCAAGATCGTTATACACGGATAAAGCTTTATCTAAGGCTTCTTTGATTTTTGCATTCTTTTTCACTGAAGCCCATGCTTCTTTGTTGAGTAGGTTAGTATCTCGTTTGTACAGTTCACTCCTCTTCTCTACAAGAGATTCCAAGGCGTTTACGCCTTATTTGAGGTTTAGTATCTCTCCATGAGATCTGGATAACAATAGGATACTTCCCACTGTCTAATGGCTCTGATGTATAAAGTCTGGCTTTAAATGTTACATTCGGCATACAATACGATTATATTATTAAATAATTAATATGTTAATCGCTGATATTGTATGGGTTAATTAGTAAAAAGCAAGACTTTTCGGACTGTTAATCCGTAGGTCCAAGATTTCCTGCCTGGCGGCAGGCAGGAAGTCCTTGAGGCTGAAAGTGCCGCACTTGCTGCGGTGAGGTGCAAAAAAAGCTCAATCACTTTGTGGTTGGGCTTTTTGCTTGTATAAATCTCGTATTAAAGAATCTACCCTTGAAGTTTTAGTCCTACCAACTGCCTCCTCCTCCTCCTCCAAAACTACCGCCACCAAAACCACCAAAGCCGCCACCACCAAAAGAACCGCTACCGGAAGAGAAATTTCCGAAACTTCTTCCTCTTCTACCTGAGGATGACATTAAGAGAAGAAATGTCAAAAAGTTAAGATTACTCCCAGCCATATGAGAACCTCGTACATTTCTGAATCGTGAATAGGACATCAGGACGAAGACAAAGATCATGAATAAAGGAGATAACAAACGAGGAACATTGATTTTTTTTCTACCAACTTGATCTACAGTATATTCTCCACTTGTTAAGCCCATAATGAGAGAAGTTGCATCACGTCAACCCCCTCAATAAATTCATTAAAGCCTTGATGAGGCTTTCTCTTGCTTCCCCTGGTGGAATACAAAACGATCGGCTTTCCGCCACGCCCGCTTGGGTCGATCAGGTTAATAGGATTGTTTGTTGCATAAGCATATAAATTAATGCCTCCTTTGATCCCTGAAGGATCTGGGCTCTGCCATCGGCCTATCCACGGGGCGTAATAGCGTGCTCTTATATAATAAAGGCCGCTTAAGTCATCACGCTCCTGGCCGGTATAGCGATATACCTTTTTAAGTACTTTCTCCCGATCCTTTCCGCCAATAATGCTGGTGGAACCGAAAGGCGTGTATTCTTCGTAAGAAATCAGATCCCCGTTCTGATCTACTTCTATCTTATTTGAACGGATCTGATCGGATAGTTGATATCGGTAACTACGCATACCTTTGGCTTTTTTTAACAATGAGCTCAGCATCTATTCAAAATCGCTGATGGCAATTAACCGATTAAATCTTCTTATCTGCAGGCTCATTCGCTTACTCATTACTGTTTCTAAAGTTGCTCCATTATTTGGAGAGGCTGTTGTATCCTGATAAAAAACAATATGGACATTTAGATTACTAATCTAACGTGAGTTCGACGTAAGGAAGTGGAAAAATAGGATAAAAAGAAAGAGCAATTTTGTTTATCTTAATAGTTGATAATCAATTAATTAAAACAAAAAAGCTCTACTATGAAAGATAGTCAAATTATTGCAATTTTCTGTGCTTTCGATGATTTTTTCACCGATTTTGATTACTTTTTAAAATCTCATACCCTAGAGGGAAAGAAAAATCGACGGAATCGTACCTGCAGGTTATCCATGAGCGAGGTGATGAGCATCATCGTATTTTTTCATATGAGTGGATACCGTTGCTTTAAGCACTTTTACCAGAATCATGTCTGCCAACATATGCGCGGCTATTTTCCCAATCTGGTATCTTATAATCGGATGGTGGAGTTGCAAACCAAAGCGGTCCTACCATTAGCCTTGTTTGTAAAGATGTACCGAATGGGTAAATGTAGTGGGATATCCTTTATTGATTCAACCAGTATCCGGGTCTGTCACAATCGAAGGATTCATTCCCACAAGGTGTTTGCTGGACTGGCCAAACGAGGCAAGACTTCAAAGGGTTGGTTTTATGGTTTCAAACTTCATCTGGTTCATAATGACCGGGGCGAAGTGATTGATTTTCAACTCACTCCGGGCAATGTGCATGATAATGCCGTATTGAAGTGTAAACGGTTTATGAAGAAGGTCTATGGCCGGTTGTTCGGTGATAAAGGCTATATTGTCAACAAGCAAATCTTTGACACTCTTTTCTTGAGAGGTATTCATTTGATTACTAAGTTGAGACGGAATATGAAATCCAAAATGATTACACCCCTACAGGATGCTCTTCTGCTCCGAAAACTTGCTATCTCTGAAACCATTATTGACCAACTCAAAAATATTTCACAGATCGAACATACAAGGCATCGTTCCTTTGCCGGATTTTTCGTCAATATACTTGGTGGACTTTGTGCCTACGGGTTTAAAGAATCTAAACCCTCCATTTATAAGAATCTGGTCGATACCAAACAACTCCTTTTGGCCTAGTCTTACATCGAACTCACGTTAAAATAGATAAACGCGATTTAATTAATACACATTCTTGCTATAATCTTATATTTAAGTTCAATACGAAACGATTAAATTCTAAATGTTATTGAACATAAACTACAAGATGAAACCTTAATATTATTGCCTGCAAAGGCCATACTTTGGCCTAAAGAAAACATACTTCTAATTGCTGATCTTCATCTTGGAAAGATTAATCATTTTCGCAAATCAGGAATCCCAGTTCCGGTAGATGCAGAATACGAAAATCTTGATCGTCTTGCTTATCTTTTACTTAACCATAAAGTCGATAGAGTTCTTGTCCTGGGAGATCTTTTTCATAGCACCTATAATCAAGTCTGGCGCTTATTTAAAACCTTCCTTACAAGGTTTGAAACTATTCAATTCGATTTGATTATGGGCAATCATGACATCTTGGAAGAGTCACACTATGACGCATCTAACTTGACGATTTACAAGTATAGCTTGAGTTTGGGTCCATTTTATTTTACCCATCATCCGGAATCTTCCGCAGGTGTTTATAATATATGTGGTCATGTGCACCCCTCGGTACATCTCCGCGGGACTGCTCGCCAAGGTATAAGGCTTCCATGCTTTTATTTTTCAAAACATCAGGCTATTCTTTCTGCATTTGGTGCATTTACCGGAAACGGAAAAATCAAAGGAAATAAGAGCGATCACATTTTCGCTATTGCAGATGGAACTATTGTCAAGGTTTTATAATTATTTAATTTGTGTATGTTTGTTTTTCAATAAAACTCGTCTGTGCCAGGGAATCACGAAATATTTGAAAAAGAATTATTGCCTCACATTGATGCGCTAAAAACGTTTGCGTTTCACCTTTCCTATGATGAAGATGACGCTAATGATCTGGTGCAAGAGACCTATATGAAGGCCCATCGTTTTATCGATCGTTATATTCAAGGAACTAATGCGAAGGCCTGGTTGTTTAAAATATTGAAAAACGCTTACATAAATCATTATCGCAAGCGAAGCAAACAACCAACCCGTGTAGATTTTGAAGACATTGTCAGCTACCACGACAGCGATGATAGTAAGATTTCGGGTTATCTTGACTTAAGGGAAGAGCTTTTTGATAGCATGATGGGAGATGAAGTAACCATCGCTATTAACGGTTTACCTATTGATTTTAGGACTGTCGTGTTGTTATGTGATATCGAAGGATTCACCTACGAGGAAATTTCAAAGATTATTGATGTACCAATTGGAACTGTCCGGTCGAGACTGTTCAGAGCGCGTAACATGTTAAAGGAAAAACTTAAAAATTACGCTGAAACCTTAGGTTACAAAGATAAGCGGGGTCACAATAAGACTGGAAAGGTGAAACATGACACAGAAGAAGAATAATTTAGATTGATTATTATAAATTGATTAACTATCATTGTATTAACAACTCATACCATTTCTTGTTTTTTCTTATTATGATGAAAATGTAAAACATAAACGCATGGGGAATCTACATAACGTTCATGATATTCAGAACCAAGTAAATCTATATTTTGATAATGCGCTTGGTGAAAGTGAGAGAAAGGAATTGTTAACAAAGGTAGATAGCGACCCCAAATGCTGCAAAATTTTCAACAAGGAAAAGAACTTCAGAGAATTCATTAAAAACAATGTTGCCCGCCCTTCGGTTTCATCTGATCTTATTCAATCAATAAAGGATAGAATTCGCATAATTTAAGCTTTTAATTTTTCTACCTTCGGTGTTCGTTTGCTGATTCTTATCAGTAATTCAACTGTTTTATGCTAGACAAACTCGAATCTATATATAATCACTTTATAAGTATTGAAGAAAAACTGTCTGATCCAGAGATGATTTCAGACATAAAAAAATATTCTTCCCTTAACAAAGAATACAAGCAGCTTCAGATTGTTGTTGAGACTTACAAAGACTATAAAAATATACTTTCAAATATAAGTTCAGCCAAAGAAGTGTTGTCTGATTCTGATCTCGACATGCGTCGTATGGCTCAGGATGAATTAGACCTTCTCAATCCGCAAAAAGAAGTACTTGAAGAAAAAATTAAAGTCCTCTTAATACCAAAAGATCCTGAGGATAAGTTGAATGTTGTTTTTGAAATAAGGTCAGGAACCGGCGGTGACGAGGCCAGCATTTTTGCTGGTGACCTCTATAGAATGTACACCAAGTATTTCGAATCACAAAAGTGGAAAACGGAAATTTTATCTCTTAATGAAGGATCTGCCGGGGGATATAATAAAATCGTTCTCGAAGTTTATGGCAATGAGGTTTATGGTAAGCTAAAATTTGAGTCAGGAGCTCATCGTGTGCAACGTGTTCCTAAAACTGAATCTCAGGGGCGTGTACACACGTCTGCTGCTACTGTCGTTGTTATGCCAAAGTTTGAGGAAGAAGATATCGATATTAAAAAGGATGATCTGCGGGTCGATACTTTTAGATCTAGTGGCGCAGGAGGTCAGCATGTTAATAAGACAGAGTCCGGCGTACGGTTTACCCATATTCCCACGGGCATTGTCTCAGAAAGCACAGATTCAAGATCTCAACACAAGAACAGGGAAATTGCCATTCAAAAACTCTATCAAAAAATTAGAGAAGCTCAGAAAATTAAAGCCTATTCTGAGCAAAAGGAAAAAAGAAAATCTCTGGTAGGATCAGGCGATCGATCTGACAAAGTAAGAACATATAACTTCCCTCAAAACAGAATGACAGATCACCGTATTAATTTAACACTTTACAGTCTTGACAAAGTTATAGACGGGCAGATTGATGACGTTATAGAAAAGTTGCAGCTCGCAGAGAATGCTGAAAAAATGGCTGATAATTAATTTTAATATTGCTCTAAAATTTAAATCCAAAGGAAACTGACAAACTTACAGAACGGTCTCTATCCTCTCGGAAAATAAAATTTTCATCTCCATCCAAGTCTGTTAAGCTAAAGTCCATTGCATTATTCGTGATATCGGCTAAGCCATACTCAAGGCGCGCTCCAATATAAAATCCTGTATTTATGAAATAATTACCTCCGAGAATAATGTGTGCGTCTAAAGACTTAAACCTTTTTCCTGTTTTTTGTGCTTCATCGAAATTATAATATGCTCCTACTACCTTGGGAATAGAGACCTTGTCTCCATCCACAATTATGGAAATGGATTCCGAAATAAAGGTGTTAAATTCCCCGGCTCTGTCTGATCCATATTTGTGGTCGTAAGACTGAACAAAGAAAATATCATCCATCCTGCTGTTGCTTGTGAAATCAAGTTTCCCCCTTCCAGATGGCCCTACAAGAAAGTCGATTGACATCCCTCCAAACAGTTCTATCTTTCGATTAAGTTGTACCTGGACCGTCAACGGAATCGCAAAGTATGCATTTGAAAGTTCAAGATTGAGATCAACTTCTCCAAATTCAACAAACTTTTCTATAGTAGGTGATTTGATTATTTGATAATTGTTTTCAGAGTAAAAATCTTGTTTTGATCCTCTTTGAATATAAAGCAGTTCTCCTCTGAACCCTATTATATCATTAAGTTCATATGTATAGTTAATACCAAAATGGAATCCTCCGCTGACACCATATGATTCTCCCTGCTCTAGTTCACCAATAAATTTTGAATAATTTAATCCGGCTCTAACTCCAATTTTGTGTTGTGCTAATGCCGGAATAGAACTAAGAACTAATAATAAAATGATAAGTTTCTTCAAGATATAAATTTAAGCCCCGAAAATAGAGATATTTTTACACTCACTTGTAAACAGTAAATGTCAGGATAATAGATGGCACGAAGGAACAAACTTGTGAAATTTACAGAAATATTAACATTTTCAAATGTTTATGAAAATTTTGACCCCAGAATAAACGTCTTAACTGGTCAGGATGGTAAAGAAGTTAAGTTAAAGTCCATCTGGGCTAAAGATCATTTCAAAAACAAAAATCCAATTGTCTTAGAATTAGCATGCGGTGGGGGTGAATACTCCTTGGCCCTTGGACAAAGGTATCCTGAAATCAATTTTATCGGTGTTGATATAAAAGGGGCCCGTATATGGAAGGGAGCAAAAAAAGCTTTGTCAGAAGGATTGGATAATGTTGCTTTTTTAAGAACAAAAATTGAAATGATAGAACATTTTTTTTCACCCGGTGAAATTAGTGGCCTCTGGATTATATTCCCCGATCCCTTCCTTAAGGCAAGTAAAGTTAATAGACGATTAAGCTCTCCCTCTTTCTTGAAAAAGTATCATCAACTTTTAATACCCGGAAGTTCTGTGTGCTTGAAAACAGATTCAGATTTTTTTTATGAATTTACCAAAGACACAATTCAGGAAGAGGGTCATCAAATTATTATGGATGATGACAATATTTATAATAAGGAAGAACTTTGTCATCCTGATCTGGATATTAAAACCCATTACGAATTACAACACTTAAAAAATGGGAAAACAATTAAGTTTCTTCGTTTTAAACTCAATTATTAGCAGAGGAATCGTCAAAGTGTTTCCATCCTTGTGCTTTTAAATCGTGGATGTTTCCTCCTGTAGTATGTAGTTTTAGTCCTTCTTTCTTGTCCGTAATTTCGCCTATTATATAAACGCTTGGCATAAATCGGATTTTTTCAAGATCTTTTTCATTAACCGTAAACAATAACTCATAATCTTCTCCTCCGTTTAGAGCCGTAGTTATGGGGTCCATTTTGAACTTTATGGCCATTAATTGTGCTTCGTCCTTTATCGGAATCTTTCCTTCTTCCAAAAAAGCTCCAACACCGGAGGCCTTACAGATATGCATAAGATCTGAAGCCAATCCGTCTGATATATCAATCATTGCTGTTGGTAGAAGATCGTGTTGCTTGAAAAAAGCGATGCTGTCTTTTCTGGCCTCGGGTTTCAATTGCCGTTCTAATAAATACTTTTGATTTTCCAGATCTGGTTGAATTCCAGGGTTGGAAATGTATAATTGTTTTTCTCGTTCTAATATTTGAAGTCCCAGAAATGCCGCCCCTAAGTCTCCTGTAATACAAACGATATCTCCAGCTTTTGCTCCAGACCTATATGTAATTTCATCAGCAAGGGCTTCCCCAATCCCAGTAACACTAATTGTCAGCCCTTTGGGTGATGAGCAGGTGTCGCCTCCAACAAGATCCACTTTGTAAATTCTGCAAGCCTCTTTTATCCCAGCATATAATTCATCAAGCGCTTCAACTGAAAATTTGCTTGAAATAGCAATTGAAACTGTTATTTGTTTGGGAGTAGCATTCATAGCATATATATCAGAAAGATTTACTACAACCGCTTTATATCCTAAATGTTTCAACGGTGAATACATTAAATCAAAGTGAATGCCTTCAACCAACATGTCCGTTGAAACCAACAAGTGTTTATCTCCATATTTGAGAACAGCCGCATCGTCTCCTATTCCCTTAACACTAGATGAATGGCCAAGTTCAAAGCCATGAGTTAACTTGTCAATCAAACCAAACTCCCCTAATGTATTTACATCTGTAAATTTGTTTTCAAAATTTTCCATTGCTTCTATTTTTCAATATTCTCTTTTACGATACGCCAGAGATTATCTTCATTATTCAAAGGTGCTATTATTTTTGTTAGATTCTCCTTCCTATCCTTAAATTCGATAGAATAAGAATGCAGATATATGCTTCTATCCTTGTTGGCTCTTCTGGCTCCATATTTTACATCTCCTTTAATCGGATATCCGATATGTGCCAATTGAGCTCGAATTTGATGAAACTTTCCAACTGATAAATTCAATCTTAAAAGCGTATATCTTTCAAGTTTTTTGACGAGTTCAAACTCCAGAACTACTTGTTTGCTCCCGGCCAATGGAAATTTTGTGATTTTTGCTTTATTGCTTTTGCGATCATGCAAAATATTGTTTTGGAGGACTCCTTTTGTTTCGCTAAAATCTCCTTCTACTAAAGCCAAATACCTTTTATGAATTTTATTATCTCTTTGCAACAAATTAAAATGGCGGCAGAAGCTTTGCTTTTTAGAAATAATCATTACTCCACTTACGGGCCTATCAAGTCTATTTAACAGGTGTAACTGGCCTTTATAATTTTCATTTACTGTATCAAATAGTGATTCAGATTTATTGTCTCCTTGCGATAATTGCCCGGCTTTTTTCAGAATGGCTAAATAGTCATCTGTTTCTTCTAGTATCTGTTTCTTATAATTCTCCAATTAATCAATTTCTTCGTAGTCTACAAATTCATCAGGTTCCTGATCTTCGATTAAATCATCTTTTTTTGAGCCAAGCTTCTTAGGAAGAAACATTTTATAGGAAAAGTATAAAAGTGCCGTTATAAATAAGAGTTTGAGCATTTTTTTGGTCTATTATTGGGGTAAATTTAATTGTAAATTACTTGTCATAATTATATCAAAAGATTTCGTTTATTCACTATTTCATTTTACATTTGAATCGACTTTAACACCCTTAAATATTCTATCGCCCCGTTGGACTATGTTTAACGGGGTTTTTTCTTACATCCAGCTCTTTTTTGACCTTTCAATTTTGTCTAGAATATAGTTTTTAAGCATCAAGGCCGTGTCGCTTTTGATATCGGGTATTCTCATTGCGCCAGAAGCACTGTATAGTATTACACTACTTAGCTTTCTTCTCCTTTGAAATGGTGTACTAACGAGCCTTACTGCCTGTATCTTATAGAGCATCATCATTTCTTTGCTTTGCCCAAAAACACCTCCATGTACTGCAATAATTTGATCTCCAATACCATATTTCTTCTTTTTATACTTTAAAAATGATGCAATTATCCCATAAGAATACAATACTCCGGCATATAATATATAGCTGTTTTCACCCATCAGATAAAAAATAAGCATGACAGGAACCACAAAATAAGACCAATACAGTACCCTTCTGAATAAATAATACCAATTTACTTTATGCAGGGACATCATGCGAAGTTCCTCTACATTTTCCTTAAATACATAATTTTGTGTCGTTTTTATGTTATTTGTATTAAGCCCAAGTATTTGAATTGATTTTTTATCTGTTATCTGAACACTTGATGCTTGTTTTAGAACCAAATGGTATAGCCCGGCCCATTGTTGTAACAGATTCTGTGACCATTTTAAAATTTGGATTTTATGGTCTTTAGCTGCGTGTTCTTTTTTATTTAAAAGTCCTGACTGTACAACAAATCCATCCGCCATTCTATACATATGGAGATTGAAATATTTTAATACTGTTCTGACGAGACTAATAATCAGGCTCGTTAAGGCAAACAATAATATCAGCACGAATACAACTACAAAACTTCTTGCCAATTGCTCTGCAGATGGCAACATCGCCTCTACTTCATCATACATATCTAATCCAACTTCTCTCAAACTATCGAAAAGCCATAAAAAGAAAAATAAGATAATCCCTCCGGATCTGATGTGGTTCTCAGTTATCCCCACTTTTATTAATTGTCCGAGGCTTAAGCTAAAAATAACTTCTCGTTGTGGCATTTTAAATCCGTCTTCTTTATCCTGTGCCTCAACCTTTTTTTGACTATGAGAAAGAATTATCTGGCTTAAGGATTTAGCTTTTTGATGATCTAAGGCGTATAATTCCATTTCATTCTTAGCGCTACCTGCTGTATCCATATTTAACTTGACCACATTAAAAATTCTGTGAATTATATTCTGTTGATAATTGACGGATTGGACACGATCTAATGGAATTTCCAACACTGACTTTTTAAAAACCCCTTTGTGGACAATTAATTTCTCATCCTTTATATAAAATGTGAATTTAAAAAAGGCGATTACACTATATATTGCTCCTATAACTGCCATTGGAATTACTGCGAATAGTACCCAATTCATTTTGACCCACTTTCCCTGTAACAAGGCAATCACAATCAATGGAAATAATGGGCGTATAATGAGACGATAAGATCTAAACATAATAATGAGAATTGCCGCATAAGATTGTCTCATTGGTTGATCAAATGTGATTAGACTATTCTTCTTCATCCGCTGTTCGCTTGACGATAAATTCCTTGATAGCTTTTGCATTGTCAGGATTGATTCCTGGAATAGTCAGGTCACTTGAAGCTCCACCAGCAGTAAAAATTTTAAGTCTTGATAAGTTAAACTGTCTTTCGATAGGTCCCTGGTCAATTTGTACATGCTGAACACGATTAAAGGGTGCTGTTGTTACAGAGCGCCACAACCAGCCTTTTTTATATATAATGTCTTTAGCCCTTAATGCATATGCCTTGTGCCTAAATCCCTTTAAAGTAGAGACGAATATCCAAATGACATAAATGCTATAAACCAAAATAAATATCTGGATAATGATAGCCGGAAAATCAAAGGGATTTAGAAATATAAAAACAGCTATCAAGAGAGAAAGAATACTTAAGCTTATAATCCGGAACAATATTAAAACTTTCAAATAGTCCTTTTCAAGAGGAATAAAATCAACTTCCTCAATTTTTGCTATCTTTTCAAGATCAACTTGCTCGTTAAAATATTCGTTATACATCAATTGATATCCTCCATTAAGTTTTCTAATAGTTTTCTACTCGCCTTTAAGTTGTTCATTTCATCCTTTATCAAAATGAGATTGTTTTTAGATTGTTTAAGATACAACCCTAATTCTGGTCCTTTTGTGGAAATATACTTGAGAAGGTCATTAAAGAATTGTGTCTCATAAAATGCCGATTGTGGGTTTCTAATAAAATATGCTCTTAATTTTCGGCTTTTCAAAGACAGTCTTTCTATTCCCATTCGTTTACAAAGCCATCGTAATCTAATACCATTAAACAATTCATCCAATTGAAAAGGTACCGGTCCAAATTTATCTTTTAACTTATTCCTATAAGCTATAAGTTCTTCTTCTTTATCCAGTTTGTTCATGTCCGTATAAATACTCAACCTTTCCTGTATGACGTTTATATACTCATCTGGAATCAGCATCTCTACATCAGCATCAATCTCTACATCCTGTACAAATTTCTTATCTTTTTCTAATTCGTCCTTAAACAGGTTTTTGAATTCTGTTTCTTTTAGTTCGTGGACTGCTTCTTCGAGTATTTTTTGATAAGTCTCGTATCCTATGTCTGCAATAAATCCACTTTGCTCCGCTCCCAGCAAATTACCAGCCCCTCGGATATCCAAATCTTTCATTGCGATATGAAACCCACTTCCCAATTCGGAAAAATCTTCCAGCGTTTTCAATCTTTTCCTTGCATCTGTAGTCAATGTTGAAATCGGTGGAGCAAATAGGTAACAATATGCCTTTTTATTGGATCTTCCAACGCGCCCTCTAAGTTGGTGTAAATCGCTCATCCCAAAGTGATGTGCATTATTAATAATTATGGTATTCGCATTTGGTATATCAAGCCCTGTTTCGATAATATTGGTACATACCAATACATCATACCGGCCATCAATAAATTCGATTAATGTGCTCTCAAGCTGCTTGGACTCCATTTGGCCATGGGCCATCGCCACCTCAAGATCCGGGCATAATCGTCTAATCATTGCTGTGATGTCCGGAAGAGACTTAACTCGATTATGAACAAAGAAGACCTGCCCGGCCCTATTGAATTCATAGTAAATAGACTCTTTTATTAGTTCATCGTTAAAGACTCGTCTCTCTGTGTGAATCGGCTGTCTGTTCGCCGGTGCGGTTCGAATTATTGAAAGGTCTCTTGCCGCCATTAGAGAAAACTGTAAAGTTCTTGGGATTGGCGTTGCTGTAAGCGTGAGTGTGTCTACATTAACTTTAATATTGCGTAATTTTTCTTTGGCTGAAACGCCAAATTTTTGTTCTTCGTCAATAACCAATAATCCAAGATCTTTGAATTTTACATCCTTTCCCAAAAGGGAATGTGTCCCAATTATTATATCCAGCTTACCCTCCGCCAGTTTTTCAAATATCAAGCGTTTTTCTTTTGTCGCTCTGAATCTGTTAACATAGTCTACATCAACTCCAAAGTGTTCAAGCCTTTCTTTGAATGTTTTATTGTGCTGTAATGCCAGAATGGTTGTAGGAACTAATATTGCAACTTGCTTGCCTCCTATTACAGATTTAAATGCTGCTCTTATGGCAACTTCTGTTTTTCCGAAACCAACATCACCACAGACCAGTCGATCCATTGGATATGCCTTCTGCATATCCTCCTTGACTTTAACCGTAGCTTCAAATTGATCTGGCGTGTCTTCATAAATAAATGACGCTTCCAGTTCATTTTGGAGATAGCCGTCTTCTGGAAATGCAAATCCTTTAGATGCTTTTCTTTTAGCATATAGCTTTATCAATTCTTTAGCAATATCCTTGACCTTTTTCTTGGTCTTCCTTTTCAGGTTCTTCCATGCTTCGCCACCAATTTTACTCAATTTTGGAGCAGAGCCATCTTTTCCAACAAATCGGGAAATCTTATGAAGTGAATTAATGCTTACATACAAAATGTCATTGTTCAGATAGATTAACCTTACGGATTCCTGTACATGCCCGTTTATATTTATTTTTTCGAGGCCTGAATATTTCCCTACCCCATGGTCTATATGTGTAACAAAATCTTCAGGTCTCAACTCCTTAAGCATTTTTAGATTAAGGGCATGCTCTTTTGTGAATCCCCTTCTCAGTTTATATCTGTGAAAGCGCTCAAAAATTTGATGGTCTGTATAACAAGCTACTTTGAGATCATGATCAATAAATCCTGAATGAAGGGCTGTTAGCACGGGATGAAAATTGATCTGGGCACCCAAATCCTCAAAGATGTTGTCGAATCTTTCAATTTGCCTTTTGTTGTCAGTAAAGAGATATGTTTCTATCCCTTTGTTGTCCTTCTCTCCAAGGTCATCTAACAAGATTTTGAAATTTTTGTTAAAATGAGGTTGCGCAGAACTTTTATACTGTATCTCATTATCTACTTGTATTGAGATCCGTCCACTCTTCACAAGGAATAAATTCATATGCTCAACTTCTGAGATAATTTGATTCGGAAGAATGAATGCTCTTTCGTCTAAAAGTTTTTTTAATTGCTCGTCATCAATATTTTTTATGAGCTCTGAATATTCTTTAGCCTTGGCTTCGCACATTTCCAGTTTTTGCACCATTAGGTTTACATCCTTTATCCAGATTGTGGTGTTCTTTTCAAAAATTGTAAATAGGGACACCTTATGTTCCTGAGTAAACTGGTTGCCAATATTAGGAATGATTGATATCCTTTCGATGTTCTTAAGGGACAGTTGTGTCGTTGGATTAAATAATCTAATGCTTTCAACCTCCTCATCAAATAATTCTACTCTGTATGGCCATTCATTTCCAAACGAAAAAATATCTACAATTCCTCCTCTAATAGAAAATTGACCCGGCTCATAGACAAAATCTGTTCGTTCAAAACCATATTCAACAAGAAATTCAATAATCGTGTCGATATCTAAGTCTTCCCCTTTTTTAATAACTATTTTTTGTTTTTCTAAATGTTTGGGGTCTACTACTTTCTCAAAAAGAGCTTCAGGATAGGTGACTAGAATATCTTTCTTATTGTAGGCTGTAAAAATTTTATTGATGGCCTCCGTTCGAATTAAAACATTATTATTGTCGACTTCTTCAAATGATAGCGGATGCTTAAAAGAATCTGGAAAGAAAAGAACAGATTGATTTGGTATAAGTTGATCTAGTGTGTTTTGAATATATGCTGCTTCTTCCTTGTCTTCAGCAATAAATACGTGCGAAGAATTATAACTGTTAAATACTGATGTAAGGACGAAGCACTCCTGTGCGCCTGTCATTCCGGAAAGTAAAAGACGAGAAGGCTCTTCTTGTTTAAGCCCAGCCAATATTTGCTTTGTCTGCACTGATTCGACATATCTGTCTAGCAGACTTGTTAGGTTATTCACAAAACCCTTTTTCTCTTTTCTATTTGTTTATACTTGTTCCCTTCTTTGTTTTTAAGCCCATCTCATGGCATAAACAAAAGAAGTAAATACAAATGGCAGTGTTACCCAGAACCACTCAGGAAGAAAAAGTAAAAACAAAATACAGGCTGCTGCCGAAAGTAAGAAAGCAAGCCAATACATTTTAGTTGAATTTGTCCCTGTACTCATCAATTATACAATTGTGCCGCAAATTTAGGATAATTATCATTGAAGAGATATTTTGGCCTCAACTTATTCATAATCGTTTGTCAGAAATATCGAAAAGATCATATTGTGCCAAAATTCTATTCTTTGGAGAATACACAATCGTAGATGGTGGAGACGCTCTGTCTATCCCTTTCGAGCAATTATCCGCACATTGGACCTCACACTTTAGCTCTACAAACCTTCTGGAATTTTTTAATTTCCTTATGACTTTACATTTTCTCGATCATAATGCGATTGCACATGCTATTGAGAATAATCTACGGTTTACATCAAAGATTCCTATTGGATATGGCCTTGGAAGTTCCGGAGCTTTGAGTGCAGCTGCTTATGATTTGTTTGGTGTTGAAAAACAATCAAACAATTTGGGCCAATTGCAATCCGAACTATCCCAAATAGAATCGTTTTTCCATGGAAAAAGCTCCGGTCTCGATCCATTAACAATCTTTCTCAACAAAATAATTCTTGTTCGAAACCGTCAACCCATTGTGTCTGATATCGTTCTTTCTGATAAACCTTTTTTCCTTTTCGATTCGAATCAAAGCAGAAACACAAGTCGACTAATTAAAATTTATAACGAAAAAAAACGATCTGAGAAAGGATTTATACACGCATTAGAACAATTGGATCAACTTAATAAACAAGCTATTTCAGCCTTGCTTGATTCAAAAGATGTATCCCATATTTTTCAAAAAATAAGCCAATTGCAATTGCTCCATTTTAAAGAGATGATTCCTGATCATATTCATACTGTGTGGAATGAAGGCTTAATGTCGGGTAATTATTCGATGAAGCTCTCCGGTGCTGGTGGTGGTGGTTACTTTCTACTATATCGAAGCAATGAAAATGGCTTGTCTTCCCTTGATAGCGCGCTTGTTAAAAAGGTTTAACTATTCCTTTTTTCAAGTTGAAGTTCAAGACTCTTTATTCCCATCAAGCTGTCCTGGCGTGTGTTTTGATTTATTACAAATCTATAATTGCCTGTTTGTGGAAATCTGAAATCTTGAAGTAAATAAACCTTCAACTTGCATATTCCTACGCGACATTTTCCGTGCCATTTTCCGTGCCATTTTCCTGATTTTTCTGCAAGGTCCAGTGAAAGATTTTCTTCAGTAATACGCTTATCAGGAAATTCCGTTTTAATGTTTAAATACAAGTTCTGGTAATCATATTTCGTTGAATGTTCCACAACAAGCGTTAGTAAATTTTGAGACAGTGTGTCTTCGATATTCATTTCAAACTCAAGACTATCATTGTGCTGCCAAAAAGATTTATTGACTTCTAGTTTGTTCTTATAATATCCTTCGTGATTACAGGAGAGTAATATAATAAGCGTTATAAAGACTCCTGTGTATTTCATTCGAACATTTCTTTCATTCTTGCAAAGAGTCCCTTTTGGGTTTTCCCTTCTTCCGGCTTAAAGTTTTCAGAATCTCTAAGCTTTTCCATCATCTTTTTCTCTTCTGCGCTTAATGTCTTTGGTGTCCAGATATTTACATTGATCAGTTGGTCTCCCTTTTGTCCATAGCCTTGAAGCGCCTGAATTCCTTTGGATCGTAATCTGAATATTTTTCCTGCTGTTGTTCCTGCTGGAATTGTAATTTTTACTGATTTGTCTAAAGTAGGAACTGCAACTGAAGTACCAAGTGCTGCATCAGCGAAGTTCAAGAACAAGTCATACATTACATTTTGACCTTCTCTTGTAAAGTGTTTATGTGTCTTTTCCTCAATCATTATAAGTAAATCCCCTGATGGTCCCCCATTTTTCCCGGCATTCCCTTTGCTTCTCATTGACAATTGCATTCCGTGTTCAACTCCTGCAGGAATATCTATTTCAATCGTTTCATCATGAATGTATCTCCCTTCTCCTTTGCATTTGGTGCATTTAGATGTTATCTTCTGACCGGAACCATTACATGTTGGACAAACGGTTGTCGTTTGCATTTGACCCAAGAATGTAGATTTGATTTGTCGTACATATCCGGATCCACCGCAAGAGCCACAGGTCTGCACAGAGCTGCTGTCCTTAGCTCCGGATCCACCGCAATTATTGCATGTGCCTTGTTTCTTAACCTTAATTTTTTTGGTGACGCCCTGTGCAATCTCTTCCAGAGTCAGACTTACTTTTATACGAAGATTAGATCCTTTCTGTCCTGCGCTTCTTCTTGATCTACCTCCGCCAAAAAAGCTTTCAAAGGGACTGCCCGATTCTCCAAATATGTCGCTAAAGTTTGCGAAAATATCATCCATTGTCATTCCTCCTCCGCCAAAGCCCCCTTGAGGATCTACTCCAGCATGTCCATATCTGTCATAGCGTGCTTTTTTATTTTCATCGCTTAGGACTTCATAGGCTTCTGCTGCTGCTTTAAATTTATCTTCCGCTTTTTTATCTTCTGGATTTTTATCCGGATGAAATTTCATTGCCACTTTGCGGTAAGCCTTTTTTATTGCACTTGCTTCTGCGTTTTTATCCACACCAAGCACTTCATAATAATCTCTTTTTGCCATACGTTTTTTTTGCTGTACAACTGCTTAGTTGTACTATTTCCCTACCACAACTTTAGCGAAGCGAATGATCTTATCATTGAGGTAATATCCTTTTTCTACTGTGTCGATAATCTTTCCTTTCATTTCGTCACTTTGTGCCGGTATTTCTGTAATTGCTTCATGCAACTCAGGATCAAATACTTCTCCATTGCTTTGCATTTCATTCAGCCCTCTTGATTGTAGTACAGAGTAAAGTTTAGTATAAACAAGCGTAACGCCTTCACTGAAACTTTCAGTATTCTTATCGTCTTCAGCACTCTTTTTTGCTCTATCAAAATCATCCAATATCGGTAGGATCGAATTGATTGTGTCCTGAGCTGCTGTTTTCAGGAGATCAAGTCGTTCCTTTGTGTTTCTTTTTTTAAAGTTTTCAAACTCCGCGAATAAACGTAAGTATTTATCCTTGCTTTCTACTACTTGTAACATTAACTCGTCCAATTCTTTGTTAGAATCTGTTTTTTTTGACTTTGTCTTTTTTGTTTTAGAAGATTTTGTTGATTTATCCTCAGATTTTTGACTTCCCGCCATGCTCATTTTGTTTTTTATTTTATTTATCAATTCCTTTGCCATCAAGTAAATACGGACATTTTGTCATGATTTAAAGCTTCTTTTCCCTCAGAAAGTCTGCTAATTCATTGTATGATTGATTTACACCTATTATTTTTCCTTTGGGATTTATCAGAAATTTGCTGGGAAGGTCGCTCACATTATATTTTTGGGCTATTGGCGAAAGCAATATCACTTTTGATTGAGTAAAAATCTGATGCTTCCAGATAAAACCATCTTTCTCTGAAGCTTTTCTCCATCGCTTATCATCTTTTTCAAGCGCAACGCTTACAATTTCAAATCCTGAGGCCCCTTTATATGTTTTGCCATTGAATTCATTATGGAGTTTTACAAGATTCCGGTTATCTTTTCTGCAAAGGGCACACCATGATCCCCAAAAATCAAGTAGAACATACTGGCCTTTCAGGTCTGAAAGCTTAAAGTTTGTTCCATCGATGAGTTCTGCTTTAAAATCCGGTGCTTTTTTGCCGTCTTTATTATAGGGTGATCTTAAAAAAATAGAATATGCGAGAATTAATATTATAGGGATCCAAATAAGTTTTAAATATTTCATTTATTCGTGATTACCTATTCATAATGAATTTCATGATTACAAAGTTCAAAGTAAATTAATATATGGGATATATTTCATTTCGTCCGGACCAATGCTCGGAGAAAGATCTGCATCAGTTTATTATCGCTTCCATATCACCAAGGCCAATCGCTTTTGTAAGTACGGTCGATAATCACGGAAATGCCAATCTTGCTCCCTATAGTTTTTTTAATGCCTTTAGTTCAAATCCGCCTATTGTGGTTTTCTCTTCCAACTTAAAGCATGGTGATAGCCCTCAAAAGGACACTTTGTTAAATATACAGCGTAGCAAGTCCTGTGTTATCAATGTCGTCTCACACGAGATATACAGACAGGCTGCTCTTTGTTCTGTAGAATTTCCGCATGGGGTTTCAGAGTTTAAGAAATCTGGCCTTACTCCTTTGGATTCGGAAATTGTAAGTGCTTTTCGTGTAAAAGAATCTCCCGTGCAAATTGAATGCACGCTAAATGATATTATTGCACTAGGAAAGAAACCCGGAGCTGCCAACTTAATCATTTGTGAAATTGTAAAAATGCATATAAAAGAAAATATTATGGATCCTCAATTAAGAAGAATAGATCCTCAGAAGTTAGATATTATGGGACGCCTGGGTCGTTCAAATTATGTTCGGGTTAATGGGGACAACATATTATCTGCTTATCAAGCTGTAAGACCTCTCTGTGTCGGTTATGACCAACTTCCATTGAGTATCAAAAAAAGCCGGTTTTTTACAGGAAATGATTTGGGTCGTTTTGCGGCGCTTTATAATCTTCCTTCGAATACCGATCTTGAGTCTTATGCTCAGAGGCGTGGAATTAAAGAGGGAAAAGATGAAGAATTCTACCACAGAAAGGCAAAAGAATTAATAGAATCAGAAAATATTGAAGAGGCGATTAAGATGGCCATGATGGCAGAAATACATCGCTAAAATAGTGTGAAATATATTTAATAATTTTAATGCGAAATATACCTTATAATGGATAAAATAAAAGAAGCAAAATTAAAAGCATTAGGTCTGGCTGTAGATAAACTCGAAAAGACCTACGGCAAGGGTGCCGTCATGAAATTAGGGGACAAACAAGTTGTGAATGTTGACACCATTCCTTCTGGATCCCTTGGATTAGATATTGCACTTGGTATCGGTGGCCTTCCAAGAGGAAGGGTCGTTGAGATTTATGGCCCGGAATCATCTGGAAAAACGACTCTAGCCATTCATGCCATTGCCGAATGTCAAAAGCTAGGTGGTATTGCAGCGTTTATCGATGCTGAGCACGCTTTTGATAAGTCCTATGCCGAAGCATTGGGTGTTGATACCGAAAATTTGTTGATATCTCAACCAGATAATGGCGAACAAGCGCTTGAAATTACAGAGCATCTTATTCGATCTGGTGCTATTGATATCATTGTAATCGATTCTGTAGCAGCCCTTACGCCCAGAGCTGAAATTGAAGGAGAGATGGGAGACTCTAAGATGGGATTACAAGCACGTCTTATGTCTCAAGCATTGAGAAAACTAACAGGAGCCATCGGTAGAACTGGATGTTGTTGTGTTTTCATCAATCAACTTAGAGATAAGATCGGAGTTATGTTTGGCAACCCTGAAACTACTACAGGAGGTAACGCATTAAAGTTCTATTCCTCCATTAGGCTAGACATCAGAAGGTCCGGTTCAGCCATAAAAGATAAAGAAGGAAATGTTGTAGGTTCTCCCACTAAAGTAAAAGTTGTTAAAAACAAACTAGCGCCTCCGTTCAGAATAGCACTGTTTGATATCACATATGGTGAGGGGGTATCCAAAACAGGTGAAATTATTGACCACGGTGTGGAACACGAAATATTAGGAAAAAGTGGTTCTTGGTACAGCTACGATGGAACTAAAATCGCCCAAGGCCGTGAAGGTGCAAAACAATTTCTATTAGATAACCCGGAAGTCATGGAAGAAATTGCAAATAAAATAAAAGCAAAATATCTTCCAGTACCAGACAGTAATGGTGTTGAAAATCATGATGAAGAAGTTGAGGTAATAGAAGAAATTACTGATTAATTTCCGGTGAAGTTTTGTGCTTCCCTTTTCATTATAAGAAAGGCGACGGGGTTTCCTGTTGCCTTTTTTTAATGGCCTGAATAATTTATTCTTATTCGACGATTGTTCCGATATCCTCACCCGCAACCACTCTCTTTAAGTTGTCGGTTACATTTATATCAAAAACAACAATAGGGACATTGTTTTCTTGACACATTGTAAAGGCCGTCATGTCCATTACTCTCAGGTTCTGAGCAATTACTTTTTCAAATGATATCTTATCAAATTTCGTAGCATTCGGATCCAATTCCGGATCAGCAGAATAAATACCGTCAACGCGTGTTCCTTTAAGAATGACATCTGCACTGACTTCGCTTGCTCTAAGTGCCGCTGCAGAGTCCGTAGTGAAATATGGGCTTCCAGTCCCGCCGGAAAATATTACAACTCTCCCTTTTTCAAGGTGTCTTATTGCTCTCCGTCTGATATACGGTTCAGCAATTTCAGTCATATCAACTGCCGAAATCAATCGAGAATATACGCCTTGTACTTCTAGAGCGCTTTGAAGTGCCATTCCATTTATAACCGTAGCAAGCATTCCCATATAATCGCCTTGCACCCGTTCAATACCGCTTTCTTCTGCCTGAAGCCCTCTGAAAATATTTCCTCCGCCAATTACAACAGCGATTTCAACGCCCTGTTGTACGACCTTGTCAATTTCTTTAGCATAGTGTTTTAATCGTTCAGAGTCAATTCCAAAAGACTTGGTTCCCATGAGCGATTCCCCACTTAATTTGAGTAAAACGCGTTTGTATTTTTCTGCCATAATTTAAAGTAAAAAAAAAGCGATTCAAATAATGAATCGCTTTCTGTTTTTTTTATCCTAGTTTGATGTGCTTGAAGTCGGTAACCGTCAACTCAGGATCAATGCTTTGTAGATACTGAGCAACAGATTTTTTATTCTCCTTGACATACGCCTGATTCAACAAGGTGTTTTCTTTGAAATATTTGTTGAGTTTTCCTTTAGCAATTCTGTCAAGCATTTCTTCGGGCTTTCCTTCTTTCCTCGCTATCTCCATTCCTATCTCAATTTCCTTATCTATAACCTCTTGAGATACACCATCCTCATTAACTGCTATTGGTTTCATTGCCGCAACCTGCATTGCAACATTTTTTCCCGGCTCTTCAAATTCGCTTCCTTCTTTGTTTAGTGCAACAACAACTCCTGCTTTATATCCCATATGAATATAAGGCAATACTTGTCCTTGTCCTGCCGTCGTTTCAATTTTTGCATAATCGGAAAGTTCCAGTTTTTCTCCGATTACTCCTGTTTGTTCTTCAACCTTTGACGCGATTGTTATTCCGGGTTCAATTTCCATTCCCAATAAGCTATCCTTATCGTTAGGAAGGTGTTGTAACGCTAGATCTGCAAATGATTCTGCCAACTGAATAAAACTATCCGTCTTTGCAACAAAATCTGTTTCACAACTTAATCTAAGTACAACTCCGTTATTCTTATTATGTGATGTCCGTGCCACCACAACTCCTTCTTTCGCTTCTCTGTCTGCTCTTTTAGCAGATAACTTCTGACCTTTCTTTCTAAGAACTTCTATTGCTTTATCAAAATCGCCATTAGCTTCAGTAAGCGCTTTTTTACAATCCATCATCCCGGCGTCGGTCTGGTCCCTTAATTTTTTTACATCAGCTGCTGATATAGTACTCATTAATTTTAGTTTTTATTTTTTAAATGTTTTAAATTATTATGCTACCGCTTCTTTTTTCTCTTCCTTCATTTTCCTTCTCTCTGACAACCCGTCTTTAACAACTTCTGTCATATAAGATGCAATTATGCTAATTGCTTTTGATGCATCATCATTCGCAGGAATTGGAAAGTCCACCATCGTTGGATCTGAATTTGTATCAACAATCCCAAAGATTTTGATTCCTAATTTTCTGGCTTCAGCAATTGCAATATGCTCGTGGTGAATGTCAACAACAAAAATTGCAGCTGGCAATCTGTTCATGTTTGCAATCCCCCCTAAAACTTTTTCAAGTTTATTTCTTTCTCTGGTAAGTGTAAGTCTTTCTTTTTTGGTAATGCTAGTAACATTTTCATCTGCCAAAAGTTTGTCGATGTTATTCATTTTTTTGACAGATCTTTTGATCGTTGAAAAGTTGGTCATCATTCCCCCTAACCATCTTTCGGTTACGAAAGGCATGTTAATCTCTCTTGCTAATTTAGACACATGGTCCTTTGCTTGCTTTTTAGTTGCAACAAACATTACTTTCCTGCCGGATTTTGCAACTTGTTTTAAAGCATTCGCAGCCTTGTCAATGTACTCTAAAGTCCTGTTAAGATCTATGATGTGGATGCCTTTTCTTTCCATGAAAATATAGGGCAACATCTTGGGGTTCCATTTTCTTTTCATGTGTCCCAGATGGGCTCCTGCATCTAATAATTCTTTATATGTGGGTCTAGCCATTTTTTCTTGCTTGTCTTGAATAAAAAAATTAACGTTTTGAGAATTGGAAACTCTTTCTTGCCTTTGGTTTTCCGTACTTCTTCCTTTCAACTACTCTTGCGTCTCTGGTAAGATATTTCTTCTCCTTTAAAGACTTCTTGTTGTCTTCGTTAACAATAACCAAAGCCTTTGACAAAGCCAATCTTATAGCTTCCGCCTGTCCTTTAAATCCACCGCCATTAACATTGATTTTGATATCATAGCTTTTTAAGCTGTCCACGGTTTTTAAAGGATCTTCTATGTTGAATTGGATATTGGCCTGTGGAAAATACACTTTATAGTCTTTTCCATTGACAACAATGTTTCCCTTTCCGGCCTTCATGTAAAGCCTGGCAACTGAAGCTTTTCTTCTGCCTGTTGTATTTATTATTTCCATTTATTAAAAGTTAAATGTTTCTGGTTTTTGTGCAGCATGCGGATGATCGCTACCTGCATAAACAAATAGTTTCTTTATCATCGCCCTTCCCAATCTTGTTTTAGGCAACATTCCTCTGACAGCATTTTCGATAATCGCAATTGGTTTTTTCTCCAATAATTCTTTTGCTGTCTTCCTTTTCTGTCCTCCAGGATATCCAGAATAAGTAATATATTCTTTCTGCTCCATTTTGCTTCCGGTGAATCTTATCTTTTCAGCATTAATAACGACAATACAGTCTCCTGTATCTACGTGAGGGGTATAAGAGGGTTTGTGCTTTCCTCTAAGCACTGTTGCTAGTTTAGTAGCTAACCTTCCCACGATTTTATCTTCCGCGTCCACGATATACCAATTCCTTTCTACGGTATCTTTGTTGGCAGATTTTGTTTTATAACTTAATGTATTCACTTCTCTGATTTTAAGTCAATTAAATGTGCTTTTTACTAAAGCGCTGCAAATGTATATTTCTTTTGGTGAGAATACAAGGTATTGCATACAGTTTTTTAAAAAAATTTGTGTGACGCGCTGATAATCAATAAAAAAATCGCTCAACTTCCATACAAATCTGCATTAATCAAGATGTTTCTTGGCATTCAATGAGCTTGCTTTGTAGATATTTTATCTTCCAATATGAACAAGCAGTACTGAAATATCTGAAGGTGTAACACCGCTTATCCTGCTGGCCTGGCCAATTGTCCTGGGTTGAATCTGAATAAGCTTTTCTTTTCCTTCTGCAGAAAGGGAAGATATTTTGTTAAAATCTAATTTCTCCGATAGTTTAACAGCCTCTAATCGGTTCATCTTTTCTGCCATATCCTTTTCTTTTGAAATATAGTCTTCATATTTTACTGCTGTTTCTGCCATGTGGAGAATCTCCTTGTCATATTGAAGCAAGAATGAATCTAGAGAAGGAACTGTTTCTCTTAAGTTCTGAATTCCTATTCCTGGTCTTAATAGGATATTGATCAGTTTTACTTTTTGTTTTAGCTCTGAAGAGTCCTGTTGTCTCAGCAATGCGTTTATTTCATCTGGTGCAATGCTCGATTTATTAAAAAACTTTCTGATTTCGTTAATGGCTTTTATTTTATAGCTGACTCTTTCCATTCTCCCCTCCATTCCTTTTATTCCAAGAGCACTGGCTTTGGGGCTCAATCGCAGGTCCGCATTATCTTGTCTCAAAAGAATTCGATATTCTGCTCTTGAAGTAAACATCCGGTATGGTTCTTTGGTGCCTTTATTAATAAGGTCGTCAATCAAAACGCCAATATATCCCTCCGATCTTTTTATAACAAACGGTTCTTCTTCATTAACCTTTAAGTGCGCATTAATCCCGGCAACACAGCCTTGAGAAGCAGCCTCTTCGTATCCTGTTGTCCCATTTATCTGACCGGCGAAAAATAAAGCTTCAACTTGTTTTGTTTCAAGACTTATCCTTAATTGTGTTGGTGGAAAAAAGTCGTACTCTATCGCATATCCAGGGCGAAACATTTTTGCTTTCTCAAAACCAGGGATTTTGATCATCGCATTATATTGAACGTCTTCCGGAAGTGAAGAAGAAAATCCGTTAACATATATCTCACAGGTGTCTCTTCCTTCCGGTTCAACAAAAAGTTGGTGTCTGTCTCTATCCGAAAATCGATCAATTTTATCCTCAATACTTGGACAGTACCTTGGGCCCATTCCTCTTATTCTTCCATTAAATAATGGCGATCTGTTAAATCCGGTTTTAAGAACTTCATGAACTTCTTTGCTTGTAAAACTAATATGACAAGGAATCTGGTTCTCTAGTTTTGGAGTTTCGGTAAATGAAAACTTTTCGGGATTTTCATCGCCGGGCTGTATTTCCATTCTCGTCCAGTCCAGGCTTCTCCCATCCACTCGTGGAGGTGTGCCTGTTTTCATTCTTCCCGATTCAAAGCCAAGCTCCACAAGTTGTTCTGTTATTCCCGTTGCTGATTTTTCACCAGCCCTGCCTCCTCCAAATTGTTTTTCTCCTATATGAATTAATCCATTCAAAAAAGTACCGTTTGTCAAAACCACAGTCTTAGATCTTATTTCCAGACCAATTCCTGTCCGAACTCCTTTACACCTCCCATCTTCAACAATTAATCCTTTTACCATTTCTTGCCAAAAGTCAATATTGGGATGGGCTTCTAACATGTTTCTCCATTTTCTGGCAAACAACATTCTGTCACTCTGAGCTCTTGGGCTCCACATAGCGGGACCTTTAGATTTGTTCAGCATTCTAAACTGAATCATTGTGTGATCAGTGACAATTCCACTATATCCTCCCAGTGCATCAATTTCTCTAACAATTTGTCCCTTTGCAACTCCACCCATGGCCGGGTTACAACTCATCTGAGCAATCGTCTGCATGTTCATTGTCGCCAACATTACTTTCGAGCCCATGTTTGCAGCAGCAACTGCCGCTTCACAACCGGCATGCCCAGCACCTACTACTATGACATCATATTCTTGAAACATATCGCGCGCAAAGGTATATGAATCTCTAAATAGTGGAAAGGCCCAACAGAATAAAGTCTAATTTTTATTTATGCCTTTGAAAAACTTAAAACTATATCTTTGCGCCAAATTGTAAGACTCCTTGGTACACGCTAACAGACATATTCTTAAATCTGAACAGAAGCCGCTCAATATCAATCTTAATAAAAGTATATATGGCACCTTTGCAGAAATTGGCGCCGGACAAGAAGTCGCTAGAAACTTTTTTCAAACCGGGGCTGCTGCCAATACCATTGCCAAGACAATGTCCGCCTATGATAAAACGTATTCCGATAATATATATGGAATTGAATCAACAGGCCGATATGTTTGTGAATCCCGGCTATATAAAATGTTGGACCATGAATTTGGTTTATTAGAAGAACGCTTGTCTGATGAGCGGCCAAATACTTTGTTTTTTGCATTTGCAGATACTGTTGCTGCGATTAATTACAAACGAACTATTAAGGGTAATGGCTGGATGGGTGTTCGGTTCAAACTGCGCGCGGGCGCTCCAACTAATGACCTGATTCTTCATGTGAAAATGAAAGACAGCAATAGTCATTTGCAACAGGAAGCCATTGGTGTTCTTGGTGTAAATATGATTTATGCGTGCTTCAAACTATATAAGGACATTGATGAGTTTGTGCTTTCCTTAATAAATGGTATTTCTGGAAGAATAGAAATCGATATGCTTCGTCTTGAAGGACACGATTTTAACCATGTAGATAACCGACTTCTTTGCTTGCTTGCAGTCCAGCACCAGTTAACTGATGTAGCAATTTTCGGTAGTGACAAAAGAAGTGCTCATGCTTCTGAATTATTATGGAAAAAAGACCTAATGGGTGTTCGCGGCCACTATCGCCCTCCGACCAATGTCACCACAGATGTCTTTAGCTCGGGTTTTGATCAGTTTTTAAATGAGGAAGATGTAGAAAAAGATAGAGCCACAATAATTGCTGAAATCACCCTGGACAACTTGAAAATAGATGGCCGTATAAATCACCAAGATTTTTTTAATCGTTCTGATGCCTTATGTGCTCTTGGTTATAATGTCATCTTGTCTGATTGTAATAACCATCAGAACTTAATCAATTATTTGGCAGATCATCGAATAGGAAAATTAGGTCTCGTTATCGGTGTTCGCGAACTCTCTCAGATCATCGAAGAAAAATATTATAACAACCAAGACGGAAGATTGCTTGTCGCATTTGGAGAATTGTTTAATCGAAACATCAAGGTATACGTTTATCCTGCTTATTTGCAAAAAGGGGGACCTTTGACCGAAGCAAAAACACTAATGGTGCCTGATGGTATTCATTTTCTTTACAAACATTTAATCGACGCCAAACAGATTGTTGAAATAGAAAATTATGATGAAGAGATTCTGAAGATTTTGCCTTGGGATGTTCTCGAGTCAATTGAACATGCAGATCACTCTTGGGAAAGTGCGGTTCCTGAAGTTCTTGTTGATCTTATAAAAAATAAATCCCTCTTTAATTATGGGACAAAAAAAATAATTCATGTTTAGATTTGTTATCGCTTGTTTTATGTTTGTATGTTTTGTGTCTTGCTTGCAAGAGTCCAGTAAAAGTTTAGCAAACAGTTCTCCTGACGCTCCTAGCTCCCCCGAGCTTATTGATACATCAATGATTAATATGATTATGGGTCATTTTAACCCTGAAAAAGAAGAAGACTTTGAAGTGATATCAAAAACATATGCGGATCGTGAAGGTTTGTATATGAGAAAAGAAGCCTATCGTGCTTTTAGAGATATGTACGAAGCAGCATTGAAGGATGGTATTTCACTTGTTATTGTTTCAGCCACCAGAAACTTCGATTATCAAAAAACGATTTGGGAAAAGAAGTGGACAGGTAAAACCATTCTAAGTTCCGGAGAGAATGCCGCTACCGATTTTGCAAACGATTCTTTGCGCGCCCGTAAAATTCTTGAATACAGTTCAATGCCCGGAACTTCTCGCCATCATTGGGGTACAGATGTTGATTTTAATAAACTTGACAATGGTTGGTTTGAATCAGGAGAGGGTCTTCGTTTGTTTCAATGGCTTGAAAGCAATGCAGAAAGATTTGGTTTCTGCAGACCATATACCCAAAAAGATATTGACCGCCCTGAAGGGTACAACGAAGAAAAATGGCATTGGTCTTATTCTCCATTATCAGAAGAACTTACCGCATATGCCGCACAATACTTAAATGACTCAATGATTAAAAAATTTCAGGGAGCAGAAGCCGCCTCAAGCATTGAAGTCGTCCAAAATTATGTCTTAGGAATTCACCATTCATGTAAAAACTAAATTATTATGGCATTTACAGAATCAAATATGCTCGAATTAAATTCTTTCGCGCCAGAATTTAATCTATTTGACACCATTAGCAATCAGTACGTATCTTATGCGGATATTCAAGGTGCTCAAGCAACCGTTGTTATGTTTATCTGCAACCACTGTCCCTTTGTTGTTCATGTCAATGATGAGCTGGTTAGCATTGCTGAACACTACAATAAGAAAGGTGTTGGTTTCGTAGCGATTTCCTCAAATGATGCTATTTCATATCCTCAGGATGGTCCTGAACAAATGTCCATTGTAGCTAAAGTTTTAAAATATCCATTTCCGTATTTATACGACGAAACACAAAAAGTAGCACAGGACTACATGGCTGCATGTACGCCAGACTTTTACTTGTTTAACAAAGAGAATCGTCTGGTTTATAGAGGCCGGCTTGACTCCTCAAGGCCAGCAAATGGTGATCCTTTGACAGGTGCCAATTTGAGATCTGCGATTGATGCCGTTCTTTTAGGTGTCGATGATATATCTCCTCAATTTCCGAGTGCCGGTTGCAATATCAAATGGAAATCCACTTAGTTTTTATCTGCAACAATTTTCTGAAAACTGAAAATCTTATTTAGGGAATCTGTTTCTGTTGGATATGTTTCTTTACAGCCATAATAATTATCGAAATACAAAACGATTAAGGAAAATAATGGGTCTATGCTCTCAAGTCCCAAGAAGTTTAATATGGCTTCTTTATTAAAGCCTGTAACTGTTTCGTATTTAATCCAAAAATCACTTTTTATTTCCGGATATTCTTTTTGTCCATTCATTTTTACGAATGCTTCAGCATATGCATGCCAGGCAATATTGTAATATTCCGCAGGTTCAAAAAGTCCTTTTTCTACATGACTAAAAGAAATAATAATTACGCCGTCTTCAATATGTGTTTCATAAGCATGTGAAAACTGGAAACGTGGACTGTGGAACGGGTGTTTGTATATTATGATTCGCTCAAATTTTTCTAGTAGATATTCTTCAAGAAAAAAACTCATCGTCACAGGAATCTGCGATAAAATATATTTTATGTCATAAGGTACTGTATTGTTTTCACTTCCTTTCGCAGTAAATTGTTTGGCCTCCGTATGCAACAAAAGGCGGTTTCGAAATTGATCTTTCTCTTCATCGCTCAGGCGTTTATATGCGGGATTCAATTTTTGAATGAGATCCATAACACTTTTGTCAATGGTGATTGGATTTTTTTCAAGCCACCAAAAATCGATTTGCGGTTGAAACAAATAAATTAAAATTAAAAAGACGACAGGTATTATCATCCATACGAGTTTCTTGGAACTACTGTCTACAAAGGCTATATATAAAAACCATAATAGAACAATAGCAAAAGGGATCGCAACAATCCTTGAAAATTTATAAATCTTCATATCTCAAAATTAATCGAATTGTAAAAGTCTTTTGATTTTACTAATATGCACAAGTGAATTTTATCATAAAGCATCAGGATATAAACTCGAAAGCGCGTGCGGGTATTTTGTCAACTACTCATGGAGAAATTAAAACTCCAATTTTTATGCCTGTTGGAACTCAGGCTACTGTAAAGTCGATAGATCAAACGCATCTTGAAAAAGACATTCTTGCACAAATTATTCTGGCCAACACATACCATCTTTATTTAAGGCCCGGTACTGAAGTTATAGAAAAAGCCGGAGGGATACATCGATTTATGTCTTGGGACAAGCCCCTTCTTACAGATTCGGGAGGTTATCAGGTTTATTCTTTAAGCTCTATGCGTAAAATTAAGGAAGAAGGTGCCTATTTCTCATCTCATGTTGATGGAAGTAAACATTTCTTTTCTCCTGAATCTATTATGGATATACAAAGATCCATTGGTGCGGATATTATTATGGCTTTTGACGAATGCACTCCCTACCCTTGTGATTACAATTATGCAAAGAAATCTTTAGGGTTGACGCACCGCTGGCTTGATCGCTGTTTTGATCGCTTTGGGGAAACTGATGCAAAGTATGAATACGATCAGTTATTAGCGCCAATTGTGCAGGGCAGCACATATAAAGACTTAAGGGTGGCATCCTGTGATTATATCTCTTCTAAAGGTGCTGAGATTAATGCTATTGGAGGACTTTCCGTTGGAGAACCCCATGAAGATATGTATGCAATGACCGACGTGTGTACCGATAATCTTCCTATAGATAAAGCCAGATATTTAATGGGAGTCGGTCTTCCTGAAAATATTCTGGAATGTATTTCCTTGGGCATTGATATGTTTGATTGTGTGTTGCCGAGTCGAAATGCAAGACATGGAATTCTATATACACAGGACGGTGTGCTTCATATCAAAAATGCAAAATGGAAAGACGATTATTCGCCTATTGACCCGAAGAGTGATGCTCCTTCCTCTAATAAATATTCTCGCGCTTATCTAAGGCATCTGTTTCAGGTTAAAGAAATATTAGCTTCTCAGATATCTACAATTCATAATTTGCGTTTTTATATATGGCTGACTCAAACCGCAAGAGAAAAAATTGAGTCCGGTGAGTTTACTCAATGGAAGATAGAAATGCTTAAAAAATTGACTAGAAAACTCTAAAGATGAAAAAGCTAGACATCTATATTATTAAAAAATATCTAACTAGTTTTTTCTTTACCATGTTGCTTATCACCTTGATGGCCGTTGTGATAGACTTTAGCGAGAAGATCGGAAAATTTATTGATGCCGAACTTTCAATGTGGCAGGTTATGAAGGAATACTATCTGAACTTTATTCCTTGGATAAATGGTTTAATGTGGCCGCTTTTCATTTTAATTGCTGTCATTTTTTTTACTTCTCGTTTAGCAAAGAATTCAGAGATAATAGCTTTGTTAAGTAGCGGAGTAAGTTTTAATAGAATACTTGTTCCGTATCTAATCTCAGCTGCAATTGTTTCTTCGCTTTTGTGGATAGGAAAAAATTATGTTATTCCTACCAGTAGCAAGATAAAGAACGAATTTGAATATGAGTATTTGAGTAAAAAGCACAAGAAGACGCTCAATAATGATATTCATATTTTTCTTAGTCCCACCGAAAAAATTTACATAAGATATCATAGAACACGAGACACTTCTGGTCAGACCGTGCATCTTGAAACAATAGAAAATAATCGATTGACGAAAGTGCTAAAGGCTGAACAATTGATTTTTAAAGGTCATCCAAACTTTTGGACACTTAAGGATTATGAGATTAGATCTTTTAACGGCCTCGAAGAATCTATTATTATAGCCAAGGGGGGGTCTATCGATACTGTTCTCGACCTAACTCCAGAAGACTTTATTAGAAATTCTAAATCCATGGAAAATATGACAACAGGTGATCTACGTGAACATATCCGAAGGGAACAAGAGCGTGGAATTGGGGCCGCTAAAAACTATCTTGTCCACCTTCATCAAAGAAACTCTGGTCCTTTCAGTATTATAATCCTGACGCTTATTGGCGCCGCTCTTTCATCGCGCAAAGTCCGGGGTGGAATGGGCTTTCACCTGGCTCTGGGTGTAACAATTGGGGCCGCCTATGTTGTGCTTTCTCAGTTTTCTTCAACTTTCTCAATCAATCTATCTTTATCTCCTCTATTGGGGGCTTGGCTACCTAATATTCTGTTTGGTATAATTGCTCTGATATTAATACGGTTTTCACAAAAATAATTATTGAATTTTCAATTATTTCTGAAAGTTTAATGATTAACCATTTTTTTAATGCGCTGACATTCAGCTATTTATGTTTTAACTGTTTAAAATTGTCCACCGAACAACATTGATTTGTTTAATTTCTATTGACTTTTGTTTAAGATATATTTATTTTCGTTAAACAAAATGCTGAATATGTCCACAATTGAGTTTTATAACAAGATAGACCTGATTACAGGTTCCCTTAATTCTTTTGCTCTTAACTTAACAAAGAACAAAGATGATGCTGAAGATTTATTTCAAGAAACGGCTTTTCGTGCTGTTTCCAATAAAGAAAAATTCAGACCCGGTACGAATTTTAAAGCTTGGATGTTTACGATTATGAAAAACATATTTATCAATAACTATAGGAAAAAAACAAAAGCCAAAATGGTTATTGATTCAACTGAAAACCTTTACTATATAAATTCCGGAAAATCCCGTATTTATAATGAGGCAGATCGGAATATGTTAATGGGAGAATTGAATGGAATGATTGATGCCCTTGACGATTCAATTAAAACCCCATTTCTAATGCATTTTGAAGGATACAAATACCAGGAAATTGCAGATGAATTAAATCTTCCTCTTGGCACAGTAAAAAGTAGAATTTTCTTTGCAAGAAAAGCCCTTAAAGAATCAATCAAGGGACATTATGGAGACTATCAGTCAGTCAGAAGAAAGTTATCTGCCTAACAAGCAATACATAATATTAAATAGTTTAGCGGTTGTTTCACAACCGCTTTTTTTATGTCCAAGAATTACAAAAACCTATCAGC
Source organism: Saprospiraceae bacterium (assembly GCA_965248155.1). Classification (GTDB taxonomy): domain Bacteria; phylum Bacteroidota; class Bacteroidia; order Chitinophagales; family Saprospiraceae; genus RFSX01. The sequence continues at coordinate 1,431,826 of CBDFIO010000002.1, forward strand.
TCTTTTAATGAAGTGGTATGCTTCTTATTCAAGAGACTTGCCTTGGAGAAAAACTAAAGACCCATACATTATCTGGGTCTCAGAAATAATTCTTCAACAAACAACAATCAAACAGGGAATTGGATATTATCATCGTTTTTTGAAAAGTTTTCCTACTATTCAACATTTAGCTCAAGCCTCTGAAGAGTCGGTATTGAAAACCTGGGAGGGTCTTGGCTATTACTCCAGGGCTAGAAATATGCTTGTTGCGGCCAGACATATTTGCGATAATTTAAATGGCGGTTTTCCTAAAAGTTATGACGCTTTAATCAAACTTAAGGGCATAGGGCCATATACGGCAGCGGCTATTTCAAGTGCTGCCTTTGGAGAGAAAAGAGCCGTTGTCGATGGTAATGTTATTCGTGTGATCTCCCGTGTATTTGGAATTGAAGATCCGGTAGACAAAGCTGAAACAGTTTCAGCTATCCAAGATATCGCTTCCTCTCTTCTGGGAAATAACGACCCTTTTCTTTTCAACCAGTCTATTATGGAGTTTGGGGCTTTATGTTGTACTTACAAATCTCCATCTTGCTCGTCATGCCCTTTGTCTTCTACGTGTGTTGCTTACGCGCAAAATAGAATTCAACACATTCCATTTAAGGCCAAAAAAATCAAGAAACGTTTGCGTTATTTTCATTGCTTTCACATTGTAGATCCCTTGGGAAACACCATCGTGCAAAAAAGAATTAATAAGGATGTCTGGAAGGGCCTATTTCAGTTTCCCTATATTGAAACGGAAGACGCTGTTGGTGATCTGTCTTTTCCTGATGATATCATAATCGGCCCACTAAAAGACTTTGCATTTATTGCCCGTTATAAGCAGCAACTTACCCATCAGGTAATTACCGCCCACATATACACTGCTTCCACAAACAAGATTATCTTGCTCAATCCACAAAGCTCTTATCAAATAATTAATCAAAACGACATCCGTAAATATGCCTTTCCAAAATTCATAGATTTGTATTTAAATGATAATTGAATACCTTTATTTTAATTTATCAGACTTTAATCCAAATTCAAACCTGAGATGATCAATAAAGTAACCTTAATCGGGCATTTAGGTAAAGATCCCGAACTTAGAACATTAGAAAATGGTGCAAGTGTTGCACGTTTTTCTGTAGCCACAAATGAAAGCTACAAAGATAAAAGTGGAGAGTGGCAAACCATTACCGAATGGCACAATGTCGTAGCTTGGAGAAATCTAGCTAGCCGAGCGGAAAGAGATTTGAAAAAAGGAAGTCTTGTTTATGTTGAAGGCAAGCTTACCACAAGAAAATGGCAGGATAAAGAAGGCAATGACCGTTATAATACCGATGTTGTTGCTTTAACTTTCCGCTTGTTAGAAAAGCGTGAAACTTCAAGTGGTGATTTAGGTGGATTTCCTTCCGTCGGAGACGAAACGCCAAAGACAAGTATAACAGAACAAAGCGGTTCATCAGAAATAAGCAATACATCTACAGCACAAGATGATGACTTACCATTTTAATGCTGTATATTATTTAATTAAAAATTAAACATTGGACCCTGACCCCCCGCTGCTTGTATTACATAATTTGATTTTGTTTTTCCTTTTATCCAATTGGGGAGTTTTCGCTTTTTCGTTTGTTCTCCTGTTTTTGCTTTTTTGCTCTGCTTTGGTCTCCGGATCTGAAGTAGCCTTTTTCTCGTTATCTCCTAATGATATTGACCGTCTTCAAAAAGAAGAAACGGCCAATAGCCGTTCCGTTTTGAAACTAAGAAATCGCCCCAGAAAACTATTAGCAACAATATTAATCAGCAATAATTTTATCAATATTGCAATTGTTATACTTTCGGATTATCTGATAAGAAGCCTGCTGGGCCAGGATAAACTTCTTGAAATGGGTCAGTTTTTTACGGACTATCTTCCTCTAGAAGCATTGCTTCTCGGTCGCTTCATTAATTTTCTGATTACCGTGATCGGTGTTACATTCTTGTTGGTTTTATTTGGTGAGGTTGCGCCAAAGGTATATGCCAATTTTAACAACAAACGCTTTGCCTTATTTATGGCACACCCCATGTCTCTGCTTTCTGTAGTCTTCACACCGTTTAGTGGTCTTCTTGTTCGTTGGTCCTCTAAAATGGAATCTCAATTTATATATCAAAAATCAGGATTAGATAATACAAGCAAAGAAGATCTTGACAAAGCAATCCAATTAACCGTAAATAACGTTCATGAATCTGAAGAAGCGGATATGCTTAGAGGAATTATTAAGTTTGGCAACGTCTCCGCAAAACAAATTATGAAGTCCAGGGTGGATGTTGTCGCTATTGAAAAAGATGACTCCTTTGTTGATTTGCTAAATATTATAAAGGAAAGTGGCTATTCAAGAATTCCTGTTTACCAGGAGGAGTTTGATGAGATTCTAGGCATACTATACGTCAAAGATTTATTGGGCTATTCCAACGAAAAGGAAAGTTTCAACTGGCAACAATTTGTTCGGTCGAATGTCCTCTATGTTCCTGAATCAAAAAAGATAGACAACCTTTTAAAAGAGTTTCAACAAAAGAGGACGCACATGGCCATTGTTGTAGATGAATTTGGCGGAAGTGCAGGTATCGTCACGCTTGAAGATATCATGGAAGAAGTTATCGGTGAAATTAAGGACGAGTTTGATGATGAGGAAGAAGTCGAGTTCATCAAAATAAATGCTTCCAATTTTATTTTCGAAGGCAAAACCCTCCTGAATGATGTTGCTAGAATTATAGGTGTTGAAAAGGGAAGTTTCGATTCCTTTAAAGGCGATGCAGACTCCTTGGCAGGTTTACTTCTCCAGCATTTTGGCTTTATTCCTAAAAAGGACAAGGAATTATACATTCATCCGTTTAAATTTAAAATTGTATCAGTTTCCAAAAGACGGATAGAAAAAATTCATATAACCCTAATGTAATGAACGTTCCTTTTTCATTAATCTTACTAACAATATTATTATTCTCTTGCGATTATAAGCAAGACTATGTTCCAAAACCCAGAGTCTATCCAAAAATAAATTATCCTGAAAGAACGTATGGGATATTTGAAAATGAGAATTGCCCTTTTCAAATGGAAGTACCACAATATTTAAGTTTTATTAAAGACAGCCTAAGACACGAAAACCCGAGGCTTTCTGATTGTTGGTTTGAGCTCTATTCTCATGATCTGAATGTATACTTTTACATGAGCTATTTAAGCTTCGATTCTCGAAATGGTTTTGATGTGTTGATAAAAGATGCTTTTGAGATGGCGGACAAGCACAATGTCAAAGCCAATTATCGCGATGAGTTGTCAATTCGATTCAAGGACAAAAACCTATATGGCTTATTGTTTGAGATTGACGGTCCTGTTGCTGCGCCCTTGCAGTTCTATCTCACTGACAGCACACAACATTTTTTACGTGGTTCCTTATATTTTAACGCCAAAGTAAACAGAGACTCCATTGCCCCGGTTTACGATTTTATAAAAGAGGATTTCAACCATATGGTTAAAACTTTCTCCTGGAAATAAGCTCCTTATTTATTACAGCTTGATTAGTTTTCCACTAATACTTCCGCTATCTCGTTCTATTCTATAAATGTATGTTCCCTGAACCCACGAAGAGGCTTCTGCGATTTTAATCCTATTGTCTCTTTCGTTTAATTCAATCTTATACATTTCTTTTCCTTGTGCAGAAAAGACGCTTAAGGATCCGCTCTGCCCAGCAATAAACTCAATTGTGATTTCTTCTGAGAAGGGGTTCGGATAAATGCTTAAGTCCTCAATGCTGGAAGATCTTTGATCCATGGAAATCTTAATGCTGTCTGAGATCAGTTCTAATTTGTCAATATCTCCTTTAAGTATCCCCATAAAGTCCAGGTCATGTGTTTTGCCCTGAACGTTCTGAACTTTAATGTCCTGGGACAAATCATCTTCATTTGGGCGATCGGTCATCTCTGCCATTTCGTTCATATTGTAAAACACCCATTGTCTTTCATTGGGCCATTCGTCTTCTTCCCCGCTTACCAATTCTTCCAATAACCATACATCGGAAATATCAACTTTCCCGTCTTCGTTTATGTCGCCCGCCAGATAGCTATATGGGTTTGTAAAAATCTCCTCTCCCTCTACGTGCTTTCGTAATCTTATGAGGTCTTCCTCTGTAACTTTCGTCATATCTCCTCTTCTATATGCCGTTATTTCGTAGTCTCTGTTAGCCAGGATGTTGTTTGTTCCGTAGACTCCATTTTCGTTTGATTCTAGATGGAAAACATTATAATAAACTGTTGAATCAATAATCCGCTCATGATATACAACTGTAAGATTGTAGATGTGCACCAATACGTTCGTCGCATTGTAAAAGCTGTCTATTATTTCATAATCGTAAGAAGAGTCTAAAACTGTTTCAAGCTTATAGGCTGGAACCCGGTCTTTTAATGTGACTTGAACCTGATCGATCCTGTCTTCGTGTTGGTCCATAATGTGTCCTGAAAGAACAAAGTTTTTGGCTTCATCAGGTTCACAGTCCGGGATGTTTGCGGCGTTGTTTTGAACGGTAAGGTTAACCACACAATATGATTGGTTGCCTTTAACATCTGTTACCCACATTTGCACAGCATTCACTCCTACTTCTTCGCAAGTAAATATTCTAAATGTTTCTGTAACATCAGAAGAAAAAGAAAAGGTCAACGGCCCGTTGTTGCATGGGTGATAACTTCCAACGTCTAGGTCTTTGGCCCACACTTCTACCATGCCGTCATCAACCATTCCATCATTATCAGTATCCAATGGCATCAACGAAACGTTCAGTCCTGAATAACAATAAGGTACTGCTGGCTTGTTGTCTTTAACCTGAATATTTGTTCTACACACCATTTCTCTTCCACATGCATATTCTATTGTATATTCTACTGTTGTTTTTCCAATGGGGTATCTGCCAGAGGCATCAGCTCCATGATAATCTGCATAATAAGAATTGTTGCTTACATTGTAATCACCAGTACAAGACTCTCCCTCTATTGAAACCAATGGGGTATTAACATATGCGCCATCACATTCTAAAGCATCTACAACTACATCTTTAGCGCAAGTAAGTATTGGTGTTTCTGTATTGCTTAGTTTAATTAGCTGACTGTATTTCCATATTCCATGATAATTGCTTCCGGGAATATATTGACACCAGTCTATCAGCGTCCACTTCCTGATTATCTTTTTACAGTCCGGGCCAAAATTAAATACTTGATCATCATATGAAATACCAATATGGCTACAGGTCAAATAATCATAATGAGGTCTGTTATATCCATAAGGAAGATCATATGGATCCAGACTTGTATTACAACCATAAAGGTGTAATTCCTGATGTGGCCAATAAATATTGGAGGATGTAAAACTTCCCCCGCTTACATGAATAACTTGCGTACAGCTTACGGGATTCCAATAAGGATCCTCTACTGTCCATGTTCTGTATATTGTTCCTGTGTTACATGAATTTAAATTATAAGAGACGGTTGGGTATCCAGCATCATACGTTACTCCATAGGCAACGTAATAAGCGTTGCCATAGCCAGATAAGTCCCAGATTTCATCATTGCATGTTAGCCACACATCTCCGGGGCAATAAAGTTGAAATGCGTTTGAATTCTGGCTGCAAAAAATAAATGCAACGCAAATAAAAAGGGATTTGACAAGTTTCATTGTGTTCTCGTTTAGTTTACTATGCTAGTAAAGTTATAAAATTTCACGAAAGTGTAGCCAATTTTCATAACTACATTCATTAAACTGAAAAGCAATTGCTGTTGCTGCCTCGTGATATTATTTTTTTTTATAATGTGTTCTGGCACAGATTCTGATATATTATAAAAAAATAACATATAATGCGTGTGTTGAAGTTTGGTGGTAGCTCTGTAGCCAGTACAGAAAGGCTGATTAAGGTCGCTGACATTATTGCAGATAAATTCGAAACAAATGGATGTTTATTTGTTGTAGTCTCTGCCTTTGGAGGAGTCACTGATCAGCTAATAGAAATTACTGACCTTGGAAGTATTAACAATCCTAAATATGTTGAGCAGTTAGATTTGCTTGTCGGCCGCATTAAAAGAACTGCAAAAGAGTTACTTTCAGAATCTGCTTTTCATGATATCGAAACTGATCTTTTAGAGAATCACAAATCTTTATCCAATGTGCTCTCTGGTGTTTCTCTTACTCAGGAAGCAAGTGAAAAAACCAAAGATTATATTCTTTCGTTTGGTGAACGAAATAGTGCATTTATCTTAAGTCATTACCTTTCAAGCAGGGCTATCCCTGCAAGTTATTTGGACTCAAGAAAGTTCATAATTACAAATGACAATTTCGGTTTTGCAGCTGTTAATTTTGAAGAAACAAACACTAGGCTTGCTGACATTAATATAACCGATAAACAAGTTTATGTCGTTACGGGATTCATCGGTTCCGATTCGTCTTCTGGGAGAACAACAACACTTGGGCGAGGGGGATTTGACTATACGGCTTCAATTTTTGCTGCTGGGTTAAACGTGGAACACCTTGAGATCTGGACAGACGTAGATGGTGTACAGACAAGTAATCCTAAGAAGGTTAATCGAGCTTTTACTATCTCTGAAATGAGTTATGATGAGGCACTTGAAATGTCCCATTTTGGTGCCAAGGTCCTTTATGCCCCTACGATCCGCCCTGTAAGATCTCTGGGCATTCCAACGGTCATCAAAAACACCTTTAATCCAAATCATCCAGGGACAACCATATCAAATCGTGGGTCCTCTAATTCTCGGGTTATAACTGGCTTAAGTTCGATCGAAGACATTTCTTTATTATCGCTAGAAGGTACGGGCTTACAGGGTGTTGCGGGTATTGCATCGCGTTTTTTCAAGTGCTTGGCTCAGGGAGGAATCAATATTATTATGATTACTCAAGCTTCGTCTGAACATTCAATTTCAATTGCCATTAAGGAAGAAAATACAGCATCTGCGAAGCTGTTGGTAGAAGAAGAATTTGAGTATGAAATAAAACGAAAACTAGTTGACCCAATAGGTATTAGTACAAACCTGTCATTGCTTGCAGTGGTCGGTGAAAACATGAAAAACAGTCCTGGTGTTGCTGGCTTGCTATTTGAAACTCTAGGTAAAAATGGTGTTAATGTTGAAGCTATTTCTCAGGGGTCTTCAGAATTAAATATCACATTCGCCATTAAATCTTCTCAAGAAAGAAGAGCGCTGAATTCCATTCATGATGCTTTCTATTTATCCGAATACAAAACCCTCCATCTATATATTATTGGATTAGGATTAATTGGATTAGGATTAATTGGATCCACGCTCTTGGAACAATTGAGGCTTGCAGCTAATTCTATTAAAGAAAATACCGGTTTTGAAATTGTTATCAATGCCATATCCAATTCAAGAAAAATGCTGATTTCTGAAGAAGGCTTATCTGCAACAGACTATTTAGAAACATTGGATTCAGAAGGAGATAGTGCAGACATTGAAAAGTTCATCAATGAGATGGTCTCGTACAATTATTCACACAGCATCTTTATTGATAATACCGCAAGTAGGGCTGTGCCTGAATATTACGAAAAGATAATTACAAACAATATTGCTATATCAACTCCTAATAAAATTGCGATGTTTTCAAGCATGGAAAATTATATCCGTTTGAAGGAATTATCGTCAAAAAGAAAAACTCCATTTCGCTTTGAAACCAACGTTGCCGCAGGATTGCCCGTTATATCAACTATAGAAAACTTGATAAACAGCGGAGACACTATTCACAGGATTGAGGCCGTATTGTCTGGATCTGTGTCATATATCTTTAATAATTTCTCTCCAGGTGGCACCTCCTTTTCTGAATTGGTAAAAAAGGCTCAGGATTTGGGGTATACTGAGCCTGATCCCAGAGAAGATCTTTCTGGCGCCGATGTACGTCGTAAAATTTTAATACTTGCGCGAGAATCAAAGTATAAGATTGAAGAGGCTGAGATTAATATTAGTCCAATTTTAAATGCGGAATGTCTTGAGGCTGGCAGTATTGAGGATTTTTATAAAGCTCTAACTCTCGATGATAGCCGATTTAATGAGTTGTTAGTTCAAGCAAAACTTGAAGAAAACAAACTGCGTTTTATCGCTGAATTTGAAAACGGTAAGGCTTCGGTATCATTGCGGCACGTGGGTCAAGAAAGTCCGTTTTATACCTTATCCGGTAGCGATAACATGATCGTGTTCTATACCGAACGATATCACAACACTCCTTTGGTCATAAGAGGACCTGGTGCGGGCGCAGATGTAACTGCAGCTGGTGTCCTTGCTGAAATACTATCTATTGGAAATGAAACATAAACACCTGATTATCAATTAAATATGACAAAAAAACAAAGACTTAAAGTGTTTGCTCCTGCAACTGTTGCAAATGTCGCTGTGGGGTATGATATTCTTGGCTTTGCCATAAATGATATCGGTGATGAGTTAATTATCAGAGAGGGATCAGAAGCCGGACTCAAAATTGCGGCCATACACAACAATCAATCTTTATCAAAAGATATAAATAAGAATACTGCTGGTTATGCGGCATTTAAAGTTCTTGAATCTTTAGGACTCGAAAATGAACCCATAGAGATCGAATTGATTAAAAACATGGGTATTGGAACTGGCCTTGGCAGTAGTGCTGCTAGTGCTGTTGTTGGTGCTTTTGCAGTTAATGAGTATTTGAATTGTCCCTATTCTAGAAAAGAACTTCTTCGGTTTGCAACGATGGCTGAACAGCTAGCAGATGGTTCGTTTCATGCTGACAATGTAGCGCCTTCCCTATTTGGAGGAATAGTCCTTATTAGGGACAATAATAGCTTAGATACTGTGTCTCTGCCCTGCCCTCCTGGATTAAAGTGCGTTTTGCTTTATCCCCTTGTTGAAATTTTAACTCATGAAGCACGGTCGATTTTAAGCAAAGAGCTTACTATGGAAAAACACATTCAACAATCAGGCAACCTGGCGGCTTTTGTAGCTGCTCTTTATAAGTCTGATTTTGATCTTCTTTCAAGGTCTTTACAAGATTGTATTATTGAGCCACAACGCTCAAAATTGATCCCTCATTTTTATGATTTAAAAGAAATTGCCCTGAGTGAAGGCGCTTTGGGTTTCAGTATTTCAGGTGCCGGTCCTTCTATGTTTGCCATGTGCAACAATTCTATTATAGCTGAAAACATTGCTGAAAAACTGTCTTCCTTTTATATTCAAAGAGGAATTCCTTGTCACTATTATATTTCAGATATTAACCTTGAGGGTGCTAAAAAGTATTAATGCAATTATACAGTACAAACAATAAAGCGCAAGTAGTATCATTGAAAGAGGCTGTCCTGGACGCCTTTCCTCCGGATAAGGGCCTGTATTTACCATGTGATATTCCTCAATTGGGTTCTGAGTTCATCAAGTTTTTAAATGATTATAGTTTTCAGGAGAAAGCCATTATGGTGTGTAAAAATCTTTTTGGTGATGTCATTCCTGAAAAGGAAATTAAGGTCATTGTAGAATTTGCAATAACTTTTTCATCTCCAGTAGTTTCTTTTACCGAACAGATCTCATGTCTTGAATTGTTTCATGGCCCGACAATGGCCTTTAAGGATTTTGGTGCTCGGTTTATGGCTTCTTTAATGTCCTATTTTTTAAAAGAGGAAGACCGGGAAACAACTATTTTGGTTGCAACCAGTGGAGATACTGGAGGCGCCGTTGCGGCTGGTTTTCATAATATCCCGGGTATTAAGGTAATTATCTTGTATCCTTCTGGAAAAGTAAGTCCTCTCCAGGAGAAGCAATTGACCGGATGGGGAGGAAACATTACTGCCGTTGAGATTAATGGTGTTTTTGATGATTGTTAATCCTTGGTAAAACAAGCATTTCTCGATTCTGATCTTAAAGTGAATTATCGCTTTAGTTCAGCGAATTCGATAAATATAGCCCGGCTAATTCCTCAAAGCTTTTATTACTTTGAGGCTCTAGGGCAAATAGATCATACTTCTTCTAGGGTTACTTTCGTTGTCCCTTCCGGAAACTTTGGAAATTTAACTGCCGGTCTTCTCGCTCAGAAAATGGGTCTTCCCGTTGAGGGTTTTGTCGCTGCAGTGAACTCAAATCAGGCCTTTTTGGATTATATTACCTCTGGGAACTATTCTCCAAGACCTTCTATAGCAACTCTCTCAAATGCAATGGATGTAGGTGATCCCAGTAATTTTCCAAGATTGGTTGAATTGTCAGGTTCCACGTGGAATATGGTTAAGGACTTGATTAAGGCTTATAGTTTTACTGATGAGGACACCGCCAAGGCCATTTTAGAAATCAATTCCTTGTTTAATTATCATGCTGATCCCCATGGTGCTGTAGGATATCTGGCATGTAAAGAGAATTTGAAAAAGAACAATAATCACCATGTCTTTCTTGAAACAGCTCATCCGGCTAAATTCAGAGAAGTGTTTGAGGACATTACCGGCTACAAAATTGATTTACCCCCACAACTTCAACTATTTGAAAACAAACAAAAACATGCACATTATTGTAGTTCGTCATTCGAAGATTTCAAAGAGATGTTAATGAATCTATAAAATGTTCCACGTGGAACACGTCCGACCCTTCCTTCACGATAATTTTTTTACATTTATCGATTCTATTTAGAAAAAATAAAACACATTTAAATGAGATACGGCATACTTATCCTATTCGTGCTTAATAGCCTTATTGTATTTTCTCAAGAAAATACCAATCAAAATAACTTTCGTCAACTTGGTGAGGATCTGCCTACACCAAATGTTTATCGATCTGCTTCAGGAGCCCCCGGCCATGAATACTGGCAACAGGAAGCAGATTATGACATCAAATTACGCTTAGATGACGACACACAACGAATCTCCGGAGAAGAAACAATTACCTACCACAATAACTCACCAGATGTATTACAATACTTGTGGATGCAATTAGATCAAAACGTAAGAGCAAAAGATTCAGATACCTACGCCATGAGCACAAGCAATTTGTTAGATAAAATGACTGCTTCTCAATTGACCCGTCTTGGGCCAAGCTTCGATGGCGGATTTAAAATTGAGTCTGTCGCTTCTCTTGATGGCAAAAAGCTTTCTTATACCATTAATAAAACGATGATGCGTGTGGATTTACCACAAGCGATAGCATCAGGTGAGTCCTATTCGTTTAATGTGTCTTGGTGGTATAACATACCCAACACCAATAATTCTCGAGCTAGATCAGGATATGAGCCATTTGAAGAAGATGGTAACAATGTTTATTTTATTGCGCAATTTTTCCCACGTATGTGTATGTATAATGACGTTTACGGATGGCAGAATAAACAATTCTTGGGGAGAGGAGAGTTTACCCTAACCTTTGGTGACTATAAGGTTGAAATTACTGTTCCCAGTGATCATCTTGTATCTTCTACCGGTGAATTACAAAATGCTGATAAAGTATTGAGTAAAGACCAAAAATCAAGATTAAAAAAAGCCGCTAAAGGAGGATTGCATCCTGTTACTATCGCAACTTATGATGAAGCCGAGAAACGCATTCAATCAAAGTCCGACAAAGAACAAACATGGATCTTTCATGCCGATAATGTAAGAGATTTTGCCTTTGCAAGTTCTAGAAGGTTTATTTGGGATGCGCTAGGTGTTCCCATGTCAGATGGTAGGACCGTCATGGCACAATCAATGTGGACCAAGGAAGGGGATTGTCTATGGAGTAAGTATTCCACAAAAGCTGTAGCCCATACCATAAAGTGGTATTCACACTACACCTTTGATTACCCCTATCCAACAGCATGGTCTATTGATGGAAGTATGGGCATGGAGTACCCCATGATATGTTTCAATTTCGGAAGATGTCAGGATGACGGGACTTATTCACAACGAACAAAGTATGGACATATCGGAGTGATTATTCACGAAGTAGGACATAATTGGTTTCCAATGATTGTTAATTCAGACGAAAGACAATGGACGTGGATGGATGAAGGGTTGAATTCTTTCTTGCAATATTTAAGTGAGCAACAATGGGAAAGAGATTATCCTTCTAGACGAGGACCCGCTCATAAAATTGTCAATTACATGAAAGGAGATAAAGAAAAAATATCTCCGATAATGACCAACTCAGAGTCCATTTTTCAGTTTGGAAATAATGCTTATGGCAAACCAGCCACTGCGCTTAATATTCTCAGAGAAACCATTATGGGAAGAGAGCTATTTGATTTTGCATTTAAAGAATATTGCAATCGGTGGAAATTTAAACACCCTACTCCAGCAGATTTTTTTAGAACCATGGAAGATGCCTCTGCTGTAGATTTGGATTGGTTCTGGAGAGGATGGTTTTATACAAACGACCACGTTGATCTAAGCTTAAAAGATGTGGCTTATTATAAAGTGAACAGTAAAAACCCACAAAAGGAATCTGATAGACAGAAAGCAGAACGTTCTTTATCACTTGAAAATATTTCAAGTATCAGAAACAAAGAAGAAATCAAAGAAACCCAAAATGAATTGGATCCTTTTATTGATGATTATTATACCAATTATGATCCACTGGATATTGATATTATTGATGAAGAAGAGTACGATAAGTATTTGTCGGGCCTCACAGATCAAGAAAAAGAATTGATTGAAAAAAATGAAAATTTTTATCAGCTGACCGTGGAAAACACTGGTGGTTTCGTTATGCCGGTTATATTCCAATTTGAATATGTCGATGGAACAACTGAGGTTAAAAGGATTCCTGCAGAAGTTTGGCGATTCGGTCAAAAACATATTACGAAGTCTTTCGTAACAGAAAAAGAAATTGCTTCAATCACTCTAGATCCTTTTCTCGAAACCGCCGATGTAGATCGTAACAACAATCATTATCCTCCACAATTAGAAGATGATCGATTTGAATTATTTAAAAGAAGAAGATTTGGTGGGGGAGGAGAGAACCCTATGCAAAGAGCTAATAGGGCCAAAGAAAGAGAAGCAGAAATTAATAGACCTTAGTTCTAATATTAATCTCAGAAAGAAATTTATCTAAGATTGTATTAAACTCTTTTGGGCGTTCCATCATAGGTGCATGTCCACATTGGTCAATGATTTCCAAATGAGAATTGGGGAGTAGTTCATCAAATTTTTCTCCTACAAATGGAGGTGTGACCTTGTCTTGCTTTCCCCAGATTAATAAAGAAGGTGCTTTGATCTTCGAAATAGAATTCTCAAGATTATTTCTGATGGCTGATTTTGCCGTGACAACAATTCTAATTCCCTTTGATCTATCATTAACAATATCGTATACCTCGTCTACCAATTCTTTTGTAGCCGTTTTGGGATCATAAAATGTACTTTCTGTTTTCGTCCTTATGAAATCATAATCTCCACGCTTCGGAAATGTCTTTCCCATGGCACTTTCAAATAGACCTGAACTTCCCGTTAGTATCAAGGATTTAACTTTCTCAGGACGCTTAAGAGCAAACAACTGGGCGATATGTCCTCCTAAAGAATTTCCAAGAACATTTACTTTTTTATATCCTTTAAAATCAATAAACTCCTCTACGTAACTTACAAGACTATTTATACTTAAATTTTTAAGAGGTAGTTCCATGATCGGTAATAAAGGAATCACAACATTATATTTGTCATTGAAGTTTTCCTGGATGTGTTTAAAATTGCTTAGCGCCCCAAAAAGTCCATGTAACAAAAGCAAGACATCATCAGCACCATTGCTTTCCACGAATCTGAATTTAGACTCTACCTTCAATTTCATTGTGTTAATTCTTAAAACTTTTATGCCTGAAAAAATAATTAAAATACAAAACAACCATTAGTATAAATATAGCAATTGCCTGATGCATAACACCAAAAAAGATTGGTATTGTCCCTATCGAATTGATTAAAACCAAAATACCTAATAAAACTTGGAGGTTTAATAAAAAAATAAGTGCAATACCCTTTTTATATACTCGTTTCTTAAACGGAAATCGTAATAACTTTATTCCTAAGTACATTCCATATGCATATACAAAATATCCCCAATTTCGATGCAGCACATGTATCAAGGCAGGCATAAAAGTACTTTTATCATATTCCACAAAATTCATTAATGTCCATGAATCCCAATCAAGTAATATTGATGGAAAATATTCTCCATTTATATCAGGCCAGCTTGGATAATACAATGAAGCACGCATGCCGGATACAATAGCTCCAAAAAATATTTGCAGTATTAAAAACATCAAAAAATATTTAAAATGTTTTCGAAAGAATGCATTATTAATCTCACCGTCTCTATTATCGAAAACACCAAAACATGTCCAAGTTAAAACAGATAAAGTCAACAAGGCAATTCCCAGATGAATTGCAAGCTTATAAGCATTTACCCAGGGTCGGTTAACCAGACCACTTGCTACCATTATCCAGCCAAATACGGCAGCAAGCATGGCACATAAAAACACATATCCCAGTTTAATGAGCAAAAATCTATCTACCCACTTTTTATATACAAAAAACAAAAGAGGAAAAATGAAAATCAAAGCCATTGCTTTTGCCCACAGACGATGGAAAAATTCCCAGAAATAGATAAACTTAAATTTTGAAAGACTCATCCCCTGGTTTATTTTTTGATATTGTGGAGTAGCTTTATAGAGTTCAAATTCTTTCAACCATTGTGTTTCACTCAAAGGAGGGATAGTACCTGTTACAATTTCCCATTTGGTTATAGAGAGTCCCGATCCTGTAATTCTTGTTATGCCTCCAATAAAAATCTGAAAGAACAAAAGAACACATCCGGTAACGAGCCAAATTTTTATAGGCCTATTGTATTTCATTAATTTAATTTCGAACACTAAAATAATCTTAGTCTAGAAATGTTTTAGATCTTTTTTAAATAAGAAAGCTTTTAAACACTCCTATTAATAATTATTATCTTTTAAAAGAAAAAAGGGTCATTATTATTAGTAGTGTTAATAGCTAGATAAAAGAGATCCACAATATTTCTTATTTACTTAATTAAGATTATTGAATTACTATTAAACATGTTATACAGTTAATAAAACTTGGAATTTATATATGTAATAACTTAATTAACAACATGTTGATAAACTGTAATGTTGAAAACTTAATATCTGTAATGACGTATAGAACAACTTTATTAATGCGGAGAAAATATTAGTAAGATTTATATATAAAATATATTAATATATAAAAGCCTGGAAAAAATTCTTTGTTCCTTTATGATGTTAATAAGTCAAAGTTTATAACAAATTATACACAAGGATGAGAGCAGTTATACAACGAACATATACACCCGCCAAAGTTATTATCAATTCAAATGTAAACGGAAAAATTGAAAAAGGGCTTATTGTATTTTTAGGGGTAGAAGATGAAGACGACACAAGTGATATTCAATGGTTGGCCAAGAAAATTGTTCAGTTGAGAATATTTAGTGACGAAGACGGAAAGCTGAATAATTCTGTTCAAGATATAAATGGACAACTTTTGGTCATAAGTCAATTTACATTATACGCAAAGGTAAAAAAGGGGAACAGGCCATCGTTTATTAAATCTGCGAAACCTGAATTTGCACAGACTTTGTATGAACAATTTATAAGTCATTTAAGAAAAGAATATACTATGGATGTAGCTTGTGGTATTTTTGGAGCCGATATGAAAGTACATTTAATTAATGATGGACCTGTAACAATAATTATTGACTCCAAGAATAAGGATTTATGACAATTAATGAACTACAAACGAACGTTGATCAATGGATTTCTACGATTGGTGTAAGATATTTTTCAGAGCTTACCAATATGACTATATTAACGGAGGAGACTGGAGAATTAGCAAGACTGATTGCCAGGGAGTACGGAGAACAATCATTTAAGAATCCAGAAGAAATGATAAATATTAAAGACAATATTTCTGATGAATTGGCCGATATAATTTTTGTAATTGTTTGTATGGCTAATCAAATGAATATTAATCTTGAAGAAGCAATACAAAAAAATCTAATCAAGAAATCTTCGAGAGACAAGAGAAGACACTTGGACAACAACAAATTGAAAGATTGAAACGGGAAATAGATTTATTAGAGAAATTAGAAAAGGAGCTCAGTCTCAAGGAACTGCAAATTAAAAGTCTGCTAACGATTACCCAGGCTATCAACGACAATGTTTCTGCAGACGGACTCTTTAATATGTATCGTTCATTTCTTAGCTGGGAGATGGGTATCGAAAAAATGATACTGTTTGTCAAGGATACAGAAGATTGGACAAGTGCCAGCTCAATAAATGTCAACGATAAGTATGTCCCGGAACTGATTGAAGAATGTTTAAAATATAAGAGATTACACACGATCAAAGAAGATAACCACGCCTATTTAAGATTGTTCGATATTGTAATTCCCGTCTTCCATAAAAACAACCCTATCTCATACGCATTAATTGGAGGCATAAAAGACAAAGATGATATTTATAACAAGATTCAATTTATTACAACAATTACCAACATTATAGCGGTAGCTATCGAAAACAAGCGCCTCTTTAAAAAACAAATTAAGCAAGAGCGATTAAACAAAGAATTAGAATTAGCGAAAGAATTTCAGGAAATGTTAATCCCTGAGAATATTCCTAAAAGCGACTTTTACGAAGTAGATACATTTTACAAACCCCATTTTAATATTGGCGGTGATTATATCGATTTCATGAAATTTAGTGAAGAAAGATTTGCAGTAGTTATCGCAGATATTTCCGGAAAAGGAGTGGCGGCAGCACTCTTAATGTCTAATTTTCAAGCCATGCTCCAAAGCCTAATCTTTCAATATCGCGATCTTGAAACTTTTGTTTTTGCTTTAAATCAAGCGGTATATAGAATTACAAAAAGCGATAAGTTTATAACTTTTTTCATTGCTGAAGTGGACATCCAAGCCCGAACACTTAAATACATTAACGCTGGACATTGCCCACCGCTGATTTACAACAATGGAGAACTTGAAATGCTAAAGACAGGAAGTACGGTAATTGGCGCATTTGAAAATCTTCCATTTTTACAGGAACACACTTTTAGTTTAGCTAAGGACGCCTTATTATTTTGTTTTACCGATGGGCTTGTGGATCTAAGGGATGATAAGGGAAATTTCTTTGACGAAGAAAGAGTTAAAGAATTCATGTTAAAAAACCGTAAATTATCAGCAAATAAATTTAATAGTGCTCTGGTTGAACAACTAGAAGAATTTAAAGGTGAAGAAGAATACGTTGATGACATTGCTATATTAACAACAAAAATTTATTAGTCAATATGGAAAAATCCAGAATAGCTGCAGCATTTTTGGCATTGTTTGCTGGGAGCATAGGCTTACACAAGTTTTATTTAAGAGATACAGGAGCAGGTATCTTTTATATTGTATTAATGTTTATGACCTCGAGATTCTTCCCCGTATCAACAATGCTGGGTTTGTTTGATGCAATCCATCTGTTTTCAATGAGTGAAGAAACATTTGACAGGAAGTACAACAAAAATATAATTCGTCAGGAGTCATCAAGAAAACCATATCCTTCTCAAAACAGGAGACGGAGAGACATGAAGATGGGGAGGGAAAGGTATGACTATAAAAAGAATACAGGGAAAAGAAGAGATAACCCATTCAAGCGCAGCGCTGAAAAAAAATATAAGGAATATGACCTGGAAGATGCTCTAGAAGATTATAATCATGCTTTAGAAATAACGCCAGAGGATAAAGAAATCCATTTTAACTTGGCAGCGATTCACTCTTTACTAGAGAACAAGGAGAAGAGCTTTAATCATCTTGAAGAAGCGGTCAGATTAGGATTTTCTGATAAAAAGAAAATTTTAAGCCTTGACGACCTTGCCTATTTGAGAATTCAAGAAGAGTTTGAAGCATTCAAGAACAATGGCTTCAGCAGTAAGGAAACGAAAGGCATTGAGGCACCAGGCAGCGATCTTTTACAAGACGACCTCCTATTATCACAGTTGAAAAAATTAAAGGACCTTAGAAGTAGGGGCTTATTATCACAAAAGGAGTTCAACTATGAAAAAGAAAAACTGTTTAGAAAGTAGAGAACAATTTTATAGTTTCAAAATAAGAGAGAATTGATTGCGAAAGAATTAATTTCAAATGACATTTTACCATTAAATCTAAATGACACCTGTGCTCAGGCTATGTCCATGATGAGTGTTTATCGGGTAAAAGATTTGCCCGTAGTAGAGGACAATAATTTATTGGGAATGGTTTCAGAAGATAGTGTAAGCACTGTGGATCCTGACACTTTAATCGCAGACACTCATTTGAACAAGTCCTACATTTATATTGAAATGACCGACCACATTTTTGAAGTATTAAGCCGGTTGGCACAAAACAATATAACGGTCGTTCCGGTAGTAGATAATGAAGAAAAATTCTTGGGAATTATTTCGCAGGAAGATCTTATTAAATACTATGCAAACACATTTTCCTTTAAAGAGCCAGGTAGCATTATCGTAATCGAAACCACAAAAAATGGATATATATTATCAGAAGTAGCCCGCGTGGTTGAACTTGAAAATGCTGTTATCATATCTAGCTTTATTACAAGTTCAGAAGACACAGAGAACATTCTGCTCACTATAAAAGTAAATCAACAAGAAATAAGCAACATCGTATCGGCATTGGAACGATACGACTATAAAGTGAGCGCAAGTTTCGTAGAAGATGAATATGCGGATGACCTAAAAGACCGCTATGATTTATTAATGAATTATCTAAATGTATAAGTGTTTATTCATCTTCACATTTTCTGTATTTACAATTTCAATATTTGCTCAGGACGGTGAAGTTGTTATAGAGAATATCGTTTTTGAAGGAAATAGACATACCAAAGAAAAGGCCATTCTCCAGGAACTGGATTTTAAGGAAGGAGACACAATATCCCTTTTGTCTCTAAACGAAATTTTTCAACGCAACAAGCTTCAAATCTTAAGTACGGGGCTCTTCAACTTTTCTGAAATTAACCTGAGGAATTATAATCCGGCTGATATGATTACCGATGTAATTATCAGACTTGAAGAAAACTGGTATTTGTTTCCAGTGCCCATTTTCGAATTAGCAGATAGAAACTTTAGTGCCTGGTGGAAAGAGCAAAATAGATCACTAAGCCGTGTTAATTATGGATTTCGAATTGCACACTATAATCTTAGCGGAAATAGAGATCCAATTAAATTAAAAGTACATTTTGGGTATACAAAAAAATATGAACTACAATACTCTTATCCCTACTTAGCACTTGACAATAAGTTGGGATTGGGGCTCAATATCTTTTATTCAGAAAACAAGGAAATAGGGTACAAAACAATCAACAATAAGACTCAATATGCGATGCATGAAGATGAGCGAAAGTTGTTATCGCGATTCAGAACAGACCCAGAAATAAAATTCCGCCCTAATGTTAATAATTACCATGCGCTTAGAATTGAATTTCATTACAACAAAGTAGACCCATTTGTTGTCAAGCAATTAAACGAAAATTACTTTTTAGAAGAAAGGAGCAGCATTAGATTTTTCTTTTTAGAGTATGATTTCAATTTTGACAAGCGACGATATAAGCACTATCCCCAGGGAGGGCATTTAATTTTTCTAAACATCAAAAAAGAAGGCTTTGGATTGTTTAATGAGTTTAACAACTTAAGCGTGACAACGGGTTTTGAAAAACACTTTAGGATTTCAAATGGCACAACCCTGAGCAGCCGAAATAAAGGAAAGTTTAATATTATCAGAAACCAATTGTCGTTTGCCAATAACACAGGACTGGGCTGGAATGAAGATATTGTAAGTGGCTATGAGCTATATGTTATGGATGGATCAGACTATTTTATCTCAATGAATTCCACAAAAGTGCGACTGTTTGATAATAACCTGAATACTGTAAAGTGGTTTCCTAAGCAATTTAGAAAAATGAACTTAAGTGTATTCTTTAGATTTAATTTTGATGTAGCTTACGTTAATGAACCCGAATATATATTGACGAATAGTTTGAACAACAGGTGGATTTATGGTTATGGTCCAGCAATTGATGTAAAATTATTTAATAACTTTCTTTTTAGCTTTGAATATAGCTTTAATGATATTGGAGAAAAGGGGTTGTTTTTTCACAATTCTTTTGCTTTCTAAAAGAACGAATCAATAATGAAAACATTCATTTACGGACAGAAATGGATTAAAGACAATGAGGCTTATGTTAAACTCTTGATCGATAAGCTGGAGAAAGAAAACATAAGCTTCAAGATTTATGAGCCATTCGCTCAACTCATGCCAGACAGAATAAGTTTGTCTCATTGTCTAAGTTCACACGAAGAACTCAAAGAGTATAATCCCGAATTTATAATTACTCTCGGTGGAGATGGAACGATATTATCTGCATCTACAATTATTCAAGGATTAGAGACGCCGATAATGGGTATAAACCTTGGTCGGCTGGGCTTTCTTGCAAGCATAGAACAGGAAAGAATAGAAATGGCAATTGACCAACTCTTAAGAAAAGAGTATTCAATAAGTCCAAGATCAATGATTCTAATGGAATCGGAGCCAAAGATTTTTCCTTCAAGGAATTATGCGCTCAATGATTTTACAATTTTAAAAAGGGACAATTCCTCGATGATCGTCATTCATACATTTGTGGATGATGTCTTTTTAAATTCCTATTGGGCAGACGGTTTAATCGTATCTACTCCAACGGGGTCAACCGGATATTCATTAAGTTGCGGTGGACCAATTATTTTTCCGGAAGCCGATAGTTTTATTTTGACCCCAGTTGCACCTCACAACCTTAATGTCCGGCCAATACTTTTTTCAAATGAGCATAAGATCAGTTTTAAAGTAGAAGGAAGAACCGATAACTTTTTATGTTCTCTGGACAGCAGGCATGCCATCATTACGTCAGACCATAAAATAACCATTAGAAAGAATAGCTTTAAGACAAACATGATAACCCTTGATGGCGACAATTTTATGCAGACAATAAGAAATAAATTGAACTGGGGGTTAGACAAAAGAAATTGATGATAGCACAAGTACAAATAGGAAACCAACAATATAAGTTTGACCTTACAAAAGCTATTGACATTTCTATCCCATTAAAAAGAGATAAGCCACCGGTTGCGTTTGGCGCAAAACCCTACTCAAGCGAACCATTTAAATCAGGAGGATTTGTAGGCGCCTTAGAAGCAGGATCTCCGGTTAATTTTTATGAAATCAATATTAATCCCCATGGAAATGGAACACACACTGAGAGTGTGTTGCATATTGATCAAAGAGGAAATTCGATCAACGATACCCTTAAGCAATTTCACTTTTTATGTCAGCTAATAAGCGTTGAACCAGACTTATTGGAAAACGGAGACAGACAAATTGAGGCAAATCAAATCGAGTCGCTTTTACCGGTTGACAAAAATGTTTCTGCTCTGGTAATTCGAACAAGGACCAATTCTGAAAGCAAGCTAAGCCAAAATTATACAGGCACAAATCCATGTTACTTTAGTAAAGAAGCGATAGAGTTGATTAACCGCACACCAGTTCAGCACCTTTTATTAGATATGCCAAGTGTTGATAAAGAACAAGACGGAGGGGCCTTGATTGCGCACAAAACTTTTTGGAATATTAAAAGTGAGATTTCAATGAATAAAACAATTACCGAAATGATATATGTAGATGATGTTATAGCAGATGGAGTTTATCTCTTAAACCTTCAGATCATTTCTTTAGACATAGATGCTAGTCCATCAAAACCGATTCTCTATAAGGTGCTTGATCAATGAATTTTGAAAGGGACATATTAAGATCTTCTTTTACAGAATATCTCAATATTCCAAGAAAAGCTTTTCAGCAAAAGATCAGGTATTACGAACGAAATAAAGCTTCCATTTTACAACTGCCGTTTAATGAATTTATGCAAATTCAACTTGATTATATTTTTGCACTTTTTGAAGTAAAAGAGCACGATTACTTTCTAAGTATTGTAGACGAAATGATAGAAAATGTAATTTCAGAAAATGTTTTTACCGTGAATCAAACAGACATTTACAAAGAGCTTTTAACAAAGAAAGCAATCGCTTCATATAACGTTTTGGATTATAAAACAACCGAACGGGTCGCCATTGAATTGGTTAGGATGTATCCTGACGACTACCGAATTAAATCAGTTTTACTGAAGAATGAAATAGACAGAACGAGATTCGATGCTCAGAAAACCAGAGGAGTGATTATCGCCTTACTATTATTTGCCGGCCTTATTATTGCCGTAGAATTATTATTGGTAAGAAGTCTTTTCCCTGCATTCATTACCGAAGTTGAAATGACAAGAAACTTACTTATTTTCAGCGCAATTTTTATTTTTGCATTTCATGAAATTTTCATTAGGCTGAAAGCGAATAAAAACCTTAATAGAATCAAACAAAAATAATAATGTCTTATACGAGCAGGCACAGATACAAAACAATGAGGGAGAAGAACAGAGCGACATGGAAGCGCATTAAAGTGACTGTTGTCATCTTAATATTGGCCTTGATTGTATATGCATACAAGAATAGAATTTCGATTAAAGACTATCTGTGGACTTATCTTTAATTAATATACTTAGCCACTGAGTTCTTTCAACCTTCCAGGTGTAGATCAAATAGGCGACAAACAGCAAAGCATTTAGACTATAAAAAACGGTTGGCATAAAACAGGTGTTTGCGAAATAACTCAAAGCCATAATCCCGAGCACTATTATTATGTTAAACGAAATCTTTTTGACGGGATAGTCAATTGGAAAATGTTTTTGTCCAAGGAAATATGCCAGGATAACCATAGTGAAAAATGTTGCAAGAGCCGCCCAGGCCGAAACACTATAACCAAATTTAGGAAGATAAACGATACTGATTATACTGGTGATAATTACCCCAATAAAAGAAATGAATGCACCATAAATCGTTTTATCTGAGAGTTTATACCAAATGGATATATTATAATATATACCAAGCAGAAGGTATGCCAACAAAAGGATTGGGACGACGAAAATGGCTTCACGAAGACTGCTGTCTATAAGAAACTTAAACAAATCTATTCCCAAGTAAATAGCCAACACAATGATGCCTCCAATAAGGACAAACAACCTGCATATTTTACCATAGAGATTATTTCTGTCTTCCTCTGAAGCATTATTAAAAAAGAAAGGTTCTGCAGCATAATTAAATGCCGTCGTAAAAAGTAAAAAAATTGATGCAATTTTTTGAGAGGCCCCATATGTTCCTCCTGAAGATATATTACTGATAACATCTTCACCCAGGAAAAACTTTTGCAATGGAACAGCAAAATATTGATTAAAGCTTCCGCAGATTCCGACAACAATTAATGGAAAAGAATAGTATAGCATTTTTTTCAAAAGAGGTGAATTGAAATAGAACTTCGTTGACCGTAAAGAAAATAACAGTACGAGAAAAACAGCAATGCTTGAAATTAAATTGGCTAAGAACACATAATCTATTTCGAAGCGATAAAGTGGAATAAAGGAAAGAACACCTTTACCAAAAGCCTCCTTGGGAAGCAACTCCAGGAAGAGCAGAACAAGAGAAACGGTAAAAACAACATTAAAGATTTTACAGTAGACGAAAAAAGCCGCTTTGTTTTCAAGTCTAAGTTTTGCATAAGGAAGCAAAGACAAAATATCAAAGGCTAAAATTATTGAGAACCACCGAACATAATGGGGACTTTCGGGATAATACAATAAAGAGGCAATCTTATTATCGAATAAAAAACCAACTGAAACAACAAAAACGGCACTTAGAAAAACTGCAACAAGCGCAGAACCGAAAGCTGCTGGGTTGTTTTGAGATTTAGCTCCGAATCTAAATAAAGCGGTATCTAATCTCATTGAAAACAGCACAAGCAATATGGACACATAAGCATAAAGGTCAGTGTATATTCCGTACTGATAGCTGTCTTTTAAACGATAAGTAAGATAAACGGTAATAAGTAGGAAGAACAAGATTCTAGAAAGAATATGACCAAGACCATAAGTAATTGTTTGTCCTGCAAATTGTCTGATTCTGTTCATTTAATATAGATACAATCCTTAAACGCTCAAGATAATTCAATATATATCCTTCTCAAACAAATGTCTTATTTTGTGCTATTTAATACAGCACTAAATGATAGATCTAGAACTTCTAAAGGAAACAACTCAAGTTACTGGGGCACCAGGATTTGAACACAAAATCCTGGCTTTTATAAAAAATGAAATTGAAGCGTATGTAGATGAAGTATCTACTGACCCCTTGGGAAACCTTATAGCATTTAAAAAGGGCAAGGGTGATCAAAAAGTTATGATTACAGCTCATATGGATGAAATCAGTTTCATCGTGACTCATATTGATGAAAATGGCTTTATAAGATTTCATACACTAGGAGGGTTCGACGCGAAAACTTTAACAGCACAGAGGGTCATTATTCATGGAAAAAAAGACATCATCGGTGTTATGGGCACGAAACCCATTCATGTACTTACAGCGGAAGAAAAACTGAAACCCCTTAAAGGCCAGGACTTTTTTATTGATACAGGGCTTAAAGCTGAGGAGGTGACGGAACTAATATCCATTGGTGATCCAATTACAAGAGAGCGATCT
Organism: Saprospiraceae bacterium; assembly: GCA_965248155.1. Classification (GTDB taxonomy): domain Bacteria; phylum Bacteroidota; class Bacteroidia; order Chitinophagales; family Saprospiraceae; genus RFSX01. The sequence goes on from CBDFIO010000002.1 coordinate 1,456,512, forward strand.
TTTATAGAAATGGGGGAAACAATTAATTCAAAGTCAGTTGATAATCGTGTCTCGGTATATATTCTAATGGAGGCCTTAAAAGAATTGAAGGACGCACAAATCCCTGTTGACATATACGGTGTATTTACGGCACAAGAAGAAGTAGGAATAAGAGGAGCAATTGCAGCTACCATGGGAATAAATCCTGATTTTGGAATAAACCTGGATGTTACCCTGGCCTATGATTTACCAGGCGCCGGAGCTCATGAGCAGGGGACAATGCTTGGACAGGGGACAGCAATTAAAGTATTGGACGCAATGACCATATGTGACTATAGGATGGTACAGTTTATGAAAGAAACCGCTAAGAAAAACAACATCGACTATCAAGTAGAAGTACTTACTGCAGGAGGTACCGACACAGCGGGGATGCAAAGATATTCACGAAACGGATGTATCGCTGGAGGCATTTCTATACCGACAAGATATTTACACCAAGTCATAGAAATGGCCCACAAAAAGGACATTCGCAACTCTATCGACTTACTTAAAGAATGTCTATTGAATTTAGGAAATTACGATTGGTCGCACAAATAAATATTTATGTGGAAAGAGGAAGAAAACAAATTGAAGAAGTCTTATACGTTTAAAGACTTTACAGAGGCCTTTTCTTTTATGACCGCGGTAGCGATAGAAGCGGAGAAAGTAAACCACCACCCCTTTTGGACTAATGTTTGGAACAGAGTTGATTTTGAATTAACTACTCATGATGCTGGCAATATAATTACTGAAAGAGACAGAAAACTTGCAGAAAAAATTGATTCTATATTTAAAAAATACGAAACCCAAAAGTCCTGAAATTTCGCTGTTAATGTATTGTTAAAGACCAATGCTGAGGTAATTTCATCGAATATCAGGCGTTTTTATGTATCAAAAGCGTAAACGATGAAAAGATTAATTCCTTTGGTATTTGCAGGGTTTATTGGAGGACTTGTTGCCTTTACAGCTTTTCATTTTGCTGTTTCAAATCACCCGCAACAGAGCAACACAAACATTTCACCTAAAGCAATTCTTGCATCAAATAACAGCAGCTCAACCCCTTTCGATTTTGTGAAAGCAGCAGAGGTCGTTACGCCTGCCGTGGTTCACATCTCTGCCATGGAAAGTAATGAGTTAGCCCAACAGAGATACCAAAACCGAAATGAAAAATCTCCATATGATGGATTCTTTGACTCTTGGGACCTAAATGATTTTTTCGGAAGAAATTTTTATCAACCAAAAAATGGAACAGGATCTGGAGTTATTGTATCTGAAGACGGATATATCGTAACCAATAATCACGTGATTGAATATGCGGACCTTATCAAAGTTTCCTTGCCGGATAAACGAGAATTCTCAGCAATAAAAGTTGGAACAAATCCAAATACAGATATTGCATTATTGAAAATCGAAGCTACGGGCCTGACAGCGATAGAATTTGCTGACTCAGACAATGTTCGTGTTGGAGAATGGGTCGCAGCCATTGGAAATCCGTTTAGCTATCTAAAATCAACGGTTACTGGAGGAATCGTAAGCGCCAAAGGAAGAGATATAGATATTATTCAAGGAGAAAAGACAATTGAAGAATTTATTCAAACGGATGCGGTAATTAACCCCGGCAATTCCGGAGGAGCACTAGTAAATAATGATGGCTTGTTGATTGGGATTAACACGGCGATTGCTACACCAACTGGTGTTTACGCCGGATATTCTTTTGCGATCCCATCGAACTTGGTTCAGCGCGTAATTAAGGACTTAAAAGAAAACGGCGGAGAAAGAGAGAGAACTAGATTGGGAGTACAAGGAAACACGGTAGATGACGAACTTGTAAGTGAATATAACCTTAGAACAAATACCGGTTTTTATATTGCAAAAATTGATAAAGGAAGCGCTGCGCAGTTTTCCGGCGTTTTACCAGGAGATGTAATTGTTGCAATAAATAGCCAAAAAGTAGAAAACTTTGAAGACTTATATAAAGAAATGGAATTTGCAAAAGTCGGGGATACGATAAAATTAAAGATCTTAAGGAGAAACAAAGAGATAAATATACCTGTTAGGTTAAGAAAAGGTATTTAAAATAAAGTTGGTTTTTCGTTTTGTTTTGAGACGTCTGCCTATCCTCAAAGGCAGGCGTTTTCTTATTTTTATAAAATCAACAACTTCTTTCAGCATATCAGCAGCTTGGGCCATGACGTCATGTCGCTTGTTTTCCCAAACACATGTATTTCGTGTGAAGAGAATATAGCCATCAAGCATGATGTATTTTGTGTGCCATGTAAGATAAGTGTTGGGACAACAAATCACTTTCACGTTAAAGAGAACGAGCTGCTTCAGCGACTAAGCGGAAGAATTGAAATTCATCATGTCGCAGCACTATTTAATTTTCTAAAAGACGGCGGAATTCAAAAAGCAATTCATGCTTTAAAGTATGGTAAAAGATATCGAGTGGCTCACATCTTTGGTAGGGACGTAGGTAAGAAGATATTAAATAGCCCACTTTTTTATAGAATTGACACGATTGTACCAATTCCTATACATTGGAAAAAAAGACGTTCTCGAGGATACAACCAATGTGAAGAATTCGGGCAAGGAATATCTGAAGTGATTGGGGCGCCACTGGTTGTTAATTCATTGCTACAAATGAAAGGCCAGAAGTCTCAAACACAAAAAAACAGATCAGAGCGGTTTCAAAATGTATTGGAGTCTTTTGTTCTTAAAAACCCTGAAAGATTTAAGAGTAAAAGTATTTTATTGGTCGATGACGTAGTCACTACAGGAGCGACCGTTGAGGCCGCATATCATTTATTAAAACAAATTCCCGATATTAAAATTCAAATAGCATTAATAGCATTAGCAAATGATTGATCAGGTATTAATAGAAATCAAAAAGGAATTTGAAAGAAGAATGATTGAGGAATCTCTTTCAAGAATTAAACGATGTCTGGACATATTGAGCCTTGAAGAAGTTTGGTACAGAAAAAATGAAAACACAAACAGTGTCGGCAACTTGATTTTGCATTTGAGCGGGAACGTGCAGCAGTATATAGGATTTGGTATCGGAGGCCTACAAGACAAGCGCAAACGAAATGATAAATTTGAATCCAGAGAAAATATACAAAAAGACAGATTATATGAAAAAATAAAAGAAACAGTAGAAACAGCCAATGGGATCATTCAAAAGTTAACTATCGAAGAGCTTGTATTAGACAGGAAGGTTCAGGGCTTTAGTGAAAATACCATATCAGTTATAATTCATGTCATAGAACACTTTAGCTATCATGTTGGACAGATCACCTTTTACACCAAATACATCAAAGACGAAAACACAGGATATTATTCAGGCCAAAACCTTGACATTACTAGTGATTAACGCGCGTTATATTGGCACCCAATGCATTTAGACGTAAGTCTATAGACTCATAACCGCGATCAATTTGTTGAATATTATCAATTCTGCTGGAACCATTAGCAGAAAGGGCAGCAATAAGGAGCGAAACACCTGCTCGGATATCCGGAGAACTCATTTTTATTCCCCGCAATTGGCTTTTTCTATTCAGGCCAATTACACTAGCTCTGTGTGGGTCGCATAATATTATTTGAGCACCCATATCTATCAACTTGTCTACGAAAAACAAACGGCTTTCAAACATTTTTTGATGTATAAGAACACTTCCTTTGGCTTGGGTTGCAATGACCAGTAAAATACTTAATAGGTCAGGAGTAAACCCTGGCCATGGGGCATCATAGATCGTTAAGATCGAACCATCCATGAAATTTTGAATCTCATAATTGTCCTGTTGGGGAATAACGATGTTGTCATTTACAAGGTCAAAAGAAATACCCAGTTTTCGAAATACAGATGGGATTATGCCTAACATGTCGAATCTTACATCCTTAATTGTCAAGGGGGATTGTGTCATTGCCGCTAGGCCAATCAAACTACCAATTTCAATCATATCAGGTAAGACGGTATGATTTGTTCCACCAAGGCTCTGAACACCTTCAATCCTCAACAGATTAGATTTGATTCCTGAAATCTTCGCGCCCATTTCATTCAACATTAGACAGAGCTGTTGAATGTAAGGCTCACATGCGGCATTGTATATACTTGTTTGGCCTTCTGCTAATACAGAAGCCATTATAATATTTGCAGTACCTGTAACGGATACTTCCTCCATATGGACATAGCAGCCCAGAAGCTTGTCTGCTTCCAGAAAGAATTCGTCTTTTTCTTCGTTATAGTTGAATTTTGCACCTAGAGACATAAACCCCTGAAAGTGAGCATCGAGTCGACGACGACCAATTTTGTCACCACCTGGTTTAGGAAGAAATGCTTTCCCGCATCGTGCTAAAAGAGGTCCCAACAACATGACAGAACCCCGAATCCGTTTGGCTTCATGGAGATAATCTTTTGAAGCAAAAAATTCAAGATTTATATTTTCTGCCTTAAAGCTGTATTTGTTATTATCTAATCTTTCAACCTCAACTCCGAGGCCTTTCAGAAGGGAGATTAATCGGATGACATCCAGAATATCTGGAATATTGTCAATCGTTACTTTTTCATTAGTAAGAAGTGTAGCGCTTATTATTTGTAGCGCTTCATTTTTAGCTCCCTGAGGTGTAATAGATCCACTAAGGCGACAATTACCCTCAACAATAAATGACTCATTTTTCATTTTAATGCTTGTATATCAGCACCAAATATATTAAAAGAAAATACAATATTTTGTTATTTTCTTCTTCTGTTTCTGTGGTTTTTACGGTTGTTGTTTTGGTTGAGCTTTCTTTTCTTTTTAACTGCAGAAGTCAACAAGTCCAACGAGCTGGATTCTGAGACGTGTATTTTATCGTTAGATAAGACCTTTAGATCTGCTATAATGATCTCATCGCTCACATAATGTTCAGGATTCCAATTTTTATAAGCGAGTTTCATAAAAGAAGCTATGTTTTCAACGAAGCCTTCCTTTATAGGACCGTCTTCCATTTCAATTGCTTTTTGGATTAATGTTCTTACATGATGTCCATAGTGACGATATTCTTTTTCTTTGGTGGGATATTCCACTTTAACAGGGCGCTCACCAACAGATTCTGTGTTTGCGGTTACCCCGGGAGGAGGAGTAACATCTAATTCAAAATTGGAAATTCTAAATAAATGACTCCACAACTTATTCCTATACTCCACAAGGTTTTTTGATTGGGGGTTCATTTGTTGCATCAGATTGACAACTTGTTCTACAAAATGTTGTCGTTCTTTTGCATCACTTATTGTTTTGGCAAATTCAATTAGATTTTGAATATTTCTTCCATATTCAGAAATAACTAATTTTTCTTTTTGACTGTTGTATTCCATTTGAAAATTCATAACTCTTATTCTACTGTTACAGATTTAGCTAAATTCCGTGGTTGATCAACGTCGCACCCTCTCATTACTGCAATATGATAGGCTAATAATTGTAGCGGTATCACAGAAAGGAGTGGTGAAAACGGTTCTTCAATTTCGGGTATTTCGATTATATAATCAGCCAGGTCTTTAATCGTTTTGTCTCCTTCGGTGACTATTGCGATCACGAGACCTTTTCTGGCTTTTACTTCTTGTATGTTGCTGACAACCTTTTCATATGCACTTTTATTAGTTGCCATAACGATGACAGGCATATACATATCTATTAATGCAATTGGGCCATGTTTCATTTCAGCTGCAGGATATCCTTCGGCGTGAATATAACTAATTTCCTTTAGCTTAAGTGCTCCTTCCAGCGCGACTGGAAAATTGTATCCTCGTCCCAGATATAGGGCATTAGATGCGTTTCGAATTTCGCTGGCAATATATTTTATTTGACTATCCTTTGAAAGAATTTTTGCGACGTTAATTGGAACACTTTCAAGTTCTGCAAGCAATTTCCGAAAATAATCTTCTGATAAAAGACCTTTATAATGCCCAAGATATAATGCCATTAATGCCAGAACAGTTAATTGGCTAGTAAAGGCTTTAGTCGAAGCTACACCAATTTCAGGACCAGCATGAGTATAAGAGCCGGAATCTGTTTCTCGAGCGATCGACGACCCAACAACATTTACTATACCATACAATAATGCACCTTTCGCTTTAGCGAGCTTGATTCCCGCTAAAGTATCTGCGGTTTCCCCAGACTGTGATATTGCGATGATAAAATCACCTTCATTGATGATTGGGTTTCTATATCTAAACTCGCTGGCGTATTCAACTTCAGTCGGGATCCGTGCAAGATCTTCAAACAAATATTCAGCGATAAGGCCAGCGTGCCAGGAGGTACCGCAGGCCATAATAATTATTCTTTTAGACTGAGCAATTCTATTTATGTGCTGTCTCATCCCACCTAGAGTAGCCCACCCTTCATTTGCATTTATTCTTCCACGCATACTTTCAGCCACAGAAACAGGCTGTTGGAAAATTTCCTTAAGCATGTAATGTGGATAACCCGCCTTTTCGAGAGCGTCTATTTTTAAATCGAGTTCTAAAACTTTTGGGTCTGATACCTTATTAGAAAGCGTCCTGATTTCATAACTTCCGTCGCTATTGGCTGAAATGATTTCTCCGTCTTCAAGGTAAATAACCTTGTTTGTGTATTGGACGATAGGAGAGGCGTCCGACGCTAAAAACAATTCATTATCGCCAATTCCGAAAACCAAAGGACTTGAAAGCTTTGCACCTACAATCTTGTCGGGAAATTTTTTGTCAATAACAACAATGGCATAGGCGCCGACAACCTTATTTAAAGCCAGTCTTACAGCTTCCTCAAGGTCAATATTATTTTGGTCCTGGAGTTCTTCGATTAGATGAACCAAGACTTCAGTATCTGTATCTGTTGTGAATTGATGACCAAGCTCTTTAAGGGCTTCTTTTATTGAAGTATGATTTTCTATTATACCATTATGAATTAAAGCCAACCTTCCGTTTCCTGAAACATGGGGGTGGGCATTAATATCATTTGGAACGCCATGTGTTGCCCATCGGGTATGTGCAATACCGACGTGAGATTCAAGCGCACCATAATTTTCATTGGCGAAATTTTCAAGATCAGCAACGCGCCCTTGTTTTTTAATTATTTTAAGACCACCATTTAATAAAGCAACCCCAGCACTATCATAACCACGATATTCCAACCTTTTAAGACCTTCAATTAAAATTGGGTAGGCGTTTTCTTGTCCTAGATAGGCTACGATTCCACACATAACATCAAGGCTTTGTCGTAATAAGATTTAAGGTAGCCGGAAATTTGTTATGTGTTGGACCAAACAACAAGGACCTATGAGGGCGCTCCTGTTTTCTTATGGCTGTAATTATAAGACCTCGGCCTTCAAGTTGCCCATTTAGGAGATTGTTTATGTGGTTTGTAAGAATAATTTCATATCGGTATTGAGTGCTTCCGTCTATTTGACTTGATGACAATTCTCCATCAAAAGTAAAGCCTAGATACCGAGGGGAGGCATCTTCAATAACATTGAGTTCTCCATCGTCATTTCTGTAACTTGCCAGCACTTGACTAATTGGAAAGTAATCATCAGGTGGAGATTCAATAACGAACTCCAGAACAGCCTTGTTGATGATTACATCAGGAAGATCATCGACAAAGGAAATGTCAAATTCGACATTTGTTCCAGACATAGATTGTAAATACAACAATTCATCTTGTCCTTCCAGATCTAATACCGGTTCGATTGAAGAGGCACTATAATCGTGCTCAAAAAAGCTATGACGGTACAAACCAAGATCAATAAAATATACCTGTTTAGATGTATCACCTACGGAATAATATATTTCTATAGCAGCAGAGGAAGCTGCATTTATTCTTAAGCCGAGCATTCGGTTGTCAGCATCCGCGGTTTTTAGTGCGAATCCTTTAATGTGTTCAATCAATGCTGCTGAAGATTCGTGTTTAAGTGTGTCGTTTGCGATTTCTCTCCAAAAGGAGGTATCCATCTGAAAACGAATTTGAGACACAGCTCGGAGTATCGTATCGGGAATTGGGTTGTATAACATAATTGAATCCGCACTATTTACAACAGTTGACAAAGTTGCTATAGGTGCAGCATCGTGTTCAAGCCTTAAGTCACTAAAAAGTGTATCCCCGGATTCAACTTCAAATTTTTCCACAAGTTGGTATAGCTCAAGATTTAACAGCTCATCTTCATTCCCGTAATCACCAAGAGTGTCGAGGGGTAGTGATAAAACTACAGAATCGAACTTTGCGTTTTCAAGGTTTGGAAAAGAAGATATTAACGTAGCAGAAAAATAAGATATAGAGGTAGACCGACCGAAGTCAGAATCATTTATCTCTCCTACCAAATAAGTTCTTCCGTCAAAGGAGTTACTATTTCTATAAGTAGGTGGCGAAGTAGAAGAAATCGTTTTAGCTGAAATAGGGACTGTATCCGTATATTCAACTTCTATATCTGTGGATCCAATTATATCTGATCCCAACTGTATGGAATCACCACAGGCTAACAATAAAAGCATGAAGCTAACCCAAAAAAAATATTGTATTCTCATTAAAAACGGCTAAGACACTTTTTCAAATAATCCTGTATAGAACTGAACCATTTCCTGGGCCAATTCTGCTTCGTCCTCTATATAGTCAAGACAAGGTTTTCCTTCATTGGAAATTAATGTTTCAACTTCTTTTGGCAAAGACTTACTTCCTTTAACGATGGCATCGGCGTGTTTAATGCCTCCCAAAAGAAGTTTAGGTTTATTTTTTAAATTAAAGTCCGCTAAGTCGGTGATTTCTAGTTGATTAATAGCCGCGATTTCGAAGAACCTTTTAGTAAAGGTTGTTTCATAATCATTTTTATAAGCAGAATAAATGACATTTGATTCTTCAAAAATAGGTTCGTTTTTATAAACGGTATTGAGGTAAAAAGGAACCAAGCTGGTCAACCAGCCATGACAATGGATAATATCTGGAGGCCACCCGAATTTTTTTACAGTTTCGATGACTCCTTTACAGAAGAAGACCATTCTTTCCTGATTATCTTTAAAGGGCTTTTCCTTTTCATCGTCAAAAATGAACTTTCTTTTGAAAAACTCTTCGTTATCTAGAAAGTACACCTGTAGTCTTGCTCCCGGGAGCGATGCTACTTTGATGATTAACGGAAAATCATCGTCATCTACGATAATATTCATTCCTGATAGCCGCACAACTTCATGTAACCTGTGACGTCTTTCATTAATACTCCCATACTTTGGCATCAATACACGTACCTCCATTCCTTTCCCTTGAGTGAAAGGTGCTAATTTTCTAACAACTGAAGATATTTCTGAGATCGTAGTGTAGGGATTCATTTCCTGGGTCAAAAACAAGACTCTCTTCTTACTCATTCCTTGATATTTTGTCTCCTGAAAAAAGGGTTGCAAAGATACTTAAAATAATTGTAAGATTCACCCATTGAGGAATCAAAACACGGTGAGTATCAATATGATAGGTTGGTTTAGTTAGAAACTATTTGCATGAGTGTAGCACAAATTATAGCCCCATAGGTTCCTAAAGCGTATCCCAACACAGCCATTAAAACACCTACCGGTGCCAAACTTGGACTAAATGCAGATGCAACTATTGGAGCAGATGCGGCACCGCCAACATTAGCCTGACTTCCTACAGCTACAAAAAAGAAAGGCGCTTTTATCAGTTTCCCTACTGTCAATAATAAGAGAACATGTACCAACATCCAACAAATACCAATTGCAAAAAGGCCGAGATTATTAAATACTTCACCTAGATTCATTTTCATTCCAATCGTTGCGACAAGAACATATATAAATATTGAGCCCCAACGGGAAGCGCCAATTCCTTCAAGTTTGCGCGCTCGAGTTAAAGCCAGGGTCATCCCAATAGTTGTTGAGATCACGATCAACCAGAAAAAATGTGACATAAATGAATTAAGCCTCAAGCTGTTAAGCGTTTCTTTAAAACTTTTCATCCATGGAGTAATTACATCAGCTCCCCAGTGAGAAACAGAAACAGCACCAAAAGCTACAGCCATAAGAATAAACAAGCTAGTTGTTGTTGGCATTTTTTCAATCTTAGCACGATAGTCCGCCACCTTTGTTTTTAAATCTTCAATTGCACTATTGTCGGCCTTCAGCCAGCCATCTATTTTGTCAGAAATATTAGCGCCATATAATAAAAAGCCCATCCAGATATTAGCCACAACAACATCAACGACGATCATAGTACCAAACAGATTATCTTTTACTTCAAATATCTCTTTCATTGCTGTTTGATTGGCACCTCCGCCAATCCAGCTTCCGGCAACAGTAGATAGACCCCTCCAAACTTCATCCGGACTACCACCTATCAATTCCGGGAAAAAGGAAGAAATAAATAAAAGAGCAATAGGGCCACCGATGATAATTCCAATGGTAGCTGTGAAAAACATGATCAAAGCTTTAGATCCTAAGCCCATCAAACCTTTAAAATCAATTCCCAGACAAAGCAGGACCAAACTTGCGGGTAGCAAATACCTAGAGGCAACGAAATATAATTGTGAATGTCTTTGTAAAGGAGTATACTCATATACTGGTACCGCATTAGCTTCAAGAAAATTACCGATGTTGTCATAACTTAACCCTGGAGGTAGAACCAAATCGTATTTTACCAATAAATCATAAAGACCGGTACCGTACCAGTGTGGTGCAATCAGACCTAATGGCCAGTTTAATAATGCTGGAATAAAATATGCAAGGAGAAGGCCCGGCACATAGGTGTAAAACTTTTTCCAGGAAGGGGAATCCAATGAAGAAGTATGGAAAATAACGGCCAATACGACCAAAAGAATTCCTAAAACAACAGCATCAGTAGTAAAAAAAGGAGCAATAGAAAGACACATATACATAAGATTAAGGCGGAAAATAACAAAAAATATTCAGAGGACTAATCGTTAAGATTGATAGCGCTGATGTCCCCTTAATCTTATAAGTAATAATTAACGATTAAATATGGAAGAAATGATTATACTTCAAGATAGTTAACAAACTAATTTTCTATGACGTCTAGGTCTATTTGTCGACTCTCCAGATCAGCGGAGACGACCCGGACCTTAATTTTATCACCGATTTTTATTGAATGTCCACCATTACTTGTTGAAGCCATAAACCTTCCGGGAGCTAGATTATAATGTGAACTGAAGTTGCTAAATGGAACCATACCTTCAGCTTTAGATTGGTCTAATGCAACAAAAACACCACGCTCAAACATTCCCGAAATCACACCTTCAAACTCTTCTCCAACATGTTCCACCATGTATTCTACTTGTTTGTATTTGATAGAATCCCTTTCAGCCTCCATGGCTTTTCTTTCTTGTTTTGATATGTGGATACATTTGGCTTCGAGCTTGTTTTTGTCTGAATAATAATCGGCATCAAGGTTTTTCTCTAAAAGACGATGTACAAGCACATCGGAATACCGCCTTATGGGAGACGTAAAGTGCGTGTATTCATCAAAGTGCAAACCGTAGTGTCCAATATTATTTGTTGAGTAAACGGCCTTTGCCATTGTCCTAATTGCAAACTGCATCAGTATTTTTGATGCAGGATCATTTTTAGCCTTTGCCGATAAGCTGGTGAAAGTTTCAGCAATTCTTTCAGGAGTAGACAAGTCCATTTTTATTCCCAGTTCTCTCATAAACAGACTTAGGTCTGCAAGACGATCCACATCCGGAAGGTCATGAATTCTGTAAACGAATGGAATTGGTTTTCCTTTGCTTTTCGAAGAAATATAATGAGCAACACTCTTGTTGGCTAACAACATATAATCTTCGATTAAAAGATGTGCGTCTTTTCTTTCTTTTACAAAAACTCCTGTAGGTTTATTGTCGTCTCGGAGGATAAATTTAACTTCATCGGTTTCGAAAGCGATCGCTCCGTTTTTAAATTTCTCTTTCCTCAGAGCAAAAGCAATCTTATTTATTTTATTAAGCTCTTTGTGATATAAGCCCCCTGAATTTTCTATTGAAAGTTGTGCTTCTTCGTAAGTGAATCTTTTGTCGGAATGAATTATTGTTTTTCCAAACCACTCATGAACTATTTTATAATTTTTATCAAAAGTAAATACTGCTGAAAAACACAGCCGATCTACTTTGGGTTTCAGACTGCACAAATCATTAGATAGCTTTTCCGGAAGCATTGCAATACACCGGTCTACAAGATAAATTGAGGTTGATCTTTTCGTAGCTTCTTTATCTAATGCGGTATTTGGTTTTAGAAAATGTGTAACATCAGCAATGTGAACACCTACTTCGGTATTTCCATTCTCTAACTTATTGTAAGAGATCGCATCATCAAAGTCTTGTGCCGTATCCGGGTCAATAGTAAAGGTCAGCACTTTGCGAAAATCTTTTCTATTTGCAAGCTCACTCTCATCAATCGTCGAAGAGAAGCGCGAAGTTTCTTTAAGGACTTCTTCTGGGTAGTCAGAACTAAAACCATTTTCTACCAAGATGCTTTCCATCATCCAATTGTGGTCATCAATAGCTTCAAAGACTTTTATTACTTCACCCCAGGTACTTAGATCTTGGCCATTTGGCCATTTGCTTATATTGACAAGAACCCTATCACCGTCTTTTGCGGTGTTGTAATTTTCTTTTTTTACGTTAACGGATAGTGTTATTCTTGGATTGCTGGATGATACGACAGCAAATTTGTTTCGTCTTTTAAAAACACCCATCAATTGAGTCGTATTTCTTTTTAGAATTTTTACAACCCGTCCTTCAGGATTTTTTCCTTTATAAAAGGAAACCGAAACATCCACCTCATCTCCATTTAATGCACCATCAAGGTGTCTAAACGGGACATAAACATCTTTATCCAAAGCACTTACCAGAATATAGGCAGCGCCACTTCTGATCTTTTCAACCGTTCCTGAGTATATGGATTTGGACTGTACGTTTTTTGATCTAAAATCTGTACCCTTATTTAGAACGTATTTTCCGTCTGAAACAGGACGCAGCATGCTCTGTTCTGCCAAAGATTTTAAGGCATAGTTAATAGCGTCTTTATTACTGGTAATCTTTAGTTTTTTAGATAGCTGTCCCGCGTCAAGTCGTTTCTTCGGGTTTTTAGTAAAATGTTTGAGTAATATTGATTTAAGCTTTGAGCCGCTTAAAGGTTTTTGATTTGATTTCTTTCTTCTTTTTCTTCCCATGTCATTAATTCTTCTTGGCTACTCTTGATATGTCCATCTGGTAGGATTTCAAATCGATAGGCTTTGCTAAGAGTAGGATTATAATTTTTGTCTTCTGCACTACTTTCTCCCACGGTTGAGTATACACAATTATCTTCATCAATAAGAGCGGCAGATCTTAACACGCTAGCCCCATTGCTAATCGTTCCTGCTATCACCTTTTTTGAAACAAGGAGGCCTTGTTGATCGAGTGTGAGTAAAATATATTCGTAACTCATAATGGAACCCTTCCAATACACGATGGCATAAAAAGGACCATCTAGTTTTAATTGGAAACAAGGAATAAGTTCAGAGTATTCATCTAAAGTATCCCAGGTCTTGAAGTTGTTATCTATTATTTTTTGAGGAAGGGGACGATTGTGCTTGCTGAATGAAATTGCGACTTCTTCAGTAAGGTTTATCGGCGGATCTATCTCTGGAAAAAATTGTAATAACTCCTCAAGGACTTGAGGTATCTGTGCATTCATATAAAACAAAGGTAAATGATATTATATTAAGAAGAAAGCAAGTGTTATTACTCTTTTTTTGAGTTACGAACATGATTTATATATAATTGGGCATAATTTAGTTGTGAGTCAACACCGTGTATAATATCTAAAAGGGAAGGTGTGAAATTAATATTTGGTAAAACACCTTGATTTTCTTCCATATAGCACGTAGCAAACAACTTTGTTGTGGAGAGGGAAACCCGGATCCCCGACCTGTATAATTTTGATCCCATAGCGTGAGCACGGAAAATTTTTGTTCCACCTGTTTCTTCACCAATTATTTTTCCCATAGAATAACACTGAAAAGTAGAAGCAAAACTGGAGGCCGCAGAAGATGAATCCCGGTTGACCAACAAATAGCAGTCCCCCTTAAATTCGAAATCTTTGAATATTGGCTCTTCATTGAAAAACACATCTTCATTAACAAAAGTCCCAAGTGGCTTTTTTAAAATTGAATTCAGATCAATGTAATGCCTCTTGTGTTCAATATATGGTGTATTATGCATCAACATATGGTTTCGCGAAGTAATACTTTTTTGATAAGCCTCACTGACCTTCATACTCGACTTCCCCATAGTTTTGAAATATCCGTTGGAAATAAAATGAAATAATTCTGATGAGATTTTAGGCCATCCTCCAAAATTTCCTCTTACATCAATTATAAGAGAATGAACTTTATCCTCTTTAATGTTTTTAAAAGTTTTCTTAAGAAAAGATTTGTAAGCATCGAGATCGGCAGTAAGGAATGCATAAATATTAAGATGACCAATTCCCGGAGCAATCAAATTATAGTCATATGGTTTTCCTTTTGCAATTTTTTTATCTTTTTCTTCCCTATTGTTTTTCTGTTTGATTTTCCACTCATTATATGGCATAGTAGTAATAACAGTTGACAATGTATCGGCAACAAAATATTTAAAAATTAATTCATTTGACTTTCCAAATGCTAAATAGAGGCATTGTTCAAATTCGGCGTCAATTCTTGTATTTCGAAACGGTATAATTTCATAAGAGATGTATGGGTCAATGACATTTAAGAACGCTTCTGTTGTTAGACCATTTATGGACACGATTTTTGAACCAACTGGAATTGTTCCATTATTAAATGATTTTATTACATATAGTTCATTATTGTTGTTTAGATAAACCTCATATGGAAAGACGCCGGATTCCTTTCTTTTCTTGAGCAACCAGTGTTCCGGCAGATATACTGAGCTATGTCCGTCTTTTATTAATGTGATCACCTGAGCAACTTTTTTATAAAACTCAAGCACAGTGTGAGGCTGGTCGAGGCTTAACTTGATTTGATTATATGTGCCCAAGAAGTCACTTTCAGTAATTTTTTGAAATGGATCAGGATGAGCTTCAAGAAGATCCTTTAGATCTTCAAAATCTTTATTTAGCTTTTTAATGCTTATGAGCCTGTCATCTTGTGCGATTAAATTAAAACTCAGCAACAGAATTAAAAACAATATCGAAAAGAGGTGTAAAGGAAATGATCTATTCATAACTATTGGTTTTAAACAAGAGTACTGTTCAAAATTATAGAACTTAAACAAGAATAATACATCAAGGAAAGGATAGGGGTAATTAATTTTAAAACTATTAAATAATCACACGAACAACTAATTAAGATTTAATCTAAATACCGAAGGCCTCACAGAAAAGTTTTGATTAGATTAATTTTGTCCGAGAAAAAGAAAAAACAAGAATGAGCTGGTTCTTTAACTTTATTACCTCCAGTATAGGAAAGAAACTTGTTATGAGTTTAACAGGAATTTTTCTCATCACTTTTTTGGTGGTCCATTTGATCGGGAATATCCAACTGATGTATCAGGATGGAGGGTAATCATTCAACACCTATTCCTATTTCATGACGCACAATCCATTAATCAAGACGGTTTCATATGGATTGTATTTTTTCATCCTCTTGCACTCCGTTCAAGGTGTTCTGATTGCCCTCAGCAACAGGAAAGCTAAAGGACAGCAATATGCCGTTAGCACATATAGCAACGGGAGCTGGATGTCCAAGAATATGGCATTGTTAGGGACACTGGTTTTTGCATTTCTCTGCATTCACATGGGAGACTTTTGGTATAAAATGAAATTCACAGACCAATTGGAGATGGTCAAATATGAAGGAATGGATCACGCAGTAAAAGATCTATACACAAGTGCAAAAGTCTCATTTTCCCAGACACGGATTGTTGTTGTTTATCTGGCCGGAATGGTAGCCTTAGCACTTCATTTGATCCATGGCTTTCAAAGCGCATTCACAACTCTTGGAATCAGACACAATAAATACACGCCTGTAATTAATATTATAGGATTGACATATTCAATAATTGTACCTCTAGGATTTGCAATTATCCCGATATGGTTTTTAATTAAAAAAGGAGTACTGTAATGAAGCTAGATGCAAAAATACCTGAAGGTCCTTTATCTGAAAAGTGGAAAAATTATCGCGGATCGATGAAGTTGGTTGCCCCCAACAATAAAAGATTATTAGATATAATCGTTGTAGGGACAAGATTAGCAGGGGCTTCTGCAGCAGCGACCTTGGGCGAACTGGGATACAATGTCAAGGCATTCACTTTTCATGATAGCCCCCGAAGAGCGCACAGTATTACTGCACAGGGCGGAATAAATGCAGCAAAAAATTATCAAAACGACGGAGACAGCGCATATAGATTATTTTACGATACGATTAAAGGCGGAGATTACAGATCAAGAGAAGCGAATGTTTACAGACTGGCAGAAGTCAGTACTGAAATTATAGACCAAGCTGTTGCACAAGGGGTTCCTTTCGCAAGAGAATATGGAGGCCTGCTTGCGAACAGATCTTTTGGAGGCGTTCAGGTTTCAAGAACATTTTACGCACGAGGTCAAACCGGACAACAACTTTTGATAGGAGCTTACCAAGCTTTGTCAAGATAAATTTCTACCGGGAAAGTGACAATGTATAATAGGCACGAAATGTTGGACCTTGTAACTGTTGACGGGAAAGCAAGAGGTATAATTACGAGGAACCTATTGACCGGTAAACTTGAACGTCATGCTGCCCATTGTGTAGTCTTAGCAACGGGAGGGTACGGCAATGCGTTTTACCTATCTACAAATGCAATGGGTCCAATGTCAGTGCAGCATGGAGAGCTGTAAAAAAGGGAGCACTTATGGCAAACCCCTGCTATACTCAGATCCACCCGACCTGTATTCCAGTATCTGGAGAATATCAGTCTAAACTCACATTGATGTCTGAGTCTCTGAGAAATGATGGAAGAGTTTGGGTTCCTAAGCATGAAGAAGATGCAATAGCAATTAGAGAAGGTATTAAATCTGCTCTTGATATTAAAGAAGAAGACAGAGATTACTATTTAGAACGACGCTATCCTGCATTTGGGAATTTGGTTCCGAGAGATGTTGCATCCAGAGCAGCCAAAGGGGCAACTGACGATGGGAAAGGGGTTGTACCTACAGGACTAGGAGTCTTTCTTGACTTCTCAGCTGCGATAGAGAGATATGGGCAGTCAGAAGCTTTTTCAAGAGGGCTGGAAGATCCAAATAAAGAAACGATAACAAAACTAGGAGAGGAAATCGTCTCTCAAAAATATGGTAACCTCTTTGAAATGTATGAGAAAATTACCGGAGACGATCCTTATAAAGTGCCAATGAAGATTTTTCCGGCTGTCCATTATACAATGGGGGGCTTATGGGTTGATTACAATCTTCAGACAAACATTCCGGGACTATTTGCTCTTGGAGAAGCAAATTTTTCAGACCATGGAGCTAACAGGTTGGGCGCATCAGCGCTAATGCAAGGACTTGCAGATGGGTACTTTGTAATTCCCTATACAATAGGTCAGTTTCTTTCCGGCGAAATTAGAACACCAAAAATTGAGACTGATAGTAAAGAATTCGATCTAGCAGAAAAAGAAACATTAGAGCGATTGACAAGTCTTAAAAATATAAATGGTAATCAAACGATAGAAAGCTTTCACAGGCGGCTAGGTAAAATTATGTGGGAGTATTGCGGGATGTCTAGAAATTCAGAGGGACTGAAAAAGGGTCGCCAGATGATTCAAGAACTAAGAGAAGAATTTTATAGAGATGTCTATGTTCCAGGAAACGGTGAAGACTTTAACCCAGAGCTTGAAAAGGCTACTAGAGTTGCTGACTTTTTTGAGTTAGGAGAGTTAATGATGGTGGACGCGCTCAACCGAAATGAATCCTGAGGAGGGCACTTTAGACAAGAGTACAGAACTGAAGAAGGAGAAGCCAGAAGGAATGATGAAGACTATGCTACGGTATCTGCATGGATGTGGAATAAAAACGGAGACCCGGATCTATTTATTGAAAATTTAGCATTCGATAATGTTGAGTTAAAACAAGAAGCTATAAATAGTTAAATACTTAAGTAATGGAACTGACTTTAAAAATCTGGAGACAAAAAAACAATAATGACAAAGGGCATTTTGTCAATCATAAAGTGGATGCGGATGAAGACATGTCTTTTCTTGAGATGCTGGATGTACTCAATGAGCGTTTGATCGAACAGAAACAAGAACCTATTGCTTTTGAACATGATTGCCGAGAAGGGATATGCGGGGCATGCAGTATGGTAATAAATGGAAAGCCACACGGACCCTCCCGAGGGACAACAACGTGTCAGCTTCATATGCGCCATTTTTAAAATGGAGACCAAATAGTAGTGGAACCGTTTAGAGCAAATGCTTTTCCAGTTATTAAAGACTTGGTTGTTGACCGTGCTTCTTTAGATGCTATAATCCAATCAGGGGGATATGTTTCTGTGAATACCGGACAAGCACCAGACGGCAACGCTCTTCCTATTGAAAAAGATAAGTCATCTGAAGCATTTGATTCGGCAGCTTGTATCGGATGTGGAGCTTGTATTGCGGCCTGCCCGAATGGCTCCGCGATGTTGTTTACAGGAGCAAAGGTTAATCACCTTGAAAAACTTCCACAGGGCAAAGTTGAACACACAAGACGAGTCGTTAACATAGTTGCTCAGATGGATAAGGAAGGCTTTGGCAAATGCTCAAATGTAGGTGCATGTGAAATTGAATGCCCTAAGGAAATATCCACGGATAACATCGCAGCTTTAAACAGGTACTACCTCACAGCAGCATTAGTCAACGAATAACCAGGGTGCTACAAAAACGTGATTTAAGGTCTTGTAAATCAACATCTTGGATAATAGAACTGGAGCGTTTATTAGCTACACAAATTTATTTTTGTATTTTCCAATATTAAAAATAGTTAGGATATTGTGTAAAAATCAAGTGATATGAAAATCCTCTTTAGTTTATGTTTTATATTCTGCCTTAGTGTTAACAACTCCGCTCAACACAGTCTGGATTGCCCATCAGACCTAACAGTACACATACACAATTTAGATCTTAACTATAGCTACGGAGATCCTGTACCTACGAGCAATGCAGATTATATAATTGAAAAAGAAATATATGTTGAAAGTACAGGATGCGATGGCAGTGATATTATGCAAATAACTTCTCTTACATATTCCATGATAGAAAACGGAACATAAGTAGAACTTGCCTCCTGTATTCAAACTGTTTTTATTGAAAGAGACCGGATCACAGATTATACAATAGATGAGGAGTTAGAGCTTACCAATGTAGAACCGAACCAAATCACACCAGAACAAGTGGGCGGAATAAGTCCTCTTGGTCCTACAGGAACATCACAATGGACATATGAAGATGTTGTCTTTAATGATAGCAACGGGATATCCTATAAGGTCCTGAGAAGCTATACCGTTTTAGATTGGTGGTTGGCTGATGTCGCAACGAAAGTTCAAATAATTAGGCTATTTGATCCAATTATTACCCCGAGCAATATTGTATCTTCATGTGGAGGAGAAGACTTATCTGTAGATAATGTCATTATTACAACAAACGATCAATCAATTAATCTTGATTTTAGTAACTGTGACATGAGCAATGGGCTGTTAGAATATATAAACTGCGTAGCAGTGAAAAACAATATAGCTGATGGATCTTCTTTTCAAATAGAATTTTCTAAAACGGGAGATGATCTAAATGGAGTGAGCACACTAGACATAGTCTTTGTTCAAAGACATATTCTGGGGCTGGCTAACCTTAACTCCGTATGTTCCTTGTTAAGTGCAGATGTTAACAGTGATGGACAAATCACAGGCATAGATTTGGTCGAAACAAGAAAATTAATTCTTGGAATATCTTCTTCATATCCCAATAGTCCCAATTGGAAGTTTTTTAATAGGAAAATACTTGACAACCAATTACCGGGGGTAAATGAAGACAGTGATCTCAATTTTTCTAAAGATGAATTCCCGCTAACGGAGCTTGAGATTGTAGGAATTAAAATAGGGGATGTGAATGACACCTCATTTAAAAATCAATTATTTAGTTTTTCGATAATCCATTTCTTTTCTGTAAATACTTCTTCGTTGTTTACCTTTTTGAGGAGTTTAGATTTAGCATCTTTATCATAAGGATTCAGACGACTCAACCTTTTGAAGTACTTGATTATATTCTTGTAATTCTGTTTGTGATATCCGATTATTTTATTTCTAATAAGATAAATGTCCAGAGAATCAAGCAGAGAATTTAAAGCCTTCTCTGCTTCTAATTCATAATAAATTTTTGCCTGAAGTGTTTTAGCAGCAAGATGAATGAGCTGGTCTTTGAAGTCAGCTTCTTGAATGTGTGAGAGTGCTGTAGAAAAATCTTCCTTATAATAATGCACCAGAGCCAGGTTGAAACGATAAGCACTCTGTTTGTCGTCTTTCCTCAAGCGATCTACATAGTCATGACTAAATTTTTCAGCCCACTCATATTGTTCCGCCCTGATGGCCATCATTGCAATGTTTCTGTAAGAAAACCTGGAAAGGAAGCCATCAATAAGGAGAATATTGTTTTCTAGGGTGCGCTCATAAATATCTAAACCAAGCAGACCATAATCTTTTTCACCGGTATTCAATTTTCTTATGCAATGATTGATGGCGAAGAAATAAAGCGTCTGAAGGTCGTCTCTTTCCAGTTCCTCTTCTTTTAGTTTGATATAATCTATGAAGCCTTGAAAAAACTGATCTGAATCTGGATTACTTATTGTTTGATAAGCCCAATAGTAAGAACCAATAAGTGCGACTTCTTCAAGGCCTTCCAGATGGACTCTTTCTATTACCCAAGCAACATTGTTTAATGAATAGTCGTGCTTGTAAACGGCCTGATGAGACAAAGCCAAACAAGCGAATTTCAACTTTTGGGCGTAATAAATCTGATCGACAGAATTAGAGATTTGGACAAGATTCAATTTCTTTTTTCTTTTTTCAAGAGAATCACTTTGATAACTTGAGATTTCCATTTGAAGCCTGTTTTGGAATTTCTTTTCACTCCAGCGACTATTATGGTCAATTATTTTATTCAGCTTATTTCTTTGAGCATTGAAAAGTTTATCCAACTTCTTTTGTCTGTAATAATTAAGTAACAAGATATCTGCATCCCAGGAATTGTTATGAGTGCTTAATTGAAACAGCAAATAAGATTCTAATTGCTTGAACAGCTTACTGTGGACCAAACGCAATTTGACATCGTTATATTTCTGTTGAGGAAATAGTAAACGATAAGCTGATTTCTTATCTGCTTTGGTATTTTTGTTAATGCATGCGACATAATAATTGAACAGAAGCATTATGTCTGAATTGGGGCTGACTCTATTTGCAATCAGATAAGATTCTGCCTTGCTCCAGTCCTTTATTTCAAATGACTGGAGCAATGAATGTACTTTAGAATTGCTCACTACAAAATATATTTATAAACACTTGAATATCAATTAAATAAAATCAATAATGACTTACAAGATAGCTACAAATATTGCAATTTGTATTTTTTTAATCGCTCATTTTCCATCATTTTTGATATAGAATTATGATCTACATGAAAAAAATTAAGAAAATGAAACATTTTACACTTGTATTCATCCTGGGAATTTGTATCACAACAAGCGTTAAAGCACAATTTGAATGCACTCCTGTTTGTAATAATTTAGTCTATGTCTCCGTCGACCCAAACGGACCTACAGAAATTACTGCAGATATGATTCTCGAGGGAAGTTATGCCAACTGCATCAACTTCACACCTACGGTAAGCTTGGAAGATTTCAATACGAATACCCCATTAGCGAACAGTCCATTTATTGATGCGAACAATATTGGACAGGATATTTTGGCGATTGTTACTGATCAATCAACAGGGAATTCGTGTTGGGGACAAATTACTGTTGACGACCCTTCTGCATGTCATTTGTTTTGCAAACCCACAGTCCAGATATATATGGATGACAGCCAAGGGTTAATAGAAATCAAACCAGAAATGGTAGACGCAGGAAGCACATGCGCCAATAGCAATTTAATTGTTGAAGTATACAATACGAATTCAGGCCTATTAACAGACGACTCTCCATTTGTAAGTCCTGCAGAGGTCGGAGTAAATTTGAATGCCAAACTCATTGATGTTGCTAGCGGAGAGAGTTGCACATCATCATTGATCGTTACTACATGTTTAGAGGGAATTGATCTTGAAATCAGACAAACAGGATCTGGCAATGAAGTTCAAGTCGACCTCATTGTGGAAAACTTTTTGGACATAGCTGGCTTTCAGTTTTCTCTTAATTACGACGGTAGCGTTCTAAAATTTGATGATGTAAGCGTAGAACATGAAAACCTTGGATCAGGCGTCCAATTTAATGGAAACCTAAATAATGCTATCGGATTCAGCTGGACAGATGGGACAGTTATGGGAGTGGACATACCGGATGGAGAAAGTTTGATGACTTTAAAATTCAAAACTATTATGGAGGGAGATAGTGAGATGTTAATAAGTGGCGATCCTGTTCTCATAGAATTTATCAACGACAAGCTGGATGTCCTTTGTCTTAATAGCGAACCTACGGCAATAGTTAATTCAGGATCACATGTTACAGGAAAAATATATAAAGATAAAAATGGTGATTGCGCTCTGGATCCAAACCTGGATACTGTTGTAGAAAATTGGTTGATTAAGTTAGATGATGGAGCAAATAGCTTTTATGGGAGTACGAACGCATCCGGGAATTACCTCATTTTCGCACCTCCTGGCGATTATACTTTAACCGCAATAGGTCCAAATGCATTATGGGGGTTTTGCACAAATGACTTCTCAGTTAGTTTGATAGACGAGAACACAATTATTAATCAAGACTTTATATCAGATGCACTTGTAGACTGTTCTTCGATGAGAGTAAATATATCAACACCTTTTCTAAGGCGGTGTTTTGATAATTACTATTCGCTTAAATATTGTAATGAAGGAACAATCACAGCAACTGATGCTTATGTAGAAGTAAGCCTGGATGACGATATGGATTTTGTATCCAGCGCCCACCCCAATTATAATGTGACTGGACAAACAATAATATTTAACCTTGGAGATGTCGAAGAAGGAGATTGTGGAACAATAAATTTCACGGCGAATCTCAGATGTAACACAACCATCTTAGGTCAAACACATTGTGTCGAGGCAAGAATATTTCCTAACGAGCCTTGTGAAACTGATCCACTTTGGACGGGTGCTTCCATTGAGATAGAAGGAACATGTGAGAATGATAATGCGAAATTCAGAATAATTAATACAGGCATTGGAGATATGGCAGGGCCATTAGAGTTTATTGTTATTGAAGATGATGTTATGAGGCCGGCAACTACATTTCAACTTAATGCATACGAGACTCTGGATCTAAATTATCCGGCAGATGGAACAAGCTACCGGTTACTTGCGGAACAAGAACCAAATCATCCCGGCTATGATAATCCTAGCTTGGCAATGGAGGGATGTGTTAATGACCCCACGCTGGCATTTTCAATGGGGTTTGTGAATATGTTTTCCAATAATGATATGGATCCATATGTAGATATAGATTGTCAGGAAAGCATAGGCTCGTATGATCCAAATGACAAAAGAGCCTCTCCAAAAGGTTATGGTGAGGAAGCGTATATTAAGGCGAACACCAGACTTGATTACAAAATCAGGTTTCAGAATACTGGAACAGACACAGCATTTAATGTTCTTGTTAGAGACCAAATCAATCCGGAATTTGACCTCTCTACTTTAAAGCTTGGGACTTCAAGCCACCCGTTTAGTTTTGAGATTGAAGAGGGAAATGTTCTGGCGTTCAGCTTTGAGGACATCAATCTGGTTGACAGCACAAAGAACGAGCCTCTTTCTCATGGATTTGTTCAATTCAGCATTGATCAAATTCCTGATCACCAGGATGGAATCTTATTGTTGAATGATGCAGAAATATTCTTCGACTTTAATGATACTGTTATAACGAATACAAGTAAGCATATTGTTGGATCAGAATTTATAGAGATCTCAACCCGTGTAATAGACCTGGAAAATATATCATTAAAAATTTATCCTAATCCGGCAGCGAAAGAACTTTATCTAGAGTTTGATTATAAGGAGACAGATGTTCTTATTGAAATAGCAAATCAATTTGGACAAATACTTAAAAGCCAAAATGTGAACTCAGGAGAGCGGATTGTCATTGAAAGTTTTGCAGCTGGTATGTATCATTATAGATTAGTTACAAAAGATAATATCCTGGCAATTGGTCAATTTACCAAAAGCTGATAATCCCATGGATATTTATCCCAAGAGGGTAGTTACATCTGTAACTACCTTTTTTTATTTAATGAATTCTGCAAATGATATGTTCAATCCATTTGCTACGTATAATCAGCTATAGCTAGTATTACTGGATTAACTTAAAAACCAAAATTTAGTTTTTAATTCGACTTGACTCGTCTTCTAATCCTGTGGACCGTTTCCGTGATTTTACCTGCCGATTCCCAAAATTGTAAGTCATATTCAACTTGAATCGTCTGCTGTCTTCAGAGCCATCTATGTCTAAAAATAAAACCCCATAATCACTGGTTCCACTAAATGTTTGAGATTTGAAGATATCATCGACGCCTAACTTAACAGTCAGTTTATCATCTATGAATTTTTTCTGAACACCGGCACTTATGCTCCACATTTCATCCATGCGGAAAGTCCCGCCCCATATTGAAGGAGAATTATACCACCCCGAAACTTCAAACGAGACTCCGTTTGGAAGATTAAAGCTTTGTTGACTATAAACATTAAAAGTAGTCACCGTTAAATTAACCAACTTTCCTTCTCCGAAGTCCGCACTATTGTGTGTTCTGACAGCGGTTACACTGGTATAAGTATTCCACCAGTCTTTTATTGGAATTGGAGCACTTAGGTTAAGGCTGAATGCATATTGATCAGCAAGATTCAACCATGTGATATATGCTGATTTAACTTCCGTTGTATCGGTGACTCTGGTAATTAGATCTTTAGTATGACTATATCCAATAGTGGTATTTAATTTATAATTCCACGAATGCGACAGTTGAAAATTATTGGTGTATTCTGGGTTGAGAAATGGGTTGCCTTGTTCAAAAGGCAGTTCGTCTAATCGACTTCTGAATGGATTCATGTCTTTATACGAAGGTCTGTTTAATCGTCGGCTATAATTAAGTTGAAAATTATTTTTTTTCATTCAGCTGATATGTAATACCAAAAGAAGGAAACAGGTCTATGTAGTCCCGCTCTACCAACTCATTATTTGATTGAACCATTGCTGTAAGCATGCCTTTTGAATTCGTATGTTCTATTCTGAAACCAGCCTGAATGTTCATAGAGCTAAATTGGCGAGAATAATTTGCATATGCTGCGGACACAAATTCATCATAATCAAATTGATTAGACCTTTCGATATTAAGAATATGTTCTGTATTTAATACATTGAAGAAGTCAAAGGTGTTATCTGTTGAAACAGAAGATATTTTCGCTCCGAATCCAAGTTTTCCGTTGAGCGCTTCTTGCTCATAATCGACCTTAACCGTGGCAATATCTATAAATGGTGGAGTATCGGTGAAAAAGTCTTTTGTACCTAATATTGTACCATCCGACAACTGATAACTATTGGGCTGAAATTCTTCTCTGGTATTTTCATAGCGACCATAATCGACATCAATGTTCAAGCTGCGGTTTTGTTTATCACTGTACTTATAGTTTCCATTTATGTTCCAATTTTGTCTATTCCAGTCTTGATCCGACATTGCAATTAATGAACTATCAATAAATGCTGAACCGGTTTGAAATATATCTGATTGTGAATTTTGCATCCAATTACCAGTACTTTTTGAGCCATTAATCAAGATACCTAAGGTGCTTTTTTCACTAAGGGCATAATCAATTCCTACACGACTATTAAATCCTTTCCATTCCCCTTCTCCTATAGAGCGTTGTTTGAATGTAATTCCCAATTGTTCACGATGCAAATTAAATGGGTTGTAACCCTGTCCAGAATAACCCGTCAGTGATCCATAAGTATTCCATTTTTTTGACTTATAGGTTCCCCGTATTGTTGTATTGTATTTCGCACGATGACCCACAGAAAAGCCTGAAGTAATACTCCCGTTAGCTCCCAGGTTTTTATCGCGACGCAACTTTATATTGACAATACCAGCATTTCCTTCAGCTTCATATTTTGCTGATGGATTAGTAATAATTTCAATTGATTCAATCTCCGATGAAGGAATGGTCTTTAGATACTCTGCTAAATCACTACCACTTAAATGGGTAGGGCGATTGTCAATATATATTTTAAGGCCGCTTTTACCAAGCATAAAAATATTGTCATTGTTATCAATAACAACTCCCGGTGACTGCCGAAGCAAAGTGAATGCATCTGATCCGGAAGCATTAATGCTTCCTTCTACATTCAATACCAATTTGTCAGGTTTCATTTCTAAAAGAGGCTTTTTGGCTTTAACAGTAACTTCTTCTAGTTCATTGGAGGGTTGAGGAAAGAATATGGGTTCCAAAGTCGATATTTCGTTTTCTTGAAGCTCAAACTCAGGACTGCTTGTATCTGGAAATCCAACAAAACTTGCTTCAATAAAGTACTTGCCGGAAGAGACACCCTTTATCACATATGAACCATCTTCATTTGAGTATTCAACCTTTACAATAGAACTGTCTAGTGATGAATACAACACAACATTGGAAAAAAATATAGCTTCTTGCTTGTGGTCATATATAAATCCTGAGACCTCGGCACTTTGGCTAAATGCAAGAAAAGAAGTCAGAGAGCAAACCAAGGGGATCAGCAAATTTTTCATTTGTTTGGTATTAGGTTTAAGTAGATACACTCAAGACGCCATTAGGCAGTCTTTGGTTACGCTGTTTGTCGAGTAAATCAAAGCGTTGGTCTTTAAGGAAGAATTATAGGCACATTCTGGAAAAAAAGGACAGGAATAACTGTTTCTTCAGACAATTTTCTTTAGGATTTAGACGACAGAGCCCGTCATTGTTTTGAAAATTCATTGTGAGTTATGAATTATCAATTATTTTTATGTGGTGTCCAATAAGATTCTATTCATACTGTGTATAAGTTTTCTCATTTCCTCAGCGATTGATGCCCAACTGTACTTTGGTATTAAGGGAAGTTATTCTTTACCTTTTGCACGGTCACAAGAAATCAAGTATGATGACGCTCAGGATTTTCTCACTTATAAGGTCAAGTTCATAGAACAGGATGTTTCTCCTATGCTCAGTGTGTTCAGCTATTATAGGAACGATAAAATATATTTACAAGGCGAACTGGGTTACAGAAGAATCAACACCAGGTTTAGTAGCGTCAATTTCCTGACACCGGAAGATTTAACACCAAACGAAAGCATCAAAAAAACAAGTTACCTACTCATCCCATTAAGTGCAGGCTTGAGGTTCGACAGGTTCAAATTTGGTGTGGGCCCAGTGTTTGGATACATCATTGGACAGAATACGATATTTGAGGAAATAGAAAATTTTGAGGAGCGAAGAAGAAGAATGGATATGGGCTTTGCTTTTAATTTTGGAATCACACTTTATCGCTTGCACATTGATCTGAGTTATGAATATCAATTTAATAGCGTGGGCGATTATTTGTATTACCGGAAGGACAGCAAAGGATTTGACAACCAAGCGCAGTTTGTCAACTTGGGATTAGGATTCTTGTTTTAGTCCACATAGACCACCTCTCTTAAAAATCTTACTATCAAGGAAATTTCAAATGTTACATTTCGGATTCTTCTTTCCGGAATACTGATTGTACTTTCATCGTAAGGGCTGATAACATTTGGGATTAGAGGGGACTGATATTGAAAAGAAAAATCAGGACTAATTGTAAATTCAACAGTGGGCTGAACATAAGCCGAACCCAAAAATTCTATACCGCCACCAATAGACACACCATAAGTAAATTTATTTACAAAAGGTTCTTTGGGATAAAAGAGCGATGAAGGAGAATTACCAAATCGATCGTCAAATTCATTCAGATTATTGGCAATATTATATTCTGCACGGATTCCAAACAAATAATAGGGTGTGCTTAGACTTGATGTGATAATTCTTTTCTTGGCGCCCAAGGTTAAGGCGATATTGCGAAACTTATACCCGTCATTGAGCCTCAGCCCAGAGGTTAGATTAAAAACACTTAAAGAACTGCCTCTTGTATGGTAGCCAAGTTGAGCAAACAGAGACCCCTTATAATCGATATCTATGGATTCAATGAAAACAGCAAAGTGATAACTCAATAATGGTTTTCTTTCTGTTTCATTCCAGTTTTGCGATGCCAGAGTTAATCCTGCTTTAGGGCCAAAATAGAATCCTGCCTGAGCCTTTATACCACAAAAGGAAATCAGGAAAAGCAAAATTGCAAAAAGTGACTTTTTGAACATACAGAAATTTATAGACTAAAGTTAAAATATATATTCTTCCTGAGAAGCCAAACCATTCAAATCGGGGACTCTGGGAAACTGAGGACGCTGAGTCAAACTGATCTTTTTACGAAGGTGAATTTTTTCTCCTGGGAGTGGTTCGGCGTTCTTAGGGAGTCGATTCCGTAGGCGAATTGAATTTTCATCGAGATCATACATCATGCCTATTTCTGCTATGGTTTCTCCTTGTCGAACAAGATGATTTTTTGAAGAGGATGATTTTTTCGTTTTCCTGCGAGAAGAAGACTTTTTTGAGACCACAGCCTCTTGCGTATATTCAGGATATTCAAAATATGAACGAGAAGCGTTTTGGTTTTTGTTATCAGGAACAGGTAACTTAGAAGCTATTAGGTCCACATCAGCATCGTTGGAATCTAAATCATCATAAAAGAAGAGCTGATATTTTTCAATCAAATTGATTAATTTCTGAGGATATAATTTATCGGTGGCATAACCAGCTTTTTTAAGTCCTTTAGCCCAGGCATGATAATCTCTGTGATCATATTTAAATAGAAAGGCATAGCGATTTTGATTGACAAGAAAATTGCTGTGAGCAATAAAAGATTCCTTCGGAGAGGAAAATTGCCGAAAACAACTTTTAATAAGATGCCCCTTGGAATTATAGTCATCATCATGAAGGTAGTACGTTTGTCCATTCCATTGGCCGCCACATTTAATACCAAAATGATTATTAGCGTCATTGGCCAGACTACTGTTTCCAGCTCCAGATTCTAGAAGTGCTTGAGCCAGCTTAATACTGGCCGGAATTCCTGTTCTATGCATCTCGGAAATGGCAATTTCTTTATATTGTGTAATATATGCGACACTGGGATCTTCCCTAAATGAAACCAATGTCATAACAACACTCATGGCCAGAACAATATTCCTAAGCATATATTAAATATTTTTATTATTTATAAGCACAACAAAAACAGTGCCTTACTTAAAAATTGGTAATTTATGGATTTAATGGATTTAATGGATTTAATGGATTTAATGGATTTAATGGATTTAATGGATTTATTAAAATGGCAGCTATCTGATGGAGTATTAAACGGAATTGACACGCAACTTAATATAGGAGATGGCCAAAAAACGAATGTAGCGGCTAATGCTGTCCTACAAGTATTAATGTCTGCAATGACAAAAAACGCATCGTCTTCAACGACTGCACTTGATGGACTAGCAGGAGCGTTGGACAGAGATCATGATGGTTCCTATCTGGATGATATAATGGGAATGATGACTGGAAGGTCACAGCCTCAGAATCAAAGAACAATGAATGGAAACGGAATTCTTGGTCATCTCTTGGGCCAGAAGCAGGACTCTGCAGCTGATTTATTAATGCAAATGAGCGGGCTTGACAAAAACCAAAGCGTGGGCATGTTAGCAAAATTAGCTCCTATGGTTCTAGGGGTAGTGGGACGTTACAGAAAACAAACGCAAATGGATAACGAAGGGCTACAAGCCTTCTTGAGCAGATCTCAGAAAGTGAATGTTGAAAGAAACGAAGGAGCTGACATATTCACAAAATTACTTGACAAAGACGGAGATGGTTCAATGATGGACGATGTGGCAGGAATCGGTTTGAAGATGTTGGGCAACTTTTTAAAAAGATAATTAATCGTCGATCTCTTGCACCAACTCTATGAGTAATCCATTCGTCGTTTTGGGGTGTAAGAAACAAACAAGTTTATTATCGGCGCCCCTAATAGGGAGTTCATTCAGGATATGAAAACCCTGTTCTTTTAAACGGGACATTTCAACTTGAATATCAGTAACTGAGAAAGCAACATGATGAAAACCAGGACCTTTTTTATCAATAAATTTTTTGATAATGCTTTGATCAGAAGTCGCTTGAAGCAATTCAATCTTATTGTTACCAACTCTAAAAAAAGAGGTAAGTACATTTTGGTCTTCAACGAGTTCTCTTTTGTATGATGCGACATCAAACAGACTTGAAAAAAGCCTTTCACTTTCTTCAATGTCTTCTACTGCAATACCAAGGTGTTCTATTTTTTTCATATTAAGGACTATTTAGCCTTTGCGGTTAAATCTTAGTTAAAGATATGCAATAGCACCTGTGAAAACTTAATTTTGAAATAAGAATCCTCAAATGAACAAAAAAATTATCTGGGCCATTACTATCTTGATGAGCGTAGCGCTCTTGGGTATTGCCGTTACCCAATTTGTCTGGATAAAAGCACAGGTTGATCTTAATGAAAAAAACTTTGATGATAAAGTCATCATGGCTATGCACAAAGTGAAAACAAGACTTCAAAAAGACACAGAAACAAAAGATTTTATTACCAATTATTGGACCCCACAGAATAGAAAGAATAATCCTAATGTAGAGAATGCAAAATTAATTTCTAATATCCTTTTAAAGGAACAGACCTATCCGAACTATTATCAGATAGCAGATATAATGAGAACTATCGATCCTGAAGGAATGCTTGAGAACATCAACAAAGAAAATTTGGATCGATACATTAATGAGGAGTTATCTGATCAGGGGATCAACTTAAAATACGATTACGGAGTCTATTCAAATAAACACAATGACTTTGTAATTAGAAACGGCAATTTTGCAGTTCAGGTTGAAGGAAATTCAAGTCCGGCATATGTCGGAGCAACACGAGGACTATATGATTCAAAATATCGCGTACAACTATTCAATGACGAAGAAAGTCTAACGGGATTTTTAAAAGTGTTTTTTCCTAATAAAAGAAGTTGGCTGTGGGTGTCGGTGCTTCCTTCAATGCTTAGTTCCCTTTTGTTTACAAGTTTGATTCTATTTTGCTTTGCTTATACCATCTTCATAATATTTAGACAAAAGAAAGTGTCAGAGATGAAAACGGACTTTATCAACAATATGACACACGAATTTAAAACTCCGATCGCAACTATTTCTTTAGCAACTGATTCTATAACAAACGGAGCGGTAATTAGCAACACGGATAAGGTTAAAAGATTCGCTGGAATAATTAAGCAAGAAAATAAACGGATGTTGAATCAGGTGGAGAAAGTATTGCAGATGGCGCGAATAGATAAACAGGATTTTGATTTAAAAATTACAAACGTAAATATGAATGATGTTGTATTCCAGGCATCGGAAAACAGCAGATTGAAGTTAATTAATAGAAACGGGCACTTGATCACACAACTGAACGCAGTTCATCCCCATGTAGAAGGCGATCTAACCCATATTTCGAATATTATACACAACTTGTTAGATAATGCTGAGAAATATTCAAAGGAAATTCCTCAGATTTCTATTACCACAAACAATTATGAGCAAGGAGTTAAAGTTGATATAACAGATAAGGGAATTGGAATGACAAAAGAGTCACTCAAACATATATTTGACAAGTTTTACCGAGTTCATACAGGAAACAGACACGATGTAACAGGATTCGGATTAGGCTTAAGCTATGTCAAAGCATTGATGAATGCGCACAAAGGAACAGTGAAAGTTGAATCGGAATTAGGGGTAGGAAGTACCTTTTCCTTATTTTTTCCTTTTAAATTTAGTGACTAATTGGGAAGAACAACATCTAAATAAAGTAAAATTTAACATAGAACATGTCAGAAAACACAACTCAAAAAATATTATTAGTAGAAGACGATCAAAACTTTGGCGACGTTTTGAGGTCTTATCTTGAAATGCACGAATATGATGTCGACCTCGCGAAAGATGGAGACGAAGGTTTATTGAAGTACAATAAAGGCAATTATGATTTATGCATTCTAGATGTTATGATGCCCAAAAAAGACGGGTTTTCTCTTGCAAAAGAAATCAGGGAGAAAGACAAGAATGTTCCATTGATATTCCTTACTGCGAAATCATTGAAAGAAGACGTTTTGGAAGGATTCAAAATTGGAGCAGATGATTACATCACAAAAACCTTTAATTCTGAAGAGCTGTTACTAAGGGTCCAAGCCATTCTTAGAAGATCAGGGGTGAAGCCGGATCCACAGGAAGATATTAAGGAGTTTAATCTTGGAGATTTTCACTTTAATTACCCATTAAGGATCCTAAGCTTTAACGGAGCAGAACCACACAAGGACCATCTTTCCCCTAAGGAGGCACACCTTCTCAGGCTTTTTTGCATTCATAAAAATGATGTCCTTCCTCGAGCATTAGCATTAACAAAAATATGGGGCGAAGACAATTATTTTACTGCCCGTAGTATGGATGTATTTGTTACAAAGCTTAGAAAGTATTTAAGCAGAGATGAAAAACTAGAGATCGTGAATATACACGGAAATGGTTTTAGACTAATTGATAGATCGGTAGAAGTGGTTGAATAACCAAATCCGTACAAATTATAATCCAAGATGGCTCCATTCTATTGAATGGAGCTTTTTTGTTACTATGATTCCGGATCCCCTTCTTCAACGACCTCTTCCTCGAATAGCTCACTATACTTAGAATCAAGTTCGCCATTAAATGCAGGAATAAAATCATCATTTTCAGGAAATGGCCGCCCACCAATTAATTTTTCAACATCAGACTTG
Organism: Saprospiraceae bacterium; assembly: GCA_965248155.1. Classification (GTDB taxonomy): domain Bacteria; phylum Bacteroidota; class Bacteroidia; order Chitinophagales; family Saprospiraceae; genus RFSX01. The sequence goes on from CBDFIO010000002.1 coordinate 1,489,652, forward strand.
AGAAGAACCTCCTTGGTTAATAATTGCCTGGCTAAAACATTAAGCTCATTTCTTCTTGTCGAAAGAAGGTCCTGAGCTCGAGTATATTGCTCGTCAATTAGTTTTCTAACTTCTTCATCAATCAATGTTGCGGTCTCATCAGAATATGGCTTGTTGAAGTTGTCTTGAGACATTGCATAGAAAGAAACGTTACCTACTTTTTTATTCATTCCGAAAACAGAAATCATGGAATAAGCCATTTTTGTAACCTGATCAAGATCATTTTGGGCGCCGGTAGAAATTTTATCAAAAACAATTTTTTCAGCAGCTCTACCTCCTAAGGTCATCGCCATCCGATCCTTCAATTGTTCTGTTCTGGTGATGTATTCTTCTTTAGGCAGATATTGTGCATATCCGAGTGTTCCGATTCCTCTTGGAACGATTGTAACCTTTACCAAAGGCGAAGCATGTTCTAAAAACCAGCCACAAATGGCGTGACCTGCTTCGTGAAATGCAATTATTTCCTTTTCTCTTGGAGAGATAATTTTATTTTTCTTTTCCAGACCTCCAATAACCCGATCTAATGCATAATTGAAATCATCCATCTCAACCGATTTCTTATTTCGTCTCGCGGCAACCAATGCTGCCTCATTACATACATTGGCTATATCTGCTCCGGCAAATCCAGGAGTCATTTCTGCCAAAGCATGCGGATTGATCTCATCAGATGTTTTTATAGTCTTCAGGTGGACATTAAAAATGGCTTCCCGGCCTATTAGATCTGGACGATCAATGCCTACCTGTCTGTCAAATCTTCCGGGGCGCAATAAAGCATTGTCAAGGATATCAGGTCTATTAGTCGCAGCCATAAGAATTACACCCTTATCTGTACTAAAGCCGTCCATTTCTACCAAAAGCTGATTCAGTGTATTTTCACGTTCATCATTGCCTCCCTGAATGGCACCTTTACCCCTGGCCCGACCTATAGCATCAATTTCATCAATAAACACAATGCAAGGTGCTTTTTCTCTGGCTTGTTTGAAAAGGTCCCGTACTCTTGAAGCACCAACACCAACAAACATCTCAACAAAGTCACTACCAGAAATAGAAAAGAAAGGAACTCCAGCCTCTCCGGCTACCGCTTTTGCTAACAGTGTTTTCCCTGTTCCCGGAGGGCCTACAAGAAGAACTCCTTTAGGAATTTTTCCTCCTAGGTTTGTATATTTTTTTGGATTTTGCAAAAAGTCTACAACCTCCATTACTTCTTCTTTGGCTTCTTCAAGACCGGCAACATCTTTGAATGTTACTGTAACAGATGCGTTATTGTCGAATAGAGTAGCTTTTGATTTTCCAATATTAAATATCTGAGATCCCGGACCTCCGCCTCCTGTTCCAACACGACGCATAAAAAATATCCAAAGACCAATAATCAGAAATAATGGAATTACCCAACTTAAGACTGCTCCCCAATAATTTTGTTCGGTTTTATAGACAGGGTCAATAATAATTTTATTGCCTTCTCTATTTATATCTGTAACCATATCCGAAAAGGAAGAAACGTCTCCTATTTCGAAAGCAAAGTGGGGTTGCTGAAGGTTAAATTTATTTTCCTTGAATTCAGGATAATGAATTAGACTATCCTTTTTAATAAAAACCCGAACCATATTCCTATTGATAACTTCGACTTGTTCAACATGCCCCTTGGATGCGATTTCTTTAAATTCAAAGGGTCTTAATTCAGAAGTTTTCCCATTGATTAAAGTCACTACATTAAGGGCCAGAATAACAAAAATAACCAAGCCGTAAATCCAATATGAATTCAGGACAAACTTTTTGTTAGGATTTTTATCTTCATTTTTTTCGCTCATTGCAATCTCTTAAAGTGTAAAGAATAATACTAGATGTCCTGGTACTCTGTTGTCTTAGCATCACTCCACAAATCTTCAATTTCGTAAAACCTACGTGTTTCAGGGTAGAAAACATGGACTATCACATCAAAATAATCTACCAATACCCAATTTGATACCTGTTTCCCCTCAACATGAGATGGTCTAATACCCAATTCTTCTTTAACTCTTTTGACAATGTTCTCTGAAATAGAATTAATCTGCGTAGATGAATCTCCTTCACACAAAATGAAGAAATCAGCAGGGGCCTCATCTAATTTTCGAAGATCTAACTTCAGAATATTCTTACCTTTTATATCTTGAATACAATCTATTATGAGATCCGTTAATCCAAGCTTGTTTGTAGTTTTCTTTTCTAATACAGTTTTATTATGCAAACTTTATTATCTATTTAGCTTTATTCAAAGTTACTAAAATTAAGTATGTGACAACTGAACAGTCATTTTCATTAAAGGTTGACAAGTATATCTTTCTTAAAACAACAGATTCTACGAACCTATATGCACAAGAACTATTATCAAAAAGCTATCCAGACAGCAATTATTGCATTTATACGACAAATCAGGTAAAAGGGAGAGGACAAATTGACAGAAGCTGGTATAGTGGCAAAAATGATAACCTCAGTTGTTCCTATTTATTTAAACTCAAGGTGGCAGCAAATCGCCATTTTGATTTGAATAAAGCCTTTTCACTTTCTATTCACGACTTTTTAAGCCAATACATTCCAGAAGAAAAACTGACAATTAAATGGCCCAATGATATCTATTATAATAATAAGAAAATCGCCGGGATACTAATACAGAACAGTATAAGAGAACAGCTAATTAATCATGTCATTTTTGGGGTTGGAATTAATGTTAATCAAATAGAATTTCCAGACAAACTCCCAAACCCAATTTCGTTGTTTCAGATAAATCATCAAAAATACGAACTCATACACATGCTGCATGAACTTCAAAAGCCGATTCTAAAAAGGATGACTCAAGTGATTAATAATATAGATCTAAGAAATGAATATGAACAGAAACTCTATAACATCGGCCAGGAAAGAAGATATCGAGAGACAGGATCAAACCGAGAATTTGAAGCGGTATTGTTGGGAATAAACAACGACGGGAAACTTAAACTTAAAGAAGGAGATCAGGAAGTGAAGCTGTATAATTTCAGAGAAATAGAATTTATAATATAAAAGAATGAAGGTTAGTATAATTACAATAGGAGATGAAATACTCATCGGTCAAATTATTGACACCAATTCATCATGGCTCGGAAAGGAACTGAGTAAATTAGGACTAGAAGTAGAATGTACGATATCTATCGCCGACAAAAAAGATCAAATAGTGGGTTCAATAAAGCCAGCACTTGAGCAATCGGAATTAGTCATAATTACCGGAGGCCTTGGACCTACCAAGGACGATGTTACTAAAACAGCTCTAGCGGAACTTATGGATACCGAAATGTATTTTGACGAAGAATTATACTCCTACATTAAAAGCTATTTTTTGAAAGTTGGATTTACATTGACAGAATCACACAGACGGCAATGCAATATGCCTAAAGGTGTTCAGTTATTAGAAAACAAGATGGGCACTGCCCCGGGCATGTTATTTGAAAAAGACGACAAACTAATACTTTCCCTTCCCGGTGTTCCTTATGAAATGAAATGGATCTTTGAACACAGTTTTAAGAAGCTATTTCTTTCACGACAACCCCGGTTACAACATATAGATCATAGAACTATTAGAACGATTGGCATGGGAGAAACAAGGATTGAAGCGAAAGTCTCAAATATTTTGGAGCGATTACCGGATAACATCAGCGCTTCTTATCTTCCAGGGCTCGGCCAGGTAAAGCTAAGGTTAACCTCAAGATCATACGAGGACCAAAAGGAGACACTTGATAATTTTGCAGATGAAATCAGTCAGGAATTAGGAAACTTGGTCTATGGATATGAAAACACCTCTTTTGAAGAAGCGATTCGAGATACTTTCCTCAAGCACAATTGTAGTTTGTCAATAGCAGAAAGTTGTACGGGGGGGCATATTGCATATCGAATAATTTCTGCGGAAGGGGCTTCAAAATTCTTTAATGGAAGTATTGTCGCCTACAGTAACGAGGTGAAAAAGAAGCAACTCAAAGTAAAAGAGAGCACATTAGAAAATCATGGTGCGGTAAGCGAAGAAACGGTTCTGGAAATGCTAAACGGGCTTTTTGAAGTAATGAACTCGGATGTTGGAATAGCCGTGACGGGCATTGCAGGTCCCGGTGGAGGAACAACAGAAAAGCCGGTTGGCACTATTTGGCTGGCATGGGGATCAAAGCAAAAACAGCATACAACAAAACTACAATTAGGTAAAGACAGGATTAAAAATATAGAATACACCAGCATTGTTGCTTTGAATCGATTAAGATTGTTTTTAATCAATGATAATTGACGTAATTTTGCCCTGTAATAGAAATAGCTATGGCAAAGACAGAACTTTTAATGCCCAAGATGGGAGAAAGCATTATGGAAGCCACAATCCTCAAGTGGGTTAAGAAGGTGGGTGATAAAGTAGAAGAAGATGAAACGATTTTGGAAATTGCAACCGATAAAGTAGATTCAGAAATTCCATCTCCTGTTGATGGAGTAATAAAAGAGATCCTATTTAATGAAGAAGATGTTGTAGAAGTAGGGAAGGCGATTGCAATAATAGAGACAGAAGGGGAAGAAAAAAGTGATATTCCGTCAGCGGCGATTAAGATTGAAAAGCAAATAGAAGAAATAAAGGAGCCGATAGAAGTTATAACTCCTCCAATGGTTGCACCTCAGAATGAACCCCTGCCTCAAAACTTAAAATCACAAAAAAGCTCCAGCTCAAAGTTTTATTCACCCTTAGTTAAGAGTATAGCTCAAGCGGAAAACATTTCTATATCTGAGCTTGAAAATATCGAGGGAACAGGAGCAAAGGGCCGTGTGACGAAGAAAGACATCATGGCATATGTTAAAACCAGAGGCCAGCATGCTAAAGCGAATCAAGTACAGACTCAAATAAGTGCTAATGGAAATGCCACACCGAGCAGTGCTCCGATAAGTATGGCAGGAAATAGCGGAGCTGTAGAGATTGTGGAAATGGACCGCATGAGAAAACTTATTGCCGACCATATGGTGATGTCAAAACAGACCTCCCCTCACGTAACATCATTTGTAGAAGCAGACGTCACAAACATCGTTGATTGGAGAGAGGCCAATAAAAACACCTTTTTAGAAAAGTACGGTGAAAAAATAACTTATACCCCAATATTTATTGAAGCTGTTGTAAAAGCAATTAAGGACTACCCAATGGTTAATGTTTCTGTTGAGGACAAAAAAATATATGTCAAAAGAGATATTAACATAGGAATGGCAGCAGCACTTCCAAGTGGAAACCTGATCGTTCCAGTAATAAAAAATGCAGACTACCTTAATCTATCCGGATTAACAAAATCTGTAAATGATCTTGCAAATAGAGCCAGAAACAATAAATTGAAACCAAAAGAAATTCAGGATGGAACATTTACTATAACCAATGTCGGGACTTTTGGCAATGTTATGGGAACACCTATTATTAATCAACCTCAAGTTGCAATACTTGCTGTAGGGGCCATAAGAAAGAAACCAGCTGTAGTTGAAACAAAATATGGAGATCTAATAGCCGTTAGAAAGATGATGTTCCTCTCATTGTCATATGACCATAGAGTAGTAGACGGTTTTCTTGGTGGCTCTTTTCTGAAGAAAATTGCAGATTATCTTGAAGCTTTTGATGAAAATCAAGGAATATAGACCCAAGACGAACTTCCAATTATGAAGGAGATATAATGTCGCTTAAAAACTTATTTATTGTTTTAACTCCTATATGTGTTCAGGCAAGTCTGTTATCACAAGACCATCTTAATGAAGCAGAAAAGGCCTTTAAAAGCGGTCAATTTAAAACAGCCATCAACAAGTACAACCTTCAAGAAGACATAGAAAAGAACAAAAACCTTCTTTTCAGGAGGGGGCTGGCTTATTTTCATCTTAATGAGATTTCTAAAGCCATTCACGATTTCACAACAGCAAAAAAACTAGGAAACAACTCTACTGAATTGTTTCTGAAAATGGCTCAACTAAAACAACACAACTATTCATTTGAAGAGGCCTCTTTTTTTTATAAAGAGTATTTAATCCATACAAACGAGAAAGATCCAAAAGCGAAACTGGCTCTTCGGGAATTAAAAAATTGCATTTTTTCACTTTCAAATAACACAAAAGATTCGCAAGTTCTTGTTCAAAGTTTTGGAGATGAAATCAATTCGCCAATGGATGAAATCAAACCCATTCAAAGCTATAAATTTGGCAACGTCTATTATTACAGTTCAAATAAACCAGGCCATAAGTTTGACATCCAGTCTGTTTTTCTAAACCAAGTGGGAAAATGGGAAATAAACGATGAATTAAATGGCCGTTTTAAATCATCTAAAAACGAATTAGCCCAGGATCTTACGCTGGATGGAAAAAACCTGCTCTATACTGAAGAGAAAAAAGTTAAGATTTCCAGCTATCACCACGAAAACGAACACATCATAGAATTAAAAGAAGAATTCCTAGAAGAAGCAATAGACATTCAGATTGTAAATAAATCTATTATCGTCTTTGCACATAATGGACTTAAAGGATATGGCGGCTATGATCTCTTTTCTATTGAATATAATGATGGCTCATGGTCCAATCCTATCAATCTTGGACCAGCAATTAACAGCCCATATGACGAACGCAGCCCTTATATGTCTTCTGTTAATAGCGGTTATATCTTAATTATTTTAAATATATAAGACTGATTTGTATCAGTAGTATTGACCATTAAAATATAGCAGTTGGGTAGCAGGTCAGATATTTTAATTCCATTATTATGATCATATATTCCTAATTTCTGAAGTTTGCCTTCCAAGTTGTAAATTTTATAATTTAATGGAAAGGACCCAATGTTCTTTACGAATAACACATCATTACTCGGGTTCGGAAATATTGATATTTTTATTTCGTTAGGTACTTCAAAAGTTGAAACTAGAAAGTTAGTATCAATTGCAATGGTCCTATTCCAGTTTCCTGATAAAGATGTACCAGTATATTTTGTATGTCTTGCATTCAATAAAATTTGATCTTTAAAGATTCGAATGCTAGTAGGTATAAGCCAATGATTAAGATCAGTTAATTGCAGTTTTTTAACCTTGAAATTTTGACTTAGTGAATCAATTATAATAAAGTCAAGTGTGTAATTTTTTCGATCAAACGCAGATATTATATAGTCTTTACCAGATTTAGTAGCAGACATATTTGTTATGTAATTTTCATCGTTAGAAATTATACTTTCAATATGTTCAATTAATTCTCCTTCTTGATTGATAATCACTATTTCATAATGGTTATTACCATTTTCTGATTCTTTTCTACATTGTAGTATAATTTCATTGGAATATCCCAATGAATTGATTAGTGATATTCCAGTAAATTCGTTAAAATATGATGTGATATCAAATTTTGATATATTCTCAATATCATTTGAGATTGATGTAAGTAGCACCTTTGCAAAGTTATCGAAGTCATTACGGTCATATAAATAGGTTATTAAATAGGTTTTATCATCAATAAATTTGCTTCCTGCAATTTTTAATACATATTGAATGTCTGTAGGTATATTATCAATTAAATAAAATGATCTCTGGTCACTAATCCGACCATCTGATTGCATTTCACTTAAAGTGAGCTTCGTGTCAAAAAGATTATAATCAAGTTTAGTTAAAAATTGATTTGAATTTTCATAAGCAATGATATCGTAATAAAGTCCTCCACTTGAAACATGTAGAGTGTCTACATGTTGAACAGAACGATTATCAGTTGTCTCTAATAACTCTCCAGTATTAATATTTAGTTTTCTGATTTTTAAAAAACCTGGTGCAAAACCGAAGATGATGTCGGGAAATCCTATAGTGGGTAAATCAAACATTTCGAATGAATAACAAATTAATGTATCTGAACTAATTTCAACATTACATAAAAATTCTTTATAACTATAGTCTCTTAAGTCTGTTGTATAATCCCATTGTTTAGCTCCATTTGTGCTATGTTTACTTATATAATAACCTTGAAAATCTCCTGAATTAGGATCAAGAGAATTAAATACTCTAAGAAAATAATTATTCCTTACTAAAATGTCTGTTCTGTTGGGTATCAAATGATCCGCCCCATTGCTACTATTTGGTATTACATAAGTAGTATCAATATTAAGAATCTCCCATTCAATTTCATTACCGAGAAAAGATAACTCTTCTATATTAACGTGAGTTCGACGTAAGGAAGTGGAAAAATAGGATAAAAAGAAAGAGCAATTTTGTTTATCTTAATAGTTGATAATCAATTAATTAAAACAAAAAAGCTCTACTATGAAAGATAGTCAAATTATTGCAATTTTCTGTGCTTTCGATGATTTTTTCACCGATTTTGATTACTTTTTAAAATCTCATACCCTAGAGGGAAAGAAAAATCGACGGAATCGTACCTGCAGGTTATCCATGAGCGAGGTGATGAGCATCATCGTATTTTTTCATATGAGTGGATACCGTTGCTTTAAGCACTTTTACCAGAATCATGTCTGCCAACATATGCGCGGCTATTTTCCCAATCTGGTATCTTATAATCGGATGGTGGAGTTGCAAACCAAAGCGGTCCTACCATTAGCCTTGTTTGTAAAGATGTACCGAATGGGTAAATGTAGTGGGATATCCTTTATTGATTCAACCAGTATCCGGGTCTGTCACAATCGAAGGATTCATTCCCACAAGGTGTTTGCTGGACTGGCCAAACGAGGCAAGACTTCAAAGGGTTGGTTTTATGGTTTCAAACTTCATCTGGTTCATAATGACCGGGGCGAAGTGATTGATTTTCAACTCACTCCGGGCAATGTGCATGATAATGCCGTATTGAAGTGTAAACGGTTTATGAAGAAGGTCTATGGCCGGTTGTTCGGTGATAAAGGCTATATTGTCAACAAGCAAATCTTTGACACTCTTTTCTTGAGAGGTATTCATTTGATTACTAAGTTGAGACGGAATATGAAATCCAAAATGATTACACCCCTACAGGATGCTCTTCTGCTCCGAAAACTTGCTATCTCTGAAACCATTATTGACCAACTCAAAAATATTTCACAGATCGAACATACAAGGCATCGTTCCTTTGCCGGATTTTTCGTCAATATACTTGGTGGACTTTGTGCCTACGGGTTTAAAGAATCTAAACCCTCCATTTATAAGAATCTGGTCGATACCAAACAACTCCTTTTGGCCTAGTCTTACATCGAACTCACGTTATATTAGTATTTTGAGCGAATAATTGAGCCAATTTCAACCAAAGGAAAAACAATAAAAAAATCTTTTTCATATGCAGCTATTTAAAGACTAGGCTATTAAAGCCTAGTCCAATTAATAAATATTTATATACAAGTAAAAACACATCTAGTTGGTAAGCCAGGACAAAATTCGATAGGCCCTGTATCCTCACAGCCCAATTCATCTAATCTTTCTGTATTGACCGTTTCAGGATGCAATCCTTCTTCTTCATTGTAGCACCAAGCAAAACTTTTTTTGCAACAACCTTGGCCACAATTCATTCTACTCCATACAGGTGGATTTGAGAATGGCTGGAAACATAGTATAAAGCAAGAACTTGAATAAAAGCTTGTAGTAATTCTTCCCGAAAGACCAGAATTACAATCAAGGTTAACGATGCCAATTTGGTCAATTCTATTCTCCATCCAACCTTTACTTATTTCTACATAAACTTGGGTGTAAAAATTATTAATAAATTCTTCATAAGCATTTTGACCATTGCTGTTCGCATTATTCCAATCTTGAACAAACTGTGAGCAATCAGGATTGCTAAAATCGAAGCCTCCTGTAATGTGAACATCTGAGAAACTAATCTCCCAACCATCTTGAAAATTACCACATACGTGGTACTCAGATTGTATTCTAAAAGTACAAGAGGGATAATCTGGAACCTGTATTTCTCATGTAAACTCCAATGGTCCCAAGAAACAATCCGTGGTCGCATCCGTAAAACAATCTCTTTCTGTCCTTGACTCTAAGGAATTCGATGCCAATTCAGATTTAGAACCAAACTGATCATTTTGTGTGGATGAATACATGCTTGCTAAGAAAACTATCGTAGCAATCGTAAACGTTAATTTTAAAAACTTAGAAATAAATAAATAAAACCCAAAAGAAAATTTACTTTTGCAAATCCCGTTTCCGCGGGTTGGAAGTCTGCTGATCCTACTTTTAGAGTCTAAAGTGGGCTTCCTTTTAGGTATTTTTTGGTTGGAGTGTTGGCTTTAATCCCTATATAACTTGTTTATACTCTTCTCTAATATACACTAAATATTACATTTTATAGATTGTAATTTGCTATTTAGTCAGACTGTATAATTTATATACCAAGGTCTTCAAGTGGACTCCGAACTTCACTTAGTCTTTTGAAAACAAAAGGCTTTCAGGGTTTTGTAGTTTCACCTAAAAGGTGGAAATTGCGGTTGAACCCTGCAAAACACTACAATGCTTAAAACTAAACAATCTTCAAGAAATATCACCCCTTTTGGTGGCTTAAATTTTATTTTTAATGCCATTAAACGCTCAAAAATAGATGTTTTTCTCGATAAAAATTTAGGTTATCGGAATTTTAGAGCCCAATATTCGTATGCCGACATTGTGCTTTCTTTGTTGGGAAATTCTTTATGCAATGGAGAGTATATTTCTGATTTAGAACATCTTAAAAATAAATTCACTTGCCAAAGTTTTACCAAAATCCCTTCCCCAGATACGGTTGAATATGCTTGTCAGGAATTAAAAGAACCAACAATTAGGGAGATAACTGGCCAAGGAATTGTTCATCAATTCAATTACAACAATCAAACCAACGCATCTTTAATCGCTCTTTGTGCAAAAACAGGTCAACTTAAAAAAGAAGAAAAATACACACTTGATTTTGACAATGTAGTTCTTGAAAACAAAAAACAAGATGCCAAAAAAAGCTATAAAAACACTAAAGCCTACCATCCCAATTTCGCCTTCATAGGCAGATTACCTGTGCATATTGAAAACCATAACGGCAACACCCCTGCAAAGTATAAACAATTTGAAACACTAGAAAGATGTTTTAAAAACCTGAGCGACAATCAAATAAAAATAGAACATTTTAGAGCAGACTCTGCATCTTATCAAAAAGAAGTCATTGAACTGGTTAGCCAAAAGGCGACTAACTTTTATATTAGAAACATCAGTTCCCAAAAGTTCATCTCTTTATGTGGAAAAATTAAAGATTGGAAAAAAGAGGAAATCAACAACGAAATAAAAGAAGTTGCATCACTAATTTACACCCCTTTTAATGGGGGATTTTCTTATAGAATTGTGCTTACAAGATCTCTAAAAAAAGACCAGCAAATCGATTTTATATCAGGGACCCCTTACAATTATTATGGAATAATGACCAACAATTTAGTTTTTTCAAATCAAGAAATTATCGAATTTTACAACCAACGAGGCGATGCGGAGAATTCTAACAAATTCTTAATCAGTGATTTCAACTTGAAACACTTGCCTTTTATGGATTTGGATACCAATACTGCGTTTATGTATTTAATGGCGATGTGCTTAATTCTTTTTGAGTGGACAAAAGTAATTTTGGTGAAAAATAAAACTCCAAATATTAGTCTTAAAATGAGAGTCAAAACGGTTTGTTTTCGTTACATTACTGTGGCTACAACTTTTGTAAATCACGCCAGAGAGAAAATACTTCAGGTTTTCTCAAACCAAGAATACAAAATTTTAAAAATTTAAAACAAGGATTTACTGGAATTGCAAAAAAAAACTCATTTGGAGTAAGGGGGGCTATACACATAGCCTATGAAATTTTGTTGAAAACGGAATGAAAACCCTGAAAAAATTAAATACATTTACATATTAAAGACCTCGGATTTCTGTTGCGAGTTTTGGGAACTATAAAAACTTTGAGGACATTTCCGCTAGCGGATATATCTCGTTAAGGTTTTTAATAAATTGCGAGGGCCAAATAGGGCGATATGAATTGCACCAATTGGGCACAGATTACAAACAAAAAAAATTCAACCCCCGTATTGTAGAAAATCTCATTCAGCTTACACAGACGCTGGATGGATGGCAGCCGATCAAATTTTATGATGATCGGTACGACAGCTTTTTTCATCTCAGTTTTAAAATTATAAATGGTGAACTGGATGCGATATTACCTTAGGATATTTTTGGTGTTTATTTTATTCTGCTCATGTGATGCAATTATTAATGAGACCTATCATAAAATGACAATGGATAAGAGGAGGATGTTGTCTGCAGAATATACGCAGTTGGCAAAAAGACTTGAAAGAGGAAGCCCGGACAACATGAAATTATTAGAAAAGGCGATTAGAATAAACCCCTCTAATGACCAGGCTCATTATGAACTTTCTATTCCCTACTTGTACAATGGGCTTTTTGAAAAGTGGAATTATCACATTGACAGAGCGATCGACCTCAATGCTCAGGCATGGCAAGGGATGAGAGGATATTACAAATTATTGTATCTCAAAGATTTTGGATCTGCACTTTTTGATCTTGATGCAACGGACACCCTAACAATAGAACAGACCGATTATGCACACAATATGAGTATGGACTATTTAAGAGGCTTGTGTTATCTGGGCTTGAAAAACTATGACAAATCGAAGGAATATTTTCAAATATTTGTTGACAAAGAAACAGTGGCTGTTGGAGAAAAATTTGTAGACGAAAATGCTTTTTTGTATCTGGGAATATTAGATGCAGGCAAAGGGTTCCATCAGGAAGCCATTAACTATTTTGACAGGGCCATTAAATTTGAAGAAGGGCTTGCCGATGTTTATTATCATAAAGCAAAATGTTTGGTTCGGCTTAATCGAATCCAAGAGGCCAAGGAACAAATTGGTATCGCAAAACTTAAGTTTAGCGAGGGGTATTATTTGCGTGGTTATATGTACCGTGCCCAAGAGCAAATATATAGTAATGATATCGAAACCTTAGAGCAGCTTATATACAAAGCCATCGCAGAGAATCAAATCTAAACGCCAATATTTAAATTCTAATCTTCTTCAATAAAAACACTCTGAAAGCGTGGCTTGAAATCATTAGTATTGGCCATCGCCAAAAGTTTTTCCATTTTTTTGGAACGGATTCCCCTGAGAGAAGACAGGCTTCCGGGATATAAGGGTATAATTCAATATAGGATTTGGATTGATGATGGTCAACACGCTGGTAAACATGAGAGCGGTTAATCTGGTCCAAATTTTCGAGACCGGCAGCAGCCATCAGTTCTACAAATGAATTAACAGTCTCTCTGTGATAATTGGCGACGCGATTTTTTTTATCATCAACATTCAATCCGTTGACAAGATGAGGGTCCTGAGTAGCAACACCTGTCGGGCATGTATTTTTATTGCATTCAAGAGCCTGAATACAACCGACAGCCATCATCATTGCTCTTGCAGAGTATGCGACATCAGCTCCCAGTGCGATAGATTTAAAAATGTCAAATCCAGACGCGATTTTGCCGGAAGTAATTAACGTAATTTCTTTTTTAAGATCATATCCCACTAAGGCATTATATACAAATGATAATCCTTCTCTTTGAGGAGTTCCTACAGAGTTGCTGAATTCCAATGGAGCTGCACCAGTACCCCCCTCTCCTCCGTCTATTGAGATAAAGTCGGGTTTAATTCCGCTGTCAACCATTGCTTTGCATATTGAAATAAATTCACTCTTGTGCCCGACACACATTTTAATACCAACTGGTTTTCCACCGGAAAGCTCCCTGCATTTTTTAATAAAATGAAGCAATCCAATTGGGCTATCAAAAGCAGTATGGTATGGAGGAGACAGAACATCCTTGAAGGGCTCTATATTTCTGATTTTTGCAATTTCCAGAGTAGCTTTTTTAGCTGGCAATATCCCACCATGTCCGGGTTTAGCGCCCTGTGAAAGTTTTATTTCTATCATCTTGACATTATCAGCCAGAGCTTGGTTCTGAAAAATTTCGTCTGAAAAAAGACCATCTTTTCCCCGGGATCCAAAATAAGCTGTTCCTATCTGATAAATGAGGTCTCCTTGATATTTAACATGATAAGGTGAGATTCCTCCTTCGCCAGTATTGTGGGCAAATCCACCAATAGCAGCACCGCCATTTAAAGCCAACACTGCATTTTTACTTAGTGAACCAAAACTCATTGCTGAAACATTTAATACACTACAGCTGTAAGGTTTTTTGCAACCAGGGCCACCAATAAGGATACGAGGGTTATGCTCTAAAGTATGTGCATCAACCGGTTTTATACTATGGTTCATCCATTCATACCCCTCGTCATATACATTCAGCTGTGTACCAAATGGTGATGTATCCAGAACGTCCTTGGCTCTTTGGTAAACGATGTTTCTTTTTAGTCTTGAGAAAGGCCGCCCATCAGTATCGGATTCAATAAAGTATTGATAAAACTTTGGACGAAGCCATTCTGCAAAATATCTTGAGTGCCCCACTACGGGAAAATTTTTAAGTAATGCGTGTTTGTTTTGCAGCATATCTTTTAATCCTAAGAAGAACAATATTAAAACAGGCACCAATATGTAAGCGAAACGAAAATCTATAAAGTAAGTGAGACAAGAAAGGATTATCAATAGGGATAAGGAAATGATCAGGAAGCTTTTTCGCATTTAAAACAGTTTATAATAGAGCTGTTAATTTACTAAGTTTTTAAATGAATAAAGATTCTTTAATATAAAGACTACGCCGCTGATTTACTTTTTATTAAATATTATCTATTTTTATAATATACAATTTATATATAAATGGACAAACTGGTAAAAATCATAATACTTATCATTGGTTTATCTGCAGCATTTTTGTGGATGAGCAAGTCATTAAGTTCGTGTAATGGAATTTCCTCTTCCTCCAAAACTGACACTATGGATGGTGAGCAGAACGAGAATGCTGAAGAGGTATTTGAAGGAGATGATATTGATTATTCTACTTCCGATGTTAATGACGAACCAATTGAAGAGGAGATAATTGAAGACACAAAAACAGATGGCAACACTGCGGGCACAGTTGATTTTACAGAACCGGCAAGTGTGACAACCAGTAAACCCACGGTTTCACGAGGGACAAGTTCGGGAAGCCATTTGATAATAGCCGGCAACTATCTTTTGAAATCCAATGCAGAAATAATGACCGTCAAATTAAAAGACTTGGGTTATAGAGATGCCTACATTGCGGTGTTTGATAATTCACAATATCATACAGTCATTGCCGGCACGTACAATGCTTATGAACCTGCCAGCAACTCAGCCGCGGCATTAAAAAGACAAGGGGTTGATTGCTATGTTAAAAAGAAAAAATAAAAAAACATGCATTTGTGATAGGGGCATTCGACAATTTAGATGTCTTATTAACAGATAGTGAAAAATGGATTAACAAAAAGCCTTGCCTTCGGGTGGGGTTTTTTTTATTTTGGGCTATCTGAATTAAACTTATGTGTGGAAGATCATCTCTTACTAAAATCGAAAAGGAACTTGAGGAATTATTTAATGCCAGTTTTTATTCCGATGATTTAGAACGCTATAATCCCTTACCTAACTATAATGTAGCTCCATCACACATAACTCCTGTAATCACGAATCTCGACAAAGAACATTTCCAAGCCCTTCGATGGGGCTTGATACCCTTTTGGGCAAAAGATAAAAAGATTGGTTTCAAGATGATAAATGCCCGTATTGAAACAGTGCTGGAAAAAAACACGTTCAAAAAAGCGGTTGAACAAAGGCGATGCATTGTTCCTTTCGATGGTTTTTATGAATGGGAAAAAACGAATACAGGAAAACAAGCATATAGAATTAAAACAAAGGATAGAGAAGTTTTCACAATTGCGGGCTTGTGGGATACATGGAAGGATCCTGAAGGTACCGAAATCCAATCTTTTACATTGTTGACCCAAGAACCGAGTGAATCTATTAGACACATACACGATAGAATGCCTGCAATTTTACAAAAGCACCAGGAAGAGTTATGGTTGTCAAATGATATTCCTCCAGAAGAATTAATCAACATGATCGAGCCATATCATGATGATGGCTTATTTGCCTATCCGGTTTCTTCAAAAGTGAATAATGTTCGCAACAATAATAAAAGTTTAATTATCGAAGACGAAGAAGACAATCTAACTTTATTTTCTTAATCGATAATTGTGTCTGAAAAAGCAACATATTTATTTTTAAATATGAGCGCCAAATAACACGATAGACGGAAATTTCCACCATAAAATACCGAGATATTCGACTTAATTCCATATTTTTATTTAAAATCTTGTCTAAATGATCGGCGAAAACCTTAAATACTTAAGGAATAAAAACAAATTGAGCCAACAAGCGCTATCTGAAGCATTGGAACTACCTAGAACAACCCTTGGAGATTATGAGAGAGAGGAGACGGAACCCAATATTGCCATGCTTATTAAAATGTCACAATTTTTCGATGTACAAGTTGATGATTTAATTAAAAGCAATTTGAGTTTAGGAAAGTATGAAATCCTTAAAAACCAAATGATGAAGGTTTTGGCGATTTCAGTTGATGATCAAAATGAAGGAAATATTGAGTTAGTGGATTCTAAAGCCGAAGCCGGCTATTTGGATAGTTACCAAAATCCGGAATACATTCGTGATCTTCCAAAATTAAACATTCCATCAATTTCAAAAGGAACATATAGGGCTTTTGAAATTCAAGGCGACTCGATGTTGCCGATGGAATCAGGTTCGATTGTTATCGCCTCTTATATTGA
Organism: Saprospiraceae bacterium; assembly: GCA_965248155.1. Classification (GTDB taxonomy): domain Bacteria; phylum Bacteroidota; class Bacteroidia; order Chitinophagales; family Saprospiraceae; genus RFSX01. The sequence goes on from CBDFIO010000002.1 coordinate 1,506,459, forward strand.
AAGGCTTGATGACATTAAGGACAACAACACCTATGTTGTAATCAGCAAGAATGAAGGTCTTGTTTACAAAAGAGTAAAAACAAATAAAGAGCACAATCAGCTATTGTTAATGTCAGACAATGAAGTCTATTTACCATATGAAATCGAATACGAAGAAGTAGACGAGATATGGCAATATCATGCACACATAAGTTTTTCAGATATGAAACAAAGCCTTCATAATAAAATGGAATCTCAGATAAGCGACATTCAACTCAAGGTCAATGAAATTCACAATAGATACCTGTGATATTTATTAAAGAATAATCATTAATTGACCTCTTATTCCTATTTTACAGCCCATGACCAACACTGATAGAACAGACTTTCGTCGCGCGTTATATCCCCTTTTGTTGTTTTTTGTACTGCTTGTATATGGCTTGTTTATTCATCCGGTCATTTTCAAATCAGGTATGTTGCCCCTTGAGGTACTGATCCTCATAGCGCTCAGTATCAATTCTATTTATCTGATGCGTCTAGGATACAGCTGGGATACAATACAAGAGCACATCACTAAGAAAATAGGAGAATCTGTTCCCGTGCTTTTAATTTTGTTTTCAATTGGTGTTCTCATAGGGAGTTGGATCGTTTGCGGAACTATACCGATGTTGATATATTATGGTATTTCAATAATAGATCCCAATTGGGTTTACATTTTTGCTTTTCTGATTTGTATCGTATTTTCTTTGCTTACAGGAACCTCGTGGGGTTCTGCAGGAACAATTGGAATCGTAATGATGGGTGTGGCCCAGATCTACGATGCTGATTTATTTATTACTGCCGGAGCGGTGGTAGGTGGATCCTTCTTTGGTGATAAAATGTCTCCGCTTTCCGATACAACCAATATTGCATCTTTGGCTTCAGATGTAGCATTGTTTGATCATATTAAATCCATGGCATATACAACGGGCCCTTCTGCAATTTTAGCCGCGGCCATCTATGTTTATCTTTCTCCAGCCATACAATCAGAAGCTTCAACTGTTCAGCTTGAACTTGAACAGATTAATCTGACTATGGATGCCATTCAAAATATATTTGTATTTAGCCCGCTTTTACTCTTACCCTTAGGGGTAGTGGTATGGGGCTCTATGAAAAAGAAGCCTATAGTTCTTACACTGCTATTTTCGGCATGGCTGGCCATGATTCTTGCGTTCATATTTCAAAAGTTTTCTTTTACAGACATCTTCAGCAGTTTTAACAAAGGCTTTTCAATTAATATGGCTGGAGAACTAGGTTCAGACAGCAGGGTGTTGGAAATTTTGAACAGAGGAGGGCTTTACAATTTGATTGAAGGGATAGTGATCACCATTCTTATTTTTGCTTTCATTGGAACGCTGGATGTTATCAATGCAATCGAAACGGTTATTAAAAGGATGATGGAAAAATTAAACACCCAGAGCAAGACGATTGCGGCAGCGATCACAACAACGGGGTTTACAAATCTGACAACCTCCAATCAATATGCAACCAGTTTTATCATCGGGTCTGCATTTAAAAAGCATTTTGATAAGATGAAAATTCCTCGAAAAGTATTGAGCCGGTCAATTGAAGATGCAGGGACCATGTTGGAAAATCTTGCACCGTGGACACCCTCGGGTATCTTTATGGCGAGCACCCTGGGGATTAGCGCAGTACAATATGCACCTTACCAATTTCTGTCTTTAATAAATATTGTAGTTGCCTATTTCTTTGCTTTTACAGGAATTGCATGTTTCCTAAATCAATCAAAGGATGAAGAAAAGAAAGTTTAAAGACAATACAATATTAGTACATGACGAAGAGCGGCAGGCACACGGAGCCGTAGTCCCTCCGATATTCCAAAATTCATTATTTACATTCGAGAATTGGGATGCAATAGATGAGGCTTTTGATCATAAAAGCGAGGCATTCCTTTATTCAAGATTGCTCAACCCTACAGTTAAAGTCGCGGAAGATAAAATTGCAAAATTGTGCCGTGCTGAAAAAGCTAAACTTTGCGCATCAGGAATTGCAGCTGTAAGCTCCGCTATATTACATTGTGTTAATGGTGGAGATCATATTATTACGATAAGAAACATTTATGGTCCAACGAATAACCTTATAAGCACCTATTTAAAAGAGAAATTTCAAGTCTCTGTCAGTTATGTTGATGGTCAGGATGTTGATGAATTTGAGCAAGCGATTCAGGTGAACACCAAATTGATTTACCTTGAAAGTCCGGCATCACTAACCTTTGAATTACAAGATTTAGCAGCTATAGCCAAACTGGCAAAAGAGCGAAACATCTTGACCGTTATTGACAATACCTGGGCTTCTCCATTATATCAAAAACCAATAGAGCTCGGCATTGACATAGAAGTTCATTCCGTGTCGAAGTACCTTTGTGGACACAGTGATGTTATTGCAGGAGTTATTGTCAGCACAGAAAAGATTATCAATAAAATACTTCTTGCCGAGCACGAATTATTTGGTGCCAAGATGGCTCCTTTCGAAGGATGGTTAATATTAAGAAGCTTAAGAACGTTGTCATTAAGGATGAAGGCACACATGGATAGTGCTCAGCGAATAGCAGAATATTTGGAAGGGCACAAATCTGTGAAGAAAGTCCATTATCTCGGTTTAAAAAGTTTCCCTCAGTATGAATTAGCGATAAAGCAAATGTCTGGTTTTGGAGGACTTATGAGCGTTCAGTTGGATACAGACAATATTCCAAAGATCAAAAAATTCGTTAATGCACTCACACTATTTAAGATAGGAGTTAGTTGGGGCGGACATGACAGCCTCGTGTACGCTCCTGTAATAAGCTATCTAAAAGAATTAAGTCCTGAGAAGTTTGAAGCAATGGGAATTGACGCAGGATTGATACGAATTTCAATCGGACTCGAAGATATTGATGATTTAATAGAGGACCTGAATGAAGCCTTACATAAAATGAACGAATAGTCTAGAGAACAAGCAGTACTATTCCACCACGATCTTCCTTGTAATGGTACCTTCCTTTTGAATAATAGAGAGAACTACCATTGAAGACTTTATCACTGAAAGATCTATTTGTTTTGAATAATGACCGATAAACGAACCAAGGTCCTCAGAATACAATTGACGACCATTTAAATTGCTCAGAAGTATTTTTGTTGGTCCGGAAACAACGTCTAATTCTAGATTAAAACGACAAATACCTGACGGATTAGGATAGACCTTAAGATTTTCTGTTCCTGAATCGGGCTCAGTTAAAGCTTCTTTTGAGGGTTCCTTTAGTTTTTTGTCAGCGGTATTACAGGCATGAGAATTCGATGTATTCATTAGCCAGCTGTAATCACTTAGAATAATTTCTTCACTTGGAGTTAGCTTATCACAATTAATAGCGAGCTCCTGATTGATTGAAGATTGTAGTTGAGCGAACAGTGCAATTTGGCTTAAGGCAAATACGAAAACAAAAATATATTTCATGTAAACCAGTTATTTCAGGGTCTTAATATACGATTGTTTGTGCTTATTTGCTGATATTTCGAATTCGATTTTTGACTTCTTGGTCAACTCAATTCCGGTTTTGTCCTGATAGAGCTTTTTATATTTTTCCCAAATATTAGCAGGTTGCTTGTCTCCATTAATTTTCAAATGCTTACCCGAAAGTTCTAACTTATATTTGGAGTCCGGTTGAATAAGCCCATCTTCTAAAAGTTCATTCGTAATCACATCAGATACATTTCCTCCTGATTTATTATAGAAAAATATGTTGTTATCATCTAATTTATCATTGTACTCCAGGATATAGTTTTGTTTCGCATCAAGGTATTTTTTATGTGCCCAGTTTTTTTCATGATTCTTTTCAATATTCCGTTTGAATTCAAAAATGTGATCTTTTTCATTTTCCAAATGTTGTTTGAGTTCAATGATATAATCATTGTTCCCTTTTTCCGACCACAAATTTCTACGTTCTTTATCACCAAAATACTTTAATTCAATCTCACTATCTCCATCAATAATAATCTCTCCGTCGTCTATAATAATTTTGTTTGCTGAAATACTTGAAGGAGTTCGCCACTCAAATTTGCCGGGCAAAAGGTCCATAACAGAATCTATGCGGATAATTATATTATCATGATCGCCCCCAATATGCTTTGAAATATCTATTGTTTTAACTCCATCATGCCCGGTTATCCAGATATCCTCTGACCCTTCTCTATCAAAGTGAAAGACATTGTCCTCATCAAATTCGAAATCACCTTCAAAGACGTTAAGCAAAGAGTCTATCTTAATTGTTCTTCCAAACTTTCTATCCTTGAAGAAAATATTTCCAATGTCTTTATCACAATCAGGAAATACTGTAATTATATCTCGTTCCTCATTGGGACTTAATTCAAGTATTATGTTGTCATATTCATCTTCAGGGATGACATCTCCGTTTATTTTTAGCTGAGTAATTCCTCCATTTTCCATTTCAAGTTCTAATTCTTCTTCATTGGTTTTTTTCGTGATGTGAAAAGATTTCTTATCTGGAATTGTGTCTAGATAAAATGGAATTTCTTCACTGTCCTGAGGACAATCGTTAATAATATACACATCTACTTCCGATGTGTTAATTGATGTATCGGATGAAGAATTTACAGTTTTTGCAAAAGCAAAAACGCTGGTAAAAACGAGGATAAATGCGAGTAGTTTCTGTCTCATGTTTGATGCGTTAACGGGTATATTAAGTATTCTTAAAATTCTTTGACTGAATTGATTATTGTTTCCTGAAAAAGCAAGAGCTGTTTGTAAGTTATGTTGTTTTAAGCCCTGTAACTTGACGAGGGTCTTAGCATATGAAATGGAATTTTCGGTCATTTCAATGGCAAGATCATCACAACAGTTTTCTCTTTCAAATCTGATTCTTGACGAGATGTACCAAATGGCTGGATGATAATAAAACAGTATTTCAGCAAAAGACTGAAGTAAATTGAATAGAAAATCATGACGCTTAATATGTGCCAATTCATGTGCAAGAATTGCTTCAACTTCTTTGATGTTTAATTGATTCGCTAAACCAACAGGAAATAAAATTACAGGCTTGATATAGCCCATAACCATAGGGGTACTTATTCTTTTGGATTCTTTAATAATTATGTTTCTGTGGATATCATATTTCTTTTTCAAACTCCTCAATGCATTTAGAAGAATGACATTTTCAAGGCTTGAATTGTTAATGATGTGTTTTAGATAGAGGTATGCTCCTGAAAAACGTATAAGGAACAACAGCGAACCGATTATCCAGGCATTAACTATGACGATTATATACTTCTCAGCGAAATCAAATGAAAATGGAAGTAATGAAGATTGTTGCGCCAATGAACCCGAATCATACATGCTGCCAACAGCAGAACTGAGAATGATGGATGACGAATCATTAATATAATAAAGTCCGAAAGTAACCAGAGTTATTACTATTGAGAGACACAGGGCACCGACTGAAATAAAATATTTGTGAGCTGAAGGAGCATTGCGAAATATACGCATAGCAATACTCAATAAAATGGCGACTAATGCAATCTGCCATATGGAATGAACCAAGGTCATTGCAATAGCGTAACTTAAATCATTGGAAAGGAAATTTGATATCATAATCTTATTTTTTCGTTTCTAATTCATTGATAATGGCCTTAAGTTTTTCTAGTTCTTCCCGGCTGGCGGATTGATTTCCCAGAGCTTGCATTACAAGTCTCATAGCCGACCCACGATAGGTTTTCTCAATGAAACTATCGAGAAGACTTTTCTGAGTATCATTTTCTTTTACAGCAGAATGATAGATATGTGTTCTGTTTTTAGTATCTCTGGAGACCAAGGCTTTCTCTGTCATTATCTGCATTATCTTGAGGGCAGTAGTATATCCTACTTCTCTTTTCTCGTTTAGAATGTCATTAACTTGTCGGACCGAAGAAGGACCATGCTCCCACAAAACCTGCAAAATTTCGAGCTCTGATTCAGTGGGTTTGATTTTCTTTTTTGTTGTCATGAGTAAACAATATGTAAATTATATACGAAATATCTCGTAATATATTACATAAATACGAATTAAATCGTATGTTAAGAAAAATTTAACCCTTAGATTTTTAAAGAACTAGTGGAATAATATATCTGAGACAGATATTTCAAGCTCACCAAACTCAATCATAGCGTTGAATAATCGGCATTGCTCATAACTGTGGAGATCCTCAAGTCTTAAGCTTTTGGATTGAACCTGATTTGATTCAATAAGTGATTGTCTCCTGGTTCCTTCTAGCAAAGGATCCATTGGGGTATACCAGACACCGTTTTTCAAAAAAGCGATGTTACAATAATAACTATCAGTTACTAATTCATTTTTAGCAATTAATATATCATCAGCCGATTCTCTTGAATTATACAATCGCTCTAGAGCAGATCGATTATGATATTTGTAATTATAAAGAAGTGCATCATCGCGTACGACTTTTAAAGAGCGAATATTTTTGAGGGTATAAGGATGAATATCAAATTGGTAAGACTGATGATCATAAATGATTCTTAACTTATAGATTCCCTTAGTGCATCCCGAGATCTCTTTTTCGATTTGTGCTTTGTCCAATTGGAGCTCACAATCAAAAAGATCTTTAAGGCTTTTCGTCATTCGAGCTATATGATATTCCAGAAGTGGAATATCACGGTCAATGACTTTTATAGATTCAAGCAGTAGGGACATAGATTTTTTGAATCATTTCTTGATACTCCGAAAATGCATTGCTCTTATATGTGATGCCACCACCACTTCTGTAGAACAATTCATTTTTGATTTTTTCAATATATCGAATCATGACAAAGGAGTCTAAATTGTTTCCATCAAATATTCCTGATACTCCTGTATAATACCCTCTTTTTTTTGATTCTATTTTTGACAAGATTTCAATGGTTTTCTTCTTTGGTGCACCAGATATACTTCCTGCCGGAAGAAGAGATAAGATAATGCTCCCTATGTTTTTATGATAGTTTTCTTGAAGGGTACCACTAATTTCTGAACTTACTTGAAGAAGATCGTTTTCTGAACTTTTAATCCGATCGATATATCTAAAACGGAGTAATGAAACATTTTTTGCTACCATGTTAAGATCATTCCGTATCAAATCCACGATTGTATTGTGTTCTGCTTTTTCTTTTAAATCATTTAGAAGGACATTTTTGGCATTTGGAAGCTTAGCATCTATAGTTCCTTTCATTGGATAAGAGGAGATACGACCGTTTTTAATCGTGACGAAAGTCTCTGGTGAAAATACTGTAAACTTATTTTTATAGAATAATTTATACCGGGCCTTGCTTCTGAAAAATAGTTCTCTAAGTGAAGCGTTGACTTGAATGGGTGTCTGAAAGGTTAGATTGGCCAAAAAACTATTTCCATAATTGATTTCTTTTAGCAAATCCTCAAAGGCTAATTTGTATTCTTCAAAAGAGATTGGATTAGATTCTAGTTGAAATTCCTTTTCGTCGCGAAGATAGTTGTCATAGTTGTTTGCTCCTGAGATACTGTATAGAATGTCATTATCAAGATGGTCTAATGGGAAAAGCTCAAGCTTTTCCAATTCAAAATCTATGATAAACAAGAAGGGCTTTTTTTGTAGCCCCCATTTATTCATCTGGATTTGTGCTTCTTTTTGCTTCACAATAATTTATAAACAAAAAAGCCGACAAGAGTTTGTTCTTGTCGGCATTAATTTGGGATGGAATGTTTACTTATTATCCTTTTTTATGATAATTTTTTTCTTAATTTTTTTCTCATCGTTGTCATGCTCACCTTCTTCATGACGTTCGTGCAACTCTATAACTTCTTTCCAATTCTTATGTTCAAAACTTTCTTTCCTTTCCTGAAGGACAACTTCATAAGACTTCTTTTCGCCATCTCTCATCAATTCAATTATTGCAATATCATTAGCCTCGAATGAAGACAAAGAAGATATCAATGTTTCAATCGAGTTTACTGGGGAATCATTGACTCGAGTAATAATATCTCCGCTTACAATACCTGCTTTTTCTGCGGCTGATCCTTCCATCAATTCAATAACTCTGGCACCATTGTCTGCAGCTTCAATAAAAACGCCCAATTGCGCTTTATTGCTGTTTTTTTCTACGTCCTCATCAACCTCAAATACAAAGTGGTTCCCGTCTCCTCCTTTAATAATTCTCACTTTTTTATGTTCATGTTCACCTTCTTCTATTTCCACCTCAAGTTCAATATCCATTTCATGTTCCATATCAATCTCCACATTATGCTCTTTCATCGCTTCTTTAATTTCTTCAGGCATCTCACCTTCACCATCCCATTCGATTACCGTTTCATTCCCATCATCATCTTTTGTAACCATTTTGTAGACCTTCTTTTCAATCATTTTGTAATCTTTACCTTCCAACTCGATTTCTTGTCCATCGTCGGTAACCCAAGTTCCTTTTTCCATGGTTTTAAGATACTCTTCAGCCTCTTTACCTTCTTTTACAATTTTCTTTTCTGTTATTTTTCCATTTTCATCTTTTACCTTTTCAACAAGCACTACTTTTTTAACTTCTTTAGTTTCTTGTGCAGATAATTGAGAAATGCTAAATGCACAAAACAGTGCAAGCATGCAAACAGTAATATAATTTTTAATCATTTTTATAAATTTTGTGTAAATATAGAATGCTTTATACGAAATATTTCTTAATAAAAAACTAAAATTTGCGTTTATAAACAATGAAATATTCGATAAAATATCTAAAACTTTCCATCATTTTGCTCCTTTTTGTCTCATGTAGCCAAAACAATATGGTTGAATTGAAAGATGAAAACGGTGCAGTAGTAGAACGATTTCAAGTTACAAAAGACAGCACCAGACATGGAGAATTTAGTGCGTATTACCCAGATGGGTCTCCAAAAGAAACCGCCCTTTATAGTCAAGGTAAATTAAATGGAGAGCGGAAGATCTTCTATCCTAACGGACAAGTTGAGATCCACGAGCGATATGAAATGGATGTTATGGAGGGGCCCTATAAGGTTTTTCATGATAATGGCAACTTAAAGTTAGTTGTAAACTTCTATGGAGGGGTCATGGAAGGACCACTAAAAGCATTTTATTCTGATGGTGTTTTGAAGGAGGAATTAAAAATGGAGGACAATAATGAAAATGGTCCTTTCAAGGAATATTATTCTAATGGGAATATTCATTGGGAAGGGAATTATCTTAACGGGGATAACGAATTTGGTGAATTGAAGGAATACAACGAAGACGGAGTATTAATAAGAATAATGGAATGTGATTCCTTGGCTATCTGTAAAACAACTTGGAAAAAAGAAGAATGAAAATTGCTACCGACTTTGTAACAGATCTTTTCATATCAAGCATTTTGGGCTTCTGCTTTTCTTTACTTTACAAGCTGAAGGCTACAGACCCAAGAGGCCATAATTATTTATGTTGAAACAAAGACAAATTTTTCAGTGGCGCCCTATATTATTATTGATACTACAATTGTGTGGTGGACTTACTTTTTTGTCTGCTCAGATAGGAGGTCGGTTTGCTTTTGAATCCAGTTCACTACCGCCTAGTGCGCGGATATCTTCATTAGGAGGAAGTTTGATTTCGGTTATTGACAATGATGTTACAATGGCTCAGATGAATCCGGGGTTAATTGATAGCAGCATGAATAACCAATTTGCAATTAATCACAATTTTCATTTTGCAGGAGTGCAAAACGGTAACCTGGCTTTTGGAAAATATATGAGCAAATACAAACTGTCGGCACATTTTGCTTTTCAGTATGTTGATTTTGGAACCTTTGATTTAACAGACGAAATAGGAAACATTAACGGTGAGTTTTCTGCCGGGGAGTATGTTTTTATGACAGGGGTGTCGAAGCAGTTGAACGAACGAATTAGGGGTGGTGTTAATTTAAAAACACTTACTTCAAATTATGAATCCTATGGGTCTTTTGCGCTTGGGATTGACCTTGGCATATATTATCAAGTTCCCGGCTCTAATACTAGTTGGGGTATCGTCATCAAGAATATTGGACATGAGCTCTCGGCTATAGTTAATGACAAAAGAAGTCTTCCTCTAGATTTACAAATAGGAATGTCAAAGCGGTTAGAACATCTTCCGTTTCGATTTTCTATTATTGCACATCAGATGCAGAAGTGGTATATCCGGTATGATGATCCTGATGCTGACAATCAATCAGATATTTTTGGTCAGGTAACAGAGAAAAGTGCTTTTAGTAAATCTGTAGATAATTTTTTCAGACATTTTATTTTTAATGGGGAGTTTCTTATTGGGAACGCTGAACAGTTTCGATTGCGCCTTGGGTATAACCATATGAGAAAGCAAGAACTTAAGGTATCTACCTTTAGGAGTCTGGCTGGATTTTCATTTGGACTTGGATTTAATATTAAGAAAATTAAGATAGATTATGGCCTGGGATATTATCATATCTCTGGGGCGAATAACCATATTAGTATCCGAATGAATATGGATAAAATATCCAACAAAATCTAAAAAACGAAAGGTTTCGTAGATTACTTCTTATAGCTTAATCCTTATTTATTAATTTTACGCAACTTAATTCCACATAGATAGATATCAAATGCACATAAATTCCTTAAAAAAGGCTAAAAACATTGCTAGTTGGAGTGTTTTCGTCATTGTAATGATTGTTTACTTCTTTTCTGTAGAACGCACGGGTAGTCTATGGGATGTAGGAGAATTTGTTTTAGGGGCCTACAAGCTAGAAGTTGTTCATCCACCGGGAGCTCCGCTCTTTATGTTGATTGGCCGATTATTTGCCTGGGTTGCCGAGTTGCTGTCCAACAATCCAGCCGATATAGCATTCGCAGTGAATATGCTCTCAGCGACATGCACCGCATTTGGAGCATTATTAGTAGCACGCATAACAATCCTACTAGGTAAAATTGCATTAGTAGGTAGAGCTGGCGAAACGAACAGTTCTCAAAATCTAAGTCTGGCACTAGGGGGATTAGCTGCGGGTCTTTCTACCGCATTTTGTTCTTCCATTTGGTTTTCTGCTGTCGAAGGAGAGGTGTATGGAATGTCAACCTTCTTTACCATATTAACTATCTGGTCTGCATTAAAGTGGTACAGTCTTCCAAATAAAGTAACCAATGACCGATGGTTGGTTTTAACGGCGTACATTGGAGGCCTTTCCATTGGCGTGCATCTTCTGAGTATTCTAACCTTTCCTGCGATTGGGATTTTATACTATCAAAAGAAATATAAACAACATAACTTATTAGGTTATGTCTTAAGTTTTGTTGCTGGTGCTGCCAGCATAATGTTTATACTGAAATTTATAATTGTTGGTATACCTACCTTATGGCGTAACCTCGAATTACCATTAGTCAATTCTTTCGGTTTTCCATTTCATTCGGGTTTGATAGCTGCCTTGTTAATCATAGGTGCATTGGTTTTCTTTTTATTAAAATGGACACACAAGAAAAGAAAGCAAGGACTTCAATTAATAGTTATGAGTGCGCTCATGGTAGCAATTGGATTTTCTACAATTGGTGTAATAGTAATAAGAGCAAATGCGGACACACCTATTAATATGAATGTGCCTGGCGATGCGATGCGATTGATTCCATATTTGAACAGGGAGCAATATGGAGAGCGTGCATTATTATATGGACCTCATTTTAACGCAAGTCCTAAAGACCTAGCAAGAAGTGATCGATATGGAAGAGTAGGAGATAAATATGAAGTCGTAGATGAGAGATTGGATTATGTCTATGAAGACAAAGACAAAATATTGTTCCCAAGAGTAGGACACACCGAAGGGGCAAGACCGGGATTACACAGGATATGGCATGAAGCAATTATGGGAGACAAAGTCAAGGGTAGACCCGGCTTTGCTTATAACATGAAATTCATGTTTAAATACCAGATGGGATGGATGTACTGGCGATACTTTATGTGGAATTTTGCAGGACGACAAAACGCCAAACAAGGATTTATGCCTTGGGATATAAGTAGTGGACATTGGGCATCGGGAATCAAGTTCATAGATGAAGCCAGACTTCACAATATGAATGAGATTACAGATACGATGAAAAACCACCGTGGCACAAATTCCTATTATTTCTTGCCATTGATCTTTGGTTTAATAGGAATATTCTTCCACTTTAGAAAAAGTAAACAGGAGTTCATCACAATGTTTATATTATTCTTAATCACAGGCTTGGGTTTAATTCTCTATTCAAACCAACCGCCAAATGAACCACGAGAGAGAGACTATGTTTTGGTTGGATCATTTTTCACATTCTGCATTTGGATAGGATTGGCTGTCCCGTTTCTAGCAGAAATGTTTAAAGAAAAATTAAAACTTAATGCACCACTAAGGAATATATTAGCAGGGGTGTTGGTCTTACTGGCTCCGATTATAATGGCCTTTGAAAACTTTGATGACCATAGTCGAATAAATCATTTAGCCTCCAGAGACTACGCCTCAAATTTCCTGAATTCTGTAGATGAGAATGCGATCATTTTTACATATGGAGATAATGATACATATCCTCTTTGGTATGCGCAGGAAGTAGAGAATATCAGACGAGATGTCAGAGTTGTTAATCTTAGTCTCATTGCGGTAGATTGGTACATAGAAAAGTTAAGAAGAAAAGTTAATGAATCACCGGCCCTCAAGTTGACAGTCCCCCCTGAAGCGTATAGAGGAAATAATAGGAATCAAGTATTTTTCTTTAATCCGGCCAATCGGGAAGATCTATCAACTCCAATAGATATCAATACTGAACTTGCATTTATTGGTTCTCCACAGAATAACATTCAGGGACAAACATATATGCGCTCAAGGAATCTATACATTCCGATAAACTACCAGCGAATGTTACAAAATGGAATGATGACTTTGAGTGATTCAGCAAGAATACACGGCCGAATTCCAATTAATTTACCTCAAACAGGGTATATAACAAAAGATCAACTATCAGTGCTGGACGTGATAGGATCCAATATCCATGAACGCCCAATTTACTTTGCAGTGACATGTAAAAACGACAAGCTTCTTGGTATAAATGACTTCATGCAATTGGAAGGGCTTGGTTTACGAATTATACCTGTGAAAACACCAAGCGTAAGAGATCTTTCTATCTATGGAAGTGGAAGAGTAGATACAGAGAGAGTTTATAATAATGTTATGAATAAATGGAGATGGGGGAATTTTGATAAAAAAGATGTTTTTGTTGATAATAGTTATGCAGCCGAAATACAAGCTATGAAAATTGTGATGATGCGTGGCTCAGAAAGATTAATGGAACAAGGTCAAGATGAAAGAGCAGGGGCAATGGCCAAGGAGTATTTCAGTGCTTTTCCGCACATGAATTTTGCTTACGATGAAAGCATAATTCCTTTCATTGAAATATTACACGAAACGGAAAATGTAGATGAAGCCAAGAAGCACTTGTTAATATTGGCAGAAGAAACAAGACAAAAACTCAAGTTCTATGACTCTCTTAATGAGAGTGATTATGGCAGCTTTAGACAAGACTACAGTTTTGCAGTTCGAGCGGTATCAGAAGTATTGTCTTTATCAAAAAGGATGGGTGATCACGACTTGATTGCTAAATTTGAAAATGAACTCGGAGGATATGATATCACTAAAATTAGAGATTAAATGAAAATTTGTATCGGATCAGATCATGCAGGTTATGACTATAAAAAGTATCTGTCAAAAAAATTAGAGGCACAAGGGCACCAATTGATTGACTATGGAACCGATTCTGCGGATTCAGCGGACTATCCGGACTTTGCTCACCCAGTAGCCAAAGAAGTTGGAGAAAATACAAAGATTAGATTTGGCGTTCTTATTTGCGGAAGTGCAAACGGAGTAGCTATGACAGCGAACAAGCATCCGAAGGTAAGAGCCGCGATATGTTGGAACATAGAAATTGCTGAATTAGCAAGACTGCATAATAATGCCAATATAATCTGCATACCTGCACGGTTCGTTGGAAAAGTGAAAGCTGCGGAAATGCTGGATGTATTTCTTAAAACGAAATTTGAAGGAGGAAGACATAAGAGAAGAGTCAATAAAATTTCTTGTTAATATTTTATGACTATCGGATTGCTTGCACAAGACACTATAATTTCGTATCTTTCTAATTATTAGACACTTAGTTATGAAGTTACAAGATTTTTTCAAAAAGTATCCAGATGAAGCAAGCTGCAAAGCTCACTTTAAAGCAGAAAGAGATAGACAAGGAGTTATTTGTAAGCGTTGCCAATCTCAAGAGCATTATTGGCTATCCACAAGAAGTCAATACCAATGTAAATCCTGTAAGTTTAGAACGACTTTACGTAGTGGAACATTACTACATAAATCTCAGCTACCCTACTACTATTGGTATTTTGGAATGATGATGCTTACCAGCACAAAAAAGAGTTTTTCTGCATTAGAAATACAAAGACAGTTAGGTCATCCCTATTATGAGCCTATTTGGTATATGCTTCATAAAATACGTCACTCTATGGGTAGGCGAGATGATAATTATCTTCTTGGTAATCAAGTTGAACTTGATGAAGGTTTCTTTGAAATAGTTCCCAACAAAGAAAGACGAGATCAAACCGTAATAGAATTAGAAAACAATGATGGAAAATATAAGAGAGGTAAAGGAAGTCAAAAGCAAGCAATAGTATTGGTTATGGCTGAATCAATATCTGTGGAACCTACTAAAAAATACAGGCACAAAACCAATAAAAAAGTGAGATACATTAAAATGAAATTACTAGATGACCTTAGCAAAGAAAGCACCAATGCACAAGTAGAACAAGCTATTGATACAAAAACATCTGCAATAACAGACGGAGCTAATAACTATAATGATTTAGCAAACAGCCTCACTGACCATAAAGCTGTGGTAATAAAGGACAAGAAAGAGACTCGTAAAATTCTGCCTTGGGTTCATATAGTCATAAGCAATGCCAAAAGATTGCTGTTAGATGTGCATCATTCCATTGGTGAGCAATATCTGCAAAGTTATCTCGATGAGTTCTGCTATAAGTTTAATAGAAAATACTTCAATTCTGTATTCGATAGAGTTGTAACTAACTCTGTATCTGTAAAATGGGAGGTAAATATGTAATTAATCCGATAGTCATAAAAAATTAAATTGCAATCTCAACATATTTTCATGTGGGCATTGGATGCATGCAATTTCAAAAAAATAGGATTCCTCAGAAAAAAATTCTGGACTGCTATCCAATATATACAAGCATTTTTTTATTTTCGTTAAAACAATTTAACGAATCAGCTGTGATAAGAGAATATTTGGATTTATTCTGCCCTCCTCAAGGGGTTGTGCATTATGTCTCTAGGCAGCTGTAATGGAATCCTAGAAAAATTAGAACTAATGAAAAGACTTATTAAAAATGGACTCTCGATTACTTTTTTGCTGCTGTGTATCTTCACAAATATCCAAGCCCAAAACCTTGAAGTAGAAGGAAAAGCAAAGATTACAGAAATGGAATTAAAGAACGATGCTGATAGTGTAGTTGTCGTTTTGCCTGATGGTAGATTGGCAAGGCGGGATGTGTCTACTTTAGCAGAATTTCAGATCTTGAGTATTTCAACCGATACAGTTTTTTTATCAAATGGAGGGTTTGTGAAGTTGCCAGTTGACCTTGTGGATGATGCGGATGCAGATCTGAGCAATGAAATTCAAGATCTAAGTGAAGTCCTTACAGAAAGCAATGATGCCGGTACATTAGCCATTATCAATTTGGCAGATCCGACGAATGCCCAGGATGCGGTGACCAAGGCTTATATAGATCAGATGGCTGAAATTTTTCTGAATGCGGGTCTTAATGGAGTCGTTATGGATATAGACGAAAACACCTACAAAACGATAAAGATAGACACGCAGCTATGGATGGCAGAGAACCTGAAGACGACGCGGTATAACGATGGGACAGTGATTCCGAAATTGACAAACAGTGCGGCGGACAGTGCGGCGTGGTCAAATCTGACGACCCCGGCATACAGTTGGTACGACAATGATTCGACGAAATATGCAAAGTTATATGGTGCCTTATACAATTATTATACTGTAGCCGATACGAACAGTCTGAATGTGTGCCCGACAGGCTGGCATGTCCCTACGGATGCGGAGTGGACAGGATTAACCGATTTTTTGACTAATAACGCCTATGGCTATGGGGGTAGCGGAACGGATATAGGGAAATCTATGGCATCTACATTTGGGTGGACGGATTCTTCTGGAACGGTAGGGGATGTAGGTAACGATCAGGGCACAAATAACAGCAGCGGTTTTGCAGGGCTTCCGGGCGGCATCCGTAGCAACGATGCGAATTTCAAAGACATTGGTGACTACGGCTACTGGTGGAGTTCTTCAAAGGACGATACTGATACTTCGAGCGCCTGGAGTCGCTTCCTGGACTATAGCAGTGGCGATGTAAGCAGGTACAGCGGCAATAAGAAGTCTGGATATTCTGTTCGTTGTCTCAGGGATTGACGATTTGGTTATTTGACAATATAAACCCCGCCAAACAAAGGCGGGGTCGATTTATTTTTAGTAAAGATAGATGAGTCTTCATAATGAGTTACCGGTTTATAAAGCAAGTTATGATCTATTATTAGTGATATTCGAGTTCACCAAAAGTTTTAGTAGGGAATATAAATATACTGTAGGTGAGAATGAGCAAGAGACTTAAGAGTACAAAGGAAAAAAACTATAGGGACTTAGAATGCATATAGTAGAAGGCAGTGTTTGGTTCATTGCAACAATATTATGGATTGAGGTGGATGAGCCTAAGAGGTAAGGACAATGCGAGTAAAGTGATGCTGATGTCCGCTGCTGCATTCAATTTAAAGAAATGGATGAAAAAATAGTAAGAGAGGCTGAAATTGCATCAATTAAAGGCATTATTAAGCATTATATGAGAGCAAAGTCATAATATTCGTATTTTAGTTACCTGAGTCATAATACTGAAACTCAGTGCAATACTTGTGTTTAGAAACAGGCTCAATGTGTATAGTGCATAGCTACCCTTCGGGATAGCTACGACCCCATACACGGAACGTTACTTGCCATCTGGATAAAAATTAAATTGCAATCTCAACATATTTTCATGTGGACATTGGATGCATGCAATTTCAAAAAAATAGGATTCCTCAGAAAAAAAATTCTGGACTGCTATCCAATATAACAAACATTTTTTTATTTTCGTTAAAACAATTTAACGAATCAGCTGTGATAAGAGAATATTTGGATTTATTCTGCCCTCCTCAAGGGGTTGTGTATTATGTCTCCAGGCAGCTGTAATGGAATCCTAGAAAAATTAGAACTAATGAAAAGACTTATTATAAATGGACTCTCGATTACTTTTTTGCTGCTGTGTATCTTCACAAATATCCAAGCCCAAAACCTTGAAGTAGAAGGAAAAGCAAAGATTACAGAAATGGAATTAAAGAACGATGCTGATAGTGTAGTTGTATGGCTACCTGATGGTAGATTGGCAAGGCGGGATGTGTCTACTTTTTTAGCAGAATTTCAGATCTTGAGTATTTCAAACGATACAGTTTTTTTATCAAACGGAGGGTTTGTGAAGTTGCCAGTTGACCTTGTGGATGATGCAGATGCAGATCCGAGCAATGAAATTCAAAATCTAAGTGAAGTCCTTACAGAAAGCAATGATGCCGGTACATTAGCCATTATCAATTTGGCAGATCCGACGAATGCCCAGGATGCGGTGACCAAGGCTTATATAGATCAGATGGCTGAAATTTTTCTGAATGCGGGTCTTAATGGAGTCGTTATGGATATAGACGGAAACACCTACAAAACGATAAAGATAGACACGCAGCTATGGATGGCAGAGAACCTGAAGACGACGCGGTATAACGATGGGACATCTATTCCGTTGGTAACGGGTAGTACAGCATGGGGTAATCTGACGACCCCGGCATACAGTTGGTACGACAATGATTCGACGAAATATGCAAAGTTATATGGTGCCTTATACAATTATTATACTGTAGCCGATACGAACAGTCTGAATGTGTGCCCGACAGGCTGGCATGTCCCTACGGATGCGGAGTGGACAGGATTAACCGATTTTTTGACTAATAACGCCTATGGCTATGGGGGTAGCGGAACGGATATAGGAAAATCTCTGGCCTCCACATTTGGGTGGAGGAGTTTTGGAATGGCAGGGCATACAGGTAACGATCAGGCCACAAATAACAGCAGCGGTTTTGCAAAGCTTCCGGGCGGCTACCGCCTCAACGGTGGGTCTTTCGCCGAGATTGAGTCCGCCGGCTGCTGGTGGTATCCTTCAGAGGACGATACTGATACTTCGAAGGCCAGGAATCACTGCCTGTACTATCACCATATCAATGTGTTCAGGGCGGCCGACTATAAGGAGTTTGGATTTTCTGTTCGTTGTCTCAGGGATTGACAATTTTGGTTATTTGACAATATAAACCCCGCCTTTGGCGGGGTCGATTTATTTTTAGTAAAGATAGATGAGTCTTCATAATGAGTCTGTAGGTCTTCAAACCAAAGTGGACAATAAGTGAATAAAATTAAGTTACACTTTTAAAAGTTAAATTGAAATATTTTTGTCTGCGTTTTTTAAATGTTTTGTGTTTACATAATTTTCTTCTCTTCAGTTTTTCTTCTTTTAATCCATAATAAACATCTGCTGGTGTCAAGTTTTGTAAAGATTCATGATATCTGTGATGGTTATAATATTTTACAAATTGTGAAAGAGGAAAACTCAATTCACCTGGGCTGTAATAATGATCCAGTTTAATTACATTTTTCATCGTTCTGTGATACCTTTCAATCTTGCCTTGCGTTTGAGGATGACCAGGTCTTCCTCTCACATGTTTAATTTTGTAATCATCCAAATAAGAGCTCAACTCTTGACTTAAATAACAAGATCCATTATCAGATAATAACTTAGGCGGTTTATTCAAATTTACATTTGGATGGTTTAATGCCTGATTCAAAGTATTTTTTACATCAAGGGTTTTCATCGTTGAGCACAACTCCCAACTTATAATGTACCTAGAATAATCATCTAATATAGTCGATAGGTAATACCATCCCCAGCCAATGATTTTGAAATAAGTAAAATCAGTTTGCCACATTTGATTGACAGTTGTTGTTTTGTCTTTAAATTCATCTGCGGCAGATATTAAATCATAATGAGGAGGGTTTATCAGTCCAGCAGATTTCAATATTCTGTAAACACTGCTTTCGCTTATAAAGTATTGATTCTCATCAGTATACCTGCAAGCCAATTCTCTACAAGAAAGCTCTGAAACTTCCAGTGCCAGATTCAATATATTAGACCTGATCCGATCAGGAATCTTGTTCCAGTAATGCTTCCTTGTACTTTTCTTTTCCTCTAATCCTACAATTCCATTTTCCCGATATTTCTTATACCAGTTGTAAAAGGTTGATTTGTGAATACCAATTTCCTTGAGAGTTCTTCTAACACTCCATTCGGATTGCTCAACCAGCCTAATCAGTTCCATCTTTTCTTTTGCTGTAAATCGCATATACTTCTTGAATTTTATTTTACTCCATTCAAGCTTTTTTTAAGCACACGATTTTTCAGAGTAAGTTCTGCTACTACCTCTTTAAGGTCTTGATTTTCTGTCTTTAGATGTTGAACTTCTGAAGTATTGGCTTCACGTTCTGTGTCTCCCTTTAAACGTTTCTTCCCTGCTTCCATGAAATCTTTACTCCACTTATAATATAGTGGTTGTGAAATCTCTTCTCTTCTACAAAGAGAAGCAACACTTTGTTCTCCTCTTAATCCTTCAATGACAATTCTAATCTTTTCTTCTGTAGAAAATTTACGTCTTGTCCTTCTTTTTACATCTCGGACATAAGATTCTGCTGATTTGTTTTTCTTGTTCATAATAAAGTGAATTTAATAGTTATGTATAACTTTTAATATTTCACTTAATGGTCCACTTTTATTTGACGATTTACACACAAATGAATCGTCTCATAGGATTTAGGCGGCACAGAAATTTTCATTTGATTTAATATTATATGACTATCGGATTGCTTGCACAAGACACTATAATTTCGTATCTTTCTAATTATTAGACACTTAGTTATGAAGTTACAAGATTTTTTCAAAAAGTATCCAGATGAAGCAAGCTGCAAAGCTCACTTTAAAGCAGAAAGAGATAGACAAGGAGTTATTTGTAAGCGTTGCCAATCTCAAGAGCATTATTGGCTATCCACAAGAAGTCAATACCAATGTAAATCCTGTAAGTTTAGAACGACTTTACGTAGTGGAACATTACTACATAAATCTCAGCTACCCTACTACTATTGGTATTTTGGAATGATGATGCTTACCAGCACAAAAAAGAGTTTTTCTGCATTAGAAATACAAAGACAGTTAGGTCATCCCTATTATGAGCCTATTTGGTATATGCTTCATAAAATACGTCACTCTATGGGTAGGCGAGATGATAATTATCTTCTTGGTAATCAAGTTGAACTTGATGAAGGTTTCTTTGAAATAGTTCCCAACAAAGAAAGACGAGATCAAACCGTAATAGAATTAGAAAACAATGATGGAAAATATAAGAGAGGTAAAGGAAGTCAAAAGCAAGCAATAGTATTGGTTATGGCTGAATCAATATCTGTGGAACCTACTAAAAAATACAGGCACAAAACCAATAAAAAAGTGAGATACATTAAAATGAAATTACTAGATGACCTTAGCAAAGAAAGCACCAATGCACAAGTAGAACAAGCTATTGATACAAAAACATCTGCAATAACAGACGGAGCTAATAACTATAATGATTTAGCAAACAGCCTCACTGACCATAAAGCTGTGGTAATAAAGGACAAGAAAGAGACTCGTAAAATTCTGCCTTGGGTTCATATAGTCATAAGCAATGCCAAAAGATTGCTGTTAGATGTGCATCATTCCATTGGTGAGCAATATCTGCAAAGTTATCTCGATGAGTTCTGCTATAAGTTTAATAGAAAATACTTCAATTCTGTATTCGATAGAGTTGTAACTAACTCTGTATCTGTAAAATGGGAGGTAAATATGTAATTAATCCGATAGTCATATAATATTTTAATCTTCAAATGGAATTTTTCCCTGATTAAAAGATGTACCCAGGAACCGATAGTCGTTTTTGTTTTTATTGGTGACGAGTTGATTTATAGAATAATCTTTCTTTTTATCAAATTTTAGATTTGTAAAAACACATTCAAAATCCGTCTTATTAACTTTTTTTCTTTTCCTAATATTACAGAGAACAAAGTTTAAGTCGATTCCTAAGTAAACGGGAGTAAAGTTTCGAGCTTCTATTATGCCTTCTATTTTAATAGTGTCTTGAAGTTCTGTTGTCCAAGAATATGAATGCTTTATTTGTTTGTAAGTGATTTTTTTATCATTTATTTTTCTAATATAAAGTGGTATACTATCAAATCGGGGGACTAAGTTATCGACTTGAGGCAAGCTGTGTCTAACATAAGAATTAAACAAATCGTTTTTAATTTTGATGAAATGAGGTTTTAAAAGTGATTTGCTTTTAAACAGTTCTAGATATTGCGGATCATTATAACTGAAGAACTCATCTTTATACCATTTGATTGAAGGCAATACAACAATAAACTTGTATTGTGTCAAATCTATGTTTTCTTCGTCGAACCAATTTCCCTTTTGCATATTATAAAAATCTGTCTTCAGATATTCAAGGTATCCATCACCACGATGATTAACATTTAATTCCAAATAAAAGACATTTTCCTTATTTAAAACAATATCTAAATATTTCGGGAGGCCTAAGCTCATCCATTCATAATTTACCGCGGGATCACCGACAATTAGTATAGAGTCAGCTTCCGAAGTATGAGCTTCAATGTTAGAGAGCAACTGATCTATATTTCTATAGGAACGGTCTAGGAAAAAAGTGTCTTTTAAGATAGAGGTTCCCCATATACTATGAGCAATTAAAAATGTAACAAAGATTGAGGATAAGGAATTGAAGAGAATTCTTTTTTTATTATTGACAAAGGAAGCATTGTAGAATAAAACTGAAACAATAATCGGGAGACCTACAATAAAAGGAAGATAGTATCTCCCTTCTCCAAAAGCAGTCGTTCTGTACAAAACAATTTTGGGGAGGATCCACAAAAAATAAGATCCAATGATGAAGATTTGGGATAAATAACTTTTTTCTGAACGAACAAGTAATACATGCGTAGTCATTATTACTAGAAGCACCAATAAATTAAATAGTATCATGCCATTTTCAGAAAATATTGTCAAGAGTTCATTTAACTTAATGGACCTTTCAAAATCCACATATCCCGGAGATTTAGAATTCAGATAAAAGCTTAATCCTATCAGAAAACTGAATAAAATACCATACAAAATGAGGATGATAATATTAGATTTTGAAAAGAAAGTGTGTTTATTTGTTAAAAATGGAATAAGCGCTAATGATGGAATAACTAGAATGAAGCTTTCTTTAGATAATGAAGATAGCAGACAGGCCAATAAAGACAGAACAATAAATTTAAATCGTGAAGTGGATATGTATTGGCAGAGAAAGTAAAACCCAAATCCAAGCATAATTATACCATATCGTTCGCTTGGACCAAATCTTTGAAATATGTTGCATTGTGGACCAAAAAGAATATATAATCCAAGTAAAATACTTATGCCGTAATGTCTAGATAGATTATGGAACCCCTTGTAGAATAAAGTAAAACACAGAAAAGAAGATAAGAACCGCATAAAGTTCCAGACACCCCAATCCAATCCAAATAACCAAGTTTGACAACAAAGTGTCGTCCTATAAAAAAATCTCATTCGGGAGACATAGTTAACTTCATGCCCAAACCAATATTTCAGAGACGCAAAAAACCCGTCTTTATTAATAATATCGTATGTGTGTGAAATGAAATGATCATCTGTCATAAAATAACCATGACCTAAAAAGCCACTGAAATAATACAGAAAGAACAGAAAGAAAAATATACCTGTTAATATTATAAAATCA
Source organism: Saprospiraceae bacterium (assembly GCA_965248155.1). Classification (GTDB taxonomy): domain Bacteria; phylum Bacteroidota; class Bacteroidia; order Chitinophagales; family Saprospiraceae; genus RFSX01. The sequence goes on from CBDFIO010000002.1 coordinate 1,529,532, forward strand.
GGCTTATGCTTTTGGAGCTCGAATTCCATTAGTCTTCTGATTTGGTACATTTGAATGCCATGTTAAGCATAAAAGGAGCTAAAGGCTTATTAAACCGATGGAACAGATTCAAAAAAGGATTGAGGGGTTTAAAAACAAAGGGAAACAAATGGATGCCAACAAATTTATCTATATCAAATCCCAAGCTTTCAAAATGTGTTCTAATCTGTTTTGGAGACAACCAATTTTCGGTGCTGGGTCAAATAGGCTGATGATCTCCATAAGTTCCTGATTTATAATAGTATTTTTCGATGTACATACCAATGACATTATCGTGAATCTGTTCATTTTTGGAAAAGCAAATGGTTTTTCTATTAAGACGTTTGATATGCGTTCTAAAATTCAAGTTTTTCCGTTCTATTTTCCAAGTCAAATCTTTCCCAATAGTATGTAAGCTTTTTGGCAATGACCTACTATAAGCTCCCCAATCATCCGTATAATAGTCACCAATGGGAATGTCTTTAAGAAGATCCAGAAGTTTTTCAAAGCTCTCATCGGTACGCTTTCCATTAACCCAAGCCAAAATCATCCCGGAATGCTTATCCATCGCATACCAAGTCCACCTTTGATTCGCCTTACTGCCAACATAAGACCAAAACTCATCTGCCTCTGCTGTATAGTGAAAACTTACTGCCAAATTATCAAGGCTTTGAACTTCTTCCTTGTTCAATAGATAAGGGTTCACTTGAAGCGTTTTTTTTTAAGTGAGCTATCACCGTATTTTTATTGATCCCTAAAATCCTTGCTGTATCTCGAACCCCTGAACTATTGAGAATTAATGAGTCAATTTGTTCTTTAACACCGGGCTCTCTGGCTTTATAGCTATAGCTATAGCTATAGCTAAGTTGAAAACTCTTTTTGCAGACTTTACAACGCCAACGTTGTCTCCCGTTTTCTCTATGACCATTCTTTTGAAGGTCAGTACAATTGCAATGGGGACAAGTAATAGTAGTAGTAGTAGTAGTAGTAGTATGTTCCATGTGCTAATATAAGAAACTCAACCTATTTAAACCACTATCCTATTTTCTAATCCCTGATATCTTCTTAAGTTTAAACGATGAGCTATTATTAAAGAAAAATACCATCGTTTGCTGGGTGTTGTAATGATCAATTGACCACCTGGCTTCAAGACTCTATGCATTTCAGTAATTGCATTCAGCGGCGTTGGCACATGTTCAATCACTTCACTCGACACAACATAGTCAAAAGTATTGTCGCTAAAAGGAAGTTCTAAAACCGAACCCACAACTCGAGTTGAGTCACACTTTTCTTCTACTTTCTTCAACAAATTTTCTCCCAAATCCAACGAGACAACATCGGCATTCCTATTGCAGGCATAAGCATTAAACCAACCAGTGCCACAACCCGCATCTAATAATTTCTTTTGAGAAATATCTTCGGTAAGTAATTGTTCATAGACAACCTGGAGTCTTTTCTTTAAATCATAATCGTTCATATAATGATCAAAATCCTCAGAAAATTCCTTTTCATAAAAGTACATTTTGTCAAGATCAGAATTGGCAGATTGGCTATTCATGGACGCAAAGATAATGATTGTAAAGATTAAGGAAAGTTAATTTAATCGAGGATATAAGAAGGATTTGAAAATCAGGTGAGCTCAACTAATTTTTTTGTTGATGATATATGATGGCCTCCGTTTAACCTCAGTAAATATATGACCAATATATAGGCCTAAGATCCCTATTAGAATAAATTGAAATGAACTTATAAGAAGAATAACAAAGATCAAGGAGGTCCACCCCTTCACTAGGGTATCGGTGAGAAGACCATAAATGACAGAAACGATTAAATAGATAAAGCTTGAACTGAATAAAAAGATTCCAAGATATAGTCCAATTTTAATGGGGATTAGTGAAAAGTAAACGAACCCGGTATTCGCAAGAGAAAACATTTTCTTAATCGTAAATTTTGTTTGCCCGGCATATCGTTTATTTGCACGATACTCTATGGATGTTTGCTTAAAGCCCATCCAGGAAATTAATCCTCTGAGGAAGACATTTTTTTCTTCAATTTCGTTTAATACAACATCAATAATACTTCTGGATATTAATCTAAAGTCTGCTGCAGATTTTTGAAGATTGAAGTCTGATAATTTATTGAACAGCTTGTAAAAAAGATTAGACAACACCCTTTTGAAAAAGCGACTTTCTTTTTCATCAATTCTAATTGTATTGACAACCTCAAACCCCTTTTCCCATTCTTTTATAAGTTCATGAATCAAAGATGGAGGATGTTGAAGATCTGAGTCCATGCTTATTATAGCATCTCCCGTACTATTTTTTATTCCACATAAAAGCGCAGCCTGGTGACCGAAATTTCTGGAAAAGGAAATCAAGCTTATATGATTTTTGTTTAATGCTAATTCTTCTAAGAGATGTGTGGACTTGTCAGTACTTCCATCATCAACATAAAGAATTTGAAAACGATATTCTGGAATATTGGATATAGCTGAATTGAGCTCATTATTAAAATGAGCTATTCCTTGTTCCTCATTGTATACCGGAACAACAATCGATATTGTCTTTATCTCTGTATCTGACATATGATTACAGGCTACATTAAAGAGATTAAATGCAAAAGATTAATACCATAATGTAGATTTCATAATAAGTGTTACAAAACGTTTGCCAAAGACAACTGTTTATGATATTATTTATCGGAATTAATTATTAACAAAGTCCGCGATGAGCTGAAATTCCGGGATATAAGCTTTAAACATACTGCCATCAAGCAGACGCTTCATCGTATAATAACCAGCCATTTTTCCAATAGGAGTTGGAATAGGAGACCAAGAAGAATATTGATGAAATTCATCGGGTTTAATAATGGGTTGCTGACCTATAACACCAGCTCCTTCAACTTCTTTAACCCCCATATTAGCATCTTTAATTATCCAGTAACGGCGTAACAATTGAACATCAAAAGAACTATTATTTTCAATTTCGACAACATAAGAAAAAGCAAAGTATTGATTCAGAGGGCGAGAAGATCCCTCTTCATAAAATGAACGTATCCGAATTGTTATTCCATCAGTGGTTTTCGTTTTCATGACTTTTTTATGTTAAGAACATAGCGCGCTATGATATCCTCAGCTTTTTCTAATGTAATAGCTAATTTATCATTTAGGAGGACCATATCAAACGACTGTTCAAATAAAAGTTCAGTTTTAATTCTTTTAATTCTATCCTCCAGGCTTTCTGGAGATTCGGATTTACGATTTATCAATCTTTGAATTAAGGTTCTAAAACTGGGAGGCTTAACATAAACAACCAAGCAGCGATCATCATAAGTCTTTTTAAGACTTTGAGCACCATTGATTTCAATATCAAAAATGACTTTTTTCCCTGATTTCACAATCCGGTCAACTTCGGACTTTAAGGTTCCATAATATTTATTAGCGTAAACTTCCTCCCATTCCACAAAGTCTCCAGACTTTATTTTTTCTTTGAATTCATCATTGTTCATGAAAAAATAATCTGCACCATCAATTTCGTTTTTACGCTTATTCCGTGTTGTTGCAGAAATTGAAAAGGAAAAAAAGGGTTGAAACTTTTCAAGCAGATGACGAACGATTGTCGTTTTACCAGCACCAGAGGGAGCAGTAAATGCCACCATATCATACGAACCTTTGGAATCTTTCATTATAAGATATTCAACACTTGCTCTTTAATCTTTTCTAATTCATCTTTCATCCGAACAACAATCTGTTGAATATCTGATTGCTGGGCTTTTGCACCAAGAGTATTGATTTCGCGACCGATTTCCTGACTGATAAAGGATAATTTTTTCCCCTTTTGCTTTTTTTCATCCATAACTTCATTCTCAAAAAACTGACTGTGTTGAGCGAGACGAACTTTTTCTTCGTTGATGTCAAGTTTTTCAAGATAATAGATCACTTCTTGTTCAAATCTGTTTTCATCAATGTTATCTTTTGACAGATACAACTCTAGATTTTTCATGATCTTTTCTTTAAAGCTTGATATTCTGTTGGGTTCGAAATGATCAACATCTAATAACAATTGATTTATGTTTCTTACTCTGGCAAGAATGTCATTTTCGAGCGATTGGCCCTCTTCTTTTCTGAAATGCATTAATTGATCAAGAGCTTCTTGAGTCATTTCTTTGATAAGAAGCCATTCTTCTTCTAGCATGGAATCGTCATTGACTTTAACAATATTCGGTAGACGAATAATTGATTGGATAAGGTCGCCGGATTCAATGTTATGGTCTACGGCAAATGATTTCAAGTTTTTAATATAGCTATTCATCAATGGGATATTGAAGGTGTTTTCATCTTCAAAGTCTGTAGACTCAACAGAAAGGGATACATCAAATTTCCCTCTGATACCTATATCATGAATCAATTTTCTTAACTCAATTTCTTTTTCTTTGAGGTTGGTATTCGACTTAAATCGAATATCTGTACTCTTACCATTAAGAGATTTTATCTCAATTCTGAAAATTTTATTGTTGAGTTCTTTGTTGGCTTGGCCATATCCTGTCATTGATAGGATCATATGCAATAATTATAGCGTGAATTCTCGAAAAATCGAACAAATCTAGGCATTCTGTTATAAATATCACGATTAAGTTATATGTCATTGAAATTGAGAGATTTATGATATCCAGAAAAATATTCGATGATATTGCTAAAAAAGAGCTAGAATAATTTCCTTAAATGATAAATTTTCCGAAATTTGCCATCCATTTATAAATGACTAGCCATAAACACTTATTAATCAACAAATTACGACAAGATGAGAAAGGCAGACTTAGTAGCTACAATTGCAGATAAAACAGGGGTCCCAAAAGTAGACGTTTTGGTTGCTCTTGAAGAATTTTTTAGAGAGGTAAAAGAGTCATTATCTGAAGGAGAAAATGTATTTATTCGAGGATTTGGTTCATTTGTAATTAAGAAGAGAGCAAAGAAAATTGGAAGACACATAAAGAAAAATGTTGCCATTGAAATACCGGAGCATTATATACCCTCTTTTAAACCAGCAAAGATTTTTATTGAACTCGTAAAAGAGAATGTAAAATCTTTACCAGAAAAGGATTTCTAAATAAGTAAGCATGAATCGAAATCAAACATTGACTATTATCGGATTCATGTTGATATTTGTAATCATTTATTTTGGATGCGATACAAAAAACCAAGAACAAAGAGATCTAGAAAAGTCCAGATCTGAAAATATTGAATTATTAAATATTGATAGAGTTAAAGCGGAGTCCAAAGAAATACTTCCCTCGTCAGTCAAACTTCAAGTCAATAATCTTGAAGAGCAGCTTAGATTAAGTAGCCTAGATGAAGACAAGTTGACTTACTTAAAGTCATTGGCATCATTATGGTACAGCGAAGGTCATGCATTAATATCTGCTTACTACGCCGAGAAGATAGCTGAGATTGAAGTTAGTGAACAATCCTGGGCAATAGCTGGAACGAGTTACTCTATAGCTGCGAAAAGGGCAAAGGAAGAAAATGAGAGAAAATATTCTTTTGTTAAAAGTAGATCAGCATTAGAAAATGCCCTATCAATTAATCCAACAAACATTGATTGTAAAATAAATTTGACCTTAAGTTATGTGGATATGCCCTTAGAGGGCAACCCCATGAAAGGCATATTAATGTTACTTGATTTAAATAAGGAACACCCAGACAATAGTGCTGTCCTTGTCCAATTAGGTAGATTAGCATTAAGCACCAATCAATTGGATAAAGCCATTGAAAGATTAAGTTCAGCATTAAAAATTAATCCGGAACTTCAACAAGCTCATTGCTTGCTTTATGAAGTATATAGTAAAAATGGAGATGCAAGAAAAGCAGAAGAAGAAAAAATATTGTGTGAAACAAATTAAAAAAGAAATATATGCCTTGCGGTAAAAAAAGAAAAAGACATAAGATTGCTACTCACAAGAGAAAAAAGCGACTTAGAAAAAACAGACATAAGAAAAAGAACAGATAATTAATTACTGGGTTTCTGTTGTTTTCTTCATATCTGAATTATTAACATTAAATCGGCACTCTGAATCCCCTGCCCAGGATTTTGCGATTTCGAGAACAACAGGGCCTGCTTAAAAAATATAGGCTTTGGAAAAGGAGTTACTAGTCAAATCGACTCCCACCAATGTAGAAATAGCCTTATTAGAAGACAGAAAACTCGTTGAGCTTCATACTCAAAAAAGTGATGTTCAATTTTCTGTTGGAGACATCTTCTTAGGTTATATAAAAATGTTGAGACCTAGTCTCAATGCTGCATTTTTAGATGTGGGAATAAGAAAGGATGCTTTTTTGCATTATACAGACCTTGGTCCTCAGATCATCTCTGTTCAAAAATATACAAGACAAGCACTGAACAAACAAAGAAGCAGTAACTTACTGGATGGCTTTGTCATGGAACCCGATAATGATAAGAATGGGAAAATTGACAAGGTGTTCAATAAAAACCAACCAGTTCTGGTTCAAATTCTGAAAGAACCTATTTCTACAAAAGGACCAAAGCTGACTTGCGAAATAACACTGGCAGGAAGATTTATGGTGATGACACCTTTTAGAAATTCAGTTGCTGTAAGTAAGAAAATAGTTGATCAAGAAGAAAGAAAACGACTAAAGGTGCTTATAGAAAGCATCAAACCCAGAAATTTTGGTTTTATAATCAGAACAGCAGCAGAAAACAAGAAAGTTGCAGATTTGCATGATGAGATTAACAATCTTACTCAAAAATGGGGGACAATCACTTCAGAATTGCGCCAATCTAAAAAACCTGGAAGATTACTTTCAGAAGTAGATAAAACGCATGGCTTACTCAGAGACTTATTGAATGATTCTTTTAACAAAATCATCATCAACAACAAAGAGCTGTTCAATAGCGCAAGGACTTACTTACAAAATGTTGCTCCCGAACAAGCCAAAATAGTAAGTCAGTATAAAGGGAAAAGGCCCATTTTCGATCACTTTGGGATAAAAAAGCAAATAAAAAGTTCATTTAGTAAGACACCTACAATGCCAAGCGGGGCGTATCTGGTTATTGAGCATACTGAGGCTATGCATGTAATAGATGTGAATAGCGGCCCAAAAACCCAAAATAAGGATCAGGAGTCCGCAGCGCTTCAAGTCAATGTAGAAGCAGCTATGGAAATTGCAAGACAATTGCGTCTTCGGGATCTCGGCGGACTAATAATCATTGACTTTATCGACATGAGAAATAAGGAGAATAAAAATATTCTTTACATGAAGATGAAAGATTCTATGAAAGGGGATAGAGCGCAACATACAATTTTACCTCTTAGCAAATTTGGATTAATGCAAATCACACGACAACGCGTTAAACCGGAATTGAAAATAAATACGCTTGAAGTATGTCCGGCATGTAATGGGACAGGTAAAACAGAATCAACCGATCTACTACCCGATGAGATAGAACGTAATATAAATTTTATCGTTGATCAATACCCTAAAATGGAGATTTCACTTCGCGTCCATCCTTTCGTTTTTACACACTTTAAAAAAGGTATGGTAAATCAGCAATGGAAATGGTATGTTAAACATAAGAAGTGGATTAAACTTATAGCTCAGGAGGATTATCATGTTAATGAATATAAGTTTTACAATAAGTTCAACGATGAGATTCGACTTCAGGAATCTTAAGCATGAATCTTCCACTTCGTCCAGATTCCAATAAAATAATAGTCGCTCCGCTTAATTGGGGCTTGGGACATGCCACAAGATCAATTGCTATAATTGATCATTTATTAAAGAATGGCAAAGAAGTCTTTTTAGCATCAGACGGAGAGGCCCTAGAGTTTCTCAAAGAAAGATATCCTGATATTATATCAGTACCACTTCAAGCCTACAAAGTGCATTATAAAAAAACGACACTGTTGGGTTTAATAATAAGCAATAGCTATAGGGTACTAAAGGCAATTATCAAGGAGAGAAAACAAGCAAAAAGGTTAGTATCGCAATTCGGTGCAGATATGATCATATCTGATAGTCGTTTTGGTTTTAGATCATCAGAATCTTACAATATTATTGTAAGCCACCAACTCAATTTAAAGGCCAAAAACCCAATCATTCATTTTCTGCTCAATTATATTAATAGTTATTTAACGTGAGTTCGATGTAAGACTAGGCCAAAAGGAGTTGTTTGGTATCGACCAGATTCTTATAAATGGAGGGTTTAGATTCTTTAAACCCGTAGGCACAAAGTCCACCAAGTATATTGACGAAAAATCCGGCAAAGGAACGATGCCTTGTATGTTCGATCTGTGAAATATTTTTGAGTTGGTCAATAATGGTTTCAGAGATAGCAAGTTTTCGGAGCAGAAGAGCATCCTGTAGGGGTGTAATCATTTTGGATTTCATATTCCGTCTCAACTTAGTAATCAAATGAATACCTCTCAAGAAAAGAGTGTCAAAGATTTGCTTGTTGACAATATAGCCTTTATCACCGAACAACCGGCCATAGACCTTCTTCATAAACCGTTTACACTTCAATACGGCATTATCATGCACATTGCCCGGAGTGAGTTGAAAATCAATCACTTCGCCCCGGTCATTATGAACCAGATGAAGTTTGAAACCATAAAACCAACCCTTTGAAGTCTTGCCTCGTTTGGCCAGTCCAGCAAACACCTTGTGGGAATGAATCCTTCGATTGTGACAGACCCGGATACTGGTTGAATCAATAAAGGATATCCCACTACATTTACCCATTCGGTACATCTTTACAAACAAGGCTAATGGTAGGACCGCTTTGGTTTGCAACTCCACCATCCGATTATAAGATACCAGATTGGGAAAATAGCCGCGCATATGTTGGCAGACATGATTCTGGTAAAAGTGCTTAAAGCAACGGTATCCACTCATATGAAAAAATACGATGATGCTCATCACCTCGCTCATGGATAACCTGCAGGTACGATTCCGTCGATTTTTCTTTCCCTCTAGGGTATGAGATTTTTAAAAGTGATCGAAATCGGTGAAAAAATCATCGAAAGCACAGAAAATTGCAATAATTTGACTATCTTTCATAGTAGAGCTTTTTTGTTTTAATTAATTGATTATCAACTATTAAGATAAACAAAATTGCTCTTTCTTTTTATCCTATTTTTCCACTTCCTTACGTCGAACTCACGTTATTTTAATTATAGTTAATTATTTTCGCATTTAAATAAACTTCAAATTGGGAAGAGCATTTGAATACAGAAAAGCAACAAAGTTTGCCAGATGGGACAAAATGGCTAAGCAGTTTAGTAAGGCCAGCAGAAACATTACAATAGCGGTAAAGCAAAGCGAACCCGACCCGGACACCAATGTTTTGTTGAGAAGAGCCATTCAAAATGCAAGAGGGGTTCAAATGACAAAGGACAGAATTGAAAACGCGATTAAAAAGGCAGCGGACAAGGATACCAGCAACTATGAAGAAGTTTTTTTTGAAGGAATGGCGCCACACGGTGTAGCGGTTGTCGTAGAAACAGCGACGGACAATAATCAGAGAACCGTGGCAAATGTGAGATCCTATTTTAGAAAAAAAGGAGGATCACTTGGCACTCAAGGAATGCATGATTTCATGTTTAATCGAAAGGACGTTTTCTATGTTCTTGAAGAAGACATTGACGACATCGATGAAATTGAGTTGGAAATGATAGATTTTGGATTAGAAGATGTTGAAAAGGATACTATAGAAGAAAAAGAATATTACAAACTATATAGCGCATTTGAAAACTTTGGGGCTCTTCAAGAAGCCTTAGAAAAAAAAGAAATAAAGGTTGAAAAGTCAGAATTGGAAAGGATACCAACAATAACAAAAGAATTAACTGAAGAACAGATAGATGAAGTCTTGGCTTTAGTCGATTTAATAGAACAAGATGATGATGCAACTAATGTTTTCCATAATTTGGCCTAACATATATTTTTCAGAGACTTAATTACTAAGCAATTATAAAAAACAACTATGAAACTTTCCTATTGGATTTTCTTTGTATTGATATTACCGACGAGCATTTTTTCACAAGGACTTACAGTGTCCATTGAAAGAACAGGAGGCGGCTGTGACGGACCGGACACTTTAACGGCATTAGTGGAAGTAAGTTCTACAGGTTTCGAAGGAGATTATTTTTATACAACATTTGATCACTCATGTCCACCACCAGATACCCTGATGGGGACAGTAAGCATAGAAGAAATAGTTGGATTAACGGACAACAACTTCAGGTTTACAGATTTTAGTTTTGGAGTTTGGGAGTTATGTTACTCCATAGACCCACCGGCAGGATCATTAGCTTTTACATATGAAAACAATGTTGTAGGAAATATTAGTGGAAGCGACGATTATGGCGACACATGGAATTTTGATTCTTTTGAAAAAGACAGCAACTCCTATGTTGTTACTTACAGTAATTCCTATAGTGAATTTGCAACAGGGGTACTAGTGCCCACAGATGGAAGAACTTTACCATCCGTGAATGGAGAGCAAACAATTTTTAGTTATTTGTGGTCCACCGGAGAGACAACACCTACGATTGAAGCTTTAGATGAAGGAACATATACTGTGATTGTTACGGATTCGAACGGAAACGGAGGATCGGCAAGTGTAGAATTGATGTTTGCTGATGCTTTTCCAGATGTTCCAGGCCTGGTTGCCTTATATAATAGTCTCGACGGTCCAAATTGGACAGAAAACGATGGGTGGAAAGAAGCAGCAGAAGGCACTGAAATATGCAATCCATGTCTATGGTCAGGAATCAGATGCTTTGGTGGACCGAGAGTCAACTGGATTGATCTTGGAAACAACAACTTAACAGGAAGTATTCCAGCGGAGATTGCTGGTATTTCGGAATTAAGAATATTAGATCTTAATGACAACAACATTTCAGGAAACCTCCCGATGGAATTAACCAACCTGAATAGATTAAGCCGTGTCAATATTAATCGAAATAATATTAGTGGCAATATTCCAGAGTATCTCGGTGATATGCTTTCATTAAGGAGTATTTCAATGGCTGAAAATAACTTATCAGGACCGATTCCCACAGCTATGGGGAATTTACAAGATTTAGAATCACTTGATTTTAGTGGTAACGCACTTGATGGAAATATTCCTCAAATATTTGGAAACATGGACATGCTCGAAAACATTACTTTATTTGGCAATCAGCTTACAGGCACAATTCCAGAGAACATAGGAACATTGCCCAATCTTGAAGGATTGTATTTGTCATTCAATAATCTTACAGGAACAATACCTTCTTCTTTAGCCTCCAATAATTCTCTTGAAGAATTGTATTTGAGTTATAATCAACTTGAAGGTGCTTTACCAGACAGCTTGTTTCTTATGAACCAACTTGTCAAATTATATATTGACCACAACAACCTAAGTGGATGTTATCCGGAAGCAAAGGACAGTATTTGTATGTTGCCTCAGGTTACTTCGGGCTTTGTTATAAATATTGGTGGGGTTGACGTAGAAGTATTTTTCGAGGATGGATATAACCTATTAAGCAATCCACTTCTACCTTGGTCTGGTGACTTGGAAAAACATTGTAATGGAGAAGATCAAATCGGAGCGCCGTGTGATGCTGGAAATCGTGATTTAGTAGCAGATACAATAAATGCAGATTGCGAATGTGTATCCGACGGCACGGCAACCCACGAACTCAACGGGTTTAAGATTGATGTATACCCAAATCCATTTGTAGAAAGCCTTTACATTACGGTTGATAAATCATCAAATCTTCAAGCTGCTGTTTTCGATATCGAAGGAAGGAAAGTGACGACCCTTGAAATTAATCGAGAGAACAAAATGGAGCAATTACCAAGTGGTGTTTATGTGCTGAAAGTCTTTAATTCGGAAAAGGAATTTATAAGCGAAAGGATTATCAAGTTGTAAAAGATCAATCAGGTTACTTTAGAAACGAAACTGTCATTTTAGCAATTCGGTCACTGAGTTTTTCTGTTGACATCTTTTCTCGCATCCGATCTACAATAATTGGAAATGCAAAGGGAGAAGGATGCTTGGGGTAAACGACTTTTATCTTCTGCTTCAAAATTCTGTTGAGTGCCTTTTTTATCCTGGCTTCTTCTAACTGAAATGTCATCACTTCCTCATAGGTTTGCAAGTAGAGTAAGTTGTTGGAATCATAATCTTTGAAAACGTCAAACAGTAACTGTGATGAAGCCTGAAGGTGGCGGTCTTTCTTCATTTTCCCTGGATATCCCTGGAAAATCAATCCCGATATTCTGGCAATATCCCTAAATTTTCTACGGGCTAATTCGCTTGCATTAATACTCGATTGAATATCCAGTCCCAGACCAGCAGGATCAAAAATATCGTGGGTTATAATGGATTCTGGATCTAGTTTTTTATCCGATAGTAATTCAAAACCATAATCATTCATAGCGATTGAGAAACTAATGGATCTTTCCTTAGATATTCGTTGTGCCAAAAGTGCACCCATCCCTTCATGAACATATCGCCCTTCAAAAGGAAACATGAGTAAGTGATATCCTTCTTTACTTTCAAAGTATTCCACCAAAAACTCAGAGGCGCTAGGTAGATAACTTTGGGTTTTTTGCATTTCCAAAATCGGACTCAGCCTGTGTAATTCTTCATCGTGATGTTCCAGAGTATCATATTCATAAAGCTTGTTTCTGAGAACTTCAGACATTTCAGAACTTAATGGTACACGACCGCCCAGATAAGAAGGAATTCTCCTGGTCACTTTATTACTTTTTCTGACCAGCAAGGTCATTTCCTTCATCATTACAAACTCAAGAGGCCGACCGGCAAACCAAAAACTATCTCCGGGACTTAAGTGGCTTGCGAACCATTCTTCAACAGCACCAATTCGACCCCCTTTTATATATCGGACACTTATCATAGTACCGCTTGTGATAGTACCAATACTTAATTTATGACGTTGGCTAATTTTACGATCAATAACTTTAAAATAGGTCCTGTCCTTTACAAGTTTTTGGTACTCATCATAGGCCTGCAGAGAAGGAGATCCATGAACCATGAAATCAATAAGCTGATGCCAATCATTTTCACTTATACTTTCGAAACAATGCGTTTGTTTTACTTCATTAAAAATGATTTCCGGATCAAATCCTTCAGAGACAGCAAGAGTCATTAAATATTGAATTAGAACATCCCAAGAGCGAACATAAGGAATGCGGCGTTCAATATTGTTTTGCTTGATGGCTGTTCGGAGAGCAGCAGATTCGATAAGTTCCAAATTATGAGTCGGTAGAAAGTATATTTTGCTGATCTCACCGGGGGCATGGCCACTTCTTCCGGCTCTTTGCATAAAATGGGCAACACTTTTAGGGCTACCAATTTGTACGATAGTTTCCACAGGCCGAAAATCAACACCAAGATCCAAGCTTGAAGTGGAAACGACTGCTTTAAGCTTACCCTCATACAAAGCCTCCTCAATCCAGTCTCTTATATCACGGCTGATAGACCCATGATGCATAGCCATAAGGCCGGCAAACTCGGGTTCGAGTTCTAATAATTTTTGGTACCAGATCTCACATTGGCCACGACTATTGGTGAAAATAATTGTGGTTTTACTAGATGCAATAATTGGAATTAATTTTTCAGCGAGTTTAAGACCAAGATGCCCAGCCCATGAATATTCTTCTATATTATCAGGGAAAATTGAAATCACTTCTGTTTTTTTCTGGATATCAGCTTTAATAAGCGAAGCCTTCTTACTTCTTTCTGTACCTAATAACACCTTCAAGGCATCATCCAGATTTCCTATCGGAGCAGAGATCCCCCATACGAGTACCTGAGGGTTGAGTCCTCGTATTCTTGAAATAGCCAATTCGGTTTGAACACCTCTTTTCGAACCCATAAGCTCGTGCCATTCATCAATGATAATGGCATGCAGATTGCCATAAAATTTTGAATAACCTTTGGATGACATAATCACGTGCAGGCTTTCAGGAGTAGTAATTAGTACTTCGGGAGGAGCAGTGAATTGCTTCTTTCTTTGAGCTGTTTTTGTATCCCCACTTCTTATTTCAACGCGCCAATCCACTTCAAGACCCAATAATGCCTTTTCTATGGATTGTTTGATTTCCTTAGCCAAGGCTCTAATTGGTGTTATCCAGATTATATATGGACCAGAAGAATTATAGGCGTTCTTGTTTTTATAAAATGAAGCTAAAGCTCCAATAAAGAGAGCATATGTTTATCCGCTGCCGGTAGGGGCATTTACAATTCCAGATTTCCCATCCAAAAAAGCATTCCAGCATTCTTTTTGAAAGGAGAAGACTGTCCAGCCTTGTTTCAGAAACCAGCTTTTTGCGCTTAAAATCAAAGGATACCGTTATAAACCAAAATTAATAAGACAGTTGAAAACACCTTCCTGAATATTATAATATGACTACCGGATTGCTTGCACAAGACACTATAATTTCGTATCTTTCTAATTATTAGACACTTAGTTATGAAGTTACAAGATTTTTTCAAAAAGTATCCAGATGAAGCAAGCTGCAAAGCTCACTTTAAAGCAGAAAGAGATAGACAAGGAGTTATTTGTAAGCGTTGCCAATCTCAAGAGCATTATTGGCTATCCACAAGAAGTCAATACCAATGTAAATCCTGTAAGTTTAGAACGACTTTACGTAGTGGAACATTACTACATAAATCTCAGCTACCCTACTACTATTGGTATTTTGGAATGATGATGCTTACCAGCACAAAAAAGAGTTTTTCTGCATTAGAAATACAAAGACAGTTAGGTCATCCCTATTATGAGCCTATTTGGTATATGCTTCATAAAATACGTCACTCTATGGGTAGGCGAGATGATAATTATCTTCTTGGTAATCAAGTTGAACTTGATGAAGGTTTCTTTGAAATAGTTCCCAACAAAGAAAGACGAGATCAAACCGTAATAGAATTAGAAAACAATGATGGAAAATATAAGAGAGGTAAAGGAAGTCAAAAGCAAGCAATAGTATTGGTTATGGCTGAATCAATATCTGTGGAACCTACTAAAAAATACAGGCACAAAACCAATAAAAAAGTGAGATACATTAAAATGAAATTACTAGATGACCTTAGCAAAGAAAGCACCAATGCACAAGTAGAACAAGCTATTGATACAAAAACATCTGCAATAACAGACGGAGCTAATAACTATAATGATTTAGCAAACAGCCTCACTGACCATAAAGCTGTGGTAATAAAGGACAAGAAAGAGACTCGTAAAATTCTGCCTTGGGTTCATATAGTCATAAGCAATGCCAAAAGATTGCTGTTAGATGTGCATCATTCCATTGGTGAGCAATATCTGCAAAGTTATCTCGATGAGTTCTGCTATAAGTTTAATAGAAAATACTTCAATTCTGTATTCGATAGAGTTGTAACTAACTCTGTATCTGTAAAATGGGAGGTAAATATGTAATTAATCCGATAGTCATATAATATTATATTCCACCTTTCTTCAACAAACTCTTTTTCTGAATTATAAACAAGAAGGGGAATAAATTCAGAATATGGATGATTTACCTCAACAGTAAATCTTGAAATATTTGACATTTTAACAACAATATTATTTAAGCTATCAATGCTAATATTGTATGATATTAGATCATTGGAATCGATTTGTAATTCTTTTTTTGATAAAGAGCAAGACATTAAAATCAAAAAGAAGAAGAATAATCTCTGATATGGTATTTTTATATAGCCTATCATATTATCTAGGGTCACTTGCCTTTCTCATTATTTTTATACAACTGTCTTCTAATTCATAATCAAACTCTACTACTAAATCTAATCTATTCCTGTTGTACGACATTACACAAATATCTGGAAGACCTAAATGAGACGGCGTTGAAACACATTGATCAACATGGTTATTAGAAATACTAAATATATGCCCTAGCTCGTGAACCAATGTTTCTCTATTTTGTCCTGTTCCAGCATTAGCAGTAAATATATTGCAAGCATTGATCTTCAGTTCTGTTGGCATCTGATTATCATTAGTGCTAGTCCAACCAAATAGAGTAAAAGGGAAGCAAAAATCAGCTGCAGTTACATGTACTACATTGTCTCCTTTATTTGCATAATTACTCCAATGATTTAATAACTCTGCATAGTATTTCCTTAATCCAACATCAGTGATAAAATTATCAAGGCTTTTAAATTTTGGAACTCTACCCTCATAAGGATTATTATTTATTGGTACCGCAGTAAACTCTACAAAGGCACCATCAGAATTAGTTGCCCCTGTTCCATCTCCATATCCATCTTTAACTAACCCGTCATCGAGTTCCGTAGTTTCATCCTCATTTGTAATTATAATACCTGAGTATTTAGGAAGGATCTCATTGTTGTTTAAGGGATCTACTCTCAAAAATGGTCCTTTATTTGTGCTATTTCCACGATGTTGAAGAATAGTTGTGTAGGAATTACCATCATTTTGAAATATGATCAAATCATTTCCATTAGAAAAGTCTTCATGTTGTTGCACAAAAAGTTGGTCATAATTAGGTTTATTGTCAGCGTTAAAACTTGCAGATAAAAATGTTCCTTTTTTAAACATGAAGTCATATTCAGCATAGATTCTTTTCCAACTTGTCAATACTGGTGTTTCAACCACATAGGGATTGTCGAACCCCCTAATAGGTGAAGCTCTAACTATAAAATTTTCTCCTGAACAATGAGGTAAGGGTAATACAACCTCAGCAAAGGCATGTTCTTCTCCATTTAAATCACCTAGTTCATTTGCTTTATCAGTTATTGAAGATAAAGCCTCTTCACCCTTACACAAGTTATCGTAACCTTCGGTATCCGTCTCATATTCAGATGGATCATCAGGATCTTTCAATCGATAATATATTTTTGTGTTGTAAAATTCCTTCGGTACATACACTCTTATTCTAACCTTTCCATTTAAATCAAGCCCATTTTCATCAAGTTGATATGTTGCGTAATAAGAATCATCTTGGGTAGTAGAAACTAAAAATTTACCTACATGTTCAGGTGGAAAGCTTTGCTCATTTGGGAATATTGTCAAGTCTTTGCATATCTTATCATTAAATTCTACATCGGTATTTTGACTTGATAGAAAATTTATGAATATGAAAAAAGAAAAGACTGCGATAAGAATTTTCTGAAAATTGTTCTATCCATATGAAAACTAAGTTTTTGGATTACTAATCTAAATTTTATTCCTTTGCTGAGTCGGAACTTCCCAATATTAATTTAATAATAAATAAGATACAATAACATAAATTGGGTATTTTATATATAAGTTAAAATTTAACAGCTAAGTTCTAAGAAGCATATTAAATAGTTGGTGTTTGTACTCGCACCAAGCGGTGTTTAAGCTTAGAGCGATGGCGGTAAGGCCATACGCTGTGTGCTGTGCTTGATCTTCTCCAGCACCACAAACCAGTTCGGCTAGTTCTGAAGGTATTTGGTGACCACGCCATTGAACGCTTGCATAAAGTCCCTAAGCCTCTTGTCCATATTGTTGACATTCTGCAGGTGGTAGATCTTCTCTGTCTTACGCTGCCCCTTGGAGGCATTGAACTTCTTGTGCCTTGCCTTTATTCCCTTGGCAAAGGCCATGTAGCTTCGGTGGCTGTCGCTACAAAGAACTTCTGCCTTTTCCAGCTTACCGTCCAACACTTGAGAAACTGGTCAGCAACTTGTGCCTCCAGTACAAGGAGGTCTGTATCGATATGCCTGTCTCCAAAGCACTCTTGCAAATGCTATAGCCCGACAAAAGGCAGTACAGGTATTTGTTGAGCTTTTCCTTCTTCTTTAGAGCAAACCAGAACTTGCCCGTGGTCTCACTGAAGTTCTTCTCACAAGCTTTGCATACATAAGGCTGTAGCCCCTTGAGCCTGCCGTTGCCTCGCAGCTGCTTGCACTGGCAATATGGACAACTGACAGCTTTGCGTTCAGAGGTATCCTTCACGGCTCCACCCTCCAGGGAAAGCTGCAGCAGTTGGTCTATGATCTCTTGTTGTTGAGTAGGACTACTCTCCCGGAAGTAGTCGCTGAAGTCTTTTGGTATCATAACAGTATATTTTAACAAAATACAATATTTTTATAGAACTTGGCTAACAATTATTGTTTGATCACTTTCAAATGTTTATTGACCCATACCCCTTCCAATTGAATGAAATAAACGCCATTTGGATAGCTGGTTAAATCCATTGTCTCCATATTTTTACCGGAGACAATGTCTGTAACTTTTTGCGTAATGAGTTTACCACTCACATCGTAAGCCCGCATCATAATTCCTTCTTCAGATCCTTGAGAAGCGATCTCGATAGTATAATAACCTTCATCCGGGTTCGGATAAACGGTTACACTAATGTCGTTATAAACATTATGATTTTTTGCACTTGGACTTGAGCAGGGATTGCCTTTTACTACCGTAACGGTAAAGGAACACGTGGAAGTATTTCCTGCCGCATCGGTGGCGGTCCAGATAACCGTGGTATTACCGATTGGAAAGATCGCTCCGGCCAGTGTGCCGGTGTTATTAAAATCGTTTGTTATCGTGCCTCCGGCACAGTTATCCGTAAAAGAAGCATCCCATCCGGTACCGACCACGGTATAGCTGCACGAGCCGGTGTCATTGTTGACGGTAGTATCAGCCGGGCAGCTGATGGTCGGACCCTCTGCATCGGTCACTGTGATGTCAAAGCTACATACGTCCGAAGCGTTGATCTTTTGTTGCTGGGTCCAGCTCGTACCACTCCTGTTAAAAATATAGGCTGATCCGGCATTGTAAGTATTTGATGGATCTTCCCAATACGCACCCACGATGGCGTAGTCGCCGGAAACCGATACGGAATAGCCAAACCGGTCGTATACGTGTGCATCTGAAGCGTTGATCTTTTGTTGCTGGGTCCAGCTCGTACCACTCCTGTTAAAGATATAGGCTGATCCGGCATAGTGAAGGGTTGATGGATGTTCATAATACGCACCCACGATGGCGTAGTCACCGGAGATCGATACAGAATGGCCAAAATAGTCCTCTGCTTGTGCATCTGAAGCGTTGATCTTTTGTTGCTCCGTCCAGACGGAGGGCGTACCACTCCTGTTGAAGATATAGGCTGAGCCGGCATCGGTACTGTCTGATGGATCTTCCCAATAGGCCCCCACGATGGCGTAGTCACCGGAGATCGATACAGAATGGCCAAACCGGTCGCCTGATTGTGCATCCGAAGCATTGATCTTTTGTTGCTCCGTCCAGACGGAGGGCGTACCACTCCTGTTGAAGATATAGGCTGAGCCGGCATCGGTACTGTCTGATGGATCTTCCCAATAGGCCCCCACGATGGCGTAGTCGCCGGAGATCGATACGGAATAGCCAAAAAAGTCGTGTGTTTGTGCATCCGAAGCGGTGATCTTTTGTTGCTGGGTCCAGGTCATCCCACTCCTTTTAAAGATATAGGCTGATCCGGCATAGTTAATATTTGATGGATGTTCATGATAGGCGCCCACGATGGCGTAGTCGCCGGAGATCGATACGGAACAGCCAAACCAGTCGAATACTTGTGCATCCGAAGCGTTGATCTTTTGTTGCTGGATCCAGCTCGTACCATTTCTTTTAAAGATGTAGGCTGATCCGGCATTGATAGTGCCAGATGGATCTTCATAAGGCGCCCCCACGATGGCATAGTCGCCGGAGATCGATACGGAATGGCCAAACTGGTCGTCTGCTTGTGCATCTGAAGCATTGATCTTTTGTTGCTGGGTCCAGGTCGTACCACTCCTTTTAAAAATGTAGGCCGAGCCAGCATTGGTAGTGCCAGATAGATCTTCCCGAAACGCACTGACGATGGCGTAGTCGCCGGAGATCGATACGGAATAGCCAAAATAGTCCTCTGCACTTGTGTTTCCAAGGAGACTCTGTATGATCACCGTTAATGTATCACCTACCGGGATCTTATCGCCCGATGCCGAACCGCTGATCGTTGTCCACGGCACGGGGTTGCCATGGCTATCACAATGCACGCCCACCAGACTGTTGTAATCGACTGCAGCGTTGCACTGCTCCGGATCATTCTCTACCACGACCAACTCCGAAGGGCAGGTGGTGTTCAGATCCCCAATGTAATTCACCGTAACGGTAAAGCCACACATCGAAGTATTGCCCGCCGCATCGGTGGCGATCCAGATAACCGTGGTACTGCCCAGCGGAAAGATCGCTCCGTCCAGCGAATTGGTGTTATTAAAGTCGTTTGTTATCGTGCCTCCGGCACAGTTATCCGTAGTAAATGGAGCATCCCATACGGTACCCACCACGGTATAGCTGCACGAGCCGACATCATTATTTACAGTAATATTTGCCGGGCAGGTGATGGTCGTTGGATCCTCTGCATCGATCACGGTGATGCCAAAGCTGCACGTGTTCGGACCGGAAGCGTTGATCTTTTGTTGCTGGGTCCAAGTCGTAGCACTCCTGTTAAAAATATAGGCCGAGCCAGCATTGCTATGGTTGGATAGATCTTCCTGAAATGCACCCACGACGGCGTAGTCCCCGTCGATCGATACAGACCAGCCAAACCAGTCGTCTGCTTGTGCATCCGCAGTGTTGATCTTTTGCTGCTGGGTCCAGGTCGTCCCACTCCTGTTAAAGATATAGGCCGATCCGGCATTGCTAAGGTTGGATGGATCTTCACCATAGGCGCCCACGATGGCGTAGTCCTCGGAGATCGATACGGAACTGCCAAAATAGTCCCGTACTTGTTTATCCGAAGCGGTGATCTTTTGTTGCTGGGTCCAGGTCGTCCCACTCCTGTTAAAGATATAGGCCGATCCGGCATCGTTAAGGTTGGATGGATTTTCCTGAAATGCACCCACGATGGCGTAGTCGCCGGAGATCGATACGGAAAAACCAAACCAGTCCCGTACTTGTTTATCCGAAGCGTTGATCTTTTGTTGCTGGGCCCAGGCCGTACCACTCCTTTTAAAGATATAGGCCGAGCCAGCACTGAAAAGGTTGGATGGATCTTCCCAATAGGCGCCCACGATGGCATAGTCGCCGGAGATCGATACGGACCAGCCAAACCGGTCGTTTGCTTGCGCATCCGAAGCGTTGATCTTTTGTTGCTGGGCCCAGGCCGTACCACTCCTTTTAAAGATGTAAGCCGATCCGGCATCGTTAAGGTTGGATGGATCTTCCCAATAGGCGCCCACGATGGCATAGTCGCCGGAGATCGATACAGAATGGCCAAAATAGTCGTTTGCTTGCGCATCCGAAGCGTTGATCTTTTGTTGCTGGGCCCAGGCCGTACCACTCCTTTTAAAGATATAGGCCGAGCCGGCATAGTTAATATTTGATGGATCTTCCACAGGTGCACCCACGATGGCGTAGTCCCCGGAAATCGATACGGAAAAACCAAACGCGTCGTATGCCTGTGCATCTGAAGCGGTGATCTTTTGTTGCTGGGCCCAGGTCGTACCATTTCTTTTAAAGATATAGGCCGAGCCGGCATTGGTAGTGTTTGATGGATCTTCCTTAGGCGCACCGATGATGGCATAATCGCCGGAGATCGATACGGAATGGCCAAAATAGTCGTTTGCGTCTCCAAGGAGAGTCTGTATGATCACCTTTAATGTATCGTCTACCGGGATCGTATCGCCCGATGCCGGACCGCTGATCGTCGTCCAGGGCACGGCGTTGTTATCACAATCCACAGCCACCACCAGACTGCCGTAATCGATTGAGGCGTTGCACTGCCCTGGATCATTCTCTACCACGACCAACTCCGAAGGACAGCCGATGTTCAGATCCTCATTGTAATTCATCGTAACGGTAAAGCTACACGTCGTGGAAATATTGCCCGACGGATCGATGGCGGTCCAGATAACCGTGGTACTGCCCAGCGGAAAGATCGCTCCGGCCAGCGAACTGGTGTTATTCCAATCGTTTGTTATATTGCCTCCGACACAGTTCAATCTAACATCCCATTCGGTACCGGCCACGGTATAGCTGCACGAACCGGCGTTATTATTGACGGTGGTATCAGCCGGGCAGCTGATGGTCGGCACCTCATCATTAGTGCAGCAAAAAAGTATACAGGTAGCATTTGCTACATTATTTCGGATCAGGTTTCCGGGTTGAGGACCAAAGCCTAAATTAAAATTTATTCCGACGGATTGCAGTTGACAATAACTCATGATCGTACCACCATTGGGTGGATTGGGTGGTTGGGGACAGCTACCCTCAGTAAACCAGCAACCATCAATAGCCGTATTGTTTCCATTCCACGCACAGGCATGGGTATGACGCGATCCAAACAAATGACCCAACTCATGCGTTACCACCGTTACAGACCAACTGTGGGTAGGAACATTGGGGAAAGAAGATGCCAAATATGTAGCTACGGACAAACTTAAATCCTGGTTTGCGTTACAAAGTCCGTTAAATCCTGCTGCTTTTCCACAGCCAATATCCCTGAATGTTAAAAGTTGTCCCAGATCGCCATCAAATGAATTGATCTGATCTTGAAATTGAGTTAATAAGCTCAAGCATGAATTGCCGGTATAGGGATCGGGGGTATCCCATACTTTTATTTGTGAAATTTTAGTTGTAATATTGTCGTTCGCGAACAGAGTAGCCACCTGATTAAAAAGTGCGGTAACATAGTTTTCGACCGCTGCAATTGAACCTCGGTTTTGAAAAATATCATAGGCTGTTTCAAAATATAATCGGACACATTTTTCACTCGTCATACCCCGATTGGATTTAAATAAATCCTTCTTCTTGTACATCGGCGCTTCGGTAAGATCATCCACCGTGCCACATTCAAAATCCGGTAGATCTTTTATGTTTTTTTCATGAACAATCATATGTTGTTTCCCATTCTTGATCTTTCCAATATTATAATTACCTAAGCCCTCTATAGCGATCAAGCCCATCATCTCCTCATCAAACATACTGAGAGCGACCAGACTTTGATCACTCATCCCACGAATCACTCCTCGATAATGTCGGGCACGTGGATTGGGCTGATGATTTTTTCCCGAACTGCTGGTAACGATATAATCATAAAAGGAAGCCGGTACTTCCATAAGATCTGCAATAACTTCGGTTTGATTATCAATAAGTAAGGCAATGGAAATAGTTTTCGTTTGTGAATGGAGTATTTTTTTCTCGAAGAAGGCTGGACTGTAGTTATAAAAAGTAACTTTTGACAGATCGATTATTTTATCCAGATCTACGGTCTGGTCACTTTTTGTGAATACATTTTGAACGGCCTTAAACGCTTGACCTTCCATTTTAGCTTTTTCGATCAGCGCTGGTATGGGCTTCATAGGTTGCTGTGCGCATACCCAAAGAGGAAGCAGGATAAATGCTATGGATAAAATCAGATCATTTTTCTTGTATGGTATACTATTGAAAAACATGTCATTGCGATTTTAGAGGTGAATAAAAAAATCTTGCTTTTCCCAGTTTGTTGTAAGCTTTCCATAATTAGGACAACTTAAAAATATAAAAAATCTTGCTTTTAGAGGGGCTAGCCCCTCTAATTTTTTGTGTTTATACCCTAAACTCGCAACAACATTTATAAATACCCCTTAGTCTTTTGTTTTCAAAAGGCTAAGGGGTATTGTAGTTTCACCTAAAAGGTGGAAATTGCGGTTGAACCCTGCAAAACACTACAATGCTTAAAACTAAACAATCTTCAAGAAATATCACCCCTTTTGGTGGCTTAAATTTTATTTTTAATGCCATTAAACGCTCAAAAATAGATGTTTTTCTCGATAAAAATTTGGATTATCGGAATTTTAGAGCCCAATATTCGTATGCCGACATTGTGCTTTCTTTGTTGGGAAATTCTTTATGCAATGGAGAGTATATTTCTGATTTAGAACATCTTAAAAATAAATTCACTTGCCAAAGTTTTACCAAAATCCCTTCCCCAGATACGGTTGAATATGCTTGTCAGGAATTAAAAGAACCAACAATTAGGGAGATAACTGGCCAAGGAATTGTTCATCAATTCAATTACAACAATCAAACCAACGCATCTTTAATCGCTCTTTGTGCAAAAACAGGTCAACTTAAAAAAGAAGAAAAATACACACTTGATTTTGACAATGTAGTTCTTGAAAACAAAAAACAAGATGCCAAAAAAAGCTATAAAAACACTAAAGCCTACCATCCCAATTTCGCCTTCATAGGCAGATTACCTGTGCATATTGAAAACCATAACGGCAACACCCCTGCAAAGTATAAACAATTTGAAATGTTATTTATGTCAGACTCTAAATGAAGATGAATTAATGAAGCGTTAGAGTTGTTTTCCATTCTGCCAAGTATTTGTCCTGCAGATACTGGGGTCATAATTTTTGGACTAGACTTAACTGATTGACAATGGACATAATACCATATATCTCCAGAGCTATCTTCATATTCTATGTAGTCATTAAATCCAAAGCCAATGTGATATTTTATAACTTGTCCGGAAGATATGGCCCTGACTTTCCTATTAGTAGCATTAACCGGATTCGGTCTGAAATCTACCCCTTGATGAAATCTAGGAGGAGTAGTGTTTGATGAATTAGACCTGAACTCACCAACTGTTCCAGAAATTTTTGAATTACTATAACTATGGGTGGGCCCAAGTATAAGATTGAGAATTTAAAATAAATGAACTGAAACAAAGTAATACAAATGGAATAAATGATTTATTTGATTTCATGGATCATTAGATTGGAGTTGTTTAATGAAATTGCTATATAATGATTCTTTAGAAACCTTGTATTGGTACTCTTTTTTTGGAATTCTGACAATTTTTGCGGAGAGTTATTTTTGCCAACACCATCAATTTCTTTATAATAGATTGTAGTGCGAGGGAATTGTGAAAAATCGTCAAGATCTTCTGCTATAAAAATTATCTTGTCTTCAAAAATTCGAAATTCACCGAGTTGATTATTAATATTTAACTTATTAATTCTAGAATAATCAACTGAGAATTTACCTTTTGAAACATTAATTTTAGTTACAGTTTTTTCTTTTTTGTCAAGAACATAGATGTAGTTTAAATACTTTTGAATTACTGAAAAGTGGGAAAAGCCAATTTGAATCTTATTAACATTCTTCTGATTACTCAACGAATGTTTCCAAATAGTTCCATCTGAAATATATATGAGTGAGTTATCTAAAATTACAAGATTAGATATGTGCTTTGTTTTAATATTGTCGAAATGATAAATCTTGTTTAAAGAAAAATCATAAACTGCATAAGAAGTGATTGGATATTGTTTTTGAAAAATCATAAAACCATCAGATAGATCATCACTACATAATTTGAAAGTTTTATAAAATTGTTGTCCAAAGGGGGATATCTTTTCTAAACGATCAAATGATTCAGAATAAACTTCAAAATATGACCCAGAAAGTTCGTAAAAATCAAAAGCGATATAATTTCCTGTACTCTGGTGAAAAATTAAAGTACCCTCGAAGACTTTGGGAAGTTCTATTCTTTGAATTACTCTAAAACTAGGTAATTCAATTTTCTTAATATGATCTTCGTAAAGAACATGAAGTACACTTTTTTTTATACCTAAAATAGAAGTATGATTTTCTAATGTTCCAACCTCATAGCCGTAGTAAAATATCCTAGATCCTTCTAATGAAAGTAATTCAACTACGAACTCTTCGTCATTTTCAGTAACATTAAACCCTTCAGAATCAAAGGATAAATTGTAAGTATTTAGTTGTTTTATACCTAAAGTATCTTGAGAATACGGTTTTATAAAGAAGATGGAGAATATTATAAAAAAATGAATTGAAATTGATTTTTTGGAAAACATAGAAATTGTATTATTTGCGATATATATGCTGCAATATATAGCTATGTACAAAATTAAATACTAATTTAGAATGGTATTTATTATAATAAAGAATCCTATGAATTTCTTAATGGAGGAGTTTCTGATAAACATGACTCTTTATTTTATTTTAGACCGAAGATTTCAAAGGATATAACTGTTACTCCTATAGACGGGCACCTAAATAAGCGGACAATTAGACTTGTCGCAATATTTCAGCTTAATAAAACAGTAGATATAGATAGTGCAGTAGAAAGCCTTTTAGCCCAATTAGACTCAAATGTATGTGTTGAAATTAAATGTATATTCTCCTAGCATTGACCCACCGAATGGCGCTGAAGCTGACCCGCTGTAGCGACATTTTGATACGAAGTGGATTCTTCAATAAAATAAAGTTACAAAAAGTAGCTTAAGAACTTTTTCTTAGACTTTTCCCTTGCAGTTCGATCTTTGATGATTTAGCAGTAAGTCTGTCCATTATGGCGTCAGCGAGAGTAGGATCATCGATGTAATGATACCATTTACTAACAGGCAGTTGAGAACAGATTATGGTGGATGATTTTGCATATCGATCTTCAAGGACAGATTTTAAGTAAAGGATTGTATATGGATTGCATGAATGTAAAGAATTTAATTGCAGCTACATATATTTCCAGATTTGATAATCAATTAGCTACGAATAAACCTTTAAAATTATGATCAAAATATTTGCATATTCACTTTTTTTATTGACAATCTTTAAGGTCAATTCATGTAATGCTCAAGATACAAGTTCATGGAACCTTGGTTTTGAAGAATGGGTGGATTCTACATTATGGCCGATAAATTTAATGGAACCTAATGGATTTGAAATTGAAAATCCGAATGGAGGAAGGCTAAGAAATTGGGATGCATTTGGTCGTTCTGTCAGGACTACAGATGCGACCCAAGGTAAATATGCTATTGTTCTAAGTAACTGGTATTATGGTATTTATAGAGATTTTTTGGTTTTAGGAGAAAATGGTAAGCCAAGCCATACTGGTTGTAAAGATTGCGGGTACCCCATAGATTATAGGCCTAATACTCTAACTGGAGACTATAAACTTTTTTTACTTAATGGCGATTCTCTGCGCGGTGAGATCATGATATATATCACAAAGTACAATTTGAGTACAAATAAAAGAGATACGGTAGGAACAGGACTAAAGTTTTTAAGGCCTGTTAATGAATATACTTCTTCATTCGCATCTATCCCAAATGCAAGACCATCAGTTGACGTAGATCCTGTATCATCATTATGAAATCCTAGAGTTGCTTGATTCAAGTATTTGTACAAATTGTATGTACTGGTATTTAGATAATTTGCAATTTGATAAGACAGTTTCTGTTAAAGAACAATTCGGCAATTCTCCAGAATTTAATATTTACCCCAATCCAATATCCAATAAATTGTATGTGATAAATAATACAAACCAAGTAAAAGATCTTGGTATTTACAGTAATTCAGGAAATTATATGGGAAACATTCACTTAAGACCAAATGAAAGTAAACATTCAAGTGTAGAGTGGCTTAGTAGAGGACTATGGTTTATAGTAGATAGAAGATCTGGACAGCTTATGAAGATGATCAAAAACTAAATTTTTCAATAAACTAAAATAATTTCAAAATAAAAAAAAGGACATTTATCTTTTGCGTAGTGCTAGGATTATTGTGCGCTCTATCAAACCAAATTATTGCACAGTGTGCCGGTCGTAGAGCTGATATTTACGAATTTTCTCCCGAAGAACGTATGGAATTAAGAAATCTTATGATGGATTATTTAAGATCAGATATCGATGATACTCGTCCAGAAATACTCAGATACACTGCAGTTGGAATCCATTCTGGATTTGATGATAACAGTGGAGCTCCTCCCAATCCATGGACTGATGGTGAACCGTTATTCTGTGAACAACCAACAGGAGGATCTATTGGGATCCAGCCTCTAAGAATTGTAAACGAAGACTATATTGATGAGAACGATTTAAATTATGATGGTTTAAGCAATGATATTATTAAAATAATTTAGTCGTTATGAAGAGTAAATGAGCAATTTATTTTATATGAAATACCTATTGTGTCCTCAAATGCGAGTAATTGTCCTCAAATGCGAGTGAATATGTCATATCATTTATTTAACTTAGCATCAAGAGATTCAAATTCAAGGACAGATTTTAAGTAAAGGATTGTATATGGATTGCATGAATGTAAAGAATTTAATTGCAGCTACATATATTTCCAGATTTGATAATCAATTAGCTACGAATAAACCTTTAAAATTATGATCAAAATATTTCAATTTAACTTTTAAAAGTGTAACTTAATTTTATTCACTTATTGTCCACTTTGGTTTGAAGACCTACAGTTTTTTATTTTGAATAAGCTTGGTGCCATTTGAGATATCCCTGATAAACTGTCTAATGGTTTCATCTAAATAAATGACTTGGCTATTTAATGTTTTCTTGATTTGGGAATTTTGAATTTTTAAACGAGAATTAAGGTATTTTCTTAGGTTTTTCAAGTCAGGAATATCATTTGTAAGTTCAATTTTAGCGAACCACTCTTTTGATAAATTAATAATCTTATTAATCCTGTTCTCTATGTTTTCTAGCTCTGTTTTTAATTGTGGATTGCTCTTTAAATTCGATTTAATAAGCTTAATATTTTTGGTAGGCCTTTGAGATTCAAAATCCCACAACCCCGGTAAAATGCTTTTACCTGCACCATAGACAAACGTTTTACCATCTTTATAGAATAAAAGACGTATCGAAGTTAGCTTGTCTGTTTTTGGCTCTTTTAGCCTAAACTGATAATTAACCTCCATTAACTATATTTTATAGAAAGTTAATGGTTTTATACTAGGTGTGGTCTAGGGTGTGGTATTTTCTTTATTTCTCTTATTCTTGCTTAATAAAGAAAAACCCTTGCAATCCAATCGATTTTCATTGATTATCAGCAAGTTATGTTTGTGGTTAACATAGACAAAAGCCTAACTCAGATTAAACTGAATTAGGCTTTTGTGGGCGATGAGAGACTCGAACTCCCGACCCCCTGGGTGTAAACCAGGTGCTCTGAACCAACTGAGCTAATCACCCGGAAATAATTTCCAAAAGGATTGCAAATATAGACGGACTGCAGTTGACTTGCAAATATATCCGAGCATATTTTCTCTACAATATTGTATCTAGTTTCAGTGTAAATCTGACTTAAAAAGAAAGGGCACAAAAAAAGAGGGATAAATCAATAAAGTTTTATCCCCCTAATTCTTCGAAGTGAATGTACTCTTCATTTTTTCTGGTGCTTTCTGTTGATCTTGATCTTGCGATCCGTTCCATCTTCCTGCATTAGAATCAATTCGGAATAACCCAGTATTTAAGATTTCAAAGTTTGCACTTTTCAATCTACCTAGATTGTACAATCGATATGTCTGCTGAATTGGGATGATTTACTTTTAAGTTGATCTTTTGATTCTTTCCGGTTGCCCTTCCAGTTTCAAATTCTCGTCTTTTGGCAAGAGGATTGCTCCTCAGGAAGACTCTTGAAATTGCTTTCTTAAGCTCCAATCTTCTTATTCTTTCAAACATAACTTTTCAAAGAACCCAAGCTTCAATAGACAAGTCTATTTCTGTTTGGATTGACAAGATATGTTCTGTTTTTTATATATAAAAGAATTTTATATAATATTTATCAACATATATCCAACATATTGTGTGGAGTTATTAACAAAATGCAAATTATTCGTTAAAGCGCAGGACAATTATAGTTGCTCTGCTTCCTGAGCACTTATATTCAGGTCTAGAGCTGTCCTATCTCTACTTGGTCTCATTAAGTAAAGAATTAAGACCAAAACTAGAGACATAGATATTAGCAGAAGGTTTCCAGGCATAAAAAAGATAATAATTCCAATCAGTGCCGGACCTTCAATGAAGGCATATTTCATGATGAGCAAAGCCCGATATTCAGACCATTTTTCCTCTATTGATTCCAAGTTCTGAATTGCAGCTAATTTTTTTTGACCAGAAATATATGCGGCTCCCAATGATAGTCCAGCTACAAGTAAGGTCAGGATCTCTGACATCTCCATATCAAAAGAGAAAGACAAGTAATTTTCTTTCGACAAGAAGTAAATTATTATTGCGATTATTAGAACACCCAATACAAGAGTAATATGAAGCTTTTGAAGCGCTTTGAAATCTTCAGTATCTGAATTCGTGTTCATTTTTTTATTTAAATATACAAAGATTGATTTCACGAAATGGAGATCCGATTTTCCTGGAGAGCATTGGAAAGAAACTATTCTACAACTCTTTTTTGGGAATCCTTTTTTGCTTTATTATAAAAAAGCACAATAACTGCAGCACTGAGAAAATAGAATGGACCAACCTTATCAGCTTCCAAAAGATCGTTGATCAGAATGACTATATCGATGAGCGCAAAACAAATTCCAGCGGCCATTACAAGTTGCTTCTGATTGCGATCCTTCAACAAATGATAAGCTTTTTCAGCATATATTATGGGGAGAAAGGCCAAGAAAAGCATAATTATAAGACCTGGAATACCCTGTTCAACTGCAACCATTAAATAATTATTATGTATACCTGATTTTTCAGGATTGTCACTGACATAGGTTCTGTAACTGCTAACGGTATGGGCTTTATATTCTGAATAGAAAGTTGATGGCCCAAATCCAGTAATAGGGTTTTCTTTGACCATATAGAATCCGGCCACCCATCGATATAGTCTTTCAACCGTTGAGATATCTTCAAGACGGTAAGTTGCTTCTACAAGATTGTCAAATTTGTGATGCGTAATCGTCTTCTCGTAGTTAGGAGCAAAATCCAAATACTTATTGTTGAAACTTAAAAATGTAGAGAGTGCAATCGCAGAGATAAGACTAATGCTGAGAGCTACTTTTACCAAGCGCAATCTAATAACCCAATAAACCCCTATCGCTAAAACTACCGATAATTGTGCGGCTCTGGTATAGGTCAGATATATCGCAAGAAGCATAACGAACATCGGGATGACCTGATAGATCAATGCCGGACGTTTGGAACTTCTTAGGAAATACCATAAGTAGGGGAGCGTGCAAATTAAGATAATACCATAACTCACATGATTACGATATATGGGCCTGACAGCACGGTTAATGGAATCAAAACTAAAGCCCTGTTGACTGTGTCTGAGCATAACATAAGCGATAGAAATAAATAGACCCACAACTAAATAATAGAAAACCTTTCGAATACTCTTTTCATCCTTAAACAAGATGAATGGCATAAAGTAAAATGGAATAATATACCATGATTTTGCAATCAGAAATTTGAAAGAAACAGTTTGATTAACAGAAAACAAACAAGTAAAGGCTATCCAGCTAACGTGGATATATATGACCATACTTACCGGGTGGGTAAACAAACGCTTATCTATTTTGAATGAGCTTGTAATATACATCAGTACACAAAAGACCATTAAAGCGAGCATGATGGGTTCAGAAGGGATGTCGGTACCAAATCCTCCAGGAAGAGAGACCTCTACTGAAAAGGGCAACAAGAAAAAAAACAAGTAGAATAATTTCTTCGGGCTGTTAAATGCAAACAAACTAAATAGAAGTGCAATGGGTAAAAAAAGAGGAATGGGGTTAAGGGTAAAAAGAGAAGCAGATGCCAAAAAGATAGTTAGTACAGCAAACAACCAGAATAGTTGCTTGTCAGAAACCTGATCTATTCTTGGAATATTCTTAAGCATTTTTAAAAAGATCTCTCCAATTATTCTTCTTGAACTGATCAAGAAGAATAACCCATAAAGACATCAATGCAAAAGTTAGAAATGTAATTCCGATTACAAGGATGGATCTCTTAGGTCGCGATTTAATGACGGGAACTTCTGCTTTCTGAACCACATGAATGGCATTAATAGAAGAATTATAAATGGCTTCAAGCTGCGATAGATTTTCTTTATCGAAACTTAATTGACTTCCAAAATCTTTACGCTCTCTTTCAATATTTATAACATCCGGGTATCCTTCATTATAGCTTTTGATGTCCCGGTTTAATCCTTCAAATTGTTTTTTGTATCCCGATAACTTGGCTTGCAATATCTGGATACTGTCAATAGGACCGCTAACATTTTTCAAATGGACTATCTGAGCATTAAGATTTTGGATCCTTCCATTTAGTTGAACCATGCTCGTTCCAAAAGCCTCACCTTGAGATTGTGTGTTAAAGATATTATGTCGTTGTCTTACATTAAATAGACTATCGGATAATTGGTTATATACTTTGTTTTTTTCTTTGATGTTTTCTTTTGCACTAGTGATTAAAGCAAGGTGACTTTTTTTAACAATACTCTGAGCGATCTCATCAATTTTTTCTCTAGCGGCATTTGCTAATAAAGAAGCAAATTCAGGATCGGTATCTTCAAGCGAAAGACTTATGGCATCATACTTTGTTTTATTAGTCTTGTAAAGCTTATTAAATTTTAAAAGTAATTTTTGATGAGCTTTAGAATCGCTGGTGTCAATCTTATAGTGTTGATATAGTTTAAATTCACCAAAAAGATAATTTCTTAATTCAGTGGATTGAGCTATAGACAATAGTCGATCGAGATCTGTATTTGAGCCATAGATTCTCTTGTCTTCAGACCGTAAGGATTTTACTAAATCCGGACTTGCGGCATAAAACACCGTGTTGGCCTCATAGTAATTAGGTAGTAATAGTGAAATTCCTGAACTTACAACAGCTGCAATTATACAAGCAAGAATGATCTGTTTTTTCCACTTGTAAAGGAGGACAAGTAAGTTAAGAAGACTTTCGTTTTGATTCTGCATTATTTCTTCTCTTGGTAATGACTTAAGGGAGAACGTAATAAGCCAAGGAAAAATGATATAAGAACTGCAAAAAATGCAATTATTATTATTTCAATTAACCAATTTAAACTTGAATTCTGACTTAAATAATAACTTAGAATGAATGTCAAGAAAATAGCCAGAACAGACAAGCCTAATTTTTTCTCCAAATATTTAATAGCAAACATTTTTCTGGCCAAAGCAAACATGCCAAAAAAGACCAGAAATTGAGTAATTACAGTTGCAATTACCGCACCAAAAGACAAGAGTTTTGGGATATAGTAGATGTTAAGAGCAAGATTAACAATTATTCCGATCAAGAAGAGATAGTTGATTTTTTTCAATTTTCCGGAAGCCAGGAACAAGCATCCCAAAATACTTGAGTTTGCCATGGCCCAAAAAGCGAGCATCAAATACTTAAAAACCTTCACATAGGTGTTGTTGGCGTCTGTATATATGAAATGCATTATTTCATTGGCATAAAACCAACTAATAAGACTTACAAACGAGCTTAAAAGCAAGAGCAAAATTGAAGCGGATTGAAATAAGGGATTTAAATCACGGTTTTCTTTCATTGCAGTGGCAAACATGGGTAACAAGAGGACAGCAAATAGTATCCCTATCATATTCGCAGCATCCATTAATCTGAATCCTGCTGCATAAATTCCAGCAGAATGTGCGTCATCTTCCAAAAGTCGCTCAAGCATTACACCATCAATACGCGTATATATTGTCATGAGAAGCAAAACAAGCGCATAAGGAGCAGTCTTCTTTAAAAGTTCCAGGCTTTTCTTAATTGAAAAGGTAACAGAAAGCTTAAATGTTTTTGACAAGAGAATTAGAAGAATTGTTGTTACCAGAACCAATATTAAAACCTGAACCAAAATAAAGAGCCGGATCGTCATTTGATTTTCGACATATAGAAAATATCCCAGGCAAAGAATAATTAATATTTTGTCCAAGCCAGAAAGCAAAACCTCTTTTCTATATTGACCAAGAGCTGAAAAATGAGATCTTAAAAAAAGGTTTAATGAATTAAGTGTTAGAATTATTCCGACGCCCCACAAGGCGATAAAATAAGATTTGGGATATTGAATAATATAGCCGGACAACGAAATTATTACTAAGAAACTTAGAATTAATAGGAGCTTAAGACCTAAAACGGAAGCAAAATGTCCAAACACTTTATCTCTGTTTTGAGAGACAAACTTGCTGTTATAATTATGGATTCCGGGATCAAGAATGATATTGAACAATAATGCAAAATTGATCAAACCAAAATAAACACCATATTCATTGGGTCCAACTACATTCTGTACTTGAGCTTCAATAAACAGAATATAAATAGGTTTGACAACCAAATTAATGAGGAGCAAAAGAACGATGTTCTTATTAAACAATGACTGAAAAGAGGCCTCGGTCAATCCTATTTTGTTTTATCGCTCTTAAAGATAAGATTATCTGATTGTGAATCGAGCTGAGCTTGATATTGCTCAATATTCGATAGTCGTTTTAAATTTCCGTCTTTGTCAATTGAATATGCATTAAAACCCAACTCAGCCAGATATTTTACTGCATTAAGATGTGCTTCATTTGACCGGTCAGAATTCAAAAATTCCATAGCAATAAGAATAGATGGATTATTTACGATGGTTGATTTTAGACCTTTGAGAACCTTTTCCTCCCAGCCTTCCACATCTATTTTAATAAAATCAATCGTACGGCTGTCGACTAAGTCATCAAGTGGAATCGATTTGATATGTCTTTGAATTGGGGGATGATTTTTAAACCATTCTTCTTCTTTAAATTGTTCTACATCTGAACTGTTGTACTCAGAGTACCTGGTCGGAAATTCATAAAAAGGGATTGTCTCGCGCACATCACTTGCAGCCTTATTGTAGATTTCGATATTTTGATATGCAGAAGTGTTTTTCTCAAGAAATGAAAATGTATTCTTTGTGGCTTCAATAGAGATAACATGCCCCCGTGTTCCGACCAATTTATGAGCGAGCAAAGTGAAGTATCCGACGTGAGCACCAATATCTAAGAAACTTGATCCTTCAGAAAGATTTGAAATCATGAACTTGCTCAGCCGAAGCTCACTATCGTGTGATTTGGCTTCCCACAAAAAAATATCCTTGCAGGATGGATATGGAAAATTAATTTTTGAACCAAAAAAAATATTTGAAGAAATTGTTTTCTCCGGATAAAAGGGTTTAAGTAAAGACCAGTATAGATGTTTGGAAAATCGAATGATAATTCTCAATGATCTGGGAGATCGAACAAGTCGTTCAATTTTATTAAGACGATTTAAGAGAACTTCCTTATTCACTACTAATAAATTATTTTTCTCAATTCAGTTTTAAAGTTAAGTATTCATACTAGTTATAGTATAAATAAGAAAGCCCCGACATATTGCCGGGGCTTCTGTGGTGCCTCCAGGAATTGAACCAGGGACACCAGGATTTTCAGTCCTGTGCTCTACCAACTGAGCTAAGGCACCATAAATGGTCTTAAATAAATTAAGACCTAGAATAATATAGTTGGTTTTCCTATTATTCTTTCATCTCCCTTCGGAGCGGTGCAAATTTATATTCTTTTTTTTATCTGTGTTAATTTTTTTTTGAATTAGATTAGAATTAGATTCTTCTTTTTTAAATGGCTTCAGACCATGCATATACCAGCCTTGTGGAATCTGATATCGGATTCTGGACTATATCAGCTAATGATGAAGCTGTAATTTCTATTACTCATTCGAGTTTTAAACCTGAAATAAATGAGTTAGATAGCCGCATAAGTTTAACAGCGGCAAAGCAAATAGATGAATATTTCAAGGGAAATTATGAACCCTACTCTCTTTTTTTTAAAACCGTATGGCATGCCTTAGTGGGAATACCTTTTGGCAGATCGATGAGCTATTCTGAGTTAGCCAAAAAAATAGGAAACCCGAAAGCTGTTCGGGCAGTAGGGATGGCTAATGCTAAAAACCCTTTTCCAATAGTAGTTCCCTGCCATAGAATCATCGGGAAAAACCAGGATTTAACAGGATATGCTTATGGTTTGAAAGTTAAAAGGTGGTTACTAGAACACGAAGGTGTTTTAGCCATTCAAGGGAGTTTGTTTTAGATTTTTTTTAATAATCCGACCCGAAGGTATAAAATCGTATAATCAAGTAAGGTACAGTGAGGTGAACATACTCATGAAGAAACACAATAATATTATAAATAATACAGTTCAATATGTTATATTTGTGAACTATACGATTTGAAATAGCTTAAACAAACTTCAACATTTTGTTTTACTCTAAACTTAAGGTTATCCCGATACTGTTTTTTCTGAACTGCCTAATAATCAGCGCACTTTTTTGTCAGGAAAAGCCTAATATTATATTTGTCATGGCTGATGATTTGGGTATCGGTGATCTAAATTGTTTTAACCCTGATTCTCCAATAGCCACCCCAAACTTAGATAAACTTGCCTCCGATGGAATTAAGTTTACTCAAGTCAGAGCAAGTTCTCCTATCTGTTCCCCATCACGCCTAAGTCTTTTGAATGGTCACTATCCTAATAGATTTAACTTCAGAACCATCATCAATAATCACGATTGTGAATTGTTCAATGGAGAACCAGAAGACAACATTTTTAGCATTATGGATAAGGGAGGCTACAATGTAATTCATATAGGTAAACAACATTATAATAATTCAGAAGAACACTTAGAACAGACTAAGCATTATTCTATAGTTACTAATTTGATAAGAGAAGAAAATGGCTACTTTTCGAACTTTAATGTTAAAAATAAAATAGAAGAAACCACATCTGAATATGAAGGCCATAATGTTCATATTACGGAATTGCACTTTAGGAAAGCAGAATCATTAATTGATGAGAGCATTAGGAAGAAAGAACCATTCTATCTTCAACTATTTCTTTATAACCCACATATATTACTTGATAGAGAAGAAAGGAACTTTGTGTCACCAACCACCTGGGAAGCTTTATATTCTAATGATGATGCAGGGAATTATTGTGCTGTTATCTCTTATATGGATTATTTGTTCGGTGAATTTATAAACCGTTTAGAAGAACAAAATATATTGGATAACACCATAATAATTTTTACCAGCGATAATGGTGCTATTGACCCTAAGCTCTTTAATACCAATTGGTCCAATAGAAATCATAGAGGAAGCAAGACTTTTCATTTTGATGCAGGATTAAGAGTGCCTTTAATAATTGCGCATGGAGGAGTTGAAAAAGGAAAGGTAAAGGATTGTAAATTAAATTTTCTGGATTTGTTCGTGACTATAATAAAGTTGGGAAACCCTCAATTTAATATTGAAAATTATCCCGGAAAAGAATTCACTAACACACTTTTCCAGAACAATACAGAAGATGAAAACACCTTTAATCTCAGAAACTTTTATTGGGAAGGATCTAATAGAAGGAATTATAAAGAAGAAATGAAAAACTGTTATCCATTTGCAATATTGGATTCGAACAATTTCAAATTGGTATACGAACCAAAAATTGAAAAGGACACAATGATGCTTTTTGATCTGAATTGTGATCCTCATGAAAGAAATAATATTTCTGAAGAGTATCCTGGAAAGACCCAAAACCTTTATAATGACTATTTAAAATGGAGCCTGAACCAAAGTGAAATAAGCTGTAATACAAGTCAAGTTTACAAGCTTAATTACAAGGACAGTGTATCTATTGGCTATGACAAAAGAATGGAGTTCAGTGATAGGGACTTTACGATTCGCTTTAATCTATTTGTTCCAAAAGATAAGGCTAATACCGGCCTAGAAAAATCAAAAATTGTAAGTAAAGAAGGATCTTGGCAGATTTTAATTGGAGACTCAGGCAATTTTGGAATTCAAATGACAGACATTTGGAATAAAACATATGTTTATACACCAAGGGAAAAAATAAAGTTTAATAGATGGAATGACATTCAGTTAAGTATGAGAGGATATCCTTTTTCCGGCACTCATATACGCCTTTACATTAATGAAAAGCTTGTTATTAAACGGGGAGTCCTCCAAAGATGTGTCGGGGTAAAATCTTCAGGAAACCCTATTTCCTTACACAATAAGCTTGGATCTTTTAGTATTCAGATCAAAGATATAAGGATGTATAATAGAGAGCTTCTTGCTCACGAAAGAGCGCAAGAAAAAATAATTTACGACAACACAACATATTACAAAAAATTCTAATATCTTCGTTTAATTGATTAGTCAAGAAAAATACATATCTTGCTAATCGATCTTGAAGAGGACACGTACATTATGCCTATAATGTATTTAATGAAGTAAACTAGTTCCTTTCATATTTTCCAATAGTCAGCCTGAGGTATTTATTAATCTTTAGACAAGGTGATAAAGGTATTTGGGTATGAAAACGAATTTTGACAATAAACAGAAGATACACACAGAAAGCAGAACCCTTAACAAAGGATTTCTCAATTATTTAGCAAGAAGAATAAATTTTAGTTACGCACAAACAGCATAAGATCTTTGGGTGCTGCATATGCTAAATTTTCCCCAAAATGGATTTTTTGTAGAATTTGGAGCTACAGATGGATTTTCAATTAACAATACCTATTTATTAGAGGGTATTGGCTGGGATGGAATTAGCATTGAACCCAATCCGGATTATTTTAAAAAGTTAAAAGCAAACAGGAAAACGCTTGTTTCCAATAAATGTATATGGGATAAAGACGGACAAACAATAAGTTTTAGAAATGTCATTGATAATCCTGAACTTTCCAGAGTAGATGAAATTAAGCCTACAGATGATCATGAAAAAGAAGGATTACGGTCTAAGTATAAAATAGAAAAGGTTGAGACAATCCGACTTGAAACACTATTAGATCAGATAGAGGGCCCTAAGCTTATTGATTATATTTCTATTGATGTTGAAGGCGGCGAGGAAAGTATAGTTTATGATTTTCCGTTTGATAAATATTCAGTTAAGCTTTTTAGCATAGAACATAATTTCACAAGTTCCAGAGAAAAGATTCATCATTATCTAAGAGAAAAAGGATATCGGAGAGTCCTCCCTGAATTCTCACGATTTGACGATTGGTACGTGAGTCAATCTCTAGGCAACAACAAGCCAGACAACAATCTAGAAAATAGTTTATTTGCCTCGCTACCTAAGGACCTTCCACAACCGGTCAGGGACAGCACGGCGATAATTACAAGAACGGTCAGGCAATTAGTTGGCTTGGGACAAATTCATCCTGCCAGGAAGATATTACTTACATGTCTGAGGAAGCAACCGGATGATATTCAAACAAAAAAGGATTTGGCCCAATTTGAATTCTTAAATGGCGATCAGATTAAAGCACAGAAATATCTCAAAGATTGTATTAAAGTTAATGGTGGAGATGAAGATGTTTACGAATGGCTGGGCAGAATGTATTTTGAGCAGGAGAAAAACAATCTGGCTCTAAGAACGATTGAAGAAGGCATAGTTAAGTTCCCTGATGCCGACAACTTAAGAGTTCTCAAAGTTTATTTCCTACTTTCGATGAACAAAATATTCAGTAGAGATGGCATTCTCGATGTCATTGACGAACAAAAAAAATCATCTGACTAAAGGAAGATTTAAAACATTCAATTGGAATATTTTAAATCTTTTAAGATGTGATTAAATTTTGAATTCAGAATATCAATAGTATTGGAATTCAACTTTCTTTGATAATCTCCAGGCACCACTTGTCGAATCAATTTGTGTGGACTTTCCTCCTCTATATTTGTCTGTGATAAAAAGAGACTATTCATTTCTTTTTTGAACAAGGCCTTATCGAATTCATATGGAATATGATCAACAAAAGTATCCAACCATCCTGATGAGTCTTCAATCAAGTCTTCATACTTAAGGAAACGCACATTTTCTTTGTCTAAAAAATAATTGCAGTAGCCCTTATATCGCGGCAAATAAATATCTGTGTATTTCAAAACAAATTCATCAATACCATTCTCAAGCCAATAGTTTCTTTTTTCATTTGGGATATCCTTATGACTTGCAGTAACTGAATAGAAAAGAGAGGTTAGTACATCTCTGGGATCTCGTAAGTGAAGAAGTACGTTCCAATCCTTTATAAGATCATATTTAAAAGGAAATCTAAAAGGTCCAAACATTCCATTTCTTCCATTTAATACTTGAGGGGCATTATTGGGAATAAAATGTTGTATTACATTTTGATTTCCATTCTGTGAGTGTAAGGTGATAGAAGTTCTTGATCTTAATTCCGATAATAAATTATAAAGGAACATTGATGCTGAGCGGGTAATGAAAAGACGCCAAAATTTTTCACTTGTTTGGAAGCTACACCGCCATGTTCATAAGGAATTGAATGGATTTTGTTTTTAATACTCTCCAGGTTCCGTGCAGGAATGTCTAAATCACTTTGTGTTTGTAGAATCTTCGATTCTACTTCATATTCCAAAGCTGAACGCGCTCCAGTACTTCCATATTGAACTCGAATATTAAGTGAGGATGCAACAGAATGCATTTTCTTAAGACCTTCGATAATATTATTTGATGGATTAGGAAATCTGTAATCTATGTCAGTCAGGATTAGTGCGTTGTCTAAAGTATTTGCCTGAGTCATAAAACCAAGTATGTTTTCATTATCACAGTTTTCTTCTAACATTATGTATTTCAAAACTACAGTGGCTCCCAATTCTTTGTAACGTCTTAAATTGTTCCATACATCTTCGAAAGCATTTTTAACTTTCATTTTAACATAAGCTTCAGGAGTTCCACAGTCGATAGAGCACAATATTTTTACTCGGGAGAGATCTAAATCCTCATGTCTTAAAATTTTTGGAAGACGAACCGCATTAGTGTGTATCCATTGTATTGGACCATATTCTAAGAACTTCTGAAATAATGAATCAAATTCTTTCATTAATGTTGGTTCACCACCACCACCCCAATCTATTATTGAATCTGGAGATAATTGATTATTGTCAATAAAGTGGTTGATGATTTCCGAGATATCGTAATGCTGAGGAGGAGGGTGTTTGTCTTGATTTCGCGGAGACCAATCCGCCCATTGAAGCCAGCAATAATTACATTGTACATTACACACGATGTAATGTGTAATTCCTATCCAATCATAGAGATATTCTTTCTTAGGCCAAACCTTCTTCTCTAATTCCGGACAGCCAATGCATGCAGGATGACCTTCACCGCAGTTGGCTTTTTTTATTTCATCTTTTTTCTCTTGTAATAAATCGTATGATAATTCTCCACCTTTATATTCCATCAGATTGGGAGCGCCTCTTCCATGATGTCGTATCGCACATGTTTTAATCTGGTTATATGCAAAGCTTAAGCCCCCTTCCAAATAACGGCAGGAATATCGACTGATTTCTTCTTTGTCTATTTCTTTTTTGGGCTTCAATATATTTACTATTTAACGTGAGTTCGACGTAAGGAAGTGGAAAAATAGGATAAAAAGAAAGAGCAATTTTGTTTATCTTAATAGTTGATAATCAATTAATTAAAACAAAAAAGCTCTACTATGAAAGATAGTCAAATTATTGCAATTTTCTGTGCTTTCGATGATTTTTTCACCGATTTTGATCACTTTTTAAAATCTCATACCCTAGAGGGAAAGAAAAATCGACGGAATCGTACCTGCAGGTTATCCATGAGCGAGGTGATGAGCATCATCGTATTTTTTCATATGAGTGGATACCGTTGCTTTAAGCACTTTTACCAGAATCATGTCTGCCAACATATGCGCGGCTATTTTCCCAATCTGGTATCTTATAATCGGATGGTGGAGTTGCAAACCAAAGCGGTCCTACCATTAGCCTTGTTTGTAAAGATGTACCGAATGGGTAAATGTAGTGGGATATCCTTTATTGATTCAACCAGTATCCGGGTCTGTCACAATCGAAGGATTCATTCCCACAAGGTGTTTGCTGGACTGGCCAAACGAGGCAAGACTTCAAAGGGTTGGTTTTATGGTTTCAAACTTCATCTGGTTCATAATGACCGGGGCGAAGTGATTGATTTTCAACTCACTCCGGGCAATGTGCATGATAATGCCGTATTGAAGTGTAAACGGTTTATGAAGAAGGTCTATGGCCGGTTGTTCGGTGATAAAGGCTATATTGTCAACAAGCAAATCTTTGACACTCTTTTCTTGAGAGGTATTCATTTGATTACTAAGTTGAGACGGAATATGAAATCCAAAATGATTACACCCCTACAGGATGCTCTTCTGCTCCGAAAACGTGCTATCTCTGAAACCATTATTGACCAACTCAAAAATATTTCACAGATCGAACATACAAGGCATCGTTCCTTTGCCGGATTTTTCGTCAATATACTTGGTGGACTTTGTGCCTACGGGTTTAAAGAATCTAAACCCTCCATTTATAAGAATCTGGTCGATACCAAACAACTCCTTTTGGCCTAGTCTTACATCGAACTCACGTTATTTAAATTAATAGCGTTTAAAATAATATAAGAATCAAGAATTATCTGTTAACCTTAATCTAGATAAGCGACTATCTCTTTTGAAGAGGAGGAGTGTTTATCAAACTTTCCCTGAGATCAATATCTTTATCATTTGAATATTCAAATATAGAACTTGTATTTGATTCATATGGTACTAATGCCAACCT
The DNA here is from genome assembly GCA_965248155.1 of Saprospiraceae bacterium. Taxonomy (GTDB): domain Bacteria; phylum Bacteroidota; class Bacteroidia; order Chitinophagales; family Saprospiraceae; genus RFSX01. The sequence continues at coordinate 1,571,943 of CBDFIO010000002.1, forward strand.
ATCCGAAGACAAATCTCCTTTGAAGTGATCATAAAAATAGGTTTGATGGATAAAATGAGAATTAAGCCATGGATCTTGATCATCTTTCATCTGAGGTACAGCGCGACATACTAGCCCTAACCGTACCCAAGGTGAATTGTGGGCATTCTCAAGAGCATGTTGCTTGTTGTCTACCATTTGAGCTACAGACCCTTGAGGTTCTTTGGGATTTATGTAAGCGAAATCAATAATTTCAAAACCCAGAATCTTGAGCCAATAAACCAACAAGGTGTCGGTTGCAACTAAAAAAGTAGAGTCACGGGTAATTTTGCCCTTTACATTAAAAACCTGACCTTCTAAATCATTAACCAAAACTATGGATTCCAAGATCATGATCCCACCATTGCGAATTAATTTTCTTAGGGTTGTAAGTGCAAGCATAGGGTAAGCCAAATGATACATTACACCAGAAAAAAGGATAAAATCAAAAGGTGGAGCTTCGGACTTTGGCCAAAGATTACTGAGATTATAAATTGACTTTTTTGTGAGATATGTAAAATTAAGCCCATAAGCTTTTTTAACGACATCAATATTCTTACTTCTGTCAAATCTATCATAAGCGATTACTTCTGAAGCACCTCCTCTTTCGATGAGGGCTGAGAAAAAACCATCCTGGGAACCGACATCCAGACATCTTTGATTTTCGAGATTTACGCCTTTTAACATTGTCCGTGTTAAAGTAATATTAGGCCAGGCTCTTCCAGGCGTAAACACTTTAGGACTTAATTCGATTAAATAATACCACTTATTATCATCAGAATGGTCGATTAAATCCAAATATTTTTTTTCTTTCATTAATGCCAAAACCTCAGAGTATAAGGAGCTTGTCAGTGTATTTAAGCAATGAGGAAGGAGATCTGGAGATATTTCAGTTTTCCAACCGCCGGATTTCCCATGGCGTGCCAAAAGGGCTTGATCATCAGTGCTATTCTTAGAGATTGGATTTACTTCAAGCTCTTCGAACTTCATCTTTTCAAATAAACGATTTTCAACAATTTCTTTAAAGGGGATATTGACTTTTTGATATTCTGGATTTATATGATAAACTATTTTTTCCAATGTCTTTACTGGAAGACTAATTAGATCCTCATAGCAAACGACTATTAAGTTGTTATCATTTATTTTTTCATTAAAAGAATTTAGAAATTTTATTAGCCCACTTAAGCCTTTCGCAGGTTGATCAATGAATTCTGAAAGACTACCCTTAAAAGACTGATTCCGGAGTTTAGAATAATAGTAGTATGAAACCATGATATCTAGTGGATGCCGAAGCAGCAAAATGCCCTTATCTCCAATCGTATTTTCAGATGAAAGAGGGGGATGAACACGCCGAAATGTAATTGGTATATCTATATTATGAAAGACTAAATGAGGTTCAGCAGGATCAAATAATTCAATTCCTTCAAGATTCAGATTATAAATTTCGGCGATGCAATCAAAAAGTAAAAAACTTAACCATCGTCTTCCACTTCTAGGAAAAGAATGAAGTGTAATGCTTTGATCGTTTTGAGACATAACTTCTTATTTCTTACCACTTAGGTCGGCGCTTTTTGTCTAGAACGCGTTTAATCCAATTTGGTATTATAATCACTCCGATTATTAGATAAGGATAATATGTTATTAGACGCCAAAGCAGTGCGCCAATCGAACCTATTCCTTTGGATATAAAGTCACTGAAAAATCCTGAAAACAAAAACTCCATAACACCAGAACCACCAGGTGTCGGACTAAATTGAGTAATAACATACATGGTTTGAGATCTGGCATATAATAGGAATTGAGACATCGCTGTCCAGTCTATTTCTGTTAATGCCAAGATGATAAAGTTTACAGCTAAGAATCGACTCACCCAGGCTCCAATCGTAAGAGCAGAAGCTTTAAAGTGAAATGCAAAACGGCGATCTCTAATTTCTTTGGAAGTAATGACAACATCCTCTCCAATCTGATATAACTGCAATCTAAACTTTCTTATAAAAGGAATTTTTGCAATCGTCATAAGAATTCTCTTAATAATTCTCGGATTAAATAATCCCCAGGTTAGAAGAATTCCATAGGCCAACATAAAGAGCCAAACAATAATAAATGTAATTCCATAACCCTGCAGCATGCTTTCCATTTCAGGACGAATCAATATGGGTCCAAAAACAGAAAACAGAATCACCAATGAGACCAGGAAAAACATAGTATCAACAATAACTGTATAAAGGACAATTGAAACAGCTTTGGCAGCAGAAATTTTTTCTTGTGATAAAAAGAAAACTGCAACTGCGGATCCTCCAAGACTTGTTGGAGACACTGAAGATGCAAATTCCCAAATAAAAATAAGTTCTACAGCATGTCTGAAACTAAAGTCGTTGTCAGATAATAACATTAAACGTAAGGCATAAAGAACGTGTCTTATTACATATATTAATACGGCACATGACAACCAAAACCAAACATGGCTATTCCATTTAATTAACTGAAACTCTTCATAATCGAATTGTCTGTATATAAGATAGACGACCACAACCAAACCCAAAATGACAGGCAAAATTATTTTGGATCTGCTTACGGACTGAAGGACACTTTCTTCGTTGTTTATTTTTGTCTTTGCGTTCACGGAATTCGTTTGCAATTTCGTCTTTTTGCTAGGATATTTATTAATCCATTAAGAAATAATCTTATCATATAGAACTATTCAAAGAGTATAATCATTATTTAGAGTTATAGTTTATTATATATGCCAAGAAAATGGAATAAAGGCGAAGTTGTTTTAATAAATGGTATTAGCCCAAGTGTAAGGAAAATTGAACTCAAAGTTTCAGGAAATGAAACTTTGGATTTTGTGCCCGGCCAATTTGTGACATTTGATCTGCCGGTTGGAGAAAAAAGATTAGATCGCTGGCGAAGTTATTCGATAGTGAATCTGCCGAATAATGAGAATATCATTGAATTAGCAATTAGTTATATTCATGGCGGCAGAGCATCAGAATACTTTTTTAATGAAGTTGTTATTGGGACAGAATTGCAATTCAAGGATCCCGAAGGAAGCTTTGTTCTCCCCAAAGAGATAAATTATCCCCTTGTTATGATTTGTACCGGAACCGGAGTCGCACCATTTAAAAGTATGATTAGCCATTTATATAACAATAAAATAAAGCATAAAGGGGTACACCTCATCTTTGGTACTAGAAATAAATCAGGAATTTTATATAAAGATTATTTTGACTCACTTTCGGAAAAGCATAATGATTTCAGTTATTCAGTCGCCCTTTCCAGAGAAGAGTATAATGGATATATGGGCTATGTTCATGGAATATATCGTGAAAAATATAAACAAGTTGATGCATATATTGGTTTTTATTTATGTGGATGGCAAAACATGATAGACCAGGCACAAGAAGAATTATTGAATTTGGGATATAAAAGAGAACAGATTCTTTTTGAACTATATGGATAGCATTAAACGTAAAATCTAGCTAATTTCGTTTCTCTTTTACAAAACACTTAATATGGAAACTAAAACCGCAAGCCCTATAATGCTCTATACAGAGCAAACACCGAATCCGGAGTCATTGAAGTTTGTAACAAATAGAATGCTGTATCGCGGTACAGCTGATTTCAGAACAGAAGATTTGGCCAAGGAATGGTCTCCATTGGCAATGGAATTATTTGACATGCCTTATGTCAATGGTGTATATATCTGTAATAATTTCGTGACAATCAGTAAAGAGATGAATTATGCTTGGGAAGACATCATGTTGAATTTAAAAGAATTTATAAAAAGCTATGTGGAGGAAGGCAAGGGAATCGTCAACGATGGTTTTGCTGAAGCGATGGCAGAGATAGAAAAAGAAAGGGGCATCTCATATGAATATGATGGTGAAGAAGCTGAGATTGTAGTCAAAATAAAAGAACTGATTGACAAATATGTCAAACCCGCTGTTGAAATGGATGGAGGGAATATAGAATTCAAATCATTTGATAAGGGAAAGGTGTCAGTAATCTTACAGGGATCTTGTAGTGGCTGTCCTTCTTCTACAGTAACGCTTAAGTCTGGAATTGAAGGGATGCTCAAAAGGATGGTTCCTGAAGTGACAGAAGTCGTCGCTGAAATGGGATAATATAACTTATGGCATCTAATCAACTTTTTGAATTAAAAACTGAACTCGTTGGCTTATGTAAGGAAGTGGCACATTTCATTAGAGATGAAATGACAAAGGTTCAGGAAAAAGACATCGAACATAAAGAGTTGAACAGTTTGGTTAGCTATGTGGATCAAGAAGCAGAAAGACGTATTGTAGATAGACTTCAGCAGCTCACCCCTCAGGCTGGATTCATAACTGAAGAAAACACAGTCAAACAAGAAGATAAAAACACTGTCTGGATCATTGATCCTCTTGATGGAACGACCAATTACCTGCACAGAATTCCCCACTTTTCAATTTCAATTGCACTCCAAAATGATAAAACAACAGTTCTCGGAATTGTGTATGAAATAATGCTTGATACATCTTATACCGCTATTAGAGGATTTGGTGCCTGGGAAAATGATAAGACAATCTCAGTATCAAACACCCAAGAAGATAAAGAGGCTATCGTCGTTACAGGTTTTCCGTATAAAAGGGAAGATGGAATAGATATGAGCATAAATCTGCTTAAACATTGTGTGCTTAATTATCGCGGAGTAAGGAGATTGGGATCAGCTGCACTTGATTTAGCTTACGTCGCTTCAGGCAAAATTGATATATACTATGAAAGCACTTTAAACATTTGGGATCTTGCTGCAGGAGCACTCATTGTGGAGGAAGCCGGAGGAAAAGTCACTGATTACCAAGGAGAGGAGCATTATTTGGACAACGGAATGATTATCTCAAGCAATGGGCATTTACACGACAAGATTACCGATGCCATAAAAAGGCATCTGTATTTATAGTGGTTTTATCGATTAGCAATGTAGCTCCCTCTAATTTTTGTCTATAAGTCAGATTCTTTCCTTAATTTTCGGGTGGATGAATATCACGGAAAACATAAAAGTCGCTTTAAGATCTATTAAGTCTAATTTTTTACGCGCATTATTGACTTTGCTTATAATTGCGATAGGAATAACGTGTCTTGTAGGTATATTAACGGCCATTGACACGGTACTTTTATCTATGAGTGATAGCTTCAGCAGGATGGGTGCCAATTCATTCAACGTATATCCAAGTCGAGAAAATACACGAGACGGAAAAGAAACAAAAAGGGGAGAACCTATTACCTTCAGACAGGCAATGGAATTTAAAGATTCGTATGACTATAGCGGAGCAAAAGTATCTATAAATACTTTTTGTAAATGGAATTCAACCATTAAGTATGGGGCTGAAAAAACGAACCCCAACGTCCGTGTTATTGGAATTGATAATAATTATCTTAATGCTTCCGCGTATGAACTGGAATTTGGACGGAATTTTTCCGTCAATGAAATTGAAACCGGAGCGCATAAAATTATTGTTGCCAGCGAAATAATTAATATGCTTTTTGATAAAAAAGCTGAGAAAGCATTGAATAAGATAATACAGGTTGGAAACACCAGATATAAGGTTGTTGGGGTATTGAAAAGTAAAGGGTCATCAATGAATGCATCTAACGACCGACGCGTTTTTATTCCACTGCTTAACGCTAAAAGGTACTATGGCTATGCCGATAAAAATTATGGCCTTATGGCAGCCATTCAAAATCCAAATGAAATGGACGATGCCGTAGCTCATGCAACAGGGGTGATGCGGAATGTCCGAAAACTTAAAGCCATTGAAGAGAATGATTTTGAAATTAGGATAAGCGACGGAATACTTGAAACCTTGAAGGAAATAACAACAGAATTACGTTTAGCAACAATTGCAATAGCTTTAATAACACTCTTAGGAGCAGCAATCGGATTGATGAATATTATGTTGGTTACTGTTACGGAGCGCACACGCGAAATAGGTGTTCGGAAAGCGCTAGGTGCGAGCAGGTTCAATATATTATTTCAATTTATCATGGAAGCTATAGTCATTACAATTTTGGGAGGGATTGTTGGAATCATTCTAGGTATGGTTGTGGGTCTTGTCATAGCCAACTTAGTGAATGGCCGATTTGTTGTCCCATTCAATTGGATGGCCCTTGGAATAGTTGTTTGTATTGTTGTCGGTGTTCTTTCAGGCTTGTATCCCGCATTAAAAGCGGCAAGACTGGATCCAATAGAATCTCTCCGTTATGAGTAGTATCTCATGACTCTTCACTAAATTTAATCGTGCGTTTTTCCAAAAAGTATCTAATTGTTACTCTTCTGGGCTTTTATGCATTATTGCATATTATTAAGCTTGAATTCTTTCCATTCTATTTATTTGCGATGTATTCTGAAGATCGAGATGTAAAAACTGAGTATGTCAGTTATGAGCTCTTGCTTGATGGAGAAACTTTTGATTTCAAACAAATCAATTACAGGCAGTACATATATCTAAACAATACATTTATAAGCTATGATGCGATTTACTCATCAAAAGAGAGTGTAAATCCTGAAAGTGAAATTATTAGTAAATACTATAATTTGATTGGCCTCAATCATCTGGCACAAACCATGATCACTGATTACAGACACCAGAATGTACAACAGCAAATGACAGATTGGCTAAGAAGATTTATAAAAACTGACAGAGATATTCAGCTGATACGGAAGAAATATGAATGGATAAAAGGAGGCGATATTAATGAACTATCTTCTGAGAATATATTGATTTGAAAAACGCAAGCTCATATCATAATTACCTTAGATTCTTTTGTGCATCTTTTATTTTCTTTCATGCATTAAGAGGAATTAATGGCTTAATGTTATCGCAATTAGCGACACCTTTTATTTTTAATCCCAGACAAGACCCTGTCATTTGGAATTTGATTTTCAGTGGAATTCCAAATATGTTTAGTGGATCAGTTTTATTGTCCGGCGCAATGGATGTCATTGTTGTTATACCTAGTATATGTTTATTAATTTTTATTAAGAAGAATGAAAGGTGGGTAAAAACGATGGTCGTGTTGCAGTTGTTTCTCTTCGCTTTTTATTTGTTAATAATTTTTTCATATCCCAGTTTATCTATAAGAAAATATCTTGGGCTTGCCGTAGTTCCAATCGCTTTCTTATCATTGAATGAATCCTGGTTTGAAAGCAGTAAAAAATATCTGAGAGCATATGTTCTTTTTATTTTCAGCTCCTCTGCAAGCTGGAAAATACTTAGGGGAGGTCTTTTTGATATAGATCAATTTGACAAGATTATGAGATCCCAACATTTTGATCATTTCCTTTATTTTCCAAACCATATTTCAACACAAGTAGGAGAGTTTTTCATAGATCATTCAGAAGTGGGCTACATATTTTACCTTATGGTTACAGCCATGCAGCTTTGCTTTATTGTAGGGTTTTTTACCAGGAAATATGACCGATTGTTGCTCTTCGCGTTCTTAATCTTTATTCTCGGCGATTACTTCGTAATGAGAATTGAATACTGGGAATTCATTGTATTTATTCCTCTATTTATAAATCGCAAAAATTATTCTTCCGGAGCGTAGGCAGAAAACATCATTGTAATGAATTTTTCTGCTGTGATAAAGGACCACTCCCAATTTTCATAACCTTCTACAAGAATTGCAAAATCAGCATTATCCTTCGTTACACCACGTTCAATGGCCTCTTTGATTCGATCTCTCATCGTATTCCACATCGTCTGGTAGGCTAGGAGGTCCGTTCTATTTGCTGCAGGGCCATGTCCCGGAATTATCTGAGTGTTGTCATCGGCCAATAACAAGGCTGCTTTGACAGCTTCTATGGCTCCATCTGGAGTACCTCCGGAATCGAGATCAACATAAGGAAATAGTTTGTTGAAAAAACAATCTCCCATATGAAGGACATTAGATCTTGGAAAATAGATCAAGGCATCACCATCTGTATGTGCATTATGGATATGAATGAGATGAATGCTTTCTTGTCCCACATGAATTTTCATGTTTTCATCGAATGTTACTGTAGGCCAGGCTGCTTCTGGAGAAGCAGGAGTTGATCGTCTAAATGGACGCAGTTGGTCATTGCTTAATCGCTCTCTTACATTTTCATGTGCAACAATTGTCGATCCATTGTTTGCAAAAACTTCATTTCCTCCTGTATGATCTCCGTGCCAATGAGTGTTTACGAGATATTTAATAGGGTGATCAGAAATTTTCAGAATAGCAGCGTTCAATTTGTCACTAAGCTCTGCAAATTGATCATCAATCATTATTACTTCATTCTCTCCAACGAAAAGACCAATATTTCCTCCCATTCCTTCGAGCATATAGACATTATCAGTTATTTGGTGACTTATTATTTGAACCTCATCAAATCCTTGAGAGAATATTTGAATTTGTATTAAAAGAAAAAAAGAAAACGTAAGAATTTTCATGATGTTGGTTTTGATTAGTGAATAATAATAGGAATCGTTTTGCTTTGCTTTTGAACAATAATATTAATTAAATAATACCCAGGAACTATTCCAGGATCAATTTCTATTGTTGAATTATTGTAGCTTGTTTTCACAAATTTTCCATTGAGATCATACATTCTTATATCTAGATTTCCAACTTGATGCAAATGGGTTAGACGGATAGTTCTATTCTCTATAAAATATTCTACATCCTCTAGATTGACTTCATGTGTGAGGGTCGACTCTTGAGGACATAATTCTACGTCAAACCTCAGAGATTGCTTGTCTGTAATATTGGCTATGAATTCAAGGCTATCGTACCCAGGTGCTTTGAATAACACATTATAAGTTCCATTATCGAGATATCTGAAATAGCTTCCATTGATCGGGTTGGAAAAAACACTTGAATTATCAAAATCGTGGTCTGCTATAAGAATCTCGGCTTCAAGCGGGCTCCCTGTTTCACAATCCTGAATTGTTCCTCTCAAACCAGACAAAGCCTCTTCCATGTAGTTAAGCAATGCATTTCTGTTAGCATTCCAATACACTTCAAATTGATCTGAATCAATTAGCTTCCTGGAAGAGACTTCCAATGTAAATTCTCTGCCTCGCTTAAAATAAGTCATATAATCTTGTCTCCCACCTTCGGCTTCAAACCAGGCAAATCCGTTAGTCACTCCGTTAGTTTGATCTGTAAAATAACCATCCGGGGAATTATGCTGTACGGTATCAGCATAGGTTCTGCAAATATCCTCCCACCAGTCAGTATCGGCATGCAAATGTTCATAGGTATCCCAGGGGTAGTTGGCCAGTTCAATACCACCATGAATATTACAAGACAAATGGATAGGTACACTATCAGCAAAGGACATAAAAATTATGGTTTCCTCCTGGTGATTTCGATTGTCTGGATGGTCTCCGCCTTTAGGGTCAGGAAAATTTCTATTTAAATCAGCAAAGGAGGAATTAAATCTTATGGCATCTTCAACAGTATGGTTACCTCCGCGATAAGTCCCATTAGGATTTGCTAAAGGATTAATATAAATATTGATGTTATTAAGCAGGTGAGTAATTCTGGGGTCCTCTGAATAATTGCATAGCAGATGATCAATATATTGCAACAACATTAAAAACCCTGTTGTTTCGTCTCCATGCATAGTTGAGGAATAAAAGAAATTGGGTTCGTCTTCGAGTTCATCAAGCTTGTCGCCGATTTGTGCGGCAAGAATCTTTCTGCCACTATTTAATGTACCCAAGGTTTTTATTTTACATATTTCGGGGTGATTTTCTTCAAAGGAGTACATCATTTCTTCATAAGCCTCATAAGTAGGATAGAAATCTATTATAGGCATACATTCTCCTGGTGACTTTTGTGGGAAAATTTGATCTGGACGTTTCATTTTAATACGAGACTTCTTTCTGCTAACTATGGAGAACTTCTTGTTGTTTTTTAGCAGATAGCGATATCCTTCTTCGGAAACATAGAGTAGAATCTTTTCAGGCCGGGCGCCATGATCTAGAATAATGCCTTCATGTTGAATTATATCAGAGAGATCTTCCAATTCTGAAAGCAACAATGGTATCCCTCCATATTTTTCAAAGTAAGATTCATCGATGGGAGGATTTTGAGCATTTAGAACCGAATTGGTCAATAAGAATATTATACTAACTATAATTTCTTTTAGATAGATAGAAGTCTTCTTTTTGGCGCATTTGAGTTTCATCGCTTTTGTTTTTGTCATCATAACCAATAAGGTGTAATAGGCCATGGACGATCACTCGATCTAATTCATCCTCGAATGATTGATTGTAAAGTTGTGCATTTTCTTTAACTCTATCAATACTGATAAAGACATTTGCTTCTAAAGGATTATTTCTAAGAGGGAAAGTAATTATGTCGGTAAAAAAATCGTGAGTAAGATATTTTTTATTAATCTCAAGAAGATAGTTATCTGAACAAAAAACATAACCTATGTTTTGAATTTCTCTTCCTTCTTCTTTAGCTACATTTTTCAGCCACCGAATTACGGAACTTTCATTCTTTAAAATGAAGTCGAGTGCTTCACTATGAAAATTAATGATATTGCTTTGCATTAAAGCGTCTTGAAATGCATTTCTATTGTCCTACCATTATTAAGAAATTTGATTTCGTCAGAAAGTTGTTTCATAATAAAAACACCCCTTCCGCCGCAACATTCAAGATTATTTGGCAAGGTCGGGTCGCTAATCAAGAGGGGATTAAAGCCTACTCCTTCATCTGAAATTCTAATTACAATCTTCCTTTTCTTTTCTGTACAAGAAATATCAACATATTTGTTGATGTTCTTTTTATTGCCATGAATGATGGCATTATTTACTGCTTCTGTCAGACTAATAAGAATGTTGTCATGGGTATCTTGATTTATTGAACAACGCGTTTTTAGCGAATGCACAAAAGTTTCCAAGTATTTAATTTGGCAAGGGGATGACTTGATTTTAAGCAATAATGCTTCTTGCATTAGGGAGACAATTTTTTTATGACTTATTATTTTTTAATGCCTTGTAATATTCGTCAACAAGTTGCTTATAATATGGTCTGAGTGCAGGAGAAACTTTTTTGTACATTTCTGTTTCCGCTTCGCGTTCTTTCAGGTATTCCTGTAAAGCAGGCGGTAATTCCTTAAGTTTTTCTTCTCCTATTTCAGCTTTTCGTTTGTTATCAAATTCTCTTTGTCTTTCGGCTTCTTCAGCTTCTAAAAGACGAGTGAGTATCTGTTCTTGACGAAGCAAAAGCTCACTATCTAATTTTTTGTTTACCAGGTCAACTTCAACTTTGTCCATCTGGTCGATGATTTGTTGTAATTCTTGTGAGCCCTTTCCTTGCTCAAGTTTTTGTTGTTGCAATTCTTCCATAGCCCTACGTAAGGCGGCTTGTCTTGCTGCGGCTTCAGCGAAATCTTTTGCGGACTCCTTTCTTCCTTTGCCCCCTTTTTCACTCATTTTTTTCATGTCCTTATTAAGCTCCTGTTGACCTTCAGATATTTTATCCATAGGCACCTGACCGGATTGACCAGCGCCACCAGGTTTATTACACATTTGGCTACCAGACATCATACCTGACATTTGCTGCTGCATTTGTTCCATGGTTTCGCTCAGCATTAAAGCTAAGTCGTTGACATTTTTCATGGTGTGTCTTTGATTGTCCTCGGCTTGATGTTTTTGTCTTTCTTCGAGTTGGTCAATACTTTTTTCAAGATTTGACTTTACCTCTACTACCTTTTCAGTGATAAAGCTTTCAATTTGATCTACACGCTTCGCCAGTTCCTGTAGGCTGTCTTGTATTAGCTGGAAATCATCTTTTAGTTTGAATTGTTCCTGAATGGAGCCTACATAGCTCGGTGTATTGATTGTAACTCTTTTTAGTTTGTTAATGAGGTTTTCCTGATCGAAGGACATGGTGACAAGATTTTCAAGAAGCTGTCTCAATGCAGCGATGTCCTCTTGCATTTGTTCCATACCCTGTGACTGCATGGCAGACTGCATTCCCTCTGCCATCTTTTTCATTTTTTTAGAGGCCCCTTTTTGTTTTTGCGAAGCACTGTTATTCTGCTTTTTCTCTAACTGTTCTTTACTGTCTTCGAGATCTTCTTTTATCTCTTCCATTTGTTCAGGAGCATCTTCTCCCATATCTTTCGGACGTTCAAGTTCTTTGTTTTTTTCTTGAAGCTCATCCATTTTCTTCTGAAGGTCTTCAAAAGATTCATTTATATCTTCTTGTTCTTTTGATAATTCCTCTTGAGACTTTTCTTCATTTTTGGTTTCTTCAGACAATTCTTCCTGTTCTTCTGCTAATTCTTCTAACTTTTCAACCATGTCCTGGATTTCTTTTTCCATTTCAAGGTTTTTGAAAAGCTCAAGCAATCTTTCATTGTTCTTCTCCATTGCTTCCTCACTCATTTCGAAATCCTCCATCATCTGGATCATTTCTTCTTTATTCAACTCTTCCAGCAATTCTTGAATTTTTTGCATAAGCTCCTGAGTCTCATCATCCAAGGCCTCCTCAAATAGCTCTTGCATTTTTTCTTGTTTTTCCTGAATTTCTTCAGGTCGCTCCGTAAACTCATCCTGATTTTTCAGGTTTTCCTCAAACTTGTCTTTAGCTTGCTTTAATGATTCGTCAAGCTTTTTCTGACGATCCATAAGTTTTTCAAATTCCTTTTTATCTTCCCAGTCAGGCTCTTGTTTTTGAAGTAGATTTTCGCGCATCTTTTTTAATTCCTCACGAATTTTCTTAGACTCTTTTATGGACTCTTCAAGTTTATCTTTGATATCCTCTTCGTTACTCTCTTCTTGTTCTTCAAATTCTTCAACAGTAGGCTTTTCAAATTCCATTACCGTTGTTTTTGAAGACTTACTACCATTCACCGCATCATTATCAAATACTTCAAAGTAGTAACTTAACTTTTCTCCGGGGTTTAATTCTAATAAGTTGATGTCAAGGATATGATCATATTGAGTTTCTCTGAATTTTGGATTGACTAAAGTTTCTTTTTGGAATTTTTGATTTCCATCAGTTTCAGTGATGATATAATTAACACTTAAATTAACCAGGCCATAATCATCAGATGCGCTTCCATCAAAATATATGATTCCCGCTTCCAGGCTGTCCTCAAAAGACTCTACAGTTATTTCAGGATATTGGTCAGCAGTAACATTTATAGTATAACTAACGGAATCAGGGGTAGAGATTAATTTATTCGAAGTAAACACCTTATATACATCATCCTGATATATTTTCTTTATAAATGAAAAACGATTTCCAGCACTTCTTTCTGTTTCTATATTTTTGTTATCTGAACCAAATTGTATTGATAGTTTGTCGGTGTTTTCTGATTCAAAATTCCAGCTGATTCTTGTTCCTTGAGGAATTAAAATATCTCCGATATTATTCAGCCGCTCATCTTTTCTATTGGTATAGGAGGGATAGTCAAGAAACAAATCAAATGAAGTCAGATTGGGTTTAAGCAGAACATTTAATTCATGATTGATAGACCGAATATTTCCAGCGAAAATCTGAAAAGGAACGTTCTTTTGAACATTCTTGAAGGTGTAGCTATATTGATTATTAGCCAGTTTTTTCATTCGATATTGAAAATTTTCAACATCGATGAAAACCTCATCCGGGAAAGCGGATCCTTCAATAGTTGTTTCTAAAGTATAATCTTCGTATTGGATAGCATCCAAATTATCATTGTCGATATTAAACCTAAATGGAGCAGCCTTTTCAAATTCAAGATTATTGTTGATAATCCTATGTGTGGAATCAGTTATTAAACTTGGTGCCGCAAGTAACATAACCAACAATAACATTGCTGGTGGTAAAGCATATTTTAAATATTGCCTGTTTTTACTGAGATCAATTGCTGCTTTAAAAGGAACAAGTTTAATAGATTCGGTTTTCTGGTTAATAGATGCTGTTATTAACTGTTTGGAAGCATCACTTGTTTCCTCATTTTGTTTTTGAAGTTGAAGAATGTTAAGCAATTTGTCTTTCACTGTAGAAAAGTGATCCCCAATAATCGAAGCTGCTTGTTCGTGATCTATCTGATTGCCGAGCTTGAAATATTTTAACAAAGGAAGTGCTATCCAATATCCGACCGATGTAATAGAAATAGCGATAAACCCAAAGAAGAGTACTTTTCTGACACCCGTATCAAAGTAAAATTGGGACTCCAGGAGGTTGAAAGTTATAAATAAACCAATCAAAAGAGCTGCCGTATACAGCGAACCCCTGATTATCTGGTTCAGGTAAAACTTGCGAATGAATTGGTCTAATTTCTGGATGAGAAGGTTGTAATTGCTCACATTTCCTGTCATAAAAATTGAATTTCCCTCAATGGCAAAATAGCTTACTTTATGTTAACTCAATGGAATAGAAAAAAATTCCCGTCTTAGTGTTAAAAGTACAAGTTATGAAAACAAGCATTATCATGCAATGGAACGCATCAATTCATTTAATTTAAAACAGCAAGCTTGGCGGAGATAAGACGTTTAGTAGTAGTAACTATTGATAAAAAATACATTCCTTCCGATAATAATCCGGGAATATTCAGAATTACATTATCAATGTCATTTTGAAAATCAATAGGAATAACATCTCCATTCATTGAGCTTAAATAGGCGCGTTCGGCTTTTTGCCTACCCAACTGAACAGAAAGACTGTTTCCGGGAGAAACTGGATTATCAAGGCTACTAACATTTTTGATTTTAAGACCCTTATAGTTTATTTCAGGTTCAAGAGAGGCAATGTTTTCTCCATAGATCATCAGCGGCAGCTCGGGGGTATTCATATTTGTCCACCAGAAAGGAGGCTCAACACGGTCAACAGTTTGTGTTTGACAAACGTTTATTTGTAAAAGAAAAAGTATAATAAACCAAAGGGAAAGACGCCCTTTCATATGAATATTGTTGAATTAATGTATTGGAATATTATATGAGATATTTGATAAAGACTTCCTGAACAGAAAGGACTATTCTCAAAGATAACCGCTGAGTATTATATGGTAGTTAGTTATTGCAGAAGACTTGATTAATTTAGGATAAATTGATGAATGGTTCAAATTTTGCATTTACAATAAAGACTGTTTCATTTAAGCTGAATAGTCTTTATATTCGAAAGACAATTATTTTGTAAAGCAGAAAGATGAGTTTCGTGTTTTTTTAAGTTAAAGTCAAAATAGAAAAAATAGATATGAGCCCCAAAAATTATTTAAGAAGCAACTCCTTTTAGTATTAGTTATAAGTGGGTTTTTTATAGGTATTATTAATGCTCAGGAAAGTAACTCGCACCTACAAATAATCATAGGAAAAATTCAGGCTCTTGAAAGTCAGAAAGATGCCAAGTGTTATGCTACAGCCAACAGGTTAGAAGATTTCATGTATGGGACTCCATTGAGTGAAGAAGCCAGAAACTTTAGAATTGATGCTCAAAAGGAATTGATTCTATTTTTGAAATCTGAAGCTTCAATTAAAGCAAGGGAAGCTCAAAGAGATTCTATAATACTTTCTGATATATCGGGAGTAGCTGAATCTATCCTTAATTTCGGTAAGAAAAAAGGTGGAATATGGTATGTCCGATTAGAAAATGGAGATATCATAATACCTGGAATTGATATGGAGCAGTATGGATCTGTTTCTTACTCTTATAGGTCAATGCTTTCAGTCGAACAAGACCTCTTTTTTATTCCAGATATTACTTTGTTACCCTTTTCAAAAGAAACCATTGAGCCGGTTTATCAATACGTGAATTTAGTAACTCTGGCATCCCTTAAGATAGCTGATGAATTAGCAAGAAACAATAATCTCGCAGAAATTAGCAGGGCGAATATGTCAGACAGTTGGCTATTGCTTTTCAGATCGGCTCCTGAAGACTTACAAGACTTTGAATACCCACAATTAAAAGCAGAATATGTAGATCAGAGCAAGATAATTCTTGATGGAATAATTCAACAAAAACTAGATTCTTATGAACAATACAGTGAGGTTAGCACTTCTGTGTTTTTAAGAAATATTCAGGTATATTTTGCAAAACAAAGATGGCCGATCGATTCACTTGAATCTTCAAAATTGAAAAACTACCTTTTAGAATCTTTGGTAGGTTTTGGTTCTTCGATTATTCAGGAATCACAGAAATTGGCTTATAGTGAAGACGAACCTCTAATTAGATTAAATCATGTTCAACAAACGCTACATTCTTTTATACCTTTTGATGTTAATCAATTTGAGGATGTAATATTCTTTCCAAATTCCAGTAAAGACAAAATAATGGTTGAGTCTTATGATTTGGATGCCTTTAGGGATAGTGGATGGCATTGGCAAATTCTCCAGTTTGCTATCAATGATCTTTCTAAAGAACCAAGTCACGACATTGATCCTAATGCTGCAGAATTAATCACCGAGGGGATTGCTCAAATGGGCGTTTTGGTTTTAAGGCTTGCAGGAAATATTAGTCGAAGAAGATATCAAGGAAGCATTTTCAAAAATTCAAAAAGCGATAAATCGCTATGAGTTTGACCATACTGAAGTATCGGAAGACAATATAAGTGGCATCCTGGAAGCAAAAAGTGAATTATTATTGAACGGGGGATTTATTGATTGTACGAAAGAGCAGAACATCGGGTTTCAGCACAAATCATCTGATTGGCTTAGCAGATTGTTAAGAAGCTATGTTTATTCTCATGAAAACAAGATTATATAAAATAGCAATTCCATCAGCATTTAGAGGGGCAGGTGTTGCTGCCGAAGATATTAACAATGATGGTTTAGTTGATATAATTATTCTGGGAGGCTTTGGTAATCAAATCTATATCAATACAGAAAGTGGTTTTCAGTTGGAGAGCGAAATGTCGAAATCCTTAAGCGTGTGGCATGAGGAATTAAAATCTTTTGGAGAACCACGACAACCTATTGTTGCTGACTTTGATAATGATGGATACAAGGATGTTTTTATTACTTATGTAAATGAAAATCATAGATTGTATAAAAATATAGAAGGCAAAGAATGGAAAGATGTTTCTATCACAGCCCAACTTGGCGGATCAAATCAAGTAGGCGGACCGGCAACAGCATTTGATTTTGACAACGATGGTTTATTGGACATTTTCATCGGCTATTTTGGTAATTATGTTCAAGGAGAATTACCCACATTGAGTAGATACAACCAGAATGGAAGCAAGAATAAATTATTCAAAAACCTAGGGGGATTTGAATTTGCTGAAGTGGACTTCACTCAAGAGAAAAACAATGGTTGGACACAAGCACTGGGACATAGTGATCTTAATCAAGACGGGTATCAGGATATAATTGTAGGAAATGATTTTGGCACGAATGAATATTATCTTAATGATGGAGATGGGACATTCACAGAAGTCAGTCAAATATATGGAACAGATAAGCCTTCGTATACAATGAATGTTGGAATAGCAGATATAAATAAAGATCGATTTCCTGATTTATATATATCCAATATTGTCGTCATGCAAAAGGATGAAAAATATGTTAGTCCTAACGAAGAGACAACTATGAAGTTTGACCCTCAAAAGATGAAAAACATCAGGACAGTTGAAGCCAATGATTTGTTTATTTCAAAAGTTGAAGGAAATAATCTCAAAGAATATGATCTTTCCAAAGATGTGGGGCGGGGGTATTCTTCGACAGGATGGTCCTGGGACGCCGACTTTTTTGATTTTGACAATGATGGAGATGATGATTTATATTGTCTCAATGGCATGAATGACTTCAGCGTCTACTCAAGTGAAAACCAATATTATTATGGTGAAGATGGTGAATCAAAGAATGTTGAGTATGCGGCAAGCAATAGGGAGAAGAATGTCTTTTTTGTTAATGAAAATGGGCAGCTTGTAAATAAATCTTCGGAACTGGGAACAGATATGGTGAGCAATTCCAGGAGTGCCAGTTATTTTGATTTTGATAATGATGGAGACCAGGACATTATTATTAATAATTATCACGAAGCTTCTGTTTTGTTGGAGAACAAATCTGAATCAAAGAATAATTGGATAAAAATATTATTGGAAGGGAGTCCAGAGAATAAGGTTAACAGGGATGCCATAGGCGCCGTTCTCATATTGGACACAGACAACCATTCAGGATTATGGCGTGAAATTCATTCTACTGACGGGTATCTTTCCGTGCACCCATGTATGCAGCATTTTGGTATAGGCAACGATAAGAAAGCTCAATTAACAGTTAAATGGCCAAACGGCAAGGAAGAGAAATTCAGTAATTTGAAAAGAAACAAGACTTATAAAATTACGTTTCCAAATCAACTTGAAATTATAGAGCCATAAATGAGGATTTACCTTCTTTTAAATATATAAGCTCCTTTTTGTGCTCCCCAAACTTGCGTACCATGCTTATCAAATCCTTGGTCCCAGCTTTTTATCTCACGCTCTTCTATGGTTACCTTTGATGTTGCGAAGCTTGCTCCGGACAAACTGCTTCGACAAGACTTTTCATTGGTGCTTCCATGATAAGCGTATCCGTCTTTTTTAAGATAAACGGTACAACCAATTCTTTCTTTCAAAATCGAAGTATCAAATTGATCAAAATATTCAGGGGTCTTCCATTTCCCCACGAAATCTTCTTGACCTTTTATAGCATAGACAATACTTTCAAATGAATCGTGTTCATTTTGATCTACACGATATATTCTTTGACGATAAGGTTTTTCCTGAAAAGAACTTGCAGCCTGTTCAACATATATCCAATGCCCTTTTTTGTCTTTCCAAATAGGGTACATGTGCAAGCTAATGTCATAGTAGGAGGAATCTTTTTCAGCTTGATCGGCACTTGAAAAGGAACCCGTCATCATATCTATGAGCAATTCAATATCTGATTTTTTATCCTTTATTGTTATAGGCTGTTCAAGCCAATCAGAAAGGGATGAGCACATTTGATTTTGTTCTGCCGAAGTCATGTTCTTAATCCGGGCAGAACTATGGTGTTTTCCTTCAAGAAAATAAAAAAGCGAGTTTGTCTTATCACTTGGTTGAACTGCAGTAGCTGACCAAGTATCAAGTGCACCGTTTATGTAGATCATATTATCTGCTTCTTCGACGGTCCATTCAGCAACTTTGTTTGTTAAGTCACCATTAAATTTCACATCCATTTTATCAGGGACAAATGCCGCAGAAGGATGAGGATCTAACGGTATGTGCTTAAGAAGATCTTTAAATGGTTCTGTTTCATATCCATAATAACCCATTTCTGTTGCAGACTGATAGTAATGAGATCCATAAGCTTTCATACTACTGTCTGCAAATAAGTCCAGACCCGAAACATCAAGAAAGTGCTGGATATGTGTTTCTGTATTGTCTTTTGAAGAAGGAATCGAATGACAGTCTTTTCCATATTGCCAAAATGCAAACGGATATTCAAGGACGGCTAGTTCATATGCTTCATCAAAATTGAGATAATTGAACTCCAATTCCTTTCCTTGTGCGTACCATTTCAAAAAAGGTTTAATGGTTTCGCTACCACGAAGCAATCTAACTTGGTAGTCATAAATGTTCTTACGACATTCATCTGAACCTACAGAATTCAAAAAATCATAAATCCTCTCATCTTCATCAGAGTAATTAATCGGTGCAACATAAGGAATAGAAACATCTACATCTTCCGGATAAAAATATCTATAGAAAATCGTAGTTGTTTCACCTTTACTTATTCCGGTGCTTACCCATTTTTCTTTATATAAATTTCTAAACAGGTGTTTAATTTTATGAAGGTCAGCAGTTATTTGTTCAAAATTAAGATAGCTATAATCGAGACTGTCAGGATTTGATTCACCGAAGTATCTGTGTTCAACATTCAATTGGTTGGCGTCCAAAAATCTTGCAACTTCTGTGATATTATTACTCGGTCTAGAATAACCATTTGTAATTATTGTAGTCGAATGATCAAATCCCTTATGGCTTAAAAACACACGGTGATAGAAGTGTCCCATGTCGGGATTATTATGATCAATAGCCTGCTTAATTCGCAACTCATAAGCAGATTCAAAACCTTCTGGAGTTTTTATTTTTTCAAAAGATACATCGGGAAGATCGAAAAGCATCTGCTCTAAATCTGATTGTGTATAAGCAGTCAGAAAAAGGATTACAGAGAACAGAAAAGAAAAGATATGCTTCATAATAATTCACTTAATTGTGGAGCACAATGTAAAAAGTAATGGTAAGAAGTAAAAGGCATCCTTATTTATAATACTGACATTGAAAGTTTTGATAGGATATAGAGAATAGAAATGAAGGTTATGAACTGAATTTTTACAGCTTGACAACATCAATAATAGATAGAAATAAATAAGCACTAATAGGGATAGATTATAAAAGTTAATCAAACAAAATCTTCTATAAGATGTAGACTTTAGTAAGAATGTATAAATTGAAGACTCATTTTTAATAAGTATTGGAGAAGGAGGACAACATAGAGTTAAAAAATTGGATTGATGATTTTCAATCAACGGGCAATCAAGAACATCTCGTAAAAGTATTTATGATGTTTCGTGAATTGATATTCGGAGTATGCCTCAAGTATTTTAGAAATGAAGAAGATGCCAAGGACGCAACTCTGGAAATTTATCAATTACTAAGTAAAAAATTGCCATCGCAGAAAATTGAAAATTTTAAACCGTGGCTTTATGTGGTAGTTAAGAATTATTGTTTTGAAAAATTGAGAAAAAAATCAAGACAATTAGTAAAAGAAAACGAAGCAATCGATGTGTATTCTGAGCATTTAATTCATCCTGATAATATAGAAAAGGAAGAATTGCTGGAAGTTATGGAAAAGTGTATGGAGACATTATCAGAAAAACAACGCAATTGTATCAATGCATTTTATTATAAAAAATTGAGTTATCATGAAGCAGCAGCAGCCTTGAGTATGAGCTGGAATCAAGTTAGATCACAAATCCAGAACGGTAGGAGAAACCTTAAAATATGTATAGAAGACAAAAATGACCACATTAGATAAATATCAACGGTTGCTCCAAAAGTTAATTGATGGGAGCATAAGTTCTGAAGAAAGGAGAGAACTGGAAATTGCCAGTTTGGATGATCCATTTCTCGCAGACGCCCTAGAGGGTTATTATGATAATACTGTAAATCGTGATAGTCTTGAAGACATTATTCCATATGTAATCCAAAAGAAAAGTATAAACCTTAAAAGGGTCTTACTTGTAGCTGCCAGTTTCATTTTTCTTATGAGTATATCATTTTGGATTATGAAAGATTATTTAGGAAACCCGAACCAAACCAATGAGATGTTCGTGGAGGCAGAAGGAGTGCCCCAAGATCCCCTTGAAGAGGAAGAACTCATGGTTTCTCTTGAGGCAGAAGAAAAAAAACCTGCAACAATAACATTAAGGCCTGAGAGAAAGGAAAGTGTTTCTAAAGCAGCCGGAGATAGATCGAACAAGTCAAAAACTGTCGCTAGACCTGAAGTGGTTTTCGAACAAAATGTAGTTGAACAAGTAGAATTGGATAAGGAAGATGAAGCCAATGTTGTCGTAATGAATAGAAAGAAAGCAGTCGACATGATTAATGCTGTGGAAAACCTTCAACCGATCCGGATCAATCAGGTTATTGGACAAGTAAGTACCATGGATGGAGCACCAATGAAAGGAGTTGATGTTATTGCTCAGACGAGCAGGTCTCGGGCTACAACAAATTTTGAAGGAAATTTTGTTTTGGACTTAAAGCATGATGACAATCTAATCATCGCATCTTTTTCAGGATATGATTCGCAGGCTATGCCAGTACAGACGGATATGTCTTTTAATTTAAGAAAAGCAAAAGCGGCCATGTCCCAGGCATCTAAAAGTTTACAGGAGATGATGTCGAATGGGGAACTTATACAGGACTACGATAAACTTATCAAAAATCATTTTCGAAATAAAAGTCTGCAGTGCTCATTGTCCGAAGTAGGGAAAGAGTCAATTGTTAAACTACACATATATATATCTGGAGAAGGAGGAATAGAAAATGTTTTGTTTTTGAGTGAAACGAATGAAGACTGTAGAGCAGAAACGAAGTGGTTGTTACAAAACCTTGCAAATGAAGGAAGTTTTGGAGGAAAAAGAAAACTAAACTTCATTGTAAACCTGTAGATTATATGGCTAATAATTTCACATGTATTGGGCATGTATGCCATGACTTAATTGATGACAATTTTGTTTTAGGAGGTTCTTCTGCATATGCATCAGTTTTTGCTTCGGAACTTGGAATTTCTACTTCAATCATAACACGGTTCGGGAATAATTTTAATTACAAGGCATATTTGCAAAACAAAGGGATTGTTATTAAAAATGAGAACTCAAGTGAAAGCACAATCTTTGAGAACATTTACGCTGGATCTAATAGAACACAATTTTTAAGATCATGGGCAGAAAAAATATCTGATAACTTTGTTTTGAAGCATGTTAGTAACAAGGATCTGGTATTATTTTGTCCTATCGCAGATGAGACTTCTTTAGATATTCTTGGCAAAACTGATTGCGGATTGGTCGGTGCAACGATTCAAGGGTGGTTGCGAAAGTGGGATAATTCGGGTTCAGTTAGTGCAAAAACCATTGATTGGGAAAAATTGAAGTATGCAGATGTGTTGATTCTCAGCTATGAAGATCTCATAGGTCTGGAAAATGTTTTGGAAGTTTTAAGAGGACTTGGAAATATTGTTGTTGTAACAAATGCAGAAAAGGGTGCAGATATTTTTCACAAAGGAGATCAATACCATGTACCAGCACAGCCAATCAAGCTTGTTAACCCTACTGGGGCAGGAGATGTATTTGCAACAGCATTCATGATTAAATTCCTCAACTCAAATAACATAACACGAGCTGCAGAATTCGCTCATGAATCTGCAGCTCGTGTTATATCAAATACGGTAGGTTTCTTCGGATAATATTATTTATTCACCTCCTGAAGTTGGATCCGTTGGTCCGTCACCACCATCTATTGGAACTTCTGGAACTTCAGATCGATCACAATAAGGAGGACAAGGTCGCCAGGAATTAATATCGGTATCAACTTGAAAATACTTACCACTTTCGTTGCTTAAATTGTTTCTTTCCGTATCTGTAGGAATCAGAATAAACTTAATGTAATCCTCGGCTGAACTACTTCCTGCTTCAATTCCCGAATTTGTAAGTCCATAATAAACCCGAATTCCGGTTTGATCTTCTGCGGGATCTTCAGTTTGTCTTACCATAGCCTCATAAAGACAGGCGTTCGTATTATGAGCTCTAAAGTGCTCGGCAGATGTCCCATCCACCCATGTTCTGAATTGGCTTATATATTTTCCTGCGTTAAATTCTGTAATTTCTGTGATACAATCGGTATATGCAGGTGGATCATGAACAGGTGCAACAAAGTGTTCTTGCATTAGTAGATGATGAGCTGTAATAGAACCAACTATTATAGCCCCAATAATTATTAACTGTTTCGTTGATTTCTCCATGAGCTTTGTTTTGATTAATGGTTTAAAAGTTAAAAGTTAAAAGTTAAAAGTTAAAAGTTAAAAGTTAAAAGTTAAAAGTTAAAAGTTAAAAGTTAAAAGTTAAATGCAAGAAAACCAAGGAGATATGAAAGATTGTAGGAAATGCTTAACTTTCAAATTGGATATAACTTGAATATTAATCATCTATCCGAATGTTAAGAAAACTATTTACCATCTTCATTTGCCTTACTATACCATTTTTGGCTCATACCAAAGGAATTGATGGACATTTGGAATCTTTATTAGAAAAATGTAAGAAAGCGAAGTCTGATCTGGAGGAAATTAATTCCTTATTAGATTTAGCGGCATATTATCGTGAGGTTATGTACGATATGAATAATGCTGAGAAAACCTATGATGAAATTTTTGGGAAAGCAACAGCAACCGTCAACAATGACCTTAAAATTTTAGCGTACAAACATTATCTAGACCATATTCCTATCAAATATGAACACGAAAATTTAAATACTATATGCAATGATATCATTGAACTGGTTGACGACTTAATTGATGATAATCTATCTTTTGAAGTCTACATTTCGGTAGGACGAGCAAGTATTAAAATTGCCAAACTGGATAAAGCATTGCGTTATGCCAATAATGCATCAAATTGGGCTTTTCAAAAAGGTACTATATCGCAACAAATAGAAGCCAAATTTTTATTGGGGGCAGTATATGCTAACCGTTTTGATGTAGAAGAAGCTTTTCGATATTATTCTGACGCCAGTGTTCTGATGGAGAAACTACAGAATAATCAAATGAAGAAGTCTTATGCGGATGACTATCATGAACATTTATTTGACCTGTATGGTAAGATTAAGAATTACGTTAAGGCTGAAGAGCAAAAACAAGCACAGATAAAGCTATTGGCTGAATTTACACCCTATGACTCTTTAAGACTCATGTTTAATAAACTCGATATTGCGGGATTACAAATGTCATCCCAAAAAGAGTTCTCTCTCTCGCCAATATTCGAAGAAATTTTAAGTTTCGCAGAGTCGCAGGGAAATGTCAGATTAAAAGATTATACCTTAAGTAAGTACAGAAGCTGGTTGATTGATTCGGATAGGTTTGCAGAACTCAAAGACTTAATGATGAATCTTTACCCCGAAGCTGTTGAAAGTTATTGGGAGTATAATATATGGGCCCATATTTATGAAGGAGAGGGGAAAATGGATTCTTCAAAAATATATTTCTTAAAAGAAGAACAACGTGTTCTTGGGTTTGATAACAATTATCTAAAAGCTCATTTTTATCGAAGATATGGACGACACTTTCTCAGATAAAATCAAACCCCGTTAGCACAGGAAGCATTTGAAAAATCAGTGGACTTTGGCTTGCCTATCAAATTAGCTGAGGACATATTAATAAAGTGTACTCAGCAGCTTGAAAAGATTGCACTTTCAAAAAATGATTACAAGACCGCTTATTATTATACTAATATGACAGATAGTCTATTGATGCAACAATTTGACACTCAACACAGAAACAACATCTCTGAGTTAACGGTCAGAGCCGAGGAAGAAAGAAAAAAAGTTGCTGCAGAAAAAAGAGAAATGGAAAAAAAGAAACGTGATCAAAGACAATATTTTTTAATTGTCCTATTAATTATAGTTGGTGTTTTTTTCCTTGTCATTTTAAGTAGCCTTGCAGTACCGGAATGGTTGATAGAGATGATCGCTTTTTTCAGTATTCTATCCGTTTTTGAGTTTGTGGTATTGGTATTAGATAACAATATTAAGGATATCACACATGGTGAACCCATTAAGAACTTTGGCATTAAGATGATTATTTTCAGTATCCTCTTTCCACTTCATCACCTCATTGAAACGAGAGTAACCAACTACTTGAAGAAGAATAAGTTGATTATTAATCCAAAGTCATTTAGTATAAAAAAGACCTTAGCTAAAATATGGCCCTGGCTTTCAGAAAAACCAAAATCTGCTTAACTCAGATTCGCACTTAGTCCTTATATATTAAATTCAATTCCTTGGGCCAATGGTACTTCAGTGCTATAATTTATTGTGGTGGTCTGTCGACGCATATAAGCCTTCCATGCATCGGAACCAGATTCTCTTCCACCTCCGGTTTCTTTTTCACCGCCAAAAGCACCACCAATCTCAGCCCCGCTTGTTCCGATGTTAACATTAGCAATCCCACAGTCTGATCCTGCAACACTCAAAAAGTTTTCTGCTTCTCTCATATTGGTTGTCATTATTGCTGAAGACAAGCCTTGAGGGACTTTATTTTGGATGGCAATAGCATTTTGCAGGCCACCTTTGTATTTCATTATATATAAGATAGGCGCAAAAGTCTCATGTTGAACAATAGGGAAATGAGGTTTTACTTCAGCAACACATGGTTTTACATAACAACCACTTCCATAACCGCGACCCTTTAAAACACCTCCAGAGATAAGAAATTCACCTCCTTGTTCATTTACTTTTCCAATGCTATCAAGATATTTGTTTACAGAATCTTTGTCGATCAAAGGACCAACATGGTTTTTAGGATTTAAAGGATCTCCAATTTTTAATTGCTTATAAGCTTTTACTAAAATCTTTTTGACTTTATCATATTGTGAATCATGGATGATCAATCTTCTTGTGGTGGTACATCTTTGTCCACAGGTGCCAACAGCTCCAAAAACACCACCTGTAAGTACCAGGTTCAGATCCGCATTAGGAGTAATAATGATGGCGTTATTCCCACCTAACTCCAGAAGTGATCTTCCAAGTCTTTCAGCTACAGTTGCTCCAACGATCTTACCCATCCTTGTACTTCCGGTTGCAGATACCAGAGGTATTCTCTTGTCCTTTGTCATTAATTCACCAACGGTATAATCCCCTGTAATTAGATTTGTTACTCCTTCGGGAACGTTGTTTTCTTTTAGAACATTTTGAAATATGTTGTGGCAAGCGACTGAGCAAAGCGGCGTTTTTTCACTTCCCTTCCAGACACAAACGTCCCCACACACTAATGCGATCATCGCATTCCATGCCCAGACAGCAACAGGAAAATTGAAAGCGGATACAATAGCTACTATACCGAGAGGGTGCCACTGTTCGTACATACGATGACTTGGTCGTTCACTATGCATGGTTAGGCCATATAGTTGTCGAGATAATCCAACTGCAAAATCACAGATATCTATCATTTCCTGAACTTCACCATATCCTTCTTGTAGGGATTTCCCCATTTCGTAGGAAACCAGCCTACCTAGAGCTTCTTTGTTTTTTCTCAAGGCTTCACCATATTGCCGTACAATTTCTCCCCTTTTGGGGGCGGGGATTTCTCTCCATTGAACAAAAGCCTTTTGTGCTTGCTTCATTACTTTTTCATAATCACTTTTAGAAGTGAGTTCAACGCTTCCTATATGTTTTCCATCAACGGGAGAGTAAGAAACTATGGAACCAGATGTTCCTTCAATATGATGTAAACCGGTAAAAGTACCGGGATTGTTTTTTTTAAGACCAAGTTTTCTTAAGAATGAATTATCCATTTATACTTTTATTAGAGCGCAAATGTATAAAATCCAAAGCATGGTGTAGATAAATTTGCCAAATTGGCATAAATTATAGTTGGTACAGTATCTGTCGGTATTTATGTGAAAAGTATTATCCATTACATAGATTGCCGGTGAAGGCTTATCTTCACACCTTGTTAAAAAGAGCTAGAAAGAAATGTTAAAAGTATTAAAGAAGGTCTTCGGGACTAAGTTTGATAAGGATGTTAAAGGAATTTCACCTTACGTAGACATGACCAACGAATTTTTTGATGAAGTTCAAGCTTTGTCAAATGATGAGTTGCGTAATAAAACAGTTGAGTTTAGAGCTAGAATAAGCGAACACTTAAAAGGAATTGACGAGGATATTGATCATCTGAATTCATCAGCTATTGAAGAACAAGATCTTTCTCATAGAGAGGAATTGTACAGAGAAGTTGATCAGAAAAAGGAGGAAAGAGACGATCATCTTGAAGATATATTGAAAGAAATTCTTCCTGAAGCCTTTGCTGTTGTTAAGGAAACGGCAACTAGGTTTTCGAATAATTCTGAAATCAGAGTAAAAGCAACGCAACACGATAAAGATCTCGCAGCATTTAATGATTATGTGAACATTCAAGGCGATCAAGCCGTTTGGAAAAATTCATGGACTGCAGCTGGTGGTGATATTACCTGGAACATGATCCACTATGACGTTCAGTTGATTGGTGGTTTCGTTCTTCATGATGGGAAAGTAGCAGAAATGCAGACCGGGGAGGGTAAAACGCTTGTTGCAACTTTGCCAGCCTATCTCAATGGATTGTCCGGACTTGGTGTTCATGTTATTACTGTTAATGATTATCTGGCAAGAAGGGACTGTGAATGGGTCGGACCTATTTTTCAGTTCTTATTTCTTACAGTAGATTGTATAGACAAATACAAACCACATTCACCTGAAAGAAAAGCGGCTTATAAGTGTGACATAACATATGGGACGAACAATGAATTTGGATTTGATTATCTGAGAGATAATATGGTTCGTTCTCTTGAAGAGAAGGTACAGCAAAAGCATCATTATGCAATGATTGATGAAGTTGATTCTGTCTTAATCGATGATGCTCGAACGCCATTGATTATTTCAGGTCCTGTACCAGAAGGAACCGAAGAACAAGAATATCATACATTAAGACCAAAAGTTGAAAAACTTATGGCTGCTCAAAGAAAGGCAGCTACAGATTATTTGGCTCAAGCCAAAAAATTATTTAAAGATGGGAACACAGGATTTGAAGAAGGAGATACCGGGATGCATTTGTTCAGAGCATATAGATCTTTACCAAAATATAGACCCCTCATAAAGTTCTTGAGTGAGGAAGGAGTAAAAGCAATACTCCAAAAATCAGAAAATTTCTACATGCAGGAGCAGAATAAACACATGCACCTTGTAGATGACGAGCTTTTATTTACGATTGATGAAAAAAATAGAAATGTTGAATTAACAGATCATGGGGTTGAATATTTGTCCCACGGAGAAAACGACCCTAAGTTTTTCGTTATGCCTGATATCACAAGCGAAATGCAAGCTCTTGATGATCAAGAAACAACTTCCGGTGAAAGTGTAGCGGAGCAAAGGTCAGCTTTGATTCAAGATTACTCTGTCAAATCAAGAAGGCTTCATGCGGTAAGCCAGCTACTTAAGGCTTATACTTTATTTGAAAAAGAAGAAGAATATGTTGTCATTGATGGGCAGGTCAAGATAGTCGATGAGCAAACAGGTAGAATGATGGAGGGAAGGAGATATTCTGATGGTCTTCATCAAGCTCTGGAAGCAAAAGAAAACGTAAAGGTTGGAGATATTACCCAAACTTATGCAACAATAACACTTCAGAATTACTTTCGGATGTATCATAAGTTAGCAGGGATGACAGGAACTGCTGAAACGGAAGCTCACGAATTATGGGAAATATATAAATTAGACGTAGTCGTTATTCCAACTAACCGGCCAATTGTCAGAGACGACAGGGAAGACTTAGTATATAAAACGGCAAGAGAAAAATTCAATGCTGTAATAGATGAAATCGATGCTTTAACTTCCAATGGGAGACCAGTTCTGGTAGGAACCACGACGGTTGATATCTCTGAAAAGTTAAGCAGAATGATGAACTTAAGGGGGATTGCTCATAATGTACTGAATGCAAAACAGCACCAGAGGGAAGCAGAAATTGTTGCTGAAGCTGGAAAACCCGGAAGAGTTACCATCGCCACAAATATGGCGGGTAGAGGAACAGATATAAAAATAACAGACGAGGTTAAAAAGGCAGGAGGATTAGCAATAGTTGCAACTGAGAGACATGACTCCAGAAGAGTAGACAGACAACTTCGTGGTCGTGCAGGACGTCAAGGTGATCCTGGGTCATCTCAGTTTTATGTGTCGTTGGAAGACAAGCTAATGAGATTGTTTAATTCTGATCGTATAGTGAAGGTGATGGATTCAATGGGACATCAAGAAGGCGAAGTGATTCAGCATAAGATGATCACTAAATCTATTGAAAGAGCTCAAAAGAAAGTCGAAGAGAATAATTTTGGAATAAGAAAGCGATTGTTGGAATATGATGATGTGATGAATATCCAACGGGAAGCGATTTATAATAAAAGAAATAATGCACTCTCGGGGCAGAGACTTTCTGTTGACTTGTATAATATGATCATGTCTCTTACCGAAAGTTTGGTAGAAGACCATAAGGCTGGAGGAAATTTTGGCACTTTCAAAAATGACAGTTTGAGGGTACTGATGACTGAACCTGATATTCAGGAAGCAGATTTTATTGAGGCACCCACTTCTGATATTGTAGATCATTATCAAAAGCAGGTTTTATTGGCTTATGAGAAGAAGTCGGAGAAAATTTCTGAAGTTTTACTTCCAGTTATTAAGAATGTTTTTGATAACGAAGGACATAGATATAAAAGAATTGCAGTTCCTTATATAAGCCCAAGCAGAGAAAAACCTGTTCCAATTGCTGCAGACCTTGAATTGGCAGTAAATTCTTCGGGGGAATCAATTATGAAGGACATCGAAAAGGCGATAACCCTTGCATTTATTGATGATAACTGGAAAGAACACCTCCGCTCAATGGATGAACTAAAAGATTCAGTTCAGGCAGCATCATTTGAGCAAAAAGATCCATTGGTCGTCTATAAAATGGAAGCCTATGAAGCTTTTGAAGAATTAGTTTACAGAATAAATTATGATGTCATTTCGTATCTTATGGGAGGAAAGTTATTAATTGGGAATCCGGAAGATGTGCAAGAAGCTAAGCAAAGGAAAACCGATTTTAGAAAAGTAAGGACCAGCAGAGAGGATATGGCGCGGAAAAGAGCCGCATCAGGGGCAGGTAGAGAAGGCCAGGCAAAGCCGGAAACTTTTAAAAGAACGGAAAAGAAAATTGGACGTAATGACCCATGTCCGTGCGGAAGTGGGAAGAAGTATAAACAATGCCACGGAAAAGGGTAAAGTAAATATTGAAATTTAATGAATCGAGCAATAATTGTAATCTTGTTTTTAGGTTTTGGACATTCGGTCCAGGCTCAAGTCAATATTGAAGAAGAAGCGATTGTTAAGGAAACGATGCAAGAATATCAGAGGGAAAACCTCGAAAAAAAGATCGTCAGAGCATGGAGGATTCAGATTATCACAACTGACGATAGAAGAGAAATGGATCTGGCCAATTATAAATTCCAGAGACTTTATCCACATATAAAATATAATTGGGAGCACAATGCTCCTTATTATCAAGTCAAGGTAGGGGCATATGAAAAGAGAGAAGACCTTGAAGCCTTTTTATTGGAGATAAAAAAGGAATTCCCTTCGGCAATCCCGGTGCAAGACGATATAGAAAAAAAAGAACTCATAGATTCAAATGGCTAGAAGGAAGTCCTCAATTAGTATAGATTGGATTCTTCTGACCGTATTCTTTAGTATTATATTAATTGGATGGTTGATGCTCTACACCGTCAGTTATGTAGGGCCAGGATTTTGGTTTGATATTAATTCAATTGTTGGAAGGCAGACAATCTGGTTGGGATTAAGCTTGGTTGCATTTGTTGTTTTCATGACTCTGGATTGGAGGATCTTAAATACTTTGGCGTTTCCCATTTATGCTTTTACGACCTTTCTTCTTATTGCAGTTCTTATTATAGGTACAGAGATTAAAGGTGCAAGTTCCTGGTTTACTGTAATGGGTTTTTCTTTTCAACCTTCTGAATTAGCCAAATTCGGAACAGCATTAGGTGTCGCAGCTTACTTAAGCCAGGCTACTGTTAAGATGAACATTCCAAAAGACATTTCCTTAAGTTTTTTGTTTTTCTTGATACCAGCGGCATTAATCGTATTGCAACCGGATCCAGGGACGGCAGTCATCTTTTTGTCATTTGTGATTCCTTTATTCAGAGCAGGACTGAATGCGTCGATTTACCTTATGGGAGTTTCCTTAGCCTTTATCTTAATCGGATCATTAGTTTGGACACCTTACATAATGTTAATCATGATTTTAATTGGGAACTATTTGGTTCTTAGTTATGGCAGCAAAGAAAGGAAAACGCCATTTAGCATTTTGGCCCTCTTGAGTCTATTTGTTATGGCCAGTTATAAATACCTCGATTATCGAATTCTTATTTCAGTCGTCTTATCAGTAGGAGTATATTTTTTATATCTGGTTTATAAAGAAGCTAGATATAAGTCATTGGTATTCGCTTCCATAATATCGATAGGATCTATTATTCTCTCTTTTGGGACACAATGGGGATTTGACAATTTATTGAAACCTCATCAACAAGATAGGATTAATGTATGGCTAAGGCCGGACCTTTCAGATCCAAGAGGCGCATTATACAATATCATACAATCCAAAACGGCAATTGGATCAGGAGGATTTACGGGTAAAGGATTTCTGGATGGCAATATGACTAAGTTGAATTATGTGCCGGAACAATCAACCGATTTCATTTTTAGTATACTTGGAGAAGAGCAAGGATTTATTGGTTCTGTTAGTTTAATCGTTTTGTTTACCCTTATGTTGATTAGGATTACAATTATTGCCGAAAGAACAACCCTTCCGTTCATAAGGTATTATGCTTATTCTGTCGCCGGGATATTGTTTTTCCATTTCTTTATAAATATCGGAATGACGGTTGGAATTATGCCTGTCATAGGAATCCCGTTGCCGCTTATGAGTAAAGGGGGATCAGCCTTAATAAGCTTTAGTATTATGATTGCAGCACTGTTAAAAATGGACCAATCAAGAATTCGTTAAGTCTAATAGTTAATATATCTCTATGCTGGGGTAAAAGGCCCCTAAACTAAACCAATACCCTATTAACTGGTCGGGTTGCAGAAGTCTTTCTCCAGTACGAGGACCACTAACAGCTTCTCCTAATATATCCCACACATTTCCTTCGTTGTCATTTAGAATATTGGGAAGGTCATTATTAATAATCGTAAAACTAAGAACAGTGCCGTCAGCAGTTATTGTTTTAAAAGCGGTAATAAAATTTTGAATTTCGCTTCCTAATAAAACAAGATCGTCACCATTGAAATTATCGGATATCATTGATACGCCTGGTCCTGGGAAGTTTTCAAAACCATAAGCCTTTGAATCATCTTCTGAAATTAAAGCTAACAGCCTTTCTTTTTTTGGTCGTCGTGTATCAGTTATTCCTACAGGAAACAATAGAAAGTCATTATCTTCTTTATAATCACCATATGGGTATGACCATAAAAAAACGGAAGACGAAAATTTAAAAAGCCCATTAGTACAATCCTATTTACGGCGTAAGCTTCGTGAAAAATTTCCCAAAGAGTATGAGGAAATAGTTGAAATGAATGTACAATTAGACATCCTTAAAAAGGATATTAAAAGCATATAATTAACTTGCAAATCAAAATTAAGAAAATGAAAAATCCCATATATAAAATAACTGGTGTATCTGAAGAAATGGAAATAGCCTCACCCGCAGGAAGGGGCTTATTAATGATATTTAGCTTATTTGTAATCATATCGGTGGGTTTGACTTTTACTTGTTGGTATTTGTTTTTTGACAATTCAAATATGTCATTTATAGGTATCGCTCTAGGGATTGTTTTCGCCATCATTATTTTACTGCTTGACAAAGGATTGTTTGCTGAAGGAAAACAGCTTTTTATACTCATTGTCACCAGAGTGATAATAATTGCTGTTTTGGCTTTTGTCATCTCCTATGTTTTTGGTATTGCCTTGGCAGATGAAACCCTGGAAAATAAAATTGATGAAACAAACGCAAAAAGCGGGTTAGATATTGATAGAGAGATACAAGATAGACGGGACACTTATGATTTAGAACTACAAAAGATAAACGAAAGAGTGCTTGTAGAGGTAAAAAAGTCACCGAAGAATGAAAAAAGTATACGGGAAGTGTATAACGAAATGAAGGCAGATTTACATGATGCCTTTGATGATGTAAAATTCATTGAAAAACAAAGAAAGGGTGAAATCAGTTACGGCATTTTTGAAAAGATAACAGCCTATAATAATTTGCCTCGAAAAATGCGCTTTAATAAATTCTATTGGCTGTTTTTCATTATAGAAATTCTACCCTTAATAATTCGCATATCATATATCCTTGTGGAAGATGATTGACGGTATAAACATAGATGATCCCATTGTATTGGGCGCAATGCTTTTTGTCTTTATAGCCATTATAATGGTGTTTATTTCGGCATTATCCTTTAAGCCTACTAAGAAACCTCAAAAGGAGGTTGAACAAGAAAAAGAAGAAGTAAACCAATTTACAGAAGCCAGACGAAACCGTTTTACAATGGCTTCAATTAAACGACAAAAGGAAGCCCTAAAAGAGAGAGAAGAAGAATTAAAACACAAAGAAAATTTAAGTGAGATAAGAGAACACAAGCACGAAGTAATCGAGGAACGTCACAAGGTAAACGAAACAATTATTGAAGTCAAAGACCTTAAAAATAGTGCAGAGCGAAAAATAGTAGAAGCCGAAAAAGTGGAAGTAAATGCAGATCGTAAAAACGTATGGGCGGATAGTAAGATCGTGGAGGCTAAAAAAACAGAGGTAAACGCTGACCGTAAAAATGTGCAAGCGGACAGCAAACTAGTGGAAGCTTCAAAAAAAGAACTTTCCGTTTTAGAACAAAAAGTACAAATAGAACGTGAAAAACTAAATGTTCAAGCCCGTGAAAAAATGATTGAAATTACGGTGGCTAAAAAGAACGTAGAAAGTATGTTACAGGACTTGGCCATGCGTTATCGTGAAATGTCTTTAAAAGATCGTGAAAATCATTTAAAGCTATACAATAGAGGGCTGAACCACTTCAAAAAAACAATAGAAGACAGCTATAAAAATGCCTTAAAGGACTTGGAACTAAGGGGTAAACTTTTGAAGACTAGAGCCGAACGTATTGAATTAAGAAATGAACGTGTAGAAATTGATAGAATCTATAAAGAAGATCAATTGCTATTAAAGCAAATAGACATTAGACGGGAGTTTAACCGCCTCACAGAAAAAGAGTTACAAAGGCGTGTAAATGTTATTATGGCAGGCGAAGCAGGCTTATATATGCGTAACGATGTTTCAACAATGGAAGCTTACAAACATGAAGGGTACAAGCCTATAAATCCATTATTTGAAAGAGTACGAGAATTGGAACAACAACTACATGAGGCCAAAAGATTACCACACGAAAGAGAATAATTGTATTCGCAAGAGTAGAGCAGTTGTAAAAAAAATCGCCGACTTTCTTTTTTGCATTTTCCTTCGACCTTTAACAAATGAAGTAAAAACAGCTTTGGTTACATTAGTTATCAACTAATAAACTAAGCTAGTTTTTTAAGCTGTGAATATGGCGAATATATGAAGGGGTTATATACATCCTTTTTGATGAGTGAGAGAGTGAGAGCGGAAGAATGCTTTTAAATGAGCATGATGACAAACGAAGGAACGAACGAAGCAAATGTAGATTGTTATATCGACTTTATATATGAGGAATATTTATAAAACTTGAATACGTCTTGACTTATCTAACTAATTGGTTATCAATATAGTAGTAATTAAGGGGTTAGAATACAAAATAGTACATATAATAGTAGAACAAATTGCACTAAATTTGCTTTTTCTATGACGGGTCAATATAATAATATCACCATATTCAAAGATAAGTTTTACCAATTCTTTGGATTAGATCAAAAGTACCAAAACGGGGAAACGCCAAGGGCTGTTTATATGGGCTATATGTACCCTATAGACGTAACAGAGTTTGTGATATTTTTCTTTGATTGGTGGGTGGAATTAGTTGACCAGGTACTCGATTTACACCAGGAAAAAAATAGCGACGATTACGCCTTAAAATTCGGACAACGTGGATTCACCTTTGACGAGTTTAAAATGATTATGAACGGACGTATTAAGGCGCAAAACTTTGATAAAGAACGCGCCTATGAATACCTCTATATAGAAGTGTAGGTCTTCAAACCAAAGTGGACAATAAGTGAATAAAATTAAGTTACACTTTTAAAAGTTAAATTGAAATATTTTTGTCTGCGTTTTTTAAATGTTTTGTGTTTACATAATTTTTTTCTCTTCAGTTTTTCTTCTTTTAATCCATAATAAACATCTGCTGGTGTCAAGTTTTGTAAAGATTCATGATATCTGTGATGGTTATAATATTTTACAAATTGTGAAAGAGGAAAACTCAATTCACCTGGGCTGTAATAATGATCCAGTTTAATTACATTTTTCATCGTTCTGTGATACCTTTCAATCTTGCCTTGCGTTTGAGGATGACCAGGTCTTCCTCT
This sequence comes from Saprospiraceae bacterium, assembly GCA_965248155.1. Taxonomy (GTDB): domain Bacteria; phylum Bacteroidota; class Bacteroidia; order Chitinophagales; family Saprospiraceae; genus RFSX01. The sequence goes on from CBDFIO010000002.1 coordinate 1,607,822, forward strand.
CACATGTTTAATTTTGTAATCATCCAAATAAGAGCTCAACTCTTGACTTAAATAACAAGATCCATTATCAGATAATAACTTAGGCGGTTTATTCAAATTTACATTTGGATGGTTTAATGCCTGATTCAAAGTATTTTTTACATCAAGGGTTTTCATCGTTGAGCACAACTCCCAACTTATAATGTACCTAGAATAATCATCTAATATAGTCGATAGGTAATACCATCCCCAGCCAATGATTTTGAAATAAGTAAAATCAGTTTGCCACATTTGATTGACAGTTGTTGTTTTGTCTTTAAATTCATCTGCGGCAGATATCAGATCATAATGAGGAGGGTTTATCAGTCCAGCAGATTTCAATATTCTGTAAACACTGCTTTCGCTTATAAAGTATTGATTCTCATCAGTATACCTGCAAGCCAATTCTCTACAAGAAAGCTCTGAAACTTCCAGTGCCAGATTCAATATATTAGACCTGATCCGATCAGGAATCTTGTTCCAATAGTGCTTCCTTGTACTTTTCTTTTCCTCTAATCCTACAATTCCATTTTCCCGATATTTCTTATACCAGTTGTAAAAGGTTGATTTGTGAATACCAATTTCCTTGAGAGTTCTTCTAACACTCCATTCGGATTGCTCAACCAGCCTAATCAGTTCCATCTTTTCTTTTGCTGTAAATCGCATATACTTCTTGAATTTTATTTTACTCCATTCAAGCTTTTTTTAAGCACACGATTTTTTAGAGTAAGTTCTGCTACTACCTCTTTAAGGTCTTGATTTTCTGTCTTTAGATGTTGAACTTCTGAAGTGTTGGCTTCACGTTCTGTGTCTCCCTTTAAACGTTTCTTCCCTGCTTCCATGAAATCTTTACTCCACTTATATTATAGTGGTTGTGAAATCTCTTCTCTTCTACAAAGAGAAGCAAAACTTTGTTCTCCTCTTAATCCTTCAATGACTATTTTAATCTTTTCTTCTGTAGAAAATTTACGTCTTGTCCTTCTTTTTACATCTCGGACATAAGATTCTGCTGATTTGTTTTTCTTGTTCATAATAAAGTGAATTTAATAGTTATGTATAACTTAATTTTATTCACTTAATGGTCCACTTTTATTTGACGATTTACAATAGAAGATAATCACGCGCAAGATATATTTATTAGTACGCATTCGCATGAAGAAAAAGACTTTGCCACGATATATTTGGCAACAATTAAAAAATCTATCGAGTCTGAAATCTCAGATTTGTATGAGTTTTTTTTTGCAACAAAAATGCACCTCTATTTTCCCTATAGTTCCTATGAAAAACACGTTCATTTAGTCGCCAAAACAGGAAGCGGAAAAAGTGAATTAATCAAATTAATGCTTTATGATTTAATCAGAAAGAGTGCAGAAAAAAGAAATAAATCCATAGTTCTAATAGCGCCCGATTATGACCTACCTACGGAGGTTTTGCGCTTTTCCTTAAATCAAGGAGTCAACAAAAAAAGAGTCGTTTTCCTCGACCCTTCAATCAAAGACACGGCCAATAGATTGCTAGGGGAAAACTTTATAAAAGACAAATATATCTTTTCGATTAATCCCTTTGATTTAAGTAATCCGACAGAGGAACGTATCAACATTTATAAGCAATATTTGACCAGTGCTTTTTTTGAAATTATAAAAGACAAAGTTGAATTGAGTGGTAATATGGAACCGATTGTAAAGTCATGTATAAGCACCTTATTAAGACTTAAAAACACCTCTATTGCCGATTTTAAAGACTTCCTAGACGATGAAAAAAATGAACGATTAGTTAATGAAAGCATTGCCAATGAACCCAATACATTCATTAGCTGTAAATCGTCAAATAAAAGTGGACCATTAAGTGAATAAAATTAAGTTATACATAACTATTAAATTCACTTTATTATGACCAAGAAAAACAAATCAGCAGAATCTTATGTCCGAGATGTAAAAAGAAGGACAAGACGTAAATTTTCTACAGAAGAAAAGATTAGAATAGTCATTGAAGGATTAAGAGGAGAACAAAGTGTTGCTTCTCTTTGTAGAAGAGAAGAGATTTCACAACCACTATATTATAAGTGGAGTAAAGATTTCATGGAAGCAGGGAAGAAACGTTTAAAGGGAGACACAGAACGTGAAGCCAACACTTCAGAAGTTCAACATCTAAAGACAGAAAATCAAGACCTTAAAGAGGTAGTAGCAGAACTTACCCTGAAAAATCGTGTGCTTAAAAAAAGCTTGAATGGAGTAAAATAAAATTCAAGAAGTATATGCGATTTACAGCAAAAGAAAAGATGGAACTGATTAGGCTGGTTGAGCAATCCGAATGGAGTGTTAGAAGAACTCTCAAGGAAATTGGTATTCACAAATCAACCTTTTACAACTGGTATAAGAAATATCGGGAAAATGGAATTGTAGGATTAGAGGAAAAGAAAAGTACAAGGAAGCATTACTGGAACAAGATTCCTGATCGGATCAGGTCTGATATATTGAATCTGGCACTGGAAGTTTCAGAGCTTTCTTGTAGAGAATTGGTTTGCAGGTATACTGATGAGAATCAATACTTTATAAGCGAAAGCAGTGTTTACAGAATATTGAAATCTGCTGGACTGATAAACCCTCCTCATTATGATCTGATATCTGCCGCAGATGAATTTAAAGACAAAACAACAACTGTCAATCAAATGTGGCAAACTGATTTTACTTATTTCAAAATCATTGGCTGGGGATGGTATTACCTATCGACTATATTAGATGATTATTCTAGGTACATTATAAGTTGGGAGTTGTGCTCAACGATGAAAACCCTTGATGTAAAAAATACTTTGAATCAGGCATTAAACCATCCAAATGTAAATTTGAATAAACCGCCTAAGTTATTATCTGATAATGGATCTTGTTATTTAAGTCAAGAGTTGAGCTCTTATTTGGATGATTACAAAATTAAACATGTGAGAGGAAGACCTGGTCATCCTCAAACGCAAGGCAAGATTGAAAGGTATCACAGAACGATGAAAAATGTAATTAAACTGGATCATTATTACAGCCCAGGTGAATTGAGTTTTCCTCTTTCACAATTTGTAAAATATTATAACCATCACAGATATCATGAATCTTTACAAAACTTGACACCAGCAGATGTTTATTATGGATTAAAAGAAGAAAAACTGAAGAGAAAAAAATTATGTAAACACAAAACATTTAAAAAACGCAGACAAAAATATTTCAATTTAACTTTTAAAAGTGTAACTTAATTTTATTCACTTATTGTCCACTTTGGTTTGAAGACCTACAGTATTATGATGAAGCTTTGGATTATTGCCATGTGCTATATAATATCAACCCTGATGATAAAAGAATAAACCAAATAAGAAAACAACTTAGAGAAGGATCTCAAGTTGAAGAACTAAAATATTTATTCAAATGATCAATTGAGTAATGGAAGCGTTTGACTTGTTTTACATAATACTGGTTCTACTTAGTTTAAGCGTGTTGGCAATTGCACTCTTATTACTTAAAAAACGATCGGAAAAACTAAATCCAGAATCACGGATTGTCATTTTATGGAACTCCGTGATTAGTATTTTTATTATCCTTTTATTTTTCTCGGCTGGAGAGACTTACTTTAGATTTTTTGTTGACACAACAGATTCCTTTGGTGTTAATAAAATAACACAACGCTGGTTAGACCGACATTTCATTTCAAATAACTTTAATACTCGCGACAACATCGATTATACCTTAAAGATGGTTCCAGGGAAAAAACGTATCACCTTTATTGGTGATTCTTTTACCGCTGGTCACGGTATTAAAAACGTAGATGACAGATTTGTTAATCTTATTCGTCATACATATCCAGAAATTGAAGTACATGCATTTGCAAACCCCGGTTTTGAAACAATCGACCAATTGGAATTTCTTCCAAAATTAGAACATGATGGATACGATTTTGATTTAGTGGTTTTGATATATAATTTAAATGATATTGCTCCTTTAATAAAAGAAACAGAAAGTGTATATGACCAAATTTATTCCTTTCAAGATGACCTCGGTTATTTAGCCCGAACAAGTTACTTTATCAATTTCCTTGCTTTCAGATTTTTTGCTGTTCAGAACTCCAGTTTTATGAACTATTACAGTTATGTAAAGCAAGGATATTTTTCAGATGCATGGGACCAACAACAGCATTCCCTAAATGAGATTAAAAATAATTTAGATGATAAAGGAGCAAACTTGATGGTTGTTACCTTCCCTTTATTGCAGCAGATGGGGGCTCATTATGAATTTGAAAACGCTCATAAAAAATTAAATGCGCTTTGGCTAAGTTTAGATGTCCCTCATCTCGATTTATTCCCGGTTTTTAATAAATATGAAGGACGAGATCTTACCATTAATAAATTTGATGCTCACCCAACGAGTTTGCCAATACAATTGCTGCGGAAAGCATAAATAATTTTCTCAGAGTAAATATCTCTCAGTAGTAATTGTCCTGCAAAAATTTTAGTCTTATAAGATTCTGAGTATATTAATTTCAGTTATTAAAATTTTGAAAGAATTGAAAATTGAATTTCATAAAGATTCAAATCGCTTAAGTGTTATTCTGATCCTACTATGCTTGTTGATTACAGGAATAACGTTCAGCCCTACCCTCTTTAATGATCTGATCAATTGGGATGATGAGTTTTATATATTTGAAAATGACTTGATTCGGCAATTAAATTTTAATAGCCTAGTAGATATATTTTCAACATTTCAGTTTCACGGAAACTATCATCCATTGACATTGGTATCACTGGCTGTTGATTATGCCATATCCGGTTATGACCCTTTTACTTTCCATCTTACCAGCTACGTCCTACATCTCATTAGTACAATAATCGTTTTTGGAATCTTCAACAAGTTGACGGATAATACTTGGATAGCTTTTTTAGTGAGTTTATTGTTTGGCATTCATCCTATGCATGTAGAACCAGTAGCATGGATTTCTTCTAGGAAAGATGTTCTTTACTGTTTCTTTTATGTTCTAGCTATGCTCTCTTTTCTTTTTTATGTAAAAGAAAAGAAGATGAAGCCTTTTTATTATACAGCAACTTTGGTTTTATTTCTGGCTTCACTTTTATCTAAAGGGATGGCCGTAACATTTCCTGTAATCCTTTTGAGTCTGGATTATCTTATGCAAAGGAAAGACTATAGGAAAATGCTCATTGAAAAAACTCCCTTTTTAATACTTAGTATAATTTTTGGACTTATTGCCGTTTTCTCGCAGGAGAATAGTTCTGCGCTTATGCCTTTACAACGAATTCCGATAACACAAAGCTTTACGGTAGCGTGTAATGGTACACTCATTTACATACTCAAATCAATTGTCCCTTACAATTTATCAGCCTTACATCCTTGGCCACCGGTTGAAAATGGACGATTTTTAATACAAGTATATTTATCTATTCCTGTTATTATTTTATTGTTGATTGGAGTCATTGTAAAGTTTCGAAAAAATAGGCATATCCTTTTTGGCCTTGGTTTTTTCCTAATATCCATTGCTCTAGTATCGCAATTTATTGTAGTTGGAAATAAGCTTATCGCTGAAAGATATAGTTACATCTCCTACTTGGGGCTGTTCTATATTTTTTCTTACTACTTTCTAAAAACGATCAATAATAACGAGATAGAAAAGATTTATAAGGGAAGCTTAATCGTTGTCGGAATGGTTTACATATTATGCCTCTGTAGTATTTCCTTTAATCGATGTAAAGTTTGGATGGATAGTGAGATATTATGGTCAGATGTTATCTCAAAATTTCCTGACCATTACCTAGGTTATGCCTCACGAGGTAATCATTATTATGAATTTGGAAATCTCGATGCAGCTTTGCAGGATTTTAACACCAGCCTTCGTCTGGAACCAAATCTTTATGAAATTCACAATAATCGAGGAGTGATTTTTCAAGACAAAGGAAGAAAAGAAAAGGCACTGGAAGAATTCGATGCTTGCCTGGAAGTAGAACCTAATTATATCAATGCACTTTATAATCGAGGCCTGTTATTGTCTGATCTCAATAGGGGTCGTGAAGCATTAAAAGATTTTCAAAAAATGATTGAATTGGACAGCAGTAATATAATAGCTTAACGTGAGTTCGATGTAAGACTAGGCCAAAAGGAGTTGTTTGGTATCGACCAGATTCTTATAAATGGAGGGTTTAGATTCTTTAAACCCGTAGGCACAAAGTCCACCAAGTATATTGACGAAAAATCCGGCAAAGGAACGATGCCTTGTATGTTCGATCTGTGAAATATTTTTGAGTTGGTCAATAATGGTTTCAGAGATAGCAAGTTTTCGGAGCAGAAGAGCATCCTGTAGGGGTGTAATCATTTTGGATTTCATATTCCGTCTCAACTTAGTAATCAAATGAATACCTCTCAAGAAAAGAGTGTCAAAGATTTGCTTGTTGACAATATAGCCTTTATCACCGAACAACCGGCCATAGACCTTCTTCATAAACCGTTTACACTTCAATACGGCATTATCATGCACATTGCCCGGAGTGAGTTGAAAATCAATCACTTCGCCCCGGTCATTATGAACCAGATGAAGTTTGAAACCATAAAACCAACCCTTTGAAGTCTTGCCTCGTTTGGCCAGTCCAGCAAACACCTTGTGGGAATGAATCCTTCGATTGTGACAGACCCGGATACTGGTTGAATCAATAAAGGATATCCCACTACATTTACCCATTCGGTACATCTTTACAAACAAGGCTAATGGTAGGACCGCTTTGGTTTGCAACTCCACCATCCGATTATAAGATACCAGATTGGGAAAATAGCCGCGCATATGTTGGCAGACATGATTCTGGTAAAAGTGCTTAAAGCAACGGTATCCACTCATATGAAAAAATACGATGATGCTCATCACCTCGCTCATGGATAACCTGCAGGTACGATTCCGTCGATTTTTCTTTCCCTCTAGGGTATGAGATTTTTAAAAGTGATCGAAATCGGTGAAAAAATCATCGAAAGCACAGAAAATTGCAATAATTTGACTATCTTTCATAGTAGAGCTTTTTTGTTTTAATTAATTGATTATCAACTATTAAGATAAACAAAATTGCTCTTTCTTTTTATCCTATTTTTCCACTTCCTTACGTCGAACTCACGTTAGCTTATTTATTCAGAGGTGTCCAATATGAAAAAATGGGGCAGTTTGAAGATACCATTCTCGACTTTTCAACAACAATAACAATGAATCCGGATAACCCCAGTTATTACAAGAATAGAGGATTGGTATACTACAAAATTCAAAATTATGATCTAGCCTTATTAGATTACGATAAAGCGCTCTCCATTAGTCCTCAATATGGAGAAGCCCTATATAGAAAATCGCAAGTTTTCTGGGCATTAGGCGATACGAAGAATGCATTGTTTAGCGCTAAAAAGGCAATTGAATACGGGTACACTATTAGTGAGGAATATTTGAAGTCACTGAAATCTGGTTAAGATTAAACCTCAGATATATCAGAGTTTCAAAATCTAAATCAATTGAAAAAATGCAATATCTTACTAAGCAGACGATCGGTAAATTTTAATTTTCTTTTCAAAACTGCATATACTTTTAGTAAGAAATTATCAACTCTGAACATCATTTTCATCTTGTCCAAAGGTCTGGCCTTATACTCTGTAGTATTATAAATAAAATCTTCTTTTTCAACTGTATAATAATACAAGGCTATCGATTTTCTCAACATATGTTTGGGACAATCTAACGGATCCGGATAACCATGATTAGAGTTTGGACCAGAATGAAATATAACACACCTGTTGAGTATGGGATTTATTTTTTTAATACATCGCTCCATATTTGCTGACCAAAATTCCAGTTGACCTCCATAAGACTCATCCCAATCATCATTTAGGTAAAGAAGAAGTGTAATTTGTCTTTTCCAATTCGTGTTGTAAGGATGAGCACTAAAGTCTGAATGAATATTAAGAAATCCTCCCTGTTTAGTAACATGCAATCCTGAACCCGCTAGTTCCGGATCCGGAATTAAGCCAGATATTCCGGTAATTTGAGAAAGTAACCTTACAAAGACTGGCGATTGAGAAAGTTTTCAATGACTAAATGAGAAAATGGAGAAGCATTAAGAAACGATCTGTGGTAAGTACTTAATTTCGTGGAATCGTAAATTCTAGGACTAATCATCTCCTTCATGTTTTCACCTTCTATCAATACTTATTCGACAATATATCCCAAAAGTTTGGCTTTGTTAGCATCTCTATCCGCTAATGTGTTATTCCCTAATCCTTTATGAACGATTGACCTAAAATGATAAGCTTCTCCATACTGAGGATTGTACTGTATCGCGAGATTGAGATAATTTATTGCTTCCAGGGAGTTCCCATTCTTATATAAAAACATAGCCTTATATCTCAATAATACACTTGATTTTGGAATTTGAGCAAGACCTTGGTTGTATGCTTGAAGTGCTGAAAAGTCGTCTCCTGTTTTTTCACATATCACTCCTTTGTTAATAAATGCTAATTCATATTTTGGGTTCACATCAATGGCTGTGTTAAGATTATCTAGTCCAGCTACTGTGTCTCTAAAATTCTCGATAAGTAACCGAGATTTATTCACATAAGATTTATGGTAATTCGGGTCTAAAAAAATAGCTTCATTATAATCATTAAGTGCGGAATGATAATCTTCTAAATCATCAAATATTAAGGCTCTTAGATAAAAGTTTTCTGCAATTCGACTGTCTTTTTCAATAGCCTGATTTATTACAGCCATAGCTTTTTTCAGATCGTCAACTCGATAATAGTAATTGCATAAATGTTTGTAAGCTAAATAATGGTCTGGGTATTTATTAATGACATCTACCCATAGCGTTTCACCATTCTTCCAAACTTGAATTCTTTGATAGCTGACCAGACTTAAAAGAAGGATATATACAACAATAAATGAAAGAAATATTCTTTGGTATATTAATCTATTCTTGAAATATGAATAAATCAAGTAGTGTATCCCTGAACTGAGGATATAGAATAATCCGAGATAGGAGATATAAGAATATCTCTCAGCATGCATCGCTTTTCCGCAGGGTAAAAACTGAAGGTTAGGTAATATCATTAAAGCGAAGAAGACCATTCCTCCAAACAAGATTATATTTTTATTTCTGACTTTCCATACTAAAACTAAGCCCGCCAGTACTGCTGCTGCTCCAAAATAAACTACAAATGGAATTTCTGAAACATGTTCGAAAAAATAAGGATGGAATGCAGAAAGATGAAAGGGAATTATAGCCTTTACGATATAGATACCAAAATTAAATAAGGGAATTATTGGTGTTAAATGAAAAGGATATGTATTAATTGAGGAAATCGCATCTACTTCCTGCTGCGCATAGATTGCAAATATTCCAAAGACAAGGCTTAGACCCAGAAATGGAATTTTTTCCAGCCAAATTTTGAAACCAGAGCGGTTCAAATACAAATAATCAAAAAGAATCAGGATCAGGGGTAGTGGAGCAGCATTGATCTTCGACAAAAGCGCACAGATAAAGAAGAACAAGGATAAAAAGTAATGATGCCGCTTTTTTAGATCTTGTCTAAGATGATATTTTAAGTAGGAAAGGAGGGAAAGAAAAAAGAAAAACGCATATAGAACATCCTTTCTTGAAGAAATCCATGCCACCGGTTCGACATGCATGGGATGTATTCCAAATAGTATAAGAATAATAAACGTTATAAAATCAATGATTTTTAGCTTTTTGCAGAGCAAAAAGACAAGGAACAGGTTCAGCAAATGCAATATCAAATTGCTAAGGTGATATCCAAAAGGATTGGTATGCCAAAAGTTGAAATCTAAGGCATATGACAATATCGTAATAGGATGGTAAAGTCCAATGACTTGAGAGGTTTGGAATATTTCCTTTAGATTCTCCAGACTCAATGACATTACAAGAGGGTTGATCAATACATATCCATCATCATCCCAGTTGACCCAACCATTTAAAATAATAGTATAGAAAACAAATCCAGTTAAAAGAAGGGCTATTGGTAGATATACCTTTTGAGAATTTTCTTATCTTTCAGAACCTGGAATTGATATACCCTTTTTATATCCAAATTTTTGTGCTTTAAATTCTAATTATGAAAACAATTTCTATCCATCTATTAATATTTGCATTGTGTGTTTTTATTCCCACTGAATCTTATACACAAGTGGATAATTATACTGCAGGAACAGGAGCCGGAAGCAGCATTACATCTGGTGATTACAACGTCTATATAGGTGATTCGGCCGGAACCAATAATTCTTCAGGAAGCAACAATGTCTATATTGGCGAAGATGCAGGATTTACAACTTCGTCTTCCAGTAATAATGTATTCATTGGTGAAAGTGCAGGATTTATGAACACAACAGGTGCAGATTGCGTATTTATTGGACAGAGAGCCGGTTTTTCTAATGGTGGTTCAACAGATAATGTTATGATCGGTGCAGATTGTGGATCTAATGCACTTGGTGGCGTTGATCTAACATTTGTTGGAGATGAAGCCGGTAAGAATCATACCTCTGGAAGTGATTGTACATTTATTGGTGAAGATGCAGGATATAATAATACAACGGCTTCCGACAATACAGCAATCGGGAGTAGAGCTTTACATGATTGTACAACAGGCTATCGAAATACTGGAGTAGGTAATGAAGCATTAGATGATGTAAGTACTAGCCATCATAACTCCGCATTTGGAGATTCTGCCGGAGTAGATATAGGGCTTGGTCATCATAATACGATGATAGGAGCTGCCGCTGGACCTAATACCGAACATGCCGATTATAATACTTTTGTAGGAACATATTCGGGTTGGGATAATAATAGGACTAATAATACGAATGATGGGAATAGAAATACATATGTTGGTACACACGCAGGATATACGAATCGAGAAGGAGAAGACAATGTAGGTATTGGCGCATTTGCAGATTTTAATACAACTCTTAGTAACAGATGTACATTTGTAGGGGCCTGGAGTGATGGTGATGATGCTGTTGCTGTAGGCTATGATGCAAGGGCGGAAGCAGACAATGCTATTGCTATCGGAGCCAGTTGCCGAGCAGAAAATGCAACTAATAGTATAGCTATGGGATATTTGACCTATGTCACCGGAAACCATACCATAGCCATGGGAAGGGGTTGTTCAATTAATGTTCAAAGAGCTATTTCTTTAGGTTATCAAAGTGAAGTAGGTGCACAAAGAGGTATTGCTATTGGCTATGAAGCAGATTATAGCGACGCTACAAGCACTATTGGAGAAGGAATCGCTATTGGCTACCAAGCTAATGTAGATTCCGCATATGCTATTGGTATGGGCTCCTCCGCAATTGTAAATAGCAATCAAGGAATTGGAATTGGCTATGCTACAAATATCACAGGAGATTTTTCTAATGGGATAGGAAGAGGAGCATCGGTAAGTGGTGATTATTCAAATACAATTGGATATCTGACTTCCGTTACTGCTGACAGTTCGTCTGCAATTGGAAATAATACAACTGTAAATGGCAAAGCATCAATCGGTATTGGTCATGGTATGACGAATTCAGGTGCAAAAACTGTTGCTATTGGAAATGAAATAGTTGATGATGCTTCATATTCTGTTATCACGGGTTATGGTGCAAGCTCTGGAAACAGATCCGTCGCAGTAGGATACAGTTCCTTTGCTGGAAATAATTATGAACATAATGTTGCAGTAGGGTTTGATTCTGAAGTAAAGAAAAATAGATCTATTGCCATTGGAAGTTTTGCAACTTCAGACTCCGCCAGTTCCATTGTCATGGGTTATGGTGCTAATTCCGATGACAGCGCCACCGTTACGATTGGTTATAATGCACAATCTACAAGGGAAGGTTCTGTCGTTATCGGCTGGGACGCAAGTTCATCTCAAATTTATGCGGTTGCCATTGGGTATAACACAACGACAAATGGTATTGCATCTGTTGGGATTGGAAATAATGTAATTGCCAACCAAACCAATGAAGTCGCTATTGGAAACGGTACCAATGGAGATGGCTATTGTGTAACCATCGGTTCAGGAGCAATCGCAACCCAAGATAGCTCGGTAACACTTGGATCTAATTCAACCTCTCAAGGATGGTCATCCGTTGCACTTGGTGCAAGGACATCCATCGGATCCAATGATACAGGGAGTGTAGCCATAGGTCATATGGCAGAAACTGATGCTAAGTATTCTGTAGCATTGGGATCACATGCCTTGGTATCTTCAACGAATAGTCTGGTGCTAGGAGGTCAGGGGCCATATAGGACAAGTGTAGGAGTTGGTACATCAACACCTAATTCAAATTCATCTCTCGATCTTGCTGAAACAGATAAAGGCTTTTTGATTTCAAGAATGACAAATGCACAAAAAACAGCATTTGAAGGTAGTTTAGGTGCAACCGAAGAAGGAATGATGGTTTATGATACAGAAGATGATTCATTATATATCTGGGATGGTTCAGAATTCGATGTTATGGGATTCCAGGATTTAGACCTAGCAGTCAATACTTTGAGTTTGTCAGGAGATGCTTCTACTGTAGATCTCTCTCCTTATCTAGATAACACGGATGCCCAGGATTTGGCATTAGCTGTCAATATTCTAAGCTTGACTGGAGACGCTTCTACTGTCGACTTAAGCGGATATCTCGATAATACAGATGCTCAAGATCTTGACCTCGCAGCCAATACTTTAAGCTTGACCGGTGACGCAACAACTGTCGATTTATCAGCTTATTTAGATAATACTGATGCCCAAGATCTCGACCTCGCAGGTAGCATATTAAGTTTAACCAATGATGGCAGTACAGTAGATTTGAGTGGCTTTCTTGATAATACTGATGCCCAAGATCTCGACCTCGCTGCTGACATACTAAGCCTTACAGGAGACGCATCAACAGTAGACCTAAGTAGTTATCTTGATGATACAGATACAGGTATTTATATGGGCAATGGTACAACACCAACCTCTCTTGCTGTTTCACTTACAGATAACATTTCCTTTGATAATAATACCCTTTATATCGATGGCACAAATAATTTCGTTGGTATTGGAACAGACACACCAGCCAGCGCCTTACAGGTTTCTGGTGATATCGGAATGACAGGACAACTTTGTTGGAGTATCAGATCGTAAACTGAAGAAAGATATCGAAACAATAGAAGATGCATTATCAACTGTTATGCAACTAAAGCCTCGGATATTCACGTTCAGAGCTGATGAATATCTGATGTGTAATCTGCCTGAAGGGAAACAATACGGACTTATTGCCCAGGAAGTTGAAAGTGTATTTAAAGACATTGTTCTACCGCATTCATCTATATGTGGCAATGATGGCGAACAAGTTGCTGTACTTGGAATTAACTATAATGCACTAATTCCTATTCTTGTATCAGCAATGCAAGAGCACCAATGTATCATTGATGGGTGCGGGTCAAATAGGCTGATGATCTCCATAAGTTCCTGATTTATAATAGTATTTTTCGATGTACATACCAATGACATTATCGTGAATCTGTTCATTTTTGGAAAAGCAAATGGTTTTTCTATTAAGACGTTTGATATGCGTTCTAAAATTCAAGTTTTTCCGTTCTATTTTCCAAGTCAAATCTTTCCCAATAGTATGTAAGCTTTTTGGCAATGACCTACTATAAGCTCCCCAATCATCCGTATAATAGTCACCAATGGGAATGTCTTTAAGAAGATCCAGAAGTTTTTCAAAGCTCTCATCGGTACGCTTTCCATTAACCCAAGCCAAAATCATCCCGGAATGCTTATCCATCGCATACCAAGTCCACCTTTGATTCGCCTTACTGCCAACATAAGACCAAAGCTCATCTGCCTCTGCTGTATAGTGAAAACTTACTGCCAAATTATCAAGGCTTTGAACTTCTTCCTTGTTCAATAGATAAGGGTTCACTTGAAGCGTTTTTTTTTAAGTGAGCTATCACCGTATTTTTATTGATCCCTAAAATCCTTGCTGTATCTCGAACCCCTGAACTATTGAGAATTAATGAGTCAATTTGTTCTTTAACACCGGGCTCTCTGGCTTTATAGCTAAGTTGAAAACTCTTTTTGCAGACTTTACAACGCCAACGTTGTCTCCCGTTTTCTCTATGACCATTCTTTTGAAGGTCAGTACAATTGCAATGGGGACAAGTAATAGTAGTAGTAGTAGTATGTTCCATGTGCTAATATAAGAAACTCAACCTATTTAAACCACTATCCATTGATGATCAAGGAATAAGATTGAGCATAGTTGAAAGTCAAAACGCTGAATTAAAATCGGAACTAGCATCGATTAAGGATGAGATTTCTGATTTGGCATCGATTCGAGATCAAATGGAAAGTTTGAATCAGACGCTCACGAAAAGTGATTAACTGAAAATATTCAGCAATTATCTTTAAGATTTAAATAATTTTCTTAAAGTTGAAAAATGAATTCCGTGCAGACGACTAAAGTTCGGTATATATCCAAAACTGTATCTCCTGGGAAAAAAATAAGTACTTTTTTCCAACTCATACGCGTACATCATTGGGTAAAAAATCTACTCATTTTTGTTCCTGCCTTCTTTGCAGGTATATTCTTTGAATCAAGCGTCGTCATTAATCTGGTTGCTGTTTTCTTTTCTTTTTCAATAATCTCAAGTGGCATCTATGTATTGAATGACATCAATGATTATAATCTGGACTCACAGCACCCCTTAAAGAAAAACAGAGCCCTGCCAGCTGGTAAGATTAGTCTAATACTTGCAAAAAAACTAAGTACAATATTAATTGTTACTGGACTTATATGGGCAGGTCTGATACATATTAATTTTCTCGGAATTGCTATCATTTACATAACTATTAATATCCTCTATTCCAGATATTTAAAGAAGGTGGCTTTGTTGGATATTTTATGTGTTTCTTCGGGATTTTATTTAAGAATTATTGCGGGTTCATTAGTATTATCAATTCCTTTATCACCCTGGCTTTTGTTCTTAGTAGGACTTGTAACTATGCTTTTAATAATTGGTAAAAGACGTGATGACGCACTCTTGTTTTCTAAAAATAAATTGGCTGCGATTCCTCTATATAAAAACATTGCCCTTCTCAATTTTGCACTTATAATTCTCACAATTTTAGTTTCTATCTCCTACCTCGCATACACTATTTATTCGGACACTTTTGCATCTATTCAGAATCCACTTAAATATTTTGGAGCCGGGTTAATAGTTTTTGGTTCAGGAAGATATGTGTTAGCACAATTACGTCATAATGAAAATGGTGATCCCATCAAAGCCATTTATTCGGATAAATATCTCATCACGACACTGGGTCTTTGGCTATTGGTCTCTTTATATCTTCTCTACTCTTAATTACAAATGCTAATCTCCAACTGGTCTGGAAATCCTAGAGTTAATGCTCATCAACCCATACCCGGTTCTAAAAATTAACTCCAAGAAATAATTCCAACTCAAAATTCCATAACCATAAGAGGAAATGGACGATCCTATGGTGATGCTTCATTAGGTCAATATATTCTATCATCGAAAGGGTTCAATAAACTAATTCACCTTGATCAACATAAAGGTATTCTTCATTGTCAAGGAGGAATTCTATTATCCCAAATACTTGAACATACTATTCCTCTTGGTTGGACATTGAGAGTGCTTCCGGGAACAAAATATATTACAGTGGGAGGCGCTATTGCCAGTGATGTTCATGGCAAGAACCATTTTAAAAAAGGGAGTATTACAGATCATGTTTTGTCAATGGGTGTCATACTTGAAGACAATTCTGTAATAAATTGCTCAAGAACACAAAATGAAGATTTGTTTTTTGCAACATGTGGCGGAATGGGATTAACCGGTTTTATTTATACGGTTGTTATTCAATTGGAAAAATTAGTGCAGCAAGAATATTTAACAGAAAATGTTAAATCTTCAACTTTGAAGGATCTATTACATCAGTTTGAAGATAACTTGAATTGTGTTGATCACATGGCTGCTTGGTTGGAATTAAATGCCCATGGTTCATTTAAAAGAAGTGTCTTTTCAACAGCTAAAAGAACCAAAGAACAAAAGGCTATCTATCCTGACTTTCTCTTCCCATTAGATCGCATTAAGAACTGGAATAAGTTTTACGGCAGAAAAGGATTCATACAATATCAAGGTGTCATTTCATTGGAAAATGTAGAGAACACCTTGAATTTAATTTTCCGATTAATTACAAAAGAAGGAATTTGGTCTTCCCTTATTGTAATAAAAAGGCTAGGTGCCGCTAACAAAAATTTATTTTCCTTTCCGATGGAAGGATTTACTTTGAGTATGGATTTTAAACTAAGTCCCAATTTGTTTCCATGCATGGAAAAAATAGACGATATAGTAATAAATGCGAAAGGAAAAGTTTATCTGGGAAAAGACATGCGTTTGAGCAAAGACAAATTTAGAATTATGTACCCTGGATGGAAAAACTTTATTGAAGTTGTGAAAAAGTATAATCCCAATCGTTCGTTTACAAGTTTGCTTGCAGAACGGCTAGGGTTATAAAAAACTAAATTTACTAACTCCAATCCGTTCTCATTGTACTGGTTAAATCGCTTTTATCCCATTCCAGAATCCTATAAAAGTCATATGATTCCGGAATAGTCACAACTGCTTTTGCCTTTTCATAATCTCTTTCTGTTAATACATGGAGGTCGCTTAAAACCAGTTGAGAAAATTCGGTATGAATATCTACCAATCGCGGTTGAATCTTACCGTTTTCATCTTCAATATCATCAAGATATAACGGCATAACTTCAGCAGATCTGGTTGTTGTTACAACACAGCCACTTAGCCCTTGATCATAAAGCTTTTTAACACCCATTCCTAATATTGTGCATAATGTTAAATCATAAGCTATCGGTCTGTGACACCTCAATTCATATCCCAGTTCTACAGGTCGACTTTTGATTTGTACACCAAGTTGTTTCAACTTTCTCTGTACCAGCACATTGATGATGTGAGCCTTGCTGACATTACCAAGTTCAGGGTGACCATGTGCATCATAGGTAAACGTTATTCCGCAGTTATTTATCTCTTCATCATCCAGTTCGTGAAATATGCCTTCACTAACAATAGCAACACCATGATCTATTCCCTCTATTTTCCTTTTGATCATCGAAGAAATGATAAGATTGATAATCTTTTCCAAAGTGATTTTGGTCTTATTAAACATTTCCGGAATAATAATAACTGGAAAATGGCAGCTTGCCCCGATTTCAAACGCTAAGTGACCGGCTGACCTTCCCATCGAAGAAATAACAAACCAATTTCCGCTTGTTCTTGAGTCCTCATAAACTATATTTCCAATCTCAACTCCTGCATCTTTAGCAGAATTGAATCCGAATGTTGGCATTCTGTCAGGAAGAGGCAGATCATTGTCAATTGTTTTAGGAACATGAATGTTCTGAATCTTTAATGAATTTTTTTGTAAATACTTAGTAAGTCGATTACTGGTTGAAGCCGTGTCATCACCACCTATTGTAACCATTAACTTGATATTATTATCTGTAAAAAAATCCATGGAGAATTCTTCATCTTTCGGTTTATAGCGACTCATTCTTAAAGTCGATCCACCTCTTGGAAAAATTCTATCCGCATAATGGAAATTAATATTTACAGTTTCCGCTTTGCCATTAAACAAGTTCTTATATCCATCATGAATTCCAATAATTCGATAGCCATCTTTCAAAAATATTTTAGAAATAGTACTTATTACAGTATTTATTCCTGGAGCCGGTCCTCCTGCACAAAGTATAGCTATAGATTTAGGACTTGTATCACTCATATCTTAATCATTGATTGAAATAAAAGAATTGAAGCTATAAAAATAAATGGACAGAAAACATTTTTGTTAATTTTTAGAATACTGCCACCTTAGGTATATTTAATATATGGAACCAAATCCAATCAATTTTTCACCATTGATAATAGGAACGATGCGTCTTGGTCAGTGGGGAGCAAAAATGAACACTTTAGAGTATCAACAATTTATTGAAGGCTGTCTCGAATTAGAGCTTACAGATTTTGATCATGCGGATATATGTGGGGATTACACCACTGAAAAAGAATTTGGTGAAGTTTTAAAAATTATTCCCTCACTCAGATCCCAAATGCAGATCATTTCAAAATGCGGTATCAAAATGCTAAGTGCAAATCGCCCTTTTCATAAAATAAAATCTTATGATACTTCCAGAACACATATAATCAATTCAGTAAATAACTCTTTACGAAATCTTAATACTGATTACCTCGATGTCCTCCTTATTCACAGACCGGATTTACTGCTTGACATCAATGAAATAGCAGAAACCTTTTTTGATCTTAAAAAATCAGGAAAAGTGCTTCATTTTGGAGTTTCAAATTTTAGTCCCAATCAATTCAATTTGCTCAATGATGCATTCCCCATGTGTACAAATCAAGTTGAAGCTTCAATTCTACATCTGGATGCTTTTCAGGATGGTTCTCTTGACCTGTGCCAGAAACTAAATATTTCACCAACAATATGGTCTCCTTTTGGCGGGGGAATCATTTTTGATGAATTAAATACTGACGCAAGATTAGACAGAATAAAATCTGTGTGTGAGGATATCCTAAAGAAACACGATGCCTCTCTCGATCAGATTTTAATCGCTTGGTTAAGAAAGCATCCCTCTTCACCTGTTCCGGTTCTGGGCACTTCTAAATTAAGTCGTATTTCAAGCTTAAAAAAGGCATTGGACATAAATCTTTCACGAGAGGAGTGGTACCAAGTGTTTACTGCATCGACTGGAGAAGAGGTCGCCTAACTACAATATTATAGAAGAGCTTCGATTACATTTTCCTCTGTAACCCCTTCAGCTTCTGCTTTGTAGTTTCTAACAATTCTATGTCTGAGCACATAATTGGATACAGCTACAACATCTTCCATATCCGGAGAATACTTCCCTTGAATTGCTGCATAAGTCTTCGCTCCAAGTACCAGATATTGTGATGCTCGTGGTCCAGCACCCCAAGCAATATAATTATTGACTTGATCCGTTGCCATCTTGGTATTAGGTCTTGTTTTACTTGCTAATGAAACAGCGTATTCAAGGACATTATCCGCTATTGGGATTTTACGGATAAGTTTTTGGTAGAATAATATTTCCTCTGTAGAAAGTATATGTTCTAATTTATTCTCTTGTAGAGTGGTCGTTGCTTTAACGACCTGAATTTCTTCATCATAACTTGGGTAGTCCAAAAGAACGTTAAACATAAACCTGTCTAATTGCGCTTCAGGAAGTGGATATGTTCCTTCTTGCTCAATTGGGTTCTGAGTAGCTAAAACAAAAAATGGATTCGGTAATTTATGTGGTACTCCACTAACTGTTACAGATTTTTCTTGCATAGCTTCAAGAAGAGCAGCTTGTGTTTTTGGAGGTGTTCTATTAATCTCATCTGCCAATACGATATTTGAGAAAAGAGGTCCTCTATTAAATTTAAAAGATCTGCTTTCGTCAAGAATTTCAGATCCCGTAATATCTGAAGGCATTAAGTCGGGTGTAAATTGAATTCGTTTGAAATCCAGGTCCAATACCTCTGCGATAGTACTTACCAATAGTGTTTTTGCCAATCCGGGAACTCCTACCAACAAGCTATGTCCATTACTAAAAAGTGAGATCAAAACTGCTCTGACGACTTCATCTTGTCCAACAATCACCTTAGATATTTCTGACTTCAGCCTATTGTAGGATTGAGCCAGGCTATCAACCGCTTCTTGATCATTCTGAAAATTCAAACTCATTCTTGTTTTATTATTTGATTATAAAATTAAAGCTCCCTAAATACAAATAAGGGAGCAAAAATAGTGATACGTTTAGACAAACGTTGTTTATTCATAGAATATTGATCAGAACTTGATAATCCTCATCGATTTTATCAATTTAGTTTTATGAGACAAATGCACTACATACATACCCGAGGGCAAATCAGAAATATCATAAAAACTCATTCCGGACTCAACATTAATATCCTTATGAAGCTGACCTGAAATATCAATAATGTGCATTCTGTTGTTATGAGCATAATTGTCAGGAGGAATATTTATAACCAGATCTATGTTGTTATAATTGATGTTTACATTTGGATCCTCTATAAACTCATCGGTATCCGTGAGAATGTTTTGGAAGGTATTAAAAAACAAAATTGCCGACGAGCAGAAGGAAATACACATCCTCCATGAGTCAGGTGTCCAAAGTCATCTTTTCTGACAGCTTGGACATCTGCAGCGCCATTGGCATTCATGACTGAATCTGCGAGAATCGCGTTTTCGAAAGTAATTTGTTCATCTCCCTGGCAATAAAAGATTCTTGTTGGGGCTCTTGGGACCCAGTCATAGTTATCATTGTCAGCTAGCGCAATAGATAATGGTGAATTCGGATCATTTTTAATCTCATCTTCGATGCCGGCCACAAGCATATCCTTAGGCCGTACTAACCCTACACTTGCAACTAGTGTGATACTTAAACTTGAATTAAGCTCTCCAAGGGTAATTTCTTCATTTTTAAAAGCAATGATATCATCAAGGTACTCTTGTTTAAACACGTTTTCTAAACTATAATCTTTTAACAACTCAGGGTAGGCCGCTTGATAGGCCAATACCACCCAAGCAAGATAAGCGACTGTTCCATATTCTGCATCTCCCAATGTAAAATCAATCATCTTTTCTGAGATACTATATGGACCTGACATTGGTGCAGCTGCCGTAACGGTAAACACATCGGAATAATCTTCTTCTAATACCTGATGAGCCGCCATTGATGCATGACCCCCTTGTGAATAACCTCCAACAAACAATTGTTCATTTAGAGTAAACTCATCATTCGCTTGATCATATTCACGGACAGCTAATAACATATCAATTGCTGCAGATGCTTCAGTAGCTGAATGAACATACGGGTGTATGCCGGGTGAATCTCCAAGTCCTAAAAAATCTGCTGCACATACGACATAACCAAATGAAGAAAATATCAACGGTAGAGTATAACCTCCTGCTAAGTTTGAAGGTACATCGTCCCTTCCATTAATTATCGTTCCATGTTGATAACACCCGAGCGGAAATATCCTTGACTCACTCTGAGGTATACATAGTAATCCGGATGCTGTATGCTGGTTACCTTGTAAATCTGGGGTTGTATAATTTATTTTATAAAGATCTACTCCATAATTGACAGAAATACCTATCATTAAACTCAATTCATCCTTGGTAAATGAATCTAAGAACAAAGCCGATTCAAATTCTTGAGCAGAAATATGTAAGATGGAAAAAAATGAAATTATTAGAGTAAATATTTTTTTCATAATTATATTTTAATTTGACATTAAAGATAGTAGTCCGGTAAAGATTTTTAGACTGACAAGATACTTTATTGAAATTTACCTAATATCCCTGTATTTGGAATACTTTTGATGTCGTTTAAATTACAAAATCATGAGGGTTCGTATATATCCATTAATAATTGTACTTATTGTAGGCGCATTTGCCTGTGTTCCAGAATCTAAAAAGATTCTGACAAAAGTTGCCGTCAATGTCCATGATCCTTTATTTCAAGCTATTCAATCCCATGAATATCAATCAAATTTCGATAGCTTACATTATTATTTGAGACATGAAGACCCCAGTTACAGGTATCTTGCTGCCAGAGCCTTTTCTTCTAATCAAAACATCAATTCACTAGATTCGCTTTATCCCCTTTTAGATGATCCGATTATGAAAGTCAGATCAATGGCCGCCCATTCCATCGGTCAGATAAGAGATGTTGAATCACAAGAAGCATTGATGAATGGCTTTCGCCAAAAGGATACTATGTCTATAGATAACAATGCTAACGCAGAAATCCTATACTCCATGGGGAAACTTGCAAATAAGGGAATAGCTGAATTTATAGCTTCAGCTCAAGGGTACAGAGATTCTGATACTTTATTAATCGAATCCAAACTAAAAAGCCTTTATCAATTTACACTCAGAAATATTAACAGCCCCCTGATAACAGATTTTGCCGTGAAGGCGATCCGAAATCGAAGGTATACTGATTTGGCCCGTCTTTATGCGGCCCATTATCTTGCGCGGTCTGAAAATCTGGATATTGAAAAACTAAAATTTCAAATTGCTGAAACATTCATTAATGAAAAGAATGACCATATAAAAATGGCTTTAGCCACTGCGCTGAAACATACAAGTGATAAAGAAATTCAAACAATTCTTCTGAACCAACTAGACTTGGATCAGGATTATAGAGTCACTTGTAATATTATTAGAACTTTAAACAATTATGAATATATCTCTACAATAGAAAAGGTTCTTGCACTTTTGAAAGATGAAAATCTTCATGTCGGAATGTGTGCCTGTCAGTACATAAAGCAATCTGGTATTAAGGAGGATGCTATCGTATATAGGCAAATTGCTAAAGAAAATATTCCACCTTCGCTCATGGCAGAACTCTATAATTCAATAATGTCTATTATACCCCATTATTACTCCAAGACTAAAAATGCCACCAGATGGCAAATTCAACAATTGATCAAAGAAGAAACGGACAGTTATACTATAATTAAATATTTAAAAGCCCTCGGACAAGACCCAGAAAGCTATAATTATATAATTGATTTTATTACCGAAGCAGAGGATATAAGAATCAAAACCGGTGGCATAGAAGCATTAGAACAACTTCTTGAACATGATGGTTTTGATAAGATATACAAAACTTATAATCGCTTCCATCGTAGAAAAATCCTGGATTTCATTAAAGAACAAATATTAAGCAATGATGAAGGAATCGTAGGAGCCGCTGCCAATATGATTGCAAATGAAAAAACAGGACTTAAAGAATTAATAGACAGTACTGAATTTCTTAATACTGCTAAGAATAATTTAGAAATCCCCGGCCAGATTGAAAGCGTTCATGCCATAGAATATGCTCTGGCCCATTTAAGAGGCCTGAATAAAGCTACACTTACAAAAGTTGAAAATAATTATACTACAGACTGGACATCTTTGCAAGACGAAGACAAATCACTAATGGCTTTGGTGAAAACAAATAAAGGGGTTTTTAGTATTGAGCTTTTCCCAGAAAGAGCGCCTGCAGCTGTATTGAATTTCATCAACTTGTCAGAAGAGAATTATTTTGATGAGAAAATATTTCATAGGGTCGTTCCAAACTTTGTCATTCAGACAGGTAGTCCAAGAGGAGATAATTACGGAGGGGCCGCCTATACTATCCCTTCTAATGTATCTGAAGCCTACTATGATGATGAAGGATATGTAGGAATGGCTTCTGCAGGATTGCACACAGAGTCCACGCAGTGGTTTGTTACTCATTCTCCCACACCTCATCTAGATGGGAAATATACCATTTTTGGAAAAATAAATGATGGGATGGATATTGCCCATAAAATTCAACAAGGAGATAAAATTTTAGACGTAATTATCAGCGCAAATTAAATTATGAAAGAAACACCATTAACAGCTACACATATAGATCTAGGTGCCCGTATGATGTCCTTTGCAGGATACAATATGCCTGTCAGTTATACAGGAATCAATGAAGAGCATATGACGGTCAGAAATAGTGCAGGACTTTTTGATGTCTCACATATGGGACAATTTTTTCTTACTGGACCGAATGCTTTGGACTTGATTCAAAAGATCAGTTCAAACGATGCATCTTCTCTTTCGAATGGTCAAGCCCAATATTCATGTATGCCAAATGCCTCAGGCGGAATCATCGATGATTTACTCATTTATAAAATATCGGATGAAGAATACATGCTTGTTGTCAATGCGTCAAACATTGAAAAAGATTTGAATTGGATCAACAAAGCAAATAGCTTCGGCGTCACTGTTGAAGACCGATCTGATTCGATGGCTTTATTGGCGTTGCAAGGACCAAAAGCCAATAAAATTTTAGCACAGATCAGTTCAGTAGACCCAGAAACAATCCCATATTATCATTTTAAAATCGGCGAGCTCGATGGTATTTCCAATGTCATTATATCTGCAACAGGATATACGGGTTCGGGTGGAT
Source organism: Saprospiraceae bacterium (assembly GCA_965248155.1). Classification (GTDB taxonomy): domain Bacteria; phylum Bacteroidota; class Bacteroidia; order Chitinophagales; family Saprospiraceae; genus RFSX01. Next base: position 1,631,948 of record CBDFIO010000002.1, read on the forward strand.
TCGAATTGTACCTTAACAATAAAGATGCTGTCCATGTATGGAACAGACTTATAGAACTAGGTAAAGAAGAGGGTTTAAAGCCGGTTGGCCTTGGTGCACGTGATACCTTGAGGCTGGAAATGGGGTTTTGTCTTTATGGTAATGATATAGATGAAACTACATCCCCTATTGAAGCTGGACTTTCCTGGATTACCAAATTAAAAAAAGAAGCCGGATTTTACTCTAAAGACATTTTTATCAAACAAAAAAAAGAAGGGATTACTAATAAATTGACCGCTTTTATTGTTGAAGACCGGCGTGTCCCCAGACAAGGATATGAAATTGTTGACGAGGAAGAAAATATTATCGGAAGAGTGACATCAGGAACACTATCGCCAATATTAGAAGTGCCAATTGGTTTGGGATATATTCCAAAAGCAATGAGTGTTGTGGGCAATAGGATCGGGATTAAAACCAGAAATAAAGTTCTTTCCGCAACTATTTGTAAATTGCCTTTTTATAAGAAATCTTAGAATTAGCTCAACTTTTTCCTAAAATTTTCATTTTTGTTATAGTACATTATTATTAAATGGAATTTTCAGAAGCAAAGCAACAATTCATTTCAACCTGGGGAGAACTTGGTTGTAATTGGGGAATATGTAGAACAATGGGTCATATCCATGCCTTGTTGCTTATCAATCCTAAACCCATGAGTGCAGAACAAATCATGGAAGAATTGAAGATAAGTGGAGGGAATGCGAATATGAATTTAAGGGCGCTAATAGATTGGGGTCTTGTATATCGTAAGTCTATTGCCGGAGAAAGAAAAGATTATTACATAGCTGAAAAAGAGTTATGGACTGTATTTAAGAAAACCCTTTTAAAAAGAAAACAAAGAGAACTTAATCCCATGATTAAGATGGTCAAGAATCTTTCAGATACTGATGTCTCTTGCCCAAAGTCTGAAGAATTTCATAAAGTAATTAATGATCTCAAAATGATTTCTTGTGCCGCTGATAAATCCCTGGATAAAATCTTGAGCTCAGAATCCAACATACTTTTGAATACTATTACTAAAGTGTTACGATAGTATATCGTTCATCTCAATTTAAGAAACGCCCATATCTTTGCGAATCTTGTTTAATGCAGAACCGCATTTAATCCATTCAATTTGTGCACTGTTATAAGTATGGTTGACAGGAAAACTATCTTCTGTTCCATCACTATGTTGAAGGTGGATAGTAAGCGGCTCTCCTCTTCTCATGGTATCAAATCCCTGAATACTGATAAAGTCGTTTTGTCTAACTTTATCATAGTCTGCAGGATTAGCAAATGTCAGAGCAAACATGCCTTGCTTTTTAAGATTTGTCTCATGAATTCTTGCAAAAGATTTGACAACTACAGCTTTCACCCCGAGATGTCTCGGTTCCATAGCGGCGTGCTCTCGTGAAGATCCCTCTCCATAATTTTCTTCTCCAAAAACAATTGTTCCAATATCTGCGGCTTTGTATTTTCTTGCTGAATCAGGAACAGCCAGATACTCAGCTTCAGAACTGCTGTCTACATAGTTGGCCACATTATTGGCTTCATCATTAAAATAATTGATTGCTCCTATAAAACAGTTATTGGAAATGTTCTCAAGATGCCCTCTATACTTTAACCATGGTCCTGCCATCGATATGTGATCTGTTGTGCATTTACCCGCAGCTTTAATCAACAATCTCATGTTTGTTAATTGATCTGTATCGATGATTTTGAAAGGTGTAAGCAATTCCAGTCTGTCCGAATTAGGATTAACCACTACCTCTATTGATGAGCCATCTTCAGCAGGAGGATTATAGCCAGCATCTTTAACTTCAAATCCATTAGGTGGAAGTTCATATCCGGTTGGTGGATCAAGTTTTACTTCTTCTCCTTTATCATTTGTCAAAGTATCATTAAGCGGATCAAATCCTAATTTTCCACTTAAGGCAATCGCGGTAACTATTTCAGGAGAAGCTACAAAAGCATGTGTATTCGGGTTCCCATCTGCTCTTTTAGCAAAATTTCTATTGAATGAATGTAAAATTGAATTTTTTTCCTTTCTATCTGCTCCAGCTCTGGCCCATTGGCCTATACATGGACCACACGCATTTGCGAATACCATTGCTCCAATTCCTTCAAGATCCTCAATAAGTCCATCTCTTTCTATTGTGAATCTGACCTGTTCCGAACCCGGTGTCACTGTCAACTGAGATTTGGCTACTAATCCTCTTTCCTTGGCCTGTCTGGCAATAGAAGCTGCTCTTGTTATATCCTCATATGAAGAGTTCGTACAAGATCCTATAAGACAATATTCAAGTTCGGTGGGCCAGCCATTTTTATCTGCAGTTTCGGCCATTTGAGAAACAGGTGTTGCCAGATCTGGAGTGAATGGACCATTCAACAATGGTTCTAGAGTGTTCAAATCTATTTCTATGACCTGATCAAAATATTGCTCAGGATTTTGATAACATTCCTCATCTCCAGTCAGGTAAGGTCTTATTCCATTTGCCAAGTCGGCTATTTCTGCTCTTCCTGTTGCTCTTAGATATCTTTCCATAGAGTCATCGTAGCCAAATGTCGAAGTAGTAGCACCAATTTCAGCACCCATATTTCCAATTGTTCCCTTTCCGGTACAAGACATGCTAATTGCTCCTTCTCCAAAATATTCCACAATTGCTCCGGTGCCTCCTTTAGCGGTAAGGATACCGGCTACTTTTAATATTACATCTTTAGGGGAGGCCCAGCCATTTAGCTTGCCTGTTAATTTCACCCCGATAAGTTTAGGCATCTTCAATTCCCATCCCATACCTGCCATTACATCTACGGCATCTGCTCCTCCAACGCCAATTGCTATCATTCCCAAACCTGCCCCATTGGGAGTATGTGAATCAGTTCCTATCATCATTCCTCCAGGAAAAGCATAGTTTTCAAGCACTACTTGATGTATAATTCCAGCTCCGGGTTTCCAAAATCCCAAACCATATTTATCACTTACTGATTCTAAAAAAGAATAGACTTCAGAGTTTATATCTATAGCTCCTTTCAAATCTTGGTCAGCTCCCACTTTAGCTTGAATTAAGTGATCGCAATGAACTGTAGACGGAACTGACACTTTACTTTTTCCAGCCATCATAAATTGAAGCAATGCCATTTGAGCTGTAGCATCCTGCATTGCTACTCTGTCAGGAGAGAAAAAGACATAGTTTTTGCCGCGTTCAAAATTTTGAATAGGAGAATCTTCATGAAGATGTGAATACAGTATTTTTTCAGATAAGGTAAGTGATCTACCAAGTACATTTTTGGCATTATCAACCTTATTTGGTAATGAAGCATAGAAATCTCTAATCATTTGAATATCGAACGGCATATATGAACATTTTAGATCGCAAAAATAAGTATTCTATTTAGATTACAATTTGATACATAGAATGTTGTCTGTTTCTCATCTTTTTTGCAGCAATAAAAAAAGGGCTATCCAATCATGAATAGCCCTTTTACAACAATTATTTGTGTTTCTATTTTAAAAATTCAATGCTTGTTTTTATGAAATCATTCAACTCTTCTCCTTTGAGCATATTTTGATTGAGCCGCGCTAGATTATAGAGATATTTTGCAAATCTCTCCTTTTTCTCTTTGCTTTTCATGCTAAGAATCTTTTGTGCAACAAGACTATGATTGCTATTAATAACAATATTGTGTGAATCCGGAAGATCTCCCATCGTCATTCCTTGCATCATTTGCATTTCTTTCATTCTTCTCATGAATTCGGGTTTAGTAATTAAAACCGGATGATCATCAGGAGATAATGGTCTTAATTCTATCTGCCCTCCATTGATTTCACCCAATGAATTTTCAAAGATTCCTTTTACTTTTTCCAATTCCTTTTCTGATAAAACAGATTCTTTCTCTTCTTCTTTTTGAACCAACTTATCGGCAGTATCTGAATCCACTCGAACAAAAGTCAGCTTATCCTTCTTTTGCTCCATGTGTTGCATGAAATGGTTGTCGATCACATTGTTCATGAGCAAAACATCGTATCCTTGAGCTTTTGCGGATTCGATATAACTGTGTTGTTCTTTTTCATTATTAGCATAGATCAATACAGTTCTATCGTGTTTGTCGGTCTGAGTGGCTTTCTTTTCTTCAATATATTCATCAAATAGAGAAAATTCATTTTCAGTATTTTTTACCAAAGCAAAACTTCCGGCTTTCCCGAAGAATTTTTCGTCTGATATCATTCCGTATTTGACAAAAGTTCCTACATCGTCCCATTTTTGTTGGAAGGCTTCGTTGTCTTTATTATATAATTGCTTCAGTTTGTCAGCAACTTTTTTTGTGATATAAGATGTAATCTTTCTCACATTGCTATCGCTCTGCAAATAACTTCTTGACACGTTAAGCGGAATGTCAGGAGAATCAATAACTCCATGAAGTAACAATAAAAATTCCGGTACAATTTCCTTTACATCATCAGTAACATATACTTGATTACTATAAAGTTGAATCTTGTTCTTTTGAATTTCGAGATTGTTATTCAATTTTGGAAAATATAAGATTCCAGTAAGCTTAAATGGAAAATCTATGTTTAGATGAATCCAAAATAGAGGCTCCTGACTCATAGGATATAGCTCCCGATAAAAGGCTTTATATTCTTCTTCTTTTAATTTATTAGGCTTTTTCTTCATAGAGGATCAGTATTATTTATAATATTGTCCTCTTCAATTTCTATTGCTTTTTTATCTTCTCCTTCCCATTCCGTTCTGCTCTTCTTTCCAAATCTAATCGGAACGGGTAAAAATTTGGAGTACTTATCGAGAAGCATTTGGATTCTGTTTTTATCCAAAAACTCCTTGCTGTCATCGGAGACATGAAGAACGATATCTGTTCCTCTTTCTTTTGAATCGGTTCTACCTATTTCATATTCCGGATTTCCCGTACAAACCCATTTGACGGTATGGGCAGATTTTTTATAGGATTTGGTCATTACTTCTACTTTGTCAGCTACCATAAAAGCAGAATAAAATCCCAGCCCAAAATGTCCTATGATATTCGCGTCATCTTTATACTTCTTCAAAAATGATTCTGCAGATGAAAAAGCGACTTGGTTCAAGTATTTTTTTACCTCTGCTTCGCTCATCCCAATTCCCTTATCCCTTATAGTTATTGTCTTATTACTTTCATCTAAGATGATATCTATTGTCAAATCACCTAATTCTCTTTTGAATTCTCCTTTAGACGCCAAGGTTTTAATTTTACTAGTTGCATCTATAGCATTAGAAATTAATTCCCGCAGAAAAATTTCCTGATCTGAATAAAGGAATTTTTTGATTATTGGAAATATGTTTTCCGTTTGTACTGAAATCTGTCCTGTTTCCATCATAATTTTTGTCATTAGAATATGTATTTTCTTTTGTCAAATTGAGTGCCATGAGCTAATCCTATGACATAATGTCTTAGAATTCATCCCTTAATGGCAATATTGGCATTTTTTGAAGATGATGATCAGGAGATTTGTTATATCTTGCTTCGGTGAAACATCTACATATTGCACAATTTATCAGTTTTCTAAGGCTCATCTTTGCACCCTTAACGCTTGTTTATCTTACAGATTGGGAACAAAAAGATCTTTTTCTTTTGATAATCGTCATTGTATCAGGTATTTCTGATTTTCTTGATGGCTATATCGCAAGAGCACGTGGAAAAACAAGCTATCTGGGCGCAATTCATGATTTTACTGCAGACAAATTGTTTATTCTTTCTGCTTTATTGGTTTTTAGTGTCGCTGGAAAAATTCCTTGTTGGGTAACTTTCATTATTCTATATCGTGAAATAATCGTGATGGGATTAAGGATATATACAAGTTATCATCAGGTAAAAATTAAGGCAAGCTTAATGGGCAAATTTAAAACAGCTGTTTTATTCGTAGGCCTAATTGTGATGTTATTGGGAATAGAAGGATATATGCTAATAATTTATGTTTCCCTGGTAATGACAGTAGTCTCATTTATAGATTACTTTTTAAAATTTAGAAAAGTGGTTCTCGCTGAATCGTGATACTTCTTGAATTAATTACATTTGCAAAAAAAATAACATGAACGTTGGAAACGCTAATCTTTTAAATGCAACAACTCTTATCGCTCTAGGTATATGGGGTTTTAAATCTTCAGGTTCAAATACTGCTCTAATTCCAGTCATATTTGGTATCGTTTTGCTGGTGCTTACGAATAGTATTCGAAACCATAATAAAGTAGTCGCCCATATTGGAGTCGTTTTAACTCTATTAATTTTAATAGCGCTTGTAGGTATGCGTTTGCCAAAATCCTTAGAACAAGGTGGTCCTGGTTTGTATAGAGTTATTGCAATGATCGTTACCGGCATCATCGCGATGTTCTATTTTATCAAAAGTTTTATTGACGCCAGAAGAAAGGTATAGTGGTCTAAAATTTACTCGCAATAAGTAAATTGATATCCTGATATTTCAGTCCAAATTTTTTACTTAAGTACTCGTTCGTAAGACACCCTTTGTACGCATATACACCATTGCGAACTCCGGTACTTCCATATAAAAGGCCTTCTACTGATCCGTATTTACCGGCTTTGATTAGCAGTGGAGTAATAATATTACTGATTGCAACTGATGCAGTACGAGGAACTTTTGAAGCTATGTTGGGAACGCCATAATGCACAACTCCATGCTTGATTTTAGTTGGAGAACTATGCGAGGTTACTTCTGATGTCTCTATACATCCTCCTTGATCGATACTCACATCAATGATTACGGCTCCACTTTTCATTTTTGAAACCATGTCTTCAGTTACTAATATGGGAGATCTGCCTGTCTTGGAATGTACCGCACCAATTACTACATCAGCACTAATTAATTGATAGCCTAAATAGACAGGATTAAAAGTTGATGTATGGAGATGTCGTCCTATTATATTCTGAATACGCATTAACTTATCAATATCGCTATCAAAAATACGGACTGATGCTCCAAGGCCTAAGGCTGTTTTGGTAGCAAATTCACCAACTACTCCTGCTCCTAATATAACTACTTTAGCAGGTGGTACGCCTGAAACACCTCCTAACAAAACTCCTCTTCCCCCTTGGCTGTAACTTAATAATTCCGCCGCAGTGAATACTGAAGCCATTCCTGCTATTTCGCTCATTATTCTTACTAGTGGAAATGTACCTTTTTCACCTTTTAGATATTCCATAGCAAGAGCGATTACTCTTTTCTTCTTTAGCGCCTGCAAATACTCATCGGTCATATTGGGTAATATAATCGGTGAAATGAGTACTTGATTGGAATGCAACAGATCTATTTCATCTAAGGTAGGAGGAGAAACTTTAACGACAATATCTGAATTAAAGATTTCCTTTTTGTCTTTACTTATGACAGCACCAGATTCCGAATAATCATGGTCAGTATAATTTGATCTTTTTCCCGCACCAGATTGAATCAGAACTTTATGTCCATATCCTACCAAAGTACGTATGGAGTTCGGAACAAGAGAAATTCTGTTTTCATCGCCGCCATGCTCTTTTGGGATACCAATGGTTATTTCTTTACTACCTGTACTTACGGCAAGTACTTCGGCTTGGGTCTGATATTGACCTTCCGTAAAAAAATCGGAAAAACTTATATTTTTTCCTTGATCAGCCATGATGTTGATTCATACAAACTATAAATTAAATAGAATAATCAGACAAGTGTAATTTTCCTCATATTATTTTGCTGATGTTCAATTTTGATAACATGATAGGGTTCATCAATATAATCTCGAATTAATTGGGGCCATTCGATAAAACAATAACTCCCAGAGTATAATATTTCTTCAATTCCTAATTGAAATGCTTCTTGTGCATCTTTAAGTCTATACAGGTCAATATGATACATATTATCGTCACCCGAATTATAAACATTGATAATTGCATAGCTGGGACTACTTACTTGATCTTTTGTTCCAAATTGATTTACTAATGCTTTAATTAAAGTTGTTTTGCCTGCCCCAAGCTCGCCAATAAATAATATGATTGGATGATGTATGTCTTTTATAATTGATTCTGATAAAGAATCAAGAGTATCAATACTTTCTGAGTAATAGGTTTTTTCTTTTTTCATTCAAGATCAATAAAAGATAATTCTATCTTCATTTTGACGTTTAAGAAAATGTCTAATTCAATTTATGGAAATTTATAAAAATAGTTCCCGTTGGAAGATCTTATTAGCTGGTATGGGTTTAGTGATTGTCCTCATTACAATGCTCTATAGCCAGTACCTTGCCAAAAATCTAGCTGAACGTGAATTAAACATGGTGAAACTATATGCAGAAGCCCTGACTTCTGTAGTTACCAATCAGGATGAAAACACAAGTACGGATTTATTAGTTCTGGAAAGATTAGGAACTATTCCAATTATTATGGAGGCTGATAATGGAAAGTTACAAGGGACAAACTATGGAAATGGGAAGGACGATAATGAAGAATTTCTATTATCCCGAAAGGAACAAATAATAAAACGGGGTTATGATCCCATCAAAGGACCTGGCGGATATGCTAACTGGATCTACTATGAAAATTCAAAAACTTTCCAGCTTATTTCAATGTTCCCAATTGCTCAGATTTTATTATTAGGCACATTCGTTATTTTCGGATATTTCGTTTTATCAAGTTCTAGAAAAGCGGAGCAAAACAGAGTATGGGTCGGAATGGCAAAAGAAACTGCTCACCAATTAGGAACTCCCATTTCTGCAATTATTGGGTGGATCGAACACTTGAAAGATATTTCTTTAAACAATCCCGACCAGTTAGAAGTTGTACATGAACTGAGAAACGATGTTAAGCGTCTCGAGTTGATCGCAGATCGCTTTTCTAAAATAGGATCCAAACCCGCTTTGGAAAAAAAGAATTTAGTTGAAGAATTAAATGATTGTATAAAATATATGCAGAGAAGAGCTTCCCATAAAATTGAGTTTGTTTTTACTCAACATGATGATGAAGCTATCTTTGCGAATATAAATTCACATCTTTTTGACTGGGTTGTAGAAAATATATTAAGAAATGCTTTAGATGCCATGGAAGATGAGGGTCAAATTAAAGCCAGTATTGAAACCTCCCACCATATGGTTAATATTGACCTTTCAGATTCCGGTAAAGGTATCGTTGCAGGTAACCATAAAAGAATTTTTATACCTGGGTTTACCACTAAAAAAAGGGGGTGGGGTTTAGGTTTATCATTAGCTAAGAGAATAATTGAAAATTATCATAACGGTAAAATATTTGTTAAAAGTTCAAAACCAAATGAAGGAACAACGTTTACTATACAAATTCCGGAAGCTCTATAGAATATTGTTTTTTCTGTTTTTAAGTGCTAGTGGGATATCACAGGAAACCATTCAGATTGTAGATGATAATCACCTGCCACTAATTGGGGCTCTTTCACAATATCAGAATAAACAGATGGTATCCGATGAAAATGGAATTATCGTTATTGAAGATGGCCTGAAAGCAACTACAAAAATTACTTTTTCATATATAGCTTGTAAAGAGCTCACAATTTCACTTAAAGAGATTAGAAAGAGAAAGAATGTAGTCCAACTTGAAGCAGAAGATGAAATGCTTGATGAAATAATAATTATTGGTAGAACTGACAGCAGAAAATTCGAACTGCCGTATTCAGTTTCACGAATTAAAGCAAGTGAAATTTATAGTTCTCATGTACAAACATCCGCAGAAGCCGTAAAATTAAATGGCGCTGCCTATGTTCAAAAAAGCCAAATGGGAGGAGGATCTCCTATTCTTCGTGGGTTTGAAGCTAATAAGATATTACTTGTTGTTGATGGCGTAAGAATGAATAACGCCATATACAGGAATGGTCATTTACAAAATGCAATAACTGTTGATCCTGCAATTTTGCAACAAGTGGAATTGCTCTATGGTCCAGCTTCATTGATGTATGGGAGTGATGCCCTGGGAGGAGTAATTCATTTCAGAACAAAATCCCCCTTGCTTAATTATGAAGAGACGGCCACATATAAACAATCTCTGACTTCTCATATTAGATATAATTCAGCAAATCAGGAAAAAAGAATTCACTTAGACCACATGTTCTCAGGAAAAAAATTTGGTGTTCTAACCAGTATTTCAGGCAGTGACTATGATAACTTACGGTCGGGAAAAAATCAATCTGAAGAATACGAAGGATTTGGTTTAAGGAATAAATATGTGTCCCGGATAGATGGACAAGATGTCATCATGGATAACGATGATCCTTATACTCAAATCGGTACAGCTTATAAACAAATCGATCTGTTACAAAAGTGGGTTTTTAAGCTTTCTCCAAAAATTAATCTCGATCTAAACCTACAATATTCAAGTTCAGGAGACGTGCCCAGATATGATAATCTTATTGAACAAAATAACGGAACATTCAAATATGCAGAATGGCATTATGGCCCGCAAAAGAGATTGCTTATTTCTCCAAGGTTAAGTTTCAACGCTCCAACGGCCATATACGATAAGTTAATTGTTATTACATCTTTTCAGGATATTAAAGAAGAAAGAGTATCTCGCTTACTGAATGTTGGTATACGTGAATCTCAACGTGAGGACGTAAATGTTATGGGATTTTCTGCAGATTTTCAAAAGCGCCTTACAAATACCCAAAGCATTTCTTATGGAATAGATGCCCATCACAATGAAGTATCCTCTTCAGCATTTCATGAGAATATATTAACTCAAGAAAAAGATTTTTCAGCACTTACAAGATACCCCAGTGGTGGAAGCAGCATGACTAATTTTGGAGTTTATATGCAACACAATTGGAAAAATCAAGATTCTACATTCAATTGGATAAATGGTTTAAGATGGAATTATCAGGAAGTTGAATTACGATATTCAAGTGATGACCCGATTGCCTGGCCGGCATATTTCTACGATGGTATTGAAAGTGAGGATAGAGCAGTTGTAGGAATGACAGCTGTTAATTATGAAAAAGGAGATTTTTCAGCTCGACTTATAACCGGTACCGCATTTAGATCTCCAAATGTAGATGACCTGGCTAAAATTCGAATTAACAGTAATGAGATAACTGTGCCTAACCCCGAGCTTGAATCCGAAAATGTTTGGAATTCAGAGTTAAGTCTTGTTTATGAGAAGCGGGGCTTCAAAATAGGATTTACTGCTTACTACACGAGCATATCTGAGGCCATCATTCGCGAACCTTTCCAACTTCCTGATAGCTCAAGTATCTTTATAAGCAACAATGATACATTACTCGTCACAGGTAATGTAAATGCAGAGACAGGTACTGTCAAAGGAATCTCTGTCCATATAGATATTGATTTAAATCACAAATTAAACCTGTTTAGTTCAATCAGTTTTCAAAAAGGAAATTCTGAAAATGAAGCCGGAGTCAAAGTTCCATTAGGTCATATCCCTCCTACTTATGCGTTCACCAAGTTAAGTTATGAAGAAGGTCCTTTCAACTTTCAATTGCTATGGAGATATAATGGATGGAAACGGATTGAAGATTTTGGAGGAAGTGTAGATAATCCTGATCTTGCAACTATAGATGGTAGTCCTTCATGGAGCAATTACAGCTTTAATACAATGTGGACAATTAATAGGAAAGCGAGTCTTTCACTTGCAGTAAACAATATTCTTGACAGACATTACAGACCTTTTTCATCTGGATTAAGCGCTCCTGGCAGACATCTTTCAGCAAGTTTTAGGTATTTGGTTATATGACTTATATCCCCTTTTTGGGTAATAAACTATATATAGAATTTAACAATTCGATATTTAAAGCTTTAATCTTAGGTTAAAAAGGAACAAGAATTAAATCATTCAGCTACATTTGCGGTACTTAGTATGAGGTCTTATGAGAATAGAACTCAATTTTAAATTAATAAAAAATAAAAGATGAAAATTACTCGATTTAAAACACTTACTTTTCTAATAGTGTTTCTTATGGTCGCTGTTTCAATGAATGCACAGAAATTCGGTTATTTGAATTCAGCATTACTTCTTTCTGAATTACCCGAAGTAAAGGCAGCTGATAGTGAATTGGAAACTTATCAAACTCAGCTTGTAGCTGCAGGCGAACAAATGGTAAAGTCCTTTGAGACTAAATATCAAAAATATGTTCAAGAGGCCAATGATGGTGTTTTATCACAAGTTCAAATGCAACAGAAAGAAGGAGAACTAGGACAGGAACAACAAAAGATACAGCAATATGAAGTAGAAGTCCAGCAGAAACTATTAAAGAAAAGGGAAGATTTGTATCAGCCTATCCTGGATAAAGTGAAGACTGCTTTAGAAGCCATTGGACAAGAAAATGGATTCATAATGATTTTTGATGCAAGCAATGGAGTAATTCTTCATGCCAACCAAGGAGATGATGTGATGGAATTGGTAAAAGCGAAATTGGGCATCTAAGAAAAGAATCCAATAATATATTAAAGCAGCTCAATGGTTTATCGGGCTGCTTTTTTATTTTCTTCCCTTTTTTCGATAATTCTTCTTGAATGATCTCCTCTTGAAATTTAATTGCCATTCTGGTGATGGTCCGAATTCTTCAGGAACATTCATTTTAATTATTTCCCTTTCAATAAGTTTTTCGATAGAAGAAAAAGATCTCATATCATCAGGATTAATTAATGTAATTGCAACTCCTGATGTATCCGCTCTAGCTGTTCTTCCAATTCTATGGACATAATCCTCGGCATCTCTGGGAACATCATAATTTATCACAAGGTTGATGTCCTTAATGTCAATTCCCCGGCTTATGACATCTGTGGCCACTAATATTCTGATCTTTCTAGCTTTAAAATCCAATAGGACTTCTTCTCTTTGCTTTTGATCAAGATCTGACGAAATGCTTTTCGCTTTTAAACCCTTTTTATTTAACGCTGATACAATTTTTGAAACGTTTTTCTTGGTTGAAGAAAAAATAATTATGCTTCTATAATTCGGTTTATCTTTTATCAGTTTTTGAAGCAATTTGACTTTCTGTTCATCATAACATAGGTAGGTCGCTTGTAAGATCTTTTCTGCGGGTTTTGACATCGCAATACTTATGTGCTTCGGATTCTTTAATATCTTTCTACTAAGCTTTATTATTTTATCCGGCATCGTGGCGCTAAATAATAATGTCTGCCTATCTTCAGGAAGCTGATTGATTATTGTGATTATATCCTCATAAAATCCTATGTCCAACATCCTGTCGGCTTCATCTAGGATAAGGTATTTAATGGTGTCGCAGCTTAAATGCTTGTTTTGCATAAAGGACATAAGTTTACCCGGAGTGGCAACTACAATATGTACCCCTTTTACCAATGCTTTTTTCTGTCCCTCCCAATCCATTCCATCACCACCACCGTACAAAGGAATTGAAGAAATATTGGTCGTATATGAAAACCCTTGTATTTGCTGATCGATCTGCAGGGCTAATTCTCTGGTAGGGACAATAATTAATACCTGTGTGTTTTCAGTTTTTTCACGTGAAATCTTGTCTAAAATCGGCAATAAAAATGCTGCTGTTTTACCGGTTCCTGTTTGTGCAGACGCTAATAAATCTCGTCCTTCGATTATTTCAGGTATCGCTTGTTCCTGTATCGGAGTAGCATTTTCAAATCCCATATAAAATAAGGCGTCCAATATTATGTCACTAAATCCAAATTCCTCAAATTTCATAATGCTATTCCTTAGTTATTTTTAAACTTGTTTAGGATATCTATAAATTCCTTTTCTGTTAAAATCTGAACACTTCCCAGTGTTTGTGCTTTCTTAAGTTTTGATCCCGCCTTTTCTCCCACAACCAGAATATTCAAATTAGAGCTTACTGCGGATATGCTTTTTGCTCCAGCTGCTTCAGCTTTTGACTGGGCTTCTTTTCTACTCATTTCTGATAATGTTCCCGTAAACAAAATGGTTTTACCAATAAATGGAGCACTATCGCTTACTACCAGTGGCCTGTCCTCTTCAGTTTGTCTTGTATTAAGTTCATAAGATTCCATTTTTCGAAGAATCTCTATGTTCTCGGCAATAGAAAAATATTCCATTACATTTTCCGCAACAACAGGCCCAATATCTTTTATCTCAATAAAATTTTCTTCAGTCCAGTCACTAAGATCAAAAATCGAGTCAATATGCTGCGCAATAAGCTTACTCGCCTTTATTCCAAGGTGATGAATACTCAAACTTACTAAAAGTCGACCTAACGAATTGTGTTTTACTTTTTCAATCGCTTGTTGAAGTTTCGTTGAAGACTTTTTACCAAAACCGTCTAACTCCGCAATAGCCTCATAGTTCAAGTTATATACATCACTGATATCTGAAATCCATCCCAGTTCATAAAACTTCTCAACATAGGATTTTCCAAATCCATCGATATTCATAGCCGATTTAGAAACATGAAAAATAATCCTTTGAAGAATTTGAGCCCTACATTGATAATAATTCATACATCGCCATGCCGCTTGATCTTCACTTTTAGACAATACAGTTTCACAAGAAGGGCACAGTGTCGGGAAATTAATTTTCTTTTCTTTTCCTGTTCTTATATCATCTAAAGATTTAACAACATAAGGGATAACATCCCCTGCCCTTTCTATAATTACTTTATCATTTATTCTAAGGTCTTTTTGCTTAATAAATTCCTCGTTGTGCAGAGAAATTGATGATACCGTGACACCAGCCAAATGAACGGGTTCTACTTTTGTTACTGGAGTTATTGCCCCAGTCTTTCCTACTTGAAATTCAACATCTAATAAAGTTGTTGTTGCCTGTTTTGCTTTAAACTTAAACGCAATTGCCCATCTGGGTTGATGAGCTGTTGATCCACATTTATCCTGTAGAATAAAATCATCCAATTTAATTACGGCTCCGTCTATTTCATAATTGTACTTATCTCTATTTAATTCCCAAGCTTGACTTGCATCAATAGCTTCCTTAATATTCTTACATTTTTGCTTTTCTTTCTTTGGAATTTTGAATCCCAAGTCTCCGAGAATTTCCATTGTACGGCTGTGGCTTTCAAACTGAGAGAGAACATCCCTACCATCTTTATCCAATGCAACTGCCATTTGGAAAACAAAAACTTCAAGTTTTCTTTTTCTCGTTTCATTGGCATCCTTTGTTCTCAATCCTCCTGTAGCTGCATTGCGGGGATTGGCATAAAGAACTAATCCTTCCTTTTCCCGGACTGCGTTAATTTTTGCAAAGTTGTCTCTTGCGATAACCGCTTCCCCTCTGAGTTCTGCTGTATGAATATTGTACTTGGCAAAATCTGCGGATAAAGGAACAGAAGATATTGCCTTTGCATTGGGAGTCATTTCCTCTCCCTCTATGCCATTTCCTCTGGTAGCCGCCCGTGTTAAAAGATTATTTTTGTAAACTAATGAAATACTCCCTCCATCTAACTTTGGTTCAACAAAATAATCAATAGGCCCTTCTTCTATAAGACATAGTTTTCTGATTTGTGCGTCAAGGTCAATCAAATCCTCCTCACCATATGAATTCGCTAAAGACAGCATCGGACTCAAATGTTTTACTGAAGTAAAATCACTTTTAAGATCACTTGATACTCTCTGGCTTGGAGAATCTGCTCTTTTATTCTCTGGATATTCGTCCTCCAGGATTTTAAGCTTATCAAATAATTGGTCATACTCAAAATCAGATATTACTGCGCTATTGTCTACATAATATTTCCACTCATGAAAATGTAAGATTGAGATCAATTGATCATAGTCAGAAATAGCAAGTGTGGCACTAAGAAATTCTTTAGTCTTTTCGTAATAATTAGCTTGTGATTTCTTTGAGTACATTTCACTTATATGGTCTGTGAAATTAGGAATACTTTGCGACTTGCTGATAAGATCAAAAACTCTAGTTTTACTATACATTTTGTGATAGAAGTTGGGCAAGTATTGTATATTGAATTAAATCCATAAATGTGAAGTCGAAATGTGTTCCCCATTCTTTATTTACTGATTTTGATATTGATCTTTTTAGATCCGGGAATCATTTTAGGCTATTTGAAAAGATGGGTGCTCATCCTTTGATGCTGGACGATATTTCAGGATTCTATTTTGCTGTCTATGCTCCCGGTGCCAAAAGAGTTGAAGTCATCGGAGAGTTCAATAATTGGAACGGAGAGGAACATTCCCTTTTTGTAAGATGGGATCATTCCGGAATTTGGGAAGGGTTTATTCTTGATTTTAAGCTTGGGGATTTATATAAGTACAGAATATATTCCAATCATGACCAAAAGGTCAGAGAAAAAGCTGATCCATTTGCATTCCAAACAGAGCTGATGCCTAAGTCAGCTTCTGTATCATGGAATAATGATTTTAAATGGAACGATGAACGTTGGATGAATAATCGACAATCAAACAACGATTTGAACGGTCCCCTTTCCATCTATGAAATTCATCTTGGAAGCTGGAAAAAAAACAATGAAAGCTCTCTTGGTTATACAGAATTAGCAGTTGAGCTGACCGAGTATATTTTAAAAATGGGCTTTACACATGTGGAATTTCTGCCATTGACTGAGCACCCCTATTATCCTTCCTGGGGATATCTTTCTACCTCCTATTTTGCACCCACAAGTAGGTATGGAGACCCAAAAGATCTCATGTATTTGATCAACGTTCTTCATAGTGCTGGAATAGGTGTAATAATGGATTGGGTACCGGCACATTTTCCTAATGACGAGTTTGCACTTGCGGACTTCGATGGAACAAAATTATACGAACATCCAGATCAGAAAAAAGGCTTCCATCCTGATTGGAATAGCCTGATATTTAATTATGAACGACCAGAAGTAGTTTCCTTTTTAATTTCAAGTGCCCATTACTGGTTTTCGGAGTATCATTTGGATGGATTGAGG
This sequence comes from Saprospiraceae bacterium, assembly GCA_965248155.1. Classification (GTDB taxonomy): domain Bacteria; phylum Bacteroidota; class Bacteroidia; order Chitinophagales; family Saprospiraceae; genus RFSX01. The sequence continues at coordinate 1,648,845 of CBDFIO010000002.1, forward strand.
GTTGACGCCGTATCTTCTATGTTGTATTTAGATTACTCAAGAGAAGATGGAGAGTGGGAAACCAATATTTATGGAGGAAATGAATATCTCGCAGCGATAGACTTTATACAAAAACTAAATACTTCTTGCTATGAAGCGTTTCCTGATATTCTGATGATTGCTGAAGAGTCTACAGCTTACAAAGGAGTAACATCCCCAGTTGATCTTGGAGGTCTCGGTTTTGGCTTGAAATGGATGATGGGATGGATGAATGATAGTCTAGAATATATGTCCAAAGATCCCATCTACCGCTCTTATCATCATAATGAGATAAGTTTTTCAATGGCATATGCTTACTCAGAAAACTTTCTTTTACCCTTGTCACATGATGAAGTAGTGCACGGTAAAAATTCTATCATTTACAAAATGCCTGGAGATGAATGGCAAAAGTTTGCAAATATCAGACTGTTGTATGGCTATATGTTTACTCACCCCGGGCAAAAGCTTTTATTTATGGGTGATGAAATCGGACAAACATCTGAATGGAATGTAAATAATTCTTTGGACTGGCATCTTTTGGAATTTGATTTTCATTCAGGATTACAAAATTGTGTCAAAGATCTGAATAAATTATATCGTCATGAAAAAGCACTATTTACATACAACTATGATTCACGAGGCCTTGAGTGGATAGATCATAGCGATCATAAAAATTGCATCTTAAGCTATATCCGAAAATCTGATGAGGAGTGCTTAGTTGTAATTTGTAACTTTCTTCCAAACCACCTAAAAAACTATCGACTTGGAGTTCCGGATTACGATTTATGGAAATGTGTCTTTAATAGTGATGCTAAGAAATACAATGGTTCAGGAGTGGATCTGGATAAAGATTTAAAGTCTTCATCGCAAGGTGAACATTCACAAGTGCGGTCATTATCATTAGATATACCACCTCTTGCTGTGCTAATACTCAAGCCAAAAAAACTATGATTTCAGTTCTTCACATCAGTACCGAATGTTATCCTGCTGCTAAAGCTGGAGGAATGGGAGATGTGGTTGGTGCTTTACCGGTTTACTCCGCTGCAGCAGGTATAAATGCCAATGTGGTAATACCAAAATATACCTTGCCCTGGTTTAATAATCATAAATTTAAAGTAGTTTATAAATCCTCCTTTTTACTTGACAATACCTCAATTAATTTTACAGTAGAAAAGAATACAAGCCCCGATTTAGATTATCCGTTTTACTGTATTGATCTCCCGGGTCTTTTTGATAGAAAGTCAGTATACCTTGGTGAGGATGGTGAAGGATTCAAAGATGAAATTGAAAGAAATATTTCATTTCAACGTGCTGTCTTATTGTGGCTAAATTCAAAAGAAATTGAATTTGATGTTATCCATTGCCATGACCATCAAACCGGATTAATTCCATTTTTTGTCAAACATGGCAAAGACTTCAAAAAGCTAAGGGAACAAGCTACTTACTATACTATTCATAATGCCGCTTACAGGGGCAACTGGGATTGGAAACATAAAAATTTACTTCCAGCATTTAATGAAGATCACCGTGGACTATTGGATTGGGATGATCATATTCATTCATTTGCTACAGGAATTAAAAATTGTTGGGCCTACAGTACAGTTTCACCTTCCTATTTAAAAGAGATCAGTACAAATTCAGGAAATCTGAATTGGCTCTTTTCTAATACTAAAGACAAATCACGTGGAATCCTTAACGGAATAGATAATGAGACATGGAACCCAGCTACAGATCCACTTATTGGTCATCATCTCAAAAGGTCATGGTCTGTTTTTAAATCTAAAAACAAAGCCGCTTTTTGCAAGGAATACAAAATCGATATAAAAGCCCCGATCTTCAGCTTTATTGGTCGGTTTGCATACCAAAAAGGTGCAGATATTTTGGCACAAACCATTGAAAGCATATTGAGCGAAACTAAAAATATCAACTTCGTTATATTGGGAAATGGAGACAAGAACTTAGAAAATCAATTTCAAAAACTCAAAGGAAAATATACATCTAATGTGCATGCATTTATTATGTACGATGAAACCTTGTCTCATAAAATATACGCCGCATCTGATTTTCTGATTATGCCATCAAGATTTGAACCTTGTGGACTCAATCAAATGTTTGCATATCGATATGCAACTATACCCATTGTAAGATCAACTGGAGGACTAATAGATACAGTTGATGATATTGATAATGGTGGTTGTGGAATCAGATTCGAAAATCCCAATGTAATCGATCTTAAAACCGCCATAACTCGAGCATTAACATTATATAGTGATCCTGAAGAAACCGAAAAAATTAGACTAAAATCAAAAGAATTAGATTTCTCCTGGTTAGCTTCAATAAAATTGTACAAAGAAGAATATCTTAAACTCTTAAACCAATAGATTATGATCAAAGAAACGATAGCTGTAATATTAGGCGGGGGAGTTGGTTCCCGACTATATCCATTGACAGATCTCAGATCTAAACCAGCAGTGCCTATAGGGGGTAAGTATAGACTGATTGATATTCCGATCAGTAATTGCCTCAATTCTGATTTGAAACGCATGTTTGTCCTGACACAATTTAATTCAGCATCACTCAATAAACATATTAAGAAAGCCTTCCACTTTGATATATTTACGAATGGCTTTGTAGATATATTAGCAGCCGAGCAAACCAGAAAAAGTACTGATTGGTTTCAGGGAACTGCTGATGCTGTAAGACAAAGTTTGCCAAGATTGGCGATCCACGAATACGAATATGTAATTATCCTTTCTGGAGACCACCTTTATCAAATGGATCTTAGGGAAATTCTTAATCTTCATATTCACAATAATTCAGACATCACTGTTGCTACTATTCCGGTAGACGATAATGATGCGCCCGCGTTTGGAATTCTTAAGGTTGGTCAAAACGACGAAATAATAGATTTTGTAGAAAAGCCCTCATTTGATACCCTTGAAAAATGGAGTTCTCCCCTAGAAAAAAAATATACCGACGAAGGAAAACATTATCTGGCTTCTATGGGTATCTATATTTTCAATAAAAAGGTAATGATGGATATGTTTGATGCTATGCCTGAAGCCAATGATTTTGGTAAAGAAATAATTCCATTTGCTGTAAAAGATGATACACGAAAAGTATTGAGTTATCCTTTTGGAGGATATTGGACTGATATCGGAAGTATTAGTTCCTATTTTGAAGCCAACCTGAGACTAACAAAATTTCTCCCCGAATTCAATTTGTTCGATAATAAGAATCAAGTCTATACAAGTGCGCGGATGCTTTCACCTTCAAAGATTTTTGGTTCACGATTGACCCAAACTTTAATATCTGATGGCTGTATAATCCATGCAGATGAAATAAGCGATTCGATTATCGGAATTCGATCTAGAATTGGACCAAGGACAACTATAAAACGATCTGTTGTCATGGGCAATGATTATTATCAGGCACTGGCTGATCTTTCAGAAGAATCTCAAACAAAGCTTTTAGGAATTGGTAAAGACTGTCGAATAGAACAAACAATAATTGACAAGAATGTCAAGATTGGGAATTTTGTGAATATAATCGGCCATGAAAGTCTGGAAGATGCTGAGACAGAAAGCTATTGTATTAAAGATGGAATTGTCATTTTGAAGAAAAGTGTGATAATTCCAGATAACACAGACATTGGTTTCCAAGAAAATTAGATATTTGCCAACTTAATTATTAAAACATATGGAAATGTTGGATTTAGGAAAAGAAGAATTAGTGTATGCTCCCAACGAATTCTATCCAGGTACATTTAAAAAATACAATGAAACAAATGAGTATCTGGAAATTCAGACTGACAATGGTACTTATCTCCGCATTTACATTCTTGACGATAATATTCTAAGAATTAGATATTGTACAGAAACTGTCTTTGAAGAAGATTTTTCATATGCTATTGATCCAAACTTTACACCAGATCAAAAGAAATATTCTGTTCAAGAAACAGCTGATTTAATAATTATCAACACAGATTCTCTAAGCTGTCGAATTAGCAAAAACCACCTTTATTTATCCATATATAATCTTGATGGCAAATTAATCTGTGAAGATGAAAAGGGATTTCATTGGGAGGAATACGAAAAACATGGTGGAAATATCGTCCAACTAAGTAAAACTGTTCAGGAGGGTGAATCATACTTTGGGTTAGGAGACAAACCGGTAGAACCTAATTTAAGAGGAAAGCGATTTATAAATTGGGGAACTGACGAATATGGATATACGACTGAGACAGACCCGCTATATAAAAATATAAACTTCTATTATGGTTTTCACCATAACATGGCTTATGGAATCTTTCTCGATAATAGTTTTAAAAGTTTCTTCGACTTTGCCAGTGAAAGAAAAAATGTAACTAGTTTCTGGAGCGATGGCGGAGAAATGAATTACTATTTCATTTATGGGCCAAAACTTATTGATGTAGCTCAAAGGTATACAAGGATAACAGGGACAGCTGAAATGCCCCCGCTTTGGGCTTTAGGTTATCAACAGTGCAAATGGTCCTATTATCCTGAATCACAAGTAAGAGAAATTGCTCAAAAACTCAGGAATTTGAAAATTCCTTGCGATGCCATCTATTTGGATATTGATTATATGGATGGTTTCCGATGTTTTACATGGGACAGTGAGCGGTTTCCAGATCCCAAAAATATGGTTGATGATCTTTTGGAAGATGGGTTTAAAACGATGGTCATCATAGATCCGGGGATAAAAATTGACAGAGAATACAGTGTCTTCAAAGAAGCTTTTGAAAAAGGATATTTTTGCCGAAGAGCAGATGGCCCTTACGTGAAAGGGAAAGTGTGGCCCGGGGAATGTTATTTTCCTGATTTCACAAATCCAGAAGTCAGAAGCTGGTGGGCAAGTTTGTTTCAAGATCTTATAGAAAACATTGGAATTGCGGGCGTGTGGAACGATATGAATGAACCGGCGTTGTTTGATGTCCCTTCAAAAACATTTCCCGACGATGTTAGATTAGACCATGACGGACACCCTTGTAGTCACAGGAAAGGTCACAACATCTATGGTATGCAAATGACGAGAGCTACTTATGAAGGTGTAAAAAGGTATTTGCATGGAAAACGACCTCTTATTATTACAAGATCTGGATACAACGGTCTTCAGCGTTATACCAGTGTGTGGACGGGTGATAATCTGTCAAGTTGGGACCATCTTAAAATAGCCCATTATCAAACACAGCGACTCAATATAAGTGGGATTTCATTTTGCGGTTCTGACATTGGAGGATTTATCGGACAACCTTCTGGAGAGCTTTATGTCCGGTGGATGCAAATGGCCATCTTCCACCCATTTATGAGGACCCATTCCTCAGGTGACCATGGAGAACAAGAACCTTGGTCTTTTGGTGAAAAATATCTGAACCATGTGAGGAAATTTATCAATATTCGATACAAAATTCTTCCATACATCTACACAGTCTTCTATCAATATCATAAGTTCGGAACTCCAATGATCCGCCCGACAGAGTTCGTACATCATGAAAAGGCTGCACAACTTGTAAGCAGAAAAGTGGAGTGTTACCTAGGTGATAATTTATTGTATGCTCCTATAATGCAATCCGGTGCCTTGGGTCGAATCGTTCATTTACCTGAGGGTAACTGGTATGATTACTATGATCATAAATTATATGAAGGCGATACCGAACATTATATTGAAGCAGAACTTGACAAGATTCCTTTCTTTATAAAGGCGGGTTCCGTTTTTCCAGAATTTCCGCTGATGCAATATGTAGGTGAAAAGCAATTAGAAAATCTACATTTAAAATTATTTGTTGAAGATGGAGAACATGTGAGCTATCTGTACACTGATGATTTTGAAGGCCAGGAATATAAATCAGGGGAATCCAGATATTCAAAATTCACAATGATCAAAAATGAAGATTCCATTGAGTTAATTCAGGACTTTGACAGTAATTACAAGCCTCACTTTAATTCTTACCATATAGAGTTAATTGGAATTGATGCCATTTCTGAATCCTTGAGTATCCAGTTCGAAGATGGTAGAAAAGAACTCTCCAATCACGACAACATAATCATACCACAAAACTTTAGAAAAGTCTTATTGCGTTTTAGTTAATATAAAAGAACATATAAATCAAAAGGTTAAATATTAAATAATATTTAATATAATCTTTGATTTCATATAAATTAGTTCGATCAACTAAAACTTATTACACATGTTAAAAGAATTTAGGGCTTTCATCATGACTGGGAATGTCATTGATTTTGCTGTCGCAGTAATACTTGCCGGAGCGGTAGGTGCTGTTGTAAATGGATTTGTCAGTGATATTGTCATGCCAGCAGTTGGCCACTTTGCAGGAGGAATGGATTTCGCAGATATGCGTGTTATACTTACACCTGCCAGTGTAGCAGCAGATGGAACTGAAGTTGCTGAGACGGCCACCAGATATGGCAAATGGATTAACTCCATAATCAGCTTAGTTATGGTTGGAATTGTACTTTTTTTAATTGTCAAGGCTTACAATAAGACCAAAGCTCCTGTTGAAGAAGCACCACCAGCTGGTCCTTCAGATATCGACTTACTTACAGAAATAAGAGATTTGTTGAAAAGATAAAAAACTTCAAAACTGGAATACCTCATGACCGCTATTCAATCTTTTGAATGGCGGTTTTTATATTCACTAATTAAGTGTCATCTGCATCGTTATACCTCCATTTATACTTGTTACCGGAGGAGATGTACTTATATAAGGTCTAGTCGCGCTGTAGTCTACAAACACGCGCATAGTAAGATTCTCGTTAATTATATAATCCATTGAAGGACTTATGGTAAGCGACTTCAATCCTCTTGATTTTTCCGGCGTCCCGCCAAAGTCAAGCTCATGAACCAAAGTGACATTATCGCTAAATCCGACATTTAATAAGAAGGTCATATCATTACCCCTGTCAGAGGACACATTTCTTCTCGATCCTCTCGTCCTTGAACTATTTTTATCTTCTTCGTCCTGCTCATCTGTTGGCGTAGTCTGACGGGAAGATCTTCTTTTCTTCTTCTTTTTCAAAAACTTAGAATCCTTGATTGTATATCCAAACCCAAAGACAAACTCTGTTTTTCTGGATTCGGTTAGTTCGCTTGAAGTATTTATTGATAAATCTAAAGTTCGGCCTTTGATATATTGAAATTCAAGATTCAGATCGCTTTTTGTTTTCATCGACAATCCGATAACAGGATTGAATTGTTCATTAATTTGTATAAATGGAATTTCAATTCTCGAATAATAATTACCATTTGATTTAAGGTTCTGATAAGGATCTGTTGCTCTATACTCGATATCACTATTGAAACTATTAATCCTCAATTTTGCCGAATAACCGTGTTCAAGATTAAAGCTTGAAAACTTGTCTTTAAACCACGGCAGTTTAGTCAACCCATCATATCGCAATTTCCAGTTTGGCTTAGGAAGGTATCCTAATGATTTAATATCCCCTTCCAGATCGAGACTGACCTGATTGGGATCTTTATTCGTATACGCCGCTAAAAATGCTGGTACTACGACTGAAGAACTTTGCTTTCCATATCCCTGAGCGTAATTGGTTCCATCCTCCGAATGAGGATCTGAAGTGTCATTTGGAAGTCTGTAAGATATTGCACTTCTGTTGAGTTCAAACTTGTCAAACAGGCCTTCAAAATCTCCATCAAAAAGCGTATTCATTGCGAAATAGCTGACTTCAAATGATCCTACATCCCTTAAGGCCAATTGTTGAAATTCGTCAATGGCCGGATCAATACTTTTATTTTTGAATTCCTCAGAATGATTGGATTGATAATTCTTTTCAACATCTACATCAATTTTAAAGTCTTTCCAGGGTTCAATCTTAATTTTTGCATCTATATTCTGCGTCTTCGTCTGAATAACTTCCTGATTAAGACCTCGACTCTTCGTAATCCAACCATTATCAGCAGCCTTTTGCAACCAGTTATTCGGGCTGACAACAGAAATATCCGGTTGTACACCAAATACAAAACTTGCCCCTGGAGCACTAAGATTATTTGAAAGCCCTAAGTATTGAGGTGTTCCGGTAAATCCAGGAACGATCGTTGAAAAATCTTCTTTATAATTTATCCTTATAGATCGAAGCAGGAATAATGGTCTTAACAATAACTTTTCAAGAGCACCTGGTGTTTTTTCCTTTTTACGACTTCTATCTCCTGTATCTGCTTTTACCGTATCATTATTTTGATCTCTCCCTAATCCGCCGGTATTGGGTCTTGATCTTGTTCTGCTGCTCTGTTTACCTACTTTATCAAGGTTCTTCAGGTACTTCGATTTGTCATATAATTTATCAAAATTAAAACTCGCTGTAATCGACCTGTTCTGCCCATTCTGAATTATTGACCCTATATCATTGCCAAACTCATCTATGGTAATAAGCGGACCTGCTGCCCAACTATAAGAGGAACGATACTGCGCTTTGATGTCTATCCAGTCCATGTATGGGATGTACTTCAATGGAAGCGAATAATTAACAGACAGATTATGGTTATAGTTTGTGTTTCTACCAAAGCTTTTAAGATTGTCCGTCCAGTATTTTTTTACAATCCCCGGATCAGAGGACACATCTACTTCCTTGCCAAATTCATTAACCCACGGTCTAGCCTCTGGTGTTTCTGCAACTCCGACCTGTCGAAGTTCATCAATATAAGATTCGTTAAATGCAGAAAAATTTATTTTAATCGATTTGGTAAGATTCCAATTCAGATCATATCTTCTTTCCCAGTCAAAACGACGATCTTCAAATTCAAAAACCGGATCATTAGGAATTCTAAAAGTCCTTGTGGCAATAAATCTGTTAATATTTGAACTGAATGAAAATGAATTCGGGAGTGGGTTCAGGTTTATTTCCTTTATTAAAGCTAAAGACTTGGCCTTTATATTTTTGAATGGTTCAATGTACCCACCTCTCCTCGAGAAGTTATAATCCAAGCCAAGTTTATAGTCCTTAGAGTTGTCTGCTTTCAGTATAGGATCACGAAAATTCACTTCAGTAAAAGAATAACTGAAACTGAAGTTTGAAATATCCCATGGCATCGGCTTCTTAGGCTTTTTAGTTTCTGCTGGTTTGGGTGTTGGTAGAGCTACCGATTTGTTCTGTGCCGAATTAGCAGTAGTTTTCCTCGCACTTCCCGAACCTTTCTCTTTTCTTACATTCGTAAAGTTGAATGTTTTAATCGTTCTGATGGTTTGATTCCGAGCACTGATTGTATCTCTTGTTTCAGGAGGCTGATTATGGACTAAATCAAATTCATCTTCGACCGTAATATCAAAATCATAAGCATCGAATTCCGGATTTCTTATCGACTTAGCATATTGCGCATAAAATGGAATCTTCAGTCCCCAATTTTCAGGGAAGAACTTTCCTAATTCCAGATTGGTAGCAAAATCATATTCAATAACTTCTTCCTTAGCACGATCATTTACTTTTTGATCTAGAGCTCCCCATCCCAGGCTTGAATAAGATCCAGCTGCAGAAAAGTTTCCAAGATCTGCCATCTGAATATCTAACCGAGCTAATCCTGCTACTCCTCCACGTTCCTGAAGACCGGTTACTCTTAATTCATTCACCCACACCTCTCCACAAAATCCCATACCTGGAGCTTCAGGTCTTTCCGTAATATTTCTTAATCCTATCTGCAATCCTTTAACCAATCCCAAATTTGGGTTTCCTCTTACAGTTATTCTATGGCCTTCCGGCAAATATCTGTCGACACCAATCGTATCCACAAAAATACTTCTGTACTCCGCGTCAAGATTAGGCAAGTTTTCAACCAACCATTGATTGTCAATAACAAAGGCTTCCCCTTTTGGAACATTCAAGACATTCCTCATTTTCTTTGCCTGGATAAATAAGTCTAAGGCAAAATCAAACATGTTCTGCTCAGGCCATACGATATCCGGATTCTCTAATGCGGTTGCAAGGGTATCTTCCTTGGATAAGGTTAGTGGAATTTCGTATTCATAATAATGACGACTAAAGTCTTTCCCTGCGCGCAAGAATACAGACACATCTCCATCTTCCATCTCATTATCTTTAGGTTCGGCATGGACAAACATTTGCATTCTTTTAAAAACACGAAGATCCAGCTCGGTTAATTTATAGATTGAGATTTCACAGTTTTTCTCCAGGTCACAGAAATTCAGCGATAGAGACTTTTCATCCTGCAAGACGTTTGAGAAGGTGCTAAACAGCCTTTCTTGTTTGATTCCTCTTGGTAGCACATATCCAAATGGTTGCTTGCTTTGATTTTCTTCAATTCCTACGGCATCTACATTGAATTCTCCATCAAAAACACCATCGATATTACAGACTCCCGGTAATCTTCTCCATTGGTTTCTAACCAATTCAAATTCAGCCATTCTAAATGTTTTCTGTGTGCTGAAACCATTTAGAAGAATTCGCATAAATTGAATTGATCGGAATCCTTCAATTTCATTTATGGCATTCCCGGAATTTAATGGAATTCTAAATCTGTACCATTTCTCTTCAACATTGTTTTGTGAATTAACGATGGTTCTTACTTCTCTCACAAAGTCATTCTGGCTTGTATCTATCTCTCCATTGCTATTTGTAATTGGTACCTTGTATTCGTAAAAGCTTTCGCCTTGATCCAGAGATTGGTTATTGTTAAGATCCTCTTTGTCAGGATTGGGGTTTCCTCTTTGAAAGGTACTTATCTGACGTAAGTCCGGAGAATTACCTTCAGGATTATTGAATTTTTTATATCGTGTTAAAAGATCTTCATCATTCTGGAAGCATAATTCATCATTGAAGTAACAAAAATTGTCCGCCGATGGATCTTCGAACACCGTTTGAAGTAAGGAAAAAGCTGCTTCAACCTGATTTAAATAATCAAGAAATTTTACGCGTTCATCCTCGTCACCCAATCCATCAAATCCTAAATCCTGAGAGGATCTATTGTCATTGTCAAATGCATCATTCGTCGGAATATCAAGCGGAACATCACCCCATTGAGTTTGTCTTATTGGTACAGTTTCATCCGGAGTAGGAATTGAGTTTTCATAAAATTGCAAATTATCATGCATGAGGTCTTCCGAAACATTTCCCAAATGAAATGTGATAAATCCCTCCTCATCTAGTTGATGTCCACTACCATCGGGTCTGTCCAGGAATGGATTCAATAACCAAAATTCAATAAATTCATAATTCGCAGCTTGAAAGTCACTGTTTTGAATATATCTCATGATTCCGGCCCACCGGGTTTCCGGTTCTGCCAAAACCAATCGCTCTTCATCCCTATTGTATTCTGCAATTCCAGCTGATACGCTTGTTCCTCCCGGAGGATCAAAATTATATGGCCCTCTTTCATCGGGATAGTAACTCATATCAAAAGTGAAAAGATCCGGTAATTGTCCTTGAGGTAGCTGTCTGTTGAATAACTCTTGCTGATTTATAAATCTCGTATAGGAGTTATCATTATCTGTTGCAGAGGTTCGAGCAGATCTGTCAATCACATACCAATTCATTTTTGCCCTGTTTGCTCCATAAGCCAAGTCATTGGAAAGTTGAGACTCCGGAAAATCTTCAGTTTCCGGTACACTGGCTAATATCCAACGATTGGGTTGAGAACTCAGTGGTAATCCACTAACAGCGCCTTCAAAGTCATCGATACTTACTACTCCGGAATCATCATCAGAGCCATCAAGATTTACAGCTCCGGAATGACCGGGTTTTAACGCCGCCACTTCAGCCGTAAAATTGATGTTTGATTCTGCATTGGTACTGTAGAATGGTAATTTGTCAACAGCCTTTGTAATCCATGGCGCCTTATTACTAAAGTCCATATCCAGACCAAAAATCCTGTTATTGATTGGATCATCACCGACGTTTACTTTTTCTGTGAACGGGCGTTCAAACAATCTTAAGTACGTAGCTCCTATATAAAAATTATCGTTGACTTCATATTCAGCTCTCAGTCCGAGCATCGTCTTCTGTTGAAGGCTGAATACAGAATTATCCTCGTATGAAATATTGATCGGTGCTCCTTGTTGCAGATAAGCTTCATTTATAATTCGAACTCGGCCGATTCCATAATCTACCTCATAGTCCACCCCTTCTACTAAAAGATCACTACCTGCTCTAACAGTTACAGATCCTTGTGGGATATTCCAGGAACCTAAAGAATATTCTGAAGAAATCGAAGATTTGTATTTACCCGCCATAACAAACTTGTTCTTTACTAAGAACTCACGGGCTATTGTAACTGTAGTATCATACAGTTCTTGAAACTTATATCTGCTTGCGATCACAGGATCTCCAAAAAGAGAATCCAAGGATGAACCAAATGGCTCCAATACCGGAAAAACTATAGACCCATTTTGAGGTATTATTGTCACACCATGAACGAAATCAAAGATTCCATCCGGTTGTGGGTCATTTCTGCTATTCAGTCTATCTAACTGGAAAACATTAAGTAGAGGAATTTTTGGAAAACCGGCTTCAGGTAGAAATTTCTTTAAAGAACCATCACCATCATCTTCATAAAAGATATCGAATTCAAAATCATTTTGATTAAGCTGATTTGTCCGCAAAGGATAGACATTTTTCATCATCAGATCCCAGGTCGGATGATTAACCCTTTGGTTTGAACTTTTGAGCATCTTTGTAAATATGACTCCTTCAGATTCTACTTCACCCAAGCTATTGCTATTCGGTATACTTCCTTCATCAGTAGTACTACCAACCTTATAGACAGCATCACAATTAATCGTATAAAAGTATTCGTATGATACACTTAGAATCTGATTGGGTCTTAATCTTGCATTTAGAGAAACAAAACCCAGTTCCGGATTAAAAGTATATTCACTTGGCGATAATCTTCTGCCCCGAAAAACTTCGAAGTCTCTTTGTTGCGTCATTCCATACGCTGAAGACTTAAGCACATCTGCAGTAAACTCAACTCGCTTGACTGTTTCATCCTCGATCAATTTTTCAAATAGATCATTGCCTCCGTTTTCAGGTAACAACCTGCCTTCTATATCGACGAGATCTGGGGCCGGCATATTAGGGACATCATATTGTCTAAATGGATCATGATTCGAAAACAGTTCTTCCTTTGGTTCTGCAATATCAGAGACCGCACAAATCATGGTTTGGTTTTGCTGATAATCTGGTCTATCATCAGAAATCCAAACTTCAATATTGGTAACCCGAAAACTATTATTTATATAAGGAAGATTTGACAAAGCTTTTTCGTAAGCACCTCTGTGATAATGAGAGATAAAAAAGTGTCTGTTTTCATCATAGTCATCTGGCCTCAATTCATACTCCTGAAACGTGGCTCCATTCTGAACACTTAAAGATTCTTGTCGTGATCTTTGCTGTGAAGCAATCCCTGTAATTCTAACTCTACCAAATTGTAATTCAGTTTTTAATCCAAATAGACTTTGCGCTCCCTGAATAAGAGAACTACGTAAGGGAAGGCTTACATTACCTGCTTCTATTGTCTTAATAATATCGTCTTCAGAAAATTGCTCTGAGTCATATGCAAGTTTAATTTTTCTGTCAAAGTCAAAACTTGCATTTGTATCGTAGTTAAAGCCAAGATTCATTTTATCGCCGATGTTACCCTCAACATTCATTTTGATATCCATATCAAAATCAAAGAGTGTAAACTTTCGTGCGCTTTCAAATTGATCGAGCGCTTCGGTGTTTTGATGTGTAACACCAAATGTAAGATCGATATTTCCTTGTGGTTCTATAGAAATATCGTTGCCTCCAAAAAGGCGATCAATAAGATTTCTTTCAATATTAATTTTTGAAAGTGGGTCTATTTTTCCCGACCCGGATTTATATTCAGAAGATATTCCTGAAATCTTATCAAAATATTTCCTTTCCTGGTTCTTTGCACTCCATTCAATATACTCTTCAAATGTCAGGTAACTTGGACTTCTGTAATATTCATCTCCAATCTTTTCCAGGATGAGGTAATTACCCGATTCCGGATCATATTCTACTGTCTGCTCTATGTTGGATGGTAATAAGTCGAATGGATTATACTGATCATCATTTATATAATCACCATATCTTTCGTTAAAAGGAATTGTATCTAGTGTAGTTTCCTCAAAAACACCTGGTTCAGGTGGAAATATTGAGCCGCTCGCTGATTTAGAGCAAAAAAACAATCCTAATCCCAACAAAAAGCAAAATGTCGTCTTGCTAAAATGTGTCATTACTTCTTCAATATAATAAAATGTGATTTGCCCTTGTTTTTCGATATCACTGTCATTAAACGTAAATAATATGATTTTATGCTAAGATAATTGCCTTAAAACTGATTTTATTAAAGTTTCTACCTGATCTATGGTAGATTCTCGTGCAAGAACCTCTTCTACTGCTTTGTTTACTTGTGTTTTTTGAAATCCTAAGGCTACTAACGCAGAAACAGCCTCATCTCGTATCGCCGGTTTGGAATAATTTATTGAATGTGTCACACTCAAAGAATCTTTCGCAATTTTATCCTTCAAATCAAGTATTATTCTTTGTGCTGTTTTAGGCCCAACACCCTTTACTTTCTTGAAAGCAGCCACATTATCGGTCAATATAGTTGAGTGTGCTTCTGATGGTGTCATATAGGACAGAATGACTCTTGCTGTATTTGGACCAATACCTGATACCGAGACTAATCTAATAAACAAATCTCTCTCTTCTTCATTAAAAAAACCATACAACGAATGGGCATCTTCTCTTACGATAAGGTGGGTATATAATTTGACAGAATCTAATGATTCCAGCTGCCCATAGGTATTCAAACTAATCTGAACATCATAGGCGATTCCACCAATATCCAAGAAGATATTTGTAGGGGATTTGTAAGTTAATTTTCCTTCTAAATAGGCTATCAAATACTTAAATATTAGCCTGCGAAGATAGGAAATAAATTTGTGATTATATTATTAAATATTATAATATATAAAGGACACAATATCAGCTCTTTTGTAAATAACTTCCGTAGTATTTGTTCAATAAACTGAAAATCTAGACTTTCGGAGACAGAATTAAGCCTGTTTAAATGAATTGGAAATATATTATTAGCGCTGAAATCATACTTATTGCATCTGCATACATAAGTTTTATGCCCCCATTTAGCATATCAGAAATTCCATTTACAGCACAAAGTTTAGCAGTATTCTTAATCGCAGCTCTGTTGAATTCAAAAGATTTTTCCGTATGCTTGATTTTGTATTTATGTCTTGGAATATGTGGCTTACCCATATTTGCCGGAGGAAGCTCAGGATTGAGTCAAATAACCGGAGCTAGCGGAGGCTTTCTATATGGCTTCTTATTTGCCGGATTATACATTTCTTCCAGAATTAAAGCCCTCCATAAAAAAACTCTATTGAACATCAGTATTGTGTTTTTAATCGCTACCATTATCCTGTTTTTATTTGGGCTAGTCCATTTGAGTATAATTTATAATTGGTCAGGCGCTATTGAATATGGGTTCATTCCTTTTTGGAAAATGGCCTTAATTAAAGCCTTAATAGCGAGTTTGATATATTATCTTCTCAGCAGTCATAATTCTGTTAATACCGCCTGAGTCATTTAAGTTATATACTTTTACTCTACATTAATAAGACTTAATTCACAGTGGGATTACTAATTTTTTTCTTTGTTCTTTCGATCGCCGTTTCCTTTTTATGCTCTATCCTTGAAGCCGTATTGCTAAGCGTTACTCCACCCTATGTAAGACAACAAGTCCAAGCAGGAAGTAATACAGGTAAATTACTGAATAGTTATAAAGATGATATCGATAAACCTTTGTCTGCAATTCTGACGCTGAATACAATAGCACATACTGTAGGAGCTATTGGTGTGGGTGTACAGGCAGGGAATGTTTTTGGCAGTGGTCCCAGCCCGCTGGGGATCAGTTATGAGTCCATTATTGCCGGTGTTATGACTTTGGCAATTTTAATCCTCTCCGAAATAATTCCAAAAACAATTGGAGCAAACAATTGGAAAGCACTATCACCATTTACAGTTAGAACCATTCGCATTTTATTATGGGTCCTGGCTCCTTTGGTTTGGATAAGTCAGTTGATCACAAAGTCACTTAAAAAAGATAAAACTAAATCCGTATTGAGTAGGGCTGATTTTGCCGCAATGACAGAAGTAGGTGAATCAAGTGGTGCGTTAAAAAAAGAAGAATCTAAGATCATCACCAATCTTTTGAATTTTGAAAAACTTACTGTTCGAGATATTATGACGCCAAGAACAGTCGCATTCATGGTAGAAGAAACCATGAGCATCAGTGATTATCTTCAGTCACCGGAACTTGGAGTTTTTTCGCGGGTTCCTGTATACAGCTCCGACAAAGACAATGTGACAGGTCTCCTTTTAAGGGATGATATTATGAGAAGTATGATTGAGGAAGGACATGAGAATCAAAAATTAAAAGACCTGGTGCTGGAAATCAAACAAGTTCAAGATGATCTTCCCCTTCCTGAATTATTTGATTTATTAACAAAAGAAAAACAACATCTCTATGTTGTGAAAGACGAATTTGGAAGCGTTGTTGGTCTTGTTACTATGGAAGATCTTTTTGAAACTTTGCTTGGGGTCGAAATAGTAGATGAGTCTGATAGGGTCATTGATCTGCAACAATATGCCAGAGAAAAGCACGAACAATCTGGTTCATCAGATAATAATACTAAATAGAAACTATGAAATACCTTGTTTTATTAATGGCCTGTTTTTTAGCCTGCCAGAATTCCCCTGAGCCGAATCTTTCTTCTGAGCCAGCGCCTTCTGCTGAAATCCCATCTGAATCAGGATTCATTCATGCGGTTTATTTTTATTTGGGAGATGATATGTCAGAGGAACAAAAAAAGGATTTCAGTTTAGTCCTGGATTCTCTCGCACAAATTCCTCCATTAAAATCTGTTTATTATGGTCCTCCTGCCATGACTGATAGAAAGGTCGTTGACAATTCCTATGATTATGCCTGGGTTTGCTTCTTTGAAGATGCCGCTGGTCATGACGCATATCAAGAACATCCTCTTCATTTAGATTTTATAAAAAGATATTCGCCACTAATTAAGGATGTGAAGATCTTTGATAATCTGTATTAATGGCTTCTGTGAGCGAGACTATAAAATAAAAATCTCAGAGTTGCCGTCGTTCTCAATAAGTGCCATTCTTTGTTCCTCCTGTTCTTTATAATACATATAAATGAATGTTATTATGGCCCCAAAAAATCGACCTATGGTAACAATTGGGATTATAAAGTGTGATAAGCTCATGTTACTATTTTCAGCTTAGCCGAGCACTTATCTAAATTGGTTCAATATGGCTATGACCGTTTTGGCATGGGTTAATCCCATGCATTTCTTTCTTTAAGACCAGTGATATGAGCCAAGTGATGTTGACTGTGCCAGCCATACAATGAGAGCATTATATCCAGGGATAAATCTTTATTCCATTCAGGATGATGGAGCGTCCATTTAAATTCCTCTTCTTTCATATTCTTTATTACACACACCAATCGTTTATGTATTGAATTTATCATTACTAATGACACTTGAGGATCGATGCTTGTTGCATCTTTCATTTCGGCCCAGGCGGCTTGGTCATAGGGTTTGATGTTTGGATTGGTCTCCGTAAGGGCCAATTTAAATCGTATAAGACAATTCATGTGGCTGTCTGCGATATGATGAATTAGTTGTCTTACAGTCCACCCTCCAGGCCTATAATTTGTATCTATTTGAGAATCGCTCATGTCTTTCAATACATTTTCAAGCTGGTCTGGTAAATCAATTAGAGCTTGAAGAGCATCCTCTCTACATTGCTTATCATAAGTATCCTGAACAACAAATCGCTCGATAGGAAATTTTAATTTTTCCAGTTTATCATCTTCAACATTCATATTTAAAAATTTTGTTTCATTATTATTGTAACATTTGCCCGAATAATAGGATCGTCTTTATATCAATAGAATATATCTGTAAAATATGCGCGTATTTATTTTGTCTTTATTAAGCCTTCTTTTGGCTTATTCTGTATACAATTCTTATCAACTATTTCAGCTCTCTAAAATAGAGACCTCAACTAAGTATGATTACGCAGAGATAAATAAAATTAAGTATGGATTGTTCAATATTGATATTTGGAAAGATAAAATTTATGACATTATTGAGCAACAAATTGGAGATTTTGAATTAACAGAAGATAATTATGATGTTATAAAAGTTCAGATTGAGAAGTATCTCGAAGAACTTTACCAAGAGTATTTTGTCTCCGGCAAACTTGTGGAGTCTCTAATGGCCGAAAGCGGAGATACAAACAATGTTGGTAAAATACTTATGGGCCTTTTTAAGGGCGGTATCGAGAAACAATTAGAGCAAATTGATTTCAAGTCCAAGATTCCTGAAATTTCAGATCAGTTGATTCTCGAATTGAAAAAGAAAAGCCCTGAAATTAAACGAGCAATAAGCCAACAAATCAGTGATTTGCTTATCGAAGAATCTCAACGGGAATTAATAGATCAAAGAACTTACATTTTCAATAAATACGATCAAGAAGATTATGATTCAACAAATGCTTACCTGGAAGCAGAGGTACAAAAACTTCAATCAGAATCGAATGTTAAAGTGCGCACCTGTCTCATTCTTCTGATAATTGCTTTATTTATTCTTCTATTGGGCAGTAAGTTTTTGGATTTCAAAAATGCGATGGTCGTTCTTAATTTTATAAGTATCGTTTTTCTGGCATTGGGCCTTGCCCTACCCATGATTGATCTCGATGCACGATTGTCGTCTGTTGATATCTCCTTACTGGATCAAAACATACACTTCGATGAACAAATCATGTACTTCCAAAGCAAGAGCATCCTGGATGTGACCAAAACGCTTCTAGAAAGTCAGGGTCTGGATATAAAAATAGTAGGATTCCTCATTCTACTTTTTAGTATCATACTCCCTTTTGCCAAAATGATATTATCCCTTCTTTATCTATTTATTGAAAAACTCAAAACAAAAAAATTGGTGAACGTGATTATTTTTTATTTGGGTAAATGGAGTATGGCAGATGTTTTTGTTGTAGCTATATTCATGTCTTATATCGGCTTTTATGGATTAATTAACACCCAAATAGTTGATACAGGATCCTCTTCAGCAATTGATACAATAAATTATTCTAAATTATCTCCGGGTATAATCTTTTTTACTTCATATTGTATACTATCAATCATTATGAGCAGCCTTATCCATCGCCACTATAAACCCATCAAACAATAAGATTTATTTAACACCACCTACTGTTACTCTATCCGTTATTTGCTCGTCAGCTAAGAAAGCTAGTTTATGAAAAAATATTTATTTGTTTTATCTCTAGGCCTTTATATGGCTTGCACAACAAATTATCACACTCCATTATGTGAAGCCATTATCTATAATGATGTAGAATATGTAAGGGACAAATTAGATCATATTATGGATGGTCTTAATCCTGTCTATGGAAATGGAGACCCCATTGGCCACTACGATAATTTGCATATAGTTACTGGAGAACTTTCCCGAGATGATTGTCTTTATGCGTCTATATTATGCTATGCGTGTATTGAAAGTTATCCGCCGCAATCTGAAATTTTGATTCAAATTGATGATGGTGAGTACCTGTATGAAAAAGTTATAGATATTGCAATGCCTCTGGAATCGGAAATGTACTTTGTGGGCATGCACGATTAAACTATACCATCGTCTCCACAAGATTCGATATCAGAGACTCAAACATAATTCTGCCATCGATATTTCCAAGGCTCCATTCTGACGCTCGTTCAGGATGAGGCATCATTCCGAATACGTTCTTAGTCTTGTTTGTAATACCTGCAATGTTTTGAGTAGATCCATTTACATTGGAATCATCAGTGATATTCCCATGCTCATCACAATATTTGAAAAGGATCATGTCTTGATCATTGATAAGTTTCAATTCTTCTTCTTTAGCAAAGAACCGGCCTTCTGCATGAGCTATTGGAATTTTTAAAACAGCTCCCTGTGGAATATTTGAGCTTATAATAGAATCTTGAGTTTGAGCTTTTAGGAAAATGTTTTTACAAATAAATTTTTGATTTTGGTTTCGTAAAAGTACTCCGGGAAGTAGGTCGGACTCGCACAAAATTTGGAAACCATTACAAATCCCCCAGACGTATCCTCCATTTTTAGCAAATTTAATCACCTCTTCCATAATAGGACTAAATCTGGCAATGGCTCCTGACCTGAGATAATCTCCGAATGAAAAACCTCCTGGTAATATTATGCAATCCAATTCTCCAAATTGACTAAGATTAGATTCTTTATGCCAAATTTTTACCACATCCTGTCCCATCACAATTCCTAGAACATGGATCATGTCATCATCACAATTAGATCCAGGAAAAACAACTACTCCAAATTTCATATCAAATATTATGTCGACAAAGGTAATATCAAATTCTATATAAGCTTAAAAACTAATATAAAATAAAAGACAAGGGCAAGAAGAAACAAAAACTCCTTGGTGATGCTATTCTCTTTTCTTTCCAGAATAAGTCCCGTTAATAAGCCTACAGGTACTGATACCAGCATCAAGTGGTTCGTTTCAACATCCTTAATGAACAAGATGCCAATTAAACTAAAAAACATAATCCAATAATTAATTTCTAGCTTTCTGATTGCATCAAAATTTTTCTTTTTCATTATGACGCCTTGATTAAAAAACAAGACAACAATAATTAATATGATGCTGATTGGTTTTATTAAGTTTTCAGTATTAGAGAAATCAAGTTGAGGAATACTAAAGTTTTGTGTAAACAGCTGAATCATAAGATCCAGTTTATCAATAGAGTATAATAAAACACCTGTAAGAAAAATCCCACAGATGAAGCCAAATAACAATTGAAGTACTTCGATAACATTCGTATTTCTAAGACTTAGCAAACCCATCAACATTACAAATAGGAAAATGGCATAGGGGAAATAAATCATGCATGAGATTGAAAGAAACAATCCTGCATTAAAGATGTAAACACTCGGTCTGAATTTTTTATAAATAGAAAAGAGATTTCCAAGAGCGATAATAAAAAACAAATTAGCTACAAGTATTAAATCAAAACTTTTTTCTATCAGTATAAAAGACACTACCAAGGCAAAACAAGCCCCAGGAATTAAGCTTAGTGCGCGACTCAATTTATTAATAATTACATATCTACTCAACAGGAAGGCCTGAACGCAAATCAAAATAATCGTCATCAATGTTTGCAGATAATGATTGCCTAGAACAGAGTCGACTGCAAGAGATCTGAAATTTAAAGACGCTTTAAAACTAGCTTCAGACCATTCAAAGAAAAAATAGAGCTGGAGGAGCACGACAAATGCCAGCAGAAAAATGAGGTTGATAAATAGATTTCTTCTGAAAAAACTTAACACAATAAGACCTTAGTTTATGAATTGCAAAATCAAATTACTTCATGGTACAAAATGACTAAAGAAATAGTTCTATAAACTTTTGAGGATAGGTCAGGGAAAGAAAAATGCGTAACAAATAGAACGAAATTTAATTATAAAAACAAAAACTACAATTAGAAATTATCAAAATCCTTACACTACGGTGACAAAGCTCATAAAACGAATAATTATTTTTACCACAGAATGGGCCTAATCAGCAATTACAAACTTATAAGTGTTACTCATCATAATCTTGAACTCAATGAGATTGCCAATTTTTATATTAAAAGATTGGAGAATACTTCTTTAAAGGATCGGATTAAAGCCTTGAAAAATCATTTTGGATTTCACGAAATTATATACCTGGAAACATGCAATAGAGTCAGTTATATTTTCTATGGTGAACATCAAATCGACAAGGATTTTTTGATGGCCTTTTTTAAAGCCGTCAATCCTGAACTCGATGAACAAGTAATAAATAATATTCAAAAATATTCAACTTCTCTAGCGGGTGACGCCGCCATCCAACATGTTTTTGAATTGGCTTCTTCAATGGATTCTCTTGTCGTCGGTGAACGAGAGATTTTTAGACAATTCCGAAACGCATATGCTTTTTCAAAAGATGCCAATCTGTGTAACGACAAAATGAGATTGCTTGAAAAAGCAACAGTCTCCACTGCAAAAGAGGTTTACCACCAAACAGGTATAGGTGAAAAAGCCCTTTCTATTGTTTCCCTTGCTATTCAGGTAATGAAAGAAAAGAATATCGCCAAAGACTCCAAAATTCTTCTTATTGGAAGTGGTGAGACGAATACATTGGTTGCAAAATTTTTGAAAAAATATCAATTATACAATATCACTATCTATAATCGTAGTCTGAATAATGCCAAGCATCTTTCAGATCTTCTAAATGCGCCTGCCTATCATATAAGTGAGCTTGAAAAAATTGATGGGAAGTTTGATGTGATATTCATATGCACCTCTGCAAACAAGCTTATTATCGATCTTGATGTTTATAAAAAAATGATTGGTAAAGATCCAAAATCTAAAAAGTTAATTATTGATTTGGCGGTTCCAAGAAATGTATCCGAGGATATCGAAACGTATTTTAATGTTGACTATGTCGATATCGAAAGTTTAAGAGTCCGGTCTGAACGAAATTTGTTACATAGAAAAAAAGAACTGGAAAAAGCCCGTCCTATAACCGAAAAAAATATTGACGAATTTAGAAGCTTGGTCAACAGGAGACAGATTGAATCATCGCTTTCTGGAATTCCAAAAGAAATTAAACTCGTAAAAGAAAAAGCAAAAAATTCTGTCTTTAAAAACAGGATAAAAGAACTGGATCAGGATGCACAATTATTACTTGATGATGTTCTCAATTACATGGAAAAAAAGTGTATCTCTATTCCCATGCGCTTAGCAAAGGAAAACTTTAAAGACGGTCAGCACACCTAATACATTTAGTACTTTCCGGCATATACATGAGCCGCGCTGGGTTAATTTTCTGCTTACAAGATTCACAAAGTCCGAACCCTGGATTATCTACTTTTGTTAATGCCAGTATTAGTTTGTTCCGCTTTGATATTTTATTGCGCAGCGAAGCTTCCATCACACTTTTGTTATTTATAGCATCCATTCTACTTACCCTGCCAATTGAATTCTCAGGACTGATAGGTTTTGTCATCTCCTCCGTATCTTTTATATCCTTCTCATATTTAACAATCATTTCCTCAATTTTCACTTTTAACTCTTGTCGCTCTTCATTTGTCATATCCTGTTTGTTTAGTAGCCTTGAAATTAGCTAATTCTATAAGCTTAACTTAATATGTGGCTCTTGTTTCTTATTTCCTCTAAAAGAATTAATTTACTGTTTAGTGGCACAATTAAACTGGACATATTTTTCCTTAACAGGATTACCGTATAGAATAGAAATTTATCATGGCGATGATTCCGGTCATCTGATGTTGTTTATAAATAACGCAATAATCCTTATCGATTTTAACCAAAAAGAAACTAGAACTTACAATTTTCTTATTGAACATCAAATGCTGGGATTACTAATAAAAAAGCAAGAAGACAAATATGAATATACCGTTACTCCTCAGGCATTAGATTGGGATATAGAGCCTGAAAAGACCTTCGCTAAACATTTTTGGATACCTTTGTCCATACTATTATTTCTAATAAGTATTGCATATTTAATCATTTCTAACTAAACGATTTGGACAATATTTTATCATATGTTGAAAGTCTTGTTTTTGCAACAGGAAAGGCCATTTCACTTAAGGACATCAACTTAAGTCTTAATGCTTACCTAGACACAAAAATCAAGAAAGAAGATATTGAAGACGCCCTCACAAAACTTAAGGAAAAATATCAAGACCCAAGCTTTTCTTTTGAAATCGTAGAAATTGCGACCGGTTATCAATTTATGACCAAGGGTGCTTATTATCCAGTTGTTGGTCAACATTTAAAGCTGGAATCAAAAAAGAAATTATCACGCGCCGCCTTAGAAACCTTAGCCATTATTTCCTACAAGCAACCTACGACAAAAACAGGCATAGAAACCATCCGCGGTGTCAATTGTGATTATAGTGTCCAGAAGCTTCTTGATAAAGAATTAATAGAGATTTCAGGAAGAGAAAGTGGCCTCGGAAGACCTTTACTATATTCAACTACAGATAAATTTATGAACCATTTCGGTCTAAAAAGCCTTAATGAGTTACCGAAACTTAAAGAATTTGAAACTGAAGAAAATCAAATCGGTATAAAAGAAGAAGAAGAATGTCTGTAGATAAACCACTGATTAATCGAGTTGCGAATAGCGGAATAAAAGTCATAAACCTTGAAGATCTATATCCTACTCAAGATTTGGTGGATTTTGATTTGAGCCCGTATCTATTTAAAGGGCTGATCCTTAAAGAAAAGGATTTTCGCCAGGCCCTTAAAAATATCGACTGGGAAACTTACAAAAAGAAAATTGTTCTGATTTTTAATTCTACAGACGCTATTATTCCGGTTTGGGCATATATGTTGGTATCTTCTCATCTCAGCAGCCACGCCTCTGAAATTTTTCAGGGAAGCCAGGAAGAGTTTCTCAAAAATCATTATTCAAAAGTTATCGCTGATATGGACTTGAGCAGTTATCAGGAACAACGAGTCGTGATCAAAGGATGTAGCAACAAACCAGTTCCTCCTTCAGCCTATGCAGATATAACTGCCCGCCTCAACAAATTTGCCCAAAGCATAATGTATGGAGAACCCTGTTCAACGGTTCCAATTTTCAAACGGCCACGTATTCTTAAAAAAAGGGATTAGACTTTCTTTATTAATTGTTCATCAAGAACAAGAGCCTCTGAGAATATTTCCATGATGGAATTGATATTTATCTCATTTATATTATCAATAATGACCCCGGAGACCTGTTTGCGATTTCTATCTTCCAGAATGCCTTGCACATTCGATAATTTCTTTCCCCAGATAAAACACAACTCAACTTTATTGTTTTTCACAGGATTTAGATAACAGACCCAGGATTTATAGTCATAGAAGGGAATTTTAAATCTCATTTTTCTCCCAATCTCAGGGAGCGACAAAAACTGAGAATCCAGATATTCAATAATTAAGCACTGGTTCTCACTTATGTTGTCAAGAAAAACATCAAAATTCATATTTATCTATACAAGAATGGATTCCGCTACGATAAAACTTATTACTGCAAATATGACCCCTAAAGCAAAAATTGAGAGGGACTTACGGATATTTTTATACTTCTTATCAAGCGTTTTTCCAAGAAAGTATAAGTCTTTTATCATTGAAGAATATAGAAAGTCCTGGTCTTTCAACATTTGGAGCATCCCCCATTCGTAATCACGTAAACTCATACTATTGTAATTGCCAAAATATAACAAGTTGCCTTGTTTTTCACGGACATCTTTTTCGGTAAATTTTCCATGTGTTTTTTCAGGCCTAATGGCTAGGATTGCAAAAACAATGGATAAGGTAGAGGCGATCATCATAACGTTTAATGGCAGCGTCTCCAAACTAATAGCGAATTCATCACCGAAAATATTTCCAATGATTAATGATAAAATAACTGCATTGACAGAAATCATGATATTGGATTTTCGGTCCACCATCTCGCTTAAAGTATAGTGATTTCTGGATGTCGTTCGAAACATAGTTTGAATCCCTCTGTTGTCTCGTCCTTGGACCGCTCTTAAATTTCCTTTTAACTTCTTCAATTCTTCATCGTCTATCCCCAGTTCTGTTCTAAGAACGGCATCCTCTTTTTTCCTTATGTCCTTTCGCTCTTTCACCAACTTCGCTAACATGCTTTCCTTATTCGGTCTTAAATCTCGAAGGGCATAATCTGTATAGTATTTGTGTTCACTAAGTTGTCGAATGGCATAATCATAAAAGTCTATCTTACTGGCATCCTTTATATGGCAGAGCAGAAGTTCTTCATAAAATTTTCTGATTGATTTCTTAGACTTTGTGCTGGCATAGTCTATATACAGCGCATCAGAAAGAATCTGTGCAGGAACTCAATTCGTCTGTGTTATAAGGATTCATTTCTTCAATTAGTCCGAGCACCTGTGCCTTTCCTACTGGTGAAAAATTAATTTGGATTAAAAAAGAATCAGCAAGTTTTATGCTGTGTTTATATATCTTTTGTAAGAAATCAATATATGATTCTGAAGGGGTGAATTCACTTAATTCGGATAAGCCTAGATTCGAAAGCCATGCAGCTAAAAGAATAATAGTTTTTTGATCATCTGTTTGATCTTCTGATAAGCTAATGGAATTTGCAGCTTCAACGACTCTGTATTGATGTCCGATTTCATGAAATACAATACGATCAGAAAATTCATTTGTGATTTTTCCAATTACATGAAGTTCCGCCTTTTCTAAAATCTCACTTTGCATAGACAAAAATTAATACTTCTAAAAATAGTTATTTAGATGGTTGGATTTAACTATTTATCAAACTGCCCACAATATTGAGTACTTCATCTCTTTTCTTTTGGGCCTCCTCAAGTATATCTTGTGCTGATTTAATTTTTTGCTTCACGTATGCTTTATCATCGAAATCTTTACAATTAATTTCTACGTTAAGGAAAGCGCCATGTATTGCAGTATAAGCACACAGAGCTCCGACTCCTGCATCTGAAGCAGAAGCTGGATTTCCTTTGCTTCCCATCGCCACCAATAATTCAAATGATGATAATGCTTTTTCCATTATTCTAAATGGCACTTCAATTGCATTTTTTGTAGCTTCTGAAATAGCATTTTTGCGTTGCTTTTTTTCTTCATCATTAGCTTTAGGTAGTCTTATTGCAGATATAATATCATTAAATGCATGTGTATCCTCATCAACCAGAAGAATCAAGTCCTCTTTGATAGATTGCCCCCGGGAAGCTATCTCTGAAAATTCAGCCCATCTGTCATCCCAACCTCTTTTGTGTGAAGACAGGTTAGCAACCATTGTGCCCAGGGAAACACCTAAGGCTCCAACATATGCTGAAATGCTCCCTCCTCCGGGTGCCGGGCTTTCCGAAGCAGTTTCATTTGCAAATTCATACAAACTCATATTGATCAAAGGCCGATTGTCTTTTTCTTCCAACAAGTATTCAATAACTTTCTTTTTAGGGTCAAATGGTCCTAACTCATCAAGCCCCAATGATTTAACAGCGATATGAATTATAGCTTCTTCTGATATTCCAATTGATCTCTCTTGTTTCTGTAAAAAATACTTCCCTGCATCAAGTAAAACTTTCTTCGGAACTAAGCCCACCAATTCAGAGCCTGTAACGCGCATTCCTCTTTCATTCGCAGATTGTCGTACTTCTTCGAAGGCTTTATGTAGTGTGGTCACCTTGATATCTGTAAGGTTCATGGATATCTGAGCAATTCCATATTCTTCAATAAACCAACCTATCGCTTTGACAGATTTTAGCTTCCCCGGAATTCTGATGGCATTGCTTTCTTCATCACGAACAATGACGCCGGTCACAGGATTTCCAGTTCTTTTTATCCTTCCGTTCTCCCTAACATCAAAAGCGATAGCATTTGCTCTTCTTACAGAAGTTGTATTCAAATTAACATTGTATGCAACTAAAAAATCTCTTGCTCCTATCGCCGTTGCTCCACTTTGTGGATTGAATTCTGCAGTACCATAATCAGGTTTCCACTCCGGGTCTTTGAGTTTGGATTCAAGCCCTTCATATTCTCCTGCACGGATTGTAGCCAGATTTTTCCTCTCTGGACTTTTAGCTGCGGATTCATATAGGAAAACCGGAATGCCTAATTCTGTTCCAACTTTCATTGCCAATTTTTCAGCATATTCAACTGTTTCTTTCATGCTAATATTCGCAATTGGAATTAATGGACATACATCTGTTGCTCCCATTCTAGGGTGCTCTCCTTTATGCTCTCCCATATTAATCAATTCAGCGGCTTTCTTAATAGCAAAAAATGCAGCTTCAATCACTGCATCTGGCTCTCCAACAAAAGTAACTACTGTTCTATTTGTGGCTTTACCCGGGTCTACATCTAAAAGTTGAACTTGATCGATTTTCTCAATTTCATCAGTAATCTCCTTTATTGTGTCCATATTAACACCCTCACTAAAATTAGGAACACACTCAATTAACTTTCTTGCCGACATTTCTTGTTTGATTTTAAAGCAAAAGTATATGTATTTTTATCTGACAAGAAATTTTAACCGTCTAATATCAAACGTTTAATTAAATATCTGGGGATTTTTCTATTCTTGATTCCAATGACTTCAAGTGGACAAGAGGTTAGTATTTCTTCAGATCTCAATGTTCGGGGATATTTTTCATATGACTTATTGGGTAAAATTGATGATCGAATACTCGTGTATCGTGATCGTGGATTTAATAAAGAAATCGATGTTTTTAACCAAGAGTTGGAACATACTCAATTTGCCGAAATATTCTTTGAAAAGAAAAAGGTTGATGTTTTCAGTGTAATGGGTTTGGATTCCGTGTTTCAGTTGCTGTATGGTTACTTTGACAAAGACACTATGTTTTTTAAGATGAAGAGATATAATAAAGGCGTCGTCTTAAAGGATAGTAGTACTTTTTTGAAAATGCATAAAAAGAATATCCGCAAAAGGATATCGGCAGCAGTATCTGAAAACAAAGACAAAATATTACTATATACTATAGATCCACAAGAGCGTCTAATAATGCTTCTTTATGATAACATTACTAAAAGATTAATATACGACAGGAAAATACATGTAGACAAATTAGACTTAAGAAATGATATTAGGGAGATAGTTGTCACTGACGATGGTCATGTTATTATAGTCTTCAAGGAAGAGAAAAAATTCAAAGAAGGACAAGATAAGCTTCATTTAATTGTTGTCAGTCCTTCGTCAAAGCAGTATAGAGACATCAGAATGGATTTCAGTAGTTTTTATCGACAGAACTATTTTTTAGATTTTGATAACCTCAATAAAAGACTCATCCTTTGTGGAATCTATTCAGACAAGGTCGGTAAAGAGCCTAAAGGATATTATTTTATAAATAAACATTTGTCAGCCCTTACTGGAAATGAAACTGTTTACTTTTTAGATTTTGATTCCAGCCTTCACAATGAATTGCTTCACGGGAAAAAGAAAAAAAGTGAAATCTTCGAGGATTTAGAAATAAAGGAAGTCATTAATAGGAATGATGGAGGCTTTCTTATAGTTTCAGAAATTTCTCGTGAATTTTCAAGACGTAATCCTTACAATAATAGTTATGCTAGAAGTTCTTACAATGGGTATTCCAGAAGAGGATGGATAGATTATTATAATGATGATGTATTAATCTCTAATATAGACGGAAATAATAATGAACTATGGACAGAAGTCCTTTACAAAAAACAATTTTCGCAAGACGACGAAGCGGTTTATTCTTCTTTCTTTGTTATGAAAACTCCATCAAGGATGCGAATCATTTATAATGATGAGATTAAAAAAAGTAATACTGTAAGCGAATACATCATGGATCCGACGGGCCAAATAGCAAGAAATAGTTTATTAAGTACCGAATATCAAAACATGAAATTGCGCTTTCAGGATGCACTACAATTAAGCTCTAATTCAATTCTTGTGCCCAGCGAAAAAAATTATAACCTTAACCTTGTCCAAATAACCTATTGAATTATTCAACTTAGTTGAACAGTATCTTGATTAAATAAATTTAATGTCTTATATAGTTATAGCTATGATCTTATTAATTCTAGTTTTTGCACTTTTGAACACCCCTCATGCAGTACCTTCACACTCTATTCATGAATTTAATATCCGCGCTCTTAATAGCGAGAAACAAATAAATTTTAAAGATTTTGAAGGTAAGAAAATCTTGATTGTAAATGTGGCTTCAAAATGTGGTTTCACCTATCAATATGAAGGCATGGAAAAGTTATACAATACTTTCAAAGAAAAATTGGTCGTTGTTGGATTTCCTTGCAACCAATTCCTAATGCAAGAACCCGGTTCTGAGGAAAAGATAGCACAGTTTTGTTCTACTGAATATGGCGTATCCTTTCCTATGACAGTAAAAATTAAGGTAAAAGGCAGAGACAAACATCCAATCTATTCGTGGCTAACTTCTAAAGCCCTAAATGGAAAAGCAGATTACAGTATCAGCTGGAATTTCAATAAATTCCTTCTTGATGAAGACGGTAAAATTCTAGAATATTTTGGTTCAAAAGTGAAACCAATGGATGAGCAGATCACCAAGTATCTTAATTAATACCCGGGGCTCTATTTCTCCCTATCGATAACATAATCTACAATTTGTTTTAACGCAAGTTTAGCATCAGATTCAGGAAAAGTATCTAGAATCTCCATGGCTTTCAATCTATATGTCTTCATAGCGTTTTCTGCATATTCAAGACCACCTTTGAGTTTTACAAATTGAATGACATGCTTTATTACTTTTGGTTTTGTACTGTTCTTTTTGATACTATAAATTATGTCCTTCTTCTCAGAATTACTCGCTTGGGAAAGGGCATAAATTAAAGGCAATGTCATCTTTTTCTCTTTGATGTCTATTCCTCTTGGTTTTCCTATTGAAGCTTCTCCATAATCAAACAGATCGTCTTTAATCTGAAATGCAGTTCCAATGGTTTCACCAAATAATCTCATTTTTTCAATTACATTTTCATCTTTGCTAACCGATGCTGCTCCCGCACTGCAGGCAGCAGCAATCAGAGATGCGGTTTTCTTTTTAATGATATCAAAATAAATCTCTTCCTTAATATCAAGTTTTCTTGCTTTTTCGATTTGCAGTAATTCTCCTTCACTCATTTCTTTAACCGCCTTTGAGACAATTTGCAAAATTTTATACTCTTCGTTATCCAGGGCAACCAGTAGACCTCTACTTAGAAGGTAATCACCTACCAGCACAGCTATTTTATTCTTCCACAATGCATTGATAGAAAAGAATCCACGCCTTTCAAGAGAATCATCTACGACGTCATCATGAACTAAAGTCGCCGTATGTAAAAGTTCAACCAAGGAGGCAGCGTTGTGTGTTGAAGCCCTTATATCTCCCCAGAGTTTCGCCGATAAAAAAACAAACATTGGTCGAACTTGCTTTCCTTTTCGCTGAACAATATAATATGTGATTTTATCAAGAAGGGGAACGTTAGACTTCATCGAACTTCTAAAGTGTTTCTCAAATAGTTTGAGATCCTGCTCAATAGGAGCTTTAATTTGCTTTAGGCTGGACGAAGACATTTTAATTTTTCGTTTGGGGAGTCAATATACAGAGCATAATTGTACTAACAATCCGAATAAAAAAAAGTTGGTGAGTTTTCGAAAGAGGGAAATTGTATTTTTGCAGACTTAAATGAATACTTAAGACTATGTACAGATCGCATAATTGTGGTGAATTAAGAATAGATAATATTGATCAGTCTGTAACACTATCCGGCTGGGTTCAAAATAGCAGAGATCTTGGAGGTCTAACCTTTGTAGATTTACGAGATAGATATGGTATAACTCAACTTGTTTTTAATATGGATGAAAATCCGGAATTAACAGAAAAAGCAAGAAAACTGGGAAGAGAATTTGTTATTAGAGCTACAGGAATCGTCAAAGAAAGAAGTAGCAAAAACCCCAAACGTCCAACAGGAGAAATAGAAATTGATGTTAAGACACTTGAGGTCTTGAATCCTTCAAAAACACCTCCATTTACAATCGAAGATGAATCCGATGGCGGAGAAGAACTTCGAATGCGATATCGATATCTTGATTTAAGACGCGTCCCGCTAAAAGAAAATATAATATTCAGATCGCGCTTGGCTATTGAGACACGAAAGCATCTTTCTGAATCGGGTTTCATCGAAGTTGAAACACCCAATCTCATTAAAAGTACTCCTGAAGGTGCTCGGGGCTTTGTAGTTCCCAGCAGGATGAACCCGGGAGAATTTTATGCACTTCCTCAATCTCCACAAACTTTCAAACAGATATTGATGGTTGCAGGTCTGGATAAGTATTTTCAGATCGTTAAATGCTTTAGAGATGAAGACCTTAGAGCCGACAGACAACCGGAGTTTACCCAGATAGATTGCGAGATGTCTTATGTGACAAGAGATCAAATTCTTGATACCTTCGAAGGGCTGACTAAACATTTATTCAAAACCATGCTCGATATAAGCTTGGAAGACTTTCCTAAAATGTCCTATGACGAAGCAATGGAAAGATTTGGAAGCGATAAGCCCGATCTCAGGTTTGGAATGGAATTCATAAACTATACAGATACCGTAAAAGGGAAAGGATTCGGTGTTTTTGATAATTCAGAATTTATCGCGGGTATATGTGCTAGTGGCATTGCAGAATCCTACTCCAATAAAGATCTTAAGAATCTAACCGAATGGTTGCAAAGACCTCAGATAGGGGCTAAAGGTCTGGTATATGTCAAATGGAACGCCGATGATAGTATCAAATCAACAGTAGGCAAGTTTTATAGCGATGATCAGCTGCGTCAATGGTTATATGAAGCCAATGCTCAAAAAGGAGATATTATTTTTCTTTTGTGTGGTGAAAAAGAAAAAACTCAAAAACAGCTTAATGAATTAAGATTAGAAATGGGTCGTAAGATGGGCTTGATGAACCCCGGCGATTTTAAACCATTATGGGTTGTTGATTTTCCTCTCTTGGAATGGGATGAAGATTCAGAAAGATTCCATGCTATGCACCACCCTTTTACCTCTCCAAAAAATGAAGACAAAGATCGAATGTTAACAGGAGATCATGAAACAATGAAAAGTCTAAGGGCTGATGCTTATGACCTAGTAATAAATGGTTCAGAAATAGGTGGAGGCTCGGTGAGAATTCATGATCGAGAGTTGCAATCCAAGAATTTTGATCTTTTGGGATTCACCAAAGAAGAGGCAGAAGCACAATTTGGTTTCTTATTAGGGGCCTTTGAGTATGGTGCACCTCCTCATGGTGGTATCGCTTTTGGATTCGATAGATTGTGTGCTGTAATGAATGGCCAGAATTCGATCAGAGATTTTATAGCCTTTCCTAAGAATACCAGCGGAAGAGATATGATGATTGATGCACCATCCCCCGTAGATACAACTCAACTTGATGAATTGAATTTATCACTTAAACAAATCACTAAGGTCGATAAATAGGGACTTTTCTAACAAAATCATATATTTTTAGAGATATCTAAATTTATTTTTAAGTAAGTAAAATATTTTGCTGCCCTATTCAGGTGAAAGTCATAACTTTGCTGTCATAAATGCGCTTATAAATGAGTATTATTGAAATGAAAGTCCCTACCATTGGTGAATCAATCACCGAAGTAACACTATCACAATGGTTAAAGGGCAATGGTGACTATGTTCTTCTTGATGAACCCATTTGTGAATTTGAATCCGATAAAGCGACACTGGAATTTCCTGCAGAAGCCTCAGGTAAACTAATTTACGTGGCTAATGAAAACGATGATCTAGAGATCGGTGCTTTAGTAGCAAAGATAGACACCTCCGTTGCCGCACCATCAGAATCATCAAGCTCGCCGGAAGTCGAGCCCCAAAAAGAAAAAGACTCAGCTTCGGAAATAAACACCCCATCCACTGAATCAGAAGAACATTCCGGATATGCTGCCGGCCACCCTTCTCTAGCAGCTTCAAAAATATTGAGAGAAGGCAATCTGGATCCTGCACAAGTAAAAGGAAGTGGAAAAGATGGTCGTATACTAAAAGAAGATGCCCGGAAAGCCGTTCAAAATCAAGACGTATCTGTCAAAAGCTCATCCGGAAACGATAGCTCCCAAATCATTAGTCAAGCCCTTTTCAGCCGCAATGAGAGAAAAGAAAAAATGAGCCGAATGCGACGTACAATCGCTTCCCGTTTAGTTTCCGGAAAGAACAACTCCGCAATGCTGACGACCTTTAATGAAGTAGACATGTCTGCCATTTTTAAATTAAGAAAAACCTATCAGGAAAAATTCGTCGAAAAGTATGGCATCAAGCTAGGATTTATGTCCATTTTTTCGAAGGCCTGCGCACAAGTATTACTTGAAATGCCGGCAGTGAACGCCTCCCTTGAAAATGATGATCATTTGATTTATCATGATTACGTCGATATATCTATTGCAATCTCTACTCCTACTGGTCTGGTAGTGCCTCCAATTCACAATGTTGAATCTTTGTCCTTTGCAGATATTGAATTAAAAATCAAAGAATTGGCATTAAAAGCTAGAGAAGGAAATTTGAGTCTTGATGAAATGAAAGGGGGGACATTTACAATTACAAATGGCGGGATATTCGGGTCTATGTTAAGTACACCTATTTTGAATCAACCCCAATCTGCCATTTTAGGAATGCACAATATCATCAATCGACCAGTAGCTATTGATGGAGAAGTAAGCATTCGACCAATGATGTACTTGGCCTTATCCTATGATCACCGTGTCATTGACGGAAGCACATCGGTAACGTTTTTAGTTAAGGTAAAAGAGCTTCTAGAAGATCCGATCAAATTATTAATGAACATCTAATTTATTACACATGACTTTAGGCGATTTTTTTAGTTATCTGGATAACAATCCTTATTTCATTATATACTATTTCTGCGCCACTCCTTTTGCTGCATTTCTAGCTAATATGTTTGGAAAAGGCGAAGGACATCTGAATCCTTGGTGTATCTTTTACTCGGTACTTATTTATTTAGTTGCTATTCCTGGAGTGTTTTCTATCATCCTTAATCTCTATCATCTTTTATTTGAAAGACAGAGTATTTATGAAACACAAATTATTGCACAGATACTCCCTATCGTCAGTATGGTTTTCACGTTCTATATTATCAAGAAAAATGTCGAATTCAAAGAGATTCCGGGTTTTGGAAAATTGGTCAATCTCCTGTCGACGATTGCAGGTATGATGGTAATTCTTTTTATTCTAGAAAAGATGCGCATTATCGTGTTTTCTTACATTCCGTTTATCTGGATCATCGGCT
The DNA here is from genome assembly GCA_965248155.1 of Saprospiraceae bacterium. Lineage (GTDB taxonomy): Bacteria > Bacteroidota > Bacteroidia > Chitinophagales > Saprospiraceae > RFSX01. Next base: position 1,683,857 of record CBDFIO010000002.1, read on the forward strand.
TACTTATCGTTCTATTCTTTGCGATCAGATTTGGAACCAAAAACCTATTCGATCAGAGTAAAGCTGAAAAGCTCAGTTAAGAATTACAACTATTAGGAATTTTCTTTAATTTATTGGAAAAACCTGAGCTTATGTTCAATAAATTTTCTCTTCTATTAATATTCGTTTGCTCTGTTCTTATCTATTCTTGTTCAACTGATGAAGATAAATTAGGTGTCAAGATTGTAAACCTTTCCGGACAGAATCTAGAAATATATCAAACGCCTGATATACAAACAATAGACTTTGAATTTGTGGAATCTATTCCTGTAGGGTTTGATGGTGTCCTGGACAGAGCGTTCAATTATAATACTGGAACTTTCCTGGAAGCCAGAACTGAAGATGAAATGCGATATGCAGAAATTTGGTTTTTTGAAGACCCAAGTGTGGATGTATTTGTGTGGACGATTAATTAATTATTCCGCTAATAAAAAAGGATTCGTCCTTTTCTCTTCTCCAATGCTTGTTTTTGGACCATGTCCCGGATAGACGACAACATCGTCCCCCAGTGGATAATATTTGGATTTGATGCTAGCAATTAAAGTGTCAAAGTTTCCTCCGGGTAAATCTGTCCGGCCTATACTCCCTTGAAAAAGTACGTCTCCGGCAATGAGTTGTCGACTCTCTTGATGGAAGAAGGAAATGCTGGCTGGAGAATGTCCGGGTGTAAATAGAATATCAAGCTTTGTCTGTCCAAATTCAAAATTATCTCCCTCGTCCAAATATATCTCGATTTTGGGGCTTGTTTCATAAGGTATGCCATACATAGAAGCGACGCTGGCCATATTGTTGAGCACGGCTTCTTCACCTCGATGCGCTTCCAAGCTAAGACCATATCTTGAACTGACAAATGCATTGCCAAGAACATGGTCAATATGACAATGGGTATTGATAAGCCTGACAGGCTTTAGCTTGTTATTAGCTATGAATTCTAAAAGCGTTTCCTTTTCAACATCATTATTACATCCTGGATCAATAATGATACACTCGCCTGTCTCATCATACAAAACATAAGTGTTTTCAAGAAAATCATTAAATGTAAAAATGGCTATCTGCACTTGTTGAAATATGTATTCAAAAGTAACATCTTTTCGGATAGGGAGTAGGTCTTTCTTAGGGGCCGTGGAAGAAGTTAAATGGGTCTCACAGATAGAAAAAAGGCCTTCCTCAGTTCGAGAAAGGCCTCAATTTATTCTTAAGATCTCAGCAAATCTATTTCGCTAAAACCATCTTTTTAGTATCTATAATTTTACTGTCTACGATCAATGAATAGGTGTAATTACCATTAGCCAAATCTCTTGCTTCAAGATTGATTTGTCTTTTTCCTGATTCATTAATAGTAACGCTTTTCAATAGGCTTCCATTCACACTATAAATGCGAATCTCAGCAGATTGGAAATTTTCAGGTATCGCGTAAGTGATCATGGTTTCAGAACCATATGGATTTGGTACATTTTGACCTAAATAGGAATTGTTATCGCCGGTAAGTGTAACATCTTTAGAATTACTGCTCTCAATTAATTGATCCAGTTTTTCCTTCAAAATCTCAACTTCCGTTCTCAACCCACTCAATTCTTCAACTTCTTGTTCTAGTTCTTCAATATGAGCTTGCTGCTCTTTTACTGAATTTACCAATACCCATGTCATGGCCGAATGGTCTATTTTTAAAAAGTTCTCAGTCTTTATCACATTTCCTTCTGCATCATTCGTTTCATACGCTCTATCATGAACTAAATATGGAGCAATTTCTTGCAATTCCTGGGCAGAAACACTATAGTATTTTCTTTTTTCACTAATACCTGCCTTCCCATTAAAATTTTATGAAATTGGATTCAAATTATTGATAATTGAAAGTCCTTCGATGAAAGGATTAACATTCTCCTTCAGTCTCATATCTGAGGTTAATAAAATACTATTTGCAGTGATATCCCCTAATGTTGTTATTGCATGTGAAGCAGGATCAATTCTTATAGGATCAACACTTCCGGCTGTTACATTCCTAACTACGAAATGCTCTGTTGGGATTTGTCCTATTAACCAATTACCTGAAGAGTTTTTCAATCTTAAGAATGAACTACCATTCGTCCTTTCGTCAAGAATAATCATATTAGAGGCTGTACCATCTGTACGTTTTATTTGAATGTTCCCGTCTAATACTACTAATGACTCAGCTTGGGCGGCATTGGCTGCTCCTACAATCATATTATCAATAACATGCAGATTTGCATCAGGTGAAGAATTATTAACGCCTACTTCGCCACCAGTATCCACATATAATGAATTAGAGCTAGATCCAGGTCTTATTCTAAATGGCAAAGTCGATCCATTCGTAGCATCTCTTATAAAGAAATTGGTTTCGTTTCCAGCAAGATCCCAACTTTGGGGTGTGAATCCACTGGTTCCGTCTTGTTGTAACCTTATTGTAGGAGTATTCCCTGTTTTAATATCAATATCAGTTGCAGGAGTTGAAGTTCCTAAGCCGACATCTCCCTGAGAATCCACGACAAGAGCATGCGTCCTGGCTCCAGCATAAATTCTGAAAACGTCTCTTGGTGCTGAGGCATCTTGAATTGTAAAATGCGAAGCGCCACCATTGGAAGAATCATTGATTACAATTCTCCAATCATTGGCTGGAAATGAAGCCGAAGAACTGGTATCATCAAAATGAATACGTAAGTTGTTTTCTTTTAATCTTTGAGTATCAAACCCAAATGATTCACTAGTTAGACAATCAAATCCCACACATAGGCTGCCAATAATTGAAACATCATCGTTGTGTACAACAGTCTTTAATGGAACATCTCTATCGTCGATAATTTCTTGAGAAAAGAGGAATAATGGGCAAATAAGTAATAGTAATTGGTTTATAGTTTTCATGATTTCACAGGTTTAGAAAGATCAATATAGTGATTTTTCATGATTATCTTCTACGTTATTACTAGTGGTAATTGTTTAGACAACTGTCTTACATTTTATGGGGTCGGCACTAAAAGCTGTTATATTATTAAATTTTATAATGTCTATAGATACAATATTACTAAGGTGCTTATAAATGCATTCAGATCATTTTATAATGTCGTTCAACACAGCTTTCTACTTTAGATTTCAAAATGCCCCCTCATTGAAAATATATTTTCCTTATCTTCCTAATTCGTTCTAAATAATGAATCGATTTGATAGTACGTCTTCTCATATTCACCTTATTAATATGCTCTATTGGTTCGTCAGCTTTCGCCCAGGCCATCAATACTGAATTTGGCAAGAACAGGGTTCAGTTTCATGATGATTTCAACAACTGGAATAAATATGAAACTGAAAATTTTATTACCTATTGGTACGGCAAGTCAAGAAATATTGCCCAAGCAACAGTTCAACTTGCTGAATTGGATCACGATGAAATCCAACGCCTTCTTGAGCATACCTTATCTGATAAAATTGAAATTATAGTTTATATAGATCTCAATGATTTCAAACAAAGCAATATCGGACTGGAAGAAGCCTTTACCAATACGGCGGGAACAACAAAAATTGTAGGAACAAAAATGTTTGTCTATTTCGACGGAGATCACCTCAACCTTAGAAAACAAATCCGCCAAGGAATTACAAACGTTTATCTTAATTCTATCCTGTTTGGGTCCAGCTTGCAGGAAATTGTTCAAAACGCATTGCTATTGAATCTTCCCGAATGGTTTAGTGAAGGACTGACAGCTTACGGTGCTAGTTCATGGGATTATGAAATTGATGATGAATTAAGAGATCTTCTAAGTCACAACGAAAAATATAAAGACTTTGAAAAATTAGCTAAAGATCATCCTCGTGTCGCTGGACATAGCATGTGGCATTTTTTATCTACCGTCCATGGACATAATAAAATAGCCAACCTTATCTATCTGACAAGGATCAATCGGAAATTGGAAAATAGTTTTCTATTTATCATAGGGGACGAGTTTGAATTAATAAGAAAAGATTGGTTTAGTTTTTATAATAGCAATTTTAACTCTGAAAAAAACAGGTTTGAAAGCACAAGCTCCCTCGATCAAATAAAGTTAAAAAACATAAAAGGGGTTCCGGTAAGTCAAATTAAAATTAGCCCCAATGGTCAGTTTTTAGCATATCTGGTTAACGACCGGGGTAAGGAAAAGGTCTATCTGAGAAATCTCGAAACACAAGAAGAAAAATTGATATTTAAAAATGGTCACAAAAACATATTTCAGGAAAGTGACTATAATTATCCCTTATTGGCCTGGCATCCATCCCGTGGAGAAATTACTATCATTTACGAAAGGCGAGACATAAGCAAATTAAGGGTTATAAACGTTTCATCTGGAGAATATGAAGAGCAAGATCTAACTGAAAATTTTCAACGTGTCTATAGCGTGGCCTATCTAAACAACTCAGACTATATTTTCACGGCTGCAGAAAATGGATATTCTGATTTATATATTTATAGAGCAAAAAATCGAAATCACAAAAAATTAACTGAAGATTACTTTGATGACCTGGAAGCATCTGTGATCAATTATGAAGGTGAAAGATCCATCTTGTTTAAGTCCAATCGGACAGATTTGAAAATTGAAAAAAGAAGAATTGATACCATCTTACCTATACAACATTTTGATTTATATGTTCTAAAAGGAATAAGCAAAAACCAGGAACTTATCCAGCTGACCAGTACCAAGGAATATTCTGAAAGCCAGGCTCACCATATAGGCCGAAACAAGATATTTTACCTAAAAGCTCAGTCTGGAATCCTGAACTCCTATATTCTTGACCTTAATAAGCACACAAGCTATCCTGTCTCTAATCTTGAAAGAAATACGATAATTCATCATGCAACAAAGGGTTCCGAAGATTACTATTTTACTTATTATCATGATGGGAATTATAAGATTTTCAAAAAAGAACTTACTCCTTTGGAGACGAGCTTACATGTGACGAATCTTGGTAAATCACAATATTTTTCTCAAGAAGAAAGTACGATCATCCCTTTTAAACCAAAAGAAGAAAAAACAAATCAGGTTAATATATCCGAAGGGATGAAGTTTCAAAGTCCTTTTGAAGATCCAAAAGGTTTGGAACCACTTGAACAACAAGGTGATGCGCTTGAGAGCTCTGATGTATTCAACAAATACTTTAAAGATTACTATTCAGGAAGTGTGCAGGATGGTAAGCGTGTTATAAAATACAATCCCGCAAGAGCGAATGCGGCAAGATTAAAATTTAGACTTGCAGATTTTACAACCAAATTGGATAATGAGGTTTTGTTTGAGGGTCTTGAAAGTTATACCGGCAACGATAAAGAGTTAACCAACACACCTGTAGGAATATTATTTAAAGGAACTATTAAAGACCTTTTTGAAGATTATCAAATTGAAGTAGGACTTAGAATTCCAACTACTTTCAATGGGTATGAATATTTTGCTTTGTTTGACAACAACAAATACCTAATTGATAAAAGGATTGCTTTCTACAGGAAATCAGAAACCTTGGTGGTAGATCCCAATGTCTTTCCCGTTCAAAGAGAAAAGCGTCATACATTTCTCGGTCTCTACCGCCTTAAATATCCATTTGACATATATAGAAGTGTCAGGCTTACTGGCTCTCTTAGACTTGATAAGTATTACCAATTATCAACAGATCTGCCCTCATTTAATGAAGGATTCACAAATGAAAAGCGTCTGAGTATAAAAGCTGAATATGTGTTTGACAACAGTTTTGATGTTGGGATAAATATTAAAAACGGAAGCCGGTACAAGTTCTTTGCAGAGCTGATTAATCAATTTAATTTCGAATTATCCGATGGGTTTAATGTCGATCCAAGCACGGGTTTTACTGGCGTCTTTGGTGTAGATGCAAGACACTATTTTCCTTTATTCAAATTTGCAATACTAGCTTTACGTGCATCCGCTGCCACCTCAGTAGGATCTAACCGAATTGTTTATTATCTGGGAGGAATGGAGAATTGGGTTTTTTCGAAGTTTGATCAAAGTATCCCCTTGCCTCAGGGTGAATCCTTTTCTTACAAGGTTTTAGCACCTCACTTAAGAGGCTTTGATAATAACATCAGAAATGGAAATACTTTCGTTCTATCTAATTTGGAACTAAGAATTCCCGTGTTTAAATTTTTAGGATTAAAAACGAATAACCTTTCATTTTTAAGAAATTTTCAAGTTACGACCTTCTTTGATGCTGGTCTGGCATGGTATGGTTTGGGTCCGGATTCTGAAGATAATCCACTTAACACAATCATCGTTGAGAGCCCACCGGACAATCCAGTAATCAGTTTAGAGGCCCGTTATTTTAGAGACCCTTTAGTATTGGGGTATGGATTTGGGTTTAGAAGTACAATACTGGGATATTTCTTAAAATTCGATTATGCCTGGGGTGTAGAAACAGGTATTGTCCAAGATCCGAAAATTTACTTTAGTATTGGAATGGATTTCTAATCAAAAAGATAAAAATGAAACTTAGACTTCTCGTATTGTCACTGATTACTTTGCTGTTCTTTTCATGTCAACCTGTTACACAAGAAACGAACGAACTTTCAGAAATTAATATTCGCCTTAATCGTGATCCACAACGAATTAACCCAATATATTCTCCCACATCAGTAGGAAGAGAAGTTTTTCAATATATTTTCCTTCCTTTAGCTGACTTCCATCCGGATGACTTGACTTTACATCCGATCTTAATAGAATCCATACCTGAAGCATATACACCAGATCGAGAAAACACAGTAGCTTTTGATATAGCCTTTAAAGATGATGCACTCTGGTCCGATGGAACACCAGTTACAGCTTCAGATTATATCTTCACACTGAAGGCAATAAAACATCCTCTTTGTAAAGCCTCAGCCTGGAAACAATACTTTGCATTCTTTCAACATGTTGAAGAGGATTCAAAAAGCAATAAAAAATTAACCGTATACCTTGATAAAGAATACATGTTGTCCAAAGAATTGGCACTTACAACATGTCTTATGCCTGAACATATTTATGACCCTGAAGGAATCTTGCGATCTTCAAGTTTATCAGAAATCAGTTCACTGGATCCTGCTTCTTTAGATAGCAGTCATGTGAAATTGTTTGAACATATAAATGGCGCCGCGAACGCAAAAACTGATGTTGTTCAGCTTGGTCCTTATAAAATGACGAGTTATGAAAGTGAGCAATATTTTGTTCTTGATAAAGTCGAAAACTACTGGGGAGTGAATTATCCGGACAACCCTTTTCTAAATGCGCATACCCGGCAATTGATATTCAAAATAGTACCTGATGAAATCACGGCCAGCACAATGGCCAAGGAAGGCAATTTTGATATTATGAGTTTTGCAACCAGCAAGGACTTTTTAGAATTAAAGAATGATGAAGATTTATCTGACTCCTGGAATTTTCATACCCCTCAAGTGATGATGTATTATTACTTGGCACTTAATAATTCTTCAGAATTCCTGTCAGATGTCAATATTAGAAAAGCCATTGCTTATATAACTGATGTTGATGACTTTATAAATAATATTGACGGGGGTTTAGGTGTTCGAACAGTGGGTCATTTTAATCCTACAAAATCCTATTACAACGATGCACTAACTCCAGTTCCTTATAATTTAGACAAAGCCGAAGAATTATTGAATAATTCAGGATGGGCCGATAATAATGGCGATGGATACCTCGACAAAAACATTGATGGCATCAATAAGACACTTGAACTTGACTTATTAATTACAGGATCACAACTAAGCAAAACCATAGGTCTTTTGGTACAGCAGAGTGCTGAAAAATTAGGCGTAAAAATCAATATTACACCGAAAAGTACATCCCTTATGAGAAAAGAAAATTTCTCAAGTTTGAATTATGATATGGCTGCACTTAGCATAGGTCAAGATGCTGCTCCCGATGACCCATATTCCAAATGGCATAGTGATAACAGCCGACTAGGAGGCTCTAATTACTTCGCTTATCAAAATCCAAAGAGTGATAGTTTAATAGATCTTATTCGAAGAACAACAGATGTAAATCAAAGACATCAACACTATCTCGAATTGCAAGAAATAATGTATAATGACCAACCTGTAATATGGTTATACTGTCCTTTGAAAAAAATCATCATCAATAAAAAATTAGAAGCTTTAACTACATCTAAACGACCAGGTTACTTAGCCAACACATTTAAACTGGCAAATTAGATCAAACTAAATATTTAGTTTGCTAACTTCATGATGAATACTATCATGTGAGGAAATATCTAGGAATAAGAATATTACTTATTATCCCAACACTGTTCATTGTAAGTCTTGCGGGGTTTTATCTCAGTAAAAATGTACCCCAAGACCCGGCTTTTTCCCTATTGAAAATGAGAGGCAGCCATGATGAGCAAATCGATTTTTCGTCTCAAAATTATAAAAACACTTATGCCGAATTAAAATTGAATAAACCCTCTTTTTACTTTTCAATCATTCCACAGCATTATCCTTCAAACCTTAACCAATATCATCATCCTGTAGTTAGATCTTTTGTACAGCAAAACCTTAAAAGAGGCGTTTCATTTCATTCCATTGAATCTTTTTTGAAAGACTTTGAAACTTTGGGATTATCTGTTGATATGCTCAGTTTAGATGATCTCGAAACACAGCTAAGTGCTACGCCAGCACTCCTTGATAAGTTTAATCAATTGGATAAGACTGTATTTTTTCATTTACCAAAATTCGTTTGGTTTGGTCTGGACAATCAATATCATACCTGGATTATATCCCTATTTAGTGGGAATGGAGGACTTTCAATTGCTGATGGGAGAATGGCAATGTCAAAAGTAAAAACTGCTTTAAGTTGGACCTTAAGTATAACATTAGTAGAGTTGCTAATCAGTTTGTCCTTAGGAATATTGATTGGTGTTTTTCTTTCCAAAAACCCGGAAGGAAAGCTTGAACATTTTCTTAGTCAAGCACTTTATGCCATTTATTCAATGCCTTTATTCTGGTTGGCAACTATACTGATTATCTTTTTTACGACGAGTGAATATGGTCGCTTAACAAATATATTTCCTTCTATTGGGATCAATATTTATCCTGGAAAATCTACGATGACTCAGATATGGAATAATTTTCCAAAACTTATTCTTCCAATATTTTGTCTTTGTATTCATTCGCTGGCCTATCTTTCACGGTTTGTAAGACGGGGGATTCTAACCGAATTAGATAAAGATTATATTTTAACAGCATATTCAAAAGGTCTAAATAAAAATCAAGTTATCTGGAGACATGCACTACCGAATGCATTGATGCCTTTCATTACCATATTGGGTTCGGTTATCCCTGGTGCATTTGCAAGTTCACTGGTCCTAGAGGTCATTTTTAATATTCCTGGTTTTGGAAGGTTGTTATACAGTTCAATTATTCTCGCGGATTGGAATGTTTGCTTTAGCATATTAATGATTATCGCTCTTGTAACTCTGATTAGTTTTTTACTTGTCGATATTCTTTATGCCGTATTTAATCCTAAAATTAGATACAGATAGGCTATGAAAAAATTAATCAGTAAGTACGCTATCAAAAAAAATCACTCCATTGCAATTGTAGTATTTGTTTTTATCGCCCTATTCCACCAAATAATTGCAAATGATAAATACATTATCTGCAAAAAATCATCTTCATGGTCCTTCTTTGAAAAGCAAGAATTGTGTGAATATGGTGTCCGGGCATTGATTCCTTATTCGTCAAAAACCATAGACAAAGACAACCGTAGTGTTGGTCCGTTTGATAAGCAAAAAGTGTCTTCCCTATATTATCGCCATTGGCTAGGAACTGATTCTATAGGTCGGGATGTTTTGGCGGGTCTGATTTGGGGTAGTTTCATAGCACTTGTTGTTGGGCTTGTCTCTTCATTATTAGCTTTATTAGTAGGTGTTTTGATGGCTTATTTAAGTGGATATATTGGAGACAATGGATTTAAATTACTTAAAACACATTTTTTGATTTTAATCCCTTTTTCATTTGTTCTTACTTATTATTGGATATATGCTTCAGTGAGTTTGAAGCTTGTGATGTTTATAATGTTTGTTATTCTCATTTATTGCCTTAATACATATAGTAAGAATCAGGCTATTGAAAAGAAAAGAATAGGTCTTCCATTTGATCTTATTATTCTTCGTGTTATTGAAGTCTTTAAATCGATTCCCAATCTGTTTCTGATTTTGATTTTATTGCCATTGATGGGTAGGCCGAGTTATTGGAATGTTGTATTTATTATCGCTTTCCTTCGGTGGCCGATTATCACAAGACATCTTCGTGCTGAAATACTCAATGTGAAAAATGAAAATTATATAAGTTCGGCAAGATCGATTGGTCTGTCCGATAAGAAAATTTTTCTAAAGTATATATTGCCTTTAACTATCAGTCCAATTATAATAGTGACTGCCTTCGGATTTTCTTCAGCTATTCTTCTAGAATCTACGCTATCATTTTTGGGGATTGGTGTTCCTTTGGATCAACTCTCTTGGGGGGGTATTCTTAAGGAAGCCAGATATGATTTTAATTCGTGGTGGTTGGCCGTTTTCCCGGGTCTTTGTATATTCTTTTTGATCTATGTCTTTAATTCAATAGGAGACACAATTAATGATCAACTTTTGAGGTCGAATAGAGCTTACGAGTAGAAAATAAAAACTATCTCTTCCTTTGTTTCTTTGAAAATAAATTTGATTTTCCTCGCTTCGTAGAGAGGTTACCTTTCTTATCTGTCTTTGGCGAATACTTCTGTTCATTACCACATCCTTCACCAGTTTTACATGAAGAATTCATGCTTAAAAGACCGCAAAAAAGGCCCAAAATCAAAAAACGACGGATATATCTCTTTTTCATTGTTTTTGTCTATTCCTCCAATTCGAAAATAAAAATTAATCCTTAAACTGCTAAAAAGGAGTAAAAATTGCTAAAACCCCTATAAAATAGGGTTTTTTGTTTTGTTTTTATATTATATTTTTTGATTATATGATTGAATGCCCTAATTTTGCCGTGATTATATTATTTTATTAATTTTAAAAAAGTACTCATGAATAAAGGAGATTTAATCAGCATGGTTTCAGACAGAGCTGGAATCAGTAAAGCTGAAGCTACTGAAGCTGTAGGGTGTGTTTTTGATAGTATTGAAGGAAGTCTTAAACAAGGAGGAAAGGCTTCTTTTGTAGGATTTGGCACATTCTCTACTTCAAGAAGAGCAGCTAGAGATGGCAGAAATCCAGCTACTGGCGCAACAATAAAAATTCCTGCTAAAACTGTTGTAAAATTTAAAGCAGGTAAAGCTCTTGTTGGTTCTGTAAACTAATAAGATTTAGATTAAAAAAATTTAAAAAAGGCAGGCCTAGCTTGCCTTTTTTTATTGAACCTAGGATCAACAATATGCACACTGATATAGAATCGCTAAAACGAATAGCATCTCAAGTAAGAAGAGATATAATAAGACAAACCCATAAGGTCAATTCAGGCCATCCCGGGGGATCCCTTGGATGCGCTGATTTTTTTACTGCTCTTTACTTTAATATTCTTAAACACGACCCTTCATTTAATATGGAAGGTCATGATGAGGATATTTTCTTTTTATCAAATGGTCACATTTCTCCTGTTTGGTATAGTGTCTTGGCAAGAAGTGGATACTTTCCTGTTCGGGAATTATCCACCTTCAGATTGATCAACTCCAGACTCCAAGGCCATCCTGCAACTCATGAAGGATTACCGGGCATAAGGGTGGCTTCAGGATCTCTGGGTCAGGGAATATCGGTAGCCATAGGAGCCGCTCTGGCAAAAAAACTAAATAATGATGATCGACACATATTTGTATTAACCGGAGATGGAGAACTCCAGGAAGGACAGATATGGGAAGCAGCAATGTTTGCCGCTCATCATAAAGTCGATAATTTAATCCTAACTATTGATTGGAATGGTCAACAAATTGACGGTCCAAATGAAGAAGTCATGTCCCTGGGAGATCTCGAAGCAAAGTGGAAAAGCTTTGGTTGGGATGTCCTAAAAATGGACGGTCATGATTTTAATTCGATTTTTGAAACAATTGCTTCTGCAAAAGCAAAAAAAGGGGCTTCAAAACCTGTTTGTATTTTAATGAAAACAAGCATGGGTAGAGGCGTTGATTTTATGGAAGGCACACATCATTGGCACGGGAAAGCCCCAAATGCAGAACAAACTGAAAATGCTTTATCACAATTAACAGAAACGCTCGGAGATTACTAATGCTAGATCAAATTACTTACACAGAAAAAAAGGCAACCAGAGATGGGTTCGGTGCAGCGATGCAGGAACTCGGTCAGGAAAACCCTAATGTTGTCGCCCTATGTGCCGACCTTGTTGGTTCATTAAAAATTCAAAAATTTATCGATGAAAATCCTGAAAGATTTATTCAGGTAGGCATAGCAGAAGCGAATATGATGGGTATAGCTGCAGGTCTCGCTACAATCGGTAAAATTCCATTCACCAGCACTTTTGCAAATTTTTCTACAGGGAGAGTTTACGATCAGATAAGGCAATCTATAGCCTACTCTCATAAGAATGTTAAAATCTGTGCTTCACATGCCGGCTTAACTTTAGGGGAAGATGGTGCTACGCATCAGATACTTGAAGATATTGGAATGATGAAAATGCTACCGGGAATGTGCGTGATAAATCCAGCAGATTACAATCAGACTAAAGCCGCGACCAAAGCTATTGCTGATTATGATGGTCCGGTATATTTGAGATTCGGAAGACCGGGCTGGCCTGTATTTATGCCGGAAAACCAATTTGAAATCGGTAAGGCCATAGTATTAAATGAAGGAACTGACATTAGCATTATAGCCACAGGTCATCTATTGTGGTATGCTGTCGAAGCCGCAAAAAAATTAGAGTCAGAAGGAATAAGTGTCGAGCTCATTAACATCCACACTATCAAGCCCCTTGATGAAGAGGCAATACTTAAGTCTGTCAGAAAAACCAATCTGTGTTTGGTTGCGGAAGAGCATCAGAGATTCGGGGGATTGGGTGAATCTGTCGCAGGTTTATTAAGCCAAAATCATCCTACGCGAATGGATTTTGTAGCCGTTAATGATAGTTTTGGAGAAAGTGGAAAACCAGATCAACTTCTTGAAAAGTATGGCCTAAGCAGTTCGGATATTATCCGGAAATCTAAAGCCCTTTTGTCCAAATAATCTATTTTATTTTTAACTGATTTTAATTCAAGGTATTTCTATCTTTGCGTCCGATTTTTAATTGCTAAAATGCGATAAATATGAAATTCGGTACCAAAGTAATACATGCAGGAATTCACCCTGATCCTTCAAGTGGAGCTATAATGACTCCTATCTTCCAGGTTTCTACTTATGTTCAACAAGCTCCGGGAGATCACAAAGGTTTTGAATATGGAAGAACACAAAACCCAACAAGGCAAACATTGGAAAACAACCTAGCTGCTCTTGAAAATGGAAGCTATGGAATTTGTTTTTCAAGCGGTATGGCGACAATGGATTCTATTGTTAAATTACTGAAAAGTGGAGATGAAGTCATCGCAACTAATGACTTATATGGTGGGTCCTTTAGGCTATTAACCAAGATCTATCATAAGTTTGGAATTACCTCCAAATTTTTAGATCTCACAGATCATAGCACATTAGAAGATCATATCAGTTCGAGCACAAAAATGATTTGGATTGAGACCCCCACCAACCCCATGCTCAATATAATTGATATTGAGGCTGTTTGCCGAATAGCAAAACAACATAATATTTTGACCGTTGTTGACAATACATTCGCATCACCATATTTACAAACCCCTCTAGATCTGGGTGCAGATATCGTTATGCATTCCAGCACAAAATATCTGGGAGGCCATTCTGATGTTGTGCAAGGTGCAGCTATTACTTCCAATAAAGACCTGGCTAATCAACTATATTTTATTCAGAATTCTTGTGGTGCCGTTCCAGGTCCTCAGGATTGTTTTTTAATGTTGCGTGGGATTAAAACACTACATCTTAGAATGCAAAGATCCTGTGATAATGCCAGAAAAATTGCACATTGGTTGAAAAGTCACAGTAAGGTCTCCAAAGTATATTATCCGGGTTTTGAAGATTCTAAAAATCACGCCATCTGCAAAGCTCAGATGAGAGACTTTGGTGCTATGGTGTCTTTCGATTTGTACGATAACAATATGGCGGCTGCAACTAAAATTTTAAGTGCTACACATTTATTCAGCTTGGCAGAATCTTTAGGAGGGGTAGAATCCATCATAGGACATCCCGCTTCAATGACACATGCCTCTATTCCAAAAGAAGAAAGACTTAAAGTAGGTCTTACTGATTCTTTGATTCGTTTAAGTGTTGGAGTTGAAGATGTTAATGATCTAATTGAAGATTTGGAAGGCGCGCTTCAATAAAAATATTCTCCTTATTTTTAGATCAATCATTTGATCATGGAGAACAACAACCCTTTCAGTATTAAATACTGGGCAGAGGAAGACAAGCCTCGTGAAAAATTACTTTTAAAAGGAAAAGACGCCCTGAGCAATGCAGAGCTAATTGCCATTCTTATCGGGTCCGGTAGTCATGAAAAAAGTGCCGTTCATCTCTCAAAACAAATATTAGCGAGATATAAAAACGACCTCGATCAATTGGGCCGCGTACCTATTCATGACTTAAAAAAATTCAAAGGAATAGGAGAAGCTAAAGCCCTGAGCATCATATCCGCTATGGAATTAGGGCGACGAAGGAAATTAACCAAGATCCACTCAAAGCCCAAAATATCTTCCAGTCAGGATGCCTACAATTGTGTGTACACCTTGATGGAGGATCTTAGCCATGAAGTATTCAAGATCATTATCTTAAATCGAAATAATCAAGTTTTAAGAATTGAAACAATAAGTGTTGGCGGGGTTTCAGGGACTGTAGTAGATCCCAAAGTGATTTTTAAAAAAGCGCTTGATTATCAAGCGTCTTCAATAGTTCTTGTTCATAATCACCCGTCTGGAAATTTAAATCCTTCAAGGCCAGACATTGATATCACAAAAAAAATTGTTGCCGCTGGAAAACTATTGGAAATTACTGTTTTAGATCATCTTATTATTTCTAGTGTAGGCTATTACAGTTTTGCGGACGAGGGGATGATATAATCTATACCTTCATCCTTATTGGGTCCCATTTTCTTAAAACATTCCATACTGTGTCCGCCCCTCTCATAATATAATCCGTACCCATTCCTTTTGCAAATGCTTCGGAACTATTGCTGACACTAATAGCTAGCCTCACCGGAATCAGATACGGCAAAACCTCTAATTCCACCTTTTTCAATTCTCTGAATTTTGAATATCCTGAAATGACCTGGCGGTAGGTAAACTCAACATCATCATTAATCATAATAAGATAAGACATAGCTATAGCAATATCATTAATCGTGTTTGTATAAGCGACATCTCCAAAATCAATGATTCCGCTTATCCTATCATCACAAGCAAGTACGTTTCCACTATTTAAATCATTGTGTATTATTCCTTTTGGCAGCATTGAATCTAAAGGTTCCACTTTGCTCTGATAAAGCTCAAAATACTGCTCTACCAAATCTTTGTCCTCTTGTTTTTCAATATGCTGGATTTTGGGTCGATTTAAATGATAAAATCTAAGATCCCATTCCAGCTCCCGTTTTTCAATTGCAGGTAAAGAAAAGCTCAGGCTGTGTTCATGAAGCTGCGCCATGATTTCTCCGAAATGAACCAAAAGGCCTTCTGTCAAGTCCACTTCACTCAAAAACTGCCCTTCTAAATAATCCAAAACTCTTGTGTAAGACCCATCTTCTTGTTGAAATAATACCTTTTTCCCCTTGGAGATAACTTCGGGAATTTCGATTTCCATCTTTTGGTAGAGCTCATTGGTGAATTTTGATTCGGCTTCTACGAGGTCCATTTTATTATCCCTATATTGTTTCAGGACATATTTTTTACCATTTTGATCTGTGATTTTAAAATTAATGATGTCATATCCTTCCAATTTCTGAAAGGATCGACACTCAATTCCGTGAAGATTTAATAGCCTTTGAATCATGGTTTAATCCGAAATGAATTTTCAAGTAAATAAAATAAAACCAGACTAACATATCTTTGTTAAAGAATAAGATGGAGAAAAAGCAAGAACTAGATCTGGTCGTACTGTCCAAAGTCCTGAAATTATCAAAACCTTATAAGGGTTTACTTCTATTATCAATCGGTCTTGCAGTTGTTTTAGCTCCTGTATCAAACATACGTCCTTATCTGATAGGGATGATGGTTGATGATTGTATTTTTAAGGAAAATCATCAGTGTTTACTCACCATGTCCATCATATTTATGCTGTTCGCCATTGCTGCGGCTGTAATTAGATATATTTTCATTTACTATTCCGCTTCTCTTGGACAATCTGTAATTAAGGATTTACGTGTTCGTGTGTTTAAACATGTAACACGGCTAAAACTTCGCTTTTTTGATCAGACACCAATAGGTCAACTCACTACCAGAACCATTAGTGATGTTGAAGCAATAAACAATATTTTTACCCAAGGTGTGCTGACGATGATCGCTGACGTCCTGGGTATTTTTGCCGTTATTGGTTTCATGCTCTTAGACAGTTGGCGCCTTACACTGATTTGTTTGGCAACCCTTCCATTTATGGTTTTGGCAACTTATATTTTCAAAGAGAAGGTGAAGGTCTCCTTCCAGAAAGTTCGTAACGAAATTTCGAAAATGAACGCCTTTTTGCAAGAACAAATTACCGGAATGCAAGTCGTTCAAATGTTTAATGCCGAAAAACAAGAAGCGGATAAATTTAAGGTCATAAATAGAAAATACACAAAGGCAAATCTGGACGCCATTGAATATTACGCCATATTTTATCCGGTTGTTGAATTGATTTCGGCAATTGGTCTTGCACTATTGGTATGGTGGGGGTCTAGAGGGATTTGGAATCATACAATTACTCCTGGTGCTTTTGTTTCGTTTCCAATGTATTTGCAAATGCTCTTCCGTCCAGTAAGAATGTTGGCCGATAAGTTCAATACTTTGCAAATGGGTTTGGTCGCTGCGGATCGGGTATTTAAGCTCATCGAAAATGAAGATTATATAAGCAACTATGGTGAAAATAAAGTTCAAAATTTAAAAGGATCTGTAATTTTTGAAAATGTGTCGTTCGCTTATGATGAAGAAAATTTTGTACTTAAAGATGTGACTTTCAAACTTGATCCAGGTGAGACTTTAGCTATTGTAGGAAGTACTGGTTCGGGTAAAACAACCATCATCAATATCCTTAACAGGTTCTACGAAATTCAAAAAGGAAAAATCCTTATTGATGGCCTTGATATAAAAAAGTATCAGTTATTTGCGTTAAGAGATAGATTGGCTATGGTTTTACAAGATGTGTTTTTATTCAATGGAACCGTATATGAAAACATTTCTCTAATGGATGATCCCATTTCCAAAGAAGATGTTATTCAGGCTTCCAAGACAATTGGAGCACACCCCTTCTTTAAAAGATTGCCAGACGAATATAACTTTCACATTACAGAACGAGGATCTAATCTTTCGATGGGACAAAGACAATTAATTTCGTTTGTCAGAGCCCTTGTGTTCAACCCAGATATTTTAATTCTTGATGAAGCTACATCTTCTATCGATTCAGAAACGGAATCCATCATTCAATATGCTATTGAAAAATTAATTCAGAAACGTACATCGATAATAATTGCTCACCGCCTTTCTACCATACGCCATGCAGATAAAATATTGGTCCTTGATCACGGAGAAGTCGTAGAACAAGGTACGCATGAATCACTTTTGCGATTAGAAGATGGCAAATACAGAAAATTATACGAAAAACAATTTGCACAGGCTATTATATAATAGTAGAAACAATTGAAGCATTCATCCAATAATCAAGCAAGTTCAAGAACAAATATTTAACTTCATGTTTACTAAAATGGATAATATTCTATGAGTCAAAATAAGAGTAGCTCCAATCCTATTGCAGGAATTATAGCTATACTATTCGTTGTCTTTTTGGTCTGGTTGGTCTTCAACTTTGTAAAAGGTCTATTTAGCATACTGAGTTTTCTAGCTATTCCTTTGTTTATTCTTGCATTGATTTTTAATTATAAAGTAGTCGGAGATTATTTTAAATGGATCTTCAACTTACTTAAAAAGAATCCCGGTAAGGGCATATTAGCTGGAATAGGAACTGTGGTTGGATATCCTTTGGTTGCAGGATGGCTTTTCATAAAAGCTTTTTCATCAAGGAAGTTTGGCCGTAAGAGTAAAAAGAAAAAGTCGGGAGATTATATAAAATTTGAAGAAATGGAAGAGGATGAAGACTTCCTTGAACTTCCTGAAATTTCTCATACTAAAGTGACTCAAAAGAAAACAGAGGATGATAGTCGCTATGATGATCTGTTCTCATAAATGAATTTTCCCTGGTGCTAATAATTTATAGTTGTATAAGCCTTATGTTAATTGTGGCTTATCTGATTATCATTACTTATAATCTTCACTATTGGAATTCTACTTCTCCTCCAACTGCTTCTGTAGACACATCAAGTCATTTTTACTCAATTATAATCCCCAGCAGAAACGAATCGCACAATATCGTTAATTGCCTTAGATCAATATTAGACAACAAATCAATAGAGGGTTTTAACTTTGAAATCATTGTAGTAGATGATCATTCTGAAGACGATAGTCTCGAACGAATCAAAACTATGAAGGACGACCGCATTTCTACCCTGGAGCTTAAAGATTATATTCCACCCGGATTTAAGAATAATTTCAAAAAGGCAGCCATCGATTATGCCATATCTGAGTCAAAAGGAGATTACATTATTCAATTGGATGCAGATTCAGTTTTGGGGTCCACCTTTTTTAGCACCCTGAGTGATATAGTCAGGACTGATTCTCCTGATCTGATTGCTGGTCCTATTCAATTTTCTCCTACAAATAAATTATTACATCATTTTCAAGCTTTAGATATGAATGGAATGATGGCCCTGACCAATACAGGAATACGCACTGGAAATTGGTATCTGGCTAATGGAGCAAACTTGATTTATAAACGACCAGAAAAAAATCTCGCTCAGGATTCATTAGCTTCTGGAGATGATATCCATAGAATCGAATCATTTGCTGAGCAGGGGAAACGGATTCAATTTGCAAAAAATTCTGCTTTGATTGCAAGGACTTCTCCCGTCAATACGATTAAAGACTTCTTTTCTCAACGCATCCGCTGGGCCACGAAAAACAAATTCAATACCAACCTTTATCTCCGATTGATTATGACGATTAGTTATCTGAATGCTATTGCTCCATTTATACACCTTGTTTGCTTCTTCACTTTTGGTCCTACTTATCTAATCATTTTTGCAAGCCATATATTATTGAAGCTATCTATCGACTATATATACCTCAAATCGATTTGTAAGTTTTTCAATAATAGTTCTAGCATGAAATATTTTCTGCCATCAAGCATGATTCACTTCCTTTACTTATCTATAATAGGAACTTTGAGTTTGTTCATTAGAAAGTACCCTTGGAAGGGTCGAACTGTGCACTAGTTAATTTGCTAAATGCCTTACCGGTGAAGCTTGGGTATGGGCATAAAAAAAGACAGGCAGAATACAAAACTCAATCTCTCGTTTTTTACTACCTGTCTCTAAAACAGTAGATGCTATATTTTTTTATTGTAGCAGTAATTCTTTATTATGGACCATTTTGCGCATGTTGATTAAAGCATATCTCATCCTTCCAAGTGCTGTATTAATACTTACTCTTGTAAGCTTAGAGATTTCTTTAAAACTCATATCTGCATAATGTCTTAAAATCACTACTTCTCGTTGTTCTTCAGGAAGTCTGTCAACCAAAGAACGAACCTTTTTATTCATTTGAGACTTTATTAAGGTCGTTTCCATATTGTCCTCATGAGTTTCTAACACATCGAAAATGTCAAAAGTTTCAGTCGCAGATACTTTCGTTCTCCTTTTGTCGCGTCTGAAATGATCAACACACATGTTATAGGAGATTCGCATCGCCCATTGGAGAAATTTACCTTCATGGTTATATTTCCCTTTCCTTAAGGTATCGATAATCTTAATAAACACATCTTGAAAAATGTCTTCTGCAAGATCTCTGTCCTTTACAAATAGATAAATAGACGTATAGATCTTATTTCTGTGTCTGTTTAGTAAAAATTCAAAGGCTTTTTCATTGCCCTCTAGATATTGGATAATTAAATCCCTGTCGTTGAGCTGCGGCACATTCATAACTAACAATTTTGTTGTTAAAGTAATCGGTTAAAGAAAAATTAGTTAGTGTAAACGTACAGTTCGAATAGGCAATGTTTGTTTTGTGAGAAAAATCTACTTCAAATAAAAGATTAATTCATCACAAATGCCAGTTTATAAAAATTTGTTAACATTTGTTTAACTAATGAAAAATCAGGCATTTACATGAACTTTTGTTGTAATTATCTTTTATAAAAGGATTATATACCTTACTTTCTCCGTTTGTTTCTTTTTAAAATAACAGCACATTAAATGACTCAACAGCTCACGCGTACCAAAAAAGAAAGAAAAGATCTATCTCCTAAAAACTTCATCCATATTAAAGGTGCTCGTTCAAATAATCTTAAAAATATTGAGCTACATATCCCTAAGAACCAGTTAATTGTGGTTACAGGGCTTTCCGGAAGTGGTAAATCATCGCTCATAATGGAAACCTTATATGCTGAAGGTCAAAGACGTTATGTAGAAAGCTTATCTTCCTACGCCAGGCAATTCCTCAGCAGAATGAAAAAGCCCGAAGTAGACTTTATTAAAGGTCTTTGTCCCGCCATTGCCATTGAACAGAAAGTCACCACCGGAAATGCACGATCTACAGTGGGATCTATGACTGAAATTTATGATTATTTAAGACTTTTATTTACCCGAATAGGACGAACCTTCAGTCCTGTTTCCGGAAAAGCTGTAAAAAAACATCAAGTATCCGATGTCGTTGATTTTATTACATCACAAAAAGAAGATACCCGGATTCAACTTTATTTTCCCTTACCATCAAAATATGAAGACAGAAATGTAGCCAAGGATTTAGAAATTCTCATTCAAAAGGGATTTACACGAATCCTTAAATCTAAATCCCTGCATTATATAGAAGATATCCTTGAGAAGAATCCCAAATGGATGAAAAAATTAAGCTCTAAGCTTAGTAAAAATGAAATTATGGTCCTTGTTGACCGTTTTGTAGTTAACAATGATGAAGAAAACTTAAACCGTATTGCAGACTCCGTTCAAACGGCATTCTATGAAGGTACCGGAGAGTTGGTACTGGAAATGGCAGATACGAAAAAGCAATATGCCTATAATAATAAATTCGAATTAGATGGAATACTGTTTCTCGAACCCTCCCATCAGCTTTTCAACTACAACAACCCATACGGAGCCTGTAAAACCTGTGAAGGTTACGGAAGAATAATTGGTGTAGATCCTTACAAAGTCATTCCTAATCAAACCTTATCCATTTATGAACAAGCTGTAGCTTGTTGGAGAGGTGAAAAAACAGGGAAGTGGCTGGAGCGGTTTATTGATAATGCTCAATTTTATGACTACCCAATTCATCGTCCTTATAAAGATCTTACTAAGGATCAAATAGATATACTATGGAATGGGAATGAAAAGATTAAAGGAATCCGAAATTTCTTTCAAGAGTTGGAACAGAAAAGTTATAAAATCCAGAATCGTGTTTTAATGGCCCGCTACCGGGGGAGAACTACTTGTCCAACTTGTAATGGTGGTCGACTACGAAAAGAAGCCAGCTATGTGAAAATCAATGGACATACGATTCAAGAAATCATCGATCTCCCAATAGATGAACTCTTTGATTTCTTTAAAAAAATCAAGTTAAATACACACGACAAAACCATCGGTAAAAGAATACTTCTTGAGATAAAAACACGGCTGGGTACAATGCTTGATGTTGGTTTATCCTATTTAAAACTGGATAGAATATCTTCAACGCTAAGTGGTGGTGAAACTCAACGAATTAATCTGACGCGTACTCTGAGCAGCAATCTGACAAACTCTCTCTACATTCTCGACGAGCCCAGTATAGGATTACATCCCAAGGATACAGCAAACCTTGTAAAAGTCCTCAAAAATCTCAAAAGCTTAAGGAATACCGTAATTGTAGTCGAACATGAAGAAGAATTAATAGAGCAAGCAGATTATATAATTGATATCGGACCGTATGCGGGAATTCATGGTGGAGAACTCATGTTTGCCGGCCCACTGAGTAAATTTAAAAAGCTCAAAACTATCAGTCTTACAGCAGAGTATCTTTCAAATGAGAGAACGATACCAATACCTGTAAGAAGAAGGAATATTGTAAATAAAATAAAACTAAGCGGTGCAGCTCAAAACAATCTTCAGGATGTCGATGCTCATTTTCCATTGAATGCCCTATCTGTTGTCACTGGTGTTTCAGGATCCGGTAAAACCACCTTGGTAAAGCATATCCTCTACCCTGCACTCAAAAAACATCTTGGAGAAATTGTGTCACAAGCTCCTGGAACATTTAAAAAATTGAGTGGCGATCTTCATCTCATTACCAAAATAGAAATGATTAACCAAAGTCCTATTGGAAAATCAAGCCGGTCTAATCCTGCTACTTATGTAAAAGCCTATGACTCTATCCGGTCTCTTTTTGCTTCTCAGCAAGCTTCTAAAATCAAAGGTTTTCAAACCAAACATTTTTCCTTTAATGTTGAGGGAGGCCGGTGTGAAAACTGTAAGGGGGAAGGGGAAATAACCGTTGAGATGCAATTTCTTGCAGATGTAAAATTAATCTGTGAAGACTGTCAGGGCAAACGGTTTAAACAAGATGTTCTGGAAGTAGAATACAAAGGAAAAAACATCTTTGACATACTGAATCTTAGCGTAGAAGAAGCCATAGAGTTTTTTAAAGATCGAAGAGATATCCTCAATAAGTTGAAACCTCTTGATGCTGTAGGATTGGGATATGTCAAACTTGGACAAAGTTCAAACACGCTTTCCGGTGGTGAGGCACAAAGAGTCAAGCTTGCCTTCTACCTTGCCAAAGAAAATAGTAGTGAGCGCATTTTCTTCATTTTTGATGAGCCAACTACAGGTCTTCATTTTCATGATATCAATAAACTGATGGATGCTCTAAATGCACTTGTGGAGATCGGACATACAGTAATCATCGTGGAGCACAACATGGAGGTCATAAAATCTGCCGATTGGATTATTGATCTTGGTCCTGATGGGGGCAAGGGAGGTGGTGAATTAATTTTTGAAGGAAGACCTGAAGATCTGATCAAAGTAAAAAGGTCTCACACAGCCAGGTATTTAAAAGAAAAGCTCAAACCTTAGCCTAAACAGCTAAATGGAATAGCTTATATTAAATTAAAATTTAGCGGACTTATGTATTTTCACGATTAGAATATGAAAGAAAAAACGAGCTATAGTTTATATTCTGGTCTTCCTCCCTTCACCAGAGGCCCTTATGCTTCAATGTATCTTGGTCGGCCATGGACCATTAGACAGTATGCCGGGTTTAGTACGGCGGAGGAAAGCAATGCTTTTTATCAAAGAAACCTAGCTGCAGGTCAAAAGGGATTATCTGTTGCTTTTGATCTACCGACTCACAGAGGATATGATTCAGATAATCCTCGTGTTCATGGAGATGTCGGTATGGCAGGTGTTGCCATAGATACAGTTGAAGACATGAAAATTCTTTTTGATAAAATCCCTCTTGATAAGATGTCAGTATCAATGACCATGAATGGTGC
This sequence comes from Saprospiraceae bacterium, assembly GCA_965248155.1. Lineage (GTDB taxonomy): Bacteria > Bacteroidota > Bacteroidia > Chitinophagales > Saprospiraceae > RFSX01. The sequence continues at coordinate 1,707,731 of CBDFIO010000002.1, forward strand.
CGTCATTCCAATCATGGCATTCTATATTGTTGCCGCTCAAGAACAAGGAGTAGAACTCTCTGCACTTACAGGTACAATTCAAAATGATATACTCAAGGAGTTCATGGTAAGGAATACTTACATCTACCCCCCTTCAAGTTCAATGCAAATCATCTCTGACATATTCGCCTATACAGCGGAGCATATGCCAAAATTCAACTCCATTAGTATCAGTGGTTACCATATGCATGAAGCGGGAGCTCCTGCAGATCTCGAATTAGCATATACCATTGCAGATGGTTTAGAATATGTCCGTGCTGGCTTAGACGCAGGATTGGATATAGATCGCTTTGTAGGTCGATTTTCGTTCTTTTGGGGCATCGGCATGCAATTCTATAAAGAAATAGCCAAAATGAGAGCCTCCAGAAGATTATGGGCTGAACAGGTTTCTCAGTTTAATCCATCTCTTGATAAGATCCTCGCTTTAAGAGTTCATTGCCAGACTTCAGGATACAGCCTGACCGCTCAAGACCCCTATAACAATGTTGCAAGAACAACTATTGAAGCGATGGCTGCTATTATAGGAGGTACGCAGTCTCTACATACAAATTCATTGGACGAGGCCATCGCATTGCCTACAGATTATTCTGCAAAAATTGCAAGAGAAACTCAGAAGTATCTACAGGGTCCTGCAGGATTAACGGAAGTAATTGATTTATTTGGGGGAAGCGATTATGTCGAGTCTTTAACAGAAGAAATTTACAAAAAGGCTTTAATCCATCTTGAAGAAATTGAAAACTATGGGGGCATGGCAAAAGCTTTGGAAGCGGGAATTCCTAAAATGCGAATCGAACAAGCCGCAGCAACGAAGCAAGCAAGAATTGATTCTGGACTTGACAAGATCATTGGTGTAAACATATTTGAAAAACCTATTGATAACTCCCTTGATATATTAAAAGTTGACAATAAGCTTGTACGTGAGCGTCAGATTCAGAAGTTGCAAAAAATTCGAGCCAACAGAAACCAAACGGCAGTAGACCAGGCCTTGGCTGCTCTTTCTGAAGCAGCAGAAAATAAAAGCGATAATATATTAAGCCTTGCTATACGTGCAGCAAGCCTACGTGCTTCTCTCGGTGAAATATCTGATGCACTTGAGAAAGTCTTTGGTAGATATAAAGCAAATAACAAACTCATTTCTGGCGTGTACTCAAAAGAAATACAAATGGATGAATACTTTAGAAAAGCCAGGCAAAAATCAGAAGAATTTTATTCTAAATATGGTAGACGGCCCCGAATTCTTGTAGCAAAATTAGGCCAGGATGGGCATGATCGTGGAGCAAAAGTTATAGCAACCAGTTTTGCAGATCTAGGATTTGATGTTGATCTGGGCCCCTTGTTTCAGACGCCCGGCGAAGCCGTAAAAGACGCGATCGAAAATGATGTTCATATCCTGGGTATATCATCCTTAGCTGCCGGACACAAGACGCTTGTTCCGGATATCATCAGACTGTTAAAGGAGAATGACAGATCTGATATTATGGTTATCCTTGGAGGTGTAATTCCACCTCAGGACTATCAATATTTATTTGATCAGGGTGTTGCGGCTGTCTTTGGTCCCGGAACAGTAATATCCAAGGCCGCCATAGACATTTTGGATCTTCTTATTACAGATTAAACTTGTATACCAACAATATCACTTCAATTGACGTCTTTAATATAAAAGTACAATGAGATTAACATTGCTAATACTATTTTCATCCCTTATTCTAAGTTGCAAAAATAGCGATGAGTGTCCACAATTAATTGAATCCGGATGTTTTAGTTTTGATATCAGACAATGCCAGACAGACTTGTTTGCTAATGATGTCCCTGAATTAGATAGTAAAGAACAAAGGGAACAGAAACTAAAGGATTGGTTTGAAGCCCAAGACATTATCATTGAAGAAATAAAATTGGAAATCGGGTTTCATGACGCCGTATGTGAAGCTTGTGATGTTTGTCCTCAAGGTGATCGCTATTTCATTCAATTGTTCTTGGGGAATCAACTTGAAGCTTTTAATTTACTCAATCTTGAATCTGAAGATTGCTGTGAAGTCTTTTAATAAGAGTCAATTTAGAAAACAGAATAAAAAAATTACATAGCTTTGCATTTTACTCACGTTTAATGCAAAAGCGATGAGACTATATAATAAAGTCGACAAAGAATTGCTCAAGGAGCACCTTAAAAATGATACACGTCCTCGTATCACACTCTCTTTTTACAAATATGCACATATTGCCAACCCTCAATTATTCAGGGATCATTTCTATATTCTATTAAATGAACTCGAAGTTCTGGGAAGAATATATGTGTCATATGAAGGTATTAATGCTCAGGTTTCAGTCCTTCAAGAAAACTGGGATGCTTTGGTATCCGCACTGAATACGATTCGTTTTTTACAAGAAATTAGACTCAACAAGGCCATTGAGGAACAAGACATTTCATTTATTAAACTGGTAATAAAAGTCAGAGATAAAATTGTAGCTGACGGACTTAATGATGATAGCTTTGATGTTACAAACAAGGGCGTTCATCTTGACGCAAAAGGTTTTAATGAATTAGCTGAAAGTCCTGATTCCGTGATCGTAGATATGCGAAATCATTATGAAAGTGAGGTTGGCCATTTTAATGGTGCAATAACCCCGGATGTCGAAACATTCAAACAATCCTTACCACTAGTAGAAGAACTTCTTCAGAATCAAAAAAATAAAAACATCCTCATGTATTGCACGGGGGGTATCAGATGTGAGAAAGCCAGTGCTTACTTTAAACATAAAGGATTCGAAAAAGTATATCAACTGGAAGGGGGAATAATCGAGTATGCTCGTCAGGCTAAAGAAAACTATCTTGAAAACAAATTCATCGGTAAGAACTTTGTTTTTGATGAACGACTTGGTGAGAAAATATCTGAAGACACCATCTCTAATTGTCACCAATGTGGGGAAGCCTGTGACAGCCATACGAATTGTGCCAACGATGCCTGTCATATCTTGTTTATCCAGTGCCCTTCTTGCAGTGTTAAAAACGGAGGATGCTGTTCAGACAAATGTAAGGACTTCAATACGCTTCCTGAGAATGATAAAATACGTTTTAGGAAGACGACTGAATTTAATGGTACCAAATTCGGAAAAGGCAGGTACAAGGCACATCGAAAAGAAGAACCTTTAGATTAATAGAGCTTTTATTATTTAGAAGATTTGGCCAATATGCTGAGAAAGTACGTCTCAAGAATCGTAAATAGAAGGTAGATCGTTAGAAAAGGGATGACAAATAATTTGTCTTCAGGCATATATATTCTTACATATACAAATACCATTAAAAAGGAAGCGACCAACTTTACAAAAACATTTATAACAATAATGTACATAAATATTTCTCCCGTTTTAATCTCCACAGATTTTTGTCCAAGAATAAAAACGATATAACTCAAGGCCGCATAGAAAGCGGTAGCTGCAACTAGAAAATTGATATGCTTGCTCACGGGGAGAAACCAATTGAACAAGACCATAGTAGCTGCACAAGCACCAATTGTAATTAATAAAAACTTGATGAAGGTTTTATGGTTCATTAATTTTCATTACTTAAGGTAATAACCAATTTGTAAAGATAGATGACCAGTACAACTACTGCGAGGAGGAGCGCAATATAGTAACTTTCATTGCCCATGTATTCATCAATTTTCATCCCGATCCATGTTGCTACAAACAAAAGTCCAAATATTTGAAAAGCCATTCCGTAATATTGGGAATAGCTTCTCAGATCACTTTTTTTCGGTTTGTTCTTATTCTCTATGGCTTACTTTTTAGGATGCATTGGCTTCACTTAATATCTCCGAGGGCATAGACTTAATCTTTTTACCCATATCACAACTTACATTAAATGATGCGCCGTTCTGAACATGTAGTTTGCCCGTTCTAATTTCGCCTGAAACATTGGCATTTTCTCTTATATCCAACACATCTTCAACAGTCAAGATTCCTTTAAAGCTTCCTTCTATAACTGCATTTTGACAATTCGCTTCTCCTTCTACTTTCCCGTCATGTCCGATGATAAGTTTTCCTGAACAATTAAGGATCCCTTCGACAATGCCATCGATCCGAATATCGTTTTGAGCTGTAATTGTTCCTTCAACTTTAGTTCCAACAACTAAAGTATTTGTTGCTGAAGAGTTAGTTGTTTGCATGGTTTCTGTTTCTGAGTTTTTTGTGTTTCCAAACATGGTTCTGAGTATTTTAGAATTTTTAAAAATAGAGAAAAAAATCCTTGCTTAAACAATGTCATTTAAGCAAGGATTGTACAACAAAACTGAGAATTGATGTACTTAGAATCTAGGACAGTAAACCGATCGTTTTTCCGGACCACAAATAAGATAATTGAGTGAAAACTCAAATGCTCCGTTTGCAGTACCAGCCTGACTTAACTTTGATACTGTCAAGTCATAACTGAATCCGATACCATAATTACCATAGTCAAACCTCGTAGAAAGGATAAAAGCATCGGAGTGAATTCCTTCTTCAACTTTGTTACCTACTCTATACCAGCCCCCTAATTGCCAAGACTGTCCGTCTGATCTAGATCCAAGATTAAATCTAAAACTATTACCAAAATTGAATTCCATGTGTTGGCCCTGAGACATATAAATGAATCCTGGAACCAAACTTATATCGGGGCTAATTTCAAATTCACCCCCTGCATGAAAAGTTAATCTGCTTGTCAATGCTTCTTCATTACCTAAAAAGGAAACATTGGGTTGATTCAAATGGTGAAGTGCAAGACCTACATAGTAATTGCTCTTGTCATCAAGAACACTAAACCATAAAATACCTCCACTTAAATCAGCGTGTAGGAAATCAGTATCTGTGATATTGATCTCTCCACCTTGAAGTCCTCCGTCAAATTCACCATTTCCATCATGTTGGGATGGCCATCGTGCATTTTTAAGATCAACTCGTCTTTGGGTAATGCCTGCATCGGCACCGAAAACCAGGTAATGTGCTGATTTTCTATATCCTCCCATTTTCTTACTATAAGAAAAGGAGATTCTTCCCTGAGTAGTTCCATAAGAAAGAGCACCTGCTTTATCTCCCCAAAAAGATCCGCCAATACCAAAATAGTCCGATCTTCCGACGGCTATTTTTTGATCATAAGAAACAGAATATGTATTGTAGGCATCTCCCCTAAGAACTTGGGACCATTGATTTCTATAATTTGCTACAATTCTGGTATTACAGTTCATGACTCCCGTCATGGCCGGATTTAGATTTAGAGGGGACATATAGAACTGAGAGAAGTGAATGTCTTGTGACATCAGGAAAGACCCACTCATAACAAAAGCCAGCAATACCAGCGCTTTTTTAGTAAACCTCATCATTAATTTTTTATCATTCAAAAACTGGAAAAGCAAGAATAGCTAAGATATTACATTTTAAAGAATAAATTGTACAAAAAAATACAACTCTTGGTAGAAATTTATTCTTTTATACTTTTAAAAATGCAATAATTCACCTAATTCATTACTTTTCTTTAATTAAAGCAATCAACATGCCACAATTGACATTAAAATGATCAAAATCAGTCAATTATGAACTTTAGGACTCCGGTTGAGATATCAAATAGAAATAGTAGAATTAAATACTCCTCAAAAATTTTATCTCTTGGGTCCTGTTTTTCTGTACACATGAGCAATAGATTAAGAGAATCAAAGTATCAAATTCTCCAAAATCCATTTGGGATTACTTTTAATCCAATAAGTATGCACTCATGTATAAAGAGTTGTATTTCCGGGAATTCGCTGCTTGAAGAAAAAATATTCCCTGTTGAAGATTTGTGGGTCCATCATGATTTTCATGGTTCTTTTAGCCATCCCGATAGAATTATTGCAATTAATAACATGAATAAAGCCCTTCATTCAGCACACCATTTTATACAGGACCTCGATTGGGTAATTATTACCCTGGGAACCGATTTTGTCTATAGTCTGGATAATATTGTTGTTAACAATTGTCACAAAAGGCCCCAAACTCTTTTCAAAAGAAGATTACTCACTGTAGAAGAAATTAAAACAGCCCTATTTTCAATTGTCGAAAGCCTGCAAAAATTTTCTTCAAAGAAAGTCGAATTTGTTTTTACATTAAGTCCGGTCCGGCATTTAAAAGACGGCTTGGTTTCAAACCTAAAAAGTAAGTCTTCTTGTTTGCTTGCCATTCATGATCTTGTAGATACTGTAGAGGAAGCCAGCTATTTTCCAGCATATGAAATCTTGATGGACGAATTGCGCGATTATAGGTTTTTTGAAAATGATATGTTGCATCCTTCATCAGTAGCCACTGACTATATCTATCAGAAATTTGAAAATCATTATCTGAGTGATGAGGATCGTGCCCTAAGGAGTAACGTTGAAAAGTTGATGCGGTCTTATAAACATAAGGGTCTTCATCCTGAAAGTTCAAGTTTTCAATCCTTTCAAGAAAATTTACTTAAAGAAATGAGCGCTGTTCAGTCTCAGAATTCGTTTTTATCATTTCAGGAAGAAATCACGAAACTAAGTAGCTCAATTAAATAATTCGTCTGGCATAGCTATTTCTGATATCGGTGTCTTCCGATTGCCAATCGAGATCTATGTGAACAAGCCCTGGAGATTTTCCTTTTTCAATACTTCCAATTTCTGTTTCATAACCTAGCGCTTTTGCACCATTGATTGTTCCCCAATTCAATAATTCCATTAAAGGAACATTAGACTGGTACTTTTTAATGATCTTTATTTCTTCCCATATTGAAAGCTGCCAGTTCGACATTATAGAATCAGTACCAATGGTCATGCTTGCATCACAATCCATGAAAGAAGAATAATCAGGAAGTCTGTTTTCTATGTACAGATTTGCATTTGGACAAGTCGCCCAATACATGTTATCAGACCATTCGATGGCGGCCATAATATCTTCCTTTGTACTCAATGTATTGTGGACGAAAATATTAGACGCTTTGCTTTTTAAATGTTCCAAGGCATAATAAATAGACCCTTTTCCAATGGCCTTGAAATCATCAAGATTAAATCCAAATCCTTTGTAGAAATCGACGAAGCCTCCTTTACCTGTCCTGAATAATTCATTTTCGTCCCACGTCTCCTGATTATGCATGCTAATCGCAACATGCTCGGGATTAGCTTTATTTATAAAATCAAACAGTCCTTCACTAACTGAATATGGAGCATGAGGAACAAAGCTTTTTTTATTGCCATTTTCTGATGAATGAGCAGCAAATACTGCACTATAGTTTTCTACGGTAGTTTCACGTAATGCGTCCTGAAGAAAATCAAACATCTCAACAAATGTGTAATACCGAATAGGGCTTTTTTCCTTTTGTTGCACTGTATATGATTTATTAGAAATATCCCCTACGGCCTGAATCCCAGCTTCAAACATTTTTTGATCCTGTTCTTCAATCGCTTCTTTTATAGTACCCAATTCAAATTCTCTTAGCTTAACTACATTGCTAATAAAAGGAATCAGAGAAGTTCCGGTCGGACAAAGGCCTTTCATGTGAGATAATTCAAGATGGCAATGTGTATTGACAAAACCCGGAAGGATAATCCCATGATATTTTTGAATGTCTGTTGAACCAACATCTTCTCTTTTTAGGATGTCAAGGACAGTATCACCATCCATGACAACAACACCCTTAGGAATTACTGGACCAACTACAGGAATAATATAATCTGCACTGTAATATTTCATGCTATAAGTCTTTAGCAATTATTCCACTCTTCAGTCGCGGAATAAACCATGTGCTTTTGGGTGGCAGAGTTTGGTGAAGGTCTGCAAGAGCTGTCAACTCATCAACAGATACAGGATAGATACAAATACCAACTCCAACCTCTTTTCGTTTGGCATGCCTCATAATCTTTCTCAAGGATTCCGTTCCACTATAGTAACTGATCCTTGTATCTATTCTTACATCTTTAATCTTTAATATCTTTTCAAAAATCAAATAATTGATCAAAGCAGTATCCAATACAACTGGAGATTTATCATCTTTTTGAATATATCTGTCTTTCCACTCCATAACATACCAGTTCTGATCGATATAAAAAGTGACCTGATGTTTTTTTGATGGCTTGACAGCTATATTTGATTTTGTGATTGTAAAATACTGTGACAACAATGCGATAAACTGGGAACTTGGCATAATATCAGCAATGTCGACTATCCGGTTATAATCACAGATAATGAGTTCGCTAAAAGGAAAATAAGCTGTCAATAACTGGTTGTATTTATTCGCTTCCTTTCCAAGATCCTTACTGGAATTTAACAATAATACTGTTGTGGATCGATGGTGTCCGTCTCCGATATACGCTCGATCAAGGTTCTTAAATTTATCGATTACCGTCGTTACTTTTTTAGATTCATCTATACTCCAGATTATATGTTCTTCTTTATGCGGGAATGCTATTTTTATAATTGGCTTTTTATTTTTCACAACACCATTAATGATCTTTTCAATACCGTTTGATGGTTTGTACCCTAGCAACACCGGTTTAACTAAAGCTTTCCTTTGCAAAAACAAATGCATCATTTGCTGTTCTTTTGCCGCTAAAGTTTTTTCATGTTTCAAAATTTTATTCTTGCGCAACTCTTCAATATCAGTACAACACAGCAGTCCAGTATGGCTTGAATCTTTTGTCTTTATCTGATAGACATAAACTGTAGATTTTTGAATTGTAGTATAAAATCCGCTCTTTCTGTATTCAGAATATTGGTACTTAATATTTGAGAAAAAGGAATTAGGGGAAGTGATCAGATCCACCTTTGGAAATACTGCCTTAAATGCTTTAATATTCATTAATTAAGCTTAATAAAGTATATATACTCAAATCGGATACCAAACTTATTAAAATCAGTCAGGATTCAAGGATAAATAAAGTCAAACAAATAAAATTAAATCCTTGAAAGTTGAATATTCTAATTCTCAATTTGTCATATCTTGCACGAAATTTTGTTTTGATGATAAAAATTACTTTTCCGGATGGAAATGTAAGAGAGTATGAAAAAGGTACAACTTCTCTTCAAATAGCACAGTCAATCAGTGAAGGACTGGCAAGAAATGTGATCTCCGCTTCTGTAAATGGCGAAGTTTGGGATGCAACAAGATCCATACATGAAGATGCCCACTTGCAACTTCATACATGGAAAGACAAAGAAGGCAAGCAAGCTTTCTGGCATTCTTCTGCCCACATTCTGGCTGAAGCCCTTGAGGCCTTATATGATGATGTAAAATTTGGCATTGGTCCACCTATCGACAATGGGTTCTATTACGATATAGATACCGGAGATACTGTCTTGACTCCAGATGACTTTTCGAAAATTGAAAAGAAAATGTTGGAGTTGGCGCAACAAAAAAACAGTTTTATCAGATCTGAAGTATCAAAAGCTGATGCCATTTCTTTTTTTAAAGAAAAAGGAGATGAGTACAAAATTGAACTATTGGAAGACCTTGAAGACGGCACCATCAGTTTTTACAAACAAGGGGACTTTACTGATCTGTGCAGAGGTCCTCACATTCCTCATACAGGAATAATCAAAGCCGTCAAGGTAATGTCCTTAGCAGGAGCCTATTGGAGAGGCGATGAAAAGAGAAAACAAATGACACGTGTGTATGGTGTCAGCTTTCCTAAACAAAAAGAACTCAAAGAATATTTAGAATTACTAGAAGAAGCCAAAAAGAGAGATCACAGAAAACTTGGAACTGAGTTAGAGCTATTTATGTTTTCTGAAAGAGTCGGTTCCGGATTACCTATCTGGTTGCCAAAGGGAACACAAATTCGAGAACGATTACAAAACTTTCTCAGAGAAGAACAAGAAAAAAGAGGGTACAAAATGGTTGTCACACCTCATATTGGAGGAAAAGATCTCTATGTAACTTCCGGGCATTATGCTAAATATGGAGAGGATAGTTTTCAGCCTATTCATACTCCAAGGGAAGGAGAAGAATTCCTCTTAAAACCCATGAATTGCCCTCATCATTGTGAAATATTCGGTCATCGCCCACGATCTTATAAAGAATTGCCATTAAGGATTGGAGAATTCGGGACGGTGTACAGATATGAACAAAGTGGAGAGTTGCATGGCTTGTCAAGAGTAAGAGGTTTTACACAAGATGATGCTCATATATTTTGCACAACAGATCAATTAAAAGCGGAATTTCTTGATGTTTTGGACTTGACGACAAAGGTTCTATCCAAAGTGGGCTTTGATGACTTTACGGCTCAAATATCATTGAGAGATCCTGATGATCCGGAAAAGTATATAGGTACGGATGAGAACTGGGATGCTGCTGAGGCTGCAATTATCGAAGCCACAAATGAGGTAGATATGGAAACCGTTACTGTCCTGGGAGAAGCCGCATTTTATGGTCCTAAACTGGATTTCATGATAAAAGATGCTCTTGGTCGTAAATGGCAACTAGGAACAATACAAGTCGATTACAACTTACCTGATCGATTCGAACTTGAATATATAGGATCTGATAATGCCGCTCATCGCCCGGTAATGATTCATCGGGCTCCTTTTGGATCTATGGAGCGTTTTATGTCTATCCTTATTGAACATACGGCAGGGAAGTTTCCACTTTGGTTGACTCCCGATCAATATGTAATAATTCCTGTAGACAATAAATTTATTCCTTATTGTGAAGAAGTAAAACAGGCATTAGCCTCTTCAGATATAAGGGGTTTTATAGACGACAGGAATGAGACGATTGGGAAAAAGATCAGAGATAATGAGCTTAACAAGATTCCAATCCTGTTAATTGTTGGTGAAAAAGAGATAGATCAAAAAGCTGTTTCAGTTAGACTGCAAGGAGAAGGAGATCTTGGAATAAAATCTATTGATGAGTTCAAGTCCTATTTTAATAGTCTGATCGAATCTTAAAAAGTACCATTTAGATTTTATCCATAAGTCTATTATAGTCGAATCATTGCCTTGGGTCCTGGGCAGAGATATGAATTACATATTGCTTGCAGATGCAGTTCTAAAGAAAGGTCAACTTTATTTGAACCTACTCAATAATAGTTTTCTTTACTTCTCTTTTGATCTCAATTGTTTCAGGACCAGCAATAATTTTAAACTCTGTTCTACGATTAAACCGGTGATCTTCATCAGAACATCTCACCCCGTTTTTACATTTGTTTAAAATTACTGATTCACCATAACCAACGGGATTGATCCGTTCTTCCAAAACACCATTTTCAACCATCCATCCTTTTGCTGAGTTAGCTCTTCGCTGTGACAGATCTTCGTTATACCTTGCAAATCCCTGGGAATCTGTATGTGAGGACAACTCGATAACCATATCCGGGTATTGGTCCATAAGGTCAAGAAGTAAGTTCAAGTCCTTCTCAGCGTCTTTTAGAATCTTGTCATCATCAAAGTCGTAGTAAATATTATTAAGTCTTATCGGTTGATTGATGGTAACAATCTCTATAACTTCTTTTTCCACAGGAATTCTCTTTAATACAATCTTCTTCTTCACTGTATAATTATCAAGTATTCCTGCAGTATTAAACTCTATCGTATCAGGATAATAGGCATCATTTGCAATGATCGCTTTGTATTTAAAATCAGAGTCTAATAGGAAATTAAACTCGTTGCCCAAGGCATTAAATTTTGTGTCATTTGGATAATTAACAGGATCTGTTAGATTATCCAATCCTATTGTTGAGCCGTTAATAGGCTCGTCGTTTTCATTTACTACAATAGCCAATAAGTCAATGACAATCTCTCTGATGTTAAACGCAAATATATCATCACAACAAGTCTTACTTCTCAATGTCTTTTTTCCGTCAGCAGGTCGGTTGGATACAAAATATCCTCGAGATCCTTGGTCTGTCAGACTCATAAAAAGGTCATCATTAGCGGAGTTATATCCTATTCCAATATTTTCTGCTTCACTCCACTTTACTCCATCCCATACTGCATAATAGATATCAAAGCCTCCTATTGTTGGTCGGCCAACTGTACTAAAGTAAAGGGTGCCGTCAAAATAAAATGGTGTGATATCATCTCTTTCAGTATTTATAGACGGTCCCATATTTACCGGTGCTGAAAACTGGCCATCCGGTAGCATGGTCGAATAATAAATATCCAAGCCGCCTAATCCACCATCCATATCGGAAACAAAGAACAATACATCTTTTCCAAACAGCTGTCCTACAGAAGGATGCTTAGAATGCCAATCGCCATTTACTGTTGGAATTAAATTAGCAGCACTCCAACCAGTGTCCTTATTGTGAGTTGCCAATATTTTAGAGGAAGTAATTTCAGTACCTGTCGTTTGGACTCTTGTAAAATACATTGTTCGACCATCTCTTGAAAAGGCCAAATGTGTATTGTGAAAACCTTTTCTGTTAACCATCTGATCTAATTCGCTTCTCTTTTCAAAAGAGCCTTTGTCATTCTTGGCAGACATGAAAATTTTGGCGTGGAAATCGTCCTCTTCGTCATTAACCTGTATTTCGTCTTTTCTGTCTAATGAGGCAAAAAACAAGGTGCCGTCTGAACTTTCTCGGGGTGAATATTCTGCAGAAGGCGAATTCACTGACTTACTTAATGGTTTTATAAATGTTTCAATATTGGGATCTAATTCTCTAATCAGCTCAATACCTGCTGCTTCAAATTCCGCCTCTTTAATTAATTCTTCATTATCACTCAGGCTAATCATCATATTTAGCTCTTGTAGAGCAAGATCATATTTACCTTCTTGTTTTAAGGATTTTCCATATGATAGTCTAAGATCAATAAGCTCATTCTCGTCGTCGTTTTTTAAAATCCTCTTATAAAAACTCGTAGAGGCTTTATAATCTCTTAAGTTATAATTTAACTCCGCAATTTTTTGAGCAAATTGTCCAACCATCGGATTGCCCCGACTTCCTCTTCTTATATCATCATATGCTTTTTCATACCATTCTAGAGCACCTGCATAATTAGCTTCAGCTTCCGCTTGTTGTGCGGCTTTTACCTTCTGTTCAAATGAATTATCTCTTATAGGCTGGGCTGAAACATATATCCCCAGGCAAATAAAAAATAAGATAAATGTCAATCGTTGCATATGGCAATAAATATATTTTATCAAAGTCTAGGACAAACAAATTTCGGTTTGACCTGAGCTTTTTTGTTCCAAGAAAAAACTTTACTTGCTGCTATTTCAAATCCTCCTTCTTTAGCTGCCTGGGATAGCCCTCCCATATTAATACTATAACTGACTCCGAATCGCCAATCTTTTATATCCGCTCCAAAATAAAGTGGGATAAAGCTGTTATCCGCTAATCTGATTCCGGTTCCTGCATTTAGATATATTTCCTTTTCGGGATTAAAAGCATAAGAAAACATACCCTGAACTAAGATATTACTTGCTGGCCCCATTTTTTGATAAAGAATAGTAGGATTAAATGTCACCTTGTCACTTAAGTCGGTGTAAAATTGAGCGTGAATATTCATCCTCCGCTCTAATTTTTCTCTTCTGCTTATAGGATTTTGAACATTGCTTGTGTCTTGTGTTACACTCAAATTCGGTTGAAGGGCATGATCCATAGCAAAGCCAACTCTCAAATCAGACGTCTTTCCCATGGGTGTATAGAGCATTAGCCCAATCATGAGATCGCTGGTTTCATTCCCGCCTGTATTCAATCCATTAATATCTAAGTCCGGTGACATTGCCCCTGATAATATAAATCCTGATGTATATTCTCCTTTCTTAGTCCCTTTTGAATAGGTTCCATATTTTCCTCCAAGCGTAAGTACTGTTGTTTGGTCTTTTCCAAGTGTCAAGTGGTATGCTACAGATAATCCTGAAAAAGAATGTTTGTAAGATGTTGCCCCGACTTGATCCTTTACCATACTCATCCCTGCAGAAATCCAATCCCCTTCTTTTAATCCGAAGGGTATATTCCCGTCAAAAGACAAGCTAAGCGTTCTGTATTCCTGCCCGGAAACAGATACTGTCCGCCATTGATCTCGAACCAGTCCATTTAGTCGCAAATTCCCATAAAACACACCCGTAAAAGCCGGATTATAACTAATGGGTGAAAATTGCCAATAACTGTATTGCATATCCTGTGCACCTAGCCCTATTGTAAGGAGGCAAAAAATTGCAATGAATGTTTGTTTTATTTTCATTAAGGTGAAAATTATGTAGCCTAAAAATAGTCTATTCACTATTCTAAAAAAAATAATATCTCATAACTGTATTCCGAATTATGTGTTGCAAGACTTTTTAGGCTTATAAACAGGACTTTTAGCTTATTTTGCAATCGGGAAAACATCATGTTTTTCTTTGCTTTTTGTTATTTGCCTTATAAGTATTGACGCACAATCAGACAGCTTATTGTATAATGACCAATCTAATTTTGATCATCGCAAGAAAATGCTTCTCTGGGGTGGATCGGGAATATATGCTGTCGGTGCTACGAGTTTGTACTTCGCATGGTACAAAGACTATGATCAGGATGGTTTTCATTTTTTTAACGATTGGGGGGAATGGAACAATATGGACAAAGCCGGGCATGTTTTTTCGGCATATTCTCAAACTCTTCTAGTATTCAAAGGTGCTCAATGGGCCGGGTATTCGAATCAACAATCTCTCATGATGGCTTCTGCATCTTCACTCCTCTTTCAGAGCATCATTGAAATAATGGACGGCTTTTCTTCAGCATGGGGTTTTTCAATAACGGATCTATCTGCCAACTTTCTTGGAACTTCCGCTTTTTATATTCAAGAAAAGCTTTGGAACGAACAACGAATAAAATTTAAAATGTCCTATTGGCCCGAACACCACCCTTCTGAAATTATTGTTTCAGAAACTGGATTGTTTTCATTTCCATTAGAACAGCGCGCAAATCAATTATATGGATCCGGTGCTCTTGAACGTATTCTTAAAGACTACAACGGTCAGACCATCTGGGCATCAGTTAATATTCATTCTTTTGCGAAAAATAGCACTTTCCCAAAATGGTTAAATGTGGCATTGGGGTTTAGCTCGGCAAACATGTATGGAGGATTTAGCAATCGCTGGGAATTAAATGATGAGAACATTATTATTGATCCGGTTAAATATCCGAGAAGCAAGCAATATGTCCTGGCCCTGGACTATGATCTAAGCAAAATAAGGACTGATAGCCCTTTTCTAAAAACTGTATTTGATGTATTAGATATTATTAAATGGCCTGCTCCGGCGATTGAGTATTCAAGTGTAAGTGGCTGGCGATTTCATTTGGTATTTACAAATTAATTTTCAATAACAAATTTTTCTATCTGATATTCTTGATCTTGCGTCTTTACCCTTAAGAAGTACATTCCACTTTTAAGGACATCAATATTTGTAGAAATGCTCGTCCCTGCCCCATAGGAAAGTGCAACATTTTCTTTCCATATTATTTCCCCATTTAATCCAATAATTCCATACTCAAGAATTGGTGATCCTAAGTTTTCAATATGGAGTACATTTATTGCTGGGTTTGGATAAATTTCAAGCTCATAATTCAAATTTACTTGATTGAAATTATTATCCTGATTATAATATAAACCATAACAATTTTGGGCTGGAATCAAATTTTGACAGCAATAATATTCGTAGAAGTCTAGATAGTAATGAAATTCTTCTACTCCATAAGGCATGATTTCCATATTGTCCTGGCGTATAATTATATGATATGTACCATAAACAGTAGGCTTAAATTCTCTATAATCTCCATAAGTAAAACCCATCCAATTATCAAATGGGTCTTGCATATGAATCGTATAAGTTGAAGAACAATCAGTGTTATTAATATGTAATTTATACCACCTTCTACCTTTTCGAAATTTAAATCCTTCAGGAGCATTAATCCCATTACAGTTGACAACACAAAACAAATCTGTGCAAACTTCCTCAATATCTAAATTTGATATTTTTCTTGACAACGTTTGATCAACAGATTGCATGAGACAAGGGTCATCTGAAAGCAGATATCTCCCATCTCCTCCTATATCATCTATACATTTGTAGTTTTCAATAAATTTTAAAATCAATACCGCAGGAATCTGTAAAAACCCATGTGGATTCCCAGTTAACTCTCGTCCATTACAATAGAAATATTCCCACCACCAAGCTCGGCATTCTTTTGATAATTGAGTTGCAAACCACCTTGTGTCTTCATAACCCCAGGTCAATGATTGCGGTTCGTTAGATGCTACTCCCAATTGGTTCCAATATATTTCAAATTCTTCACAATCCCAATTTACTTGACTTCCGTTATTTACAATTCCTGAACCAAAATCAAAATACATATAATAGGGCTGGTGTTCGATGTTACATCCTAGTGGATGAATCCCTCCTGCGGTTCCTACTCCTCCTTCATAGATAACACATGAGTCTATTATGGCTTCCAGAATTTCAGAAAACACATCCGAATCACATGGGGTTCCTTCAAAAACTGTATTATCAACATTTGTATCGCAATCATTGTAATCACCGGTCGTTTGCTCTTCTGGAGGATCAACCACTTCTCTAGGTCTTATTGCTGCACCACCAAAATCAAATAATAAACTTTTGGGTTCCGGCATAGTATTATTAACATATGCCGGTTCTCCATTATTTTCATCTTCACCTCCTATTATTATAAATGATCCCGCTTCATCTGCGTAATCTCGCACTGCATCCAAAAAAAAAGCAAAGTCCTCAAAATTATCGTTAGGTGGCTCAGGTTTTGCATAGATTGAAAACTGCCCCATATGTAATGATGTATAACCAAAATCTATATAGGTTGTAGCTTGTAGCCAGAACCAAACTTTGGTTTCAATATTTTCAAATTTAAATTTTCCAAACGTCAACATCCGCTCTTTGTCAAATAAAAGAGGACTGTTCTGATTATTAAAATAATAGTCTCTCACAGCTGGAGGTTCGATAGTTCCCAATGCATCTTCGTAGCTATTCAATAAATCCGTATTGATTGCTAATTGATTAATTTGATCAGAAACATTTTCTAAAATAGCTGCTTGAATAATTGGACGATTTAACCCAGCACAATCATAAGCATGATTAACATCACAAATTAATTGCTTAATTGTTGCATACATACCTGAATTGGGATGAAAATTGTTTTCTTTGCCCCGTGCAGAAGATGCACGACTTAGAAATTGAGTATTTGTATAGACCAATGCTGCAATTGACTTACAATAATGGTCTTTGCAGTAATATTTAAAATCTTCAGAATAAAAGTCTATTTGGTTGCCACAAGATTCTGGTCCATTGGGCCAATTAAATTCCATTAATCCATCACAATTGGCTGCCCGGGAAATATATCGATTTATAGCTATAATACAATCACCATCAAATAAGTAAGGATCTTGATTTCGAGGGTCATCAACACAATCATCACCATTGAATTAGTCCAAGATTCGAAAGTTCTTCCTTAATACAATCAGTCATTGGAGTTTGATCACAATGGGCATTAGTATCAACTTGAGAATTTAATATTAAACTAGATATAAGAAACAGAATGGCAAGCGATCCTCTTAACATAATTTACTAATTTAATTGCTTTAAATTGAATACTAAAAATATAACCCTTTATTTAGAAAAGCAACCATGTGATATTTATCGTGATAGGTTTGATTACTCCTCAATTACTCCATCCACAACGATTCTGTCTTCCCGGTTCGCCAATTCCCAAACTACATGAAAGATATGCTGGCCAATTTTTTCCATTTTATCAAATAGAATTTTGTCTACTGTGTCACTAGGCCTGTGGTAATCCTTATGTGTTCCACTGAAGAAGAAAATTGCCGGAATTCCTTTTTTAGCAAAGTTTATAATGGTCCGATCTGAAGTAGTACCGGTTGGGATCATTCTCATCATTGTATCTGTAATCCATAGTAATTTGGGAATACTTCTGATTCAGGTCTTCATTTATTTCATGAAGATCGGAACTCAATCTGTCGGACCCAATTACATAAATATAATTCGGGTTATCAGCATACTTTTTGTCTACTCTCCCAACCATATCAACATTGACATTGGCTACAGTTTGCTCAATAGGAAATACTGGATTTTCAGCATAATATTTGGAGCCAAGAAGTCCTTTTTCTTCACCTGTAACCAATAGGCATAGAACGCTTCTTCGTGGTGAAATTCCTCTTTGCTTAGCCACACTGAAAGCTTCGGCAATTTCAAGAACAGTACTCGTTCCTGACCCATTATCATCAGCTCCATTAAATATATCATTACCTCTTTTTCCTAAATGATCATAATGTGCAGAAACAACGATTAATTCGTCCTTCTTATCTGATCCTTCTATGTATCCCATTACATTATGTCCTTTAATAACAGAAATATTTTTCTGCATATCGACGTATAATTCAGGTTTCATTTTGATATCAGAAGCTTTGCCTTTTTTCTTGTTTTTATTCCTCCACTTGATTACCTTTTTTTCCTTATCCCCAATAATATCTTTTGCCATTGTACTGGAAATATATATATGGTTCGCATATTTCTTTTCCTTCATCTGGCCGTCGCCTAATTTAAGTGATGGAGAAACTAAAAACCGTTTGTTTTTATTTAAAAAAGATTTTAATTCGTTTTCAATAACAAGGACTAATTTGACCCCGTGTTTTTCAGCTACCTCCAGTTTCTTCCAGTTTCTTCCATACATTATCATTCCAATCTGAAGGGGCCTTTGTTTTACTTATATAAGAGACACTGTCTAGGTCTAAAGGTTCCCCTTTATTAATCATTATTACTTTCCCTTTGACATTGTTTCCTTTATAGTCACTATAATTCGGGTCGTCGATTCCGTATCCTAAAAAGATAATCTCTTCAGGTCTGTATGATGGCATATGATCATTTACAGTTGCAAAAGAGAGGTAATCCCAAAGGTGCTTATAACTATTGCCATTAATATTAATTTCATTATCCTTCCATCCTGTTCTGTTAAAAGCTATTCCTTGATAGTATGTGTTTTCCTGGCCCACAGCCGGAAGTCCAAGCGTCTTAAAGTGTTGTGCGATATATCCTGCAGCCAGGTCATTTGCTTTTGTTCCAGTTTCCCGTCCTTCATATTCATCTGATGCCAGCACGTGCAAATGTGCACTAAGGTCTTCGGTACTAATCGTTTTTGCAAGGGTGGCTGCCTGATTATTTGCCAGATCTGTCAGCAATAAACTGGAGTCAGGAGTAGTGACATGACTAGCAAATTGTGCTATACAATGGGCACTAACAATCAATGATATTAACAGCGTGAAAAGAAATTTATTCATTGTGTAGAATTAATATTTATATGACTATCGGATTAATCACATATTTACCTCCCATTTTACAGATACAGAGTTAGTTACAACTCTATCGAATACAGAATTGAAGTATTTTCTATTAAACTTATAGCAGAACTCATCGAGATAACTTTGCAGATATTGCTCACCAATGGAATGATGCACATCTAACAGCAATCTTTTGGCATTGCTTATGACTATATGAACCCAAGGCAGAATTTTACGAGTCTCTTTCTTGTCCTTTATTACCACAGCTTTATGGTCAGTGAGGCTGTTTGCTAAATCATTATAGTTATTAGCTCCGTCTGTTATTGCAGATGTTTTTGTATCAATAGCTTGTTCTACTTGTGCATTGGTGCTTTCTTTGCTAAGGTCATCTAGTAATTTCATTTTAATGTATCTCACTTTTTTATTGGTTTTGTGCCTGTATTTTTTAGTAGGTTCCACAGATATTGATTCAGCCATAACCAATACTATTGCTTGCTTTTGACTTCCTTTACCTCTCTTATATTTTCCATCATTGTTTTCTAATTCTATTACGGTTTGATCTCGTCTTTCTTTGTTGGGAACTATTTCAAAGAAACCTTCATCAAGTTCAACTTGATTACCAAGAAGATAATTATCATCTCGCCTACCCATAGAGTGACGTATTTTATGAAGCATATACCAAATAGGCTCATAATAGGGATGACCTAACTGTCTTTGTATTTCTAATGCAGAAAAACTCTTTTTTGTGCTGGTAAGCATCATCATTCCAAAATACCAATAGTAGTAGGGTAGCTGAGATTTATGTAGTAATGTTCCACTACGTAAAGTCGTTCTAAACTTACAGGATTTACATTGGTATTGACTTCTTGTGGATAGCCAATAATGCTCTTGAGATTGGCAACGCTTACAAATAACTCCTTGTCTATCTCTTTCTGCTTTAAAGTGAGCTTTGCAGCTTGCTTCATCTGGATACTTTTTGAAAAAATCTTGTAACTTCATAACTAAGTGTCTAATAATTAGAAAGATACGAAATTATAGTGTCTTGTGCAAGCAATCCGATAGTCATAAAATATTAACAAGAAATTTTATTGACTTATTGTCCACTTTGGTTTGAAGACCTACACTTGAAGATCTAATCTTGGCATATGGAGGATTCATAATCACATGACTATATAATTTTTTAGAATCAACACTATCAATTATATAATCTTTATTAATGAATTGTGATTGTAATTTAATTCTATTTCTTTTTGAATAAATCTCCGCTTTTTCAAATACAGCTGACACGTATAACTTCATTAAATCATCAATATCATAGGCGTCAACTGATAAGGTTCCTGTTTTTCCACGAAATATGACTTCTTGTATTATTGCAGCTGTCAATGAGCCTGGACCACAACCAGGATCCAAAATTTCTACTTTATTGCCAAATTCTTCAAAAAGAGAAACCATAAACATACAAATTGGAAGGGGAGTGAAGAATTGTGAATATTCCACTTTATTATCTCCAAGAATAGAATTTGCTTTAATTCTTATTAAATCTGTGTATTCCAATAAGCTAATGTCATTTTCCTTTCTATTATAATATTTTGTCTCCTTATCCAATTTCCTATTCTTGATTATGATTATTCACTTGTAAAGTTAATTAGGTTGAAGTAATTATGAGTAGGTAATGCCTTTTATTCATTGTATACATAGAATTTAGATTTGACAATACTTTTCTTAATCATTATAAGGCATTACTTAAAGAATCCTTTAAATTATATATACATTCTAATTCTACGTACAATTGGTTCGATAACGAACCTTGCCTTCCCTTAAAATGCCTTTTCGGATTCTTGTCTTTTCTTAAGATAATCTTTTGTAAAAATCAATTTTCAGGAAAAAGAAATTAGAATTTTAAGAGTTTTACAATAGAAGGCTTGCTCCTATCAAATGGTTCTATTAGCAGATAGTATGTTCCACTTGGTATACCCATTGTTTGCATTATTTCTAAATCTTGATGAGGATGAATCACATACGATTTAATGCTTTTCATTTGTGAATTTATCAAAGTAATTTTTGATTTTACTAGAGAACTTTTCCATTCAATATTTAAGAATTCATGAAAAGGATTCGGATATATAATAATTTCATTTGGAATATCATCTGGATCATTATCAATATGAGTTAAAAAAGCTTCGAATCCACAATTAAATTCAAAATTAGTACAGACTTCGCTATCTAAAATTGTGAACCAACTATCTTGATGCATCTGATTAGATTCTGTGGAGTTAATATATGATCCGGCACCAAATAACGTTTTATTTGATAATTCAAAAATATTGCTTAAAGATTCAGTTGCCACATTCCCAAATTGATCATATTCAATAAGCGCGTATTCCCAGATTTTCTGTCCAGTTGTTCCATTTAATTTCACCAAATAAGGTGCTGTATATGCATCAGATGGGTCTGGAAAAGGTGGAATAGAATCTGGATCAGGATCAGGCAATTCTATTCCTGGATAGTTAAAATGCCATAATACATATCCACCACAAAGGATATCCCCGTTAGATGTTTCCTCAAAAGTTAAAATGTGTTTCCTTCCAAATGGGCTTATGGATAATGTATTATTTGTCCAGATTATTTCCCCAGTAGAATCAATACAAACTATTTCATTATCAGATGCAATTACATTAAAATCGGTCGGTGTATGTTTATGTTTGTAAATCAAGTTTTGATTGTTAAGCAGTTCTGCAGCATGTTCGTAATTATGTTGAGTTTCAAAGTTTAAAGTGTCGTAATAGAACCATGTCATATTTCGATTTTGATCATACTTTATGAATCCTCTTCGGGCAGATTTACTAGATTCAGGAGCAAGCAAAGAAAAGTATGCAATAAGTTGTTTTCCATCAGGTGTGAAAAGATATTCATATATACAAGATTCTTTTTGAAAAGGGAATTCAAGAATTGTATCAATCTCAAGATTTTCTTTATTTAAATAAATGCAATAATCAGGAAATTCATCGGGATTATCAGTTAGTTGTGTCCATCCTGCCAATACAATATGATTATCCAATGGCAGAACGGATGAAATGCCATAAAAATTTACTTTGTCTTCAAGTGAAAAGTCAGAATTTTTAATTTCTAGAAAAGTAGATACATCGAAATACTTCAGGTTAATACATGGAATAGTATCATTTAATGAACTGCTTGCAAGAACTAAAGTGTCTCCACTTAATTGCATGATTCTTCTTCTATGGTTTGGGTCAACGTCAATTTGCTTTTGATTTAGAATATTTCCATTCGAATCGAAAGCAATTAAATAAGAACATGTATAGTCTTCACTTCCATTATTACATACGCTTTTAGTCAAAGAATAAACTATATCATTTCTTTCAACTGCTTCGGCTACAAAATCATCTTTACCTTCGCCAAAATCAATATTAAAAGATTCATTTTGGGCATACAATGAAAAGCTTAGCAATAATAGATAAATTATAAGTGTCCTTTTCATATGAATTAAATGGAGGCCCTGCCATCTAGCAGGGCCTATCCTTATTTAAATGTAAATCGTCAAATAAAAGTGGACCATTAAGTGAATAAAATTAAGTTATACATAACTATTAAATTCACTTTATTATGAACAAGAAAAACAAATCAGCAGAATCTTATGTCCGAGATGTAAAAAGAAGGACAAGACGTAAATTTTCTACAGAAGAAAAGATTAGAATAGTCATTGAAGGATTAAGAGGAGAACAAAGTGTTGCTTCTCTTTGTAGAAGAGAAGAGATTTCACAACCACTATATTATAAGTGGAGTAAAGATTTCATGGAAGCAGGGAAGAAACGTTTAAAGGGAGACACAGAACGTGAAGCCAATACTTCAGAAGTTCAACATCTAAAGACAGAAAATCAAGACCTTAAAGAGGTAGTAGCAGAACTTACTCTAAAAAATCGTGTGCTTAAAAAAAGCTTGAATGGAGTAAAATAAAATTCAAGAAGTATATGCGATTTACAGCAAAAGAAAAGATGGAACTGATTAGGCTGGTTGAGCAATCCGAATGGAGTGTTAGAAGAACTCTCAAGGAAATTGGTATTCACAAATCAACCTTTTACAACTGGTATAAGAAATATCGGGAAAATGGAATTGTAGGATTAGAGGAAAAGAAAAGTACAAGGAAGCATTACTGGAACAAGATTCCTGATCGGATCAGGTCTAATATATTGAATCTGGCACTGGAAGTTTCAGAGCTTTCTTGTAGAGAATTGGCTTGCAGGTATACTGATGAGAATCAATACTTTATAAGCGAAAGCAGTGTTTACAGAATATTGAAATCTGCTGGACTGATAAACCCTCCTCATTATGATCTGATATCTGCCGCAGATGAATTTAAAGACAAAACAACAACTGTCAATCAAATGTGGCAAACTGATTTTACTTATTTCAAAATCATTGGCTGGGGATGGTATTACCTATCGACTATATTAGATGATTATTCTAGGTACATTATAAGTTGGGAGTTGTGCTCAACGATGAAAACCCTTGATGTAAAAAATACTTTGAATCAGGCATTAAACCATCCAAATGTAAATTTGAATAAACCGCCTAAGTTATTATCTGATAATGGATCTTGTTATTTAAGTCAAGAGTTGAGCTCTTATTTGGATGATTACAAAATTAAACATGTGAGAGGAAGACCTGGTCATCCTCAAACGCAAGGCAAGATTGAAAGGTATCACAGAACAATGAAAAATGTAATTAAACTGGATCATTATTACAGCCCAGGTGAATTGAGTTTTCCTCTTTCACAATTTGTAAAATATTATAACCATCACAGATATCATGAATCTTTACAAAACTTGATACCAGCAGATGTTTATTATGGATTAAAAGAAGAAAAACTGAAGAGAAGAAAATTATGTAAACACAAAACATTTAAAAAACGCAGACAAAAATATTTCAATTTAACTTTTAAAAGTGTAACTTAATTTTATTCACTTATTGTCCACTTTGGTTTGAAGACCTACAAATAGTACCTCCATTTATAGGTGGAGGTCCTCCCGGGCATCCACCTTCTGTTGAAAAACAATTATCTAAAGCAGCATCTCCATTTGGACCCCATACACATGCATGCGTGTGGGGAGATCCTATACTGTGTCCCATTTCGTGAGTGAAAATTTGGACATTCCAAGAGTAATTGGGAACATTTATTATGTTGGTTGAATAATTTGATGATACTGAGAATGGCCCTTTATAATGAAGTTCATCAGTACCGTCTCCATCCCAATCTTCATAATAGGTGAATGGTGCTGTGCATAACATATCTAATCAGGCATAGCCGCCTCCTAAATTTCTTCCAGAAACAAGATGGGCCAGATGACCATTAAAACCATTGTAATATTCCTCACCAAGCTTATCCAAAACATAATCAATTCCATTTAAGGCGGCGTATGGATCTGTTGTTGTCCACATATATAATTCTGAAAGTTGAATATCAACATTAGACAATGCATATAATGAAGCCGATTCATTGACCAAGTCTACTATAAAATTTAATAGATCTATTGAATCCTGATTATGATCCAAATATTTATCATGATCTGTGACAATGAAGAGATCAATAGGTTCGGGAGATTTGAAGGTATAATTGTTTTGATGAACTTCATTAGGAATTGGAACATTTATATCAGAGGTGTGACACGATAATTCAAGCATATCATGCTCCGATATGATGTCCTTCGTTAATTCATATTCATTTTGTGATTTTTCGGAGATGAAGAAATTCCCATTCTCCTGACCAATCATAATTTTCAAATAATCGAGGCTCAACGTTAAGCTTACAATTGAATTCGTGTTACCATCGATATAACCGCGATAGAATAGATAGTTGTAATTCGATATAGAGAGAGGTCCGGAGCCACTTGTCGAAACCTGAATTTGATCAGGTAATATTTCAACCTTATACAGATTAAGCTGAATAGAATCAGAACCATTAAGAGGTAGGATTAGGACGAATGCTTCAGGTCTTTCTTTTAATAGTGTTCTCTGTTGATCTGTATTTAATTGAAAAGATAATTTTTCGGAATTCTTTTGTTCAGAATCCTGATCAAGCAATTTGAATTCTATGAGATCTGTGTTGATTTTTAGACTAATAAAATTTTGAGAGATTAAATTGAGATCAGTACTGGTCGCACCAACTAATTCATTTATCAATTTATTTTGACCATTAAGTTGAACGGTAACAAGGAATAATATTAGAATCTTTAGACTAACCCTAGTAACATTCGATTTTAGTATTCCATGCAAACAACAATCATTTATTGTTGTCTTTGAGATATTTCTCATTTTAAACCAGTTTTCTGTTAAGGGACTTCAAATCATATTATAAATAATACGAATACATCAAAAATTAGACCTAAAAGTCTAACAATGAGCATTTATCACATTAGTTAATTATCTAATGTGAATTTTAATCCATTAACTATTAAGCAAAAGGGAGGCTAGAGAAAAATCACGTTGGGACTATTCTAAATTGAAAATTGACTTGAAAAATTTGGATTGGGCTAATCTCAGAAAGGTGACTATTGAATACTAATAACTCTAATTAGTATAGAGAACAAATATAATGTTTTTATAATATGATCATATATTAAAAAGGATAAATATGTATAGATCCGCTGAAGTTAAATTTGAATTTTTGATTTGATGATTTGGAAATTAAAACAAAGCTATTATTCATCCACATAAGGAAACAATATATCTGCAACGTACTGATGTCCCTGCTCATTCCAGTGAACATCTTTTGGGATAAAATATTTTTCTATTACTTCTTCTTTTGGGTCATCATAAAAAGCTGGAAACAAATTAATAAACTCCAAATTTTTTTGATCAGTAAACTGTTGCCACATTTTAACGTGAGGATTGTCGATGGAATCATTTAGGATTTGAGTTGGTCTGGGAAATACAACAATGGATAAATCGATGTCATTAGTCTCGCACAAATTATTTATGAGGGACATGTATTTTTTACTTGACTTTATACCTTCCCGTCCAAGTCTAAGTAGTTTTCGATCAAAAGTCCAAACATCGATGTAAGCTATTCCTTTTAATTCGGATCCTTCTTCAAGCTCAAGCCACATTCTATCGTTATAACCAATAAATCTATTATATATGCGATTTACTATAATGGAGTTATTCAGCCCAAAACCCAGAGCAGAGCTTTTAATTTTTTCAGAAAATGTTCGGTCACGTTCTTCACTCTCAAAAGAAGCATAGGACAGTTCATCAAAGATATCTGAAAGATCAATAAAAACATACAACTTGTCAAAATCCAACTGAATTTCTTCAATCAAATACTTGCTTTTGAGATAGAACAATTTTGGTGAGTACGATACAACACCTGCATTAAGGATTTCATACTTCCCTTTAAGTTGGTCGCTTAGAATTCCTGCAAAAGTATTTTCATAATCAACTCCTATTCCTTCAGTAAAAGAATCACCAAGCAATAGAATTCTAGGAGTATTGCCTTGAATTTTAATCTTCCTTTTTGTACCATCTTTAAATCCAAGTGAATTTGTTATCAAGGCACTCTCGCGAGATCCCCACATATATTTGGCTTTCACATTAGGTTTAAGATCGTGATGATAATAAGGGTGACTTATCCTAAAGATTTTGTTTACGGCTCTTTGGTCATTCAAAAAAAATTGAGCTGCAATGAAGTCAATTAAGAGAGTAATAAATACGATGTACAATATATAAAGTAGAGCTTTCTTCATTGTATTTTTTTAATCAGTTTGTGCAATAAATATAAAACAATTTGGACGAATTAGGAAAAATGTTCAAGGGGAATAGCTATGCAAATAATACTGATGATAATTTATCAATACCCAGGATTCTGAACAAGATTAGGATTATTGTTGATTGATTGTTGGGGAATAGGCATCAATTCTTTAGTGGGGTCGGAAGCGGGTTTGAATGCCCAAGGATCTCCCCATTTGTTATGTCGTATCAGATCAGATCTTCTTATTCCTTCGTAGAATAATTCACGCCCCCTTTCGGCTAATAAATTTTCTAATGTCAGTTCATTAAAGTCCGCAAGACCCGCTCTTTATCTAATCATGTTGACGAGTGTAAGACCCGATTGATTGCCCAAGGCCAACTCAGCTTCAGCCTTGTTCAACAGAACTTCTGCATAACGAAGAATAACAAAGTCATTGCTCATGGTACTCCCACTTGCCGGCTCATATTGATATTTACCCACACGCACCCCAGCTTGGCGAAGACAATTGGGGAAGAGCGCATTAATCTCTGGTGTAAAAACCAAAACTTCACCGTCTGGATCATCAACTTCATATTCAATGTCAAGTATTGGCGTAATGCCATCTGAAGTATATTGAGGTCCGGCAATAAAATTTCCTCGAATCATTTGATCGCCCCACCGCCCTTTCCGGGCATCATTATCATCATATGAATTATAAAATTCTTCAAGCACACAATATCCATTCCAGGGCTGATTCCCTAATTCAAAAGTCTGATCACTATTATAATGTAAACTCATCCAAGCCCATTCGAAACAACAATTGATGTCTTTATTATAGGGGATGACAAGTATATTCTCATTTGAAGATTCATTAGAAGCATCAAAATTGGCAAAGTAATTATTTTCCAAAGCATAGAGCCCTGAATTTGTCACTTCGTTGCAAGCAGCGATACATTGTTCCCATTGATCCTCTCCGGAATAAATTTTAGCATTTAGATATAATCTCGACTGTAAGGCTTTGCCCGCCCAATAATTAAATCTGCCATAAAATTGTCCTTCCTTTTCTTTGCTGAGTAAAGGCACGTTGTTGTTGAGTTCAGTTTCTACAAAGGCATAGACTTGTGGTCTTGATTGGGTGTGTGGATTTAATTCTGGATCTCTGAAAGAAGTAACAATCGGCACATTACCATATTGATCTAATAACCACATATAGTGATAGACTCTTAGTACTTTTAGCTCAGCTAATAAAGGTTCAGCAATAGCTTGCGAAATTGCATCCTCGTCTACAAGTGTATTTAAATCTTCAATAATCATGTTGGCTCTATTGATGCCATCATAAAGGTTTCTCCAGCTGTTATTGATGACTTCATCATTGGGATTTTGTTCATGTCTATGCAATCTTGGCCATTGCCCACCCGAAAACCAATCATTTCCTCGTTGAGGTAACATCATTTCATCTGAGGATATGGCCTGGCTGGACCAAATGCCATTATGTGATCCAATATTCAAGAGGGGGGTATAAGCTATGGACAATTGTCCTTGCAAAGTTGCTGGATCTGTAGGTAGGTTTTCTGTTGTTATTTCACTGAACACTTCTGACTCAAGGTCCGTACAGGAATTGCAACAGAGCACACATAAAATCAAGTAAAATTTGAGATTAGTATTTGATTTCATATCGTTATAAAAATAAGGGAAATGCAATTATCGTCCTAGAAGGAAATAAAATAACAAACTACTCAATTTCAAAAATTGTGAAACCTGTGTTTTTACAGACTTTTTTTTTGATGACCTACATAGGTCAAGTAGAAGCAACGTACGAAGTAAGTTAATATGTACATTGTTAGCTGCTTGCTTCTTTTTTTATTCTTTCAACTATTTCTTGTTCAATTCCTGCCGATTCGATAATTATTTCATCAAATTCTTCAAAGTCTGAAATTCCAATTCCACCTTCATGGTTTAAAATGTGATTGTTATCTAATTCTATTTTGAAATTGAAATCTGAAATATTTGCAATTCCTTTATTTTCTGTTAACAACTGTATTTCTGTTTTATATTTTCCATAATTGTTGTTTGGAACAAAATCTCCAATTATTCCACCCATACTTTCATCCGCAATTCTAAAATTGGTAAATCCAATTAGTTCGTTATTAATGTAAATATTAGCTTTCATTAATCTTCTCCTTCAATTGTTATATTTAAATATTTGCTTCCAATTTTAAGTGCTAGAAGCTTATCAAGTGTTTCATCGTCTTCAAAGACAATCAACAATTTGTATTTATTCTCTTCGTTTTAAAAATCTACTTCTCCAATTGCAGTTATTTTTAAAGTTAAAGAGATTGAACTTTTAAAGAGAACATTTACAAACCAGTTTTCTTTAACAATTCCTTCCTCCAAATTTTCAATTAAATGAAATTCATTTCGCCTTTTGATTGCACAACTACCTATCACTTCAAATTGTCCTTGTCTGATTTTGGCAGCCATTTTTTTTTGCTCGAAGCTAACTTGTTTATATACGACCACTTTATTCTCATTACAAGATAACAAGGAATTAAATAGAATATATATCACTATTTCTTGGTCTGACTGTTTCTGTCAATTGAAAAGATTTGGAAATAGAAAGAAGAGGTAATCAATTACACCCCCACCTTTTATGTACAGATCATTATTGAAAGAAAGGATGGAAAATAGATATTGTTTTACCTAGAAATGAAAAAGTCCCAAAAAGATTACATCTTAATGGAACTTTAAGTTGACCCATAAGGACTCGAACCTTAAATGCCTGGACCAAAACCAGGTGTGTTACCGATTACACCATGGGTCAATAAATTAAACTTACCATGATTTTAATGAATCAAATTCAAACTACTTTAAACTTTTTCATTTAAGTGCTGACTTCAAAAAGAACGCCAGTACCATGGGTCATTCAAAATGGATTGCAAAACTAAAACAAATCCTGCTTTAATGGTATAGCTTAAGGGATAATTATTGTATTACATTTTTAATTTATAAATATCGGGTAGATTTCGCCCCAAATGATTTAAATCTAATCCATATCCTACAACAAAGACAGGAGGAATTTCCAAACCAATATAATCAATAGGGATTATGTCATTATGAACCTCTGGTTTACTTAATAAGCTACAAACACGAACCGACAGAGGTGATCTGCTTTTTAGCATGTCAATAAACTTCTCTATTGTTAAGCCCGTATCTACAATATCTTCTACTACAATAACATGTTTGTCCGTTAGATCGACACTGACATTAAGTATAGTCGCGACTTCTCCGGAACTTTCCATATCACGATAAGAGCGCAACTTTACAAAATGAATCTGATGATCAAATGAAAGTTCGCGAACGAGATCTGCCATGAAAATAAACGAACCATCAAGAATGCTAATAAGTATTATATCTTCCTCAATATCCTGATATGCAGCGTTGATTTCTATTGATAGCCTTTTAACAAGCCCGGCTATTTCTTCAGCTTTAATAAAAGGTTCAAAAATTTTATCGTATAAAGTAATTTCAGCCATTTATATTCCAAATTGATCTATAAGATACACAAGACTAGTGATTGCTGCTGCACCAAGCTTCAATTCTCTGACATTAACATTATCGAAGACATCTGCTTCAGTATGATGAAAATCAAAATAACGTTGATTATCAGGCTTAAACCCAATCAATAGTCCTTTTTGAGATTTCAAGGGTCCAATATCCGCACCACCTCCACCAGCTTTTAAATAGAGATCATATGGATCCAGATATTCGTCAAATTTTTGAAGGTTGGACAAGAATTTTTCAAAAACATCAGCATGAGCAGAACAGGCAAATCCTCGAGGTGTAAATCCACCACTATCAGATTCAAGTGCAGCCAGATGATACTCACCCATCTCATTTGAAGCTTTAGCATATGCTAAACCGCCTCCCAGTCCATTCTCTTCATTCATGAACATTACACAACGAATTGTTCTTTTGGGTTTATAACCCAAGGCATTAAATGTCTCTATAACCTGCATGGCATGTACGCAACCTGAACCATCGTCATGAGCTCCTCCTCCGACGTCCCATGAATCCAAATGCCCTCCAACAAGAATTATCTCATCTGGGAATTCGCTTCCTTTTATTTCAGCAATTACATTATATGATCCCGCTGAATCAAGCATCTCTGAATTACTTTTAATAAAAGCAGTAACAGCTGTTTTTTTGAGAAGAGCGCTTAGTTTGTTGGCGTCATTGGTGCTAATAGCTAGAGCTGGGATTTGTTTTACGCCAGCCGTATATCTTTGAACACCGGTATGAGGGAGATCATCCATCTTTGTCGTCATAGATCTAACGAGCACTGCTTTTGCGCCATACTTTGAAGCACGCGATGCTCCATAAACTCTCTGATCTACAGCTTCGCCATAAGCATGCATGGTGTTGATTTTTTTGGGGTCCATTGGACGGTTATAAAAAACTATTTTGTCTTTTAATTTTGATTCCCCTAGTTGAGCAAGCGTATCAAAACCAAACACTTCAACGAGTTGACCATTCAAACCAAAAGCTCCAGAACCAATTGAATTACCGAGGGCAAGAGCTTTAAGCGTAAGCTCCTGGTCTTCATAATATAACTTAACGACCTCTTTATCGCCCCTTTTCCAGACGGGCACTACACAATCTTGTTTCCATCCTTTGGTTACATTTTCAAAACTGGTTAAAACATTGAATGTATAGTCAACAGCATTTAAAGAAGCTTCTGATCCTGCTATTCTGCCCCCGATAGAATCAGACAAATGTTGTAACCAAGTATCGCAATCACCTTTTTCTAAGGTAAATTCATAAATGTCCTTTATAAAAAAGGCTTGTTCCTCTTGGCTGAACAAAGCAAATGGGAGGCTAAAAAGAATATATATTTTCAAAAAAAAGAATCTTGTCATTAAAAATTATTTGATGATTTCGAAAAATTTACGAATTTTCATTAAAAATTGGATGGATTATTAAAATAATAATAATTTGACCACCGAAATATTTATAATTCAATTTGGTTTCATTTGGTTAGGGTTGAGGTAGTGCAATGCATTACCTCATTTTTTATTATTTTGAAACTAATAGTAACTTTCACGCAATTTAACGTCTAAAAGTTATACTCCGATTAAATTTAGAGCATTTTGATCAATCTTTTATATCCCTTACTCACAACAGATATTTCTAAAAAGGTTAGTGATGAGGAGTTGGTGGAGCTTTATTTAGAAACGCAGAATGTAGCGTATTTCAATATTCTATATAAGAGATATTCAGGCAAAATTTTTGGTAAATGCATTTCCTTATTAAAAAGTGAAAGCCTTGCCGAAGATGCGACTCAAGATGTAATGATGAAAATACTTTTGAATCTGTCAAAATTTAGAGGCAAAAGCAGATTTTCGACGTGGATTTATTCCATTACATATAACTATTGTATCGATTTTCTTCGAAGGAAGAAAAAAGATCCAAGTGTTTATGTAGATGACTTTATTGAAAATCTGGATGTTGAAGATGAGGTAGAAGACAAGTTTTTACTTGAAACAAATGTAAAAAGATTGAAGGTTATTCTGGATGATATACCATCCGGAGACAAAGCAATTCTTCTTATGAAATATCAGGATGAAATGACTATCAAAGAAATAAGTGGCATTCTAGATAGATCAGAGAGTGCGATAAAGATGAAAATCAAACGAGCAAAACATAAATTTCAAAAAACGTATAAAGAAAAGTTTAAGGACTAAATAAAGATACACCATGAACAATTTTAAAGAATTAGAAAAATTACAAGAGGAACAATACAAAAACAATCTTTTGGGCTTAAAATCAAGAATGGATAGTAATCTTGGAGTGCTTAGTGCTTTCACTAAGATTATTGATTTGTATTTTTCAAAATTGATTAAATACCTGATCAGTTGGTCAGGAGGTTCTTCTGAAGACGTAGAAAACAAGTCCAATGAGAATAACTAAGAAATACCCCTTCACCAATTAAAAAGTAATTATGCTATCAGAATCTAAAGCTTTACAAGAATTAATATCCAAATTCGCTTCAGGAGTTCCTAATTTTTTAATGGCAGTTGTACTTGCTGTTGTAGGGGTAATCGTAGCAAAGATCGTTTCAAAAATTGTCAAGAAATTTCTCGTAAAAATCAATGTCGATAAGTTAGGAGAAAAATTGAATGAGATTGAGTTCATTGAAAAATCAAATGTCAACATTAAAGTCAGTGCAATCCTAAGCAAAGTCATTTATTATTTTCTTGTATTATTCTTTCTTGTCGCCGCAACTGATGTATTAAATATGCCGGCAGTTTCGGATTTAGTACTTGGGATATTCAATTTAATTCCTAGCCTCATAGTAGCTGGAATTATCCTTGTTTTAGGAACACTTTTATCAGATGCAATAAGAGGGATTTGTCAAACTGGCCTGGAATCACTTGGAATTCCATCGGCAAGAATGATAGCCAGCTTCGTATTCTATTTTTTATTTATAAACATTGTGATATCAGCTTTAACACAAGCTAAAATCAATACGGAGTTTTTATCTCAAAATATATCCCTGATTATCGGTGGTATCATACTGGCATTTGCTATCGGCTATGGACTAGCTTCGAAAGATTCCATGGCTAATTTTCTTGCATCCTATTATTCAAAGGGTAAATTTGATGTCGGAGATACGATTACAATCGAAGGCGTGACAGGCAGTATTGTTGAAATAGGAAAATCTTCAATGATTCTTATTTCAGAGAATGGTAATAAAGTTATATTCCCATTGAATCAAGTGAGCCGAACTAAAATCGAAATACATAACTAATACTAAAAAATAAATTTTTTACAATGAGACAATTTCAACTACTATTATTTTTATTATTTGTGTCTGTAGGATTCTTGCAATCCCAATCTTTGGAAGAATTACAATCCTTGAAAGCAGTAAAGGAAGCAGCAATAGGAGACCTTCAGGGAAAAATTGGGACGCTGCAAGGTGAATTAGATGGCATTAACAGAGATATGGATTTATTAAAAGGATGGAAAAAGGGATTTGGCGGCCTTATCGGTTTTGATTTAAATAATTCCAACAATTGGATATCAAATCCCAATCCTGATGCTTCTTCATCAGCATTGAATATAGGGTTAACTGCATTTGCGAATAAGGAAACTGAAAAGACCTTTTGGAATAATAAAGGAATTATCACCAAATCCTGGCAGGATGTTGACATAAGTGAAGCTGACGAAACAGCTGAAGATGATGGACTTTTTGATAATGGTACAGTGGATATTTTTAATATTCAGTCATTGTATGGTTATAAATTAAAAGACAAATTGGCTCTTTCTGCGATGGGTGACCTTAATACATCAATAGGAAATTTCCTAAGCCCCGGTACTTTTGATTTTGGAGTAGGAATCACTTGGTTGCCTGTTAATAATTTAACATTTGTAGTTCATCCCCTTAATTATCGAATGGCATTCTCTGGCGTAGAGGGCGTTGGTACTGAAGGATCAGTCGGAGCAAAAATTAGAACTGATTACACAAACGCATTCAATGTCTCTGGAAAAAGTTTCTCTTGGTCCTCTACACTGATGACCTTTATCCCATATTCAAGCAAGGAACCAAGCCAATTTGAATACACATGGTTGAATACTTTATCATTTGAGATATGGAAAGGTATAGGGGTAGGAATAGGTTTCGGTCTGAGAAATGCAGAGTTTGAATCAGTTGATACACAGAGTTATCAGTCACTTGGATTGTCATATGGATTTTAAGAATAACAATCTTTGAAAATAATATATTGGGTTGTGGCCTAGCTGCAGCCCTTTTTTTATTCCTTTTCTTTTCCTCTCATTCCAAGCCAATTGATCATTAAGCCCAACAATAATGAAAGGAATAAATAACCGATTACAGTCTGAATCATAATAAGAAGTTTAGATTCCAGCCTGACAGGAACAATGTCCCCATATCCCAATGTACTCACTGTTACAATACTGAAATATAAAAAATCATACAACTCTCGTGTAGGATTGGAAATATGAAAATAGGGATCACCATCCATCCTTTGAAGAACAGTATACAACAATGAAAAAGCAAAAACAGAAAGCAAATACAGCTTTACAAATTGCATCAAAGTGTCGCGTCTGGAGGCGGGCTCATGATGCCATACCGATCTCAGTTTAAAACTGAATTCAGAAAAAGTCAACAGTAATGCAATAGCACAAAGAACCAAAATGTACCAGAAATGATCAGGGTTGTTGAGAATATCCCATTCTAAACCCGCTCCAAAATAAGCTGCTACAGCGACTATAGAAATCTATTAATAACGTGAGTTCGATGTAAGACTAGGCCAAAAGGAGTTGTTTGGTATCGACCAGATTCTTATAAATGGAGGGTTTAGATTCTTTAAACCCGTAGGCACAAAGTCCACCAAGTATATTGACGAAAAATCCGGCAAAGGAACGATGCCTTGTATGTTCGATCTGTGAAATATTTTTGAGTTGGTCAATAATGGTTTCAGAGATAGCAAGTTTTCGGAGCAGAAGAGCATCCTGTAGGGGTGTAATCATTTTGGATTTCATATTCCGTCTCAACTTAGTAATCAAATGAATACCTCTCAAGAAAAGAGTGTCAAAGATTTGCTTGTTGACAATATAGCCTTTATCACCGAACAACCGGCCATAGACCTTCTTCATAAACCGTTTACACTTCAATACGGCATTATCATGCACATTGCCCGGAGTGAGTTGAAAATCAATCACTTCGCCCCGGTCATTATGAACCAGATGAAGTTTGAAACCATAAAACCAACCCTTTGAAGTCTTGCCTCGTTTGGCCAGTCCAGCAAACACCTTGTGGGAATGAATCCTTCGATTGTGACAGACCCGGATACTGGTTGAATCAATAAAGGATATCCCACTACATTTACCCATTCGGTACATCTTTACAAACAAGGCTAATGGTAGGACCGCTTTGGTTTGCAACTCCACCATCCGATTATAAGATACCAGATTGGGAAAATAGCCGCGCATATGTTGGCAGACATGATTCTGGTAAAAGTGCTTAAAGCAACGGTATCCACTCATATGAAAAAATACGATGATGCTCATCACCTCGCTCATGGATAACCTGCAGGTACGATTCCGTCGATTTTTCTTTCCCTCTAGGGTATGAGATTTTTAAAAGTGATCGAAATCGGTGAAAAAATCATCGAAAGCACAGAAAATTGCAATAATTTGACTATCTTTCATAGTAGAGCTTTTTTGTTTTAATTAATTGATTATCAACTATTAAGATAAACAAAATTGCTCTTTCTTTTTATCCTATTTTTCCACTTCCTTACGTCGAACTCACGTTAAGTATTTCTTCTTATTATGTTTTTTTAAGATTCTGAAAGAAGCAAAAACAGTTACAATCGCACCTACAAAAAGACCTATAAAAAATTTGTCGCTCCAACTTTCAGGAACTTTAAATAAACTCCTCAACTTTAAGGCGCCTACAGAATAACATAAAAAGAAAATAAATATTGAATAATTAAAAACAGACCTTAGTGTCGGTCTAAAATATCGGATATAAACCCGGTGCTTACGGAATTGGAAAAGGGATTTAATTGAGGACATATTTGCAAAATTGATATTTTGGGGCATAAATGCCGTCCTTGAAAATAGGAACTTAGATTTTAAAAAGCGATTGCAATATGAAAATTGTTATCCTTAGTTATGGAGACGGAATTGTACTTGCAATTGTACTTGCAATTGTACTTGCAATTGTACTTGCAATTGTATCGGCTATTGTTATTTTTGAATTATGAGCGAAAAAAAATTATTTCTGTTAGATGGTCATGCTTTGGTATACAGGGCCCACTACGCGTTTATCAACAGACCATTGATTAATTCTAAAGGAATTAATACTTCTGCGATTACAGGTTTTGTAAGATCCTTATGGGATATATTAAATAAACAAAAGCCATCACATATTGCTGTGGCATTTGATCCCAAGGGAGGAACATTTAGACACAAAGAATATGAACCCTATAAGGCAAATAGAGATGCTCAACCAGAAGATATTGGTATTGCAATGCCATACATTAAATCTATTGTAGAAGCTTTTAATATTCCTATCGTATGTGTTGATAATTATGAGGCAGATGATGCTATCGGCACATTAGCTAAACAAGCTGAAAAGGAAGGATTTCAAGTTTATATGGTAACCCCCGATAAAGATTATGCCCAACTCGTATCAGAAAATATATTTATGTACAAGCCATCCAGACAAGGGAACGGGGTAGATATTTTAGGTGTGCCTGAAATTCTTGAGAAATGGGATATAGAAAGAGTTGATCAAGTAATTGATGTTCTGGGATTGCAAGGAGATAGTGTAGACAATATTCCCGGAATTCCGGGAATTGGAGCGAAAACAGCAGTTAAACTACTTAAACTATATGATACCGTTGAAGGCATTTTAGAGCATGCCGATGAACTAAAAGGAAAGCAAAAAGAAAATGTTGAAAACTTTGCAGAACAAGGACGGATGTCAAAGTGGTTGGCCACAATAAACCTTGAAGTCCCTATAGAGTTCGATTCAGAGCAATATAAAACAGAGCAATACAATCAGGATAAACTGACTGAAATATTCAGAGATCTTGAATTTAGGTCCTTAGCTGACCAAATACTTGGTAAATCTGTACCGGTTCAGGGACAACTATTTGGTGAAACTGCAGTGGTCAAAGTACAAAAGGAAGCTGCCGAAAATTATTCAGTCTCAGACAACAATATAGAGAATGTCAATCACGAATATCATTTGATTCAAGATGAGAATGCGATGCATGATCTTGCAACAAAATTATCAGGACAAAAAATTATAAGCTTTGATACCGAAACAACAGGGATTGATGCCAATCAAGCTGAATTGGTTGGTCTTGCATTTTCAATCGAAGCACATAAAGGATATTATGTTCCAGTCTCAGATGATTATGAAGAAGCGAAGAAAACCTGTTCTATATTCAAGCCGGTTCTTGAAGATCTCAATATTTTAAAAGTAGGTCAAAATATCAAATATGATATCCTAATGATGAAATGGTATGGAGTTGAACTGAAAGGACAATATTTTGATACCATGATCGCACATTATCTTTTAGAACCAGACCTGAGACACAAGTTGGACTTCATTTCTGAAGCACTGCTTAACTACAAAATGGTCCCCATCCAAGATTTGATTGGAAAGAAAGGTAAGAATCAGTTAAGCATGAGAGATATAGAGCTGGACAAAGTCAAAGAATATGCTGCTGAAGATGCCGATGTCACCTTACAGATAAAAGAGATTCTCGCTGTGGATATTAAAAAGGAGGAGCTTCAGGATCTTTATTACAAAGTTGAAGAACCTCTAATCGATGTTTTGGCTAATATGGAATTCGAAGGCATATTAATAGATGGAGATTTTCTCGGCAATTACTCAAAAGTGCTTGGCAAGAAAATTCTTGAAGAAGAGTCTGGGATTTATAAATTAGCTGGAGTACATTTCAACATTGCAAGCCCAAAACAAGTAGGTGAAGTTCTATTTGAAAAATTAAAAATTCCTTATCGTTGGAGAAAGACAAGTACAGGACAATATTCTACAGATGTAGATAAACTCAATGAACTTTCATACGAAAATGATATCGTCAAGAAAATACTGGATTATAGAAAGTATGCTAAACTCAAATCTACTTATGTAGATGCTTTACCCTTGATGATCAATCCTAAAACCGGACGTGTTCATAGCAGCTTTAATCAGGCAAGAGCAGCGACTGGAAGACTGTCATCAGAGAATCCTAACCTTCAAAACATACCAATTAAGAATGATGCCGGTAGAGAAATTCGAAAAGCATTTATACCTCGAAATAAAGACTATGTCCTCTTGGCAGCCGATTATTCACAGATTGAATTGCGACTAATTGCAGAAATCTCCAAGGATAAACTCATGCTTGAAGCCTTCCACGAAGGATTGGATTTTCATAAAGCAACAGCTGCAAAGGTTTATGGAGTTGAATTCGATGCAGTTACAGCCGAACAAAGACGAAATGCAAAAACGGTCAACTTCTCTATTATTTATGGAGCTGGCGCAACAAACCTATCGAGGCAATTAGGAATTAAAAGAGCAGAGGCCAAGGAGTTAATAGACAACTATTTCAGACAATTCCAAGGTTTAAGGAATTATATGGTTGATATTGTTGAAAAAACCAGAGAGCTAGGCTATGTCAAAACTTTGGCAGGAAGAAAGCGGATATTAAGAGATATCAACTCCAGGAATGGATTGGCAAGAAGCAATGCAGAAAGAGTTGCAATCAATACACCTATTCAAGGATCTGCTGCAGATATGATAAAATTAGCCATGATAGATATTCATGAGGCCTTGAAACAAAAAGATTATAAATCAAAAATGGTCCTTCAGGTTCATGATGAACTGGTTTTCGATGTACATAAAGATGAATTAGATGAAATTCGGGAGATTATTACTGAAAAAATGAAAAATGCGATGCCGGGTTTATCGGTTCCAATTCTTGTTGAAGCAGGAATAGGAGACAATTGGTTGGAAGCACATTAATTCTGACAACCAGTCATTATTGCTTCGAAGATAGCACCTGATTTTACCTCAAAACCTGCATTAAGTAATATCTCATTGATTGCAGAATATTTAACATCGGCGCCACTGTAGATAGTATTATTTGCATGTATAAAATCCGATACACTTATAGTAATGACATCTCCATTATAATAGTCATCTGTAATGGTGGCATTCGGTATGCATTGTTTGAGAAAATATTGCCCCATCTCAGGGTGAGTACAATGAGGAGCCCCATTAAAAACATAATTTTCACCAGCAACACTACTAAGATCGCATAATTCTACCCAAGGCAGAGATTCACTCATGTCGATACGGTTTAACAAGCTAACAGAACTTGGAGTATTAATTGCATTGGGACTAGGACTTGAATAAGGATCGTCAAAACTCAATTCAAAGGGGTCCGTAAAGCTTGTATTGCCATAATTGTTCATAATGAAATATGATCCTAGATTCTCTCCATTATTAATAGTTGGTAGAGGCAAAAGATTAATTCTACTGACAACTACCTCACCATTAGGAAGAGAGCCGGTTCCTGTAGAACCAAACACATAATTCCCTGATGTAGATATATTCATAGAAGAGGAAACTCTACCTCCAAATGGCGCATAACATTGTTGAAAAATAGTATTCCCCACTACGACTCCATGAAATAGATTGGCCTTGTCCAATACAAGTGGATCATTAATGTTGAATTGATAATAAGCCAATAAATCAGGGTCAGAAATTATATCTTCTTTTGTCAAATGTAGAAAAGCACGGATCTCAGATGGACTTAAAGATCTGTTCCACATACATAATTCATCGATTTCTCCTCTGTAATTTCTGCTGGTCCATCCTTTGTAACTCCCGATTTTCATGGTTTCTAAGTCTACAGAATCAATTGTGATATTGTGCTTTACACTGACACCATTCAAAGATATCGTAACCCCCGAAGGTTCAGCGACTAAAGCGACGTAAGACCATTCATCAGAGGGTACTACCAAATTGCTGTCCCACCACCATTGACCACCAGCCCAATGATAACCAAGCGTATTGTTGCTTTCTCTAAAATTCAACCCAGCCGAATTCTCATCATTCATCAAAATGGAAGCATAATTATCTTGGATGCCACCAGGCTTTATCCAGGCACTAATTGTAAAATTGTTTGTTTTAGTATCGAAGTCAGGTAACTGGATAAAATCTCCAGAAGCAAAAGTGTGTATAGATAAGCCTTGAATCGTATCTGGATCACATAAGCTTTCAACATGAACCATTTGTGAAATGAGATGACTATCACTGCTTACAGAGTTATCGGTAACCGTCAATTCCACATTATAGGATCCATTATTCCCAAAAACAACTTTAGGGTTTCTAGCTGTAAGATCACTCACATACGAAGGACTGGGTGTGAAATTCCATAGCCAGGATGTATTAAACTGATCTACAATCGAGTGTGAATCAAAAAGTATAGTGTCTCTTAGGCAAAAGGATGTATCCCTTGAAGTCATAGGAAGAGCAATTGGATCAAAAGTTTGAGGCATTTCAGCTTCCCAGATTCCTCGACCACTGGTTGCCAGTCGGATTTTTTTGTCTTTATAATAGAGTTTTATCTTCAAGACATTTTGAACTGTAGGAAGTCCTGAGTCCAATTGAATCCAATTCGTGCTTGTCGGATCATAATAGTAAAAACTGTTTTCAGTTAATGCATATACTAAGCCTCCTGATCCTCCATGGTAAGCAAGGTCTCTGATTTTATCAACATCAAAATCCGTACTTGTCATATTCGTCCAAGTATTACCACCGTTCATGCTTTTGTAGACCTTTTGACCATTAGGACCATTTACAGAAGCGGCCCATATTTCGTTTTCATCCTGAGGATTAGTTGTTATTTCTATGCGCCATCGATTTGGACTTGGTACATCTTTTAAAGCAGACCAATTGGAACCTCCATCAGTGGTTTTGTAGATTTTGCATGGATCCCAGTAGCCTCCTATAGGTTGGAAAACAGCATAGATCACCTCAGGGTTAGATCTGCAATATTCCATTTCCAAAACCCTACCCATACCGAAATCATGTAACTCAGACCAATTGGAACCTCCATCATGTGAAACCCAAATTATTGAATCTTTTCCGGCGATCATTTCATCAGCATAGTAGGGATGATGGTAAAATCCGGATGAATAGGAAGTTAAGTATGATTCATTTGGGATAAGATTGATCGGGAAAAGATTAGTCGTAGCACCTCCGAGAGTATCTGCTAACAATTTGGATATCGTGTATCCGGACCAATATTGATTGAAGTAAGCATTCTGATTTACAAGTGGATTGACATACCCAGTGGATTCTTCAACTCCTCCTACATTATGAGATTCACCCGATCCGTAAGGCTCATAATAAGCAGTATTTCCATTATGGTACTTTCCTCCTACTAAAACGTCTTCATTCCAGCCCGCACCAAATCCCCAAAAATTTGATGCAATAATTCCTCTTTTTCTTGATGAATGACTTTGAAGATCATCGTTAGAATAATTGATTCCACCGTCGGATGCAATCCAGATGTCACTAGTAGAAAGATGTATAGATTGGATGTCTGCATGAATATCAGACAGACGAATTGAATTAGCAGCCCCGATACTTTCATAGCTATATCCGCCATCTGAAGATTCGTTTAATCTTATCGTTCCAAACCACATAAGATCTGCATTCCATGGCATCGTATTGGCTGCATTATATGGTCCGCCGATTTGACCAGAAGGCAAATACCAACTACTCCCGGCATTATCGCTTCTATAGAGTCCAATCCATCCATTGTCATTGGCCTTACTGCTTCCAATGAGAGTAACATAGACCCTGTCTGGTTCATTAGGAGAGACAGCCAATTTGCCGCCATTTTCAGCAGCTTCAGCAGGTACTTCGGGACTATACCATCCCGAATTAATCAAAGTCCAATTTGCTCCGCTATCTGTAGATCTAAAGAATTCTGATTTAATAAGACCGGAATTAGACTTTAATAAATATACTGTATCGTGATCTGTAGGATGAAAATCAAGATCCCAACTGGTTTCGCTAAAAGGTTTAGTCCAGCTTGTTCCTGCATTACTGCTTTCATACAAACCATTTGATGAACT
Organism: Saprospiraceae bacterium; assembly: GCA_965248155.1. Lineage (GTDB taxonomy): Bacteria > Bacteroidota > Bacteroidia > Chitinophagales > Saprospiraceae > RFSX01. The sequence continues at coordinate 1,750,464 of CBDFIO010000002.1, forward strand.
CAGGAAAATATGGTTGGCATCATCGGGATCGAACTTTATTTCATACACCGAACCATTGAGATTATAATTTTCTGACCAGCTTGATCCCCCATCTATGGATTTATAAAGTCTATTATTTCCTGAAATATAAAAAGTATTATCATCACTGGGATGAATTTTGACAGCAGTAATACCATTACAGAAAACTTCAGATTTAGAAATTAAAGACCAATTCATTTCTTTGTCAGTTGTCTTAAATACACCTCCACTTTCTGTTCCACAGATTAATAGTTGATCGTTATTTTCGGACTGATCAATGCTATAGACATTTGCATGATGAGAGATGGGCTGTAGTGTACCATTTTTGTATGTTTCGAAAGGTCCAATACTGGACCAGGCATCCATGGACTTTTGACTATTCCTGCTTTTAATACTTTTTAGCAAATTATACTTGGCTTGCTCTTCAACTTCTGTAGCTGGCTTGATCTGACTTTTTTCGTCAAGAAGAGGTTCTGTCTGTCTAATCCAATGTTTAAAATTCTGTGTGTGAATAGATTTCTGAAAGGGCGATGTTTTAAAGTAATGATTGTATAGGTCAACAACTTCGTTCACGTTTGGATTCTGACTATACATCTTCTGCGCCCAGTCGGGAGCCTGAGCAATCTCAAAAGAAGAGGGGAGGGCTCTGAAAAATTGAGTGCTATTCTGAGCACTTAAGTTTAAACTGAAGAAAAAAATGTAAAGACCTATTATTCTCATAAATTAAATAATACTTTTGAAAAAGAGTGAACAGGACTAATAACAAGCAGAAGAATTTTTAGAGAGGCGTTAAAATTAGTGATTATTCAGTTAAATGATCGTTAAGACGGGATTTTTGCTTTTTTAGAGCTGTTATAAATTATAGTTTCAGGAATTAATTTAATAAAAAAATAAACATGAAGATTTTCTCCAGCTTTTTGATTCTATCGACTTTCTTAATCACATCGGCATTTGTTAATAAAGTCAATAGTACAGTTCCTTCAGTAGATGTAAAAACGCTAGAAGGAAAAACAGTCAACATTCTAGATTATATTGGAAACGATAAAATTGTAGTGATGAGTTTTTGGGCAACATGGTGTAGTCCATGCAAAAGGGAGTTGGATGCTATTGCTGAGATTTATCCGGATTGGCAGGAAGACTATGATGTTGAAATATTGGCGATAACCATTGATGATGCTAGAACACTCGCAAAAGTACCGGCACTTATTGAAACGAAGGATTGGGATTACACCGTTCTAGCGGATGTAAAACGGGAATTACAAAAAGCAATGAATTTTCAAACAATCCCTCAGACATTTTTAATTGATAAAAATGGCGAGATCATTTATACACACTCAGGATATAATCCTGGCGACGAGTATGAATTAGAAGAAGAAATTCAAAAGTTAGTTGGAGAGTAAATCTTCAAAGCTGAGATATAAATGTCACTCTCCTTGGGTGGCATTTTTTTTTGCCATATGGAAAGTATCAAAACTAAATTCCGCTTACATTTGTGTTCGTTTTAAAAAACCTACTAAATGAGCAGTTCATTTCACACATTGAAAGTATCAGATAAAATTCAGGAAACTGAAGACAGTTATTCTTTCCTCTTTGAGATACCTGAGGGACTTAAAGATAATTATGCATTTGTGCCAGGTCAATATCTTACGTTGAACTTAGAAGTGAATGGTGAAGAGTTGAGAAGAGCATATTCTATTTTCACTCCCCCATTTGATAACAACTTTGGATGTACAGTGAAAAGGGTACAGGATGGCAAAGTGTCTAATTTTTTAATAGATAGTGTTCAGGTCGGAGATGAAATCAGTGTTATGACACCTGAAGGTAAATTTGTTGTAGCTACTCAACATGATCTTCAAAGAGATCATTACTTTATCGCAGGTGGATCCGGTATTACTCCAGTAATGTCTATGATCAAATCATTATTGGAGGAGGAACCGATGAGTCGTGTGTATCTGTTTTATGCCAATAGAAATGAAAACTGTATCATCTTCAAGCAAGAGTTAGACAGCTTGCATGAAAAATACCAAGATCAATTCATCCTTAGTCATATCCTTTCTCAACCGCAAAAGGAAAAATCAAAAGGAATAGGAGGATTACTAGGAAAGAAAAAGACAAGTTGGCAAGGCTGGAAAGGAAGAATTGATGCTTCAAAACTCCAGATATTTTTTGATGAGAATCCTTCAAAATCGGATAATAACATCTATTACTTATGTGGACCTGGAGGATTGATTGAATTTTGTCAGAATTTCCTGGAAAATCGTGGGATTGACAAGTCTGTTATCTTAAGAGAATATTTTTCAAATCCCGACCAATTAGAAAAGAAAGAAAAATCTGAGGGTTCTTCTACCGGAGATTGTAGTGCAGAAGTCAAACTTAATGGGGAGACATTCACAATAAATATCCCTTCTAATAAGACAGTACTTGAAGCTTTGATGGATTTGGGGAAAGATGCACCTTACTCATGTACCAGTGGTGCGTGTTCAACATGTGTGGCGAAACTAACAGAAGGAGAAGTTGAAATGGATGCTTGTTTTGCTTTAGATGATGATGAGATTAATGATGGCTTTGTTTTAACATGTCAGTCGCGAGCTAAAACATCTAGCATTAAAATTGATTATCAATCTTAGCCGGATTTTCTAGACCTTTTTACTCTAATCATAATTTTAATTATCATCGCAATTCCTAAAATAAAAAGTGGGTCTTCACTTTCTGAGATGGCAAGACCATAGGTTCTTTTGACTATATTATTTTGTCGTGATATTTTAGCTACTTCTTCACCTTCCCTTAAAACGGTAAAATTATTTTGCCTGAAGTTTCCAGTGGTCCTGTAATTACCATATTTAGATTCTATAGATAAATCGCTTTTCAGAATTCCAAATTCTTTTTTGACTTCAGCAATGATTTCATCGTAATTATTAATTGCAAAAACCATTTTAAACGGCGAAAGCGGGCGATGTATCTGAAGAACTTCCAGGCCATTGTGATCTTCTATTTTAAATTTCCGCATGATGCCCCAACCAAATCTTTTAATTCGATATCTAAGCCTTGGATCATCGTAAACTTCATAATTCTTAAAGATGAATCCCTTTCTTTCTATGGTAAATAATTTAAAATCCACGATGTTTTTATTGTCTATAAATTAATATTTATACATAATCCATTTTCCCAATTCCTTGAAACTTACTTTTTTCCCATACATTAAAATTCCTACACGATATATTCTTCCGGCGAGCCATGCAAAAAACAAGCATGACGAAATAAGAATTACAATGGAAAGTAAGACTTGCCATATCGGTGGATCAAAAGCTAATCTGGCAGGCATGATTATCGGCGAAGTCAAAGGGAACAAAGATCCAAAAATGGCCATTCCTCCGTTAGGGTTTGCCAAGGCACCTTGCATCATTACGAAAGCTAAAATCACAGGAATAATAATTGGAAACATCAACTGCTGCCCTTCTCCCATATCATCGCCTATTGCAGATCCTATAGCTGCGAACATAGACGAATAAATGAAATATCCACCAAAGAAAAAGACGATGAATGTTGGAATAATCAAAAGCCAATTTAATTTCCCAAATTCATTCAGTATTTGGTTTAGATCTATGTCATTCATTTCCTGAACAGGAACACCATTAGCCTGACTTGCGATATCCTGAATCTGTTGTACATCTTGTCCACCCCCCATCATCATCTGTACGCCAATGACAACAATAGGAATTAGGATTAGCCACATAGCTAGCTGTGTTAATCCAACCGCTCCCACTCCTAATATTTTACCCAACATTAACTGTATGGGTTTGACCGAGGAAATCATCAATTCTACAATTCTATTAATTTTTTCTTCCATTACACTTCTCATGACCATGCCGCCATAAATAAAAATGACCATATACATGATAAATCCCATTATTCCCCCAAGTGCTGTACCAATGATTATGGATAATTTTCCAGAAGTATCTTCTTCTCCGTCTTCGGCACCATCTTTTGCTCCATTCTCGAGTTCGATGTCCATTTTGAAACTTTCATATACTTCTCGATCAATGTTAGATTGTGATATTTTATATTCTTTAAATACAGCTCCAATAGTTCTTTCGACACTTTCTATGGTAGGAATGCTCAATTTTTCTATAGAATGATATTTGAGTTGATGTTGAGTTGCAAGCGTATTCTCAAATTCAGGTATGTGTACCAATAGATCGTAGCCTTGTGTTTTATAATCCTCAATGAGACGATCGATCGGGGCTCTGCTAAAATCATAAACATTAGTCCTGGACTCTACTTCTGCACCAGAAAAAATACTTGAATCATCTTTGACTAGAATTTTCTTAGCAGACTGAGCGCCTTTTGCAGCAAGAAAAGCGGACAAAAATATAAGTAAGCCAATACCAATTGGAGTAAGGAGTGTTGTTATGATAAATGTCTTTTTGGTGACCCTTACCAGAAATTCTCTCTTTGTGATTAACCAAAGTTTATACATATTAATTGAGTTCGACTTGTTTAATAAAGATTTCGTTTAATGTTGGAAGTACTTCGTTGAATGAAATAATATGTGTTCCGGAATCGACAGCATATTTAATCAATTCATTACCATCGACACCGGGCTTCAGCTGTATGATTATAGTATTTGAAGTACGATGCTTAATATCAAATCCTTCAAATGTTGATTTCACCTCGCCATCAAATTCAATTTTGTAAAGATTTTCTTTAAATCTTTGTTTTACCTCTTCTACTCCTCCTTCAAGAATTACTTTACCCTCATTAATCAACACCATATCTTCACATATTTCTTCAACCTGTTCCATTCTGTGGGTAGAAAAGATTATACTCGTGCCATTGTCCCTTAATTTTCCTATTTCTTCCTTAATAAGGTTGGTGTTGATTGGATCTAGACCTGAGAAGGGCTCATCAAATATGATAAGTTTGGGATCGTGAACAACTGTGGCGATAAACTGAATTTTCTGTTGCATTCCTTTTGAAAGCTCTTCAATTTTTTTGCCCCACCAATCTTCTATTGCGAATTTTTCCAACCAAAATTTGATCTTCTGTTTGGCATCTTTTTTAGATAGTCCCTTTAGTTGAGCCAAATACATAAGATGATCTCCAACCTTCATTTTCTTATAAAGGCCACGTTCCTCAGGCATATAACCTAATGAAGATGGATGATATTGATTAAGTTTTTCGCCATCGATAAGGACTTCACCTTCATCAGCCCCAGTAATTGTGGTAATAATTCTGATTAGGGAAGTTTTACCAGCGCCATTAGGACCAAGCAAACCGAATATCTTTTGTTTTTCTACTTCAAAGCTTACTCCGTCGACAGCACGATGATTGTGATATTGTTTTACCACATTTTTCAAGGAAAGAATTGACATAAGTTGATTTTTTTCAGAAGCTAAAAATAATCCAATTCTTTATAGTAGTTTGCCTTATTCGACAAGAAAATTAATTCGATCTACTAAAATTGAAATTCAGAACTTCCTTAACATATAATAAAAAGCTTAACATAATTTTAGAACACCAATAATGTTTTTAGTATAAATTGCAATTCTAAAATCAACTGTAATGAATAGGATATTAACAATTATATTTCTAACTGCTGTCAGTTTAGGACTTACAGCTCAAGTCGAAGAAACATCTTATAATCTTCGCCTTGGAAAACAAAATGCTTTTACAATGGATCACGAAGGAGCTGATCAAAAAATGGCTTCAAAGATTCTTGAAAATGCTTTCAAAAAGTATGGTAAGGTTAAGAAAAATCGCAAGGCCTCTGAATGGATTTGTAGCGAATGTCAGATTGGAATTATTTCATCATCTCCTGTAAGTGTATATTTCAAAGTAGAATCAGGTAAAAACCAATCAACCAGCTATGTCTTTTTTGATGACGGCGAAAAATTTATCTCCGAAGAAAATGATAAGACTAAATCTCAATCGATTAAAGACTTGTTAATGGAAATTGACTATGATGTTGAAAGGGCAGTAATTAAGAAGGACCTTGAACAAGAGGAAAAAGATCTAAAAGGATTTGAAAAGGATCTTGTCAAATTAGAAAAGAAAAATGGAGACTACCACAAGGACATTGAGAATTATAAAAAGAAGATAATTGAAGCGGAAGAGAATATTGAAAAAAACCTTCAAAGTCAGGAGGATAAGACGATGGAAATAATTAAACAAAGAAGGAAGGTAGAGAGTACAACAAGTAAGTTGAATCATGTCGGTCGAGGGTAAGCGTTTTAAAAAATAAATTACCAACAAGGTCGGAATATTTTATTTCGGCCTTTCTTATTTCAAGCTTTTAGTCAAAGTCTTGTATTAACTATTTTTATATATATAAATAAATGTTATTTAATCCGCTTTATAGAATCTATTAACAATTTATTTGTGTTATTAACACCACAAAGAATATTATCAACATTAATGTGCTCTTCTGAAATTTTGGTCTTATATAAATAAAATTCTTAATGTTAGATTTGTGTTCCTTGCAATCATTCAATGGCTAAGACAAAAAAATATGATAATGCTGGAGCTGATATGAGTCAGCTTATGTTTGGCAAAGTAATGCCTCAGGCAAACGATCTCGAAGAGGCAGTTTTGGGCGCAGCTATGTTGGACAAAGGAGCCTTCTCTATTATCGTAGAAAAATTAAAAGCAGAGAGTTTCTATTTGCCCGGCCACCAGCTTATTTTCGAAACTATGACTGATCTATTTGCGCATTCTAAGCCTATAGATATTCTTACAGTTCATGAAGAATTGAGAAAACAAGGAAAGCTGGAAGAAGTCGGTGGTGTCAATTACCTTATGGAACTCACCAATAAGGTTGCTTCTGCTGCCAATATTGAATATCACGCACAAATCATTTTACAAAAGTATATTCAAAGGGAATTAATTCAAGTTTCTACAAAAACGATTAAAGAAGCTTATGAAGATTCTAAAGATGTTCTGGAAATGTTGGATGCTGCAGAGCAGAGTTTATTTGACATAACAGATAAAAACCTAAATACAGGGTTTCAGGCTGTAAGCGCCGTAGCAGCCAAAGTTCAAAAGGAAATTGAGGTTTTAAGTCAAAGGGGAGATAGCCTAACCGGAGTTACAACTGGTTTTAAAGAATTGGACAAAGTAACCAACGGTTGGCAAAAATCAGATTTGATAATAATCGCCGCACGACCAGGTATGGGTAAGACAGCTTTTACATTATCACTTGCAGCTAATGCAGCAGCAAATAATATCGGAGTAGGTGTTTTTTCATTGGAGATGGCAGATACGCAGTTGGTTCAAAGATTGATATCTATGGAATCAATGATAGAGGCCAGTAAGTTGAGAGAAGGGAGATTAAGTACGGATGAATTTCAACGTCTTCATTCAGCGGTCGAAAGTTTATCACAGAAACCCATATTTATTGATGATACTCCTGCGATCAATATATTCGAACTACGCGCAAAATGCAGACGATTAAAGCAAAATCACGATATAGGACTCGTTGTAATTGATTATTTACAATTGATGAGCGCGGGAGATAATTCCAAAAGAGGAAACAGGGAACAAGAGATATCCAGTATATCACGTTCGCTAAAAGGAATGGCAAAGGAGTTAAAACTTCCTGTTATTGCACTATCCCAGTTGAGTAGGGCGGTAGAAACCAGAGGTGGAAATAAGAGACCACAACTTTCTGACTTAAGAGAATCTGGTGCGATTGAGCAAGATGCAGATATTGTAACCTTTATATACAGACCTGATTATTATGATCTTGAGGAAGTTTCTGATAATTCGGCGGAAATAATTATTTCGAAGCATAGAAATGGAGCCTTAGGCTCAGTGAACTTGAGATTCCTCAAGGAGTATGTTAAATTTATTGAGGATGATGCCTTGGCATTTAGAAATATGCCAGGTCAGGAAGGAGATATTTTCGGAGATGGAGGGACTGGTTTTATAACTCGACCATCAAAACTTAATACAGATTCCGACGAGGATATCTTTTTCGACCCTAATTAAATTCCATGAAATACAGACTGAATAAATATATTGCCCATTCCGGAGTTTGTTCTAGAAGGAAAGCAGCTGAATTGGTCAAATCAGGATATATAAAGGTTAATGGAGAGATAGAAACCAACCCGGCAGTCGAGGTCAGTAAAAAAGATAAGATTGAGTATCTCGGGAAAGTGCTTAAAATAGAAGAAAAGAAGATTTATCTATTGCTCAATAAGCCAAAGAATGTCATTACGACAATGGAAGATGAACGTGGTAGAAAAACCGTATGGGATATCGTAAAATCCAAAGTGAATTATAAAATCCATCCCGTAGGCAGACTGGATAGAAATACCACCGGACTTCTATTGTTTACCAATGATGGAGATTTGACTATGCAATTATCACATCCAAGAACCAAAGTCAAAAAGATATACAAGGTTGTCCTTGATAGAAATGTAGATGAAGCCGACATGGAAGCCATAAAAAAGGGCATTAAATTAGAAGACGGTAAGACAGAAGTTGATGAAATTTCCTATATCAAGGATGAACCGGCAAATCACATAGGTATCGAATTGCATTCAGGCAAAAACCGAATAATAAGAAGGATATTTGAACAGCTAAAATATGAAGTGATTGCTTTGGATAGAGTCTATTTTGCCGGACTTACAAAAAAAGACCTTCCACGAGGTTGGAGCCGATTCTTAAGTCAAAAAGAAGTCATAATGTTAAAGCATTTCACCAAATAGGTGAAAAATTAAAATCCTATATTTACGATCTTTATAATATATGGAAGATTGGGAATTAGATTTTTTATGGCTTCAACTCCAGCATAGATTAAAAAAGCTGACGGATTCATCAAGTCTTCCGGACCTTAAGTCAATTTTGTTTTTAATTGGTATCCAGGAATATGGGACAGTAAAAAAAGAATTTACTAAAGAAGAAAAACAAGATTTGATGCATATTGCGGCGTGCTCTATTCTTGAAAAAGAAGGCTATTACAAATTTGTTGGCAGAGATGAGGAGGGTTGGCCACATTGGGATGTAGTAAAAACCTTCAAAATTAAAGGGGTTAATGAACAAGAAGTGATATTGAAAAAGAATATAATTGAATATTTTAGAAAATTGGATTGATAATAAATTTTAGATGAAAATGAATAAATACTTATTGCTCTTAATAGCAGCTGGGACAATCATGTCTTGTAAAACAAAAGAAAAATTTGCTTTAATAGAGACAGAATTTGGAGATATGAAAGTTGTATTATATGATTCTACACCTGCTCATAGAGATAATTTCATAAAATTGGTAAATGAAGGATATTATGATGATTTACTTTTTCACAGAGTAATGAGTGCCTTTATGATTCAAGGTGGAGATCCGGAATCTAGAGACGCTGATCCAAGTAAAAGATTAGGATCAGGAGGTCCTGGCTATACAGTAGATTCGGAAATTAGTGCATATCATTTCAAAGGGACTCTTGCTGCAGCCAGACAACCCGACCAGGTTAACCCTGAAAAGAAATCATCGGGGTCACAATTCTATATTGTTCAAGGTATTCCCGTAAATGCTCAAATACTGGACCAGCTTACAAGACAGAAGAATATAATCTATACTGAAGAAGACAAAGCAAGGTATTTGAAAGACGGAGGGTATCCATATTTGGATAATGAATACACGGTCTTTGGTGAAGTTGTTGAAGGAATGGACGTAATTGATAAAATCGCAGCTGTTAAGACTGCACCAGGAGATCGACCAATTAAGGATTTGAAAATGAAAGTCAGAATCGTAAAGTAAAACTTGGTGCTTAGATCATTGTTCTTCCTTTTTATTCTTGTAATTACATTTGTTCAATGCAAGGGACCAACAGCTCTTTTTTTAATAGAAGAAGATACTCTTGTAGCACCTGCAAATATTATTGGAGCCAACAAGTCCAGAAATGACGAAAATTTTATTTGGAAACTTGATGGTGTTGAATTATCTCAATCTGAGGATTTGCTTCATACAATCTTAGAGTCAGGAGCCTACGAGTTGGAGTTATGCGCCTATAAAAACAACAATTTCGATTGTACTGCTCAGAAGGTAAATGTAGCAGCACCCCAAAATTGTATAGTATATATTAATACGACTGTTGGAGTAATGACTTTTGAATTATTTGAGGAAACTCCAGGTCACTTAATAAACTTCGTTGATCTCGTAGAACAAGAATATTATAATGGATTGGCTTTTCATCGGGTCATAAATGATTTCGTTATTCAGATAGGAGATAATGCGACAAGATTAGCAGACGAAGATTTTGAAGTTAAAAAACAAATCCCAAAGGAAATAAATACAGATAGGATCCATATCAAAGGAGCACTGGCGGCTGCCAGAATGCCCGATAATGTTAACCCGGAAAAAGCTTCTTCAGGCACGCAGTTTTTTATCGTTGATGGGCGTGAATTAAACCTGGAGGATATTGAAAATTATGAAGCCGCAAAGGCAACTGATTATTCTGAAGGTCAGATTGAAGCCTATCTCAAACATGGAGGCGCTCCTCAATTAGATGAAGAATATTCTGTATTTGGGATTCTAATGTCAGGAGTTGAAGTATTAGAAGCCATTTCTTCGGTTTTAACTGATGAAAATCAAAAACCGATCGAAAACATCAGAATATTAGACATGAAGTTTATTAATTAGGTACAATATGAAAGAACTTTTAGGTATCGATGTTGGCGCTACAGGAATTAAAAGGGCTATGGTGAATATGGATTCTGGTGAATTAGCAAGTGCAAGAATTAAAATAAGTACACCGGATTCAAAAAAACCAGACGCGATCATTAATGTCATCAATGAGATTATTAATAGTTTCGACCAGAAAGGTAATCCCGTTGGAATTGGGTTTCCATCAATCATTAAAAACGGGATTTCTAAGTCTGCGAGCAATATTGATAACAGTTGGATTAATTATCCTGCGAAACAAAAGATCGAAAAAGCGACAGGATGTCCAGTCACTGTAATCAATGATGCAGATGCAGCTGGTCTGGCTGAAATGAAGTTTGGGGTAGGGCAGAATGAAAGCGGGACTGTAATACTTCTGACTCTTGGAACAGGAATCGGCTCTGCATTTTTAAAAAATGGATCTTTACTTGAGAACACTGAATTGGGACAAATGATTTATGAGGATAAGATAGCTGAATATTATGCTTCGAATAGTGCAAGGAAAAGAGAGAATATGAGCTGGGAAGAATATGGAGCTGTATTAAACAAGTTTCTCACGTATGTAAATTTGATTTTCAATCCTGACTTAATAATATTGGGTGGAGGCATTAGTAAGAAATTTGATCTGTATAGCAAGGAAATTTCAGATAGAATTAGGATTCTGCCAGCGGAAAAATATAACAATGCTGGGATTATTGGATCGGCTTTATCATGGGATATATATGGAAAAAAAGAAAAGGCAGTCAATAATTAACTGCCTTTTTCATATGAGAAATTGAGTAATGCGTGTCAAATAATTATAATCTAATCTTCTTTTTCTTCTCCTTCGTAATAGCTTACCATTGATTGAAGTTCTTTGTTTAACACCAACTCCGGTTCTATTTCAAAGATAATTTTGTGTTGATCAAATTCCTCTTTAAGCCCTTCTTCAAATGCCATATTAGCTTCCTTAGCATAACCTGAAAGATAAAGCGCAACGCCCTTACAAAAAAGAAGGTCTGCCCCAAAGGTGAAACTATCAGATTCAGTCAACACCTCTAATGCTTTTTGCTTTTTCCCCAATTTAATAAGGAATGAAATATACTCCCTCCAATAATGACTTTGCTCTGGACCGCTTTCAACAGATTTCCTAAAGAAAAATTCAGCTTTTTCAAAACTGCCGATAGCATTATGTGCCATAGCTATAGCATGATAATAATCCTCACAGCTATCCTCCAGAGTAATGGCCTTATGATAAGCGTTGATGGCTTTTGACCAATTGTTTGCTTGAGCATAACAAAGACCAAGCTTGTAATATACTTCGTCGTTGTAAGGATCTAATTTCAATAATTTATTGAGAAGAATTCTTGCTTTATTTAAATGACCTAATTGATATTCACATTCGGCCATATTGATAAGAACTTCTTCATTAATTCCAAAAATGTCAATATAGGTTTCGTATATATTTAATGCTCGTTGGAATTTTTTCTCCTGAATACAAATATCAGCACAATCAAGATATCCGTTTTCAAAATTTTCTTCAGTTAAGAATGAATATTCAATGGCATCAATCGCTTTTTGATATTCGCCTTCACACGCAAAAGCATGCCCAAGGTTATACCAAGCCAGATAATTAAATGGATGTTCATTAATTATGGTCTGATGAAATTGAATACTTTCTTTATACTTTTTTGAAAGCTGCACAGCGAATCCAATCCTTTCAAATGCTTCTTCATTGCCTTGATCAGAAATGATCGCTTTTGTAAGGTTTTCATACATGCCATCATAATCCTGCATCACTTCATTGATGAATGATTCGCTTAGATAAACATCTGATAGATCGCCTGAGCTAACATATCTTTTCATGTCATCCAAAATAATATTGGCTTGTGCTACTTCACCTTGAAATGCAAGGATTCTAATCTTCAATAAAAGTATATCGTGTTCGTAGGGGGAAATTACTTCAGCTTTGCTCAGAAGCCTTAATGCTTCTTCATGGAAGTTCGTTTGAAATAGTAATCTGGCTTTAATAATATAAAAGTCAGATCTGAAGCTATATTTTTCAAGTGCCAGATCAGCGACTTCAATAGCTTTATCATACTGTAACTCCTCTTCGTAAAATCGGATTATTTCTAGAAATGTCTTCTCTTGATAGAGTATATCGTTTCCTCTTTCAAAGTTGGTTTCAAAATCAGACACAAGGTTTAAAAACGTGACATCACGCTTGGTTCTATGTTCCATTAAAACTAGTGTTACTCAGATTATAATTCGCGGTAAATATAACCAAATGCGACTATTTTAAAACTTTATACAAAGTTTTTTTTCAACAATGAAACAGAATTATGTCATAAGTTAACTGTCTGATAATCAGCGCAATACAGATATATGGTCTTTTTTGATAAAGCTTAGTTGCTTCATAGTCATTGCTAAATGTATAAGATGCAATCTTTTATATGATCTAAATTATTTTCAAAAAAAGGAATTCGAATGATATAGAAATAAAAAAACCACCAATAAACATTAGTGATCTTTTTCCGTAGAAATTTAGAATTTATCGTCCTTTCTTTTGCATTTTCATTCTCTTTTGCCCTAATCCTCTCAACATGCGCTCTTTAAATTGCCGATCAAATCGAAAGAACTTTAAAGTTTTTTCTGATCCAATAACAAGCTTCATTTCAGCTACATATTTCTTCTTTAGTGTAAGCGCATCCTCTTCATGTTGTATCATGAATTCAAGGACAGCATCAGGATCATTTGTATTGCTCTCTTCTGCGAATTCCTTTTTTCCATCCTTCAGGGCATTTAGCTCCAATTTGTAGGCATTGTACAACGGCCAGAAATCTTGAGAAATCTCAGGAGTTAATTCAAGTTGTGCGCTCAGAAATGCAATCTTTTGAGATTCGATTTTCTCCCTGATGTTTTCAGTCCTTTCTTGAGCACTAATTGTCAAAATGCCAAATAATAAAATCGTAATAAATGTGATTTGTTTCATGTTTTTTAAATTAATAATTACAAAATGTCCAGAAGTTCTTGATCTGTCATATTATGTAAAATAGCCTCTTCGTACATTTCTATTTCTTCTGCGGTTAGATCTTCGAAAAAATCTACTTCTTCTACATCAGCTTCATCTATCATACCAATTAAAGTTGTATTGTCAATCTCATCAATATTATCTACATAAAATTCATAAACATCCATAAGTTCCAATTCATCTTCTGTCGCTGAATTTATGTTATTGAAAAAAGTTAGTCCAAATCCAGCTAATAGAATGAATGATGCTGCAGCAACATAAGGCATAAGCTTTCTCAGAATCCTGGTTTTTGGTTTTGAGTCTATGTCTAAGCTTCTATAAAAATTTTCCAAATACTGATCCGGCATTTGGTAAGATGCTTTTTGGCTTATTGAAAATAATAAGGGCGCTTCAGATTGAACATCATCTTCAAGAAGATTAATACCCTCAATTATTTTTTGTGGAAAATCTTCAAAATATTTATTTGGTATGTTGTCTTTATTTATAGACATAATCTATATTATCTTCTAAGTAGTTTTCTATTTTTTTCACCGCATGATGAAATGAAGCTTTCAAGGCACCTACCGATGTACTTAAAATCTCCGAAATGTCAGCGTAACTTAATTCATCAAAATATCTCATATTAAATACGATCTTTTGTTTTTCCGGTAATGTTTCAATCGCTTTTACAAGAATAATTTGAGCTTCTTCAGCATTAAAATAATTATCAGCTTTTAGCTTATTTTCCCAAAATTCAAGATGATCTTCCAATTCCAGAACTTTGTGTTTTTTCTTCTTATTTAAAAAGCTTATAGCTTCATTATGGGCTATCCGATACATCCAGGTATACAATTTAGATTCGGATTTAAATCCTTTTATATTCTTAAATATCTTTATAAATGTGTTCTGTAACACATCATCAGCATCTTCATGAAAATGAACCATTCTCCTGACATTCCAGTATAATCTTTCCTGATACTCCGTGACCAATAACTTAAATCCCCGATCAAAATTCTGATCGTTAGCTATCATCTGAAGTATCTGGATATCTTTTTGTCCATTGAATTCAATGGACTATAACACTAAGACTTAAAAAAACAATAATGGTTTAAAATAAATATCGACTATTTTAACCTTCAAGAAAAAGATCATCCAACAAAAGTGAAATTTAGTTATGGACTATCCCCTTTATATTAATCAGATAATTAGTAATCGACATTCTGTGTATCCTGTTTCTTTTACAGGAGAAACAATCGATGATAAAATCATTCACCAGCTTTTAGAGAATGCCAATTGCGCCCCTTCTCATAAGAAAACCTATCCCTGGCGGTTCATAGTTTATTCTGATAAAGCGCGTATTAAATTGAGTAATTATTCTTCAGAATGGTATCGCAATAATACTCCTGTCGAAAATTTTTCAGAACATAAATATCTGAGAACAAAAAATAAGGCACTAAAATCAAGCCATGTCATCGCAATTATAATGCATAGACACAAAGAACTGCTTCCAGAATGGGAAGCAGTTGCTGCAGTTTCCTGTGCTGTTCAAAACATGTGGTTGAGCTGTTCTGCATATGGTTTAGGAGCATATTGGAGTTCGCCAAATTTTGCTGTAAAAGGAGATGAATTTTTTGAGCTCACTCCGGATCAAAGATGTTTGGGCCTATTCTATATTGGAAAAAAGATAGAGGGATTGAATGAAAAAAAGAGGGAGTCACTAATTGGCGAAAACATCAAATGGTTGAAAGCCTAAATATTAATAAAAAAATGATCAATGCAATTCTGTTAAAGGTGGAATTAGGCAATTAAAATTTTATTAAAGCAAATAAATAACAATTATTATTAATGTTTATTCTCTAATTAACTAAACAAATACAAATGACTGCATTAATAATCAACTTACTTAGTGGCGCTATTGGTGGCAACTTGGTCGGCAAGTTTATGAAAGATAGTTCCCTAGGCATTCTTTGGAATTCTGTTATTGGAATTATGGGAGGAGGACTTGGAGGAAAACTTATCGGAATGGCATCTCCAGCAATAGCAGCTGCGGCTTCTAGTGGGTCTATGGATTTAACGAGTATTCTAGGTAGTGTTGCTGGAGGTGGAGTTGGAGGAGGTGTCTTGATGGTTATTATAGGATTCGCCAAAAAAGCAATGACGAAATAATAAAATCAAATTTATGTCATCTAATGCCTGGATTAATTCCGGGCTTTTGTTTTATTCGTCAGTAGGTGCCAACTTTAACTCAAGGCCTTGAAGAGCATTATTTAGTTTAATCTGACAGCTCAATCGACTATTATTTTCCACAAAGAAAGCCTGATCCAACATATCTTCTTCATCATCAGAACGGTCAAATATTTCATGATCAGAAAGAATATAACAATGACATGAAGCACATAAAGCCATACCGCCACAAGTTCCTTCTACAGGTAACTCATAGGCTTTCATCAATTCCATTACATTGAGATTCATGTCGGTAGGTCCTTCAAGAATATGCTCCTGATCTTCTCTGTCAATTACGCGTATTTTAATTTTGTTATTCTCCAATTTTATAATCCCTCTATACCTGTAACAGTTGTGTATTTGAAACTTAATTTTTGATCTGGATAGATTATCTTAAATGCAGATTGAACCATAAGTGTTGCTTCGTGAAATCCTGAAAGAATGAGTTTAAGTTTTCCCGGATAAGTATTTATATCTCCAATTGCAAAAATGCCAGCGATATTGGTGCTATAGTCGAATGTATCAACTTCTATAGCATTTTTGTAAATATTAAGTCCCCAGTCTGCAATAGGTCCTAATTTTGGCGTTAAGCCAAAGAGAGGAATAAAGTAATCTGCTTTTAATTCCAAGTCTCCTTGTTCTTTAGTTTTAACAACGAGTGAGTTTAACTTATCAGTTCCCTTGATAGAGCTTACTTGTGCATTGGCAATAAGATTCAACTTATCAGTTTCAGCTAATTTCATGACTTTGTCAACACTGTCAAGAGCCCCTCGAAAAGACGATCTTCTATGGATAAGAGTAGTCTTATTAGCAATATGAGATAATTCGATTGCCCAGTCCAGAGCAGAATCTCCTCCACCGGCAATGACTATGTTTTGACCTTTATATTTTTCAGGATCTTTTATAATATAATCTATACCGCGATCTTCAAATTGTGAAATATTCTCTAATGGTAGTTTGCGAGGTTCAAAGCAGCCAAGGCCACCTGCTATAGCAATGACCGAAGATTTGATAACTGTTCCTTTATTACTTGTTGTAATAAACCCACCTTCTTCTGATTTTTCAATCGTTTCTGCCCTTTCACCTAAAGTAAATCCAGATTTGAAAGGACGAATCTGCTCCATAAGATTGTCGACCAATTGACCTGCAAGAATTGAAGGAAAGCCAGGCACATCGTAAATAGGCTTCTTAGGATAAATTTCAGATAGTTGACCTCCGGGTTGAGCTAAAACATCAATAATATGACATTTTAATTTCAACAAACCAGCTTCAAAAACAGTGAATAATCCACATGGTCCAGCTCCAATAATCAATATGTCTGTTTTGATCATGAATGCAAAAGTATTTTTTATTACTCAATAAGGCTAGTTCTAAGAATTGTTTATAGTATTTTAGAATAATCATTAGTAACAAAGCACCACAACTACATATTGTGTTTTTGTGGTGTAATAAAGAATGCTTCCATGTTAGTAAAAACTTACGCTGCCGCCGTACAAGGCGTTGAAGCCCGTAAAATTATTGTTGAAGTCAATGCAGGCGGAACAGTCGCCGCGGGTAAAAACATGTATTTTCTGGTAGGACTTCCAGATAATGCTGTTAAAGAAGGATTTCAAAGAATCGAAGCCGCAACAAAAAACATCGGCTATAAAATTCCAAGAATTAAACTTGTCGTCAATCTTGCTCCGGCAGATATAAGAAAGGAAGGTTCAGCATATGACCTTCCAATTGCTTTAGGAATATTATCGGCAACGTTTCAAGTCGATTTACCCCATCTCTCACAATACATGATTATTGGCGAGCTGGCTCTGGATGGTGGACTCAGACCTATCAAAGGGGCTTTACCAATTGCAATTCAAGCTAAGAGGGACAATTTGAATGGTCTCATTTTGCCTATCCAAAATGCGAGAGAAGCAGCTATTGTTAAAGATCTCAATGTATATGGAGTTCACAATCTGGAAGAAGCCATTTCTGTTGTTCAGGAACTTGGTGTCATAGAGTCTTATACATACGACACCGAAGCCGACTTGAATACAAAAGAGCACAAATACAAATTGGACTTTTCTGATGTAAAAGGTCAGGAGAATATCAAGAGAGCTCTTGAGATAGCGGCTGCTGGAAGCCACAATGCCATATTGATAGGTCCACCGGGTGCTGGAAAAACAATGTTGGCAAGAAGATTACCAACAATACTTCCGATGCTGGATCTGAATGAAGCCCTTGAAACAACTAAGATTCATTCCGTTGCCGGATTATTGGGAACAGAAGCTTCATTGGTAATAGAAAGGCCATTCCGTTCTCCACACCATACCATTAGCGATGTTGCTCTTGTAGGAGGAGGATCTAACCCTAATCCCGGGGAAATTTCACTTGCACATAATGGTGTCCTGTTTTTGGATGAACTCCCGGAGTTCAAACGGTCTGTTCTTGAAGTACTGCGACAACCAATGGAACAAAGGAAGGTGACAATCAGCCGAGCAAAAATATCTGTTGATTATCCAGCTTCATTTATGTTGGTGGCTTCAATGAACCCATGCCCTTGTGGATTCTATAATCACCCGGAAAAAGATTGTGTCTGTGGCCCGGGGGTTGTAAAAAAATATCTCAACAAAATATCTGGACCACTTCTGGATCGGATTGATTTACATGTTGAAGTCACTCCGGTATCGTATGATGAATTAGCAAAGTATCAGTTGACTTCTGAAAAAAGTGGAGATATTTCTCAGCGTGTCACGAAGGCCAGATTAATTCAGGCTGAACGGTTTGAGCTGTTCAAGGAGATCCATAGCAATGCACAAATGCCAAGTAGAATGGTCAGGGAAGTTTGTGTTCTTGATGATGATGGGAAGGCGCTTCTAAAAACAGCAATGAGCAAGTTGCAATTATCGGCTCGTGCTTTTGATCGTATTCTTAAAGTTGCAAGAACAGTTGCCGATCTTGGTCATAGTTCAAACATTGAACCTAATCACCTTGCAGAAGCTATCCAATACAGAAGTCTTGACAGGGAAGGATGGGCGGGGTGATCAATTTTAAATTTAGAATCGCAGGCAACGTTGAAAAGCATTAATTGTATCTTAGAAGAGAAGTACATGAAGAAACTTACCAAAATATCAACTTCTTTCTATAACATAGCGCTAATCAGTTTAATTTTCATATGCTACCCAAGAGTGAGCAATGCACAATTGCATTTCGCTTGTGAATCGCTCAATAATTGTCATATTTATTTTGGAACTTGGCATGAGGCTGAGCTGATAAATTGTCTTCATTGTGAACCCTGTGCTATTGGAGGCTGCCTCAGCAATAATCAGTCTGAACCACTTGTCTACTCATTTGTAGCTCTTTCCCCATATGTGCACATTACTTTGACACAGCCACCATCTCCTAAAAATGCAGCAAATTTTACTGCCGGAATTTTTCCCGAAGACTTTTCTGAGTGCATTGAATTTGTTTATGCTTGTGATGAATCTGTTGGGGAGGTTTATTTAGAAACTGATGAGTTAACTCAAGGAAAGATTTACAATCTCTATTTAGATGGTTGTGCTTCTGATCCTGATAGTGAAGGTGATATTGAATTTGAATTTGGAGAATCCGAATTTGAGACAGAAGCAGTATTTGAAAATATTGAATTTGGAATTGTTGAAGAATGTGGGATTCCTTATTCACCAGAGTTTAATTATTGTCGAGGGACTGAAGTCTTTTTTAAGCCATTTTTTAATGAAAATGTAAGCACAGATTTTCTTAATGGTAAATCTTTCGTATTTAATGCAATTACTGAAGATGCAGAATTTGAATTTGAAATTGAGTTTCCTTTTGAAAGAGCAATTATTCTCCTTGAAGAACCAGGTCTCTATACCTTCTGCTTGGAATCTATTGGTGTAGAAGAATGTTCATCTCTTTTTTATCCAGAAGAAATTTGCTTTGATGAAGTCATAACCATCTCTGACAATAATATACTTTATACTGAAGATTACTCTATATGTCAATTTAATCTAGAAGTTGGATTTCTTCCATCGCCTCCTTGGTCCGGGGGATACGTTTCTGAGCCTGGCACATATTTCAATCGCATATTGAATAATTGTGAATGTGAATACCTTCAACAAATAAATATTCAGCAATTGGATGCAAGTGAAGGAGAAATCATTGTCGAGCTATGTCCTCAAGATTTGCCGCATGAACTCTTCGGAGGAGAATTGATCATCCAAGTAGGTGATTTATATGAATCTGACTTAATCATAATTGAAGAAGCATCAACTCAAGTAGGATATCAACAAGAATATTGTGATAGCATCATTGAATTAACAATCATTTATCTTGATGATCAAGACATTTGTAATAAATGCGATCTGGCCTATTCGGTCAACCTTAGCAACTTGGTGACATGCCTGCCATTTGATAATTCAGATTTGGATCTAAGCAATCAGGATAATCACGCATCGCTGAATAATGGTACTGACTTTACAATGGATCGTTTTGAAGAAGATGACTTTGCTTTGTCGTTCGATGGAGAAAATGACTTTGTTTCAATTGACCATTCTGTCCAGTTTATTCATCAACAATACAGTATGAGTTTTTGGTTTAAAAAAGATGAGGATACGTTCACTGATCAAAATCCCAAAGAAGCTTTAGTATTCAAAGGTCTTGAAGGCAGCTCCAACAAAACCTTTTCGATTACACTTGAAAGGCATTTTACTGATAAAATGCTTTTAGATTTTACTATTAATTCTGGACCTTATGAAAAGTCAATCCGATATGGATCCTTCGAATATAATCGATGGTATCATATTGCAGTCGTTAATAATCGTGGCAACATGAAGTTGGTGATTGATGGTGCAGTTGCTGAATCCAATTTCTCTAATATAAACTCCCGGTCTAATGGAGAGGACCTTCTTATAGGTGTTATTCCATCGACCACCGGCTATAGAGGATATTATAAAGGACAACTTGATGAGTTTCGATTCTGGACACGAATTATTTCGGATAGAGAAGCCTATTTACTATATAGACCGGAAGCAGAATTTCATCTTACAGAAAAATTTCAGCTAAGCTGTTGTGAGACAGTTGATTTTCATGGCACAATTTATAATAGTTGGACTTTTGCAGATACTGTGCGAGTTGAAGGTGTCAGTCCTACGGGTGAGGATAGCTTATATATTATCAATATTTCGCAAAGTGATTTGGATCCTTATATCGACTTGAGTGCAATTCCTGGAAGCATTTTTGTTGAGTTGAATGCGAGTTGCAATGAATTGTGTCAGGCGACAATAGAATGGGATGATCCTCCACATGAAGCTTTTCAGGATGAATGCGATAATTATATAATTGAGCAATCTCATTACTCGCCTTTGATCATTGAAGGTGGAGATCAAATAATTGAAGTTGTTTATTCTATCACCGATGAATGCGGATACCGAACTGAAGCCTCATTTTTGATAGATATTCAGTGCGCTTCCGACAATATTCCTGAAATTCCAGAACCACAACAATTAATACTTTTGGCAGACACGCTATGTCAATCATCGATGAATACAGTATGCTTAGGAACACAATTGAATTGGGATATACTCCATATTAATGAGATCAATCAAGGTGTTGTTGCATACAGCGATGATATTGTTGCGGAGTGGGTGTATGAGTTAAGAAGTCCATCTGGAATTGATACTTTGGTTTTTGAAAATCAAATAGCACCGATAATAAGTATAGATGCAGAGCTGAAAGGGGAATATCAATTATGTCTTAAATCTATATCTAACGTTTGTTTTGAACAACAAAAGGAAGTTTGTGCTACAGTAAGAGCAGAAAACCCGGAGGACCTATATCATGGCTTGATAAGTCTTTGTAAAAATGATTTTGAAGTGCTTTCAGAAATATACCCGGACATATCTGCGGAGCTAATAGACCTGATTGGCAATGAACCTGTGGATCAAATGTTTTCGATCGAACAATTGGACGCTTGTTTATGCCCTTATGTAGAGTCTGTAGAACTGAAATTGGTTAATGATTTTGAACCGGAAGAGATAGAGTTGATATTATGTGACACAGAATTACCATATGATTTTTATGGAATTACAATAGATGAAAACCGATTGTTTGATGAAGAAGAAATTGTACTTGCAGGACAATCACATCTATTAAACTTTGAAGGAGAAAATTGTGACAGCACTGTGATTTTTACTACAACGATACGAGAAAGCTCTATAACAGCACTTGAATACAGTATTTGCCCGGGAGAAGATTATAATGGAATTAGTGAAGCGGGAGATTACCAATTTGAATTCATTAATCAGACTGGTTGTGATTCTATTGTTTTGTTAAGTCTTGAAATTCTTCCTCCAGATCATCCGGAATGTCAATCCACCGATACGAATGAATTGAATAGTGAAGTGGTAACTCTTTATCCTAATCCTGCTAGGGATAAAATTTACTTCACGTTACCTGATAATATCTCGTCAGATGTAAAATATGAGATTATTTCTATTGACGGGGGGAAGCTTGTTTCAGGGAAGGCAGACTCCACTCTTAATAGAATCGATATCCATAATTTGCCTTCAGGTGTTTATTTTATCCGATTCAGTCATCAAGATTTTCATTTTGTAGATTCAATTTTAATATTTTAAAATTGAAAAGCTTCTTTGCATTTAATTGCATAACTTGATATTCATGAAGTTTATATATCTGTTTTCTGTATTCTTCTTAAGTGTTAGTGGCCTTATTTCACAGGATTTAATGAAGAGTATTTATTTTGGAGAGGGCAGCTATTATATAGATAACTTTCAGATTCAAGAACTCGATAAGTTTATCAAAGAAATTCCCAATATACATCTCTATGAATTAGAAATTCATGGGCACACCGATGACATTGGAAGTATTGAATACAATAACTGGTTGTCTCAAATGAGAACTTCTGAAGTATATTATTTGCTTAGTAAATTTCCATATTTAAAGCGCGAACAAATTCAAGGCATAGATTTTGGGGAGTTGGAACCTACTTTCGATAATGCAACCATGGAAGGAAAATTAAGGAATCGCCGGGTTGATATTATTATCCGGAGAATTGCCAGTTGACTATTTCAAATTATCTTCTTGAATCGCTTTTTATCGAATTTTCAATCTTTGTTCTTCCTCACCTTTCATATATTTTATCAAAAGCTATTTTTGTGTTACAATTCATAAATGAAAAGCACACGCTCTTTTGCTGAACTAAATCTTGCGATTATTTTTTTGAGCACTTCTGGTGTTTTGGGTAGATCGATGGAGATGTCTCCCACTTTAATTATTTGGTGGCGATGTGCGATTGCAGTTGTAATTATGTATGCATTTATCAAGTTGACAAGACTTGAATTCAATATCAAAGAGAAGTCTCATTACTTTATTATTTTTTTAAGTGCATTTCTTCTTGCAGCTCACTGGGTTATGTATTTCTACTCCCTTTCCTTATCGAGTATTGCTATCGCGATGCTGACCCTTCACGCTTATCCAACAATGACGGCCTTGCTTGAGCCGGTAATCTTGAAGACAAAATTCAAGTTTTATCATCTCATTCTTGCTTTGTTGATTATTATTGGAGTCTATATAATATTACCACCTATCGGCGAAAGTCCACATCTTGTTTCGGCGATTATCCTGGGCTTAGCTTCTGCTTTAGCATATTCACTTCGGAATATTTTTACCAGAAAGGTGATTGTTGATTATCATGGTTCCGTGATGATGTTCTTTCAATTGCTGAGCATGACATTTTTGCTTTTACCTTTTTTGTTCTTGGAGTCTAATGCGAGTCTGAAAACAGACCTGCCCTTTCTTTTAACTCTTGCTATCGTAGCAACTTCACTTGGGCATACCCTTTTTGTTCGCAATCTAAAA
The DNA here is from genome assembly GCA_965248155.1 of Saprospiraceae bacterium. Taxonomy (GTDB): domain Bacteria; phylum Bacteroidota; class Bacteroidia; order Chitinophagales; family Saprospiraceae; genus RFSX01. The sequence continues at coordinate 1,774,205 of CBDFIO010000002.1, forward strand.
ACCTATAATACGACAACAATTAGTTTGCTTACCAGCATAGTTCCAGTATATGGAATATTGTGGGGCGTTCTTTTCTTAGACGAAATTCCTTCAAGCAAGACAGTTTTGGGCGGTTCCCTGATACTTTTAGCTTTTCTTATCGAAAGTCGAAAAAGCGCTTAATTTTTCGCGGTTGATGAATTCCGATTGCTAATCGTTGCTCCTTTTGTGATGATTAATTATTTTTAACTAAATAATCGACTTATTTGGACGATTATATCGACATAAACTATGTATCTCAATTGCCACACATATTATTCTCTCAAATATGGGACCTTATCACCTCAACAGTTGGCTGAAGAAGCGGCTAAACGGTCTATAAAAACGCTTGTTTTAAGCGATATAAATAATACTTCCTGTGCTTATGACTTTATCAAGGCCTGTGAAAAGCATGATATCAAAGCTGTATTAGGCATTGAATTCAGATGTGCCCGCAAAAGCACAAATCTGGATACTGAGGTATCCGTATTTAGTATAAAGGATTCTCGGTTCGCTTTTGTAGGTATTGCCAAGAACAAAGAAGGGTGGCGTGAGTTAACGGCCTATCTGACCAAATACTCTTTACTCAATGAAGCCATACCAGAGCTCGCACCGGTATTTAAAGAGGCCTATGTCATCTATCGAAAACTACCGAAGGGTTTGAAAAAATTGAGAGACCATGAATATATAGGGGTTATGCCCGGTGAAGTCAATCAATTGTTTTCATCCTACCTCCTCAATTATATGGATCGCTTAGTTGTATTTGCACCGATTACTTTTTTGGATCAGGATGGATACAAGACCCACAAGTTGCTCCGCTGTATTGACCTTAATATTGTGATTGGCAAATTGGATGCCCAACATTGCGCAAAAGCATCAGAAAGAATTTTTACGCCGGAGGAATTGGATCACATTTTTTAAACCGTATCCGCAGATATTGGAGAATACCAGGAGCTTGTTGGAAGGGTGTTCTATAAGGATGCACAACACATCGCTCAACAATAGGCAGGCCTTTACGGGTAGTCGGGCAGGGGATATGAAACTGCTGCGCAAATTAGCGATCAACGGATGTGTGCGCCGGTTTGGTGAACGCAATAGAGGCGCCATGAAGCGAACACAAAAGGAATTGGATGTTATCGACAAAATGGGTTTTGCAGCGTACTTCTTAATTACCTGGGATATTGTTAGATATGCACAGACGGCAGGATACCATCATGTTGGTCGTGGCAGTGGAGCCAATTCGATTGTTGCTTTCAATCTTTTTATTACGGATGTAGACCCTATGGATCTGGACTTGTATTTTGAACGCTTCATCAATCCACACCGAAGCTCACTGCCGGATTTTGATATTGATTTTTCCTGGGATGAACGGGACGATGTTACAGACTATATCTTTAAAAGATATGGAAAAGAACACACAGCCTTATTGGCCACCTACAATACATTTAAAGGAAAATCAATAATCAGAGAATTGGGAAAAGTATTGGGTTTACCCAAAGCAGATATTGATTTGATTGTTAATGAACCCCAGGCTACAGATAAACATCATCCCTTTGCCAAGCATATATTCAAATACGGTAAATACATCGAAGGATTTCCCAATTATTTGTCAATTCATGCCGGCGGCATTCTGATCAGTGAGGAACCGCTCAACTATCATACAGCCCTGCAGATGATGCCCAAGGGATTTGCAATCACGCATTTTGACATGTATGCCGCCGAAGATGTAGGTTTTCACAAGTATGATGTGCTGAGCCAACGAGGATTGGGACATATTAAGGATGCCGTGAGTCTGGTTGCACGCAATCAGGGAAAGGCGGTAGACATACATAATGTGAGCGAAATCAAAGAGGATGTCAATGTTAGAAAGCAACTCAAATCCGGTCAATGCATAGGATGCTTTTATGTAGAATCCCCAGCAATGCGTGGCTTGCTTACAAAGCTACATTGTGACAATTATATTCATCTTGTCGCGGCCAGTTCTATTATTCGCCCCGGTGTTGCTAAGTCGGGGATGATGCAAGAATATATTCAACGATTTCACCGCCCTGACTCCTTCACTTATATCCATCCGGTTTTCGAAGAGCACTTGAGGGAAACATATGGAGTAATGGTTTATCAGGAAGACGTAATGAAAATTGTCCATCATTTTGCAGGCTTGGATTTAGACGAATCGGATGTGTTGCGTCGGATTATGACGGGTAAGAAAAAGAACTCCGATACTTTTGAGCGCTTGCGCGCAAAATATTATCGCAATTGTGAAGAAAGGGGATATCCAGACAATCTCACTGAAGAAGTATGGCGACAGATTGCAAGTTTTAGCGGCTATTCTTTTTGCAAAGCCCATTCGGCCAGTTTTGCCGTTGAGTCTTTCCAGAGTCTGTACCTGAAGGCCTACTTCCCAAAAGAATTTATGGTTGCTGTTATCAATAATTTTGGAGGCTTTTTTAATACAGAACTTTATGTCCATGAGGCACGCATGAGTGGCGCTAATATCGAAGCCCCGTGCATCAATGGCAGCAGCTATCTGACCAGTATTTCGGGGGATGATATCTATATCGAATTTATTCACGTCTCTCAGTTGGAAAAGCGTGTTGTGATCCGGATCATGCATGAGCGAATAGATAATGGAGATTACCAAAGCCTCCAGGATTTTGTAAGTCGTGTTGATATCAGTAAAGAGCAATTAGAACTTTTGATCAGGGTGGGGGCCTTTCGTTTTACAGGACTGAACAAATATGCTTTGATGTGGGAGAAGAACGCCGTGCATAATCCTGAAGTGAAGTTTAACGGAAGCGGGCACCTGTTTGGTGTTGAATCCGAAGACTATGAATTACCTATTCTTGAAGAATCTCGTCATGAGCAGGCTTTCGATGAGATCGAATTATTGGGTTTCCCCTTATGTTCCCCATTTGAGTTGCTTGAAAAACAAATACGCGGAGATATTCTCACGAAGGATATGAAAAAGTATAACAAACGGACGGTCTGTATGCTTGGCTATTTTGTGACTCGAAAAAATGTGACGACGGTGACGCGTAAGCTGATGAACTTTGGAACCTGGGTGGATCGTGAAGGGCGATTTTTTGATACCACACATTTCCCTCCGAGTCTGGCCCGCTATCCATTTAAAGGAAAAGGATGCTATCTGATTACAGGAAAAATTGTCGAGGACTTTGAATTTCCCAGCCTTGAAGTAAGCAAAATGGAGAAGCTACCCTATGTCAAAGATGAACGCTATTAGATTTTGATAAATTTCGAATGATAAGATATCGAACGTTTAGTGTCCTGGCTTGATAAAAAGTAATTTCCGGGAGAAAACGAAGAAATATCAATCTTTCTGATTGGTGAATGTTGACTAGAGAAAAAAATGAGTTCTCCCAATTGATTATAGACAGAAATATTAAATAAATCCTGAAGAGGATCAATATGGAGTTCATGAGAAGATGGATTAGGAAATACACTGAGAGTGAATGCGTTTACTGGCTCAGAAGTGGAGGAAGTAAAATCAGGAAAAATAACTTTTTTATTACTGGCATTAAAACGATAATTAGCACCCGGAACAGCAATATCAAAACCAGAGGTGTTGGTATAAGGAACGGTAAATATTTTTTGCATATATGCATATTCAAAAGGTGGAATAGCTTCGGAAAAATCCAAATCAAAAAATAAAGGGAAATTTAGCCAGGGTAGATATTCAGCGCTGAATATGTCTGTATTGAAGATTGTATCACTTGAGTTATTGAATACTTCCACATTTGCCTCATATTGAAAAGAGAGAATTATTGTGGTGTCACCATCTAAATGGTAAATTATTTCTGTTGTGTCTTTTCCCAATTGATGCAATTTGAACTCAGTAATATCAATTGAAGATTTAGGGTAGGTAATAACTGAGTCAAGATGAACATATCGCATAAAAAGCTGCTTACTTATATCTTTTATCTCATAAAGTCCTTCAAAAAGAATTTGATCTTGAGACATAAAGTTAGCCGCGGTCATCGTTTCATCAAGCGAAACTGAAGTAAAATAACTTTCGACTTCACCGCTATAATTCATTTTCAAAATTTCAAAGGTATCCTTTACAGCATCAAGCAAATAAATGAGCGAATCGGTGACATTGATTTTTTTAAATGTATTTACTTCGCCAGGCAGAGAGAAAGTGTGTAAAAGTGTATCAAAAGAGGAATTGAAAAATCTCAAGCTATCTCTGGAAAGGACCAAATTTAGTTGTCCATAGCGTTTAATATCATATATACTTTCCACTGTTTCAAATAGAATGAAAATTTTGTTTTCAAATATGTGTGCAATATTGTTAGGTCCATAGTTAAATATATCATCATCTTGGTTAATATATAGATTTGCACCCACTAGACTAATAGTATCTATTGATTCAATGATTTTGCCATTATCAATTTTATATAAACCATCAAAATTGGTAATCCAAAAAATGCCCACTGAATCTTGTACAACACCTGATGCAGTCTCACTCCAATTATATTCTTCAGTCTCTGGTGTTCTAACAGTATCTATAGATATTTGATCTTGATCAACACGAAATCTAATAAAACCCGGCACATGTATATCATAGTCAAAAAGGGAATATAGGTAGATGTCAAACTTTGTATCAGAATGCTTAATAATTTTAGATCTTGATGTGTAGTAGCTTTCAAACAACAAGTTCAATTCATTCTTATTATTAACAGTTGATACCGTTGTCATTGGCCATTGGTTGTTGTGACTTACATACACTATCTCACCATTGAATATTCCAAGAGCTCCAGTCTTTGATTGCCTTTCCCGGTGATCAAGAAATTCAAAGTTTTCAAATATTTGACTTTGAAGATTTTGCGAGAGGATAAGAAATGTGAAACCAATAATAAATTTCATGTCGATAATGATTTTATCTAATATAATTACAAAGATTTCAGTTCTCATGAACTCAAAGTAATAATCAAGACATTTCGAAATTAAATAACAGATATATTATAAGTACAAAGCACACGGATATATCTTACAATATAAAGATGAAATAACTAGGAATTTGTTGGAAAAACATAAATCCTGAATTAGTTTTACATTTGTAAAAAATTAAAAATATGCTTTCAATTCATTTGTTAGGAATGCCGGGTGGTCCTGAATTAATTCTTATCGCTTTTGTTGTCTTGTTATTATTTGGAGGTAAAAAATTACCGGAATTAATGAAAGGCTTAGGTAAAGGGATCAGAGAGTTCAATAATGCAAAAGCCAATATAGAAACAGAAGTAAAAGAGAGCATGAAAGAAATAGAAGATGCTCCAAAATCTAATCGCGACTAGTTTAGTCAAGATCCTCTGCGACCGCAGCTAATTCTTCATAAAAGGCCTCTCCATATTGCCTGATTAAGGCATCTTTTACGAATTCAAATATTTTGATTTTGTTCTTTTCTCCTTGAGAACAAGCGCTATTGCAGATATCCCATCTGTCGTAGTTCAATGCTTCAAATCCGCTTTCACTATTTTTACTAAGCCTGACCGGGTATAAATGACAAGAGATGGGTTTCTTAAATGATATATCACCATTATTGTAAGCCTTTTCAATCGAACAATAAGTAATTCCTAATTCATTTCGACCCATAAAAACACAAGCTGCATCCGGCATTAATGCGGTTTCATAAACTTCATTCTTAGCATTATAAGTGTGGAAACCATCAGATTTAATTTTTTCTTGCGCTTCAGGAGAAAGATATTTTTCCAGCTTTTCAAGAATCATTTCGATGATGTCTAATTCATTTGCTTCCAAAGGAGCACCATAATCTCCTTCATAGCAACAGGCTCCTTTACAAGCGGTTAGCTTGCATTCAAAATGATTATCGATTATGTCTCGAGATATTAAAATATCATCAATGAGAATCATAAATACACATGTATTATTTGATGATCAAAAAATGCAATTTAGATATTTAAATGTCAATAAGGATATAAACTGTGAAACATGGGGAAAAGCCTGAAGAAATTTATTCATAATTGTTGTAAATTTCGGCTCATAATTAATAATCGGCTTCGAATCCGTTATTCTTTCATAAAAATATTAAAATGAAGTATCTGTTAATTCTATTCTGTTGTATCTGTAGTTTGGGTATGAGTGCTCAAAATACTCAAATTGATATGGACGCAGAAGTAAAAAAAGTTGTTCTAAAATATCAAATGAATGACGCTCAAGCTTCACAAGTAAAAGCCCATTTTGTAGAAAAACAAAAAGCGCTTATTTCTCTTAAGTCAAATAAAAATGATAAAGATTATGATTTAAAGAAGAAAGAGATGCTTGTCGAGTATGAAACTCAATTTGTTGCTTTGTTAGATGATAAACAAAAGCAGTTACATGAGATGTACCGGCAATTGAATATGACTTTGGATCCGAATAAAAACCCAGCTATAAATAGTCCTAAAACATTAAAAAGAGTTGAAGAAAAGAAAGGGACTAAAACAGCGAATCAATAATGCAAGTAAAAAATCCCGACCTAAAATAAATGGACATATTAAAACAGAAATTTTTTGAGAAGTCTTCCAAACTCAAGGCCGAATTAAGAGCCATAACAAAAGAACACGGTTCCACCGTTATTGGTGACGTCAAATTATCACAAGTTGTAGGTGGTATGCGTGGAATTAAATCCATGCTTTGGGAAACTTCAGAATTGGATGCCTTTGAAGGAATTAGATTCAGAGGATATTCAATCCCCCAATTAAGAGAAATTTTACCTAAAAGAAAAGATGGTGGAAAGGAACCTTTACCAGAAGGTTTGTTTTGGTTAATGCTTGCTGATGAAGTACCTACATCAGAACAAGTAGAATGGTTAAGTGATGAATGGGAAAAGAGAGCTAATATTCCTCAGAATACTCTTGATGTTCTAAACGCCCTTTCAGACGATACCCATCCGATGACACAGTTTATCATTGGAATCACTTCAATGCAGACGGATAGCATTTTTGCTAAGAACTATGCAAAAGGTATGTCGAAGAATGATTATTGGGACGCGACTTATGAAGATGCAATGAATCTGATTGCGAGATTACCACATCTTGCAGCATATATTTATAGGAGAGTATATCATAATTCTGACCATATTCCTGCAGATTTGAATCTGGATTGGGCTGGAAATTATGCACATATGCTTGGAGTTGAAGGAGAAGATTTCAAGAGCTTAATGAGATTGTACTTAACAATTCATGCGGATCATGAAGGAGGAAATGCTTCAGCGCATACAACGCACCTTGTTAATACAACCTTGTCAGATGTTTACCTGTCTTATGCTGGTGGTATGGCCTCATTGGCAGGCCCGTTGCATGGGCTTGCAAATCAGGAAGTCATTAAATGGATTTTTGAATTGACAGACACAATAGGGACAACTCAACCGACGAAAGAACAAATTGCACAATATGTTCATGATACTTTAGAATCAGGAAAAGTCATTCCAGGATATGGGCACGCTGTTTTACGCCAGCCAGATCCTAGATTTACTGCTCAAAAGAATTTTGCTGAAGAGTACATTAAGGACAGTGATTATGTCAACATCGTTTGGAAATTATTTGAGGTTGTACCTGATATTTTAGGAGGATTAGGTAAAGTAAAAAACCCTTGGCCTAATGTTGATGCTCATTCTGGAGCCATCCTTGTTCATTATGGTCTTAAGGAATATAGCTATTATACAGTTATGTTTGGAGTTTCCAGAGCTCTGGGTGTAATGGCCGCGCTCTGCTGGTCAAGAGCTCTTGGATTGCCATTAGAAAGACCGAAATCTGTAAATTCAAATTGGTTAAAAGAACAAATTAATAAAGCATAAATTCGAAATGGACTTAAGAGACGATTTAAAATATTCAAAAGAGCATGAATGGTTAAGAGTTGAAGGTGATCATGCCTATATCGGTATTACAGATTTTGCTCAGGGCGAGTTAGGGGAAATAGTATATGTTGAAGTTGATACCGTAGGAGATGAAGTTGATACAGGTGAACTATTCGGAACAATTGAAGCGGTTAAGACAACTTCTGATCTCTTTATGCCTATCGCTGGAACGGTTGTTGAATTTAACGCACAACTTGACGAAAACGATGGAGATCAGCCCGACTTGGTTAATTCCGATCCTTATGGAGAAGGATGGATAGTTAAAATCGCTATCAAGAATCTTGCTGAAATTGAAGATTTAATGGATGTGGAGGCTTATAAAGAATTAACCTCTTAGAGCTTCTCCCACCAAAATAGATTATCAATGCATCTAGTAAACAGATGAAGCAATCATTGAAAGCAGTGTTGTCTTTGTTGGTCTGGTTAATGATAGTTACTGTTTTGTCATTAATGCCAGATACTGGAGTGCATGTTGAATTATTTCCCAACCAGGATAAATTAGTGCATTTCATTTTTTACCTCGTGATGACTTTTTTACTACGGGGTTTATATCAAATGAATCAAAAAAGATGGCATTGGAAAGCGATTTTACTCGCTTCCACGTATGGATTTGTTCTAGAATGTATCCAAGGCGCTTTAATTGAAGGCCGACATTTTGATTATCTTGATATTATTGCTAATATTATTGGCTCTTTTATTGGGAGTTATTTATTTTACTTATTACGAAAAAACGATCATAATGGGTGATATTGCTTTTACAGGTCAGATTTCTTTACTATTGATTTTGTTTTTAGCAATGATAGTATTAGGTGTGATCTTTTATTTTAGACGCTATTATAAAGGTAAATCTTCTTCAGATCTTACAGGTACATATAAAGATCATGAATGGGATTCGCCATTAGATGCAAGAAATAAATATCCGGATGTGAATGCATTCAGATTATCAAGACCAATATTTTTATTCGGACTTGCAACGGCGCTTGCTGCAACTTTGTTTGCTTTTAGCTGGACAAGCTATGATGGAGTTGTAAATATTCCGGATGGAGCTTTAGATTTTGATGAAGAAATCGAAATCGAGCCTCCACGAACTGCAGAACCACCGCCACCACCGCCACCACCACCACCTCCGGTAATTGAGGAAGTTCCTGAAGAGGAAATTCTTGAAGAAGAGGAACCCGTATTTGTGGATCAGGATGTTACGGAAGAAGATGTAATAGAAGAAATTGTTGAAGAAGAGGCACCACCTCCACCACCACCTCCACCACCACCTCCAGAGGAACCAGAAATCTTTAAGGTTGTGGAACAAATGCCTAGATTCCCGGGGTGTGAAAATTCAGGTGGAACAGAAAAGGATAAGGAGAATTGTGCAAAAGAGAAAATGCAGCAATACATCTATAAGAATCTTAAGTATCCTGCTATTGCAAGAGAAAATGGAGTTGAAGGTATGACTGTGCTTCAATTTGTTGTGAGTGAAAATGGGACGGTTAAGGACATTAAGGTAGTTAGAGACATAGGAGCAGGATGTGGTGATGCAGCGAAGAAGGTTGTATCTGCGATGAATAACCTTCCTCAAAGATGGACTCCTGGAAAGCAGAGAGGACGTCCGGTAAAAGTACTTTATACTTTACCTGTTAAGTTTAAATTAGAGTAGGAGAATATCCACAAAAAATATACAAGCGGTCAATGCATTTTGTGTTGACCGCTTGTATTTGTAATTGAATAATCTCACATCATAGATTTAAAATTAAATATTTTAAATACCATCTCTTAATCTTAATTATCCGATAAATGGCAATATATTTATCTCTTAAAGCATAAGCGATTTGCTTGCTTTTAAAAGAACCAATGGCCGCAGACTCAATGTGGCCATTTTTATATTCTAACATTTTGAAATCTATTTTATCTTCGTGCCGTTCTATTCTTGTATTTAATATTGATTATGAGACATTTGGTTTTATTTCTACTGTTATTTTCCGTGATTGTTTTAAATGGACAAGACTCAAGGCTTGCGGACCAATATTATCAATTTGGAGAATATGAACAGGCTGCAGTGGTCTACAAAAGTTTGTTTGACAAAACCCAGAATAGCTACTACTACTTTAATAGGTACATAGAATGCCTTTTAGCACTTGATGATTACAAGTCGGCTGAAAAGGAGATCAGTAATCAATTGAAAATCGATCCCAAACAAATGCAGCTGTATGTTACTTATGGAAGCCTGTTAGAGAGGCAGTATCTACCTGAAGAAGCGGATAAACAATATCATAATGCTATTAAAAATATACCCCCGGATGTTTCAGTAATAAATAATCTAGGGAATGCATTTTTGAGACTTACAAAATATGATATGGCGATAGAAGCCTATCTCAGGGGATCCAAAGTCCTTAATAATGATCTTGTGTTTGCTTATAACCTTGCAGACCTCTATAAAAGAAAAGGGGATAAGCAAAAGATGATTGAGTATTACATCAAAGCAACTTCCAATAGTCCTACTCAAATAGAAAGATATAAGACATTGTTTCAAAGAAATCTTTCTGAAGAGGGTGATCTGGAAGAATTAAGGTCACAGCTTTATGCAATGATTCAAAAGCATCCCGAGAATCAAACCTACCCCGAGTTATTGGAATGGGTGTATATAGAGAAAAAAGAATTTGAAAGGGCATTAAGGCAAGCACGGTCTTTAGATCGTAAGAATAATGAGAACGGACACAGGGTGATGAAAATTGGTGATATAGCCTATGTAGATGGAGATTATGATGTGGCTATTAAGGCCTATGAATATGTCATTCAAAATAAAGGTCTTAACAATAGTTTATATGTTGATGCTAAGAGAGCTATTTTAAAATCGAAACGAAATCGAATAACCAAGAACTTCAATTATACAAGTTCTGATCTGGATTCCCTGGATATTGAATACAAAGCATTTATAGAAGAGTTTGGAATTAACCCAAGAACTGAATACTTGGTAAAGGAATATGCTGATTTTCTGGCTATTTATAAAAATGACCTAAAGCAAGCCATTGAAGTATTAAAAGACCTTGTGGAGCTAGCTAGCATTAACAAATATGTTCGTGCCAATAGTAAAATTGCATTGGCAGATTACTATCTGATGATGGGAGAAATATGGGAAGCAACGCTGTTGTATTCACAGGTAGAAAAAGAATTCAAAGAAGATTATCTGGGAGAGGTGTCGAGATTTAAAAACGCAAAGCTTACTTATTTTGCTGGAAATTTTGAATGGGCTCAAGCGCAATTTGATATATTAAAGGCCGCGACTTCGAGATTAATCTCAAATGATGCTATTGATCTTTCCGTATTTATTATGGATAATATGGGTTTGGATACTACGGATATTCCTCTGAAAATGTTTGCCATTTCAGAATTGTATACAATGCAGAATAAATACGATGAGGCATTTAATGTTCTGGATTCAATTATATTGCTCTATCCTGAGCATGCACTTGAAGACGATATTCTTTATCAAAAAGCAAATTTACATTACAAGTTAAAAGATATAGATTCAGCTAAAGAATTGTACCAGCAAGTCTATCAAAACTTTCCAGAAGAAATACGTGCAGATAATGCATTGATGAAATTGGCTGAGATCTATGAAATGCATGAAAATGACTTAGACAAAGCCAAGGAGCTCTATGAAAAATTATTCATAGATTTTTCCAGCAGTAGTTTTGCAGTTGAAGCAAGAAAGCGATTTAGGATACTGCGTGGGGATAATATTCAATAGCTTATGCATTCAGCCGTCTTATACAATTTGACATTTAAATTAAGCCAATCTCTTTCTCAACAGTGGCTGGACAAGATGTTGTCAAGATATATACCTGAAAGCCTCATAGAGCAATTTTCAATTTCCGTTCAGATTAATGAAATTCTCATTAATAGTGAGGATGGAGATTCCAGTTTTGCTGTACAGTTTACATTTAGCTCGATTAATCAGTTTGAATCTGACGGGAAAGTGTGCTTAAAGAAACTCCTAAGCTTGATGGATGAAGATTTTCGAAATAACTATGTATATTTTGGAACCTTAATGAATGTAATTCATCCATCTAACCAGCTGCCTACAATTTGAATCGTACTGCTATTATCTTATTATTTATTGCGAATGGTATTTCCGGAATTGCCCAGGGAATGAGTATGATTGCTATCCCCTGGTATTTTGCTCAGAAAAATTTGCTTGCTCAATTTGGGCTTATTTATATGGCAGCTACATTGGTCTCTATTTTTTGGGTTCCATTAAGTGGATCTATTATTGACAAGTACGATCGGAAGAAAATATTTCTTTATCTGACATTTATTGTAGGACTTATACTTGCTTTCATTTCATTAGCGGGATTTCAATTAGGAGGCTTACCATCCTTGATCGTTGGAGCTGTATTCTTGATTACCTTTTTAAACTATAACCTTCATTATCCCTGTCTTTACGCTTTTGTACAGGAAATTACGGAGCCAAAACATTATGCCAAGATGACTTCAATTCTGGAGATCATTGGCCAGATAACGACTATCAGTGCAGGAGCAGGAGCGACCTTACTGCTGGAAGGTACTGAGAATGGAATTTTGAATTTTTTCGGAATATCACTGGACATAGGTTTGAATTTGGAGGCCTGGGCAATTCATGAAATATTCCTTTTGGACAGTAGTACTTATTTTATTACATTCTTTATAATCTATGCTATAAAATATGTTCCTATTCAAAGAAGAAAGCAAGAGTTAGGAAACCTTTTTGTGCGTATAAAAGCGGGATGGAGTTTCTTAAGAAATGAAAAAGCGATTTTGTGGTTTGGTACTTTGTCGTTCATGGTTTTCATGACAATTTTGTTAGAGACTTTCTATTTAGGAGTTAGTTACATAAGCAAACATTTGCAAGCGAGCGGAGATATTTATGCAAACTCTAAAATGGCTTATTCAATGGGAGCGATAGCTATAGGTCTTACAATTCATTTGTTTTTTAGAAAATTTTCAATTCCTTTGATAGTTACCTTTTTAACTTTTATAACTGCTATAACCTACCTTGTTCTCTATCTTTCTAATTCGATTCTAATTTTGTTTATTGTTTTTGTTCTTTTAGGAATTACTAATGCTGGAGTGAGGGTTGCTAGAATCACCTACCTTTTCAAAAATGTACCGAATCAGTTTTTTGGCATAGCTGGGAGTGTCTTTTTCTTGTTTAATATATTGGCAAGGGACGTACTATTGGGATTATTCACATTACCGTTTTTTCAATTTTCAAATAATATAATTTATGCATTTCTCATCTTAAGTATCATATTATTTATTACAAATCTTCTTTTGATTATACATTATAAATCTTTTGATTTAAGTTTGAGTTCTAAAAATATTCAACAGTAAATATGGTTTTTAATCTCACAGAAGAACAATTAGCGGTCAGGGAAGCGGCAAGAGAATTTGCTCAAACCGAATTACTTCCAGGTGTAATCGAAAGAGATAGGGAAATGCGCTACCCTACTGAGCAGGTTGCAATGATGGCAGAACTAGGATTCCTAGGAATGATGGTATCTCCCGAATACAATGGAGGGGGTATGGATAGTGTTTCTTATGTGTTAGCAATTGAAGAAATATCAAAAATTGACAATTCTGTATCAGTAATAATGTCTGTTAACAATTCTCTGGTTTGTTGGGGAATTGAGACATTTGGGACAGAAGCACAAAAACAAAAATACCTGACTAAGTTGGCCACTGGCGAAGCAATAGGTGCTTTTTGTTTGAGCGAGCCGGAAGCCGGTTCGGATGCTACTTCACAAAGGACTACGGCAATAGATATGGGAGATCATTATCTATTAAACGGGACTAAAAATTGGATCACCAATGGGAAGAGTTCGAAACTTCATCTGGTTATTGCGCAAACAGATCAGCAAAATGGACATCGTGGAATTAATTGCCTCATTGTGGAATCAGATTGGGAAGGAGTTGCTATTGGTGCAAAAGAGGATAAATTGGGAATCCGTGCTTCGGACACACATTCTATTATGTATTCCGATGTAAAAGTCCCAAAGGAAAATCGAATAGGGGAGGAAGGCTTTGGATTTAAATTTGCCATGAAAGTATTATCTGGTGGAAGGATCGGAATTGCAGCTCAGGCCTTAGGAATTGCAAGTGGTGCATATGAACTTGCTCGAAAATATGCTAAAGAAAGAGCTTCTTTTGGAAAACCTATCCACCAACATCAAGCAATAGGATTCAAACTTGCAGATATGGCCACAGAAATTGAAGCTGCCAGGCTATTGGTTTACAGAGCAGCACAACTAAAAGATAGAGGACAAAATTTTGATACTGCATCGAGTATGGCAAAACTTTTTGCTTCAGAAGTTGCAATGCGACATACCGTTGAAGCTGTTCAAATTCACGGAGGATACGGGTATGTCAAAGAATACCATGTAGAACGATTAATGCGGGATGCCAAAATAACCCAGATTTATGAAGGTACTTCTGAAATTCAGCATTTAGTAATCGCGAGAAGTATTCTTAAAGGTCAGCTTTATGAACAAGTAATATTCTAATTGGATCGATCCTTATACATAGGAACGTACGCTGGAATACCTGTCAAAATTCATTGGACATTCATTATTATTATTTTATTGATCGCCTATATTTCTTATAGCGAAAAACTTGATTTTTCAGAATCGATAAGCTTGAGTTTATATGTGTTTTGTTTATTCTTATGTGTCGTGCTTCATGAATATGGACACGCTTTGGCGGCTAGAAAATATGGAGTTCAAACCAAAGACATAATCCTTAGTCCGATTGGAGGATTGGCGAGACTAAATTTTATCCCTGAAAAACCTAAGCAAGAATTTATTATAGCTATCGCCGGCCCTATGGTAAATCTTTTGATTGCTACACTTATTTTAATTGGCATTTTGTTATCTGGTAGCTATATTATACCTGATGAAGAGAGCATTGCTATACTAATGCACCCTATTGGATTTTTGCAGATGATATTTGTATTAAATCTGGTACTCTTTTTCTTTAACCTTATACCTGCCTTCCCAATGGATGGAGGAAGAATATTACGAGCCTTATTAAGCATGAGATTGGATAGGTTAAAGGCAACCAGAATCGCTAGTTTTATTGGAAGAGTAATTGCAGTAATATTTATAATAGTTGGAGCTACAAAACAATATTATGCCTTACTTTTTATTGGCTTTTTTGTTTATGTGACTGCATATAAAGAGTATGAATATTTGAAATTCAAAAAGAAAAAAGAAGAAGAACTTTCTCTCTTTACAAAAAGTTTGGATCCCGATTAACTAGTTTCCCCGATTCTCTGATTGCTGAGCATTAGATTGTGTACAATTTCCTGTGTTCGCTTCAAAAGTCCCTCCTAATATAATTTCAAACCCTCCGTTTAGGTTAATTTCTGTGAGTGCTTCAAATTCAACATTTCCAGTTGATGAAACAGTCCCAATAGAATTTACAATAATACCAGAATAAACACCATCGGCAATCGGATTTCCATCTACATCAACGATTGGTGTACAACTTGAAGGATTGTTGTCTAGCATTTTTACTAAATCAATAGCCATATCACTTGTAAAGGCAGGACCTATTGTCGCTTTAAATCTGAGATCAATAGTCTGACCACTATATGAAGATAAATCAATAATTTCCTGAGTCCATTGATTGCCCTGGTCCCCTGATTTTGTAAAAATATTCGTCCAACTCGTACCCCCATTTGTACTCAATTCTAAATCGAGAGTTCCCATGTCAGCACCATACATATGATAGTAGAATGAAAATTCAGGACTATTGTTAGAAGTAAAATCAAATGTCGGCCTAATCTGATATGCTAGATTATTTAAGTTTCCAGTCGCTTCAGTATATATATATATTGATTTCCATTTTGTGCAGAACTAGGTCCTGTATTTGCACTTGGTGTAGATCCGGAATTATTGGTCCAGTTCATATCATCATCGCAAGAAATCACCCAACTATTAGGAGTCGATTCAAATGACTCAGTATAAGGGAAAGTACTTATAGTGGGAGATGCAGGTATGCCGGCAGAGTAATCAAAATCAAAATTAAAACCTGATTGGCTCCATCTGTCATCCCATTCTATGTAATATGTAGTTCCTGATGTCACACAAACTTCCAGATAGGAAGCATACAAAAAGGAGCCCGATGACATTTCACAAAGGTCATCATTACTTCCTATTTCATTTAGAATACCACATGAGCCATCATGTACAAATAATCTTGTATCAACACCACCACCACATGATGATATTGAAATAACTCCATCGGATGCGGGTACAAAGTAAAACCAATTCGCATTCCTTCCGCTCTATGATCCACCACCTCCCTTCCCTGATCGGGTCCAATAGCTGTATATGTTCCAGTCGCTGTTATTTCGAAAGCATCGTCACAAATATAATTTGTAGAACAAGGTGCAGGCGCAAATACATCTAAATTGTCCAGAGAACATGTAGCATCAAGGTCATCAATTATATTAATCACCATATCTCCTGAAGAAATTAAAAATCCTGATCCACCATTGTTAAAGACATGAGTCACACCATAACTGAGATTTGATGCCGTGACATCTCCTGTAACAGAATAAGTTGTAGCGTTGTTCTCACCGGTTGGAGATATACTAAATGTAAATGTATCATCAAGGGGGCTTGAAGTCCCTTTGTCATCACAAGGAAGTATTATCAGATTTGCATCTGTCACAAGACAAGGACAAGTCGATGGATTTGTGAATAAATTATTTTCAGTTAAGCTGCAAGCATTATCATCGCTGAATTCAGCAGTCACGTTTACTGAAGCTCCATTTACAGGAAGATTTGTTAATGTTACAAATTGTGGGCTTCCAGTAATGCTAAATGATTGACTCATAACATCCAGAGTCCCGCTGTTAGGAGGACTTGTGTAGTAGACTATCAGCTGTCTTATGTAAGTGTTAGAACTATCATCACAAGAAATAATTCCGTTGTCCAGAATATTATCCACGGAACAGGGAACAGCTGTTAATGGCGCTTCCCAAACCCCTCTTCCAAATGTTCCAGCGCGTAGTGAATTATCGGCTTCATTGATATCTAATTCAAGAACAACCACATTTGGGAGTGATGTTCCAAACGCAACCCAATCGGACATTGAAGCATCTTTATGGTATACTCCAAGATCGGACCCTACATACAATGCTTCATTGGAACCTTCGTCATAGACTATTGTATTCATGTCTATATTGGGAAGTGTTCCGGACACATTTGTCCACGTAGAACCTCCGTCTGAGGATTCCAAAACATCATTATTAGAACATATCCAAAGATGATCTTCATCTGTAGGATCTATTTCTATCCAACGGATACTACTGCCTGGATCTGTTGTCATAGCCCATGAAACACCACCATCAGTACTCTTCCATATTTTAGAATAATCTGTAGTATAGATATAATTACTATTGGATTGTGCCACATCAATATATTGTAGAGACGTGCCGGAAGTTAATGCACTTCCAAACGGATCAGTCCAACTGACTCCATCATTTGTACTTTTCCAAATTCTATCATATCCGGTATAGATTGTACTTGTGTTGTTAGGGTCAATTTTTATAGGTGTTACCCAAGCTCCGCTTACACCGGTTGTTCCATCATCTATCATGGAACTAAAACTTGTTCCTCCATTTGTAGATCTGAAAAAGTTTCCATATTGATAACTGACGAATAAGTTGAGTTCGTCATTAGGATCAATGGCATTATCCATTCCATCTCCACCATATTCATAAATCCAATTCGATCCATCCTTTTGATGGGTACCATTATCCTGAGCTCCGGCAAGCATAATTGTAGCATCTGTTTCCGCATTGGAAATTCTATAGTATTGACTTATTGCTAATCCATCATTTAAATTGGTCCATGAAGTTCCATTATTGGTACTTTTCCATATTCCACCATCAGAAGCTACATAAAGTGTAGAACCAAAGTACTTGGCAAAATGATGGTCTACATGTACCCCGCCTCCTGTATTTGACCAGTTGACTCCGCCATCAGTAGATTTTCTAAGTCCTACACCACCGCCAAATAAGCGATCTTCATCGGTAGGAGAAACGGTGAATGACCAGTCATACCATTGCTGGCTTCCCATGCTTGGAGAAGAATTTACTGTCACTTCTGATACAGTTGCGCCCGAATCAGTAGACTTATATAGTGCATAAAAGTCATTTGAATTGGATGAATCATTATAAGAAACGAACATATATACGACGCTAGGATTATCTTCAGTTACTCCGATTCCAATCCTTTGGATATCGACGATATCTGGAAGCGTAATTTGATTCCAGCTAACACCATTATCAGTTGATCTAAAATAAGTTGCCACACTATTCAAACCTCCACAATAGGATCCTGAAGTAGTGCCATATACAATATCTGAATCTCCGGGTTTAAATTCCATATGCCTTAGGCAGTCCATTGTTAATACTTCCGTCCATGTCGCCCAGGCATCATTAGTTCTGAATACACCACTCGTTGTTGATGCAATCATTATATCTCCATCAATAGGATCTATAAGCAATCTGTGAATTAAATAGAAGTCAGGCAGTCCATTTGTCGAAGGTTGAAATGGTGTTGTTGTCCAACTATTTCCACCGTCTGTAGATTTTAGAATTCCAAATGTGCTTGTATCATTATGATCTCTATCACCAGTAGCGATATACATCGTATCTGTATCGCTAGGATGGAAAACAATATCAGATACACCAAGGTTAGTTAAGAAGTCTGTATTTGTTGTCCAATTAAGACCGCCATCTACAGTTTTCCATAAGCCACCTGCAGGTGTTCCTACGAATATGATGTTACTGTCATCAGGATGAACTGTAATGA
The DNA here is from genome assembly GCA_965248155.1 of Saprospiraceae bacterium. Lineage (GTDB taxonomy): Bacteria > Bacteroidota > Bacteroidia > Chitinophagales > Saprospiraceae > RFSX01. The sequence continues at coordinate 1,792,952 of CBDFIO010000002.1, forward strand.
CATTAATTCTTCCGATTCCATTATTTCCTGAAGGTTGACTGCTAGGTCCTAAAATTGTCCATTGATTACTTGAACTCTTTTGGTTTGTATTGTTTTCAATATATTCTTTATAAGCTTTTTGTCGTGACAATGGGTCGTAATAACCATCTTTATCGACTCTGGTTTCCATAAAGTATTCCCATCGCTTGAATGGTTTATGTCCAGCTCCTTTGGGAATTTCTTTCGTTCCCCAATACTGATAGTAATCCTCCTGAATCTCATAAAAACTAACTGAAGGATCTCCAATCTTCTGTTCCCAAGAATTAGTAGAAACTTGAGAAAATGCCCAGTGACTTAACATCATTAATAATGCTGGGCTAAATAATCGCACCATAAATATTCAATTTTGTAAGTTTTCAAATTATGGTAAAGACACCATTGGCTATATCATGTATAAATACCCTAATCTAATACACGTTATAAATCTGACACCATAAAACTGCAAAAATTCAAAAAAAAGCCGGTCCTAGTTTTTCCCCCTACGAACCGGCCTGAAGAAGATCTCAATCACTTAAGTATTCTTCTCCAATAATCTGAACATATATTCTATTAGCATATATCTTGCCAATTTTTGCTTTTTTTAGAAAATCGAACTGATTTTTTGGAACTGTGGAGAAAATTATTGGCTTCTTAGAACCATTTTACTGCGAGAAGCTTTAACAGAAGGCAGAATTGAGGCCATCCAACCAATTAATAAAACAGTCAGGATAACAACCAAAAAGTCCATCATTTTTAGTTGAACAGGATATGCATCAATAAGAAACCCAGAGGGAACAGAAATTATTCCAAATTCCTTTTGTACATAATAAATTATAAGAGCAAGGAGTATACCAATACTGATTCCAAGCGCGCTTATCATCCCTCCTAGTTTGAAAAATATGGATTTAATATGTTTATCTGTATATCCCATAGATTTGAGGATAGCAATATCTTTTTTCTTGTCCAATACAATCATCCAAAGTGCACCAACAAGATTGAAGGCAATCAAAAGCATTGTAAACCCTGTAATTAAAAATGAAATCCATTTTTCCACTTCCATAACCTTGAGATAAGACTCATCTTGCTGATACCTATTTTTAACTGATAGACCAGGTCCTAAAAGCTCAACCAGCGCTTTTGAAATCTTTTTTTCTTTTAGAGGATCAATTTTTATTTCTAATGATGAGTATTTGTCCTTTTCACTGAGTAGGGAAGAAGCAAAATCAAGAGAGGAGATTATATATTGAAAATCATTATCGCTCTGAACATTAAAGACGCCACTTGGATAAATATCCATTAGTTTATATTCCTTAGTTCCGAAAAGTTGCCTCTTTTTCAAAGGCATATAGACACTTATTGGATTGAGTTTATCATCAATATTCAATGATAATTTGTTTCTCATTCCTGCTCCAATAACGCCATATTGAATTCTATTCTTATTAAGCACATAATTGCCGTTTACAATGAAGGAGTCTAAATTGGTAGCTTTTTGAAACTGATCATCAACACCTTTTATAATACCAATTTCCTGAGTTCCTTTATATTCAAATAATGCAACCTCTTCCAGACTTCGTGAGACATATTTTACGCCATCAATGGCTTTTATTTGTAAAAGAGTTGAACTATCTAAACTGAAGAACTTGCCTTCATTGGCCTCAATCTTAATATCAGGGTTGAATGCATTAAAAAGGGAAGAAATAAGCCCTTCAAACCCATTAAAAACACTCAAGATTAAAATTAAAGCGGCTGTACCAATCGAAATCCCAAAAACTGAAATTGCAGTTATGATATTAATCGAATTGGTTGATTTTTTACCAAAAAGATATCTTCTGGCGATATCGGATGACAAGGCGTTCAATATAGATTAGTTATAACTTTTATTCATTAAAGCATTATAGAAAACTGTCTGAACCCGTGGGCGATAATTGTTTTTTGAAAAAACCGTATTCTTCATTGAAGGATAAGTTCTGTTGGATAAAAATATATAGATCAAATCATGTTTTGGGTCTGCAAAAACTGAGATACCTGTAAAACCAAGATGGCCAAAGGTTAGTTCAGATGCCTCTTCTGCCATATTTAGAATTTTATCCTCATTTAATTCTTTCATATCAAACCCTAATCCACGGCGGCTGGACTTATAATATCTTCTGGTAAATTTTTGAATAGTTTCAAGCCTCAAATATTGTTTGCCGGCATATGATCCACCATTTATTAGCATTTGCATCAACATAGCCATCTCCTGAGCATTTGAAAATAATCCTGCATGACCACAAACGCCTCCAAGCATTGCAGCCCCCATGTCGTGCACATGACCTTGAACGACACAGCATCTGAAGTAATCATCCTTTTCTGAAGGAATAATTTTTTCTAAAGGAAGTTTATCGGTAGGATTGAACATAGTGTGCTTAAGCCCCATAGGATTATAAAAATTGTTGCTGACATATTGATCAAGCGTCAAATCACTTTTATTTTCCACAATTTTCTTAAACAGATAGTATCCTAAATCGCTATATCGATAATCCCTGTTTGGCTTCAAATCACAAGTATAAATCATACTATAAATACTGTCAATATAATCTGACCTGAGATATAAGTTCTCTGTTATTCTGATTGAAAAACTGTCTGAAGGGATCTCTCGATAATATTTGGCCAAGCGTTTTGCAGCTTTACTTTCTTTGTCCATTGTTTCGGTATAAAAGGGTATCCAACCCGGAAGTCCCGAATGATGAGCGAGAATATCCTCAATGATGAGGTCAGCTTTATTTGTCGTATCAAGTTCCTGTAGATAATGTCTTATTGGCTTATGGAGACTAAGTTCATTTTCATCGTGGAGTTTCATTAATGATATTGTCGTTGCTAAAGTTTTAGTGACTGAAGCGACATCATACAAATCATCGGGCAGAACTTTCTGTTTTTTATCATAAGTATGATAACCATAGGATTTCTGAAAGAATATCTTTCCGTTTTTTGCTGCTAAAATTTGACAACCAGGAGCACCTTTCTGTTCAATCATTTCTTGAATGATGGTGTCGATTGCTAACAGAGAGTCTGAAATCATTCCCACGGATTCAGGTAATGCATACCCCAATCTTAATAGTCCGGATCTACTAAAGCCTGTTTTTACTTTGAATTTTTCATGAGCAGTAACAGGTAGTTTTCCATTAATTTTATTAACACCAACTATCGCTTGAGCTAATGATTCTTGCATCAAAGAATCTTCCTCATAAGCGACAATAATAGATGAAATATTGGGAAAATATTTTAATGCATATGGACTGCCATTGATAAGCAATATTACATTCTTACTGCTGTTAAGTTCATATATAAGATCAAAGGCTTCTTTTGAAATTCCAAAATCCTTTTTTGGAGAAGCAGACATGCTATGCAGACTTAGGATAATAGTTTCAAATGACTGGACTGCTTTGAGCAAGGCAACTTTGGATTTGTCTGAAAACGTAGCACTTACTCGAAGATGATTTGTAATTCCAAAACGTGAGAGCATATATTGGAGAGCCGTCATTTTTTCACTTCCAATACAGATGCTTGCTACACTACTGGATGTTATATCTACAAGAGGAACTAAACTTTTATCGTCTTGAACAAGAGTAATAGCTTTTTCATATAATTTCGTTTTTAAAGCCAGAAGTTTTTTATCCATAACTTCTTGTCCGATACTAGCTATTGAATTTATAATATCTTGGTTATCTAAACCCAATTGAAATTTTGCTTCTAATATCTTTATGACTTTTTGATCAATCAGATCTTCTTCAATTCGCCCGTTAATAATTTGTTCCTTGATGCTATGGAATGCTTTTTCAAGGTCCGGTGGTAACAGTAGAATGTCATTACCGGCTTTCAAGGCCTCAACTTCTATGTCACCCGGTGCAAAATTTTTAGTAACGCCCTGCATGTCGAGAGCATCAGTAAATATCAATCCTTCAAAGTGTAATTGATCGACCAGCAAATCTGAAATCACTTTATGAGAAAGAGATGTGGGTCGATTAGGACGATCATCAAACGCAGGTATTGCCATATGGGCAACCATCATACTTTTAATACCTAGTTGTGACATTACCCTGAATGGCATTAACTCAATACTATCCAACCGATCTCTGTTATGATTGACAACAGGGAGATCATAGTGTGAATCCACGTCTGTATCTCCGTGACCAGGAAAATGTTTGGCACATGCATATATTCCTTCATCTTGCATCCCTTTCATATAGGCATATGCCTTAGTAGATACGTTAAAAATGTCCTCACCAAAAGATCTATTATTGATTACTGGATTAGCCGGGTTATTATTGACATCAACAACTGGTGCAAAATTGACATGGGTGCCAATTCTTTTGAGTTGCCTGGCAATACTCCTACCCATATCATAAATCAGAGTATTATCATTGACGGCTCCTAGTGTTAGTTGTCTTGGAAAACTTATTGCCGCTTTCTTATGACGCATTCCTAATCCCCATTCAGCATCAATTGCAATCATCAATGGAATATCTGATAGTGTTTGATATTTATTTGTAAGCTCAGCTTGTTTAGTGGGTGTTCCCTGAAAAAAGCAAAGCCCTCCAACTTTATATTTTTTAATCTTTCTTTCAATCTCTTCTTGATGTTCTTTGCCTTTATTAGAATATGCTCTAAGCATAAAAAGCTGCCCAATTTTTTCTTCCAGCGACATTTTTGCCAACTTTTTCTGAGCCCATAGTTGCGCATTATCCTTGCTTTGACTAAAACTATAGGTGTGGATCAAAACAGTTAGAAAACAGAGTAAGAAAATCTTTTGTACCATTTATTTTTTTTGCAAATGATTTAAAGCATTTGGATCGATTGCTTGTGCCTGATTAAAATAATTAATCGCTAGCTCTCGATCTCCTAAATTTAAATATGCTGTACCCATACTTGCTAAAACTACCGCTGAATTCGGTTTAATCGTTAATGCTTTTTGGAAGTATTCTATAGCTTGAAGGTGTTTTTTCTTTATTCCAAAAGTAATTCCCAGCAATCGACATGTTTCAAAATCTTGAGGATTCATATTGTACGCTCTAGTTAACCAGGCCTGGGCTTGATCAAAATCTTTTGTGACCTGACCCATATGTTTTCCTCCTTCCCTCAAAACTATAGGAAAGTTTTTCATTACTTCACCATACCCCGGAGAGATCTGTAAGCATCGATCATAATATTCAATGGCCTCTTTATAACGTTTGGAATAATAATAACTATTGCCAAGAAGCAGGTAAGCATTTCTGTATGTTGGGTGTATGGTTATTGCTTTTTGTAAATGTGTGATGGCTTCATTGAGCATTTTATTTTTTTGTGGACCATCTTGCAATTTTGCAGCTTCATTAGAAAGGGCACCTCCGGCGGCATTTAATAACTTCGCACTCCGAGTTTGGCTGGAAACGTCAGAAGTAAAGAGTTTGAAATCATCTTTCCATACTTGATTCCTATTTATGGTTTTAAAAGAATAAGCCAATATTAATCCTGTTGAAATAACCAATATGAGTTTTTCTGCTTGGATGTGTTTAGTCAATAACCTTGCAAAAACAATTGCAAAACCCAGAGAAGGCATAAACAAGAATCTTTCTCCCATATTAGTGCCTACTGGAAAGATTATATTAGATACGATAGAAAGGGTTATGAGGTAAAACAAAATTCCAAAGCTGATATACTTGTCCTTCTTCCATGATTTAAATGCAACAAATATCATAATAGAATATGCAAAAACGCTTAGCAGAACCTTCCAATCTCCAAAACTCATTATATCTATAGCCCGAGGATAGTAATCATGTGAAAGGGAATGAGGGAAAATCAACAATTGTAAGTATTTTCCTAAGGTGAAAAAGATGGTAGCGATTTTTTCAGAAAAATCAAATGGGACCCATGTTGAATTCACGAATTTCAAAAATGGATTATTCATTAGTTCCAATGGGGCGCCGCCAAAATCCATACCTAATATTGAAAAACGAATCAGCAGAAATATTGCAGCACTAATAAATAAAGGAATTGTTTTTTTCAAACTACCAAAAAATGTAACCCCTCGAAAAAGCATGAATGAAATCGGAACTATAGCTAAAAAAGTTATTGCATTCTCTTTACTCATCAAGGCAAGAAAAAAACTAAGTATAGAGTAGATTAGGAATTTTGTTTTCTTGGTGTCGAAATGTTTCAATGCAAACCATAAAGCAGATACGGAACCCAGCATTGTCATAATTTCATCTCTGCCTTTTATATTGGCGACAACTTCTGTATGTAGAGGATGAGCAATGTAAATAACGCTGGCCAAAAAGATAAAAAAAGATAATTTGGAATCCTTTTTTTTATTGAAAAGCAAGGAAAGAAGCTTATAGAGCATTATTCCTAAAAGGGCGTACATAAGAACATTAAGTAGATGTCCAATAAATGGAGATCTTCCAAAGAGGGCCCATTCAATCGCAAACATAACAGGTGTTAATGGACGATATCTTCCTCCAGAAACAAGATTCGCTTTTCCTTCTTCTTTAAAAAAGCCATAAAAGGTATCATTTGAAAGCAATCCCGGAATTCCTGAAAAGCCATCTTGGGTAAACATATTATCATAAATGACAATCGCATCGTCCTGGGTATAATTATGCCCTAAAGTATTGGCAAACAATAAAATAGCTAGAAAGAACAGAATTAAATTGTGCCATTTTTGTCTATACCAAAATGGATATGAAACGGATTTTTGTTCTTTAATGATCAGCTTTTTCTTGCTTGACCTCGATTTCTTTTTTGCCATGACACCCAAAATTACAAATTAAAAGAATTTATAATATATTATCCTGTATTAATCAATACTTGATTAAGCTTCTATGTCGTCATGTCTGATCGTTTTCATTTAGTCATTTCCAAGATTAAGGAGTGTTCTTGGAAACTAAACTCTTAATCGTAATAATGTTCAATGGGAATTCTAACATAACGTGGAGAATACTAAAAAATAAAGTGAAAATGAATCCCATTTTGTAATCTATTGCATAACTAATTACCAATAGGAGCCAAATACTGATTATGATGATAGATTTTTTTGTGTCGAGTTTTGTATGCCACCCGATAATAGAAGTTTTTGAAAACCAATTGAGGTAATGATAAATGTAAGCAAAGGCAATAAAAATTTGAATCCTTAGGTCGACTTTTTCATAGAAAAAAAATTTGAGATCTTCATAAAGTCCAAACAAATTTGAAAGACGAGCATTTACAGCATGAAAATTATTTTCTAGATAAATCGCTTTAACAAAGTCTGAAAACCTATAATTAAATATGTCTGTATTTAGAAAACACAATAAAATTGGAATACATACCATCAATACAATATTGATCATTCCTATCTTATTTGGCTTTTTTCTTGTTCCATAAATCATAAAAAGTATGGTAAAAATATACACGTGTATCAAGGTTGGTATTAACATCCCGTTGAGAATTATATACCAGTCGTCTGAATAACTGAAATAGGAAATTAGTCCCGAAACAAATATTCCGGAAATGATCATATTTATACTTTGGGTTAAAACTAGAATTGCCGCAAGAAATATCATTAAGAAAACCAGAATATTGGTATATGGATGAATTTGCACAAAAAATTGCTGTAGATTATATTGTGATAAAGTATTTTGAATAAATGAAAGGGTTGACAACCTTGGAATACTGTATACCAGTGCTGCGATGAAAACAATATATTTCCAAGATTTATTAGATACAAAAAACCCCTTATCTTTAATCCAATTGCTTTCAGTAAGGTAATGAAGAGGACCAAGAATGGCATAACTTACGAGGAATAACTCAAATGGAAGTAAACAAGCCAAGCCTAACGAGATAATAATAAGGCCGAGGTTTAATTTGTCTATTAAGTTATTATTCATCGCATCTCAATCGAAGTGCTTCAATTTTATCAATTTACTAATTTTGCTAATCTAAAAGTTATTCTTAAGATTTCGCATCTCAATTTTTATTATTAAAATAGATTAAGTCTTTAAATGACAATTACACAACTCAGGAGTGATCAAGATTCCATATAAATGCTATTTTAGATCACCGAAATTTAATATTGCAAATGAAGAACATAATATGGCTTGTCATTTTTATTCTAGGGATTCCAGGTTTAATGGTTTCTCAAATAGATTATGATCAAGTTAAAGAACCAACAGCCTCTCTATTTATTAATGATGTACTATTACAGCAAGGTCCGGATCAAATTTTCGGACTCTGTGGCATAATAATAAGGGACGGAATTATTATTGATATCGGACAGGAGTTGTCAGCACCGTTTGACGCAAAAACCATAGAAGCCGATTCGGCTTATGCCTATCCATCATTTATTGATTTAGCTTCTCATGTTGGAGTTGCTAAACCTGAAAGAAATAACGAAAGGCCCGATGTCAAATTCCCAGGTAATCCTCCAAATAAATTGGCAGGAATCACTCCGGAAAAGAAATTGAGTACCGGTTTTAATTTGAAGGATAGCGACATCAAGACATTGAGAGAATCCGGATATGCTATTGCTCATACATTTCCAAGAGGTCAAATGTTGCCAGGGCAGGGTAGTCTTATTTCATTGCATTCCGGGAGTGATATTTTATTAGCCGATGGGGTGTCACTATTTATGCAATTTAGTGGAGTTCGAGGACTCTATCCGGGAACAATTATAGGAGTAATGGCTAAATGGAGAGATCTTTATCGAAATGCATCGCTTTTAGCAAAACATCAAAAATCATATTATGATCAGCCATTGGGTAAAACAAGACCTACATCCAATCAATCTCTAGAAGCATTAATACCAGTTACTCAAAAGAAAATGAATGTATATGCAAAAGCCGAAGGGGTAAAGAATGTATTCAGGGCATTAGAACTACAAAAGGAATTAGCATATGATTTGGTTCTTGTAAATGTGAAAAAGGGATGGCCTGCTATTGACAAATTAAAAAAACAAAATGTATCGGTAGCACTTTCACTAGATCTTCCAAAAACAGAAAAATCTGATGACACAAATAAAAAGGGAAGAGAAAAAGGGAAGAGAAAAAGGAAAGAGAGGAATGAAGAATAAACCCGAATCAGACAAAGCTGTTCCTGCTAAAAAGAAGGCAGCAAAGAAAGATGAAAAAGAAGATGATCCTGTCACAAAAGCATTGAAGAAAAGAAAAAAAGAAAGCCTGAAAGCATACGAGGCCCAAGCCGCTGAATTTGAAAAGGCCGGTATCGCTTTTGCTTTTTCTAATCTTACATCAAAATCCGGAGATCTAAAGAAAAATTTGAAAAGAATGATTGAAGCTGGTTTGTCTGAAAAAACAGCAATGGCAGCTCTGACAATCAATCCTGCAAAAATTTTAGGCATTAATGATGTTACCGGTACTGCTGAAAAGGGAAAAATGGCCAATCTGTTTATTTCAGACAAGCCTTTCTTTGAAGAAAAATCAGCAATGAAATTCATCATTGTTGAAGGTCACCTCACAGAAATTCCTAAAAAGGAACCCAAAAAAACTGAAGGTTCTGGAGATCTTGATGAAAATCTGTTAGGAACTTGGTCTTATACAGTAGATATTCCTGAAAGTGAACGCAGTGGAACTTTCACGGTATCCAAAGATGGAGATGAAGTTGTTATAAAATTATATGACAGCAGCACACCAGATGAAATTAACGATGCCAGCGATATATCAATAGACGGTGAGCAGGTTTCGTTTACAATAGTTGTTGATGCCGGTGGCCAAGAAATGCCGATCAGCATAAACTTGAGTTTCGAGGAAGAAGAATACGAAGGAGAAATTTCTGCTGATGCCATAGGCACTTTCCCTATCCATGGAAGTAAAATTGAATCACCTGAATAATGAAAATCATGTATAAAAACATTATAATATTCTTACTCCTTTGTATTTCAATTTCGTCGTTCGGACAAATTGAAAAAGGCGATGTTCTGATTAAAAACGGGACACTTATTACGATTACAAATGGAGATAAAATCAATACTGACATCCTTGTTAAAGATGGGATTATTGAGAAAATTGGCAATGATATGAATGCTGAAGGTATAGAGGTTATAGATGCTTCTGGGCAGTTTGTAATGCCAGGTATAATCGATGCGCATTCTCATATAGCCATAGACGCGGTAAATGAAGGCTCTAACCCGGTAACAGCTGAAGTTTTTGTTGGTGATGCATTAGATCCTTACGATGTGAATATTTATCGAGCATTAGCTGGAGGAGTGACAATATCGCATGCAATGCACGGATCAGCCAATGCAATTGGTGGACAATGTGAAACAATCAAACACAGGTGGGGAGTTATTGATCCCGTTGATCTTAGGATGAAGGACGCACCTCGCACTATTAAATTTGCATTAGGTGAAAATCCAATTAGAGTTCATGGAGAAGGACGCAGAATTGTACCAAACACAAGAATGGGAGTAGAGCAAGTATTCCGGCATTCTTTTTCAGAGGCTCAAGAGTATATGAGAGAATGGAAATTGTACAATTCAGGTGTGAAAAAGACACCACCCGAATATAACCTAAGGAAAGAAACACTTGCAGGCATATTAACCGGAGATATTTTGATTCATTGCCATTCCTATAGAGCAGATGAAATTCTTATGTTGATGAATGTTCTTGAGGACTTCAATGTGAATAAAATTTGTTTTCAACATGTAAATGAAGGTTTTAAGGTAGCACCTGAATTAGCAGAATTTGGAGCATATGCTTCAGTTTTTTCAGATTGGTGGGCATATAAATTTGAGGTGTATTATTCAACAGCTTACAATGCTGCCATTCTAACAGAAAATGGAGTAGTCACATCTATCAATTCAGATTCCAGAGAATTAATCCGCCATTTATATCATGAAGCAGCTAAGACACAAAAATATGGTGGGCTAACTGATAAACAAGCTTTGTCATTGATTACTATTAATCCTGCTATTCAGTTGGGAATTGATGATAGGGTCGGTTCTCTTGAGGAAGGAAAGGAAGCGGATATTGTAATATTTAATAAGCACCCTTTGTCAGTATATGCAGTACCTCAGATTACTATAGTAGATGGTATTGAAAGGTTTAATATTAATAAAGACAACGACGATCAGAGGATTGATATTAATCCTGAAGAAGCAATTCCTGCTTTTTTTGAAGCCGTAGATCATCATGAAGAGGACGGATGTCTTCAGGATGTCTTTGAATATTTATGTGATCATAAACATTAATTGAAAATGAAATTGTTTACACTATACACACTTGTTTTCACTCTAGGATTCTTAACAGTTCAAGGGCAACAGATCAGTAAATCTGAATCTGGAATTTATCTGCTAAAAAACGGGAAAGTTGAATCCTTAGATAGTGGACTATTAGATGCGGATGTACTCATCGATAATGGGATAATAAAAGAAGTTCATAATGATATCTCACATCCAGGTGCAAAAATTATTGATTGTTCTGGTTTAAATATTTATCCTGGGATGATTGATGCCGGAACAAGATTAGGTCTTGCTGAAATAGGATCTGTTTCTTTAACTCAAGACCACAATGAAATTGGAAATTTCACACCTCAGATGGAAGCTTTAACTGCGATCAATCCCAGTTCTGTTAACATCCCTGTTACAAGGGTGAATGGGATTACATCTGTACTTGCAGTTCCTTCAGGCGGCAGATTCCCCGGGACAGCAGCACTTATAAATCTTCATGGATATACTCCAGATCAAATGTTTGCCGGGTTTAAAGCTATAATCTTAAATTATCCTTCAACCGGGAGAAGAGGACGATTCGATCGCAGATCTGATGAGGACATAGCCAAAGCTGAAAAAAAATCCAGTAAAGAATTAAATGACTTTTGGTCTAATGCAATTTTGAGATCAGAAATCATAAGCAAAGCGAAAGAACAAGGTAAAGATGTCTCCTATAATCCTCAGTTAGATGCCATGGTGCCGGTTGTAACCGGAGAGACTACTTTAATAATTGAAGTGAATAGGAAAAAAGATATTTTATCTGCACTTAATTGGACAAAAGATAAAGAAATGAAAGTGGTGTTTAGTGGTGTTTCCGAAGGTTATTTGGTAGCAGACAGTCTCGCGGAATATGATATTCCTGTTATTACAGGGCCTGTGTTAAGTAATCCATCAAGATCCTCTGACAGATATGATATAGCCTACGCTAATGCAGGAAAGATGTTTGAAGCAGGAGTTCGTGTCGCATTAAGAACCAATGAGACTGAAAATGTCAGAAATCTACCATACAATGCTGCATTTGCAGCAACATATGGTATGGGTGTCAAGGAGGCATTAAAAGCAGTTACCATAGTTCCTGCTCAAATCTTCGGAATTGACGATAAATATGGAAGTGTAGAAACTGGAAAAATTGCGAATATATTTATCGCAAACGGAGATCCATTTGAGACAAAAACACAAATAAAGCACCTCTTTATTAATGGATGGAAAGTGCCTATGGAAAGTCGGCACACATTACTTTATATGACTACCGGATTGCTTGCACAAGACACTATAATTTCGTATCTTTCTAATTATTAGACACTTAGTTATGAAGTTACAAGATTTTTTCAAAAAGTATCCAGATGAAGCAAGCTGCAAAGCTCACTTTAAAGCAGAAAGAGATAGACAAGGAGTTATTTGTAAGCGTTGCCAATCTCAAGAGCATTATTGGCTATCCACAAGAAGTCAATACCAATGTAAATCCTGTAAGTTTAGAACGACTTTACGTAGTGGAACATTACTACATAAATCTCAGCTACCCTACTACTATTGGTATTTTGGAATGATGATGCTTACCAGCACAAAAAAGAGTTTTTCTGCATTAGAAATACAAAGACAGTTAGGTCATCCCTATTATGAGCCTATTTGGTATATGCTTCATAAAATACGTCACTCTATGGGTAGGCGAGATGATAATTATCTTCTTGGTAATCAAGTTGAACTTGATGAAGGTTTCTTTGAAATAGTTCCCAACAAAGAAAGACGAGATCAAACCGTAATAGAATTAGAAAACAATGATGGAAAATATAAGAGAGGTAAAGGAAGTCAAAAGCAAGCAATAGTATTGGTTATGGCTGAATCAATATCTGTGGAACCTACTAAAAAATACAGGCACAAAACCAATAAAAAAGTGAGATACATTAAAATGAAATTACTAGATGACCTTAGCAAAGAAAGCACCAATGCACAAGTAGAACAAGCTATTGATACAAAAACATCTGCAATAACAGACGGAGCTAATAACTATAATGATTTAGCAAACAGCCTCACTGACCATAAAGCTGTGGTAATAAAGGACAAGAAAGAGACTCGTAAAATTCTGCCTTGGGTTCATATAGTCATAAGCAATGCCAAAAGATTGCTGTTAGATGTGCATCATTCCATTGGTGAGCAATATCTGCAAAGTTATCTCGATGAGTTCTGCTATAAGTTTAATAGAAAATACTTCAATTCTGTATTCGATAGAGTTGTAACTAACTCTGTATCTGTAAAATGGGAGGTAAATATGTAATTAATCCGATAGTCATATTACTTTATGATGAATTTTTAGAAAGGTCTCCAGGAATTGAGAAATAATAATACATGAATTAATAATCATCAATGAATTTAGAACCATATGTATTTGTAAGTGGTGAAGCAGGACTTTTTAAACTTGTTATCTCTAGAAGCAATGGATTGATACTCGAGAATATCGATACAGGGAAAAGCAGATTCTATTCTATTCGGAAACACCAATTTACGCCATTGGGTACGGTAGCAATTTATACACTTGAAGATTCAAGTCCACTCAGCGATATCTTTTCAGTGATGAAAGAAAATATTGAAGAGAACCCACCTGTTGATGTTAAATTAGAGCAATATAAAATTGAAGAATACTTTGAATCAATATTGCCTGACTATGATGAAGATAGGGTGTCAATTGCAGATATGAAAAAAGTAATTAAGTGGTTCCAATTTCTTAATGACAGAGAGCTTCTACATTCGGACGAAGAATAATAATATGAAAACAATTAAAGGGCCAGCGATTTTTTTTGCACAATTTATGGATGACAAGCCTCCGTTTAATTCATTGGACGGACTTTGTCAATGGTCTAGTGAATTGGGCTATAAAGGTGTTCAGATTCCAACTAATACAACAGCTTTAATAGATCTGGAAAAAGCAGCCGGAAGCCAGGATTATTGCGATGAATTCAAAGGGAAGGTAAATTCTTATGGCCTTGAAATCACCGAATTGTCAACGCATATTCAAGGACAACTTGTTGCAGTCCATCCTGCTCATGATGTTCTATTTGATGTTTTTGCTCCAGACCATATCAAAGGCAACTACAAAGCCCGCACGGAATGGGCCACACAACAGATGAAGTTTGCTGCAATTGCAAGTCAAAGGTTAGGCCTTAAAGCGCATGCTACCTTTTCAGGATCTTTACTTTGGCCGGCCGTTCATCCATGGCCACAGCAACCTACAGGACTTATAGACGCAGGATTTAAGGAATTAGCAAAGAGGTGGAAACCTATTCTTGACACTTTTGAAGACAATGGAGTAGCAGTATGTTATGAAGTTCATCCTGTTGAAGATATACATGATGGAGATACTTTCGAGCGTTTTTTAGCGGCAACCAATAATCATAAAGCAGTCAACATACTATATGATCCATCACACTTTGTATTGCAACAACTCGATTATATTCAGTATATAGATCATTATCATGAATTCATAAAAGCATTTCATGTCAAGGACTCAGAATTTAATCCAACAGGGAAAAAAGGCACATTTGGGGGGTATAATGATTGGCGTAATCGGGCAGGCAGGTATAGATCTCCTGGGGATGGTCAGGTAGACTTCAAAACAATTTTTTCCAAATTAACAGAATATGGATGCGATGTATGGGCTGTTTTGGAATGGGAGTGTGTAATTAAAAGTCCTGAACAAGGAGCGAGAGAAGGGGCACCATTCATTAGTAGACATATCATAGAAGCAACAGAAAAAGCTTTTGATGATTTTGCAGGAGGAGACACAAATCCGGAAACAATCAATAATATTTTAGGGATTTAAAAGGAGAGAATTTAATAATTAATATTTCCTGTTTAAAGCTTCACTTTTGTTCAAGGATTATTAAGCTAGTATCCCAAAAATTAATAAAATCAGAGTAATTGTATTATGAATAGAAGAAAATTCATTGAATCGTCAACATTGACAGCCGGAGCTATTTCTCTTCCTCCAGTGTAAGGTAGAACAGATGAAACAGCTCGGAGATTTTGGAATTCAATTATGGTCGGTCCGACATGCAATGGACATAGATCCAATGGCAACACTGAAGGCATTAAGTGAAATCGGATTCACGGATATAGAATGCACCGGCTATAAGGAGGGGTATTTTTATGGAATGGAGCCTAAAGCTTTTTCTTCATACTTGAATGATATTGGACTAAGCATGAAATCCTGTCATGTAAAAACCGGATTTTTAGATCCAGCCCCAAAAAGAACCATGACAAATGACTGGGAAGCTTTTTGTGAGGATAATAAATCACTTGGAGCACAGTCTGTGGTGTGTGGTCATTTTGCTGAAGGCGAACGCCCGACATTAGATGATTATAAAGGACATGCCGAGTTATTTAACAAATGTGCGGAGATAGCTCAATCATATGGATTAACCTTCGCCCACCATAATCATGATTTTGAATTTTTACCTATTCAAGGTAAAGTACCCTATGATTTATTGCTTGAAAATACAGATGAGAACCTTGTGAAGTTTGAATTGGATCATTACTGGATTAAAAAAGCAGGAGCTGACCCATTTGCTTATTTTGAACAATACCCCGGACGATTCCCTGTCTGGCATATAAAAGATATGGACGATTCAGCAGAACAATTTTTTACTGAAGTCGGATCCGGAATAATTGATTGGGTCAAAATATTCCAAAATGCAGAAAAAAGTGGAATGAAATATTTCTATGTTGAGCAAGATGAATTCAAAACATTAGATCCTCTAGTAAGCGTCAAGCAGAGCCACGATTATTTGAAAAGTTTAAAGTATTAAAATCTTTTTCTTGTAAGGAAAATTTAACCCAACAGTTTTAGTTTTTTATAGTTGTTATTAAAAGGAAAAATGAAAACTAAAATTCTAATTGCAGGAGGATCGGGTCTAATTGGTAGACGACTTTCTGAATTTTTACCATTCGACAACTTTGAAATCCGTGTTCTTAGCACGAATAAGTCGAAAGTATCATTGCACAAATCATATTTTTATTGGGACCCCCTTCATTCATACATCGATCATTTGGCATTTCAAGATATAGATGTAATTGTGAATTTGGCAGGAGCTGGTATCTCTGAAAAAAGATGGACGGGAAGAAGAAAGAAGATTATACAATCAAGTCGAATAAAAAGTGTGGAATCTTTAGGAATAGCACTGCAGAAATGTAGTAAGAAACCCGTAATGATTGGTGCTTCAGCGATTGGAATTTATGGAGATCGTGAAGAGGAAAAATTAACAGAATACACAGATGTAGGTCAAGGGTTCCTAGCTGATGTAACATATTCATGGGAACAATCTTATTCAGCAATAGAATCAGTTACCAGCCGAATGGTTCTATTAAGAATTGGAATTGTATTATCACACAATGGTGGAGCATTAAAGGAGATTTTAAAAAGTACCAAACTTGGAATGTATAGTTATTTTGGAAAAGGAGCTGCCTACTACTCGTGGATCCATATTGATGACATATGTAATATCATTTTGAAAGCTATATTAGATAATAAGTATAGAGGTGTTTACAATGCAGTGGCGCCCCATCCAGTTTCAAATAAGCATTTCATTAAAAAAATAAAGGAAAATAGAGGGAAAGCAGGTTTTATTTTCGGAGTTCCGGCATTCCTATTAAAATTAATTCTAGGGGAATTGTCTGAAATGTTATTGAGTAGTGCATATGTAGTACCAACTCGATTAAGTAAAGAAGAATATCGCTTTCTTTATCCTGAGTTAGATCAGGCATTAGAAGACATCCTGAAAAGAAAGATCTAGTCTTCGAATACTTCGATACTTTTCTTTTTCATTATCAGGTCTGGGAATTTACCTTTAAAACGTGTAGCACGAACAAGGTGATTATCTATCCAATGATAGTTACCTCCTCTTGGTTTACCCATAAGCAAACCATGGTATTTAAAACCGTGTCTTGACAAGTACTCTTCAGTAATAGATCTGTGATCTTCTGTTCTTGAAGTGAAAAATGTGATAATATGACCCTCATCATACCATTTGTTAAGAATCTCTAAGGCATCGGGGTAAACTTTTGCAGTGACCATTCTTTCCGGCTCTTCGTTGGGGATGTCATCGCAAACTGTTCCATCGATATCAACCAAAAAATTCTTTACTTCATCAGGAAGTTGAGGGCTTAGATGGTTACCCTGATCATCAAAAAGTTCTTTAAATTTTTTACCCATCAGTCAAAAGTGATATAATCTTCAGGATTGACTGCGACGCCATTATTCCAAAGTTCGAAATGAACATGAGGACCTGATGTGAGTTCACCCGTGTTACCAATAATAGCAATTGCTTCTCCCGCACTTACCGACTCACCAATTTTTTTCAATAAGGTAGAGTTATGCTTATAAACTGACAAAAGGTCATTGCTGTGTTGGATACTAATAGTGTTTCCTGTTTTGATTGTCCAATCTGCATTAATTACAACTCCGTCTAAAACACATTTAACAGGAGTATCCTTAGGTGCGATTAAGTCTACGCCCATATGATTTTTCTTTAGATCGAATGAGGCACTAATCTCACCTTTAATTGGTGGGATTAAATACAAGTGTTCAAGTTGAACCCTGGATTCAGAATTAGAATTATTTGTTGGATGTAAAATATCATCCTCAATATCTTGTCCCGATGGGTTAAGTAGATTTTTTAATCCATTGGTATATATTCTTTGGGCATCAAGCTCTTCTTCTAATTCTGCAAGCCGTTTATTTAAGTCCATATAAACTTTATTGTTTTCAATCTCAGCATATCCGGGGACAGTATATTTCAAGGGGGAGAATGCAATTATTGCATAGCAAACTGCAGTTAATAAAAGAAAGAAGACGAACAGAGATAAAAACAAACCGATTAAAGAAAATCGCATGGTTTTGACCTCTCCCAGCGTGTCATCATCTATAATTACCAGACGATACTTGTCACTAAATTTTTCTTTGAATGATTTCCTTTTATCTATTGGCTCAGACATTTTTTAATTACTGTCAGATGATTTTGAATAATTAGGTATCTTTTTTGAAAATATATATAGATACTTTTAGCTTAAAAATTAAAATATTTTCGACTTAATTCAGTTATTAGAGTTGAATTTGGGTTCCGATTCCTTAATTAGTCTCAAAGCTATACCAAAATTACTTTTCATTTATAATTTAAAAGCAATTTTTGAATTTGAAGAAGTTCGTTCCTTATATTTTATTCTTGCTATTTGCATTTGTCATTTCGTCATGTTCGACTACGAAATCAAAAGACGAAATCAAAGGGTTCAAGAAGTTTTACCATAACACAACCGCAAAGTTCAACGGCTTTTTTAATGCTGAAGAATTGATGCGAGAATCAATGCTCAAGTTGCAGGATATGCATATGGATAACTACAATGAGATCATTAGTGTTTATGATTACGTAGATGTAGAAAATCCCCAAAGTGTAACATCAGATCTTGATAAAGCTATTGAAAAAGTGTCTACAGTAGCTTCAATTCATGATATCAGTAATTATGTAGATGATTGCTATGTTTTGATTGGCAAAGCACAATACCTAAAGCATGATTATATCGGTGCAGAAGAAACTTTCCAATATTTTGAAGAAGTATTTGATCCTAAAAATCCTTATGGAAGAGTCTATTCAAAATCTAAAAAGAAAAAATCAGGTCGTTCAAGTAAGAAAGATTTAAAAAAAGCGAGAAAAGAAAAAGATAAGGAAAGAGAGGAAGATAAGAAAGAACGTGATGACAAAAGAAAAGAGCTTCAAAAAGATCGGAAAGAAAAGGAAAAGGAAAGAAAGAAAAATGCTAAAGAGCGTAAAAAGAGCTCAAAAAACGGTAGACGAGGAAGTAGTAGGTCATCTACTAAATCAGATGATGTCAAAAAACCAAAATCTACAGCTGAAGATCGGGCTAAAACAAGAGAACAACAGGCTGCCCTAGAAGAGCTGGAGAAAAAACGCATTGAAGAAGAAGAACGCAAAAAGGAAGAAGAGAAGAAAAAGAAGCAAGATTATAAACTACAAGGGAAGGGTGCAATTTGGAAAAACAAAACAGCCTATACAGAAGGCCTCTATTGGTTGGCTAGAACTTATATAGAAACAGAAAGATTTTCCAGTGCAAACTATGTTTTTGAAAGATTAGAATCTACTATAGGTTTAAGCGATAATGTTCAGAATAAAATCAATGCCGCCAAAGCAGATATGTTCATTAAAACAGGTGAATATAATAAAGCATTGGTCTCACTTGAAGAGGCAATAAATAGTGAAAAATCAAGAATAGCTAAAGGAAGGTATGCCTTTATCCGAGGACAAATATTTGAGAAAACAGATAATTCCTCGATGGCATTTGAAGAATACAGAAGAGCAAGGAAATTAAACCCCGAAGTCTCTTTGAAATTTAACGCAGAACTGAATGAACTAAAACTTTCATATAGAACAGGGAGGATTGCAAAAGCGAAGGCTCTAAATAGGCTAGACAAAATGCTCCAAGAATCTAAGAATGAGGAATACAACGATCAGATATATTTCACCATTGCTCAGATCAAACTGGAATCAGGTGAAATTGAAGCAGCAATACAAAGTTTTGAAAGTGCGATTTCTTCAACCGGAGGGAACCAATTTGTAAAATTGGAAGCGTATTATCGCTTGGCAGAATTATTATTTGATCAGGAATTCTATACCGAATCGAAAGATAATTATGATTTCGCATTAAAGCTTATGAAGCTTAATGATCCCCGGTATAAAAAAGTAGAAAAACTATCGAAAAATCTAAGCGAGATCGCAAACAATATTAAAATTGTAAAATTACAAGATAGCCTTCTTCGAATGAGTTTACTTTCTGAAGACGAGTTGAATGAACTTGCAAAAGAAATATTAACCCAGAATGAATTAAGTAGAAAAGAAGATATAGCCGAAGAGGAAGATAAGAAAAGTAATATTATTGTTTCCAACAGGCAATTAGGATCAGGCAGAAGTAATTTCTTTGCATATAATACACTTTCTCTTAATCAGGGCAAGACTGAATTCAAAAGAAAGTGGGGAGACAGATTATTGGAGGATCATTGGAGAAGATCACTTAGAACTGATGCATCTGTTGCTAGTGACGAAATTGTAGTTGAAGAAGAAGTAAAAACAGATTTCACGGAAGAAGAAGTAAGAAGTACCCTTAAAGACGTTCCTAGAAATGATATTCAGAAAAAGTCCGCTAACATCAAAATCCAAAATGCCTTATTTGAATTAGGCGTTCTTTTCAGAGAAAGACTCAGAAACTATGACAAATCTATTGAGGTTCTAGAACGCTTAGCACGTGAATATCCAGAGTTTGAAAAAAGAGATGAAGCCTTATTTTATTTGTATTTATCTTATTACGATCTTAATAATCAAAAGAAGGCAAATGAACTCAAACAAAAATTATTGAATGAGTATCCTGACTCGAAGTTTACCAAACTTGCAACAGATCCAAGTTATGCCCAAGCATTGAAAGACAAGGAAGTTTCTGTTGAAAAATATTACACTGAAACATACCAATTATTTGAGGCCGAAAAATATGAAGATGTAATATCAAGAGTTAATGAAAAGGAAAAACTATTTCCCGGAGCTAAAGAATATGCGCCAAAATTCGATATGCTTAAGGCGATGAGTTATGGAAGTACAGAAGGGAAAGAAAAATATATTAGTGAATTGCAATACTTGGTCAAAAGACATCCAAATACTCCTGAAGAAGTAAGAGGGAAAGAAATACTCAGATTTTTGAAAGGAGACAGAGAGGCTTTCGATGAAATCCTTTTTGATGAAGCGCTTGATATATTTGAAATAGAAGATGATAAACTCCATTATGTTTTTGTAGTCGTTTATGACTTAAGTCAAAGGGAATTTGACAAAACGAAAATCGATATTAACAACTACAACAAGAAATACCATCGGTTTGATAATCTTAAGACCAGTAATATCTATCTCAACCAAGAAAATAAAGCGCAGATAATCCTTATTAGATCATTTGATAACAATACCGAGTCAATGAAATACTATGATGGAGTGCAAAAGAATGGTCTGGAGTTTGTTAAAAACGGGCAAACATCATTTGATATTTTTGCCAGTACTCAAAAGAACTATCGTGAGGTAATCAAACAACAAGGGATTTCTAACTACAGAATATTCTTTGAAAATAATTACTTGAAATAATTAAACGATTACTCTCCACCCTGTATAAATTTATCTAAGTCCGGACAGTTCAGAAAGTTTCGATCAATATCGATATAAGTATCTTTTAGTTTTTCTTCTAACCAGGCAGAAAAATACTCATTTTTCTTACTCTCCTTAGCATAGTTTAGAATTTTAGTATAGTCCATTTCGAGACTTGCCTTATGAGGTCTGGTTTTGGATTGCAATTGAATTATTCGGTAATAAACTTCTCCTGTTGGTAAAGGATATTCTAATGATGTCGATACATCATTTACATCCATTTCTTCGATTGCAAAGTATATTTCAGTCGGTAATTCTGCCGTCTCAAAAGTTGTCTTTCCAGTGTTAGGATTCTGAATAGAGCCATTATTATGGTAACTTGGAACATCCTCAAATGAATATTTCTTTACAGCCTGTGAAAATGTTATCTCTGCTCTTTCAATCTGAGCTTTAATTGTATCCAGCTTGATTTGAGCTTTGGATTTGTCGTCGTCTGTTATTGTAGGTTTTATAAGAATATGACGCAATTTTATTTTTGTACCAGCTCTTTTTATCATTTGGATGATATGGAATCCAAATTCAGTTTCAACAGGATCAGATATCTCATTTTCTTCCAAAGCATATGCAGTGGCTTCAAAATCTTGAACATATGTTCCACGTTCTGCAAAACCTAAATCTCCACCTCGACTACCAGAACCGGGGTCATCAGAATGTTTGATTGCCAATTCACCAAAGTCTTCCCCACCTTCAACAATTTTTTTTCTGATATCTGAAACCTTATCAAGAGCTTTAATTCTTTCATCCTCATTGACTTCAGGTTTAACTACAATTTCTGATATTTCCACTTCTGCATTAAGATAGGGGATACTATCAAACGGTATAGATCTAAAAAACTCTTTTACTTCTTTTGGAGTGATTTCAACCTCATTAATGATTTTGCCCTGCATTCTTTCAGCAAGCATTTGATGTTCAAGATCTTCACGTAGATTATCGCGCATTTCATTTACGGTCATATCATAATACTCCTCAAATAAAGCTTCGTCGCCATTCATTTGTCTTAACACACCATCGATTCTAAAATTCAAGTTGGCTTCAAGCTCATCATCTGATACAATGACACTATCCAATTTAGCATGATGAATAATTAATTTTTGTCCAATAATGCTTTGGAATATTTCGCATTTTAAATTTGGATTTAAGCCAGCTGTCTGATCCGCCGCATAAGAATATTGACTTTCTACATCAGAAAGTAGAATCGTTTCAGTTCCTACTTTACAGACGACTTTATCGATTAATAGTCTTTCCTGAGCATTTACAATAATGCCGGAACATATAATTAGGAGGGTTGAGATATAATATTTCATTAATTAGAATTTGAATAAATCTTGATATTCTTACTCTTTATTTTTTCTTTATAAAGCTTATTCCGCATTTCACTGAGTAAATTTCTGGAGCGGTTGCGCAAAATACGTTGTCTGATGCTATTATTAAAGAAACTAACGGGTGCTTCTTCATTCTCCTTGATTATCTCAAGAATTTTAACATAAAATTTAAACTTCTCATCACTATAATCGTATTCAGCAGCCCTTTTGAAGGATATTTTTTTGAATAATGCCTCAGGAACAAGAGATTTTATTTCTGTTTCATAAAACCAACGGTTAATATCTAGAATACAAAATCCTTGCACGTAATTTATATATGACTTTAGAGCTGGAAGGTCTTCGGTTTCCCATAGATTTTGAAGTGTATCGCTGGCTGTTTCAATTGGAACTTTTACAAGAAAAAGTCTGACTATTGATTCGTCGAGCTCAAACTGTTCTTTTTTTGAAAGATAATATTCTTGAATTTCCCCTGGGAATACTACTGTGTCCAATGTGGTTTCCAAATAGTGATTTTCAAAATTATGAACCATTAATGAACTTTTGTAATCTTCTACCAATCTGTTTAATTCATCATTTTTACGACTATGCTTTCTAGATTCATTTAATATGATCCTGTCGAGTATCCAATTGTCAATAAATTTTGCAATAATTATTTCAGAATCCTGCTTGCTGTGCATTTCTGTCAATGAATTATCAATTTCACTCATATGCAAATGTTCACCAAATGCGGTAGCAACCAGCGCACCTTCTTTATTAACTCCACCAAAGTTTTGACAACTATTTAATATTGTGAGTAGGAGTATTATTAAGAGAGCAGTTGTAGGTTTTAATATGTAATTTATTTTATTATGGATTTTAATACGTTTTTGTTGACTTTAATAGGGAACTCCTCAGAAAGCTCTTCAATCCATTTTAGTTCAAGGAAATCCTGATAATCTGCTATGACATATCCTCGTGCCTCATTAAGTGTTTTGGCTCGAGGTTTAACCATCTCAATAAATTTGTAAAAATTTGCTGACTTTTCATCCATTTTAAGCTCGCTTAATGCTCCGTCTTTAAAGCGCAAAGCAGCAATAAGTTTATCACCTTTATCCAATATGGATTCTTCGTAATGCATTTTTATTCCTTCTGCAGATTCATATTTTTTGATCAATTTTTCATGATCTTTCTTTTGCGCATATCTATATATACCGATAATATTTTGAGGGTTATCAGCTTGTAAAGTATATTTCATGACCTTAACTCTTTCTGGCCATTTGTACTCTTGGTTTGTATTGTTGAAGAAATGCCTTAAGCCTGAAGTGTCTTGTGATGCTTTATCCCAAACTTCTTTTTTTGTGATTTCAAAAAGAAGTATTCCCTCACTGTATTCTCTCATTAAGGATTTAAAATCAGGGTATTTTGATTCGAGATTTTTTTCTTCGAATTCCATTACCTTCTCATCCACGTATTTATTATATAGCTCAGAGATTGCCTCTTCAAAAGATTTGATTTTGTTAAACTTCAAGCGATCTTTTATGCTTTTTTTCACAAAATTGCTGAACTCAACAAGCTTATAATCCTGTCCGTCTAATTCAAATAATTTTACATTTTCATCAAAACTTGGTGCGTTCCATTTATAGCTAAAAAAGTCATCATTAA
Organism: Saprospiraceae bacterium; assembly: GCA_965248155.1. Lineage (GTDB taxonomy): Bacteria > Bacteroidota > Bacteroidia > Chitinophagales > Saprospiraceae > RFSX01. Next base: position 1,817,383 of record CBDFIO010000002.1, read on the forward strand.
GTTTGCTGTAAAAAAGTTTGAGCGCCTCTTGATTTTCACTAAAATTAGCCGACTTCTTTACATCTTCAATCAGTTTTTTTTCTGCAATAGAGAACCTGTCATGGTTGGTAATTTTTGCTTTAATTCTTTTTTTAAGAACATCCACATTTGAGTTGTCCCGTTTATTGATACGCTTTAAAATGTGATATCCAATTTCTGTTTCAATGGGTTGAGAATACTCATTATCATTTTTAAGAGCAAATGCTCCATCTTCAAATGCAGTTTCATATTGGTTTATACCTATGTAACCCAGGTATCCTCCTTTGCCTTTGGTCTTTGTATCTTCAGAAAACTTGGCCGCCATATTCTCATAATTCCGACCCTTTACCAATAATCCGTGAATAGAATCTACCAAAATTTTCGTTTCACTTAAGTTCCTTTTTAAGGATTTCTTTCTGATTAATATATGTGCAATTTCCACTTGACCCCTGGCAGGTCTCTTTTTGGACACCTTGATAATATGGTAGCCCATTTTCGATTTCAGAGGTTCCGAAAACTCTCCAACCGGAGTGTTATACATTGCATTTTCAAATTCATAAAATCCATCTGGTAATGGAGCAGTATAATAACCTACATATCCATCTCTTTTTGCTGAGGATTTGTCTTCTGAAAGTGTTTTAGCGACTAAGTCAAACTGAACACCTTCTATAAGTCTTTTGTGGATTTCATTGATTTTTGAAACAGCGCCTTGCTTTTTGATATCTGTTGATTTAGCATCTGCAGAAACAAATATGTGGCTGAGTTCCACATCGGTTTTCATTCGACTTACTATTTCGTTAACAAGTCTGTCGTTTATTTCTTTATCGCTTAAATAGGATTTGGCCAATTGCTTTCTATATCCTGCTAGCTCATCTTGGAGACTTTTTACGGTATCCAATCCATTTTCTTTTGCCTTATGAACTTTTAATTTGAATTTTTTATAGAGATCCAAATACTCATGAACACTTTGTTTGCTGTAGTCAGCATTCTTAGCGTTGTTTTTCTGATATATATATTTAAATTCAGAGAGATAGACCTTCTCATTATCTACAGTAAAAAGTATTGGATCTTTCTTCTGTGCGTAAACTGAGCTACAGAAAACAAATGAAACCAATAAAACAAGCAATCTCATGACCTATAATTTTGCACAAAAATAACAAATACAGTTTAGGAAAACCTGAACCGTTTTTACTTATGAATATAAACTCTTTTAACGCGTGGGGCAATCCTACTTATTATCTCATATGAAATTGTTTCGCAAACAAGGGCAAGTTTTTTGATATCTAAATTTTTATCGAAAACGATAGCTTCATCTCCAATTTTGATATTTTCAGACGAACTTATATCGATCATACTTACATCCATACATATATTACCTATCGTTGGGTAAAGTTGATCATTAAGCAATACTGAATAATTACCATTACCGGCTTTGCGCATTAGGCCATCGGCGTATCCGATGCTAATAACTGCTATTTTAGTTGTTTTGTGGACTGTTCCGGAACGTCCATATCCCGTACTTTCGTTTTCCTGAATTGTTTTTATCTGTAAAATTTGCGCTTTTAAACAATGTGCTTTTTCCAGTTGATCTTGAATGGAATTGGTCTCATCAATTCCGTATAAGCCTAATCCCAGTCGGACCATATTAAATTGAAATTGTGGGAATCGTATTATTCCTCCTGTATTCAAAATATGTTTGTCTGGTGTATAATCTAAAGCAGATTCAATCACTTTGCAGGTAGATATGTAGTTGCTCACCTGAGTTTTAGTAAAATCATCATGCTCTTTATTTTCACTAGAAGCCAAATGAGAAAACATTGATTTTACGGTAATGAACTTCGATTGTTTTAGTAATATAATCAGTTGCTGAAGTTCATCGGACATAAATCCAAGCCTGTGCATTCCGGATTCAATTTTTAAATGAATCTTTAGTTCTCGCTGAATCTTATTTGAGAATTCTATTAATCTATTTAGCAAATTAATTGAATAGACTTCTGGTTCAAGATCATACTTCCAAAGCAAGTCTAGATTTTCATTTTGAATATTAAAAATCATTATAGGTAATGAGCACCCAGATTGTCTGATTTTTACTGCTTCATCCAATAAAGCAACAGCTAAATAGTCCACATTTTTTGATTCCAAAAAACGAGCGAGTTGTATGCTCCCACTTCCATAAGCTTCAGCCTTTATAACACACATTATTTTACCATCTTTTTGTAAATGTGATCTGTAAAATCTTAAGTTATGCTCTAAGGCATTAAAATCTGTTTCTAAAACTGTCTGATGCGCTTGAAGTGATAATTTTTCAAATATATCTTCGAAATGAAATCTTCTTGCACCTTTAATGAGTATGCAAGAATTCGATAATTCGGAGAAATCAAATTCCAAAAGACATTCGTTGGTGGTATTATATGATTGGCTTACATCAGCATCAAAATAGGCTAATGCTTGGGCATTAAAACCGATTAATATCAACTTAAATAGCTTATGGGATTTTAATAAAGCAGATATCGATTTGTATAATTCTGATTTATTCTTCTGTTGCTCGAAACCTGATAAAAACAAAACCTTACTCATATTCCGACTATACTGATCCAAATATTCGAGGCCTAAATTCATGGAAGACATATCTAAAGAATAGCTGTCATTAATAAGTAAACAATTATTCAAGCCTTCTTTGATTTCTAATCTCTTTGATATAGAAGACAGTTGATTAATTTGGGTTTGAATTTCTTCTATTGACCAGTTATCCAATATTAGAAATGATATTACGTGAAGACAGTTATTGATCAGATGGTCATTAATGAAAGGTATAGAGAGTTCAAGATTTTGACCTTTATATATTAGGTGACAATGGGAATAGCTTTTATGTTTGACTAAAGTTGCCACTTTTATATCTGCATTTTCATTCTGACCCCAAGAGATGCTGGTTTCAGGATATTTATTTTTAAAGGCAGAAGAAACAAGAGGATCGTCACCGTCGTAAATGATTTGCTTGCAAGAACTAAAAAGCTTTAGTTTTTCATTTAGCTTCTGTTCCATTGACTCAAAACCTGAATCATGAGCATCCCCAATATTGCTAAATATTCCAAAATCACTATTAATTGTTTTCTGATGATTGATCATTTCATCAGATTCTGAAATTCCTGCTTCAAATATGGCAATTTGATGATCTTCATTGAGTAAGAGTACTGACAAAGGAACCCCTAATTGTGAATTATAGCTTAAGGGATTTTTGCAAACATTGTATTTCGAATCAAGACAATCCGAAAGCCACTCTTTTATTATAGTTTTTCCATTACTTCCGGCTATTGCAACAATTGGGAGGCTAAATTTTTTTCGGTGATGTTGTGCAAGCTTTTGAAGTGCTAGGACAGAGTGATCTACCTTTATAAAACTTGAATCAGTATAACTATCAAGCTTCAGTTTATTTTGAATAATAAAATTTCTCACACCTTTATCATAAGCATCTCTTATATACTTATGGCCATCATTTGAAGTGCTTTGAATGGCTATGAAAAGCGTATTGTCTCCTGTATTTATTTTGCGTGAATCAAATGCGACATTGGTAATTTCTGCATTATTAGCAGCTTGGGAAAGTATTTGCCCATTAATTATAGTTGATATTTCTGAAACGTTATAATTCATCACAAATCGAAACCAATATCCTTTCTATAATTTTGATTTTCAAATTTTATATCATCAATTGTATTGAGGGATTGATTTAAAGCGTCTTGGAGGTGATTGGCCATGCTCGTCACTGCAATTACTCGTCCCCCATTGGTAAGCAATTTCCCATTTCCGTATTTTGTCCCTGCATGAAATAAAATGCTATCATTTTCAGAATCAAGAATTTTTATCTCTTTATTTTTTTCATATTTCTCCGGATAGCCTCCGGATACTAACATGATTGTTGCAGCTGATCGATTATCAATTTTAATGTCAACTTCATTCAGATTGCCATTGATCAAAGCTTCAAAAATATCAACAAGATCATTTTTTATTCTAGGTAAGACAACTTCTGTTTCAGGATCACCAAGTCGACAATTATATTCTATTACATAAGGTTCATCCCTTACAACGATAAGGCCTAAAAATATGAAGCCATGATATTTATAATCTCTTTTTTGTAATCCTTGGATTGTAGGCTCAACAATTTTGGAAATTACTTTTTCCATAAGCGATTCATCTACAAAAGGAACAGGAGAAACAGCCCCCATTCCGCCGGTATTGAGTCCAGTGTCTCCTTCTCCTATTCGCTTGTAATCCTTAGCTATAGGTAGAACCTTATAACTTTTTCCATCTGTAAGAACGAATACGGAGAATTCAATACCATCCAAAAATTCTTCTATAACAACTTTTTCAGAAGCATTTCCGAACTGACCTTCTAACATTGTTTTTAAAGCAATCTTCGCTTCATGTTTATCTTCAATAATTAGAACTCCTTTACCAGCGGCCAATCCATCCGCCTTTAAAACGATATTGTCATTTTGTTGATCAATATAACTGTATCCTTCTTCAATATTGGAGCTTTGAATTGTTATGTATCCAGCAGTTGGAATATCAAACTCAGACATAAATTTGTTAGCAAAATCTTTCGAACCTTCCAATTGAGAAGATAATTGAGAAGGACCAATAACATGTACTTTATGATTAATAAAGAAATCAAAAACACCCTTTACCAATGGAGCTTCTGGACCTACTATTAGGATATCTATGTTAAATTGTTCCACACAAGTTTGGATAGCAGGAAAATCCAATATATCAAGATCTATATTTTGACCCAATGATTTCGTTCCAGCATTGCCGGGAGCTATAAAGAGATTTCCGCACTTATTGCTCTGCTTCACTTTCCAAGCTAAAGTATGTTCTCTACCTCCGCTTCCTAAAATCAGTATATTATACATCCGAGTTTATTGATTCACAACAAAATTAAAATTTATAAGGTGTATTTAGTCGAATTGCAAGGACCAAGACCAGGGTCGTTTCTCTTATTCTGAGTAGGAATAGATCTTTATGGCACTGATAAAATCTGAATCTACAGAATTAATGCTCTACCGAGAAAGTCGATTCCTCTCTTCCCACACCTGTAATATTCAGTTTTTCCAATTTGAGGGGATACTTGTTTTTAATTGAATAACTCCTGAATCATTAATGTCCAATCCCCCAAAACCAAAAAGTACAGCTTGGAGCATCCCACCGGCTCCTGTAGCAAAATAGGGGTTTGTCCCACCTGCGGTTTCTGAAATAACGCCAAAGGGAGGAACTTCATTTAACTTGTAGGAATTGGCAAAGATAGCTGAGGCTTTTTCGCTGTCACCCAATTTATTGTATAGTATGGCAAGAATTGCAAACCCCATAGCAGGTCCATTAGGTGACATCCTCTTCTCATAGTAATCCAAATCCTTTTTAATTTGATTTTCATCACTTATTAACTTTAAAGGGTAGGATAACAAATTGACATCGGCTTGCTTAATCATTTCTCCATCATAACTTGCATGTTCTCTTGTTATGCCATTTTGAAAAGATAAGATTGGAATATTTTCAGCAACATGATTCCAATCAGGATTGACTTTTATTTCCAGTATTTCAGATGCTTGACTTGCATATCTAAGTGACAAAATCGCTACTGCATTTGTAAATGCATTGTTATCCACATTTTCTGCCCATTCATCAGCTGCAACCACATTATTGATATCATATTGATTGGGGCCATTTCGTTCTACACGACTGGCCCAATAATCTGCAATTTCCTTTAGGACAGGATATCCTCTTTCTTTAAGCCATTGTTTATCCTGGCTAACTTGATAATATTTCCAGAAAGCCCAGGCCACGCATCCGGTGATATGATGTTCAAATGGTCCTGTCAAAGCCCATACAGGAGTGTCTTCAGAACCATCATAAGCCGATTCCCAGGGAAACATGGCACCTTTGAATCCATGTGAAAAAGCATTTTGTTTTGCAGCTTCTAATCTTTCAAATCGATATTCCAAAAGGGATCTGGCTATATCAGGTTGCATTAATAATAAAGGAGGATACATCCACAACTCAGTGTCCCAAAAAACATGGCCATTATATCCTAAACCAGAAAGACCCATAGGAGAAAGACTGTAAGCAGTTCCAGCACGAGAAAATGAATAAAGATGGTATAGAGCAAATCTTATGTCTCTCGTTATTTCATCATCTCCCTCTACAGTAATATTACTTTTCCATAATTCATCCCAAGCGTTATTATGTCTTTTTAGGAGCCGGTCCTTTCCTTCTAAAGCGGCATAAATTGTTAGTCTTTCAGCTTCGTTATGTGGGTCTTCGTACTGAGTTGAAGCCACAACAGAAGCAACTATGCTAAACGAATATGATTCTCCGGCTTTTAATTCTTTATGGAATTTAGTCAAGTGCATGTTGTAATCCCAGTCTTCATGAATTAACTGAGGCTCATTGCCATGATGTTCATTAAATATAAAACTATTGGATGCAGCAAGTTTTACAGTTCCTGAGGGGCTCAGACCAACAGAGGTCATTAAAGGGATCTTCACATGTGGTCTGTCAATTTCTGCGTAGTAATTCCTTACATCGTTAAGATGATTTGGGGCTTCAATCACAGACATTGGGGCGATCTTAATATCTTCATGGGCGTGAATTTCCATTTCAATTAATGAGGTGTAAGGAAGGTGTCTAAGTGACATTATTTCTGTTTCCACGGAGGCTTTATTACCGACATTAAATGAAGTCTTTAATGTCGCTTTTTTCATATCCAGTGTTTGTTGATAATGGGATATATTGTTAATGTCAATTCTTTGGCCATCTATGTCCAGATTCATATTGACATGATTAAAGACTTTAAGAATGTTGGAAACCCGCCCTCTTTGATAATAATCATAAACTCCATTTAATATAACATCGTTAACCTTTAATGGATGAGCTGATGAGACAATGCCCACCATACCATTTGCTACTGTTACACCATAATAATTATCAGGATCAATATCATTTGCTTCAACTTGCCAAGGATTTTGTGCGTGAATTGAAATACTTGCTAAGAAAAGTATGAATAGTATTTTTTTCATTCGTTATTTATTACCCTAGAAAATTAGGATTTTTGTTTGATAACAATAGAATGAAAGGAAAGGTATTAATAACGGACAAGGTTCACAATGTCTTAATCGAAGGATTGTCCAGATTAAATTATCAGCTGATGTATGAGCCAGAATTTGATCCAAATCAATTACCAGAATTAATTCCTGAATTAACAGGAATTATCATCAACAGTAAAATAAAAATGACGAAAGCTAAAATTGATTTAGCTACTCAGTTGAAGTTTATTGGAAGGTTAGGCTCAGGACTGGAAATTATTGATGTTGAATATGCAAAGGAGAAAGGAATCCATGTATGGAATTCTCCGGAAGGCAATCGAAATGCAGTGGCAGAACATGCACTTGGGATGCTACTTTGTTTATTGAATAAGTTGATCAAAGCGGATACTGAGATTAGAAATAAAACTTGGAAAAGAGAAGAAAATAGAGGAGAAGAATTAAGTGGCAAAACGATTGGAGTTATCGGATTTGGAAATACAGGAAAGTCATTTGTCCGAAAATTGTCAGGATGGGCACTAGACATTATATATTATGATCCATATGTGTTGGAAACCAAGTCTGAATTCAAGTATATTTGTAAGGTGGGTCTTGAAGAATTGAAAACTAAATCAGATGTGATTAGTCTTCACGTTCCTTTGACGGATGAAACAAAATGGATGATCGATGAAAATTTTCTGAATCAATGTAAAGATCAGCTTATTTTAGTCAACACTTCGAGAGGGTCTGTAATTGATACAAGCGACCTTATTGATGCCCTTAAGAAAGGAAAGCTTAAAGGAGCTTGTTTGGATGTTTTCGAAAATGAAAAACCACATCACTTCACATTCGAAGAAGATCAACTGTATAATGAATTATATACAATGGATAATACTGTATTGAGTCCACATATTGCGGGGTGGACAAAGGAATCCTTGTATAAAATTGGAGATATTTTATTGTCAAAAATTAGCTCGATTAGTTAGAGGGCTATTGTCGACAAATTGACTTCAATTTATTTAAATTTTGTGAGGCTTCAAATATTTCTTAACATTGTGAGCTTCATTCGAGAAGTATATATTAATTGATACACAAAAGCTAAAAGATGGGAAAGAATTTCACTCTTTTCATTTTATGTTTATTCATCTCAGGAATAGCATTTTCTCAGACCTCTTTACAAGGGAAAATTACTGAGGAAGGGACAGGAGAGGTCGTATTATTTGCGACCATTGCTCTATATAAAAATGAAGTTCTGTTAACAGGGACAGAATCTGATTTTGATGGGAATTATTTCTTTTCGGATATAGATCCCGGAACGTATGATATCGAAGTAAGTTTCCTTGGTTTGCAGACTCAGAGAGTTGCAGGCGTTGTCGCTAAGGCGGGCAAGGTTAATATTGTTGATGTTTTTATGAAAGAAGAAGGAGTCCTTGTTGACGTCATAGAAATTATTGCCTATGAAGTTCCTCTTGTAGAATTTGATAATACAACACAAGGGAAATCACTTACTTCAGAGAATATCCAAGCACTTCCAACTAAAAACATTGCTGCTATTGCTGCGACTACAGCTGGTATTTCATTAGATCAGGACGGAAATATCTCAGTAAGAGGATCCAGAACTAATTCCACCTATTATTATATAGATGGTGTAAGAGTAAGTTCTGCCGGTGCAGCTGGCAATATGGTGCCTCAAGCCCAAATTGATCAGATGCAAGTCATTACAGGAGGTATTGAAGCCAAATATGGTGATGTTACAGGTGGAATTATTTCAATTACTACAAAAGGACCTTCTGCAAGATTTACAGGAGGTATTGAAGCTGAAACCAGTGAATATTTAGATTCTTATGGTTACAACCTATTAAATGCAAACTTTAGTGGTCCAATAGTTAAGAATAAACAAGACGAATCAATAATTGGATTTAGATTATTTGGACAATATAGAAATGTAGAAGATAAAAATCCATCTGCATTAGGTGTTTATCGCGCATCAAGTGAGTTGATTGCTCAAATAGAAGAGAATCCAGTGACTTCATTTAATGGATCTGACTTCCCAACACCTGAATTTATTGAAGGAGATGCCATTCCAAATGTGCTAAAAGCCAGGCCTAATGAAACAGATGAGGATTATAACATAAGTGCAAAGATTGATGCACGATTCAGTAAGAACATTGATTTCACGATATCAGGTACAGTGTTTGACAGCAAAGACTTATTTAGTCCGGGCGGAGCTTGGAATCTATATAACTGGGAAAATAATCCTATTGCTTATAGTGGAGGATACAGAGGACATGTAAGATTGCGTCACAAATTAGGAAACCAAAGCTATGGAGGAGAAGAAGAAGAGAAGAAAAATTCAATAATCAGAAATGCTTCTTATACGCTTCAATTCGGGTATGAGCGAAACACAAGTAGAAGGGAAGATTTAAATCACCAAGGAAATCTTTTCAGTTATGGATACTATGGTCAGCAGGCTAGAGATTGGAATCCAGTTGCTAGTACACTCTCTGATCCTGATAATTGGCATGGAGAAATTGTAACTACAAACCCTGGGACTCCTTTTGAATTGAATTGGGCACATCAGGGATATGAAGGAATAGATGGTGAATTTATACGTGATGAAAATACTAATGAAGTTCTTTCAAAATTCAATTCACGTAATGGATTTTTAGAATCAGAAGTGAACAATGTCTGGAACATGTTTAATAATGTTGGTCAGATATATAATCTTAATAGCAAATTCGAACAAGACAGATATACGATTAATGTTACTAGTGGATTTGATTTGTTTCCTGGAGGATCCGATAGCGGAAAGCACAGTATTCAATTTGGATTTATGTATGAACAAAGGATAAGCCGCTCGTGGAGAATGAATCCTAGAGCACTTTGGGAACTGATGAGAATTCAAGCTAACAGACATCTTAATGGAGTGGACACATCGACAATACTAGGTACATTTATGGACCCTTTCACTCAGATGGAATTCACTCAATATGGGGTTGGTAGTTCTGAAGATGAATTTGCTGACAACTCTTTTTTCAGTAAAGTAAGAGGTCTTAATGGAATTGACGTCGCAGTTAATGAATATCTCAATACTGATGGCTTGAATCCTGATGACTTGGACCTTAGTTTATTCTCAGCTGGAGAATTGAATAACTTTTCTGATATAGGTCTTAATTACTATGGGTATGATTACCTCGGTAATAAGATCAGTAATTCGACAACCTTTGATGATTTTTTCTTAAGTAAGGATGCAGAAGGGAGACGTAGCTTTATGGTTGCTCCTTGGCAACCAATATATGGTGCAACATACCTACAAGATAAATTCACCTTTAAGGATATTATTTTCAGATTAGGTTTAAGAATAGACTATTATGATGCGAATAGTAAGGTATTAAAAGACCCTTACTCGTTTACAGAAATAGAAACTGCAAGACAATTTTATGCAAATAATGGCGGTGAACAACCTTCAAGTGTTGGCGATGATTATAGGGTATATGTTTCAGGAGAAGGACCAGATCAGGTAATTGGATATAGATTAGGGGAGCAATGGTTCAAACCCGATGGTACAGCAACTGATGGAAATCTCTTATTTGGAGGTGGTCTTGTTTTCCCATCATATGTTGAGAAAGATTTTCAAAAGAGAAGCCCTCAATATTTTGAAACAGACGAAGATGGTGTGGAGCAAACATTTGATACAAATCTGGCTTTTAAAGATTATGATGCTCAGTTAAATTTTATGCCAAGATTGGCCTTTTCATTTCCGATTTCACAGGACGCCGGATTCTTTGCACATTATGACATCTTAGTACAAAGACCGCCATCGAATGTAGTAAGTACGGCTTTGGATTATTTTTACTTTAATGATGTTTCGAGATTTAGTCCTTCTGGAAATCCAGATCTTAAACCTGAAAAAACGATCGATTATGAAGTTGGATTTCAACAAAAAATCTCTAATTCATCTGCATTAAAGGTTTCTGCTTATTACAAGGAAATGAGGGATATGATTCAAAGTAGAATATATTCATTTATTCCTGATGGTGTTTCTCAGTATGAGACATATGGTAATCTAGATTTTGGAACTGTTAAAGGATTTACGTTCTCTTATGATTTAAGAAGGACTGGAAATTTCCAACTTAATGCAACTTATACGTTACAGTTTGCTGATGGATCAGGATCTAATGCCAACTCTGGAAGAGGAATAAATCAGAAAGGGAACATCAGAACGCTACTTCCTCTTTCATTTGATGAGAGACATAGATTAACAGCAGTTGCTGATTATAGATATTCTTCAGGTAAAAAGTACAATGGACCTCGAATTGGGGGTAAAGATATTTTAGCTAATGCAGGCGTAAATATGTTCATTACAGCAGTGTCAGGTCGACCGTACTCTACTTTCGAGTCGGTTATATCACCAGGTGGTGCGTCCGGTAGAAAGACGATTAATGGAGCAAGATTGCCTTGGACATTCAACGCTGACTTACAGTTTGATAAAAATTTCCAAATTAAGTTCTCTGAGGAGTCCAAGAGATATCTTGGAATTAATGTGTACTTAAGAGTTACAAATTTATTTGACATTGACAATGTCGTTGGTGTATATAATGTTTCAGGAGACCCGGATGATGATGGTTATTTATTAAGGGAGTTTGGAGAAGGTGCGGTTTCATCCATTGAAGCATCAAGCTTAAATCTTGATAGCTTTTTGGCAGCTTATAATTGGTTCTTAGTTTCTCCGGGCCATTATACAAGACCAAGACAAATATTTTTGGGAGCGATTGTCAATTTCTAATTATTGAAATCATTTATTAATCCAAATTGAAATAATTAATTATGATAAAAACTAAAAACATTGCATTATCTGTCATCTTTTCATTGATGATATTGCCATTATTTTCACATATAAATCCTGATAGAAAAAGAGGTGCTGTAGAAGTAGATGAAAATACAGTTATCAACTTTAGGGAAGATTGTACGGCAGCGACGGCACAGATTGATATGAACATAAATAATGTTCGTGCCAGATTATTAACTGGAGGAGATGTATGGTGGGATCTTCAGGATGGAAAATATGTAGTTCCTGCACCACCTGTTGGTTCTGGAATTCCAGAAGTATCCTCAATTTTTGCGGGTGCGGTTTGGTTGGGCGGATTAGATCCTTCGGGAAACCTGAAAGTTGGAGCCACAGATTATAGAACTGGAGGTCAAACAGACTTTTATCCAGGACCTTTAAATCCTGAAACAGGATTGACAGATCTTCCAATCTGCCAGAACTGGGATCAATTTTTTGAAGTTTTGGGTGGAGAAGCTGAAAAAGCTATTCGTGATTGGGAAGCCGCTGTATTTGAAGGAGTGGAATATGATGCTGATTCGATACCAGCAGGAGTTAAATATTGGCCGGGGCAAGGGAATCCATATTTCAGTGAAGAATATGGTTTCGACCTTCCAAATACAGGACAAGGGCTCGGATCATTCTGGGATGAAGACCTTGATGGAGAATACGATCCAGTGTTTGGTGATTTTCCGATTATAGATATTAGAGGATGTGAACCACTTAACAGAAAGCTGGCCAAAGAACTTGTACCAAACCAGATGATATTCTGGATTTACAACGATGCTGGTGGGCCCCACTCTCTAACAAGAGGAACAGAAATTCAAATGGAAGTCCAGGTTCAAGCTTTTGCATATGCTACCAATGATGAGATCAATGAGATGACTTTCCAAAGATATAAATTGATCAACAGGGCTGAGACAGATATCAGGAATACATATTTCGCGATGTGGGTTGACCCTGATCTTGGATGCCATCTTGATGATTATTCAGGATGCGATATCGAAAGAAGCTTAGCCTACACGTATAATGAAGATGGTTTAGATGGGAATAATGGATGTAATTGTGATAATGGTGTTAATACCTACTGTGATGAAATTCCAATTATTGGTACAGATTACTTTAGAGGACCTTTAGGACCAAAGAATATAATTATAATTGGAGGAGATACGATTTTAGAAAATCCACCAATAGGTTCAATTGATTTTGATACTATTGTTGAATTAGGGATGTCTTCATTTATTTATTATAATGGGATTTCTGATAATTCAACCCCTGCAGAAACTCAGGATCCGAATATTGCAAGCGAATTTTATAATTACCTCCAGGGAAGATGGACTGATGGAACTGCTCTTACAATAGGTGGAAGTGGATGGAATCCTGGAAGTACTGATACAACAAGATACGCCTTCTTTGATGCTCCAAACGATCCTAACGGCTGGTCTATGGTTACCCAGGATTTGCCATTTGGAGACAGAAGAACATTACAGGCTTCAGGTCCATTCTTATTGAAGCCGGGTGCAGTAAATGAATTGATTATTGGGGCGGTTTGGGTTCCAAATGTTATGCATCCTGCACCGGACATTGCTAAGTTGCAAGCTGCTGATGATATAGCACAAAATTTATTTGATGCATGTTTTAATATTATAGACGGTCCTGATGCACCGGATATGGATATCATTGAATTGGATAGAGAATTAATACTTGTTCTTACTAATGATACGATCCTTTCAAACAATGCCTTTGAAGCTTATCAGGAATTAGATATCCTTTCTTCAGATGATATTCCTGAAGAAGATAGAACTTACTTCTTTGAAGGATACAAAATATATCAATTGCAAAATGCAGGTGTTGCTCCTAACGAATTGTCAGACGTCGAAAAAGCAAGATTGGTTGCTCAAGTAGATGTAAAAAATGGAGTTGCTGATATTTATAACTGGACAAGTCTTGCTGATCCTAATCCTGCGTCAGGAACACCAATTTGGTCATTTGAAAGAATGGTCAATGGATCAGATGGCGGAATTGACCGTACATTCAGAATTCTAACTGATCAATTCGCAGAAGGAACGGATAACAACTTGGTTAATCATAATCTCTATCATTATATGGTTGTGGCTTACGCCTTTAATAATTACGCAACTTTTGAACCAGGCAATCCTTCGCTAACACAACAAAGACCTTATCTGGAAGGCCGGGGTAATATTAAAACTTATACGGCGATTCCACGAAAAATAATATATAATGGATTGAATGCAGCATATGGCGATGGAGCCGATATTACCAGAATTTCTGGAGTAGGAGTAGGGGGCAACCTCTTGGATATGACTGATGAAATGTACGATAAGATTTTGGATGGTTCCTTCGATGGACGTATTGATTATAAAGGTAGAGGAGGACCAATTAATATCAAGATCTATAATCCTCTTGAAGTAATCGATGGTAAATTCCAATTAGAGTTGGTTGGTGTTCATAATGATGGTCCTGATTGTTCACTTGAAAGTGGAGTAGAATGGGTATTGACGGATGTGAATACAGGATTTGAAGTTGCCTCTGAGCAATCAATTGATGCACTTAATGAACAGTTGATACCAGAATATGGCTTTTCAATTTCGATAGGTCAAACCTTTGATGCAGGAACGACACAAGAAGAAAACAATGGTGCTTTGGCTGCTTTTCTGGAGTATTCTGATCCTGAAGGAGAACAATGGTATGGTGCAATGAGAGACAATGCCACAGGAATGGGTATTGGATTTAATGGTGGAGTTTTCAATTTCTTGAAAACAGGATCAAATGAAGTTGATGAAAATCTAGATCCGAATTCAAGTTACAGCAATCTGGGAGATGGATTCTTTTATCCATTTATTCTAGCATCTGCTCAACCAGCAGCTGCAGCAGATATATTCCCATATTATGTAACGCCAGCTTGGAAATCTTCTAATAGCCATGAATTTTTAAGAGATGGTGGAAAGAATGGTGTTTTCAATCTGAATAATGTTGATATCATTTTTACTTCTGACAAGGAAAAATGGTCAGAATGTATTGTTGTTGAAACTGCTAATGAGGATTACTTATCATTCAGGCAGACAATTGGAGCAGCGGATATGTTTGACTTAAGACAATCACCTTCAATTGACAAGAACGGAGCAGATCGAGCCGATGGCACAGTTGGTTTAAGTTATTTTCCTGGATACGCTGTTGACGTTGAGACTGGAAAAAGATTAAATATATTCTTTGGAGAAAACTCAGTATTCAATACGACTTTATCAGGCAGACTTCCTGGTATTCCTGATATAGGCGAAGACATGATGTACAATCCAAGTGACCAACTCTTCAGAGTTGAAGGTAACTTTGTGGTTCCTGGTTCTCCTCCTGAAGAATTTGTTGTTGGAGGTAATCATTTCATCTATGTAACCAGACAAGAATATGATGGCTGTGAGGGAATGTATAATAAGCTAAATGAAGCTTTTAATATTTTCGGGAAAATTGATGTTGGTAAGGCGATTACTTGGTCTTCAATATCTCTTTTACCTACAGGGCAATCGATGTTGCCTTATGACCAAGGTTCGGTACCTAATGATTTGAAAATCAAATTAAGAGTAGAAAATCCTTATAATCTTGAAACTTCATTCAATATTCAGGCACCTAACGCTTGTAATGTTGTAGGAGAATTTCCGGTATACGAATTTGAAATTACCGGTAAGCAGCTTACAGATTTGGAACAAGATGAATATGAAGGGGCTTTAGCAGAAGTCAATGTAGTACCGAATCCTTATTATGCTTATTCATCTTATGAGACTTCACAGTTTTCAAAAACTGTGAAAATCACAAATCTGCCAGCACGAGCAGTTGTAACAATCTATTCTTTGGATGGTAAGTTTATTAAGCAATTTGTCCGGGATGAAAGAGTCTTTCAAACTGTAGGGGCTAATAGAGGAGTGAATAACAGACAGATATTACCTGATATTGAATGGGATGTGGAGAATAGCGCCGGAATACCGATCGCAAGTGGTGTATATCTGATTCATGTTGCTGCTCCGGATTTGGGAGAAGAAAGAACTTTAAAATGGTTTGGAATAAACAGAAAATTTGATCCTTCTGCATTATAACTAAAACGATTGATCAATTTAATAAATGCGAACAATGAAGATCTATAATAAAATAGCAATATGCACATTCAGTCTGATCATGGCATCCGGCTTGTTGTTTGGAGGAAATCCTGACAGACAAGGGGAGTCTGGGGCTGCTGAATTATTATTGAACCCATGGGCGCGAAGCGCGGGGTTGCATACTATGAATACTTCATCTGTAACCGGATTGGAAGCCATGCGACTCAATATAGCTGGATTAAGCAGAATTGATGGACAGGAATTGGTAATAGCGAATACGAGGTTATATGAAGGGTCAACTCTTAAATTAAATGCGTTGGGTTATGCCCAAAGAGTAGGTAAAAGCTCAGCTTTTGGAATTAGCATTATGTCGGTTGACTTTGGAGATATCGTTAGAACTACGACTCAAAATCCTGAGGGAGATGGAGGTGTGTTTTCACCCTCATTTTTTAATCTCGGAATAGGGTATTCCTATACCTATGCCAATAGAATTTCAGTTGGATTTTTGTTTAGAGGAGTCTCAGAATCTTTGCCAAATGTTAGTGCGTTTGGATTTGCAATCGATGCAGGTGTACAATATGTTACAGGGGAAAAAGATAATTTTAAATTAGGTATATCACTAAGAAATATTGGTTCTCCAATGAGATTTGGAGGTGAAGGCTTATCATTTCAAGGAGACAATCCTGAAGGAACTGCTCAATTTCTTTTGACTTTTGATCAGCGTTCAGAAAAATTTGAATTGCCATCTGTACTTAATATTGGAATAAGTTATGACTTCTATTTTTCTGAGAAAATGATGCTTCGAACGATGGGGAATTTTACTTCAAATGCATTTTCAAGAGATCAGATTGGTGGTGGAGTAGAGTTTATCTTTAATGATATGTTTACCTTAAGAGGTGGCTACAAATCTGATTTTGGAACAGCAGGGTCTGTTAAGGACAATGTTTATTCTGGAGCGAGCGCTGGTGCGTCTGTCTTATTACCATTTTCTACAGGAGGGAAAAGCAAAATTGGTGTGGATTATGCTTATAGAGCGACAAATCCATTCAGAGGATCCCATAATTTTTCGATCAGATTGCTTTTCTAAGGAACTATTTTTAGAATTTATTAATTTTATTCAAAGATATAGGACGTTTCTGTCTATTGACAGAGACGTTTTTATTTAGTATAGTTGTTAACAAAACTTGGATTATGTCAGGATATTCATATATGACACAAGAAGGCTTCGACAGATTAAGAGCTGAAATTGACAATCTTAAAACAAATGGGAGATCAGAAGCAGCAAAAGCAATAGCTGAAGCTAGAGAGAAAGGAGATTTATCAGAGAACGCTGAATATGATGCTGCAAAAGATGCTCAGGGTTTGCTCGAAGCTAAAATTAATGAGCTTGAAAAAGCCATGGCTAATGCCAGAATAATCGATGAAAGTCAATTGGATAGTTCACAAGTCACAATACTTTCAAACGTTAAATTGAAAAACCTAAAAATGGGAAGAGAATTGACGTATAAATTGGTTTCTGAAACAGAAGCGAATTTGAAAGAGAAAAAGATTTCTGTCAATTCACCTATAGGACAAGGGTTATTAGGCAAGAAAGTCGGTGATAAAGCTCAAATAGAAACTCCGGGAGGAATTATCGAATTTGAAATATTAGATATCTCTTTGTCATAATGTCCAGCATTTTCGCAAGAATAGTAAGAGGGGATATACCTTGTTATAAAATAGCTGAAAGCGAGGACTTTCTCGCATTTCTTGATATCAACCCCTTGGTAAAAGGACATACTCTTGTCGTTCCAAAAGTAGAGGTGGATTATATATTTGATTTAAGTGAGGAACAATTATCCGGCTTGCATCTCTTTAGTAAAAAGGTTGCCAAAGGAATGAAAAAAGTACTTCCTTGTGAACGAATTGGAGTAACTGTAATTGGTCTTGAAGTGCCACATGCTCATATTCACCTAATTCCAATTTTTGGAATTCATGACATGGATTTCAGCAAAGCGAAATTGCATTTTACAGAGGAAGAATTTATTCTTATTGCAGATAAGATAAAAGCGGCTATTTAATCCGGTCTGGATTTTCTTTAATAAATTTTTTCCAGTTTTTTGATTTTGAGCTGACAATGCCGCCATTGCTTATTTGATGATGGTGGCACACCGCTACTGCTAAAGCATCTGTAGCATCCAAGTAATGTTCATTGATCGTGAAACTTAACATATTGTTGAGCATTGAAGCAACTTGTTCTTTTGAAGCGTTACCATTTCCTGTAATTGATTGTTTGATCTTTTTGGGTGAATATTCAATTATGTCAAGACCCATTGTTATTGCAGCAGCCATTGCTACACCTTGAGCTCTACCCAATTTAAGCATAGATTGAACATTCTTTCCAAAAAATGGAGCTTCAATGGCCATTTGGTTAGGAAGATAGGTTTCTATGATTTCTTGAAGCTGTAGATATATTTCCTTTAGTTTCGTTTGGTGGTCTTTTAGCTTATTCAATTTAATAACCCCTAAATCTTGAACACTAAGCTTTTTGTTTTGAATTTCCAAAATGGCGAATCCCAATATATTGGTTCCGGGGTCAATACCTATGATTTTTGTGTTCTGCGCCATTGGCTGAAAATATTTCGAGCACAAATTATACATAATTATAATATGAATCCAAATTATGATCTATCCTCACCGATATTCAAAAAATATTAATAGTGCCTATACCGTTTCACTATTTCAAATCACATTGAATCCTTTAATAAGCTCATGAGAAATAAATATTTAATCAAATTAAAACTTTTGCTCTTTAGCATTTTGAGTTTTGGTCCATTGATTTCCCAGGAAGTTAATTTGGATTCTTTGGTATTTAAAACCGGAGAGACAATCACCTATAAGATTTATTATAATTGGGAATTTGTTTGGATTCCAGCCGGAGAGGTACAATTTAGAGTCACTGAAAGAGAAGATCATTTTGAATTTATTGCTGAAGGACGATCATATCCGAGCTATGATTCTTTTTTTAAAGTAAGAGATGATTATAT
This sequence comes from Saprospiraceae bacterium, assembly GCA_965248155.1. Lineage (GTDB taxonomy): Bacteria > Bacteroidota > Bacteroidia > Chitinophagales > Saprospiraceae > RFSX01. The sequence continues at coordinate 1,836,428 of CBDFIO010000002.1, forward strand.
AAGCAGAGTAGGAAAAGCAGATCTAATACCCATGACTTTAGAAGGTCAATTCTTGAGGGGAAATACGAAAGATATGATAGTCTTTCATTCATGGAGCAAGGGAGAGTAGTTGAACATTTTGGACGTACCAAAGAAAGCGCTAGGGAGTTTATATTTAATGTTGAGGGTCGAATACTCGATATGCTCTCATCGATGTATTATTTGAGACAAATTGAGATTAATGAATTGGGTGTAAATGAAAAAATTCCTTTCCGCATTTTTTTTGATAAGGAATTGTTTGAGCTAAATGTAAATTTTCTGGGTGGTGAAAAGAAAAAATTGAAAGGGATTGGAAATGTGGACACCTGCCATCTTCAACCCGAACTAATAGAAGGTTATGTTTTTTCTGAAGGAGATCTCATGGATATATGGCTTTCAAAGGATGATAACAAGATTCCACTTTTTAGTGAATCTCCGATCAGATTTGGGTCGATTAAGGCTATTTTGAAATCTGCTTCAGGATTAAAGTTTCCATTTAATTATAAATTAAAGCAATGAAAAAATCATATTTACTCATTATCATTTTCATACTTGTCGCCTTATTGGCAGGTTCGCTTTATTTTCAAAGAGCAAATTTTTTCAAAACTGTAGAAAGAGAATCATCAGATGTGCTTCTGGAAGAAGTAGCAAAAGTTTTTAAGTTGGTTGCTGTTGAAGGCCATGTCTCAGAAATATATGATTATAAGCAGTATCGTTATTGGGATATATCTTTCTTACGGAAGCAGGCTCTGGTTCGGGTTAAAGCAAAAGTTTCTGTAGGCTATGATTTTGAAAATGTTGTATTCAATGTGGATGAAGATAATCACATTATCTCAATCGAAACTTTTCCGGAAGCTGAAATTCTTTCTGTAGATCATGATCTGGATTATAATAATATATGACTATCGGATTAATCACATATTTACCTCCCATTTTACAGATACAGAGTTAGTTACAACTCTATCGAATACAGAATTGAAGTATTTTCTATTAAACTTATAGCAGAACTCATCGAGATAACTTTGCAGATATTGCTCACCAATGGAATGATGCACATCTAACAGCAATCTTTTGGCATTGCTTATGACTATATGAACCCAAGGCAGAATTTTACGAGTCTCTTTCTTGTCCTTTATTACCACAGCTTTATGGTCAGTGAGGCTGTTTGCTAAATCATTATAGTTATTAGCTCCGTCTGTTATTGCAGATGTTTTTGTATCAATAGCTTGTTCTACTTGTGCATTGGTGCTTTCTTTGCTAAGGTCATCTAGTAATTTCATTTTAATGTATCTCACTTTTTTATTGGTTTTGTGCCTGTATTTTTTAGTAGGTTCCACAGATATTGATTCAGCCATAACCAATACTATTGCTTGCTTTTGACTTCCTTTACCTCTCTTATATTTTCCATCATTGTTTTCTAATTCTATTACGGTTTGATCTCGTCTTTCTTTGTTGGGAACTATTTCAAAGAAACCTTCATCAAGTTCAACTTGATTACCAAGAAGATAATTATCATCTCGCCTACCCATAGAGTGACGTATTTTATGAAGCATATACCAAATAGGCTCATAATAGGGATGACCTAACTGTCTTTGTATTTCTAATGCAGAAAAACTCTTTTTTGTGCTGGTAAGCATCATCATTCCAAAATACCAATAGTAGTAGGGTAGCTGAGATTTATGTAGTAATGTTCCACTACGTAAAGTCGTTCTAAACTTACAGGATTTACATTGGTATTGACTTCTTGTGGATAGCCAATAATGCTCTTGAGATTGGCAACGCTTACAAATAACTCCTTGTCTATCTCTTTCTGCTTTAAAGTGAGCTTTGCAGCTTGCTTCATCTGGATACTTTTTGAAAAAATCTTGTAACTTCATAACTAAGTGTCTAATAATTAGAAAGATACGAAATTATAGTGTCTTGTGCAAGCAATCCGATAGTCATATTATAAATATTCAGGAAGGTGTTTTCAATAATTTTTCAGCGCAGGAATTTAGTCAACTTAACAAAAAAGCCAAGGATCATATAATTGCTTTGATCGATGGAGGTGAATTATTTGATGAAGCCGAAGCTCAAAAGGAAAACCTGATTGAGTTACTGCAGTCTATTTTTGAGAAGACTGGTTGGCGCTTGGAATTAAAGAAAGAACCAACTCTATACAAGGGCTAAATCGACAACTCATATTGACCAAATTATATTCTTTAAATTAGGATTTTTTCTAATGTGAATTTTACCATCTTTGAATTAGTTCTAAATTTATATTTTGCATAGGATTAAGTCTCATAAAGCCAGAATAGCATAGTCACACGAGGTATTTGGAGGGAAAGATTAAGTATTATCTAAGGCTAGGATTTTCGAATGTATTAAACCAACTTGAACTCCGGATAGTGACTATGCATTCTTTTTATTTATCCCCTTATTTCACACTTCTTTAATATTTTCTTAGGACATGTTATGCTTAAGGAATATTATCTTGTGTTGGGGAGTATTACGTATTAATTAATCTATTTTAGTCAAGCTAAAGAATAATAAAGAATGAATAGTCAATTAAAAAATCAAGCACAATTATTTGATCATCCTATAGGACTTTATGTTCTATTCTTTACAGAAATGTGGGAACGATTTTCGTACTATGGGATGAGAGCTATCCTGGTACTCTATATTACTGCAAAAGCAATAGAAGAAAATCCGGGTATGGGTTGGACGGATCCTGAAGCATTAGCTTTATATGGTTGGTATACTATGTTAGTATATGTTGCTTCCATCCCGGGAGGAATAATTGCGGATAAATTTATTGGACAGAAAAAAGCTGTTCTCTTTGGTGGATGGATATTAGTTGCAGGCCATACTATACTGGCTGTTCAACAAGATTGGGCATTTTATGCTGGATTACTCTTAATTATTGCAGGTGTTGGAATGTTGAAGCCCAATATTTCTACTATGGTTGGAGGATTGTATAAGCCAGGAGACGACAGACGTGATAAAGGATTTACAATATTTTATATCGGAATTAATATTGGTGCGTTCCTTTCAAGTTTAATTGTAGGATATGTTGGTGAAACGATTGGTTGGCATTATGGTTTTGGATTGGCAGGTATCGGAATGTTGGCGGGGATGTTGGTTTATCAATGGGGACAGAAGTATTTAACAGGAGTAGGAGACTTTTTAGGGAGTAAAGATAATCCTGACAAAGAATTAATGAATACACCATTGACAAAGGTTGAAAAGGACAGAATGTTAGTCATGTTCCTTTCATTTTTATTAATAATTATTTTTTGGGGAGCTTTTGAACAGGCAGGAGGGTTGATGAATTTGTATACCAAATCAAATACGGAAAGATTTGCTTCTACGTTGACGATCAATTTGATATTTATCTTACCTATTGCTTACCTGTTTTTAAAAGGCTTACTATCATATAAAAGACAAGATACTTATGCCAAGTATTGGTTTCTTTTATCTGGAGTTGTACTGGCCTCATTTTTATTAATCAAACAATTTGTTATTACAACGGATCCATTTGAAATTCCAGCTTCAGTATTTCAATCTCTTAATGCTTTGTTCATTATTATTTTTGGAACTACCGTCGCAGGTTTCTGGTACAATTGGAAAAAGAAAGGAAAGGAAGGATCTAGTCTATTCAAAATGGCAATTGGGATTATAATAATGGGTGCAGGATTTTTATTTATGCGATTCGCCGCCCAGGAATTTGAATCAACAGGAACATCTGCAATGTACTGGTTAGTTTTGGCTTATCTCTTCCACACTATTGGTGAATTATGTGCTTCGCCTGTAGCTTTATCATTTATTACCAAATTGGCACCTATTAAGTACGCTTCATTTATGATGGGAGCTTACTTTGCTGCTACAGGATTAGGTAATAAAGTAGCGGGTCTTCTGGGAGAATCTGCAGCGGATTCAGGAGAAAAAGCAGTATTTACGACTATTGTCATTTTTACAGTTGCCGTAGGAATAATTGTTCTGGCTCTACTGAAGCCTCTTAAGCGCCTTACTCATGGAGCTGAGGATATAGAAATGGACGATAACGATGAAACCGAAGGATTCGAATTAGCATAATTGTAAATCAAGTTAAACATGACAGAAAGCAATCCAATTGCAATTAAGCCCGAAGTGATGGGGCACCCGTCCCAGTTATTTGTTCTGTTCTTTACGGAAATGTGGGAGCGTTTTTCCTACTATGGAATGCGTGCTCTTTTAATCATGTTCTTAACTGCATCTGTTATTGATGGTGGTTGGGGTTGGCCACGCGAACATGCGTTTGCCATTTTTGGAACCTATGTCTCTTTGGTGTATCTCTCAACCTTGTTGGGAGGCTACATGGCCGATAATAAAATTGGCTATCGATATGCTGTTGCCGTAGGTGCTTTGTTGATGACCTTAGGTCATGGATGTATGGCTCTTGAAACTCAATTTTTTATATATGCCGGGCTATTCCTTTTGGTTATCGGATCAGGATTTTTTAAGCCCAATATGACTTCTATTATTTCAGAAATGTACAAGGGGCATACCGAAAAGAAGGATGGAGCATATACCATATTTTATATGGGTGTTAATGCAGGCGCATTTCTCGGGATCTTATTATGCGGATACTTAGGAGAAAAAGTTGGATGGTCTTTAGGTTTTGGATTGGCAGGAATATTTATGCTATTCGGACTATTACAATTCTGGTATGCTCAAGGAATATTTGGCGATATCGGTAAAGTTCCAAAGAAAGATAAGAATGAATCTATTGTTCATGACGATGAAGACACAAAACTCAATCCTTTTACCAGGCTTGAAGTGATTTTGTGTGGTATTGCTGCATTTTTGGGCTTATCCTGGATTATTAATGATCCGGTATCCAAAATATCTGAAGGGAGCATCAACATGGTTGGCTTTCTGGATAATGTAATTGGTAATTTATCAGGATCTAACCTGATGATCATCACAGCATTTATCATATTCTTGTTCATTTTGGCAATCAGAATTCCCAGATATGCACGCATGACAAGAGACAGAATGTTTGCGGTTATGTTCTTTGCTTTTATTACAATATTCTTTTGGGCCATTTTTGAACAGGCGCCAGGATCTTTGACAATATTTGCCAGGGATTATACAAATAGAGTATTAGAAGGAAATGCAGCTGTTATTTATAAAGTTGTAAACTCTTTGATGACAATTATTCCATTGCTCATCATTAATTATGCGATGTTTCAACTGTTTAAAAAGACGTTCAAAAAATATGCTCTTTCCAATATATTCCTTTCCATCAGTTTCGCTATTATTTGGGCGATAGCCATTTGGATGCTTTATACAGAATTCTTAAAAGATGTCGCTGAAGTTCCAGCATCTTGGTTTGGTGTGCTGAATTCTTTATTCATTATCACTTTTGCACCATTATTCTCTAAATGGTGGGAAAGCAAGTACAACCCTAATGCAAATATGAAGTACGCCATAGGGATGTTTTTATTGGGGATAGGTATGGCATGCGTCGCTTTAGGAGCTACAGGAATTGCTCCGAGTGCACAAACAGCCTCAGTGAGTATGATATTCTTGATTCTTGTCTACTTTTTCCATACCATGGGAGAATTATGTGTTTCACCGGTAGCGCTATCTTATGTCAGCAAATTGGTTCCGGGTAGAATGATTGCCTTCATGTTTGGTATTTGGTATTTGGCGATAGCCATTGGAATGAAGCTGGCGGGTGTCTTTGGTGAAAAGTCAGAAGCCATTGCAAACGAACATGGCATGAGTACATTCTTTTGGATGCTCACAGGAATTGCTGTGGCCTTAGGAATACTGTCTGCAGTATTATATCCTGTAATTAGAAAATTGATGCACGGAATCAGATAAGTATTTCATTTACTTTTGAATTGTTGGAAAACTTTTCAAAACCATAATTCGTCCATAGTGGAATTTAGAATTTCAGACCTTTTTATTTATCCGATTAAAAGCTTGGGTGGAATAAGCATAAAATCAGCCAATGCATTGACTGAAGGCTTTGAATATGATCGACGCTGGATGCTTGTAGATGAAAAGGGAAAGTTTTTAAGCCAAAGAGAGTTGCCTTTAATGTCGCTTTTCAAATGTAGTCTCAATGAAGACCATATAAGAGTAGATTTTAAACAGGATAACATTTTAATTCCATCCAACACATATTCGGATGTAATTAAGGAAGTACAAGTTTGGAAAAGTAATCTGAAAGCTCAGGAAGTAGATCCCCTAATAAGCACTTGGTTTTCAGACTTGTTAGATTTTAAATGTAAGCTTGTCGCTATGACCGAAATATCAAGGAGAAATAAAGAATTTATTAAACCTCCATTCAGTACAAATGTAAGTTTTGCTGATGGTTTTCCTTACTTAATCTTAGGTTCTGAAAGCTTGAATTTATTGAACTCTAAATTGAAAATCAAATTACCAACTGATAAATTTAGAGCTAACATTTTGGTTGAAACAATTGAAGCACACCAAGAGGACAAATGGGAAGATGTGAGTGCGGGAGAAGCCATATTGAAGATCATAAAACCATGTGCAAGATGTGGTATTACCACTATTAATCAGGATACTGCAGAAAAAGGCATCGAACCTTTAAGAACATTAGCAGAATATCGAAAAATGGGAAATAAAGTCTTATTCGGAGCAAATGCAATCGCAATTGAAAACGGGACTATAAATGTTGGTGATAAAATCAAACTAAGATAAGGTGGAAGATCAGGCTTCAAATAAATTAGCCATCCAAAGATTAACTGCGCTTTCGGCATTAAATGAATCAGGACTAGGGGGTTTAATGCATGCTTTTGATTCCCCATTTACAGGAATTGTAGTAGGAGGAATAGCTATTATACTTATTAGTATGATCTGTTATCTAAGTGATAATAAGTGGCAGACGATAATGACATCGCTGACTATAGTTCTTATAATCAAAGCAGCCGTATCGCCACATTCGAATATTACAGCGTATTTCGCGGTTAGTTTTCAAGCCATTTTGGGTGCTTTTCTTTTTTCTATATTTAATTCGATTTCTGTAGCAAGCATTCTATTGGGTATTATTTCCATGGCAGAATCTGCAGTGCAAAAGGTTTTGGTTTTATTTGTTCTTTATGGAAAGACCTTATGGGAAGCTATTGACCAACTTGGTGATTGGATTTCTGGTAAATTGGGGTATCTAATTCCATTCTCGACCTCAAAAGCGCTCATCATAACTTACGTGTCATTCTATGCTCTTGCAGGTTTTATTACAGGAATTTTCATTTCGAAAATGATACAATCTATTAATAACAACTGGGATAATCCTAAGTATAATCTGACTATAGATCCATCGGTCCTAAAGGATCGGGAAGTAAGTTCATCCAAAAAGCCTCCAATTAAAATGGTAGCGCTTGTATTTGGATTATTATTGATATCCATGATGGTATATGGTTATATAACAGGAGGATGGATGAAGGGTGTATATGTATTTGGAAGAACGGTTATATTACTTGGAATATGGTATTTACTAATTGCGCCAATACTTTTAAAATGGATTCAGAAGAAATTGAAAAGACGTAAATCTGAACTAAGCGAAGAGATAGATCATGTATTCGATCTTATGCCATACATGAAATGGATTGCATCAAAAGCGTGGAATGAATCAAAAGGAAGAGGTTTCATCTCGAGGATTTATGATTTCGTCTTACATAGTCTATTATAAGCACTCAACTTTAAAATTCAGAAATGATTTATATCCTTACTGGAAAAGTGGGTAGTGGAAAATCTTCCGCATTAAAAAAATGGCTTGAAGGAAGAAATGATATTGGAGGCTTTCTAAGCCCCGATATTGAAGGAAAGCGATATCTTCAAAATATTCAGACCGATCAATTTATCCCATTTCAAACAAATTTAATTGAAGACAGAGTTACTATCGAAGTTGGGCGATTCAGATTCTTAAAGGAAGCATTCTCCATAGCTTCTGATTGGGTATTAGCTCAGCTTTCAGAAGAAAACGTAAATGGCATTTTGATAGACGAAGTAGGAAAGTTGGAAATGAAAGGGGAGGGATTTGATCGACTTGTTAAATCATTACTGCTTCAGACTGATAAGGACATTTATATGGTTGTCAGAGATTACCTCTTAGATGATGTTATTAAAAGATATAAATTATTCGAATTCGGAATTATATCAAAGGACACATTGGAAACGCTCTAAATTAAAAAGAGTATCACCTCACCTAATCTATTTATTCTAAGATTTAACCCAATATTTCCTTGTATTCAATAAAAGGTTGCTTATAAAATCGCTCTCCACTTAAAGATGCAAATGCATTGGCAATAGCTCCACCTGCAGGTGGTAATGTAGGTTCACCCAGTCCAGTTGGATCATTCAGGCTTTCAACGAAATGAACTTCGATTTCCGGAGTCTCTTTCATCCTAATAAGCCGATAGTTATCGAAATTGTGTTGTTGTGTCTGACCTTCAGAAAATTCAAAGTTTCCGTACATAGCGTGTCCGATACCATCGATAATCCCTCCTTCAATTTGGTTTAATGCTGCAATCGGATTTATAACAATCCCACAATCTACTGCACAAATTATTTTTTGTATTGATGGTTGCCCGTCTTTCATAATTACTTCAGCAACTTCGGCAACATAAGTGTTGTGAGAAAAATAAGCGCTAAATCCCAGATGTACGCCTTCTTTCTTATTATCCCAATCTGATTTTTCACGGGCAAGTTTTATGACACCGACGTATTTATCTATTTCATAATTATTGTTCTCACCAACAGGATTTTGTCTCACATTTTCAAATAATTCCAGTCTAAAATCAACTGGATCCTTTCCAAGATGATGAGCTAATTCATCAAGAAATGCTTGTTCTGCATAGGCTAAAAAATTAGCATATGGCGCTCTCCAAGCCCCGGTAGTAATATTACTTTCAAAGACGTGGCTGTCAACCCTGAAGTTAGGTATAGTTCCGGCTGGATAATTACTTGGCATTGTCCCAAACATCTGGCCATTGACACAGGCTTCAACCAAATAATAAGCATTGATTACGCCATCTTTCAATCCCACCTTAAATTTATATTTTGAAGCAGGTCTATAAGTACCGGCCAACATATCATCTTCTCTGGAAAAAATAACTTGCACCGGTTTCTTGCTAAGATTTGATATTTCAGCAGCTTCCAAAGCAAAATCACCATATAGACGACGACCAAATCCGCCACCCATTCGTGTCATATCTATTGTAATTTCTGATTTATCACGGTCTAATAATTTTGCTATGCGGTCTCTGGTCCATGAAGGTGTCTGAATCGGTCCGACGAATTCAGCCTTTTCCTCTGTAACATCGGCATAAAAGTTCATAGGTTCAAGACAACTATGAGGTAAAAACGGAGCTTCATAAGTACGTTCAAAAATTTCATCTGCTTCATCAAAGGCTGTAAAAACATTCCCATCTTCTCGCCGTGGCTCTTCAGCTTTTGTTTCCAATAGAGCAAGTAAGGATTCATTATGGTAATCGGAATCTTCTAATCGATCTGTATCCTTCCACACGGCTTTTAGCGCTTTTTTGCCTTTCATGGCGGCCCAAGTATTATCAGCCAAAACAGCAATTTTGTTCCCAAACTGAATGACGTCATTAACACCGCTTACAGCCCTTGAATCTTCATCATTATAAGAATCTAGCTCTTGTCCAAATGCCGGAGGCCGCAAGACGCTAACGTATTGCATACCATCTCTTTTATAGTCAATGCCGAACAATGGTTTCCCTGTTATTATTCCTTCGAGATCTACATTGCTTTTACTATTACCTATAATTTTGAATTCTTTAGGATCTTTAAGTTCTACTTCGGTAGGGACTTCTCTTTCTGCAGCTTTTGAAGCCAATTCTCCATACCCGATGCTCTGCCCATTACCATCAGAAATAATTCCGTTGGATACGGTGCATTTAGCAGGATCAATATCCCATAATTCAGCAGCGGTATCAACAAGCATTTTACGCGCCGCTGCACCAGCAGTCCGGAGTCCTTCCCAACCTTGTCTGATAGATTGACTTCCGCCAGCTACTTGTCTTTTATACCATTCAGAATTAAGACCTGACTGCTCTACAACAACATCCTTCCAGTCCACATCTAATTCCTCTGCAACAATCATCGGCATCGATGTTTTGATATTTTGCCCGATTTCAGGATTAGCGGAGATAATACTTACTAAACCGGTATCTCCAATTTTGAGATAAGTATTAATGTCAAACCATGAAGATGGTACCGCTTTCATAACAAAACCAGGTTCTGGTTTACATCCCGTTAACCAGTTAAAACCCAGAATCATTCCACCGGTTGAAGCGGCTGAAACTTTTAAAAAAGTTCTTCTTTTATATGTCGTATTATTTTTTGTTATGACTTTTGAATTTTTAGCTACATGGTTTTGGCAGCTGTTTTGATCGCTCGTTTAACTCTTAAATAGGTACCACATCGACAAATATTTCCATTCATCGCTTGGTCTATATCATCGTCGCTTGGTCTTTTGTTTTCTTTTAAAAGAGCAGCAGCACTCATGATCTGACCAGCTTGACAATAACCACATTGGGGAACATCATGTTCACGCCAGGCTTCTTGTAAAGGATGATCTGCATTTTCAGAAAGACCCTCTATTGTTGTTACAGCCTGTTCTCCTAACTGAGAGATGGGAAATGAACAAGATCTCATCGCTATTCGATCTATATGAACGGTACATGCACCGCATTGAGCAATTCCGCATCCATATTTGGTACCGGTAAGATTGACATGATCACGAAGAACCCAAAGCAAGGGAGTATCCGGATCTGCTTCGACTGTATAACTTTGCTTGTTTACTTTAATTGAATATTGAGCCATCAGATATGTTTTAACTAATTAAAAGAGTATTTTAAAGATAGAAATAAAAAAGATGTCAGGGGGTTATGCTATAATGATTTTAGCTGCAGGCGCTTCGAGTAGAATGGGAGAGGCTAAGCAACTTATATCATACAAAGGCAAGGCATTAATCAATCATATTATTGATGAATCTAAAATTGAGTGTATCTCTAGAACTTTAGTTGTTTTAGGAGCACATGCAGACAGAATTAGTCGGAGTATAACGAGCGATAATGTTGAGATAATCGATAATCCTAATTGGCAAGAAGGAATGAGCTCATCTATAAGAGTAGGGATTAATAAAATCTCAGAAGACTCTTCTATTGAAGGGTGCATTATTTCTCTTGTCGATCAACCTTTTATCAATAAGAAAGTTTTCCAGTCTCTTATAGATACATATAAAGAAAGTTGGAAGGATATCGTGGCATCAGATTATGGAAATACAATTGGACCTCCTGTATTCATATCCAGGTCCTATTTCAATAAACTACACCATCTTAAGGGCGATAGTGGTGCTAAGCAAATCATCACCCAGAATCAAGGAGATGTAGCTTATATAGAATTTAAAAAAGGCATCTATGATCTTGATACTCAAGAAGATCTTTCGATCCTGAGCGACAAGTGAGATAGGATTCATTTTAAACAATATTCAACTCCAAGTTAAGGGCAGGTTCCAGATGTAGTCTTGAAAAACCCAGAACCATTACTCGTCTGAGCTTTGGCATGAAATCCCGGTTTCAAAACAACCTTCCCATTGGTTTCGTATGTGATTTCCCGACCTGCAGTAACCAGGTTGGCTTGAGAGCTTATGAGCTCTTTAGCAGTATAAGTTCCCGTCGGTAGATTTAAAAACTTATGCTGTATAGAACTGTGACATGACGATTCTGTTCCACTAATGATCAATGAGAAAGGAACGGGTTCATCTAAATATAAGCTATCCGGATCCTCGACCTGGACTTTTACAGTATAAGTGCCTGTAGTAAGATTGTTGTAGCTAATTTGTTCCACATTATCTACATCATTGTCTGTTCTTGTCGCATTATTAGAAGGATTAGCTGCATCTAATGTCCAAGGGAAAGCAGTGCCTCCAGAACTATGCTGTAACAATCTCAAATCAAGATCATTGACTAAGGTATCGGCTGCATGATCGTGATAAACCAAAGTTATTACTAGATCATCTCCAGATGTGTAATTAACATCAAATTCAAAGACTTCAGAAACAGAATTGATTGTATCTTCAATAATTGCTGAATTACTGGACCCTCCATCCCAGGCATCCTCTTCAATAAGATCACCGGCCTTATTTGCATCTAAGACACCGAAGCCATAGGTAAAATCAACTTCTGGATTGCCAACATCATCGGCGGTATGAATAGCTAATGCCTTAAGTGTGGTAGCTCTCATAAACAAAGAATCGTCTCCAACTTTAAATTTATCTCTATATAATTCCTGAAGAAGAAGCAAAGACCCGGCAACATTTGGACTTGACATCGATGTTCCACTGCTAAGATAATATCCGGTAACAGTTGTATCAGCACTTGTCAAATTAACGCCCATTCCGCAAATATCCGGTTTTACTCTGCCGTCATCAGATGGCCCAGTACTTGAAAAATTAGATATTGTTTTTGCACTATTAACTGCTCCTACCGTCATAATATTTTTAGCATTACTATATGTAGGGGCGCAATCGAATCCGTTGGCATAAACACCGTCTCCTAATGGATGGATGGCTGTATTATAGGTCACAAAAGTTCCACCCGACCCATTTCGAACTGTAGAAACTCCATTTGTAGGATTATTACTTCTATCGTTACCTGAAGATTTGCATATGAGGTAGTAAGAGGCAAACATGGCAATTGTATCCCACACAGAAGCTGTAGAATTATATTGCCCAAACTTTGAATCAAAACCCCCACCTATGTATTGTGCACTTGGTCCTCCCCAAGTCCAGCCTGTATTATTCAGTGCTGAAGCGACATACCATCCTCCTACAGTTCCATAGGAATGATTTGAAACCAGGATTTTACCTGAAGCTCCTACTTCATTAATAGTGGTCGCTCCTGCACTGGCCATCTCCGCACTATGATTACTTATCCCATAGGCATCCATGGTCGCCTTATAAGCCATACCTCTTGAAGTTGTTCCTGATGGGGGTTCTCCTATCATAGTGCCCGCTACATGCGTGGCGTGTCTTCCGTAATTTGAAATTAAGGTGCCATCAGCAATCGTTATCCTGCTTTGAAAATCCTGATGCGTTAAAAATGGAACATCCCCCGGATTACAACATTCCCAAAGTCCAATCTTCATTCCTTCTCCATCGACGTTTTTACTGGTCCTTAAAGTTGTTGTGGTGGTGGTTGTTGCTGCTACATTATTATTTGTTGTATTGTAAATGGGTTCTCCATTTTCATCTAGCCTTTCGAGTCCTTCAAGTGGCCAGCCCATTTCTATAGCTTTAGCTTCCGCCTTAGCATATTCTCTATCCCAATCAATAGTTAATCTTTGAGCAAGGCGATCCAGCTTTTGTCTATTTGTTAAGTTTTGAGCTTGAATGGACTGCTGAAAAAACATAAAAAATCCCATCAAGCATATTATATATTTTAATTGTTTCATTGCTTTTAATTTAAGGATGATAAATACTGATTCTTTACACATTTTTCCTTATTTATTATCCTCTTCTAAAGCTTTGATTCGTTCTTCTTGTTGTAGAATATATAGAGTTAGTTCTTCGATCTTTTCAATAAGAATTTTATTCATCTCTCCCAACTGTATACCTTTTTCTTCAACTTGCTGAGCAGAAGGAACACCGGGGAGGTGTCCTTTTGTCTGTATATGATTTTTTACTTCATCCAAACTATTAAGTTCGTAATCATCAATAAAAACATAATCCGGCCAATCTCCACTTAAGTCGACTAAGACCTCTTCACAGGCTAATTTCCCATCTATGGAAGCTGAATATCCTGTAGGTACTCCTGCAGCTCCAATTTGGAGTGTCCCTCCTTCTCTTTGAAGAATTAATCTTGAAGCTACACTATCATTTCGAGCTTGAATTTCATTATCATCAATACCAATATTAAAACCACCTGTAGTACCTGTTTGAATCAATCCAGTTCCATCATTTTCATTAACATCATCAGTTCCACCAATATCTAACTTAGTAATCGGGTTTTCGTTGGCAATCCCTACTCTACCTCTGAAATATCCTATGGCTGGAATGTTATTAGCGAGATCAGTATTTCTGATATAAAAGTCAACAAGGTTGTTTTCATCTTCCAGGTATATAGGATAGACAATAAGACTACCATCATTATTATAACCTTCGATTTTTAATTTATAAGTACCTTCAGTTGATCCATTATTCACACCGGAGTTATAAGGACCTGAGAGCAATAATTGTGTAGAATCCTGACCGGAATCTCCGGATCCCAGGCCACTTAATGCAAGAGAACCATTGAATCTCAACATATTATTATCGAATTCCCCGTATATCAGTGCTCCTGTAGAGTCAGCTGAGGTGTTTTCAATGAAAAGTCTGTTATCTCCGTCATTATTGTCATATACGTTATAACCTATTAATACATTTTTATTTCCATTGTTAAATGATCCTCCACTATACCCAAGATGATGTTTTCGTTTCCTGATGAGAAGGCACCTGCATGTGGACCAATTAAAATGTTGCCATTACTAGAACCACCATCAAATTCTCTACCAGCATTAAGTCCTATAAATGTATTTTGAGATCCTGAAAGGGAGTCTCCTGCATTTTCACCTAGTAATAAATTAAAACTGGATCCTGAGGGTTCATACTGTAAATGTCCTTGATCATTCCTCTGGAGTAACAGTTGTTCTGTACCTCCAAGATCAAATCTGATTTTGTCTTCATCCGGGCTTTCTTCGACTTGAATCTTCGTATCATTATCTGCGTCGGAAATTGTATTTAATAGACCTAATTTATTCCACACTGCATCTTCGTAAAACCAGAAGCTCCCAGTATCTGTATCATATACCAATAAGGCTTGGGCAGGGGCAACAATCGCCGTTCTTTCTGCTGTTGTCATTCTTGGAATTAAAACACCTTCTGTTGTGCTTTCAAGGTCTAGAATTTGTGCCTGTAATGTTATTCCAATAAATAGAAATGATAAGATAAATAATTGTCTGAGTGTTAGAATTTTGGTTTTCATAATTGATTTTTTAATTTGATTATAAGCTTTAATAAGACTAAACGACTTCAATTCTCTATTTGAGAGAAATTGATATTGAGTGTGATTAGAAAGTTGTTTCATGGTTGGTAATGTTTTAATAGGAAAAATAGTTGATTAATTCAGAGAACGAGTCCCTTCTAAATGAGATATAACTGATTTTTAACGTATAATTTATTGTTCGATAATGCTAATGTTGGATAGAGATTGGTTGAAAGCAGATACTTCATGGTTCTAAAGAGTGTAGTGTTTTCTTAGCTTCAAAATACAAAAAGATGTAGCTAAACGGTCAATATTATCTTGATTATTAATGGATCAGTCTATTTGATAAGTAATTATTTTCAAATTATGATTGAAATAATTTAGTGTAGACCTATAGTATAAACTATCTTTAAAAAAAGATAATATGACTATATCAGCAACAAAAGGGATGATGTTTCCAGCATTAAAATATCAAGATGCAGCAGCAGCTATCAAATGGCTTTGTGATGTTTTAGGATTCCAAAAGAAGCTGGTTGTTCCTGGCGAAAATGGATTTATAGCTCATGCTCAATTAACGCTGGGGTCTGGAATGATCATGTTAGGATCAGAAAATAATAATGAATTTGGTTTACATGTAAAACCTCCAAAATCATTAAACAATATTAACACTCAGGTTCCTTATATCTACATTGATAATATCGATGAGCATTATGAAAATGCATTAAATTCAGGAGCTGATATTGTTATTGCACTAAGAGAAGAAGAATACGGAGGCAAGCACTATTTATGCAGAGACCCTGAAGGCTTTCTTTGGAGTATTGGGTCTTATGATCCCTACAGTGATTGATGGCTTGGTTAAGCACCACCTCAGACTTACGAGATTCTGGCTTTTATAACTTTATTCGAACTTTCCCAATATTGATTTTATGACCGGGCATAATAATTTGAAAGCAGATTCTTTCGAACACACCAATTTGCAGCAATTAGCAATCTATTTTGTATGAAGTAGATAATGTCTATTTTTAAATCTTTTTATGAAGGAGCTGATATTAATATTAATTGTAATTGGGAGTCTTGGTTCGTGTAACAATGAAGTGACTCAGCAATTGGAGCCAAAAGGAGTAGCACTTGGTGTTATGAATGAAATTGTTGTCATTGCTGATGATGATATTTGGGAAGGAGCAGTTGGGGATACTTTTCGTTATTATTTTGAATCTGCCTATCCAATTTTACCTGCCCCGGAACCTCTATTTGACCTCCGTCATTTTACGATTCAAGAATTGGAAGGTCAGCCCTTAAGAAAAGAATTGAGGTCCTATGCGATTTTAGCCGATCTATCAGATAGCGATTCTGAAACTACACGAATGGTAAAAAGAGATATGGGTTCTGAAAAATTTAACCAGGCACTAACCTCAGGGACGCCTATATCATCAGTCGGTAAAGACAAGTGGTCAAGAGGTCAGTTATTAATCTATCTCTTTGGTCAAAACAGAAAAGCTTTGTCGGAGTCCATCAGAAAGAACTTTTCGGCTACAGCCAGCAGAGTAAATCAACACGATGAAAAACAGTTAAAATCCTCAGTATATCTGGACCGTACCAATATCGGTTTAGGAAAACAAATAGCCCAAAAGTATAATATTGAACTTCAGATTCCTGGTGAATATCAGGAAGCCTACAGAGATGATGATCTCAATATACTTTGGCTTCGGAAAGACACAGAAAAGGCAATCTTGAATGTGGTTATTCAAAAACAAGTCTATAGCGATCCCTCGCAATTATCGAAAGAGAATATCAGTGCAATGAGAAATGAATTTGGAAGAAATTATGTGACTTCCGATCTTGATGGAGACTATATGGTGATTAATGATGATGATTTACCTGTATATGAATATGCAGTAACAATAGATGGTCAATATGCCAAGGAAATTCGAGGTACTTGGGAAATGACAGTAGATTTTTCTGCCGGACCCTTCATTACTTATGTGATAATAAATTCTAAGAAAAACGAACTCATTTATCTTGATGTTTTTGTATTGGCTCCGGGTACGGACAAAAGAGATATGATGATGCAATTAGACTATATTATTAAAAATGCCAAAATATTAGGAGGCGCTGAAGTGAACTGATAAAGCCGCTCACAATTATAATTCTTACTTCATGTTGATCTTAGAGAATACATTGTACATCTGTTAATAATTAATAATCGCATTTCCTTTACTGAATTTATTTTCCGACTTTCAATTTAATAAACTTGATTTATGGACGTATTGAAAAAATATGCAAAACTGTTGTGTAACTATTGCTTGGAATTGAATGGGGGAGAGCGATTATACATCTCAACAACAACTGCTGCTGAAGCATTAGTTCGAGAAGTATATCGTGAAGCTATTCAACTGGGAGTGCATACAGAGGTAGATTTTAAATTCAGAGAACAAGGAAAAATATTTCTGGATAATGCCAATGAAGAATTGCTCTCACAAAGTCCTTATTTATTCGAGAAAGCCATTCATTCATTTGATGCGTATCTCAATATCAGAGCTCCGTTCAATCTTAATGAAACCAATACCGTTGACCCTTTACAGAAAAGAAAGAGATCAGAAGCTTTATCGAATATCAATAAGACCTATTTTGAAAGGACGGCCAATCGGAATGCTGCGGGAGGTTTAAAACGATGCTTGTGTCAATTTCCGACTCAAGCTTCCGCTCAAGCAGCAAATATGTCTTTAGAGGAATATCAGCACTTTGTTTTCAATGCCTGCCATTTATATGATGAGAATCCGAAGGAAGAATGGTTGAAAATCAGAAAGGATCAACAACATATAAAGGAGTTTCTGGATGGAGTAAATACTGTAAAATATAAAGCGGATCACACTGATATCGAATTTTCAGTAGAAGGAAGAATTTGGATCAATTCAGATGGACAGACGAATATGCCATCCGGAGAAGTCTTTTCAGCACCCGTAGAATCTTCCGTAAATGGTAAGATCCATTTCACTTATCCATCAGTATATATGGGACAGGATGTTAAAGGGATTACATTGTGGGTAGAAAATGGCGAAGTTGTAAAATGGGATGCTGAACAGGATAAAGAAGTTCTTGATAGCGTATTCGAAATTTCTGGTTCACGATTTTTTGGTGAGGTAGCCATTGGCACGAATTATAATATTCAACAGGCCACGCGAAATATTCTTTTTGATGAAAAGATAGGCGGAACGATTCACATGGCAGTAGGTCAATCCTACAAGCAGGCAGGAGGCTTGAACCAGTCTTCAATTCATTGGGATATGATAACCGATATGAGTGAAAGTGGACAAATTATAGCAGATGGAGTGAAAATCTATGAAAAAGGAAGGTTTCTAATCAAGAATTAAAATCATCCTTTTGGGTTAATTATTTCTAATTCAGAACCCTCATCTTGTCATTTGTTAGATCAGGATTTTTTATTTTGTTATATGAACCGCATGACACTTTCTAAATTAATTCCTTGTTGTCTAATCTTGATGACTGCCCTTTTACAGTTGAATGCGCAGCAAACACCGAGCAATAATCTATTTAGATCTTATTTGGATTCAGCTAAAAAGCTTAATGATACCAATTCGGATTCCGCCATTATTTATTTGAAAAGAGCTGAAACCTTGAGTTCAGAAATTTCTGACTCAAATCTTCTACTAAGGTTATATTTTCAATATAGTTTCTTCTTATATACTGCCAAACCTGACTTGGACATGGCTCTAAAGTATAATGACAGAGCTATTTCATTTATAAATTCAAAAACGACTGCAGATTCAATTGCCAGAATTTATATGACGCGAGCGCGTACATTTCTGGGCAAGCAAGATTTTAATAAAACTTTTGAAGCCCTTAATAAGAGTGAGGAAGCGACCTTGCGAAATTCTTCTGACTATCTGCTTTGGGATATAAATTTTGCAAGAGCCGAAACTTATACCTTTCTGGACAATGGACCGAAGGCAGTAGAATATTACGAAAAGAGTTTGGAAACCTTAAGGGAGAAGAACATAAGAATGGACTATGGCTTTGTGCTCTACAATGCAATAGAAAGTACGCGTACCTTAAACATGGACCAAGCTTATGCGAATTTTTTGGAAGAGTTTATGGTTTTTAGCCAGGCTCGAAAAAAGAAAACAGATAATGTTCCGGATCATCTTTTTGGATTTTTTGAAGATGAAGGAGGTGAACTGGCCACAATCAATAAGATTAACAAGTTTTTACCATTTCATGAAAATTCCAATAATACAAATGCCTTAGGTGTGAGTTATATGAAATTGGGTACTTTTTCAATGCGTCAGAATAATTATGCTCAAGCGATAAAGTATTTTAGCAAAGGCCTCCCGGCTGCGAAATTACATTTACTCTATAATTATATTGGCTATGTTGAAAACCTGGCTACTTGTCATGAAAAACTCGGCCATTATAAGGATGCTCTTAAATATTCTCAACAGTTACTGATGTTACGTGACAGCATGAAGAATTTAAAAGTTATGGAGCAGGTGAACCAATTGTCTGTAGAATATGAAACAGAGAAAAAAGAACAGGCTATCGATTTATTAGCAGCCCAGAATGAAATACAGGATGTACAATTGAAACAACAGGAAAAGACAATCCTGTTTTCAACTTTAGCATTATTCATATTTGCTATTCTTTCTTTCTTTATATACAGGTTATATTCTAAAGTGAATATCCAGAATAGTATTATATCTAAAGCCCTTGAAGAAAAGGATATTTTATTACGCGAAATACATCATAGGGTCAAAAACAATCTTCAGATTATTTCCAGTTTATTGTCATTACAATCCCGTCAGATTGATGATAAAGATATTCAGCAAGCCATCAATGAAGGTAAAAACAGGGTTCGTTCGGTGGCACTCATTCATCAGAATCTTTACCAAAAGGAAAACTTGACAGGAGTGGGAGTCATAAATTATCTGGAAACCTTAACAAGTGAACTTTTCGAAACTTATAATATTAGCAAGGAAAAAATTAAGCTAATTCTTAAAATTGATGAGATTGACCTGGATGTAGATACGATGGTTCCACTTGGATTAATAATTAATGAATTGGTAAGTAATGCCTTGAAACATGCATTTCCAAATGAAAGAGAAGGCAATATAACAATTACACTTCAGGAGAATAATGAGCAATTATATTTTGCAGTTGAAGATGATGGCGTTGGTCTTGATCTTGATTCATTATCAAAGACGACGTCTTTTGGTAATCGACTTGTTAATGCCTTTAGCAAAAAACTAAAAGCGGATTTAAACATATCCGGAGATAATGGGACTAAGGTCAGCATGTTGATTTCGAATTATAAAAAGGCAGCTTAATCATTATATAAAATGATCACATATTATGTCTGAGCTAAGAGTTTTGATAGTTGAAGATGAACCCATAATTGCAGAAGATATATCTGACTTTTTAGGGGATATTAACTATAAACCCGTCGGGATCGCTTATGATAGTGAGTCTGCTCTCGATATGCTCAGAACGCGTAATCCGGACGTTGTTCTCTTGGATATAACAATTGATGGAACTAAGGATGGAATAGAGTTGGCTGAAATTATCAGAGAGAACTACTCTATTCCCTATATTTTCTTAACCTCCCATAGTGACAAAGGTACATTAGACAAAGCCAAGACTACACTTCCCTATGGGTATATTCTGAAACCATTTAACGAAAGAGATTTATTGAGCACGCTTGAGATGGCGGTTTATCGACATGCTAATGAAAATCGGAATCTTCTTCCAACCCTAGAAGTAATCAATTCTATATTTAATAGCTCCA
Source organism: Saprospiraceae bacterium (assembly GCA_965248155.1). Lineage (GTDB taxonomy): Bacteria > Bacteroidota > Bacteroidia > Chitinophagales > Saprospiraceae > RFSX01. Next base: position 1,857,290 of record CBDFIO010000002.1, read on the forward strand.
TCACTAAGAAAGAATATGTTTGTTTGGAACAGATTCTTCAAGGGGCGACAAACAAGCAAATGGCAGAACTGCAATTTGTATCGGTGAATACAATTAAGACACACCTTAAGAATCTTTTTTTAAAATTGGAGGTACCCAACAGAACAACAGCGATGCAAAAGGTTTTAAAGCTTTAATACCAAAATTAAAAAATCACCCTGTTGGGTGAAAAGATAAAACTGTATTTATTTGATATTTATGCGATATAAAATCTTATGAACCGGGGAATACCAAAATTTAAAGTCATCAGGAATTCCGATAAGGATAAAATTGAAAATATCGGAAAGGACCTTAGAATTATCATTGATAAAATAGAAGATGTCCTTGAATCTGATGAAATAAACAGGATAAGTACGAATCAGAATAGTAAACCAAACTAATCAGCTAGTTCTGATAATTCCAACCAACGATTTTCTTTTTCTTCAATAGATTTTTGGATTTCTCCTAATCGTTGTGACAGTTCGGATATCATCTCACCATCCAGGGTTTCTTCTTGAAATTGTTTTTCAATACTGGATTTTTCCTTTTCCAGACTATCTATTTCGGATTCCAAACGTTCATATTCTTTCTTTTCATTATAGTTTAATTTACGCTTGGTTCCTTGAATTGGTACAGTCTCTTCTATTGATATGTCAACTTGTTGTGTTCTTTGTTCTGACCGTTTACTTCTTTTATATTCTGAATAGCTTCCGTTAAAATCTTTTAATTGACCCGACCCTTCAAGAATAAATAAATGCTCTACAATCTTATCCATAAAATATCTATCATGGGTTATGACTACAACACATCCTTTAAAAGACAAAAGGAAATCCTCCAGAATATTCAATGTAATGATATCAAGATCATTGGTAGGTTCATCAAGAATCAAAAAATTGGGATTACTCATCAGAATACGCAAAAGATGTAAGCGACGTTTTTCACCTCCACTTAGCTGCGACACATACACTTGTTGCTGGGATCTTGGAAATAGGAATCGTTCAAGCAAAGATTCGGCGGTTAATTTCCTTCCTTTTTTTAATGGGATATATTCCGCTATTTCACGTACGGAATCGATTAACCTGATGTCTTGTTTTAGATGGGCGATGTCTTGTGTATAATGTCCGAATACAACGGTATCTCCAACAATGACTTTTCCGGCGTCAGGCTTCAATTCCTGAGTTAATAGTTTTATGAAAGTTGTTTTTCCAACGCCATTTGGACCAGCTATGCCAATACGCTCTCCTTTCTTAAACTTATAAGAAAATTGTTTTATAATATCAATTGATTCAAAAGATTTGGTGATTGAATGGGCTTCAAGAATTTTACCACCTAAACGAGCCATGTCTATTTCAATGTTCAACTGTCCGTCATCAGATTTCTTATGTGCCTCTTCTTTAATTTTAGAAAATGCATCGACTCTTGATTTTGCCTTTGTAGTTCTGGCTTGTGGTTGACGCCTTATCCAATCGAGTTCTTTTTTAAAGAATTTCTTTGTTTTATCCAGTTGAATTTTTTCATTGATTTGACGTGCACTCTTCTTTTCCAGATAATCGGAATAATTACCCCGATAATGATAAAGTGTTCCATTATCCAGTTCCAGAATATCATTGCATACGATTTCCAAAAAATAGCGATCATGAGTCACCATAAACAAAGTGAGATTTTGAGCGGATAAATATTGCTCAAGCCACTCAATCATATCTATATCAAGATGATTGGTAGGCTCATCCAATATTAAAAAATCTGGTTCCTCAATCAATATCTTGGCAAGAGCCAACCTTTTCCTTTGCCCTCCGGAAAGTTCACCTATTAATTTATTGAATTCCTGTATTTTCAATTTCCCCAGAATCTCTCTAACTCTGGCTTCAATACCCCATGCTTTTAGATCATCTACCTTATTAATACATTCTTGAATCTGATCATTATGACCGATTACATTGGCTAATTCTAATTCTTTTATAGCCTTTATTTTTGGATTTTCTGAATCCAAAGCAGCGTCTATAACAGTTGAAAGTGGATCAAGTGTAGTTTCTTGCTTCAGGTATGCTATAGAGATATCTTTCCTGAATTGAATCTTTGCATTTTCACCCTCAGGTGCTTCTTCTCCGGAAAGAACACTTAGTAATGTTGTTTTACCGGTTCCGTTTTTTGCAATTAATGCAATCTTCTGACCTTTAGAAATATTTAAAGAGATATTTTCGAAGAGAATTTTTTCTCCGAAAGATTTACTTATGTTGTCGAAACTGAGGTAATTCAATAGCTATATTATTACCAGACAAAAATAAAAAAACTATCTACCCATTGAGTTTAGATACAACCCATGGAATATATATTCCTTTAAATGTGCAAGGAACCAAGAAATGAGAGCCAGTTATACTGGTCCTTTAAGACGCTTTTTTGTAGCGTTTTGATTTATATTTTTCTACTTGCTTTTTAAGTTTTCCAACTGCATGATCAAAGGCTATGTCATGTTTGGGCCACTGGCTTCCACAAAAACATCTTTTCCTTTCAACCTTGCTTGTAATTTGACTTTTTTAGTAATGTGTTTGTCTCCTCTGAAAAATACTTTTACAGATTCTATAAAAGGATAATTCAAAAAATACTTATGAAGTTGTTCGCGTGCATATGTTTCAAAATAGTTTGCACCTTCCAAAAATTCTTTCTCAACTCTAATATCCATAATCCTATTTAAGAAGTTAAAAAATGTCAAACCTGATGAGTCACTTTTGAACCCACGATTTCATGTATTAAAATAAAAAATAATACTAAATGTTGCAAAACAAAAAGCCAAAGTTTAATTCAATGGCTTTTTGTTTCTTTAAAATTTATTGTTTTTCCTTTGATGCATAATCGATCAAACGCCATGTTTCTTGTCGCTTCAATGTCCTCAAATCAGAGATTTTTGCAATAGCTTCACTCGACGATATGTCGGCATGAGCTGCTTTCCACGTCTCATCTGTATTTGGTGTTACCATTTGTTCCAAAGAACCATGAGCATCAACTGTCAGATAAGAATAACCGAATTCTGCACCATATGGATACATCAATCGGAACAGCATCCAATCTCTACCATTGCCTTCTTTTATCCTTTGCTTATGGACTGGTTTGAAGACTTCTGTTTCCATATCTATATAAGCTGTCTCCTTACCGGGAGATACAACCATATGATTAATACTCAAATATTCTGAAGGAGGATTTGATGGACCGTATACGGCTTCATCTATTAGCTCAAATACTTGACCGCTGACAACATCGCGTGCTTTCTCTGTCCTTTCATTTATTTCATTGACATCTTGATCGGGATGAACGGTTTTGAAAGTTTTCATTGAATTAGATCTTGACCCACCTAAAGCATCAACAGCACTAGAGAACAGACTTACAGCAGCATAATTGTATCGGGTGTCATCTCCATAAGGATATATGATTTGATACAATAGCCAGGCTACTTTTTCTCCATTTTCAATAGAAAGCTGGTGGAGAGGTTTATATATTGTTTTTTCTAAATCAAGAAACTCCTTTTCAGATTTAACATTCAGATAATCTACTGAAACTACAAATGAAGTCTCCTCCTGTGATATAACCCCGTTGATGAACAAGAACAAAGAAACCGTTAACAGGTTAAGCAATTTTATTAAGTTTTTCTTTTTCATAACAGCAGGTTTTTAATGTTATTTAATCAATGTGATAGTATTAGATTTTGAGAATTACTGTGTTGCTTAAATTCAATTTAAGCGATTAAGCTTAATCCAGTCGTTGACGTATAAAATCTTGTCTTCCATCTATACATTCTTCAAATTCATTTAAAAAATTCATCCAACTACCCGAACCATGAACTGCTTCATATTCTATACTAAATTTTCTGTTGTCATCGAGGAAGGCCCATTTATCAAAACTCCAAACAATAGCAACATCATGTCCATCATTGTTTGCAAATTCATTCCAAACTATTGCCATATATTCATCTGGGCGACTGGCTTTATATACCTCATTTACTTTTGAAACCAATTCCGCGAATCTTGGATATTTACCTTTGGCAACATCATAGATCCACAGTAAAGATTTATCACCTGGTATGGCTTCAGGAATATTGGAAAGACCTCTATCGAGGGACATGTACATAGGAGTTGATACATCATCCACATATTCAAGTACTTTTTCCCAATCAGCATCATGTGCTTCATCTTGAGGACGTGTGTCAAGTGCAGAATAGTTTGTTGGTCCCATAACCCAGGCGTATGTACCTCCAAATGGGCCATTAATGTTATTATAAACAGAAGCAAAATATAGGCCTTCGCCGTGATATGCCTCATTATGGGCTTTAACACTGGCTTCGAACTCATTGTCCATACCTTTTTTTACTGTAAGATGAACAACTAAAAACAGGTTGGTTTCGGGTTCAGTCTGTGCGAAGGAGAGCATAGGAATGCACAGCAAAAGAAGAATTAACTTTTTCATCTGGTCTGTGTTTTAAGTGGTTAAAAGTTTTGTTTTAAAGAACTTAGTGAGGATATCATGACATATCCAACTATTTTAAATATACGCATAAAAGTGCCCTAAAAGCAAGTATTGTTGGGAATTACTGGGTTGGTTCTCTAAGCATTTTTATTTTAATTTTTAAAGCCGCAAATAGAAGTGTCATGAAAGGGCTTACATAATTAAAAACAGCATATACAAAATAATCCAAAACAGGAACACCAAGTACAGAGGACTGATAGGCCCCGCATGAATTCCAAGGAATTAAAACCGAAGTAACCGTTCCTGAATCTTCAAGTGTACGGCTGAGGTTCTCTGGAGCAAGCCCTTTATCATCATAAGCTTGCTTAAACATTTTACCGGAAACCACTATTGCAAGATATTGATCTGATGCAGTTAAGTTAAGTGCCAGGCAACTGGTGACTGTACTCGCAAACAACCCAAAGATGGATTGAGAAATACTCAAAAGGCTTTGGCTTATCCTTGAAAGAGCTCCAATAGCTTCCATTACACCACCAAAAATCATAGCAGCCATCACCAGCCAGATCGTATTCAACATACCGGCCATCCCACTGGAAGAGAATAGATCATTTAACCCTTCGTTGTTGGTCTGTATATTAACATCCGTAGTCAGAGCATTCATTACTCCCTTATATCCGCTGATCAAACTTAAGGATTCAGATCCTCCCACTGTAGCCACCAGACCGGGTTGAAATATTAAAGCAAATAAGCCACCTAATAATGAACCAATCAAAAGAGCAATAAGTGGTTTTGTCTTTTTAATGATCATAAAGATCACCAAGCCAGGAACTAGGAATAACCATGGGCTAATATAAAAGCTGTTACTAATTGTAGTCAATATTAACTCGGTATCTGTTTGACCTATGGGATTTTGAGAAAGGCTAAGTCCTATGAATACGACTAAAGCTATTGATATTGAAGGGATCGTAGTCAGACTCATATACCTGATATGAGAAAATAATTCAGTTCCCGCCATGGCGGATGCCAAATTGGTAGTATCAGATAAAGGAGACATTTTATCTCCAAAATAAGCGCCAGAAAGAACTGCCCCGGCAACCATGCCAAGTGGCATTCCGAGTGCTTTGCCTATGCCGACAAGTGCAATACCAACGGTTGCAGAAGTCGTCCATGAACTTCCGGTAGCTATAGATATTATGGCACATACTATTAAAGTAGCTGGTAAGAAAATTGCTGGCTTTAAAATCATGAGGCCATAATAAATCATAGAAGGAATAATGCCGCTAATATGCCATGTTCCTGCAAGAGATCCAACAAGTAAAAGGATGAGAAGTGCTCCTGCTGTTGATTTAAAATTATTAGCTACTGCTTCGATCATTTCTTTGTAGGACACTTGATTGAAAAAGCCAACAATAGCAGCAATTGCACCTCCTAGTATAAGAACGAATTGATTGGTTCCACTCAAACTATCATCACCAAACACGAAAACATTAAATGTCAACAAAACAATAAGAAAAACTAAAGGAATTAATGCCTCGGTGATATTGAGCTCCTTGTTCGTCTTTATATTTTCTTCCATCGTAATCCAGATTTTCGTTTAAAGAAGATCGAATTTAGCTTAAATTAATAGCATAAAAAAAACCACCGGTTTAATGCCGGTGGTTCTCAATTTATATATAGTTGTATACTTTATAAGTTAAAAGCTATATCTGAGTCCAAATTGTAATTGCCATCTACTGTTTGTTCCTAAATCATCAAAGAATGTTCTTGTTGCGTCTCCAGCAAAAGTATATGTTGGAACACCATCAGCAACAGAAACGCCAATGGGCTGAACCAATGAAGTATTTGTAGCAGATTGTCTGACGCCCCATGAAGAACTTATCATGTTTCCAAAATTTAGGATATCAATATTGAATGTAATCTTATTACTATTTGTGACCATAAAGTCCTGTAATATTCGAAGGTCTATTTTACTATACCAAGGTGACAATAAACCATATTTTTCTGCATAGTCACCTCTTCTTCCAGATAAATAATCATCTTGATTAATATAGGCTTTAAGATCTGATCTCTGTTGGCTGGTGTCCCCTGAGAAAGCCATTTGGTCAATTTCTCCATCTGTAGGAACGTAAATTAAATCGTTTAGTGGTGACTGGTCATTATTTATATCACCTGAGTACGTATAACTGTATCTTCCTCCGGATACAAGCTCTCCAAAGAGACTTATTGTTGTAGCTGATTTACCATAACTGAATTTCTTGGAAAATGCAGCTAATATTCTGTGTTTATTTCCATATAAAGACGGCGCCAATTCTGCAATGTTGGTATTTGAAACATTTGCAGGGTTTCTATCGTAGGCATCTGAAGAAATCTCTGCATCAATTGAAGCCACATCTTTTGAATCAAGATAATTATAGGCTATCATCAAATAATTGTCTTTCCATGACTTCTCTCCTTTTAATGTAAAGTTCAAGCTAGAACCTTTTGAAGAATTTGTAAATACATAAGCACTGGTGTTGCCTCCAAATACGTCCTTCGCTCTATCGCTATCAAGATAAATATTTCTGCCATCAACACCGGAAAGCGTTCCATTAGGTGTAATCAATCCATAATTCCTGACCATTTGCGATTGAATGTCTTTGGTATAGACAAATCTGTTGATATTGTCCAACCATTACTAAGTTTCCGGTCATAACCCAAGTTCGTTCTCCAGATTTGTGGAAACTTAAAATCAGGATCCGTCATATTGTAGAAAAAGAAATCCGGATTGGCGACTTGATTGCCTATCCAAACGAATGGGAATCTTCCGCTAAAAAGCCCTGTTCCACCTCTCAACTGCACAGATCGATCACCTTTCATATCATAATTGAAACCTAATCTTGGATTAATAAGAGGAGTACTCGATGGTAATTCTGTATGATCATATGTGACAGCATTTGCGTCCTTATCGTAATGAGGGTGCATATAAACCATCAAAATCACCATTTGCAGGATCTATGACTCCACCTTTTCTGTCAATGTTTTCTTGGATAAGATCAGGTGTATTAAAATATAAAGGCATATCTAATCTTAGTCCAAAAGTTAAACTCAATTTATCTGAAGCCTGGTATTCATCCTGTATATAGAATGACCATTGACCTAGATTCATTTCTGCTAATGCCCAACCGGGACCTATACCTGCTTCATTGTTAGTTTGAAATGTGCTTCTCGCTGCAGCAACTTCAGCAGCAAAATCTGCAGAATTTATTACATCACCTACCTCAGAAATATCTGTATCCGGGCCAAAAACTCTAAAGCCATAAGCTGTCAGGTTAAATGAATTGGAGAAGCTAAATCTTTCAAATGCTGTTCCAACAGTGAAATTATGATTACCACTATATATACTTAAGTTATTAGTGACCTGGATTACATCCTGATCTAATACGTTGCTAACTGAAAATGGTTCATGTCCTGCAACGATGTACCTAACACCGTCTTTTCCAATATTAAATACAGGGAAAGGAGCAGAAAAAGGATCACGGGAATCCCTGAAACTAGTTAATATTGCAGAAAATTTATTGGAATATTTATTACCGAAAAATGATTTTAACTCGACTTTTCCCTGATGTAATTTATTGCTGATTCTATATCCGGAATTTTCAAACTGAAGTGTTTGAAAATCTGGTCCACGACGACCTATCGCTGATGGGTGAGCTGGTTTGTCTTTAAATGCATCCAGGAAGTTATATGTCGCTGTTAATTTGTGATTCTGGGATATATTAAAGTCTAATTTAAACAACCCCTTTTTGTTGTCTGATTCATGTTTAAATCCTGAAATTGCACCAACATCATAATTATGAACAGACATCAACTGATCTTTTATGAAATTCATATCAGATTCTAACACTCTGGCAAAATTCGATGAACTTCCAGTGCCATCGTCCGGAACAAAGAAAGATCCAAGGTCTGATCTGTTTTCGATTTCAAAATTGGCAAAAAAGAATACTTTGTTTTTTACAATCGGACCGCCAATTGCAAATCCTGCCTGAAGTTGTGAAAGATCACCCTTTATTACATCTTATCCTCTTACCTTGCTTCCAATAAAGTCTTTGTTTCTAAAGAAGCCATACACAGTTCCACTTAATTCATTAGTTCCTGATTTTGTAACGGCATTTATTGCAGCACCAGTAAATCCAGATTGTGTAACATCAAATGGGGCGATGGCTACATTTATTTGTTCGATAGCATCTAATGACACTGGTTGGGCATCTGTTTGACCGCCCGGAGTAGCTGCATCCAATCCAAATGGATTGTTAAAGATTGATCCATCCAATGAATAATTATTGAATTGATCATTTCTTCCGGCGAAAGATCCCCCTTCCGCGGCCATTGGATTTAAGCGCGTATAGTCATCGGCAGATCTCGAAATGGGCGGAAGATTATTAAGAAGATCACTGCCTATTGTTGTTTCTGCACCTGTTCTGTCACCATTAAGAATAGGATCGATTGAACCTGTAATTACAACTTCTTCTCCTACAACTCCAGATTCTGTCATGCTTACATTAAGATTCAATTTTTGACCTAATTCCAGGAACACACCTGCCATTGGGTCAGATGAATACCCTATATAATCAACAGTGACCGTATAAGGACCTCCAACTGTCATGTTAGGAATATTATAGCGGCCATTGGTTTGCGTAATAACCCCATAAGTTGATTGAGTGGGCAAATGAACTACGCTAACGGCAGCTCCAATTAATGGGGTTCCACTTTCATCGGTTACAAGACCACCAAGAGCGGCTGTAGTAACCTGTGCGGATATATAAGTAGTAAGAAAAAATAAGGATAATAAAATTAGTAGTTTTTTCATAGTAGTTAAATTAGCGGTTAGATAAAAATGCTTATACATATTTAGATAAAATATATTAATTATTTTACTATATGATAAGTTATTTGTTTTGCTAATGTGCAGGCCTAAAGCAAGTTATCAATTTGCTTGAAGAAGGAATCGAGTTTTAATGTATCTAATTTGTCATTGCTTCTCACACTTGAACATAGGTCTACTCCATAGGGCTTGACTAATTGAATGGCTTTTTGAATGTTCGCTGAATTTAATCCACCGGCCAAAAACACAGGAATGGGAGAAAGTTCAACAATCCTTTTGCTAATTTCCCAATTATGGACCTTCCCGGTTCCACCCAGTTCTTTCACTGCTTTTTCAGGAGATCCGCTATCCAAGAGAATAACATCACTGTCCACGATATAAGATTCGAGGTCATTGATTGAATCTTCTCCTTGAACATGAAGAACCTGAACTATTTGAAGATTTGGAAATCGCATCTTTAATTTACGCCGAAGGTCTATAGAAGTATTGTCCACCAATTGCATATGTGTAGATAGGACTTGTTCATATTCTTCTACGATCCCTGCAAATGTGGTTTTACTGCACAGATAAAAGGTATTAATATGATTTGGGATAAATTGAAGTATTTGACCTGCATTTTTAGCTGTGATTGTTCCGGGTCCACTTGGCATTGGACCAACAAGTCCCAGAACAGATGCTCCATATGAAATGGCTAATTTTGCTTCTTCTATTGAACTAATACAACAAATTTTAACTTGCATAATTATCCTGCTATAGCTTCAAATTTTTCAAAGAATAGTCCAAAGTGGTACCCATCCATAATTGCATGATTTGCTTCAATACTCATGGGTAAGAGGACTTTTTCATCTTGAGTAAAATATTTCCCAAAACTGATTCGAGGAATACTTTTATTTATAGTGTGATGCTGGGCATGTTTTGTAGAGGTAAATGAAAACCAAGGTATAGAAGAAAAATAAATCAAATTAGATTTAGGCCCATTTTCGTTAGGAACGAATGATTTATCCTTTTTTCTCTTTTCGATTTCTTGCAAGGAATTTTGAGTAAATTCTTCAAGATCTTCTACATAATCATAGTATGCAAATCCAAAACTTTCATCTTCATAAAGTACTGTTGAATCTCCATCAATATGATCAAACAGAACCAATTCATTTTCAAAGAATCTCATGCGGAAATTTTCAATGGAATTGGCAATTTTCAAACAAAGATGAACTGTTGACAGAAAGAAGGATTTATTAGATGATTTTGAATCCGAAAGCAATGAATTTATTTTAAGATTTGTAGTAAAATTAAAATAGGGGTCATCAAAATCCTTGAAAAACAAATAACTGTTTTTTCTGAACCAGGTTTCAATATTTACTTTCTTAAAATTTGTCATTGAAAAATTAAAATTTCATTTCTACGACTGCTTTATCCACTGCTCCATTAAGAGAGGGATTAAGTTTAGAAATTTTTACAATAGCTCCGGTCACATTTTCCAAATGCTTTAATCGCTCAATTATTTTAAAAGCGATTGTTTCAATTAGTTTTTTTGTTTTATTCATCTCATCTTCTACAATGTTATATATATCTTCATAGTTGACGGTATCATTTATATTATCATCCATAGAATCAAAACTCTTTAGTTCAACCTGAACATCACAAACAAATTCGTTTCCCTTTTTTCTTTCTTCATCGTAAAAACCATGATAAGCAAAAAATTGAAGGCCTTCTATAGATACCTTTGTTTTCATTCTATTTTTTATTTAGATGATAAAAATAACTAAGCCATTATTGCTAAAAGAATAAATGGCATATAACAATATTCTAATCTACTTTGGATAAATTTGCGTCACCTTGAAATAGGCCTAATGTGATTATATGACGGCCGCTAAAAAAAGTAGAATGGATAAGTTTCAATATCATGATTATTATAATGTAGACTCCTTATTATCGGATGATCATTTGTTAGCAAGACAAGCTGTGAGAGATTGGGTTAAAAAAGAAGTATCGCCAATAATTGAAGAATACACTGAAAAGGCAGAGTGCCCTTATCACCTTTTTAAAGGACTGGCAGAAATAGGCGCATTTGGTCCCAGTTTGCCTGTTGAATATGGAGGAGGAGGTATGGATGAAATAGCATATGGTGTAATTATGCAAGAGTTAGAAAGAGGCGATTCCGGAGTTAGAAGTATGGCTTCTGTTCAAGGGTCGCTTGTGATGTATCCCATTTTCAGATTTGGAAGTGAAGAACAAAAAAGGAAGTATTTACCCAAATTGGGATCCGGAGAATATATAGGCTGTTTTGGATTGACAGAACCAGATCACGGATCTAATCCCGGAGGTATGTTGACCCACTTTGTTGATGACGGCGACCATGTTATACTTAATGGTTCAAAAATGTGGATAACAAATTCTCCGGTTGCAGATATAGCAGTAGTATGGGCAAAAAATCCAGAAGGAAAGATTCAGGGGATGATTGTTGAAAAAGGCACTCCTGGATTTTCTGCACCTGAAATCCACGGTAAATGGTCATTAAGAGCAAGTATTACCGGAGAGTTGGTATTCGAAGATGTAAGAATTCCAAAATCTAACATTTTTCCTGAGGTAAAAGGATTGAAGGGTCCACTGTCTTGTTTGTCAAAAGCCAGATACGGAATCGCTTGGGGTGCCATTGGTGCAGCATTAGACTGTTATGATTCAGCATTGAGATATAGTCAGGAAAGGATTCAATTTGATAAACCCATTGGACAATTTCAGCTTACACAAAAAAAATTAGCTGAAATGATCACAGAGATTACTAAGGCTCAACTACTGGCTTGGCGGCTCGGGTCATTAGCTAATGAAGGCAAAGCATCTGCTGCACAAATATCAATGGCTAAAAGGAACAATGTCCATATGGCCTTACAAATTGCCAGAGAATCACGACAAATTCATGGTGGAATGGGAATTACAAATGAATATCCATGCATGCGTCATATGATGAACCTTGAAACTGTATTAACCTATGAAGGAACACATGATGTTCATCTTTTAATAACAGGCATGGATGTAACGGGCCTTAATGCATTCAAATAAAACGAATAAGTGTTTTTCTCTAGTTATTGATAGGTTATATAAATAAGAATTCTAGCATAAATGACGCATATGAGGGATTCTAATCTCTATTATGTTCTATCTTTATCGATAATTCAATAATTATTAAAATGTTTCAATATGAATACTAAAAATTTGATTTTTATTCTTTTTTCTTTCTGCCTAACTATTTGGGTGCTGGGTCAAATAGGCTGATGATCTCCATAAGTTCCTGATTTATAATAGTATTTTTCGATGTACATACCAATGACATTATCGTGAATCTGTTCATTTTTGGAAAAGCAAATGGTTTTTCTATTAAGACGTTTGATATGCGTTCTAAAATTCAAGTTTTTCCGTTCTATTTTCCAAGTCAAATCTTTCCCAATAGTATGTAAGCTTTTTGGCAATGACCTACTATAAGCTCCCCAATCATCCGTATAATAGTCACCAATGGGAATGTCTTTAAGAAGATCCAGAAGTTTTTCAAAGCTCTCATCGGTACGCTTTCCATTAACCCAAGCCAAAATCATCCCGGAATGCTTATCCATCGCATACCAAGTCCACCTTTGATTCGCCTTACTGCCAACATAAGACCAAAACTCATCTGCCTCTGCTGTATAGTGAAAACTTACTGCCAAATTATCAAGGCTTTGAACTTCTTCCTTGTTCAATAGATAAGGGTTCACTTGAAGCGTTTTTTTTTAAGTGAGCTATCACCGTATTTTTATTGATCCCTAAAATCCTTGCTGTATCTCGAACCCCTGAACTATTGAGAATTAATGAGTCAATTTGTTCTTTAACACCGGGCTCTCTGGCTTTATAGCTATAGCTAAGTTGAAAACTCTTTTTGCAGACTTTACAACGCCAACGTTGTCTCCCGTTTTCTCTATGACCATTCTTTTGAAGGTCAGTACAATTGCAATGGGGACAAGTAATAGTAGTAGTAGTAGTAGTAGTAGTAGTATGTTCCATGTGCTAATATAAGAAACTCAACCTATTTAAACCACTATCACTATTTTTATTTCCTGTGGTGGAGATGATGTAAATTGTGCAAATAATTTTCTTTCAGAACTTCAATCTGAAGTAGATGCGATTACCAACGCGACGATTGCTTATACAACCGATCCCTCTACTGAAAATTGCAACGCATATAAAACAGCCTACCTGGACTATCTAGAAGCATTAAGAGACTATGCAGATTGTGGATGGACCGGCCAACAAGAACAGGACTATTTGGATAACATATCTTCAACTGAAGATTCTATTGCTCAATTGGTTTGCTGATTTTTCAATACAAACAAAAAAAATTAAAAGGTCACTATAATAATGACCTTTTTTTGTTTGGTGACTTAGGTTACATTGCTATTGACCATATCGCATTATCTTTATTGAAACTTGAATAATGAGTAATTATTGGGACATATTTATTAATGGGTACAAAGGGTATGCTAATTACCTGTGGAATGATATCACGAATCCCAGCTTGAATTCATATTTCTATTGGCTGATCATTGTTTCACTCATTTTCTTTGCCTTAGAGGTCATTCTGCCTTGGAGGAAAAATCAAGCTTTATTTAGAAAGGATTTTTGGCTTGATGCCTTTTATATGTTTTTCAATTTTTTCATTTTTTCATTGGTCATATATAATGCAGCCTCTGATGTCGTAGTCAACTTATTCAATGATGGTATCAGAAGTTTGTCAGGTGGATTTGATTTACAAGCCGTTAATCCATTAAAGACTTTACCTCTTTGGTCTATTCTAATCATTGGATTTATCGTTAGAGATTTTGTCCAATGGTGGGTCCACAGATTATTACATAAAAGTGACAAATTGTGGCAATTTCATAAAGTCCATCATTCTGTGGAAGAAATGGGTTTTGCGGCTCATTTGCGATATCATTGGATGGAAAATATTGTATATCGGACAATAGAATATATTCCTTTGGCATTATTGGGAATAGGATTATATGATTTCTTTATCATACATATTTTTACACTTGCCTGGGGTCATTTCAATCATGCGAACATTACTGTTGAAGGTAAAATATCGGGTGGAATATTGGGCTTTTTAGTTGGAATTTTAATAGCTAACAATCTTGTTGATTTTCATATAGCTGAAAACTTCAGTTTGATAGGTCGAGTAGGGCTTGTATTATCTACCTCTTTTGTAGGTGTTGTTATCCTTGGTCCATTTATGAGAAAAATCTTCAATAGCCCGGAACTACACATATGGCATCATTCTCATGACCTTCCCGAAGAAAGAAGATATGGTGTCAATTTCGCTCTAACATTAGCTTTATGGGATTTCCTTTTTGGAACAGCCTATCTCCCATTTGAAGGGAGGGATATAAAATTGGGATTTCCAGGCATAGACTCATATCCTCATAACTTTATAGTACAAAATCGACAAGGCTTTGGACAGACAGCTTATGAAAAGAAGAGCTTTGAACGCATACAAGCTAATGATCTTCCACAGTCATAATCTATTATCTTCATTATGACTAGTAATCTTTCAAAAGAATATTTTGGGACTTTAGAAAACGGTAAAAGTGTCAACATTTTCACACTTGAAAATGAAAATGGTATGATCACTAGAATAAGTGAATTCGGTGCTACAATTTGTTCTATGAAGGTGCCTGATAGAGATGGCAATTTAGGAGAGGTTGTGTTAGGCTTTGATACTCTAGAAGAATACCTGAAGCCTCACCCTTATATTGGAAGTCAGATTGGAAGGGTCGCTAATCGCTTATCAAAGGCTCAAATTATAATTGATAAGAATATATTTCAGCTTTCAAATAATGAGGGGAAAAATCAACTGTATGGAGGACACAAAGGATTTCAAAGTGTGCACTGGGATGGAAAAATTAAAGATCTGGGGTCTGGGCCATATTTAGAAATGAAGTATTTGTCAATTGATGGAGAAGAGGGATACCCCGGCAACTTAGACTGTACTTTGGAGTTCCGCTTAAAAGCATCTAACCAATTGGATATCATCTTCAATTGTATGTCGGATAAAAATACTGCTGTAAATTTGACCAGACATGAGTATTGGAACCTCAGGGATGGAGGTCAATCAAAAGCCACAGATCATTTACTAAAAATTAATGCCAATTCTTTTACTCCATTCTCAGATGATAAATGTCTAACGGGAGAAATTATTAATCTTGATAATTCAAACTTGGACTTCAGAGAGCAGCTTGCAATCTCAAATTATAGTCAAGCCCAGCAACAGATTGAATACGACCACAATTTCATTATTGATAAAGGAAATTCTGAGTATGGATTTGTAGCTTGTTTAAAAGAAGAATCTACCGGACGTAAATTGGAAGTTTATAGTTCTCAGCCTTGTTTGCAATTTTATAATGGAGGAAGCCTAGATGGGTCTTTTACAAGGAATGGAGTAAAATTTATGAAGCATTACGGTGTATGCTTAGAACCACAAGCTTTTCCGGATTCGTTTAGTAATGCTCATTTCCCAAAAATAGTATTGAAGAAAGGAGACAGATACCATCAAAGGACAAGCTATAGTTTTTCAACTTTTAGCTGAAATTATTCAGAAAAAAATCTTCATAATAGCATTCTCTTATTGGCCTGGTCATCGACAACATAAATTTTGAACGTTCAAAATATAAGCTACCAGTCTTTATCAGGTTTTTTTCTTTTTGAATTAAATTTTCTCAGTTTCTCTTGGACCTTTTGTTCTTCACTTTGAATGATTTCGAGGAGCTTAGCAGCATCGAGACTATCTAAGTTTTGTTTTTCAAGTCTAGTGCTATCAAAATTAGCTTGTTGCTCTTGTAAACTATCTTGTTCTGATTCTTGAGATGGATTTTCTTGATTTTCATTAGGATCCCCTTCTTGCTGTTGCTGATTCTCTTCATTTTGTTCCTGAGATTCATTGTTCTCATTCTGTTGTTCTTGATTTTGTTGTTCCTGTTGTTGCAACTGCTTCAAAATTTCTTTGCAAACAGCCAGGTTGTACTTTGCTTTTTCATTAGTGGCATCTAGACGGATGGCTTGTTTGTATGCCTCTATAGCCTCTTCGAGTTGTTGATTATTGAAATAGGCATTTGCCAGATTATAGAACGATAATGATTGCTGAGCATCGGTTTTGGTTTTTCTTGTGGCTCGAATAAAATAATCTATAGCTTCTTCATATCGTTCTAGTTGATAAGTAGTATTTCCCAGGTTAAAATTTGATTTTAGATTATTGTCTTTTATTTCTGCTTTCCTGTAATATTCTTCGGCACGTTCATAATCTTGTGCTGTGTAATTGTTGTCTCCTTTCTGTAACAATCTATGTGCCGTTTGTGACTCTGCTCGAGTACAGAGTCCTATAGTAATAACAAATGTATAGATCATTAATTTAGTCATACATCTAATATTTTCTTCCAACTATTTTTTTCTTTTGAAAAGTTAACTATAAAAAATTCTAGTATAAACAGGAGAACTGCCAGGAGTAAAAAATATTGAAAATAGCTGTTGAAATCTGTAAATGATCGTTGTTCAACATCTTGCTTCTCAATTTTGTCCACTTCTGCTGAAAGTTTTTTAATTGCAGACATTGTCTGATCTATCATGTAGAATTTTCCTCCTCCAGCATCAGCTATTTCTTTTAATAAGGCGGTATTAAGTGATGATGTAACAGGATAACCGTTTTTATCTTTTTTGTATACTTTTTTTCCTCGTTCCATAACAGGAACCATTGCACCTTCTGGACTTCCAATACCTAAGGTATAAATAAATGTACCTTGATTTCTGGCTTTTTCAGCAGCTGTAATGGCCTCAGTTTCGTGATTTTCCCCATCGGATATTATTATCATTGCCTTTTGGGTAGGATTGTCATTTCCAAAAACATTATCTGCTAATTCTATAGCTTCAGCGATCACAGTTCCCTGAGTTCCGGCTTGTCTGGGATTAGCTGCTTTTATAAATACTTCTGCAGAAGCATAATCATTGCTTAATGGCATTTGTAGATATGCACTGCCGGCAAAATAAATCAATCCAATTCTTTCACCACGAAGAGATTTGATCAATTGAGTAACAAAGCGTTTGGACCTCTCCATCCTGTTTGGTGAAACATCCTCGGCCAGCATGCTCTGAGAAATATCCAATGCTATAATAACATCAGAACTTTTAGCTTTAATTTTTTGCTTTCTATTGCCCCATTGTGGATTGGCCCACGCTAGTATTATCAATGTAAGACCAAGAATGACGATAATAGATTTCAGCCATTCCTTTTTCCAGGACCAGTCTGCAAACAACCTGGAAAAAACGGAATACTCACCATTCTTAGCAATTGTTTTTTTCTTAGTGTCAAGATTCCACCATTGAAAAATCAAAAAGACAGGTATTACCAAAAGGAACCACAATATGTCTGATTGTTCAAATTGAAACATAGTTTAAGGTAATGTTCTTAACAGCGTTAATTTTAATAACCATTCCATACTTAACAATATTAATCCAATCAAAAGAAAACGTCTGAATTCTTCTGAATATCTCTTAAAAACGGATATTTCGATTTCAGTTTTTTCCAATCTGTCGATTTCTTCATATATCTTTTCAAGACTAACTTCATCGGTTGCTCGAAAATATTTTCCTCCTGTAAGTTCAGATATTTCTGTGAGCAATTCTTCATCAATTTCTACTCTTGATAATCCGAATATGTATACTCCGTCACTTCTTCGACTAATTGGTGAAATGGCATTTCCAATGGTTCCAACACCAATAGTATAAACTTTGACATTAAGTTCTTTTGCTATTTCGGCGGCAGTCATTGGTTTGATATATCCTGCATTATTTACCCCATCTGTCAGGAGTATAACGACTTTACTTTCTGAAGCACTTTCTTTTAACCTATTAACAGCAGAGGCTAGTCCCATTCCGATGGCTGTTCCATCTTCAAGCATACCTGATTCAAGCGTTGATAAGAAATCCTTTACAATTCTATGATCTGTAGTCAATGGACTTTGTGTGAAACTTTCACCTGCAAAAACAACCAGACCAACTCGGTCATAAGATCTTTTATCGATAAAATCTTGTGCCATTTCTTTGCTTACTGTTAATCGATCGGGTTTAAAATCTCTCGCCAACATACTACTTGAAAGATCCATGACCATCATAATATCGATTCCTTCTGCTTTAACTTCTTCTTCTTTAAGAACTAATTGTGGCCTGGCCAATGCTATAATAAGTGCGGCCAAGCCCAAAAATCTTAAAAGCGGTAGAAGTAAATAGGACCAAGATTTAAAGTTGTGGATATTTTCAATGGAGGAAGTATGAGGGAATATGATTTTTGATTCGCGTTTTTTGCCTTTCCTGTATTTCCACCAAATCATCAATGGTATGATGAGTAGGAATAGTAAAAACCAAGGATGTTGAAATTCGTAGCTACTCATCTTCTCCAGTATTTTGGTTCAAAATGAATTGAAAATGCTGCTCAGTATCCTTTACGAAATCCTCAGCACGATGTATGAATTGCTTATTTAAATCAACTTTTGGTTTCATTTTGGCAAATTTCACTAAATCAGCCATTCGTAATATTTCTGAAAGTTGATTTTCTGAAGACAATCCAAGATTGTGGTCTTTTAATGCTTTTAATATTTGCATGGTTGTTGATTCCAAGGCATGAATATCGAATCTATTTTCAAGATATTCTCTGACGATATAACTTAGCTGGGATTGGTGTTCCTTCACTTTTTCATTTAGCCACAATTTCTTTTCAGCCAGATTGTGCAACTTGGCCAAGGCAATTTCATCCGCTGGTTTAGGAGGAATTATCTGCTCTGTGGCTTTTTCCTTTTTAGCTTTTTTCTTTTTATATAGATAAATAAACAGAGCAATAAGAGCAATTATCCAAATTCCGATAAAAGTATATATGTATTTCAAGTAGTCCTCAAAGGTTTTGCTTTCTCGGAATATATCTTCAATAGGAAGAATAGCAGTTGTAGTGTCTGTATTGATTATATCTAATGGGGGTAGCACACGGAGAATTGGTGGTTCTGTCTCGACAATATCAAGATCACTCGCACTATCTCGCAGAGTAATTATAGGATTTTCAAATGCAAAAATGCCAATATCCCAAAAAGTAGCCTGAAAGGTATCTCGATATTCATACCATTTGTCAGTGGAATGGAATAAGTTGCCATCGTTAATTATCTTTTTATCAGCATAATTATTAATAGACCCTTCCCAGTCTATTTCAGCGTAATAGGGTACAACAAGACTGTCTTTATCGATCAGAGATTGAAGGCTATCTAAGTAGATAAAATCAATCGATTCCAGCAATTCAGGAGTTGTTGTTATTAATACGTAAATAAGTTTAGTTTCTTCACCTAAACTCAAGCTGTCTTTTGAAAGAAAGACACTACTTACATGCTGACCTTTAAGCCAGAAAGAACATATACATAAAAATAATATGGAGATGAACTTTCTAATCAAGCAGATCGTTTTTTGAAAAATTGTAATAATAATTTTACATAATCAGACCCCGTGCTTATACTGATATGATCGGATCGATATCGATTAAAAGTCTGGTCGAAATACTGATAATTTTTATTGAACCAATTGTTATATTTATTTCGAATCGCAGGAGAGGAAGTGTCAATTACTGAGGTTTGCCCAGTTTCCGAATCAATAGTTTTGATCAATCCTAGTTTTGGAAGATTTTTCTCAAACTTATCATATATATGCAAACCGATTATGTCGTGTCTTTTACTTGCTACGGAAAGAGCAGGTTCATAATCTGAAGTCATAAAATCAGATAAGACAAATACTATACTTCGTTTCTTTTGAATATTATTTAAATAGATAAGTGCTTCATTGAGTTTTGTGCCTCTTGAGCCAGGTTCAAAATATATTATTTCTCTTATGATTCTGAGGATATGTTTCTTACCTTTTTTAGGAGGGATATATTTTTCAACTGAATCTGTAAATAATATAGCGCCTACTTTATCATTGTTATTAATTGCTGAAAAAGCAATGACTGCAGCAATTTCTGCGATCAATTCACTTTTAAAATGGCTGGAAGAACCAAAAAATGAAGATTTGCTGATATCAATGAGCAACATAACAGTTAATTCGCGATCTTCTTCAAAGACTTTAATATGAGGATCGCCTGTACGTGCAGTTACATTCCAATCAATATTCCTTACATCGTCACCATATTGATAAGTCCTAACCTCAGAAAAGGACATTCCACGTCCCTTAAAAGCACTATGATATTCTCCTGAGAAAATATGCTTGCTTAACCCTTTGGTTTTAATCTCGATTTTTCGAACCTTTTTTAATATTTCTGAGGTATCCATTAAGGGACTTCAATTGTATTTATTATTTTATCTATAATATCTTCTTGGGTGATATTCTCAGCCTCAGCCTCATAAGTTAATCCTATTCTATGTCTTAAGACATCAGCGCAGACATTTCGAACATCATCCGGAATTACAAACCCTCTCCTGCTCATGAAAGCCTGGGCTTTGGAAGCCAAAGCAAGATTAATACTTGCTCGTGGAGAGCCTCCATAAGAAATGAGATCTTTTAGTTTAGATAATTTGTAATCCTCAGGTGATCGGCTTGCAAATACAATGTCGAGAATATAGTTTTCAATTTTTTCATCCATATATATCTCGCGAACAAGATTTCTGGCTTTCAGAATTACCTCTGGTTTGATAACCGGACTAAGACTTTTCTCAGTTTCTCCTGAAATTGTTCTTTGAATTATCTGACGCTCTTCTTCAATAGATGGATATTCTATTTTGACCTTTAGCATAAATCTGTCTACTTGAGCTTCAGGAAGAGGGTAGGTGCCTTCTTGTTCAATAGGGTTTTGGGTTGCCAGAACCAAAAATGGTTCATCTAGTAGAAAGGTGTTCTTTCCTATCGTGACTTGTTTTTCCTGCATTGATTCAAGTAGGGCAGATTGGACTTTTGCAGGAGCTCTGTTGATTTCGTCAGCGAGAATAAAATTTGCAAATATTGGTCCTTTTCGAACCGAAAAATCATTTTCACTTGGATTGTATATCATAGTTCCAATGATGTCGGCAGGCAGAAGATCTGGTGTGAATTGAATCCTGCTAAATTTTGCATCTATAACACTGGCTAATGTTTTTATGGCAAGAGTTTTTGCCAAACCCGGAAGTCCTTCCAGCAGAACATGGCCTTTTGTTAATAAACCGAGCATTAGTCTTTGCATCATGTAATCCTGCCCAACTATAATTTGCGAAGTAGCTTCATTAATTTTTTCTAGAAAAGCACTATCCAAGTGAATCTGTTGGTTGAGAGCTTCTATATCTATTGACGTTTGCATAATTCAGATTTGATTTTTAAAACGATCACAAAAATATTGCATAAGTTCAAAATTCCAATCCATTTGGCCTTAATGTATTCTTAAAATCGACAAACTGTAAAAGATATATTATAAATTGACCCATTATACTTGAATTGACTATGGATCTCAACAAATTTTACACAAAAATTCTTTTTTTCTTTTTACTTCTAAATGTCTTATTTAATCCGGATTTAAGCGCGCAACTTGCAAATACAAATGCTTCAGTTTGCATAGAAGAGCTGAAAGAGAGCTCCCTTGTTATCCGCCTTAATATGAAGAAAAGAACGATTGAAGCTTACAACAAACTCCTTCAAAATGAAGATTTGGAAGAAGATTCGAGGCAGGGCATCTTAAAGAAGAGAGATGATCTTGTAAATAATAGAGAAATGTATAAGTCTCAAGTGATTAATGCTTTTTCTATGTTTTATACTTTTTCTAAGTGTTATTATATCGAGGACCAAGACTTTAAAAAGTTTAGAAAATTAAATGAAAACCTTGTAATTGATTCCAATGCGGAGCTTGTCCAATCATCTACTTTAGAGGACTGCTTTTTTATGGTTCAAGGCTATACTGATCACCATTGGATTATAAAAAATAGCGAGTTAAATGAAATTGAAAAACGATTTCCGGATGAATATAATTCTGGGATTAAACGTGTCGTTAATCTTTTAACCGGAGATAAAGATGCAAACCAGGAAGACATGAATACAGCTGCTCAGCTTATAAATGAGCGGTTGAATAAGTTCTATAGTAAAATGAAAAGGAAGAAGGGATACTAAGAGTAGACCTCTCTTTTGATTTCTTTTTTAAAATTTTTATAGGATAACTGCCTCCATCTGAACTAAGGATTTCCATAATCTCTATTAATTCTGACCAAGTACTACATTCCAGATACAAATAATGATAAATATGATGCAGGATGCTATTTTTTGAGTAGATAATTCATCGGTTATTCTACTAGGAATATCGAGTATTTACTAGCATTTGACGAAGCGATGACAAAACATGTAACTAAGTTGACGTATAAAACGTAGTATATGTAGAATATAATTTGGAATTATTCCATAATATTTTAGAAATATTTTTTAATGCTTAAAACCAATTACCTATGTCAGGCTTAAACAGATCTTCAAATCCGTATTTAAAAGGAATGAAACCAAGGCGGTTCTTTCAAGGATTAACCGAGCAATTGAAAAAAACCAAAGACCTTAGGGAATTCAACCCTAACTGGATAAAGAAAAAAGTAGCTTAATATAAAAAGGCTCCTTTTGAGGAGCCTTTTCTTTATCTATATGGGAGGATTATTAATATCTGTAATAATCTGGTTTGTATGGTCCTTCTTTCTTAATGCCAACGTATTCAGCTTGCTCATCAGTCATTTCTTCTAATACAACTCCAATTTTTGAGAGATGTAATCTTGCAACTTTCTCATCCAGATGTTTTGGAAGAGTATAAACCTTGTTTTCATAATTGTCACAATTGTTCCACAACTCCAGTTGAGCTAAGGTTTGATTGGTAAATGAATTGGACATTACAAATGAAGGATGTCCGGTCGCACAACCTAAGTTAACCAACCTTCCTCCAGCAAGAACAATTACGTCATTTCCATCTAAAGTATACATATCAACTTGGGGCTTTATCTCATCTTTTGTGTGGCCATAATTCTCATTAAGCCAAGCCATATTTATTTCATTATCAAAATGTCCGATGTTGCAAACAATGGCTTTATCCTTCATCACTTTGAAGTGCTGAGATGAAATAATATCCTTATTTCCTGTAGCTGTTACTATGATATCGGCTTCTGGAATAGCATCCATCATTTTCTTGACCTCAAATCCATCCATTGCAGCCTGTAATGCACATATTGGGTCTATTTCGGTAACAATAACACGTGCTCCTGCACCTTTTAATGAAGCAACAGACCCTTTACCTACATCACCATAACCTGCAACTACAGTCACTTTTCCAGCCATCATAATATCGGTGGCGCGTCTGATGGCATCTACACAAGATTCTTTGCAACCATACTTGTTATCAAATTTAGATTTTGTGACAGAGTCATTGACATTAATAGCAGGTAACGGAAGAGTTCCGTTCTTTTCCCGATCGTGCAATCTATGAACACCTGTTGTTGTCTCCTCACTAAGTCCTTTAATTCCGCTGACCAATTCAGGAAATCTATCCAAAACCATATTGGTAAGGTCTCCTCCATCATCTAGAATTAAATTTAATGGTTGACCATCTTCAAATGCAAATAATGTCTGTTCTATGCACCAATCAAATTCTTCTTCATTCATTCCCTTCCATGCATATACTGGAATCCCTGCAGCGGCAATAGCTGCTGCAGCATGATCTTGAGTTGAAAAGATATTGCATGAGCTCCATGTGACATCGGCTCCAAGTTCAATCAAAGTCTCAATTAAGACTGCAGTTTGAATTGTCATATGAAGACAACCAGCAATTCTGGCTCCTTTCAATGGCTTTTGCTCTCCAAATTCTTTTCTTAGGCTCATCAGACCTGGCATTTCAGCTTCAGCTAATGTAATTTCTTTCCTACCCCAATCAGCAAGGCTGATATCTTTTACTTTAAATTTTGTTGTTTCCTGAGTATCTATCATTACTTATTTTCTTATGATTAATGTTCTTAAAAAGAACGACAAAAGTACATTAAAGTTTATCACACATCAATATTAGCGTACTTAGCATTTTCTTCAATAAATGCTCGTCTTGGTGGCACCTCGTCTCCCATTAACATGGAGAAAACATGATCTGCTTCTAAAGCATCTGTAATACTGACTTGATGAAGTATCCTGTTTTCAGGATCCATTGTCGTTTCCCAAAGCTGATCGGCATTCATTTCTCCAAGACCTTTATATCTCTGTATTTTAACAGAATTATCTTCTTTTCCTCCTGTAAATTCTTCAATTATTTGCGCTCGTTCTTCTTCATTCCATGCATATTTTGAACTCTTTCCTTTCTTTACTTGATATAATGGTGGAGCGGCGATATATATATTACCGTTTACAATTAATTCCCTCATATATCTGAAAAAGAAAGTAAGTATCAGAGTACTAATATGGCTTCCATCAACATCTGCATCACACATGATGACTACCTTATGATAGCGTAACTTTTCAGTATTTAGGATTCGCTCTCCTTCTTTTTCTTCGATACTTACTCCAAGGGCAGTAAACATATTTTTAATCTCCTCATTCTCATAGATTTTGTGCTCCATTGCCTTTTCAACATTCAATATTTTTCCTCTTAAAGGAAGAATGGCTTGAAACACTCTGTCTCTACCTTGCTTGGCAGTACCTCCGGCAGAATCTCCCTCGACTAAAAATATTTCTGATATGTAAGGATCTTTGGAACTGCAGTCGGATAATTTTCCGGGAAGACCTGTACCTGATAATACATTTTTCCGCTGGATCAATTCTCTGGCTTTCCTTGCCGCATGTCGAGCAGTTGCTGCCAGGATAACTTTATCAATTATTCGTTTTGCGGAATGTTTATTTTCTTCAAGAAAATGTTTCAATATTTTCCCAACCGCTCTTGATACAATCCCTGTTACTTCTGTATTTCCAAGTTCACCTTTCGTCTGACCTTTAAATTGAGGTTCCGGAACTTTTACAGAAACGATTGCTGTAAGTCCTTCTCTGAAATCCTCTCCTGATATTTTAAATTTTAGTTTGCTGAAAAGGCCATTGTCTTCAGCGTACTTTGTAAAGACTCTGTTTACCGCTCTACGAAATCCACCTACGTGCGTTCCTCCTTCTCTTGTATTAATATTATTGACGAAAGAATATATAGATTCAGAATATCCTGTATTGTACTGCATCGCCACTTCTATTTCCACATTTTCTTCTTTGCCTACAACATATATAGGCTCCTCTAGTAATGGCGTTCTACTTTCGTCGATATATTTAACAAATTCCCGCAAACCTCCTTCAGAATAGAAGGTTGTTGTTTTTGGTTTTCCATCTACGATTTCTCTTTGATCCTCAAGAGTTAATGTAAGACCTCTGTTTAAATAGGCTAACTCTTTCAGGCGATTTGCAAGTGTATCATGTTTGTATTCAAGATGTTCAAAAATACTTGAATCAGGAGTAAATGTAATATTGGTTCCTGTTGAATCAGACTTGCCTACAGCTTCAACATCTTTCTTAGGCTTTCCTTTAGAATATTCCTGAACATAAACTTGACCATCTCTATGAACTTCTGCTTTTAGATATTCAGATAAGGCATTTACACATGAAACACCAACTCCATGTAATCCTCCTGATACCTTATATGTGTCTTTATCAAACTTTCCACCAGCATGAAGTACTGTCATTACAACTTCAAGTGCAGATTTCTTAAGTTTCTCATGCATACCGACAGGTATTCCCCGTCCATTATCCTTAACTAAAATTGAATTGTTTTCAAGAATTACAACATCGATTTTGTCGCAGTGACCTGCTAAATGCTCATCAATTGAATTATCAACAACTTCCCAAACAAGGTGGTGAAGACCCTTTGTATCCGTACTTCCAATATACATTGCAGGGCGCTTTCGCACAGCCTCCAACCCTTCTAATGCCTGGATATTACTGGCACTATAATTACTATTCTTCTTACTCATAAATGACTTAGTGTTTGTAAGCTTCAAAGATACAAAAAATAGACCTGAATTGCTGCTCTTTTGACCCTCTAAAGCCTTGAAGATGAATGTTTTTTAAATAGTGATTTTTAGGAAATTATTATAGGTGGTTTACTGGAAATGCCATATCTATTTTATGATCCTAATGCAATTTTTTTTCAGAGTAGAGACTAGAATTCGCTGGAAAAATGGAATTCGATATCTGGATGATTGTCTTGTGCCATTTTTAATGTCCATTGGGATTCGGCAAGATAAACGAGTCTGCCATCTTTGTCGATGGCAAGATTCTTTTTCCTCCTGGATTTTAATTCTTCAATAGCTGCTTCATCATCAGATGAAATCCAACATGCCTTATGCATTGGAAGACTTTCAAATTGACATTTGGCTCCATATTCATGTTCTAAACGATATTGAATAACATCAAACTGAAGCACACCTACAGTTCCAATGATTTTACGATTGTTATCTAATTTTGTAAATAATTGGGCTACCCCTTCATCCATGAGCTGATCGATGCCTTTATTTAATTGTTTGGACTTCATGGGATCAGCATTGTTAATAAATCTAAATTGCTCAGGAGAGAAACTTGGAATACCTAGAAAATGTATTATTTCTCCTTCCGTTAAAGAATCTCCAATTTTAAAATTTCCTGAATCATATAGTCCTACAATATCTCCAGGGTATGCGTCTTCAATAATATTTTTCTTTGAAGCCATAAACATTGTAGGGTTGGAAAACTTCAGTTTCCGGTTTTGCCGCACATGCAGATAATTGGTGTTCCTCTGAAACACACCTGAACATATCCGCATAAATGCAATCCTGTCCCTGTGCTTAGGATCCATATTGGCATGTATCTTAAATACGAAACCTGTGAATTTCTCTTCTTCTGGATCAATTTTTCTTTCCTCAGTTTCACGAAACAAAGGAGACGGGGCAATTTCTACAAAACAGTCCAATAATTCTTTTACACCAAAATTGTTGATTGCTGAACCGAAAAAGACAGGGTTTAAATTTCCGGTTTCATATTCATTCTGATTAAATTCTGGATAAACTTCTTGAATCGTCTCAATTTCCTCTCTAAGCATATCAGCATCTCTTTGGCCCAGAATCTCATCTAATATTGGATCTGAAAGATCGCTTACTTCAATTGTGTCTTCTTCAATCTGTTTTCCATGGGCGCTAAACAAGCGTATCTTTCCTTCATAAATATTATAAACCCCCTTAAATCTTTGACCCATTCCAATAGGCCAACTCAGCGGGCAAGCTTTCATTCCTAGTTTTGATTCTATCTCATCAAGTAAATCAAATCCATCCAGTCCTTCTCGATCAAGCTTGTTAATAAAAACAATCATTGGAGTTTGTCTAGTCCTACAAACTTTAACAAGATTTTCAGTTTGTTCTTCGACACCTTTAGCTACATCTATGACTACAATTGCACTGTCAACAGCTGTAAGTGTTCTATAAGTATCTTCAGCAAAGTCCTTATGCCCTGGAGTATCAAGAATGTTTATTTTCTTAGATCTGTATTCAAATGCCATGACAGAAGTAGCAACAGATATTCCTCTTTGTCTTTCGATGTCCATAAAATCTGAAGTTGCATGCTTCTTTATTTTATTCGATTTAACGGCACCTGCTACTTGGATAGCTCCGCCAAACAACAACAACTTTTCAGTTAAGGTTGTTTTTCCGGCATCTGGGTGAGATATGATACCGAAAGTTTTTCTTTTGTCGATTTCCTTCTTTAATGACATAAATTAAAAATGATTGCAAAAGTATTATTATTATGATATTAAAGCTTAAGTATCAACTATAAATAATGAATACGACTTATCGACTTGTAATATCGATTTTACTGATTTTTATATGGAGTTCAAATGATCTTTTTGCGCAAACTACTTTGAACAATATTATTGATGAATATGAATTATACCGAAAATCAGTATCAAAAAAATCAGCTACAAGTTGGCCAGATATCAGTTTAGATAATCTAGAAAAGAAGAATAGAAAATATAGATTCTGGAAGGAAGGACTGGACAAGATTGACATTAATAGCTTGACAGAAGACGAGCATATTAATTATGATATCCTTTACCAGATAATAAACAACGAAATCGGTGAATTCCAGTACAAGAATCATATGATTCCGCTTAATGCAGAAGGGGGGTTTATTATTTCAATGATGTACAGCACCCAATCTCTAAGATTAAGTAGTGATTCTCTCTTTCAAAATTATGTCTTTAAGCTAAAAGGAACCTCGGCGTATTTAGACAATCAAATTCAATGGTTAAGAGAAGGACAAAAAGAAGGTATTGATCTTCCAGCCTTAATAGTCAATAATTGTATTCAGATTCTGGAAGATTTTCTCGATGAGGAGAAAACATTTTTCTTACTGACACCAATGGGAGAAAATTATAATTCTGAATTAGCGCTTGATTTGAAATCCGGTTTCAACAAATTATTATCATTTCTTAAGAATGAATATTTAGATAATGCACGAGAGGATATTGCCATCTCTTCAATAAAAAATGGCAAGGTATATTATCAGGACCGAACAAAATATTTTACGACTTTAGACTTGAGCCCGGATGAAGTTTTTAATACAGGGCAAAGAGAAGTGGGCAGGATTCGAAATGAGATGCAATCAATTATAGATTCTCTTGACTATGATGAAAGTTTCGATGAATTTGTTCACTTTCTGAGAACTGATCCACAATTCTACCCTAAAAGTGCTCAGGAATTGCTCACCCATGCAGCTTGGCTTAGCAAAAAAGCTGAAGAAATATTACCCCGATATTTTGGAATATTACCACGCCTTCCTTTTACTGTTGTTCCAGTTCCGGAGGCCATTGCACCTAATTACACTACCGGCCGTTATTCAGGAGGATCGATGGAAAGACAAAGAGCAGGGCAGTACTGGGTTAATACTTACAATCTGCCTGCGAGACCTCTTTATGTGCTGGCAGCGCTCAGACTCCATGAAGCGGTTCCAGGACACCATCTCCAAGGGAGTCTTTCACAAGAATTGAAGAATGTTCCAGATTTTAGAAAGAAACATTATTTGAGTGCTTATGGTGAAGGATGGGGTCTTTATTCTGAATACTTAGGAAAAGAAGCCGGAATATATACCACCTTGTATGATGAATTCGGAAGGCTGACATATGAAATGTGGAGAGCTTGTCGACTTGTTGTAGATCCCGGCATGCATTATTTTGGTTGGACCAGAGAAGAGGCAGTCAATTATATGAAGAGCTATACCTCTTTATCCATGCATGAAATCAATACTGAAATTAACCGCTATATCGGTTGGCCGGGACAAGCTATTTCCTATAAAATCGGAGAACTAAGAGCTAAAACTGAAAGTGCATTAAAAGAGAATTTTGATATAAGAGAATTTCATGATCTTGTTTTATCTCAAGGATCAATACCCTTAAAAACTTTAGAAAGATTGGTTAATCGGTATATCGATAAAAAATAAATTATGTCAAGAAAAATTAGAATGGGGATGATTGGTGGTGGACGAGGCGCTTTTATCGGTCAAGTCCATAGAATAGCTGCAGCCCTGGATGGTCAGATAGAATTGGTCTGTGGTGCGTTCAGTAGTGATCCTGAAAAATCTAAATTATCAGGACAGGATTTTTATTTGGATCCTAAGCGGGTATACGCTGATTTCAAAGAGATGATACAAAAGGAGAACCAGTTAGATGAAGATACACGGATGGATTTTGTGTCGATTGTCACCCCTAACCATATGCACTTTCCACCAGCAAAAGTAGCTATTGAAAATGGCTATCATGTTATTTGTGATAAACCCTTAAGTTTTAATCTTAACGAAGCATTTGAATTACAGAATCTTGTTCATGAATCAGGATTACTTTTTGGACTTACACACAATTACACCGGATATCCAATGGTCAAACAGGCCAGAAAAATGATTGAAAATAATGAGATTGGAAAAATAAGGAAAGTCGTTGTTGAATATCCTCAGGGGTGGTTGTCAACGAAGCTGGAAAATTCCGATCAGAAACAAGCAAGCTGGCGAACTGATCCTACAAAATCTGGTATTGCAGGTGCAATGGGAGATATAGGAACACATGCGGAAAACCTTGCCGAGTATATTACAGGATTGAAAATTTCTGAAATATGTGCGGATATTTCTGCTATAGTTGAAGGTAGAAGACTTGATGATGACGGAAATATTTTGCTAAGGTTTAATAATGGAGCCCGAGGAATTTTATATGCATCACAAATCTCAGCTGGAGAAGAAAATGGATTAATGATAAGAGTTTATGGTGAAATTGGAGGATTGGAATGGCATCAAATGCATCCTAATTCTTTGATTGTTAAATGGCTTGATCAGCCCAAACAAATATACAGGACCGGAGTAGGAGAATTATACCCAGAGACCCAGCTTCATACAAGATTACCACCAGGACATCCTGAAGGTTATTTAGAAGCTTTTGCGAATATTTATAGAAACTTTGCAAAATGTATTCTTGCAAGAGTTGAAGGATATCAAGTTGATGAATATTATCTGGATTTTCCGGATATCGATGATGGTGTAAGAGGTATGGAATTTATCTATAAAGTAATCGAATCCGGGCAATCAAATGAAAAATGGCTGAAGATGTAATATTAATTTAGCTGGGCTATAGGGGTAAAGTAAAATTTTACTGTCTTATATATAGATAGTGAAAAATGGATTTAACAACAAACCTCGTCTTCGGGCGGGGTTTGTTAATTTATAGTAAGCATTAATCTTCAAATCCAATCCAAGCAAAGTTTAATTTCCGCATTTTTGTATGCATAATGGATTGGAAAACATCAATTAAAGGATTTGAATCTTATTTGATCTTAGAGCGATCATTGTCTTCCCATTCCGTTCAGGCTTATATCAGCGATATTGGTAAACTTGCTAATTACTTGAGTTCTCAGGACGATGTTATTCCGCCTCTTCAATTAACACATCATGACCTAAAAGGATTTATTCAACACATTAACAGTCTTGGTCTGGGAGATAGAACGCAATCCAGGATATTATCTGGGATTAGAGCATTTTATAAATATCTATTAGTAGAGAATCTCATTAATGATGATCCTACAGAATTGATCGAAGGCCCAAAACTGAAAAGAAAGATTCCTGATGTACTAAGTATCGAGGAAATCAATCGTATTATCGATGCTATTGATTTGAGTGAAGAAACAGGTCATCGAAACAAAGCAATGCTTGAAACATTATATGCTTGTGGTTTAAGAGTGAGCGAACTTACATCATTAAAGTGTTCTCACTTTTATCCCGATATTGAATACATAAAAGTTCTGGGTAAAAACAATAAAGAAAGAATCATCCCGATTGCAAAAGAAGCTATCTTACAGAATGAGATTTATTTAAACAATTATCGCAATAAAGTCGATATAAAAAATGGTTTTGAAGATGTTATGTATTTGAACAGAAGAGGTAAAGGATTATCCAGAGTCATGATTTTTACAATTATCAAGAAATTGGCTGAAAAGGCAGGTATAGATAAAAAAGTAAGCCCACATACTTTCAGGCATTCATTTGCAACGCATCTTGTGGAAGGAGGTGCTGATCTTCGGGCAGTTCAAGATATGTTAGGTCATGAGTCTATACTTACAACAGAAATATATACTCATGTTGATAATCAATACCTAAGAGATACTATTCTAAAATTTCATCCACGAAATAGAATCGATAATAATTGAGTTATATTTTAGGATTTGAAATGAATTGCTCTACAACAAATATTTTACTCGCTTTTTTAATAATGATATTGATTTCATGTGCTCAATATGGAGTACCTGGTGGAGGTCCTAATGATATCAGTCCTCCTGAAGTGAATTGGGAAGAATCAGATTCAAATTATCAAACCAATTTTAATCAGAAATCGATCAAAATTAGTTTTAATGAATGGATTACTGTTCGTAATGCCATAAAAGAAATTGTAATTTCCCCCCCTCTAATCAAACCTCCAAAAGTATCTGTAAAAGGGAAAAGTGTCATTATTGAATTCGCTGAAGATGAAATATTAAAATCGGATGCAACTTATCAGATTAATTTTGGAGATGCTATCAGAGACTTCACCGCCGGAAATATTATCAAAAACTTTTTGTTCGTTTTTTCAACCGGAGACATTATTGATTCTCTCAGCATTTCGGGCCAAGTAAAGGATGAATTGACAGGTCAAACGGCAAAGGATGTACTTGTTCTTTTATATCATGATCTGAGTGATACAGTCCTGTATAACAAGAAACCCTTTTACTTCGCAAAATCTGATGAACAAGGTAATTTTGAACTGAAGAATTTACGAGAGGATACATTTCAAATCTATGCTTTAAAAGATGAAAATGTAAGTTATACTTATGACTTGCCAACTGAAAAAGTAGGCTTTTATAATAGTTTAATATTTACTGGAGATACAAGCCCGTCAGATATACAGCTTTCGATTTTTGATGAAGAGGATCCAGTTAGATTAATAGATAAACGGCAAAACAGCCATGGATTAATAACAATTAAATATGATCCACAACCTTCCAATATTAAGGTGAGCTGTTCGGATACAACTCTTTTGTTTTTTCATGAACAGAGTTCTGACACGATCTATTTGTGGCACAATGCAGGGCTCAATGACAGCATCGATTTTGTTTTGGAACATGAAGTTGGAATAGACACTTTTAACAATTATAAGAGTAGAACACATTTTAATTCAATACCTCTGGGATTAAAATCTGCAAGAAAGAGTTTGATTAATTATCATGAAGGAGACACCTTGTGGATTGAGTTAAATAAACCTCTGGCAGTTATTGACACAAGTTTGATATCGGTCAGGGACAGCTCTTCAACTGTGTTGGGAAATCAATTCGGATACCTTAAGAGAAGCCTATGGTCAACAGGAAACTATACGAGTAATTCAAGTTATACAATTCAAATTCTACCTGAGGCACTTCAAGATTGGTATGGAGTGAATAATGTTGATACGATTAACATTGAAGCAAAGGGATATAATTCGAAAAGTTTCGGAAATGTATTTGTTGATATTGTGAATATTGATGAATACAATTATATCATAGAATTAAAGGACAAAATAAAAGTGATAAAGTCTGTTCAAGTAGACAGCAGTAAAAATATTGTATATGAGAAACGTCCGGCCGGATCATATAAATTAAATATTATTGAAGATGCAAATAGGGATGGAAGATGGACTCCCGGGAAGCTAAAAGAAAGAATAAAATCAGAAAGAGTAAAAGAAGTAATTTTGGAAGAGTTAAATGAGGGTTGGGATCTCAGATTAAATTTGGACATAAAAGAAACATTTAATGGAACTTAGATCTGAAAGTCTTGTAAAGGCCTATGGCCGAAGAACGGTTGTTGAGTCTGTCAGTATTGGACTTAAGCAAGGTGAAATTGTCGGTTTGCTTGGACCAAACGGAGCTGGAAAGACAACAACCTTTTATATGATGGTTGGATTTATCAAGCCTGATCAAGGACGGGTCTTTATAGATGATGAAGACATTACTCCATTGGCGATGTATAAGCGTGCCAGGAAAGGAATTGGATATCTTCCTCAGGAAGCATCTGTTTTCAGGAAGTTATCTGTTGAAGATAATCTTAAGGCCATCTTGGAAATGACAGACTTATCTAAAAATGAGCAGAATACAAGAATGGATGAGTTGATTTCAGAATTTGGTCTTGAAAAAGTGAGAAAAAACATTGGAGATTCCTTATCCGGCGGTGAACGGCGAAGAACTGAAATCGCAAGGGCTTTAGCTTCTTCTCCAAAGTTTATTCTTCTTGATGAGCCTTTTGCCGGTATTGACCCTATTGCTGTTGAGGATATTCAGGCTATGGTATCAAAGTTGAAGCAAAAGAATATTGGCATTTTGATAACAGATCATAATGTCCAGGAAACTTTGTCAATTACGGATAGAGCCTATCTTATGTTTGAAGGTAAAATTCTAAAAGACGGGACTGCTGAGGAATTGGCTGAAGATGAATTGGTTAGAAAAGTATATCTGGGTAAGAATTTTGAATTAAAAAAGAAAAGTATAGTTACATAATAAATGTACCGGATTAGATTATCGATATTATTATTAGTTGTCTCTGTTCTGGCTTCCTGTAGCGAGTATGAATCGCTGGCTATTGAGAAAGAAAGCAAGCGTATTGCAGACAGCCTGTTTAGGGCCCATACAGACTCGCTTAATACATTCAACGATTCTTTGTGTGATGCTCATTTTAATAAATACTATAATGCGGCGGTTGATTCTATTAAGGAAACCCAACTCGTTAAGATTAAGAAGTTAATTAATAAATGAGTCTTCGTTTAGTTATCATATTATCCTTTTTAGCCTTTTCCTGTACAGGGGCACTTCCCGATAAAGACGAACTTATTAATCAATTTTATATTGAAAAATTAATGTCACTCCACAATGAAGCGGATGCATCTTGTAGGATAAGGGCTATTGAAAATGCAGAACTGTTTGTTGATTCACTTGTAGATCAATGGATTAATGCTGATCTGCTCGATACGGTTTTATTCCCTGCTAAACCGCTCAAACCCCAAGCTCCTGATCCAATTATTGGAACTGTCGAACCGTTTGAACTCGATAGTTTGAAATGATTATTCAATTTTAAATTTCACAGGCATGGTATACTTACATTTTACATTTTCACCATTTTGTTTAGCGGGAACCCAAGTTCCATATTCCGTTCGCAAATAATTATAAACAGACCTGACTGCTTCTTCAAAATATCCACTTTCATCCTGTATTATCACTTGTTCAGAAAGTTTGCCAAACTCATCTACTTCAAATTCCATATAGGCTGTCCCACTGATACCTTTTTTTCTGGCCGATGCTGGATAATTTAGATTTCGATAAAGAGCTTGAAGCATTTTGTGTTTGGAACAAGACTCTCTTTCTTCAACATTCATTTCTTCGTGTTCACACCCGGGAAATCTTGCCATCATATATGTGCCTGGATCGGACTTGATTCCCTTTTTTATTGCTTCTTCATAGCTTATTAATTCAAAATAGTCTGGGTCCAGGCTTGATTGGATTGGTTCTAAAAATATCTTGTCCAGGTTTCTGTTTTTTAGCTTTCTTATTTTCATAAATTCTCCATTCAACCTGAAACTTGTCTTTTCATTTATCTCGAGAGTCATGTACTCTTTATCTAGATTTTTGATAATTATTTTCATGGGACCTGCCTGTTCTTCCAGGCTATAATTTATGGGTAGGAATTTTTTAAAGTTGACAGCTTTTCCATCTTTTAGTGCGGGATTCCACCGGATTTCTGATTGTTCTATTTGCTTAAAGACTCTTAATGCTTCATCATCACAACCTCCGCCAATTCCGGATGCTATTTTTGGGGACACCATAGCTCCTGTGGAATCGATGATGAACTCTACAACCACTCTTCCCTGGTGATTATTTAGTTCGGCAACTATTGGGTATTCAATCGTTTGATAAACCAATCGTAGCAGAGCATTTTGAGAACATTGAACTTGTGCCTTCTTTGTCTCATTTATTTCACATTCTGTGAAAATCGGTTCTTGGTCCACAGTTATGTAGATTTCTGATTGAGAAATGATATTTGTATTAAATATTATCGCAAGAACAAATATTATGATATTGCTGTGCATCTTCTATTTGATTTGTTTTTTATTCAGGTGTTAAATAAACAAATTTTTTACTTTAGATAAGATGCTCTCATGATTTTATCTTTTCCAAATCTTCTCCGGATATGGTCCTTTCTTTCCATGAGAGAAATGGCTTTAAGTGTATCATCGAAAATGCTGATTTGGTAATTACCATATACCAGGCCACTATACTTTACACCTATCAATCTGATAAGTTGACGGCGCTCATTCAAACTATCAAATAGTTCGCATACATGCCTTGACAATACAGTGTCATTGGCTGTGTATGGGATGCGACGTTGCTTGGTATAGGTGTTGAAGTCAGCATATCTGATTTTTACGGTTACGCATGATGTAAGTTTGGCTGAGCTTCTTAAATCAAATGCCAATTGGTCTACCATTTTGAGGAGCATATTTTTCATATATCTTAGGTCGAGCGTATCTTCTGTAAAAGTACGCTCTTTGGACATTGACTTTTGTTCGCTATAAGGAACGACGGCGGAGTTATCAATGGCGTTGGCTTTTTCCCAGAGTTTACGACCGTGTTTACCAAATTCCCGTTCCAGTAGACGTGTAGGAATTTCGCTCAGAGTTTTAATCTGACGAACACCCATGAAACTCAGTTTTTTGTATGTCTGTTTGCCGATACCCGGAATTTTTTTGACTGATAGGGGAGAGAGAAAAGCTTTTTCAAATCCATTGGGGACTTGTTTGGCACCATTGGGTTTGGCTTCGCCGGTACCGACTTTTGATACAAGTTTGTTGACAGACAGACCAAAGGATATGGGAAGGCCGGTCTGATCTATGATCTTGTGACGGAGTTCTTTGGACCAAGTGTAACAACCGAAGTATTGGTCCATTCCACTTAAGTCGAGATAGAATTCATCGATTGATGCTTTTTCGTAGACTGGGGCATCCTCTGCTATAACTTCGGTTACCAATCGCGAATATTGCGAATAACTGTCCATGTCCCCGCGTAAGACAATGGCTTGAGGACATAATCGCAGTGCCATTTTCATCGGCATGGCAGAATGCACACCAAAACGGCGGGCTTCATAACTGCAGGACGAGACAACTCCTCTGTTGCTTGTTCCCCCAATAACTAAAGGCTTACCCTTGAAGTCGCTGTTCTTCAAGCATTCCACGGACACAAAGAATGAATCCAGATCCATATGTAAAATTGCGCGCTGAAACATAAAGACGAAAAATACGACAATAAAAGCCGAATAAAACGACAATATATAAATAATGATATAAGGACGCAACTAATTGGCATAATAATGCCCATGCAACAAGCAAGCTATAGAATAGGAGATCTACTTAGAACAAGTGAAATAAAAATAAAGAAAACCAAAAGGGAATAAGGGCTTAGAAGAACTTATTCCTGTCGTCCTTAATTTTGGCCCGTTTCTTCATATTATTGATGACTCTAAAGACAACTTGACTCTTCGTAGCAGTCGAGACAGTAGTTTTCAAAAACGGGATATTACTTGGAACACCAGCTTCTTGCTGGCTTAAAGGCTGAATAATATAAACGCCACTATTCCCAACAATAGCTTCAGAAACAGATTGAGGCGCTAATCTAAAAGCTGCACCGACTACATCTGGTTCGTTACCAATACCGGGTATAAATCTGTTGTTCATTGCAATATCAGAGGCAGACTCAACTTCAACAGAATATTGAGAAGCAAGATCCTCAAGACTGTTAATCGTGATAGAGGATTTTAATTGTTCGCCTTTTTTAATATTCATGACAGCAGTTTCAATTTGAGATCTTACGGCATCAACAGATGGAAGTCCTGCTTTAATAATATCGGATAGACTGGCAATAACATATTTATTATCGTAGTAATTGACTGGATCTGTATATCGATAGACTTCAGGTGAAACATCGCCAACTTCGGTAGAAGAATCAAACGCCCACTTTATCATTTCTCTGGAGCTTTGATTACTACCAAGGGTACCTACAGAATAATCATTAATAACCAGTCCTTCTGAAGATTCTAGATCTACGCCATCAAGATCATTAATAGCAGTTTTTAAGCTTTCGATATCTTTTGCTTGTGAAGCCAATTCTGTAACCTCATCATACTTTGAATCTTGTGTTTCTTGAGAAGGTTTGATGACAAGACCAATAGAAGCCACTTGATACTTTGGATCACGATCGTTGAATACAAGTTTATCAACTCTAATTAAGTGGACACCAAATTGTGTTTCTACTGTATAAAGGCCACCTCTTTTTCCATTTGCAAAACAAGCTTTGGTAAATTCAGGCACCATCTTTTCCTGTGGGAAGATACCAAGATCACCACCTTGAACAGCTGATTGAGTATCAGCACTATGTTTGATTGCTAATGAATCAAAGCTTTCTCTTCCACTTCTGTATTCTCTTTCTATACTATCAATCAATGTGTGCGCACTTGCCATACTTGTAGGATTCGCTTTGTCTCCTCGTATAAGAATATGTCTGGCTGATACTGAATCAGGAATAACTTTTTTGTCTATCAGTTTAGCAGATAGATAGTAACCATTGCTAACAACCGGTCCCAGTATATCACCTGGTTGAAGAGCAGCAATTCCTTCTTGGAGATCTGCAGGAAGAACATCTAATTCAGAATACAAATGAGTATATGACCCATTATTAACAGTTGCAAAAATGGAATCGTTGTCTGTTATTGCAAATTCATTGTTTAATCCGTCGAGACGGATTTTTATTTTCAAGCTATCTTCAGCATTGGGAACCACATCGAATACGGCAAATTCCATATTTCTTGTTTCTTCATTGGTTTCAAATTCTGATTTATGATCATTGATGTAGCTTGTAAAATCACTATCACTCAATTCAACACCGGTACCATCAATCTCATCAAAAGGAATTTTGACATAATTAAAATCCGCTTTTGAATTCTCAATAGCGTAGGATTCCTCAGCCATCCATACAGGAGTATATATTGATTTTGATATTAATCCGTTAAGCTTGGATTGAAGGCTTTCTTTAATGATTTGTTTTTCCTGCTCCGCCCAGTAAGATCTAAATCTTGGATCCATCGGGTCATTATTTTCGAGGCTATTCTTAATTTGATTTAAGCTTGCGAAATCTAACTGACCGGTCTGAGGATTTCTCCAATTGGCAGAAATAACAGGACTTGGATTAGTTCCAAACTGAAGTTCCATCAATTCGTCTCGAGAGATATGAAGACCAAGAGCATCAGCTTCACTTTGAAGCACAGCTTTTTCTACATAAAAATCCCAGATCGTTTTTCTTTTTGCAAAGATGTCCTGACCATTTGAACTGTAATATGATTGCTCAGTCTGCTGAAATTCTCTATAATCAATTGTTTCATCTCCTACTTCTGCCATGCTCAAGCTGGTAGCCGCGCCACCTGCGTTCCCCGCACTTGTCATATCCATAATAATGAAAGCGGCTAATGCGAATCCTAATAATATGAGCACAAACCAAAAGTTCTTACGTATTGTTCCTATTAGAGCCATTGTAAATCCTTAATTCTTAGATGTATAAATTACTGTCAAAAAAAGTTTTGCAAAAGTAGACTTTTTTACTTCAATAATCAAAAGTAGAAGGCGACAGTATCGGATTTTGACATAATAATTGGCATACTCTTTGGAGTTATTATCGTGAGATTGAGTTTTGCCTTATTCAATGGTTCTTTTAAAAGCTTAGTGGACCGTCTCTTCCCGGAGACGGTTTTTTTTATGGAATGCGTTAATCAACCACCATTTTCTCCACCTAAACCGATATTCATTAAATATATTTTATCAATATTGAACTCATAAATTCACACTTCAAAGCCCTTATTTTTACTTTACACTATGACCTTAGGAGAAAAAATTATTTTAAGATGGAAAAGCAGATCACTGAAAGATTTATCGCTTAAAAAGATTTTTAATAAACTTGACAAACTCTCTTCAAAGAAATATTCTAAACAAGCTGAAAAAATTCATAGCGAAGTTTTTCAGGAATTGGATTGCCTTTCTTGTGCCAATTGCTGTAAATCCATACCTCCTATTGTATCAAAACGGGATAGCAAGCGTATTAGTAAAGCTTTAAATATAAGCTTACCGGATTTTGAGAACCAATATCTAGTGATTGATAATGATGGAGACAGGGTCATAAATAGCAGTCCATGTCCTTTTCTCGAAACAGATAACAAGTGTAAGATTTATGAATTCCGACCCTCGGCTTGTAGGCAGTATCCGCATTCCGGTGAAAATGCATTTTTTGAGCATTTATCTTTACACAAGAGAAATACTAAATATTGCCCCGCCCTTTATGAAATAATTAAAAGATTAGATAAGCTCACTAATCTTTGACAATAGTAGCTTCACTTAATAAATACATAAGCCGGTTAATATCGGAGTCATTAAGTGTAAGCCTACCTTTGAGTTTGACTTGTTCTGCTGAATATTCTACAGGTTCTGAGGCTTCAACTTCCATGACAGTTTCCGGACCGGCACCACCACAGAAGAAGCACATATTATAAGGATAAGCTGAAAAAATGAATTCCTTATGTGACTTATACCCTTCAACAGGAATTATATATCCTTTGAGTTCAACTTCTTTCCCACTCAGTGCTTTTACATCTTCGCTAAATACAGGAACATCAATTTTGAATCCCATCAGCTCATCAAATTGCTTTTTGTAGGTTATCTTGGATAAAGTCTTCCATATATTTTCTTGAGTTTCCTGAGATTCTTGAGCCGTTACAGCAGTGCTAAAGCTGAATATCAATAAAAAACCAAAAGTATAATTTAATTTCATTTTATAACTTTTACAAATTCAGCTTGGCTTAAGGTGTAAATAAGGCCACTTGAATCTCCAATCTGAACGTTAAGAGTACCTTTCAATTCGACTTTGTCAGAAGTATATCCTATGCTGTCCCCGGATTTCAAAAACACCTGCATTGCGGATTCAGGACCTGCCGCACCACAGAAAAAACACATACTCTGCGGATAGCGCGAAAACATAAAATGTTTCAAATCTGCTTTAGCTGAAAGAGCGATTATATATCCTCTGATGTTTATTTCTTTCCCATTTATTGTCTGGACGATAGGAAGGGGTGTTGCTTTTTGAACCACCATCCCTAGTAGGTCATCAAATTGAGAATCCAATTCAACCATACCTAATGTTGTCCAATGATCAACATTGTCCTGTGCTGTTGAAATATTTAGAATTAAACAAAAAAGAAATGCAATGAAGTACTTCATATTTAATAAAGCGCAAAAATGCAAAGAATAAATCCAATCAATTGGTTAAAGGAGGGTTAAAGTCTGCAGGATTGAATTTTTTGATTGCAAAACCAGCAAATTTTGACAGTGAACTGGTATTAATCATCAGAAAAGCTCAACTTTGCTGGCTTATTTTGATTTGAAGATTATAAATAGAAGAATTTAGAAAATATAGAATCATGTGTGGAATAGCTTGCGTATTTGATATTAAGTCTGATCGACTTGAGTTGAGGACTTCACTTCTGAACATGTCAAAAAAACTGAGACATCGCGGTCCAGACTGGTCTGGTATTCATGCTGAAGAGTCTGCAATATTGACTCATGAAAGATTGGCTATTGTTGATCCGATTTCTGGCCGGCAGCCATTATACAACAAAAGTAAAACACATATTCTGGCTGTAAACGGCGAGATCTATAATCATTTGGATCTCAGAAAAGAATTAGAAGACGAATATGAATTTCAAACCAAATCTGATTGTGAAGTCATCCTTGCACTTTATCAAAAAAAGGGTATTGATTTTATTGAAGATCTAAGTGGAATATTTGCATTTGCACTTTATGATACAGTCAAAAAAACTTATTTAATCGGTCGCGATCATATGGGGATCATTCCACTATACCACGGGTGGGATCAATTTGGAAATTACTATGTCGCATCAGAATTAAAAGCACTTGAAGGTGTTTGTAACAAAATTGAGGAGTTCCTTCCGGGACGATATTATTCTAGTGAATCCAAAGAGATGGTTCATTATTATAAAAGAGACTGGATGGAATATAATGCCGTTGAAGAAAATGTAAGTGATTCCAATAAATTAAGAAAAGGCCTGGAAGATGCTGTCCATCGTCAACTTATGTCTGATGTCCCATACGGAGTTTTGTTATCAGGTGGATTAGATTCTTCTATAGTATCTGCGATAGCGAAGAAATATGCTTCTATGAGAGTAGAGTCCAATGATCAGAAGGAGGCATGGTATCCACAATTACATAGTTTTGCAATAGGTCTTGAAGGATCCCCTGATCTTCAAGCAGCTCAGGTAGTTGCAGACCATATCGGGACGATTCATCATTCAGTTCATTACACAGTTCAGGAAGGTCTGGATGCTATCAGAGATGTAATATATCATCTTGAAACGTATGATATGACAACTGTCAGAGCATCAACACCTATGTATTTATTGGCGAGAGTAATTAAGTCAATGGGTATCAAGATGGTTTTATCAGGAGAAGGAGCAGATGAGATTTTTGGTGGTTATTTATATTTCCATAAAGCACCAAACGCAAAAGCATTTCATGAAGAATCTGTACGCAAACTATCAACACTTCACCAATATGATTGTCTGAGAGCAAACAAATCATTAGCTGCCTGGGGCGTAGAAGGGCGTGTTCCATTCCTGGATAAGGAATTCATGGATATAGCTATGAGAATAAATCCTAAAGACAAAATGTCTACCGATGGGAAGATAGAAAAGCATATCCTGAGAAAAGCATTTGAGGATTGTCTTCCTGAGGAAGTAACATGGAGACAAAAAGAACAATTTTCAGATGGGGTAGGATATTCTTGGATTGACTCTCTGAAATCTTTAGTAGAAGAAGAAGTAACTGATGAACAATTCGAATCAAGAAACTTTAGATTTCCTGTTCATCCACCTCAATCAAAAGAGGAATATTATTACAGAACTATATTTTCTGAACATTTTCCTTCTGATCAAGCTGCTTCATGTGTTCCTTCCGTACCATCTATTGCATGTAGTACACCTGTGGCATTAGAATGGGACGAGGCATTTAAGAATCAAAATGAACCTTCGGGAAGAGCCATTAAAAGTGTTCACAAAGAAAGCTATTAGACCTTTTTCAAAATATCCTCTTCAGCCTTGTGATGTGGAATTGGTTTTTCGTTTTCGTCAACGTTTACAAAAACGATTTTTTCTAAAGTAATAATGGTTTGCTTGCTGAATAAGTTTCTAACCTCACAGGAAAAGGTGATAGATGTTCTTCCGATGGATTTGTAATCTAAACCTATTTCGATGACATCTCCTTGCTTACCTGAGCTTACAAAATCTATTTCTGAAATAAATTTTGTTACAACCGTTTTAGAATTCAGTTTGGTCATCGCATAGATACCGGCTTCTTCATCTATCCATTTGAGTAACATGCCTCCAAACAAGGTGTTTCTAGCATTGAGGTCTCCTGGTTTGATGAGTTTTCTACTGTAAAATTTCATAGGCACAAAGATGTGATTTTAAATTTCAATTTGAGCTTTTAGTTGGTCATGTTTTCCTGGCTTGATTTGATAGACGCAATAAATAGAATAGAACTTTAAGTTGGGAATTAGTGGATAAGCAGTACGGTTCCCATTTTGATTTGCTTGATATTTTTTAAACCATCATTTCTTTCGTATTCTAAATGCCAAATATAATTTCCTGATGCTAACAATTCATTGTTATAAAGGCCTGACCAAGATTCATGAAGATCTGTGGATTTATGTACTTGGTTACCCCAGCCATTATATATTTCAAATTGAAAGTTATTAACAGGAAACTCAGATTTTATAAAGACATGAAAATTGTCATTATCCCCATCATGGTTGGGTGTAAAAACATTTGGAACATAGATTCTGAAAGAACAATCTATCTCAGAAACAAAAATATTCATCGGTATTGTTCCACATTCGAGAATTATTTCAGCCGTATATTTTCCTGGTTGAACAAAAGTTCTGTTTACAGACTCAAAATTGTCCGTCCACCTCTTAGGATAATCTTTCAAGAAATTGTTGTCAATCAGGTTATTCAGATTGACATTAAGAGATTTTCCTCGACACAGAGATAACTCAATATCAACTGAAGGAGGTAGTTCAAGCAATTTTATGGCATCAATGTCAAAATAGAACCACTGAAAAACAGCCTGCCTATTTTCGATTGCACATGAAGAAATACTAGTAAAAGTACCAAGAGGCATACTGATTCCAAGATGTGTTCCTCCCCCTTGTG
Organism: Saprospiraceae bacterium; assembly: GCA_965248155.1. Lineage (GTDB taxonomy): Bacteria > Bacteroidota > Bacteroidia > Chitinophagales > Saprospiraceae > RFSX01. The sequence goes on from CBDFIO010000002.1 coordinate 1,901,529, forward strand.
ACAGAAAACAACTTGACAATTTATGCCATGCTCCCAGTGTTGTATCAGACATATTTATATCGAATATTTGAGCTACGAGATTTCCTGTAGAATAAGTGTCAACGACTAGATTATTGTCTCCGACTACCTCTTGGATCTCAATTTCATTATGTGAAGTATAGACATTTATATGCTTTTCCGGAGAGAAATCGCAATCGAATTTTAGGCTATCAATATGGTGATAAATGCCTTTTGGACGATAAGCTAGTTCGAAGTAATAATAATGATTTAATGAAAGTGGCTGCAAAAGTTTATTACTGATCCCTTCAGAACGAAAAACGCCGTTGTATTGTGCTTCACAAACTAAGCCGGAATAATTTGAACCATCATAAGCAAATAAGGAATTATCCCAAAATATCCAACCTTCTTCACTGAACTGACAATCGAATTGAAATAAATCCGGTGTTGAAGCAGAGCTGGTCCAATCGATTAAGTTTTTAAAACCATCATAAGGTTCGACGCATTTAGATGTACTCTTGATTTCAAAGCTTCCATTGGAAACGATGTTCTGTGATTCAGTATGTAACGCACAAAGGCAAAGAAGTAATAAACTTGACAATTTTCTGATCATCAAAGATTAAGTTAGGTATATCTCTGATAAGATTGCCGATTCGATCTGAATTTATTAATAGGATAAAATACCCATTGTATTATTGATTGCATGAATTATTATCGGAACAAGTATTCCTTTGGAATACCATCGGCCTATCGATAACAATAAAGCAAGAACCAAAGTAATGACTAAGGCGATACCTGAATATTGAGAATGTAGTGCCGTAAATAAAAGAGCAGAGCAAATAATACCAATCCACGGTGCAAATGTTGAAACTGACAAATTAAATAGATCATATATCAATCTTCTGAAAAACACCTCCTCAATAATTGGGATTAATATTCCAACGATAATAAGAAGAGAAAATATGCTGTTGTCGGAAATGAGTCTAGAGGCAAATTCATTTCCTTCTGCATTTTCCATTGGTAAATAGGTGCTTAATAAATATAGAATGAGAATTGAAACTGATGTATACACTAAGTTTTTGATCTTTAAAAAATTATTGCTTCCAAAGAATTCAGCGGCATTCCATTTTTGAAACCCTGCAAAAAGAGCTATTACTAGCAACGGAATAAAAAAATGATATTGCATGTCAGCAAGGGTATAAGCATCTGTTATTGAAATCAAATGATCTCCATTGTTGATATTAAACTGACCAGCTTTAAAATTGATAGGCTGACTCGGATAAGTGTTCATCAGTCTATTTAAAATTCGGTATATGATAAATGAAACAGTTAACAGTGCCGACAGTAACAGGATGATGAAAATCGATAGCTTGTTGGTATAGCCCGTAAGATTGGAGTCTTTCATTAGAAGTTGTGTTTTGATTATAAAAATGACTTATGATATGCTGAATTGACAGTTATTATGGTAATTCAAAACGAATTCCTCACTCCCTAAAGAGTGAAGAATTCTTAATAATGCAAGTTTTACATCGCCGTAACTACAATTTCATCAATATCAGAATATGTGGTTCCCTCAGCATTAGTTGCAGAAAGATCGATTTCGAAACAGTCGCAATCGAATCCGATAGTTACTGAGTTATTTCCATCGTCATTCATGGTAACTTCTAATTCAAGACAGCAGTAGGCTACTAGCAACACACCCCAGAACCATTCTTCACTGTCTTTCAAAACATGGGTTTCAGAAGAAAGAATATGTTCTTCTCCTTCAATAGATTCATTCAAGAAAGCAGGACCGTTGAAGACCTCATCCTGGTAAATTGTTCGTCCGAAATTTTTAAACTCAACTTTGAGTTCTGAAGATTCAATAGGTGAAAAATCAAATCCCAACTCTGTTTGACCAGAAGCTAGTTTTCTGTAATTCATTGTCCCTATGAAATCACCGGTTTCATTTTCGAGTTGTACTTTGTTGATTTTTCCTGTCGGGCTGATATTCAGGTCGACAGAATAAGAACCTGATTCCTGAGCCATAATACACAGTGAAATCAGGAAAAATAATACTAATAAGAAGTTGTTCCTTTTCATTATAAGATGATTTAATTCCTACTCCCTACAAAGGCGGTTCGGATATTTCCTTGCTTACTTTATTTACGACAGGATGTCGAAGGATGTTCAGCATTTGTCCTTAATTAATTGCGCGCTATTAAATATTTTCTATACTTCCAAATAATAGATCCCTCAATTTTGATCCATGTAATTCAGCCAGATTGTATGCAGTTTTAAATTTATCAATTGAGACATTGATTTCTTTTTCCAGTTCAGAAAGCTGATGTGGAAGTTCTTGTTGACATAAGTTTTTGTTTTGATAGGAATTAATGATTGTTCTGAATTTTTGATAATAGTGTTCTCCCTGATGGACAAAGTCATCATAGCTATCCATAAAATTGACAAGCCTGTTGACACTAAATTCTAGGCTTTTTGCTCTATCTTTTAGATTCAGATGTTCACTAGGAATTTGAATGGATAACTTATGGTCTCCTTCTAGAACCATAAGGTCTAGAGCCTTTTTTAGATTAGCCCAATCATCGTGATTTCTGCAGTAATCCAAAGACTTATTATAATTGATAATTTGTGTGTAACTTTTGAATAGTTCTTGACATCTCAGTTTGAGTTCTCTGTTTGATGCTCTCAGAAAATCGGTTTCATAATAGATTATTTTAATGTCAGAATACATGGACACTGTGAAGTCAAGGAGACAAGCGATATCACTGATTTCTTTTGTCCGTTCAGCTTTGTTACCTTCTCCAAAAACAGAAGCAATTAAGGTATAACCCAAAGAGACAAAGGGATTTTTTTCAAGGAAAGAGGGTAACTCAACTGAAGATTTGGTTTTAGTACTTGACTTGAAATGTTCTTTTGCTTTGCTAAAACTCGGATAGGAGTTGGGATTAGATATTTCCTGAATTTCCTGAAAGGTTCTTAATGTGGAAAAATGATGATCTAGTCCCAAGATTTTTTCATAGAGCATTTTGAGAATCTCAATGCCTTGTTCATAACGGAAAAGAACATCACTATAGTCGTATTCATCTTTTAGAAGTGAGATGTGGGTTTTTAGATTTTGATACTCAAGTAATGAATTAAAACGCTCTTCAATAGTTTCGTCAGGATCTTCAACGGATTCATAAATGAGATTTAGTTCTTCGGTGATAAATTGTATCCATTGATTTCTCTTTTCGCAGCGTTGGCGATATTCCTGAAACAAGGAAGTAAAACATAAACTACTACCGGTTTGACCCAAATGAGGACAAAGGCAGGCCAGCATGAAAATGGTGAAAATACCTTTCATCGTTCTATAATGATTTTATTTAATAAGAATAAATTAATTATCTATGACCTGATCAAATCTAGGGTTTTATAATCCCTTCTCTATGGACAAAAGAGGACATTTGAGGTCAAAGTCTGACAATCAAAGACTATAACTTTTGAAGCTTAATTCGAAAACCGAATTTTTTAAGAATACGCTTCTTTTCTCTTGGTGAGATCAGTCTTTTATCAAGTATAATATTTTCTTTTTTTAGCCACCGGTATAGGATTCTGGAATGAATACCCATTTCATTGGCTAATTCTTTACGCGTAATGGCGTGCTGTACAATTCTCATGGAAGTTGATTTTAGATTGTAAAAATGATTGTTAAATAATGATAGAAGTAAGATACTAAAAATTGAGATTTTGAAAGAGATGAAAGAGTAAATAGTTAACTTGGTTTATACAATCGGGGTATATTTCCATTTATAAAAACCTCTATTTATTGGGATGTTATTACTGTAAGAACCTTTTAATATTTATATAAATGTATCTTATGAAAAAGCTAATCGCATTTTTTTTATTGTTTGCTGTTCACATTCCTTAAGTTATTCACGAAACGAAACTGAAATCCTACCAGACGATTTTAAGAGTCCAAGGAAGACGACTAATGTCATTTGAGCAAATTCTTGGTAAAATGTCTGAAGAGTAAACGACAATGAATTGGTCAGCAATAACTCGTGTGATAGAGTATTAATTGCGACTAACTATTTTCAGACAGATTCTTACGGATGTCTGTTTTATAAGCCATGAAAGCAGGAAGTATGGCAGCTACAAGACCTAATCCAACACTTGCCAAAAACAAAATCCCTTCTTTGCCATGACTAATCCAAGCGCTGAATGGATAATTATACTTTTCGGTAAGATTCTGAGCGAATCCGGAAAGACTTAAATGACTTATTAGCATACCCAGCCCAAAACCAATTATTGCCATGATCAATCCTTCGAGGAGAATAAGGAAAAGTAAAGATCCCGGAGATCCTCCCAATACTCTCAAAAGTGTTAATTCATACTTACGTTGCTTTAGGGAATTAAGTAAAGACACAAAAATGGAAATTGCAGATACAATTGCAATCAAAAATGCCAGTAGTTGCAGTGCCTTTGTTCCAACCCCCATCATATCGTAAAGTCGATTGATTTCGATAGCTGGAGAAGCGGCTTGAAGGTCCGTGTTCTCATTGATATTCCTAGGCATACTTAAAGCCTGGAAGTTGGTTCTATTCGTATATTGAATCAAGATAGATGTAATCTCTTCATCTTCATGCTCAAGCAGATGTGCCCGACTTAGATCACTTCGATGGTCCTGGACTTCATGGCTATGATCATGTTCGTGATCGTGACCATCATGGTTGTGCCCATCATCAACTTCATTGGCAGGTTTATTACTTGAAGCAGAAACATTTTCATGATTATGGACCTCCCATACAGATTCTGAACTGGTCAACAAAAGTTGATCGATAACACTGCCAGTCGGTTCCAAAATGCCTACAATTTTAAATTGGCCATGTTCGTGTTCAAGATCTTCATCATCGTTAAGTCCATGTGAACTGAAAAAAGTAGACCCAATATCAAGCCCCAATTTATCGCAGACAACAGCTCCGGCTGTGACCTCGTAGATATTTTGCCACTTTTTGCCTTTTGCAATCCTTGCTTCGTACATTTCAAGTTTTGAATAATCTGTACCAATTATTCTGAATCCTTTGTAGCTGTCTCCTACTGATAAAGGAACTGATCGTTTGATTAGTGGATGGCCTTCTCTAAGAAATGGCTTTGCTTCCTTAATAGAAATATTTCCTGTTGGAGCATCGATATGATACATTGAACTTAAGATCAATTGAAGCGGGCTACCTTTGGCGCCGATCACCAAATCAATCTCAGCTAGATTTTTATCGAATTTATCTTTGAGTTGTGTGTTTAGAAGAAGAATGAAATTTATTAAACCGATTCCCAGACACAATAGAATGAGATTCAGCAATAAGCTAAGAGGATTATGAATAATATTTTTCCATGCAAGCTTGATCAAATTCATCCTAATTCAGTTCTAGAAAATTAGTGAATAATTTTTTCAGCCTGTTGTCGTGTGTGACAATAATTAAAGCTGCTTCAGCTTCTTGAGCATGTTGTTCTAATAACTTGACAACTTCTTCACAGTTTTTATCGTCCAATGCTGATGTGGGTTCATCGGCAAGTATGATCTGAGGATTATTAATCAATGCTCTGGCAATGGATAATCTTTGAAGTTCTCCCTGACTCATTTTTTGCGTGGAAGCATCCTTTCTGTGTGCTATGTTTAATTTGTCCAACAACTGATCAATTTTTGCTTTATCAACAGACTGACCGGCCATTTTTTGTGCAATAAACAAATTTTCTTTCGCTGAAATGGATTGAATAAAATGAGGTCTTTGGAATACCATGCCAATATGATTACCTCTAAACTTATCTCTTTTCTGAGGGCTTAATTTAAATATTGATTGCCCTTTAATTAGTAATTCGCCTTCATTGGGTTTTAAAATGCCTGCTAAAATGTGCAAAAGAGTGGTTTTACCTACACCTGACTGCCCCAATAGTAATAAAGTGTTGGATGCCGTACAATTTATGTCAGGAAAATCAAATCTTTGTGTTCCTGAAAATTGATGTGATATAGATGTTGTCTTAAGCATAGTAAAAAAACGTGCCGAAGATACGAACTAATGCGTTTTATGCAATTTATTAAATTATTCATTCAGGTCTTACTGGGCAAAGAGCATGATTATACAAAGGGAAGTATTAATCTGGCCTTGATCTTATTAGCAATTCCAATGATCTTGGAAATGCTCATGGAGTCACTATTTGCCATTGTTGATATCTATTTTGTAGCTAAGGTGAGTATGAATGCTGTAGCAACAATGGGCATGACCGAAGGAGTGCTTATGTTAATTGAGTCTGTTGCAATAGGTATTGCGATGGGAGCTACAGCATTAATTTCAAGACGTATAGGTGAAAAGAAAAACAAGGAAGCTTCTGATGTGGCTATTCAAGCTATTTTGTTAGGAGCCTTTGTTTCTTTGATTACAGGAGCGCTCGCTTTTGCTTTTGCAGATGACATCTTAAGAATAATGGGAGGAGATGAAGATCTTATCAATGAAGGAAAAGAATATATCCGAATTATTCTGGGGTTAAATTTTATTCTGATGATGTTGTTTGTGCTCAATGGAATTTTCAGAGCAGCAGGAAACGCATCTATCGCCATGTGGGCACTCTTATTTTCCAATTTTTTAAATATCATTCTTGATCCAATTTTAATTCTTGGTCTAGGCCCGGTTGAGGCGATGGGGGTAAAAGGAGCTGCAGTTGCTACTTGTATTGGTAGAGGTGCAGGAGTAATTTATCAGTTATATGTCCTTTTTTCAGATGGATCTGTAATCCGAATTTACAAGGAACATCTTCGAATTAATCCAGTGATTATGAGTCGTTTAATCCCTGTGTCGCTCGGAGGAGCAGGACAATTTATTATCTCAACAGCAAGCTGGATATTTCTAATTCGAATTTTGGCATCTTTTGGGACCACTGTTTTGGCTGGATATACAATAGCCATTAGAATCATCATATTTACAATATTACCGTCTTGGGGTCTTTCTAATGCAACTGCAACTTTGGTAGGTCAGAATCTTGGTGCGGGAAAACCTGAGCGTGCTGAAAAAACAGTTTGGAAAGCGGGATTCTTCAATATGGTATTTCTGTTTATTATTTCGATAATTTTCTTTCTTTTCGCGAATCCAATCAGTTCATTTTTTACTCAAGATCTGGCTGTCGTTCATGAGTCAGCGATGTGCTTGCGCATAATTTGTTTGGGATACATCTTTTTTGCTTACCAAATGATTATTAGTCAGGCATTTAATGGAGCCGGAGATACCTATACTCCAACCCTGCTCAGTTTCATTTTTATGTGGCTGGTTCAAATCCCTTTGGCTTATATACTTTCCTTCACTTTAGGATTCGAATCACAGGGAGTTTATATGGCGATTTCCATAAGTTCTGTATTTATTAGTTCAGCAGCTGTATACCTTTTCAGAAAGGGGAAATGGAAAGAAATGAAGGTGTAATTAATGCTTACAGAACGCTTGATTGATCAAAGTTTTTTTTCATATCAATGTCAGATGATTTAATAATATCTTTCCTTTCGTCTCTGACGATATTCAAAGTTCAATTTATTTATTTCTTTTGAAGCTTAATTTGCTGTTAATATTCTTTTTTAGTTGGAATTGTTGTATCTTTTAAATGATTTAAAGTATTTAAACAATAATCAGGAATCGTCACCATTTGGCTTCAGCCATACTCACAATCATTTTATAATTACAATTGGAATTAAAGAGAAGAGAACTTTTTTGTGAATAAGATCAGTCGGTTATGGAAGTTCAAGAAGCAGTATTAAGTTCAAGCAATTTAAAGCAAGCTTTAAAAGAGTTTTTTGGTTTTGAGGAATTCAAACTCAATCAGGAAGCGGTAATCCATAGCATCCTTTCTCGGAAGGACACTTTTGTTATCATGCCCACAGGAGGTGGAAAATCATTATGCTATCAACTTCCTGCATTGATGTCAGAAGGAACAGCATTAATTGTCTCTCCCCTCATTGCCTTGATGAAGAACCAAGTAGATTCAATTCGCGGTTTTTCCGATAATGATTCTGTAGCTCATTTTTTAAATTCTTCCTTAAATAAAACCCAGATGAGAGCGGTAAAGGAAGATGTAGAATCAGGAAGAACTAAAATGGTTTTCATCGCTCCCGAAACATTGACTAAGGAAGAGAATATCATATTCTTTCGGAACAGCAAAGTATCATTTATTGCAATAGATGAAGCGCATTGTATTTCAGAATGGGGACATGACTTCCGACCTGAATACAGAAAGATCAAACAAATGGTTTCCGGTATTTCAGACGATATTCCGGTCATTGCTCTCACTGCAACAGCGACACCAAAAGTTCAGACGGATATCATTAAGAACTTAGCCATGAAAGATGTTCAAGTCTTTATGTCATCTTTCAATCGACCGAATCTATATTATGAGGTCAGACCTAAGCACAATAAAAATCAAACGATAAAAGAGATCGTCCAATTCATCAAGAATAAAACAGATCGCTCCGGTATCATATATGTTCAATCAAGAAAATCAACTGAAGAAATAGCACAGGTTCTAAGTCTTAATGGAATCAATGCTAACCCTTATCACGCAGGACTTGATTCTAAGACACGAAACAAAGTACAGGACGATTTCCTAATGGAAGAAATCGAAGTTATCGTTGCTACTATTGCATTTGGAATGGGAATTGACAAGCCTGATGTTCGATTTGTTATTCACTACGATATTCCTAAGAGTATCGAGAATTATTATCAAGAGACAGGTAGGGCTGGTCGTGATGGGCTTGAAGGCCATTGTCTCGCCTTTTATAGTTATAAGGATATATTGAAACTCGAAAAATTTCTTCGTGATAAAGGTGTAGCTGAAAAAGAATTAGCAGGGCAATTGATGGAAGAAATTATAGCCTATTCAGAAACAAGTTCATGTAGAAGGAAATTTTTGCTGCATTACTTCGGCGAATTATTTGATGACGATAATTGCGATGACAAATGTGATAATTGCAAACATCCAAAGAAAAAGCTGGATGTGACCAAAGAAATGCAACACGCAGTCACAGTGATTCAGGATCTCAAAGAAAATTATGGAGTAAAAGTCATTGCTGACTTTATCGTAGGAAAGTCATCGAAGGAAATAAAAACCTTCAACTTTGCAAGTAAAAAGGACTTCGGTAAAGGCAAAGAAAAGGGAGAACTTTTCTGGCATTCTATTATAAGACATGCCATACTTAATGACCTCGTTTATAAAGAGATTGAAGAATATGGATTGCTGAGATTAACCGACAAGGGAAGAACCTATATCGAGAAACCGCACAAAGCTGAGATACCACTAAACCGAGATTTTTCAGATGCCGAAGGTGATGAAGTTATGGTGGCATCCGGAGGAGGTTCCGCTCTGGATGGTACTTTGTTGAAAATGCTAAAGGATCTCAGAAAGCTTGAAGCTAAAAAGAAAAAACTTCAGCCTTGGATATTATTTCTAGAGCCCTCTCTCCAGGATATGGCTACATATTATCCTATCAATATGGAAGATATGTTAAAGATATCCGGGGTTAGTCAGGGGAAAGCAGGGAAGTATGCACAACCATTCATAGATCTAATTAAGGAGTATGTAGAAGATAATGAAATTGAAAGACCTGAAGATTTTGTTGTCAAACAGCTGGCCAATAAATCAAAATCCAAGGTCAATATTATTCAAGGGATCGATAGGAAATTACCATTGGAAGATATTGCAGATGGATTGAAACTAAACCTTGAAGAATTATTAAATGAGATGAATAACATTGTCAATTCAGGAACAAAACTGGATATCAACTATTATCTTGATGATAATGTCGACGAATCTGTAATCGAAGATGTTCAAGATTATTTTTCAGAAGCTGAAACAGACTCAATTGAAGAGGCCTTTAATGAATTAAGTGAAGATGATATTACAATAGAAGAAATTCAGATGCTGAGAATTAAGTTTATGAGCGAAATGGCTAATTGATCAATGACTATTCTAATCATAAACGGTCCTAATCTCAATCTCTTAGGTACTCGAGAACCAGAAATATATGGAGATGTAACTATGGAGGAATATATCGGCCAATTAAGGGAGGAATTTCCTGACCATATCATCAATTATTTCCAATCTAATCATGAAGGGGATATCATCGATAAATTACAGGAATTTGGTTTCACACTGGATGGAATTATCTTAAATGCCGGGGCGTATACGCATACTTCAATTGCCATTGCTGATGCGATAAAATCAATAAGTACAGCAGTTATCGAAGTGCATATAAGCGATATTTATAAAAGAGAAAAATACAGACATCATTCTTTCTTAAAAGAAGTCTGCATTAAGCAGATTAACGGAGAAGGGATCTCAGGATATAAGAAGGCGCTTCAGTTTTTAATCGGTGCAAAGTCCTGAGGGTTTTCAGGGATAAAAAGGCGTATATCCACAATGCGTAAACGATGTTTTTCTCCTAAGGAAAGGGTCTTTTTATAGAAAATTTTTCTGATTAGAAATCCTACAGCGGCGAATATTCCACCTATTATAATCTCTCGATCACTCATGGTGTACTCAGAAGAAGCTAATGATGCAATCCCACCATATAAAAACCAGCCTGCACTGAACTGAAGCATTCCGAAAGATACAGATTGACTCCAGTTTCTATAGAGGCGAATTTTCGCGATTTCATCTAATTTGTAATATCCTTCCTCAAGGACAATTAAGCTCTGATCGTAATCCAGTGACGTTATTCTCTCTGTTCTCCAAATGTCAGGATAAGCTTTGAGTGTATAAACGAGATAATCCCCTGCCTGTAATCTTATAGACTTAGGGGTATTCTTTTTTTCTATTTGAAGAAAAATTTGAGCTGAAGTTGCTGAAAAAGTTAAAAGCAACAGGAATGAGCTAAGGACAATATGAATTAACAAGTTTTTCAAGAAGAGATACTATACATTTTTCAATGATATCATATTTTCCCACATCATCTGCTATATAAATAAACATTAATGAAATTTTATGATTAGCTGAATTCTTGAGATTTGAATCTAGCAAATGTTTATTTAGCCTATATGCTTCTCTTGTCCGTCTTTTTATCAGATTTCTCTTAACCGCAGATTTTATCTTTTTTTTTGGAACTGAAACAGAAAACTGAACTTCTGAGTGTGAGGAACTGTCAGCTTGTTCAATAATATACATTAATTTGAAGGGATACTTAAAGTAAGATAGACCACTTTCAAATAGCTGATTAATCAACTTTCGACTTTTAAGTTTTGCTGATTTCGGTAATGTATATTTTCGCGTCATCAAAAAGAAAGTTAAACCAATAAAACTATTGGGAAAAGGAAATACCTTTCTTTTTATGCAAGGTTATGAAGAAGTAAATGGTTTGAAATGCTTAGGATGCCTTGTTTGAAGCTTTATTATTTAACAGGCATCTCATCAGAGACAGTTAATTTGGCTCTTCCTTTAGCTCTACGATTAGCTAAAACCTTTCTACCATTTTTAGTAGCCATACGAGCTCTGAAGCCATGCTTATTAACTCTTTTTCTTTTGGATGGTTGAAAAGTACGTTTCATTTGTCTTAGTATTTCTTATTTATTCCCTTTTAAAAGGACGGCAAAGGTATATTTTATTTGAATAAATACCAATAGGCGTCCTTAAATTTTATCTTTTAAAATATTGTACTATCCATTCATAGTAACAAGAAATTCCTCATTACTTACAGTTCCATGCATATGCTTTTTCAAGAATGCCATTGCTTCGTCTGGTTTCATGTCTGCAAGGTGGTTTCTGAGTACATGCATTCTTGACATAATACCTTCATCCAACAATAGGTCTTCACGTCTAGTACTTGATTTGGTAAGGTCAATTGCCGGGTATACTCTTTTATTAGAAAGCGTTCTGTCCAGCTGAAGTTCCATGTTACCTGTACCTTTAAATTCTTCAAAGATGACTTCATCCATTTTAGAACCTGTTTCTGTCAAGGCTGTAGCAAGAATGGTTAGAGATCCTCCGTTTTCAATATTTCTTGCTGCCCCGAAAAATTTCTTAGGTTTTTGTAAAGCGTTTGCTTCAACTCCACCAGATAATACTTTACCTGAGGCTGGTGCAACTGTATTATATGCTCTTGCCAATCTTGTAATTGAATCAAGAAGAATAACTACATCATGACCGCTTTCAACCATTCTCTTCGCTTTTTCAATTACAATGTTCGCAACCCTTACATGGTTATCTGCGGGTTGATCAAACGTAGATGCAATAACCTCGGCTTTAACACTTCTTTGCATATCAGTAACCTCTTCAGGTCTTTCATCGATAAGCAGAACAATCATATAACTATCAGGATGATTGTCAGCTATAGCGTTGGCGATATCCTTAAGAAGAAATGTTTTACCTGTTTTTGGTTGTGCAACGATCAATCCTCTTTGTCCTTTTCCAATTGGTGTAAAAAGGTCAATCATTCTCGTTCCATAGTCTTTTCCTGCAGGATGGGAACACAAGTTGAATTTTTCATCTGGGAAAAGTGGAGTTAAATAATCGAAAGGAATTCTTTCTCTTGTTTTCTCAGGGTCTAAACCATTGATTTTAGATACTCTCAATAAGGCAAAATATTTTTCACCTTCTTTTGGAGGTCTAATCGCTCCTGTAACAGTATCTCCGGTTTTTAATCCAAATAATTTGATTTGAGAAGGAGATACATATATATCATCAGGACTTGTCAAATAGTTATAATCTGAAGATCTTAAAAAACCATAACCATCAGACATCATTTCAAGAATACCTGATCCTTCTATTACGCCGTCCATGTCAACATTGAATTTTTTGACATTGTCTTCCTTTTCAGGTCTGTTATCGCGATTATCTCTGTTGTCTCTATTGTCACGATTATCTCTTTTGCCACCATTATTATCTCTGTTTCTTGGAGATCTATCGCTGCCTCTTTGATTTCTTTTGTTATCAGGTCTTTTTGACCGATCTTCATCTGTGGAAGCTTTCTCGTCTTTTTTATCTTCTTTTTTATCTTCGACTTCTTCTTCTTTAGCTGCAGGAGGTGGAGTTTCAGTTTTTACATCTGTTTTAACTTCAGTTTTTACTTCCGGTTTGACCACATCTGCTTTAGGTGTTGGACTTGGATTTACATCGCCGTTACCTCCAGCAACTGCTTGATGGTCTAAGATTTTATAAATAAGGTCTTGTTTACTTAATTTTTTATATCCTTTTAGTTCTAGCTTTTCAGCAATTTCTTTGAGCTCAGGAACGAGCATCTCATTCAGTTGAAGAATATCATACATAAGAATAAATTAAAACAGGTTAATGTGTAATTTGTTAATCCTGAAAATTATGTGGGAAATTTGATTCTGATACGCTTATAAAGAAGCGATAGAGTTGTTTCTCAAGTGCAAATATATACTTATTATCAAAAAGATGAAACAATGCGTTAAATAATTAGAATTGAGCGTATACGAGTTAATTTATTCTGAAGAATTAGAAATGTGATTGTATTATATTTGGCTTTTTAAAAAACGAAGCAAGAATGCTTGAAATTAACAGATTAAGAAATGAAAAAGATCTCATCATCGGTTCTTTGAAAAAAAGAGCCTGGCATGAAGATCAGTTAGAAATTCTTGACAGAATCATTAGTGCTGATAATGCAAGAAAACGCATACAGACCGAGAATGATTCTAATCTTGCAAAAAGAAATTCGCTGTCAAAGGAAATCGGACAACTATATAAAGAGGGTAAAAGTGATGAAGCCAATCTTGCAAAAGCAGAAGTTGAACAACTAAAAGGCCTTATTCATGACTCAGAGCAACAGCTAAATGAAGCTATTAATGTCATCGAAGATTTGCTGCTTCAGATCCCTAATATTGCGCATTCAAGTGTTCCGGAAGGCAAGCTTGACAGCGATAATGAAATAGTACAGGATTGGGATTCTACATTACCTGAATTAGGACCTTCAGCAATTCCGCATTGGGAATTGGGAAAGAAGTACAATATTCTTGATTTTGAACTTGGTGTAAAAATTGCCGGAGCAGGATTTCCAATATTCATTAATAAAGGTGCCCGTTTACAAAGAGCACTGATTAACTTCTTTTTAGATGAAGCTATACAAGCAGGATACAATGAAATTATTCCACCTCTTCTTGTAAATGAGGATTCAGCCAGAGGTACAGGACAATTACCGGATAAGGAAGGACAGATGTACCACATAGAAAAAGACAAATTGTACTTAATTCCTACCTCCGAAGTCCCTTTGACAAATATATATCGGAATGATATTTTAAAAGAAAGCGATTTTCCAATCAAATTAACAGGATATACACCTTGTTTTAGAAGGGAAGCAGGATCTTATGGTTCAGATGTTAAAGGATTAAACAGAGTGCATCAATTTGATAAAATTGAAATTGTACAAATACAACATCCATCAAAATCATATGAAACATTAGAGCAAATGGTCCAATATGTAGAGGGTTTAGTCCAAAAATTGGAACTGCCTTATCGCATTTTACGTTTATGTGGCGGAGACTTAAGTTTTGCATCGGCTTTAACTTTTGATTTTGAGGTTTATTCTGCAGCGCAAAAAAAGTGGCTTGAAGTAAGTTCGGTTTCGAATTTTGAATCTTTTCAAAGTAATAGATTGAAGTTGCGGTATAAAGATGAAGATGGTAAAACAAAATTTGCACACACCTTAAATGGTAGTGCGTTAGCTTTGGCACGAATTGTTGCAGCCATTTTAGAAAACAATCAAACAGAAGAAGGTGTTATTATTCCGGAAGTACTCCAAAAGTATACTGGATTTAAAATATTAAATTAATAAAAGAAATATGTCAGGTTATTTTATAATTGTTATCGCATTTAGTGTTGTTGGAATGATTATCAGCAGCAAACTGAAATCTACTTTTACCAAGTATGGTAAGGTAGGAACGAGTAGTGGTATGAGTGGCGCTGAAGTTGCAAAAGCCATGTTGGATCATTACGGCATCCATGATGTAAAGATAGTTCCGGGAAGAGGATCACTAACCGATCACTATAATCCATTAACTAAAACAGTTTCACTTAGTGAACCTGTATATGCCAACAGAAGTATATCTGCAGCTGCTGTAGCTGCACATGAATGTGGGCATGCTGTTCAACATGCTACTGCATATAAGATGCTGGCATTTCGATCAAGCCTGGTTCCAATTGTAAAGTTCTCATCTACTCTCCAGCAGTTTATGTTTATTGGGTTCATATTTTTGGCCGGCGGGACTTCTGCTTTTTCAAGCCCCTTATTTATGGGAATTCTTGCTGCTACATTCGGAGCAACTGCATTATTTGCATTGGTAACTTTACCGGTAGAATTTGATGCTTCCCGAAGAGCATTGGCATGGCTGGATAATTCTGGAGTTACTCATGGAGCCGAATACGATGGTGCTAAAGACGCTCTTTGGTGGGCTGCAATGACTTATGTAAGCAGTGCATTAGCGTCACTTGCAATGTTTTTGTTCTTTTTATTGAGGTTCTTAAATAGCGATTAAGCAGAAAATCAATATTTTTAGAAATAATAAGACCAGTAATATGAGCGAACTAATAAACATGGCCTTTGAAGATGGTAAAGAAAATATGGATAAAGCGATCCAACATCTCCATGATGAATTATTAAAAGTCAGAACCGGAAAGGCTTCAACAAGTATCCTTAAAGGTATTTATGTTGATTATTATGGTAACCCCACACCTTTATCACAAGTGGCTAATCTTTCAACTCCAGATTCGAAAACCATTTCGATTCAACCTTGGGAAAAACCTATGTTAGCATTGATTGAGCAAGCAATATTTGCCGCAAATATTGGATTAACACCAATGAATGACGGTGAGTTTGTTAGAATTAGTATTCCACCATTAACAGAAGAAAGGAGAAGGGAAATGGTAAAGTATGCCAAGAACTTAGGAGAAGAAACTAAAATTAGCTTGAGAAATGAGCGTCATAAAATGCTTGATATTATTAAATCAGAAGTAAAAGACGGATTTCCTGAGGACCAAGGAAAAAGAAAGGAATCAGAAGTTCAAACCCTTGTCAACAAATATGCTGATGATATCGGCAAACTCATAGAAGCCAAAGAGAAAGACATCATGACTGTTTAATCAGTATGGATGTAAACTTTTAGATATGCAGAAGTATTTACAGGCCACTCTCATTTTAGGCTTCATATGCGTGAGCGCATGTAGTCTAAAATCTTTACCTGGAGAAAAAATTTCCTTACCCTCAAGCATCGAAAGCATTATGATAGATGAAGCCGGTGGGAATTTAGGACCTTGCGAACCCTCAATTTGTATCAATCCTAATGATATTAATAATATTGTTGCAGGAGCAATATTGGATAAAGTCTATGTATCCAATGATGGAGGAAAAACTTGGCTAAAAGATAAATTGGAATCTTCATTTGGTGTATATGGAGATCCGGTAATCCGGAGTGATTATGACGGAAATTTTTATTACGCCCATCTTTCAAACCCCAAAGGAAAACTTGCAAGCAATAATTCCTGGTTGGATAGAATTGTAATTCAAAAATCACAGGATAATGGTAAAAGTTGGAGTGATGGTTCACATACTAAACCACGCTCACCTAAAGATCAGGATAAACATTGGCTTGCAATCGACCCTCAGAATAATACAATCTACATTACTTGGACAGAGTTCGACCTCTACAGCAGTAAAAAGGAAGAAGATAAATCTCGAATTCTTTTTTCTAAATCTGATGATGGTGGGGAGAACTGGATAGAACCTATAGTCCTTAGTCAGTTTGAAGGCAATTGTCTTGATGGTGATCAGACTCCGGAAGGGGCAGTTCCCAGTGTAGGGCTTAATGGTGAAGTATTTGTTGCATGGTCGTTTGATGAAAAAATCTATTTTGATAAATCTACAGATGGAGGAAAAAGCTGGTTGGAAGAGGATATTCCGGTAGTAGATCAACCTGGAGGCTGGGCTATTGATATACCCGGAATTATGAGATGTAATGGGATGCCAATTACCGCTGTTGACAGATCAAAAGGACCGCACAGGGGAAATTTATATATCAATTGGGCTGATCAACGTAATGGAGCTGATGATACCGATATTTGGCTTGTTAAATCTACCGATAGTGGTATGAATTGGTCCGAACCAGTACGAGTTAATAATGATGAAGCGGGAAAGCAACAGTTTTTTACCTGGATGGCAGTTGATGAAATGACGGGTTACATATACATCGTTTTTTATGACAGGAGACATCATGAAGATGAAACCACAGATGTCTTTTTAGCCTACAGTACTGATGGAGGTGATAGTTTTGAAAACATAAAAATCAATTCAGATAGCTTTAAACCGAATCCTTTTATCTTCTTTGGAGATTACAATGATATCAGCGCAGTTGATGGGCGAGTCAGACCAATCTGGACACAACTGAGTGCCAATAAGCTGAGTATATGGACAGCCCTTATCGATTTCTAATTTGTTGATTCTGACCAAAGACCATGCATATCTAGGAAATATGCTTTTATACGGTCAAGATGGAAATCGGAAAGCTTCTCATAATAATAATAGATCAATTCTTGTTCTTGCAATTCAATAGTAAGGTGTTTTTCTTTTATGTTTCCATCCTGGAGATACAAAATTCTATCCTTTAGAAATTGACAATTTTCATTTTCTAAATTATATTTTCTGATATACTGGCCGAAATTATCAAACTGATACACTCCTTCAGTGGTATATAAGAACACATTTTCTTCTTGTTCAAAAAGTCTGGGAAGTTTTACTGAATGGAAGTTCTCATAATACAGTTCATTAGAGTTAAGAATCAATTCCCCATTCTGATTTATTTTTAACAAACTGTTATTGATAGGATCGTAAATCCAGATATTATTTTCACGGGAAAGCGCAACTCCCTGAATATCCCAATATCCCAATTCTTCCAAATTCAATCTTTTAATTCCAGATAAGGTATTGTCAAGAAAAATGATGTTTTGGAACTCACTATAATAGAGTAACATTTTTTGTGGATTAGAGACATCCAGGTGTGTTAAATCACCCATTCTATTTAAGGAGAATTCAAACAACAATTCAAATTCAGGATTATACTTTTTTAAAACGTTTGACTGATCTATCAAATAGATATTTCCGAGATGATCCAATTCAAGTATTTTAAATTGTCCTTCTATGTTATAGATTCGTTCTTTCGGAGGATTATCACTGATTAGAGTTTTTTTACTCTGGCAAGAAATTGAAGTTGAAAGTAGCAGGAGCGGAAAAACAATAATATGAAATGAATTATTTCTCAAAAATTAGAATTTTAGAAGTTCAAGATGATGACCATTATAACGCGCATAACTAAAATGTTCTACCCAATCTCCAGTATTAATATAACGACTTGAATTGTTGCTTAATGTGTAGTCAATCGGAATATGACGGTGGCCAAAAATGAAAAAATCAATATTATTATTTTCGAGCTTAGATTCACAATATTGAATTAGCCATTCTCCCTCAGGACCCTTGAAATCTGAAATATTACTTTGTGACTCCCTTGAAGTTCTACTGAACATTTTCATAAGCTTAATACCCAGATTTGAATGAATCCTGGCAAATAACCATTGATTCAATTTGTTGCTGAATATCTTTTTAATAATCTTATATCCTCTATCTCCTGGTCCTAATCCATCTCCGTGTCCCAGTAGAAATTCATGATGTTCAATTTTCTTTTTGATGGGACTTTTATAAAGTTTTACTCCCAACTCTTCCTCAAGATAGCCGAACATCCACATATCATGATTTCCGGTAAACAGATGAACAGGAATATTTCTATCCGTAAATTCAGCAATTTTTGCGAGTGTTCTTACATGACCCCTGGGGACAACTTCACTGTACTCATACCAATAATCAAAAAGATCACCTAATAAATATAGTTCTTCAGTATTGTCAATTATGGAGTCCAGCCATTTAACAATTTTCTTTTCCCTGATCTTTGACGATGTCGGATGATTGAGACCCAAATGAAAATCTGATGCGAAATAATAATACTTTGACATTAACTTACAAATCGCTTATCGACTTCCATGACATGTCCACAATTTTTACAAGTACGCATTTCGTCAGAACCATAATATTCTTTAAATCGTGGAAGAAAGTCTTTTTCAATATTTGTTAATTCAAAATAGGATTCATGAAGCTTTTCGTTGCAATTATCGCAGAACCAGATCAATCCGTCTCTTTCTGTTTTTGTGCGTTTTAATTCTACAACCAGGCCGATAGATCCTTCAGATCTCATTGGAGAATGCGGTACTTTAGCCGGAAGTAAAAACATTTCTCCTTCTTTTATTGGAATATCAACTGCCTTTCCCTCATCTTGAATTCTTACATTTATATCCCCTTCGATCTGGTAGAACAATTCTTCTGTCTCATTATAATGATAATCTTTTCTGGCATTCGGTCCTGCCACAATCATAACAATATAATCCCCGGCATCTTTGTATAGATTTCGATTCCCTACAGGAGGTTTTAGCTCGTCCCGGTGTTCATCTATCCATTTTTGAAGATTGAATGGTTTTGCTACAGCCATAGTTTAATTTTTTGATAAATATAGGGTAATGGAAAGTAAAAAGTAAAGAATTCAAATAGAGACTCATTACCAACAAAACTCCATATGGATAGAAAAACAATAGGTTTTGAAAATCTAATCAAGTTTCATTTTATTCATAACATCTGACAAATTTATACTGTCGATATCTTCATTTTCTTTAGCGACTCCCATCAGGAGCTCATCTTGTTTTCTACCTCTAGCCATTGCAATATGATAAGGAAGATCTTCTCTGAAGGTAACAAGACTATATTTTGAATAATATTCAGGAAAATTATGCTCTAGTTTTAACTCAATCTGTCTTTTTCGATTAAATACAGGATCTGCTGTTGCATCCCGCATCTCATAAAAGTTTTCTTCAGCTAGATCTGCTATCGCATCAGCGTCTCTCTTTCTTCTCTCTTGATAATCTTTAAAGATAGACAACCAGTCTCCTTCAAATTTTTTGATTGATTCGTCAAGAACAATGCAATCTTCAAACGAACAATTCATTCCTTGACCATAAAATGGAACCACAGCATGTGCAGCATCTCCTAACAGAAGATATTGGCCATTGATTTGCCATGGAAAACACCGGATAGTGCCTAGTGAACTTGAAGGGTTACTTTCAAACTGCTCTAACAAATCTGGAAACAGTTGTTTTACATCTGAAAAATTGTTATCAAACAATTGATTTATTGACTCCGGAGTTTGTAAGGAATCAAATCCTGTCTTAGATTCAAAAGGCATAAAAAGAGTAACTGTAAAACTTGCATCCAAATTTGGCAAAGCAATCATCATAAAATTGTCTCTTGGCCAGATATGAAGCGCATTTTTAAATATTTGAAAATTTCCTTCTGAGTCTTGAGGAAGATTTAATTCTTTGTATCCGGTCTGAAGAAAACTTTGAGAAAAACTATATCTCAATTGATTGGACCGTCTCTGCATTTCTCTTCTTAGAGAAGATCCTGCACCATCTGCACCTATAATTATTTTTGAGCTGACATCTATGGTTTTATTTCCATCTGGAGTTGAAAAACTGATAAGGTGTTTGATCGAATTAACTCCTTTAGAATCATGTGAAAAATGGATGCTTAAATTTGAATAACTTTCTGCCTTATCCAGTAAAAGTGAATTTAGTCCTGGCCTGGAGATGGAGTTAATCCACTCGTTTTCTCGACCACTGTATCTGTATAATTTTGGATCTGTATCATTATTCGAATGAATCATCCTGCCGTGCATTGGAATAGCCAATTCCAATGCTTTCTCTTTCAGACCGACCATATCTAAGGCTTTAAGTCCTCGATTTGATAATGCAAGGTTTATTGACCTTCCAGCACTAATATCTGTAGTACGCAGATCAGGTCTTTTTTCATATAAATCGACTTGATGACCCCGATCAGCTAATCGGATAGTCATAAGCGTTCCAGATAGTCCTGCACCTATGATGACGATTTCTTTCATATTAATTTAAAGAATCTTTCAAAATAGAATAGAATTTATATACATCTTCAAAACTATTATACAATGGTACCGTTGCAATTCTGATCACATCCGGTTCTCGCCAGTCTGCGATTACACCCTGCTCAGTTATCTGATCAAATATTGATTTATCAGCATCATTAATCTGAAGTGATATTTGACATCCTCTTTCAGAGTAATTCACCGGTGTGATGACTTTTATTTTATGATGCTGCAATTTATCTAATAGTTGGAGGAGGTAATCTGTTAGTTTTCGGGCTTTTTCATTGAGCTTTTTCATCCCAATCTCCTCGAATAATTCAAGGGAAGCACGCATCGATGCCATAGGTAAAATCGGAGGGTTACTTAATTGCCATCCTTCAGCTCCAGACATAGGATCAAAATCAGGACCCATCTTAAATCGTACTTCTTTGTTATGGCCCCACCATCCCTTAAATTTGGGGAGCTTATAATCGTAAGCATGTCTTTCATGGACAAATACTCCTGAAAGACTTCCAGGCCCGGAATTCAGATATTTATAAGAACACCAGGCTGCAAAATCAGGACCGTCATCGTGTAAGCTCAATTCTAAATTACCGGCAGCGTGTGCTAAATCAAAGCCTACTAAACAACCTTTTGCATGCGCAAGATTGGTTATCTCTTTTATAGGGTAGGATTGACCGGTATAATAGTTTACTCCACCTATTAATACAAGTGCTATTTGATCTCCATAACGATCTAATGTTGCCTTGATATTTTCTGCAGAGACATACTCATTATTATCTGGAATTAATTCAATAATTGCGTCATCTGGATTGTATCCATGATACTCAGCTTGTGATTCTACAGCATATCTATCTGAAGGGAAAGGACTGTATTCTACTAATATTTTATACCTCTCAGGAGTTGGTCTGTAAAATGAAATCATCAAAAGGTGGAGATTAACTGTCAAACTATTCATTACGACAGTTTCTATATCTTTAGCGCCAACCACATTCGCCATCGAAGAAGTCAGAAACTCATGATATGGCATCCACGGATGACGGGCATGGATGTGTCCTTCAACACCCAATCTTGCCCAATCTTCCAATTCTTGATTGACATATAGTTGTGCTTTCTTTGGTTGTAAGCCTAAGGAGTTACCACATAAATAAATGAAATCTTGACCATTTTCATTCTGAGGAAGATGAAATTGTTGACGATACAAATTCAATGGATCTTGAGTATCCATTTCCTGAGCATGCTGAATTGTATCGATTTGTGAACCACTCATAATTTAGGAATTCAATGAAGTGTTTAGCCAACGTCCAACATTACCTTTCCAGATTTCATTTTTTTCAGTGTCGGAAATAAATCCAAGTTGTAGAGCTTCATCGATGACTTTTCCTGGATATGAATCTTCAACGCTATCCATCTCTCCCAAAGGGTAAGGGTTATCTAAACCAGCTACGACCTGAGAACTGGAAGCCCTGTCAACGAGTAACCTAAAAGTCAAAACGTCATGGACGATACTGTCAAAAAAGATATTCTTTCCTAATACATTGCTTTCGGGAGAGATTGCATCCTGAAATAAATCAGGTCGTCCTTTAAAACCTTGAACACGTCTTCCATAGTTTGCCTGAGTGTACTGACTGCCGTGTGCAAAACAAATTCGGATATTGTTGAATTCCTGATCTAATCCTCTGGTAGTTATCATATGGTGAGCGTCAGCTGTTTGAGCACACATCCACACCAAGTGAAATCGCCAATATCGGTTTGCAAGCGGAATCATTTTTGGGGCATCATAGGGGTGGATTTGTATTGATAGTTTGTATTTGTCTGCTAATTGATATATCGGATCTACTTTTTCGTGTCCAATGCTCAGCCATTCCCCTTTTTTATTTAAAAAATGAGAAGGAAGACAAAGAACAGATAGGTTTAACTTATCAACGCATCTTTCAATTTCTTTCAATGCCGGAACAGTAAATGCAGGATTTACTGTAAATCCTGCTGTAAATTTATCTTGATTTGTTGCCTGAGTATAAGCATTAAAATCATTTTGAAACCGAATTACGTCATAAGCTGTTGACTTGGAATATCCGTTGCAATAAAGTTGTGAAAGTGTAATTAATACTTCATGATCTATCTGGTGTTTTTCCATCCATTTCAATCTTCCTTTCAAAAAGTATGATTTATGATCAATAGGTCTTGTCCAAGCCTTTTGATGCATGGATTTTTTGTCTTTTGAAATCCAAAAGATCTCCTTTTTCTTCATGAATTTTGGTATAGAAGAAGGTTCCGGCAACAAATGTGCATGAGCATTAATTCTGTTCATCTTCAATTATATTTTATGCATACATTTTTGGGTTCAGTAAAAAACCTTAGCACTTCTAATCCTCCTTCTCTTCCAACTCCAGAGTTCTTAGTTCCACCGAAAGGGGTTCTTAAGTCTCTAAGCAACCAGCAATTAATCCAAACTATCCCAGCTTCAATTTCTTGCGCCATTCGGTGCGCCCGGTTAAGGTCAGAAGTCCAGATCGTTGAAGAAAGGCCATATTCAACTGAATTTGCATAATGCAATACTTCTTCTTCGGTATCAAAGGGCATTATTGTTACAACGGGTCCAAATATTTCTTCTTGATTGGTTCTGCAATTATAACCCAATCCTTCAATAATAGTTGGTTCCACGAACCAGCCATCAGCACATCTTCCTTCCAATTTTTTTTGTTTTCCTCCACAAAGAATACGACCACCTTCCTCTTTTGCTAAGTCGACGTACATTAATATTTTTTCCATGTGGGCTTGAGAAACAATGGCACCCATTTTCACTTTTTCATTGGGATCACCAACAATGATTTTTTTGCTGAGTTCAACAAAATCATTTTTAAATTTTTCATAGATTTTTGATTCCACAAATATTCTCGATCCACAAAGGCATATCTGCCCTTGATTTGAAAAAGAGGAATTAATAGTGGTTTTTAGCGTTTCATCATAATCACAATCAGCAAAAATGATATTAGGATTTTTGCCTCCCAGTTCTAATGATAGTTTTTTGAATAGGGGAGCGGCTTGAGATGCAATAGTTGCTCCAGTTTTTGTTCCTCCTGTAAACGATATTGCCTTTACATCGGAATGTGTCGAAAGATGATGACCTGTTTTATGGCCCAGGCCATGCACTATATTTAATACCCCATCCGGAAGTCCGATTTCCTTGCATACTTCAGATAGCAAATAGGCTGTCATAGGGGTCACTTCGGAAGGTTTTGCGACAACAGTATTACCGCTTGCAAGGGCTGGGGCAATTTTCCAAGTAAAAAGATATAAGGGCAAATTCCAGGGTGAAATGCAAGCGACTACTCCAAGAGGATTTCTGAGTGTATAATTAATTGCATGTTTTCCCATGCTGTGGGATTCTGATGAAAAATGATTGATAGCTTCAGCAAAAAATTTGAAGTTTCGAATAGCTCTAGGTATATCAATTCTGCTTGCTAAACTCAATGGTTTTCCATTATCTCGAGATTCAGCTTTCGCAAAATGATCAAGTTTGTCTTGAATTCCATTCGAAATCTTTATCAAATAATCTGAACGTTCTTCATTACTTAAAGCAAACCATGCTGGGAAAGCTTTTTTGGCGGATGCTGTGGCTGATTCAATGTCAGCAATATCAGAATCAGGAATATGGCTGTATATCTCTCCTACTGCAGGGTCATAGTTGTCTAAATATTTTCCACTTACTGGAGCAACATGTTTACCATCTATATAATTTAATATTTGAAACATCAAGCCAAAGTTGAAAAATGAAAACCTAAAGATTGTTTAAGTTTATCTGGTAATTCAGGCAATTCTGATCGTGGAATTAACAGTGTAGAAATATTGTACAGATCACCAAAAATGCTGTGCTTTTCAGCAGTTTTTTTAAGGTAGTCATGACCTGAAGAACCACCGGTTCCCACTTTTTTACCGAGCATACGTAATACCATGTGGGCATGTCTGTATCGCCAGGTCGTTAATAATTGATCGATCTCAGTTAAAGATGAAAGGAAACGAAAAGGTTGGTGCAGAATGGGTTCATCCCGATACAAGTTAATAAGGAGAGCTGCAATCATAGCTTTGTAACTCAATATGACATTACCTTCTTCCTGCATTTTTTTATGATAGGTTTCATCAAGGACCATCGCGAAATAGCCGTCGGTATCACCCAACATTTTGAGACGCATTTCCTTATATTTTTCAGAAAGGATATCTGTTTGTTCAATGGCCTCTTTTTCTTTGGCCAGCATATTTTTCACCGATATTTTATATTGACTTAAAAAGTCATAATCTTCAAAATTTAAAAATGGGGTCCTTTCCAGCCAATCATTAACGAGATTCAGTAACGATTTTTTAGATTCCAGTTCTGTAAGCATGTCTTTGTTCTTTTCATTAAAGACCTGCATATATGAGGTATGCCTTTTTTCACGTTTTAAACCAAGGATTAGCTCCATCTTTCGGAATTGTAGACTTTGAAATCCAGAAGCTGGGAAAAGATAATTTCTAAAATCCAGGAAGTCGAGTGGAGTCATAGTTTCCAGCACATTAATTTGCTGAATTAATAGCTTCAATATTTCAATAATTCGATCCAGTCTATGGACAGAGACGCTGATGTTTTTTTCATCTACGATATCTTTTTCAAAATACTGATTGATATCTTTTAATTCATGATTGATTTGCTTAAACCAAAGTTCATATACCTGGTGAATGATGATAAAAAGCATTTCATCATGCGCTTCCTTTCCTTTAACTTCTACGCTT
Organism: Saprospiraceae bacterium; assembly: GCA_965248155.1. Lineage (GTDB taxonomy): Bacteria > Bacteroidota > Bacteroidia > Chitinophagales > Saprospiraceae > RFSX01. The sequence continues at coordinate 1,927,295 of CBDFIO010000002.1, forward strand.
CTGAGGTTTTGAGCTGATAAAATCTTTTCAAGACCTAAATAATCTTTATAGTGAACTGCAGAGTACTTCGACATATTAAACGGGTTTATAGGCGATGGCTTTAATTTCTATGAGAAGGTGTGGATGAGGCAATTGATGGACAGCAACTGTAGTTCTACAGGGACCATTATGATCAAAAAATTCTCCATAGACTTCGTTATATCCTCCAAAGTCATTCATATTAACGAGAAAACTACTTATATCTACGACATCTTCAATTCCTGATCCAGCTTCTTTGAGAATATCATTTATATTATTTAATACAGCACGAGTTTGCTCTTTAATATCAAGTTTGGTCGTTCCCATTGAATCTACATCGGCACCGGCGATTGAATTATCGGCCCTTCGAGAGCTGGTTCCTGAAACATATATGAAATCACCAACCCTGTTATAATGAGGGTATTTACCACGCGGAGTTGCTTTTCCGTCTATAAGTCCACTTTCATTGCTCAAATCATTAATTTTTTGCAAAATAATATTACAAAAATAATGTGGAGTTTGTCGATTCTTGCCTGCTTATTTCATAAACATAGATTAAATCTATACAAGGTGTTAAGGATTAGCTTTAGGTAGTTAAAAAACCAATAAAATTTCATTCTAATGTTACTTTATTCTGTTATAAAAGTCAGAATAGTAAAAGAAGTCAAGAACTAAGAAAACATAAAGATTAGTCAAATAGGAATTGATCAGCATTACTTAAGGGACTCTGCAAATGTGTACGAGTCCCTTAGTTTTTTTTAAACTTTTCCCTTCAATAATATTCAATTTTTTGATTAGTCGTTATAAAGACCAAATGAGCAGGAATTGGATTCTTGCTACTTGCAAAATTATTTATTTTAGAATTTCAGATATTTTAGAGCTAATTTACGACTCTTTTAGAATTGGACATTCTATCCAAATTAAATAATGCAAATAATACGTATCATATGAAAAGGGCTCTACTGCAATTAATATTTATATTCCTTTCAATTCAAATGATCGGCCAGATCGTGGTTGAAGAAAATTTTGAAAGTGGTAATATTCCTGTTGGGTGGGAGATTGAATCTTTGGCTACTGATGGAGGATGGAATTTTGGATCCAATCAAAGTCTTTCAAGCCAATTTTTTCAAATCCAAAATAATGGGTCGTCAGGAATTGCAGCTACAAATGATGATCAATGCAATTGTAATAAATCAAATGACAGATTAATAACTCCATTATTAGACTTAACTGGAATGTCAGATCTGATACTGAAGTTTGATCTCTTTTATGGTGATAATTTTTATGTTGGTTTCCAGGAAGATGCAATAATAGAAGTTTCAAGCGATAAAATAAATTGGACAACAGTAGAAAGACTGGGCTCAACTAGTGGATGGACTTCCACTATTGTGGATATAAGTGAATTTGCAGATGATAATATTTATATTTCTTTCAGATACGCTGATAATGGAGGTTGGATGTTTGGATGTGCAGTGGATAATGTCAGTGTAGAAGTTCCAGCTACCTTAGACGCAGAATTAACTGAAACGACAACCCTTCCTTTTGGTGAAATTGGTAATGTAATTAATCTTGGAGGAACTGTATACAATAATAGTATTACAGCAATCAACTCCTTGGACATATTATATAATATAGATGGGGCCAATGAAGTTAGCGAAACACTGTCAAATCTTGATATTGCTCCATATACATCTTATGATTTTGAATTATCTAACCCTTGGACCGCCACAGATGCAGGTGTTTTCTTAATTGAGTTGGCTATTAACCAAGTGAATGGAATGGATGATGAGGATTCTTCAAATAATGATTTATCATTTAATATCGAAATATTTGAGAAAATACAAAGACCTAATCTCATCAGAGACATTATGAATAGTACTCCTGAGGTTACAGTAGTAGCGACGTTTAGTGACCTTTTGGATCGACCAACAGATTTGGATTTCTTTCCAATCCTGGGCAAGGATGAACTTTGGGTGGTTAACCAAAGAACTGAGACCAATGGCGGGAGTACAGTTACTATTTCAAATGCAAGTACAACACCTTCAGATATGTGGCAAAGAGTAGATGGAAATGCATGGCATTTTATGTCTTTACCATCAGGAATTGCTTTTAGTGAAGACAACTATAATTTCGCTACATCCCCAGGTGTCAGAGATGCGAATCATAATGGAGGAACTTTTACTGGGCCAACGCTATGGTCAAGTGATCCATTAATTTATGCACAACCTTCAGGAGGAAATGGAAGTCACCTTGATATGCTTCATAGTAGTCCATTTAGTATGGGAATAGCTCATGAAAAGGATAATGTATTTTGGGTTTATGACAACTTTAATAAAGATATTGTGCGCTACGATTTTGTTGAAGATCATGGGCCGGGTAATGATGATCATAGTGATGCACAAATCTCAAGGTATAGGAATATAGGTATTGATGCTGACGGTAATATTCCAAGTCATATGATACTTGGTAAGGAGACTTCCTGGCTATATTTTGTAGATAATGGTAATGATCGGGTTATGAGATTGGATATTAATTCAGGAAATGTAGCCAATACTTTGATGCCTTTCAATGAACCTCTAGCAGTTTATAATCAAATAGCTGGTTATACTGTCGAAACCATAATTGATACAGGTCTTGTAAGAGCATGCGGTATAGAGATAATTGATGATTTATTATTGGTAGGAGATTATGAAACAGGTGAAGTTATTGTATATGACATGAATGATGAGTTTGCTGAGATGGGGAGAATTGAAGCCAGTACTGAAGGATTAACCGGAATTAAAGTCGGGCCAGATGGAAGTTTATGGGCAACAAATAGAATCTCAAACCGATTGGTAAAAGTCCAGGTAGGAGAATCCACAAGTGTAGAAGATGATATTTTCTCAGACCAAATATCTGTATATCCAAATCCTGCAACAGAGTTTTTAAACATTGAATTGAGTTCAGAATTAGTTGGTAAAAATGTAGTTATTAAATTAAAAGACTTGACCGGGAAAGTAATATTTAACCAAACATTGGGCTCAAGAATTTTAAAGATTTTAACTAATACTTTAGCTAATGGGGTATACATTTTAGCATTCAATTCAGAGAATACAAAAACAGCAAAGAGAATCGTTATTCAGAAATAAGTATATTTCTTAATCGAAACATTCAAAACTGCAAGTCAGAATATTAGCCAATTATTTTTGCTATTAATTTTTATAGCTTGTAATTCAGGTCATACTGATAATTTCTCTATTCAGGATATAGAAACTCCCTGCATACATGGAGGAGAACCCAATTTATTTTATTCTACAACAAGTGAATTATATCTGTCTTGGATAGAATATGCTGATGAGACTATTGATGTTCTTAAGTTTTCAAAATGGCATAATAATCAATGGTCAAAGCCTGAAAACATTTCGTCCGGCACAGACTGGTTTGTTAATTGGGCTGATTACCCTTCAATAGTAAGTTATAATTCCGGTTATAAAACGCTTGCTGCTCATTGGCTTCAAAAAAGTGCCGAAGGGACTTATGATTATGACATTCATGTTTCACAATCGATAGACGGTGGAACTAATTGGATGCCTTCATTTATTTTACATAATGATGGGATAGCTGCAGAACATGGGTTTGTAAGTATGATCCCAGAAGGAAAAGACAGAATATTCGCATGTTGGCTGGATGGAAGAAATACAAAATTGGATACTAAAGGAAATCATAATCATATGCATTCTGGTTCTATGACTTTGCGATCAGCAAGTTTTGATATTGAAGGAAATATGTATGATGAAATTGAATTGGACAGTAGAGTTTGTGATTGTTGCCAAACAAGTGCCGCTATGACGGATAAAGGTATAATAGTAGCTTATAGAGATAGATCTGATGGCGAGATAAGAGATATTTCTGTTGTCCGACAAATCGAGAAAAGCAAGTGGTCTAACCCGATTAAAGTTTATAATGATGAATGGGAGATTGCTGGATGTCCTGTAAATGGACCTGTTGTAAGGGCTCAAGAGAATAGGGTAGCTGTTGCATGGTATACAAACGCCAATTCGAAAGCCAAGGTTCAAGTTAGTTTATCGGATAACTCAGGTAAAAATTTTGGACCCGCAATAAGATTAGATGGAGATGATCCTATAGGCCGCGTAGACTTAATGTGGCTTGAAGATGAACTCTTAGTAAGTTGGATAGAAGAAGATGAAGTTAATCTGAAAACTGCAATTTTAAATAGTAAAGGAGAAATGATTAAGAAATTTGACGTTACAGATATTGAAGCTTCCCGAAGTAGTGGATTTCCAAAAATGGGCCAGACAGAAGAAAATATCATATTTGTCTGGACAGATAATGATAGTATCAAAACGATTAGATCTGCTATAATAGAGAAAACAGCATTATTTAATTACTAGGATTTATTATGGACAGTATTACACAAGCAATTCTTGGTGCAGCAGTAGGTGAAAGTTTATTGGGTAAACGTGTTGGCTGGAAAGGTGCAACATTAGGAGCAATAGTAGCGACAATTCCAGATTTGGATATTGTATTAACACCATTTTTCAGTGAACTTGAAAAGATAAGTATTCATAGAGGATACAGTCATTCCATATTATTTTGCATCCTGGCCTCAATTGTCCTGGCCTATGTTTTTAAAAGAATAAACTGGACTAAAGCCATTGGATATTATCGATTATACCTATTTAGTTTTCTTTTGCTTTTCACACATGTAATTTTGGATGCTTTTACGAGCTACGGAACTCAATTATTTTTACCTTTTACTGATTGGAGAGTAAGTTTTGATAGTATAAGTATTATCGACCCCGTTTATACTTTACCACTTATATTAGGATTGATATCGTCGTTATTCTTATTCAAAAAGGATGATAAGAAAAGGTCTTTCGCTAATGCTATTGGATTGATTGTAAGCTCACTTTATCTGCTTTTTACTCTTGCTAATAAGCAAAATGTCGAAAAAGTATTCTATTCCCAATTAGAGGAACAATCTATTCCTTCTTACAATTTATTAACTGTTCCGACTAAGCTCGCCAATGTTAACTGGTATGGTGTAGCCAGAGATAAAACACATCTATATATAGGCCAATATTCAAGCTTCAAAAAGAACAAAATTGAATTTCATGCTTTCCCTATTAACGATGAATTATTAATGAATCTTGATCCTTGGCTCGTTAACAGAATGATATGGTTTGCGCAAGGATTCTATACTGTAGCAAAAAAAGATGGGAAGATTAGAATCTATAATATGCAGTGTGATATGCAAGGTGTGAGACAATTTGGCAAATATAAAGCTCCAACAGCTTTTTATTATGAAATTACACCCGGGTTAGATGGTGATTATGAACTCGATTCCGGAATGCAGAAGAGCGGAGATAAAGAATGAGATTGCTAGCTTATTAAAAATACTTGATTGTCAAGTCAATCAATTTTTGTTTGAACTTATTATAGGGAGGAACAAGCAGTTCCAGTGCATTAGGTATATGTTGTTGAAGCACACCTCTTTCATTTGAAAAAGCAACGAATCCATAATATCCATTGGCTTTTCCAATGCCACTATTATTAACACCGCCAAAAGGAAGATTAGAATTATAAAAATGGACTCCGTTATGGTTGATGCAAGTACCACCTGAACGGGTATTATTGATGAGGTATCTAATATTTTTCTTATTTCGGCTATAGATATATAATGCCAATGGTTTTTCACCCGAAGTAATCTGCTGGGTGACTTCCTCTAAATTATCAAAGCCATGTATAGGTAATACTGGTCCAAAAATTTCTTCAGTCATTAACTTTGAATCCATTGGAACATTGTTCACGAGGGTAGGAGAGATATAATTTTGATCATCATCCAAATGAGCACCGAATTCAATATTGGCTCCTTTTATTCGGGCATCTTCTAGATAAGATTTTACTCTCAGATAGTGATTTTTATTTACCATCCTTGGATAACTTTTTTCTCCGGAAGGATCTTCAGAGTAAAACGAATTTAAATGAAATTTTAGTTTTTCAGTAAATGGTTTTATTACTTCATTATGAACTAATAAATAATCAGGGGCGATACATATTTGACCTTTATTGATAAACTTACCCCAGACAATTCTTTTTGCAGCGATATTCAAATTGGCTGTCTTGTCCACAATTGTGGGTGTCTTTCCTCCTAGTTCAAGCGTTACCGACGTAAGATTTTTAGCAGCGGCTCCCATTACTATTTTTCCGACTGCCGGAGAACCGGTGAAAAAAATATGATTAAAGGGAAGTTCAAGCAGATGTTGAGATGTTTCAATTCCACCTTCAAATAAAGCCACTTCATTTTCTTCAAATACCTCAGAAATTATTTTTTTCATTATTGCTGAAGCGTGAGGAGTATGTTCTGAAGGCTTTAAAATAACCGTATTCCCTGCTGCGATTGCCGAAACCAGTGGACCAAAAGTTAGATTAACAGGAAAATTCCAAGGAGAAATTATCAGCGCCTGACCTTTTGGTTCATATTTAATCCATGAAGATGAACCAATTAATGCAAAAGGAGTTTCGACTTTCTTAGATTTCATCCAATAGGCCAAATGTTTATTTGCGTATTTTAATTCTGAAACAATAGGATAGATTTCAGTAAGGTCTACTTCACTAGGATGTTTTTTAAAATCTTTATATAAAGCATCTTTTATATTCTCTCTGTTATCAAGAATGGCCTTATGTAACTTTTTAAGTTTAACTCTCCGTTCTCTTGCTGTACTATTTGCAATCTTATATTGATTCGAATTTTGTAGTTCAAAAATTCGTGTGATTTCTTGTAGTGATGTTTCCTTAATATTTATCGATGCCTCCATAACTCTTCCTGTATAAAACAAAATTAGCTAAAATGTTTAATGGTGCTTTTGCCCAATTGATACATATGGACTTCATCGGGACCATCCGCTAACCTCAAAGCTCTTGCATACAGCCAAAATCCAGACAATGGACTGTCCTGACATAGTCCCAGACCTCCATGAATTTGAATAGCTTTATCTATAACATCACATGCCATTCTGGGAACACCAATTTTGATCATTGAGATAAGATCTTTTGCTTCCTTATTTCCAAATTTGTCAATTTTATCAGCAGCAGCTAATGTTAATAATCGTGCTTGATCGATATTGCATTTTGATACAGCTATATCTTGACGAATGCTGCTGTATTCCGAAAGTTGCTTGCCAAATGTAGATCTTTGCGTAACCCTTAGACACATTAATTCTAATGCCCGTTGTGCTGTACCTATCAATCTCATACAATGATGAATACGACCTGGTCCAAGACGGCTTTGGGCTATTTGAAATCCATCACCTTCAGAAGAAATCAAATTAGAAAGCGGGACTTTTACATTCTTTAATTCAATTTCTGCATGTCCCTCAGGAGAATCAAATGCACCTAGTACTTGAAGTGGTCTTACAAGTCGTACACCTTCACTCCCAGATGGCACAATTATCATGCTCTGTTGTTTGTGGCGATCAGCATTTGGATCTGTTTTACCCATGACTATGTAGAGCTCATTATTGGGATTCATTGCTCCAGTAGACCACCATTTATGGCCATTAATAATGTAATTATCTCCATCCTTTTGAATGGAGGTTTCAATGTTAGTTGCATCTGAAGAGGCCACTTCTGGTTCTGTCATAAGAAATGAGGATCTTATCCTTCCATCTAATAGTGGAGTGAGCCATTTTTCCTTTTGTTCTGCAGTACCAAATTTTGCAAGGACTTCCATGTTGCCTGTGTCCGGGGCTGAGCAATTAAAAACTTGGGAAGACCAAAGTATTCGTCCCATAATTTCAGCAAGCGGTGCATATTCAAGATTGGATAGACCGGGACTGATTGTACCATAAGATTTTGGTAAAAATAAATTCCATAATCCTTCTTGTTTGGCAAGTGCTTTCAACCCTTCTAATTTGGGGAATATTTTCCAGGGATGTTGTTCGGTATAACTTAAGTATTCATTTTCTAAAGGCAGGATATGAGCACTCACAAATGCCTGAAGTTTATTTTGATAGGCTAGAGATTTATCTGTGTATTCAAATGTCATTATTCAATTTTTAGGCTTTAAATCATATATCCTCCATCTGCCTTTATAATACTTCCAGTCGTGTAAGACCCGGCTTCTGAAGCTAGAAAAACTGCAAGTCCGGCCATTTCATCAGGATCCGCGATACGACCAGACGGAAGTTGTGATTCAAAATGATTTAATAACTTTTCATTTTGCCAAATACCTGCACTTAATTTTGTCTTTATCAGACCAGGGCAAATCGCATTGCTTCGGATATTATCGGCACCCCATTCTTTAGCCTGAGTTTTCGTAAGCATAATTAAGGCAGATTTGCTAATGCTATACATGCCCAGTCCTGAAGATGGTTTTAGACCTTCAACTGAAGCAATGTTTATTATTGAACCTCTCCCTCTCTTTTTCATAATGGGGTGGCAAAGGTTTGACAATAGTAAACAAGCCTTTACATTGACACTCATGATTTTGTCAAAAACTTCAGCTGAATTATCAAGGAGAGGGCCAAATACCGGATTGATCGCTGCATTATTTACAAGTATATCAATACCCTTATATACTTGAACAGTTTTGTCAATAAGATTGATAATTTGATCTGATTTGCCAACATGGCATGCAATTCCTGTAGCTTCAAGACCATCTTTTTGAAATGACTTTGCCACATCATCCACAGCTTCCTGATTTCTGCTGCTGAGGACTACCTTAGCTCCAAATTCTGCCAAACCTCTGGCTATACTCTCTCCAATACCTTTTGAAGCTCCTGTAACTACAGCTACTTTGCCTGAAAGATCAAATTTCTGTTTTATTCGATTCATATATTAATTGATTAAATTACCTATAATTATTTATTATTTGATTGTATGATAGAAATTGTCAAAAATGATAATGAGCTAAACAAAACCGCTCTATTGGACTTCTTGTTTCGGAAGGATCTTATTGACAAGAATAATGGGAATATTGAAATATTTCAATTTACAAACGGATACTCAAATCTGACCTACTTAATCAATATTGATGGAGAGGAATTTGTTTTGAGGAGACCACCTCTAGGAGCGATAAAAAGAGGTCATGATATGAAACGAGAATTTAAGGTCTTGTCTGGAATAAGTGGTTCTTTTCACAAGGCTCCAAAAGCATATTTGTTTTGTGAGGATAATTCTTTAATAGGGTCTGAATTCTATATAATGGAAAAAGTAGAAGGCATTATCTTAACTCTAAATGAAGCAAAGAATCGCAAAATTGAAAATTCAGATTTTATTAAAATATCTGACGTATGGTTAGATACTTTTGTTGAACTTCATCAATTAGATTATGAATCTTGTGGATTAGAGGAATTAGGAAAACCACATGGCTTTGTCGAAAGACAAGTTACGAACTGGAGCCAGCAATATATTAAGGCTGAAATCAATGAAATAATGGAGGCACGGTTGGTTATGAATTGGCTGGAACAAAATCAACCGCGATCATATCAGCACAGCTTGATCCATAATGATTACAAGTATGACAATGTCATTTTTAAAGATGATACATGGAATGATATTATCGCTGTGCTAGATTGGGAAATGTGTACACTTGGCGACCCCTTGATTGATTTAGGAACTTCATTGGCTTATTGTACAATGGAATCTGATGGTCCATTAGTAATAAATGGCTTGCCATCGCCAACAATGCTAGTTGGGAATCCATGTCGGACAGAAATTGTAGAGAGCTACGCAAAAAAGAGTGGAAATTCAGTGGATAATATCTTGTTTTATTATGTTTTCGGCTTGTTTAAAATTGCGGTTATAGCACAGCAGATTTATTTCAGATACCATAAAGGACTGACGAAGAACCCCAAATTTGCTCAGCTTGACAAAGCCTCCCAGTTTTTGTGTTTAATGGGGACACAAGCCATTGATAAAAAGAGAATTGAAAATTTATTTTAAAAGATTTCACATTTATGAAATTTATAGAAGTAAGGAAAAAAGAAGATTATGTCATTGTTAAAATAAATCGCCCAAAAGTTAATGCTCTGAATTTTCAATTGGTAAGTGAAATTCGAGACTGTTTTCGCGAATCAGAGAATGATGACACAATCAGAGGAGTCATCTTGACCGGCCTTCCAAATATATTTTCTGCTGGGCTTGATTTGGTAGAATTGTATCATTATGATGAAGAGGAAATTAGAAACTTTATGATTTCTTTCGGATCGATGCATATCGAATTGGTAAAATTCAAAAAACCCTTCATCTGTGCAATAAATGGGCATTCACCAGACGGGGGAACAGTAATTGCGATCGCAGCAGATTATAGAATTATGGCAGAAGGTGAACAATTTGGTATAGGCCTTAATGAGATGTCGGTTAATGTGCAGATATCATCTAATCTTATCAATGCTTATTCCTTCTGGTTGGGTAGGAGTGCTGCATATAAATACATTATGGAAGGTAAATTGTTCTCTCCAAATGAAGCTAAGGAAGTTAATCTCGTAGATGAATTAGCCCCTGAAATTGAGATTCTTGATAGGGCTGAAAAGCGGATGAAGAAATATCTTTCAGCAGACAATAGTATATTACTAAACACCAAGGCCAAACTGAGAGCGGAATGGATTGATACGCTTGAAGACAGCGCAGAAAAGGATCTAAAGGAAACTTTGGAAGTATGGTGGAAGCCGGAAATAAGAATGAAGATGGAAATGTTTCTCACTATGTTGAAAAGCAAAAAGAAATAGATTAGTAAAAAAACATGTCTATTATTTCTTGAGGAACTCTGGCTGGTCTGTTGCGATTTCGGTCTATCAGGCACCAATTGGTTTTAGCTCTGACAATCAATTGATCACCTTTATGAAATTCGACGATACGGATGGATTTCACCCCTTCATTTTTTTCAACATAAGTACTGACTATCAGAGAATCATTAACAAATGCCTGAGCCTTGTATTCTAAGAAATGATTTAATACAAGCCAGAAATATTTATTGTTGATGACATCATTGGATTTTGATAACCAATGTTCACCTGCAATATCCTGCACCCATTGAAGGAAAACCACATTATTGACATGATTCAATTCATCAATATGATCTTTCTTAACGGTGATTGTTTTTGTGTAGATATCGCTTTTCATGAGTTGCTCTTCCTACATCAAAATAGATTAATTATTTATTAATTCAATCTTTCGAAGATACCGGCGATTCCCTGACCACCTCCAACGCAAGCTGTAACCATTCCATATTTTTGATTTCTGCTTGCCATTTCATTAAGCAGTTGAATCGTTAATTTCGCTCCGGTACATCCGAGAGGATGCCCAAGGGCTATTGCCCCGCCATTAACATTTACAGTTGAAGGATCTAAACCTGCTTGCTGTATTACTGCCACGGCTTGAGCGCCAAATGCTTCATTAAGTTCTGTCTGTTCAATATCTTTTAAGGATAAACCCGCTTGTTTGAGTGCTTTTGGAATAGCCACACAGGGTCCAATCCCCATAAATAAAGGATCTACTCCACCAACAGCACATGCTGCTAATCTGGCAATTGGTTCAAGATTAAATTTTTTGACTACCTCTTCGCTGACCACTAATGTGAATGCTGCTCCATCAGATGTTTGAGATGAATTTCCGGCAGTAACAACACCACCATTTTTGAAAACAGCTCTCAATCGGGCTAATCCTTCTAATGAAGTGTCTCTTCGTACTCCTTCATCAGTATCAACAACATGAGATGATTCAACTCTTTTCCCATCTTGAACAAAAACATCTTCTACTGTTATAGGAACTATTTGTTCTTTGAATAAGCCGCCATCAATTGCAGCTCCGGCTTTCATATGTGATTCAAAAGAAAACTGATCTGCTTGCTCTCTTGAGATTTCATATTTTTTGGCTACGGCTTCAGCGGTTGCTCCCATACTCACGTGATAATTAATATTTTCGATATTGGCTTTATAGCTGGGAGCTAGTTTGTAACCTGTCATGGGAATAAGGCTCATGCTTTCTGCTCCACCTGCTATATAAATATGTCCGAAGCCAGCATTGATTTTACCGACAGCCATAGAAATGGCTTCAAGTCCGGATGCGCAATATCTGTTAATTGTAATTCCAGGAACTTCCTTTCCTAAGGCTCTCGCTGAAATAAGTCTACCGACTTGCAGGCCTTGTTCTCCTTCGGGATTTGCACATCCGACAATGACGTCATCTACTAAAAGTGGGTCTATTGAAGGGACTGTAGACATAAGATGTTTAATAACATCTACAGCGAGGTCATCAGATCTGTAATTTTTAAATCCTCCTTTTTTCGCCTTTCCAACTGCTGAGCGAAAACCTTTTATAATGTATGCATTCATAAGTTCAGATTCTAAAGTCTAATTAGTTTCTCAAAGGCTTATTGGTCATTAATATATGTTGAATTCTATCCAAGGTTTTTTGATTACCTAAAAGATTTAAAAATGCTTCTCTTTCTATATCTAATAAATACTGTTCACTCACTTTTTGTTTAGATGTTAAATCTCCGCCGCACATCACGTAAGCTATTTTCCGTGCAATCTCTACATCATAATCTGACATATATTCTCCAAGTCTAAATTCATTTATAGCAGTATATAGGGCTGACAATCCAGTTCTTCCTAATACTTCGATATCGGTTCTTAGGGCGGGGGCAACATAGTTTACTGCTAATTCAAGAACTTTCGATTTTGCTAATGCAATATTTCGTTGTGTTTTTACACATACTTCTTCTTTCAGACGGTTGAGCAGATTATGATCGAATGCTTCCCAAGCCGAAGTTGCTACGGTGGCTGTAGCAATAGGTTTGAAATGTTCAATTAATGTTGGAATTTGAACATCTCCTTCGAAGTAACTGTCAGAAGCACGAAGCGCCATCTCCTTTGTTCCTCCACCTCCAGGAATTAACCCGGCGCCTACTTCGACAAGTCCGATATAAGATTCTGCGGCATAGATTCCTGCATCACAATGCATGGATATTTCACATCCTCCACCAAACACATATCCTTGAGTGGATACAACAACTGGCACTTTGGAAGTTCTCAAATACATGTTTAATTGCTGAAAATCATCAACCATTTTCGAAAGCGTATCAAACTCCTTTTGCATGGCTATCATTCCGATATTCATGAGATTGGCACCAACCGTGAAATTCTTTGCATTATTGCCAATCACAACACCATTCCAATCTTCGTTTTCAGCTATTGAAACAGCTTCAAATAATGCTTTTCCGATACCTTCTCCAATGGCATTACTCTTTGAAGTGAACTCTACACACATTACGCCATCACCAATATCATGAACAGTACATTCGCTATTTTTTATAATCGGAGCTTGAGAACGAATAGCATCCAAGATGATAAAACTTTCTGCGCTAGGAACGGTATGATAAGATTGTGAAGCAAGATTAAAATATTTTTTCTTTCCGTTTTCGTACTTATAGAATGAATTATGACCATCATTCAACATTTTCTTTACCCAATCTGCGATAGATTCACCACATTCTTCTGCTATGGAAATGCCTTTTTCGATTCCGATATAATCCCAATATTCAAAAGGCCCATAGCTCCACATATATCCGGCACGCATGGCATCATCTACGCTATAGAATTCATCAGAAATCTCGGGCACTCGATTTGAAGCGTATGCAAGTAATGCAGCAAAATATTCTTTGAGAAATTTGTTTTCTCTTTCATCCCCATCTAATAAGTGTTGAAGTCTTTTATCAAAGAGTTCTATTTTTTTTGCAGAACCCACGGCTGCCAATCTGGGTTTTATCGCGTTTTCGTATTCGAGTGTTTTTAAGTTGAGTGCTTTGATTATTTTCTTTCCACTCTCGTCTTTTTCGTTTGTTTTTTCATAAAATCCCTTAGAAGTTTTATTTCCTAAGAATTTGTTTTCAACAAGAAATTGCATAAAAGCCGGAATGGGTTGATCTTTTATTGATTCAATAAATTCATCTCCGGTAACATTGGAAAGTACAAATTGACTCACTTTTTCACTTGTATCAATTCCAACAAGATCCTGTAGTCTGTATGTGGCAGTTTTTGGTCTTGCAATAAGAGGTCCTGTAATAGCATCTACCTCTTCTATTTTCATTCCATATTTGTCTGTTAATTGGAATATTTTCATTCCGGACATGATGCCTATTCTATTGGCAATAAATGCCGGAGTATCCTTACAAAGTACCGTTTCTTTTCCAAGATAGATATCTCCAAAATCCATGAAAAAATCTGTCACTTCTTGTGATGTGCCAGTATGGGGAATAATTTCAAGAAGCGGCATGTATCGTGGGGGATTAAAAAAATGGGTCCCGCAAAAATGCTTCTTGAAATCTTCTGATCTTCCTTCTGCCAACATGTTGATAGGTATACTGGAAGTATTTGAACTGATTAATGAACCCTCTTTTCTATACTTTTCAACTTTTTCAAAAATGCTTTTCTTTATTTCAAGATTTTCTATTACGACTTCAATAATCCAATCTGCATCAGCTATTTTATCCATATCGTCATCAAAATTTCCAGTAGAAATTCGCGAAGCAAACTTCTTATTATAGAGAGGAGCGGGTTTGGACTTTATGGCTCTTTGAAGTGCTGAATTGACGATCTTGTTTCTAAGGTTTTTATCATTCTTTTCCTCAGCTTTTAGGTCAAACGGAACGATGTCTAGTAAGAGCACTTCCATTCCTATATTTGCCAAATGACATGCTATACCAGAACCCATAACACCTGAGCCAAGTACTGCAGCTTTTTGTAATCTGTATTTCATTCTATAAATTGAAAATTTTGGAAAAGTAAAGGTCAGACTTTAATTTTAAAGTTACTGGATTTACTTCGTATAAAAATTTAACTTAGAGTAAAGAAAATAAATTTCAATCAGACTCTTAAAGAATCGATTGATTATTATTACGCAATAAAAATTTAATGTACATGGCCAGATATATGAGTATGGAGCTCTTGAGATTTGTTCTCAATGAATTGGTACAAGTTGAAGAACTTTGTGATTTTCCTCGATACAAAGATTATGATAAAGAAAGCTTTGATATCCTTATAGACTCAACCAAATCCTATGCAGATCAAGTTATATTTCCAACATTTAGAGAGATGGACGATAATGCAGCTCGATTTGAAGATGGAAAGGTAATTGTTCACCCTATTGTTGGTCAAATAATGAAAGATGCCGGTGATAATGGAACAATAGGTTCTACTTTCGATTATGATGATGGAGGAATGCAATTACCGCATACAATTGCCAATGCTGTTGCTCACATAGCTGAATGTGCCAATAATCATATCACAGGATATTCGGGATTGACAACAGGTGCAGCAAATTTGATTGTTAGTTTCGGAAGTCAAGAATTGAAAGACACTTTCGTTCCAAAAATGATGAAAGGAGAATGGGCAGGAACGATGTGTCTGACGGAACCTCAGGCTGGTAGTTCTCTTTCAGATATAACAAGTTCGGCAAGTCAAAATGATGACGGTTCTTATAATATTCGAGGACAGAAAATATTTATTTCTGGGGGAGACCATGAATATTGTGAAAACTTCGTCCACATGGTACTTGCAAGAATTGATGGAGCACCCGCTGGAACAAAAGGAATATCTTTATTTGTAGTTCCAAAGTTAAGGTCAGTTGATAATCAGGAATTTGAATCCAATGATGTAATAACTGCGGGAGATTTTCAAAAGATGGGACAGAAAGGATACTGTACTACACATCTCGTATTTGGAGAAAACGATGATTGTAAGGGATGGTTGGTTGGATCTGAAAACAAAGGATTGAAATGTATGTTCCAAATGATGAACGGAGCAAGAATTGACGTAGGACTTACAGCAGCTTCAACGGCAACAGCAGCATATTATGCTTCATTGCAATATGCAAGTGAGCGACCTCAAGGTAGACGGATTCTAAAAGGAGGACAAAAGAACTCGAACGAAAATCCCATAGCTATTATTAATCATCCCGATGTAAGAAGAATGTTGCTTCTTCAAAAAGCCATTACAGAAGGATCTATTGCTCTTTTATTACAATCTTCTTATTATCATGATCTCTCTATTGCTGGTCCGGAAGAAAACCGGGAGAAGTATCATGACTTGCTCGAATTGTTAACACCTATAGCCAAAACCTATCCTTCGGAGATGGGTAGAGTATCTATTAATAACGGCCTTCAAATATTAGGTGGATATGGATATTGCACTGAATTTCCCTTGGAACAATACTATCGAGATATTCGGATCATGGCCTTATATGAAGGAACAACAGGAATTCAATCTTTGGATTTATTAGGGAGGAAAGTTGTCATGAAAAACGGGGAGGCTATGCGACATTTTACAAAAGAAATAATTGATACTATAAATAATGCACGAACACATGAAGAGCTAAAGCCTTATGCTGAAGAGCTTAAAAATTCATCACTCTCTCTTCAAGATGTAATAATGCATTTATTACAATACGCAACTTCGGGGCAACACGAAAGATTTATTTCAGATGCCAGTGTTTTTATGGAAATGATGGGAACAATAGCAATAGCATGGCAATGGCTGAAAATGGCAGTTGTTTCGAAAAATGCAATTGTTACAAGCCAGATGAATCTTTCGGAAAGTTTTTATGAAAATAAAATCCATACAATGAAATTCTTTTTCAAATATGAATTGCCTAAAGTGAATGGATTTGTTGATACTTTAAAAAATCAGGACACGCTTACAATTGTAGAAGAGAATTTGGAAGTATTTTCCTAATAATTTATTAAGATATAGAGATTGAAATATTACCTATTATTTTTATGCGCTTATATGCGTGTTGAATGAATCACTTAAAAATTATTTTTCTTTCTTCAATATTGATTTTGACAAATTCATTTTTGAAAAGTCAAAATCAAGAGTTTATCAACCTTGATACACTGACAATCGATTCTATTGTAGTTACAGATTTTCATACTGAAAGAAATTTTTTCGATTCTCCAAATGCAATTACCTTAATCACAGATCCTTTGAACAAGTCGATTTCTGGTATATCAGGATTATTGTCAGGAGTACCTGGTGTTTTTATTGATGGGTCATTGGGAGAAGTATATACCCGCATTTATACAAGAGGTATTTCAGAATCGGCAGAAGATGATATAGGATGGTACTATCAATCTTTGCAGGAAGATGGATTACCGGTTTCTGCTATTCAATACAATTATTTTACACCTGATTTGTTCCAACGCACTGATTTGATGACTCAAAAGGTAGAGATTATTCGTGGTGGAAAATCAGGTATTCTAGTACAAAATGCACCAGGAGGGGCAATAAATTTCATAAGTAGTAACCCATCGTCAGTATCAAACAAAATCAAAACGACTTTCGGATTACTCGGGCAATCAAATCCGTATTATCGGCTTGATGGAGTGTATTCATTCCCAACACAAGGAAAAAACTGGTCGATTTTATTAGCTGGTTTTTATCGGCATGATGAAGGGCATAGAAACACAGATTACCCATGGAATAGAGGTGGGCAATTACGGAGTAAATTTCAAAAGGTTTTTAAAAATGGTGTTTTTAATTTGACAGCCAAGTACCTTAATGATCACGTCAATAGATATACAGGCATGTCAGCTATGAATTGGAATAAGCCTGTAGCTTCCTTTGACCAGAACTTCAATTATACGGCTCTGATGTTACCTGAATTAAAGACAAATGTTCCAGGACCTGAAGCTTATAGTTTTAACTCTGCAAATGGCATTCATGTCAAAGAATCAGCTGTGCAAGCCAATATGAGCCTTGATCTGAATGTTTTTCGTCTTGATATATCAGGAAAAGTAAGTTCAAAATCAACGGACTGGAGTAGTTCTTTTGCCAATCAACCCTTAGGATTGGAAAGTTTTCTTCCTTACTTTTTGAGTGGAGCACAATTTCCATTTGGGACAATAAAATTTACTGATGTAGAGACTCAGGAAACCCTTGCTGTTGTTAACAACTTTGGAGCTTTAAATGCTTTTCAGGGAGAAATTCCAAGCTTTGAATATTTGGAAGGAAGCCTTCCAAATGATGCATTAATGGGGATTGCACCATGGAAGAAGAAGGATTTTTTAGATGAGCAAATCTTGCAACTTGGGCTTTCAAGAGAATTTAATGCGCATAACTTTTATTTAGGAAGCTTTTATGGACATTCAGAATTGAAATATTTTACTTCAGCAAGTTTTGCCTTCGCCACCTTTGAAGCCCAATCCAGATTATTAAAAACTACGCTCATCAATTCTGATGGTTCTGAATTGCTATTATCTGATGGCCAGGGGATGACAAATTATGGAGGGTTGTTTCATGAAAAGGGGGAAATGGACATCAATCAATTGGCTTTCTTTTTTAATGATAATATTGACCTTACAGAAAAAATAAATATCGATCTGGGATTGCGATATGAAAAAATTAATCATGATGGATACCTTAATATAGCCAGTCCAATAGACCTTTCCGGAGGACTGGATGGCAATATGAACACGGATTATGACAATGGAACAATCGTTTCAACTGGCGAGTCTCAAGAGATTGATTTCGTCTATGATTATTTATCATATTCAGTGGCATTTTCATACACATCGGTTAAAGGGCATAAAATATTATCAAGGTACAGCAGAACCAAGAAAGCACCTGAATTGAACATTTATATTCAAAATTTTTCCGGACTTCCAATTAATGATCCTGGTGAAGTACAAACTATTTCTCAATTAGAGATTACTTATAGAGTTCATTCCCAAAATGCAAATGTTTCATTGACGGCATTCAGGAGTCAATTAGAGAATATAGCTCTCTCAGATTTTTTGTTTGACCAGCAAAGCGGAGAGATATTTTATACACCCATACAATTAAATAATACAGTGACTGTAGGATTGGAAATGGAATGGAAAATTAATTTAAGCGATAAAATTTCTATGCAAGGCAGTCAGACTTGGCAAGATTCGGAAGCCAAAAAATATAGTATTTATGATAGCGCAGGATCCGCTGATATTTCAGATGATATGACTCTGGATTATTCAGGGAACGATTTGCCTCATATTCCCATTCTGATGAGTAAAATAGGATTAGAAGTCGATTTAGATAAGTTTATAGCTTCTATGAATTGGCAATACATGGGAGCTAGATATGGGAATATTGAAAACGCCTTTCGATTGAACCAATACAGTACTTTTGGATTGGCAGGAAACTATAAAATCAGTGAGTCTATTGAATTAGGATTGCAGATTACCAACATGTTCAATTCTTCGGGCCTTTTGAATTTTTTTGGACCTAATGAATTTGGGAGCAGTGCGAATCAGGCTACAGAATCTTATATTGTAAATAATCCCAATGCTTCTTTTGTTGTGTTTCCCATTTTACCAAGAGCAGTATATTTAAGTGCTAGCTTCGATTTCTAATTGAACAGGAAAATATGATTAAACCTATTCTTCCAAGTTTAAAACATACCATTCAATGTCTTGTAAATTAAGATTGGGACGCCTTCCTAACTCTTTTGGTGCATAATGGGTAGATAGATAGTCCAGGATACGGACCTCACTTTCTCCAAGATCTTGTAATCCTTGAGTTGCCTGCATCCAGACGATCATTTGTTTCCATCCTTCACGAGTAGCTCTATTTTGAGTAATAAGTTTAGAAGAATGGCATGATGTACAGGCAGAGCGCACTAATTTAAAAGTATGATCATAAGCCATACCTGTGTTCACATGAATACCATTCTCAACTTTGTCAGCACTATCATCGTATTCAGCAATTCTCGTTTTATTAATGGCTTCCAGTTCTTCTTTTGTAAATAGGTCATGTGTTTTGTTTGGGGCTACATCTACAGCAATGAAATAGATTAATAACAAAATGATGAGAATGAAAAAACTTATCAGGAGTCTGATAAGCGAGTTCAACAAATTTGTCATATTATACTTTTCCGGCTTCATGCTCATTGTACTTTCACTGCGATACGGTGACATGCATTGTTGAGATATCCCTTTGGATTCCAACCCGGCAAAATAATGGGTTGGGTATTACTTTCAGAATCTGTAGCCTTAGCCCATAATTCATAATATCCTTTTTCAGGAAACGTAAGCTCTCCATTAAATCTTTGCCATGCATATCGATTTTGTCCTTTTCTCAATTCACAAGTTTGCCAGTTCATTCCAAAATCAATAGAGTATTCAACTTTCTTAATTTCATTTGCAGAAGTCCATGCATGACCCCGGAAGGGAAGCTTTTGACCAAGATTTATCATTGCTCCAGTTTTAGGAAATGTGATTAAGGATTTAACAGGCATATTTTCGATAATACACATGTCTTCATCAGAGACTTTGGCTCCGGGAGCAACAGCTTCACAAGGAGTTCTGTAGGATTGACCTCCCATCTTAGCTCCATCGTGAACTTTATTTCTCACAAGTATATCAGTTAACCATTTGCCAGAACAAGAAGCGGGATATCCGCCGAAAATCAACCTTAAAGGGTATCCATTTAAGACTGGCATATCTTCTCCATTCATTGACCATGCAATTAAGCTTTCATCCTCCATAGCCTTTTGTAGTGGCACTCCTCTTGAAATAGATCTTTTATCAGGATTGCCAGATAGATGTAAATCTGCTCCCAAATATCCGATATATACAGCATCAGATCTTACACCACAATCGATAAGAAGGTCTTTTAACTTGACTCCTGTCCAAGCTGCACATCCTATCGCGCCAGTACTCCATTGATTTCCTTTAGCGGGTGGATTAAATTCACTTCTTCCATTGCCCCCACACTCTAGGGTTAGGTTCAAAGTATGATGCTTGAATTTATCTTTCAAATCATCTAAAGAAAATGTTTTTTTGTTCTTGATAGATTCTCCAGAGATGCTTAATGTCCAATTTGACACACTGATATTACTTGGAGGAAGACCGTTGTTTCTTACAAAAAAGAGATTATTAGGCGTAAGCTCATCATCCAGAAGGTGGGCTGGGGTTTCAGCATTTATCGGACGATCATTAAGAACCCGTAATAATTCACTTTTACCGGGAAGATTGGGTGGAATAACATACGTATCAAAATTAATTGGTAAGAGTCCATAGGGCAGGCTGTTGCCGTAGACAATTTTAGTTCCCATTACTAAACTTATACTGGCGAGAAGAGACTTCTTAATAAATTTTCTTCTTTGAGTTGGTTTATACATCTGCTCGTAATTATTAAAATATTTGATAGTGGTTTAAATAGGTTGAGTTTCTTATATTAGCACATGGAACATACTACTACTACTACTACTACTACTACTACTACTATTACTTGTCCCCATTGCAATTGTACTGACCTTCAAAAGAATGGTCATAGAGAAAACGGGAGACAACGTTGGCGTTGTAAAGTCTGCAAAAAGAGTTTTCAACTTAGCTATAGCTATAGCTATAGCTATAGCTATAAAGCCAGAGAGCCCGGTGTTAAAGAACAAATTGACTCATTAATTCTCAATAGTTCAGGGGTTCGAGATACAGCAAGGATTTTAGGGATCAATAAAAATACGGTGATAGCTCACTTAAAAAAAAACGCTTCAAGTGAACCCTTATCTATTGAACAAGGAAGAAGTTCAAAGCCTTGATAATTTGGCAGTAAGTTTTCACTATACAGCAGAGGCAGATGAGTTTTGGTCTTATGTTGGCAGTAAGGCGAATCAAAGGTGGACTTGGTATGCGATGGATAAGCATTCCGGGATGATTTTGGCTTGGGTTAATGGAAAGCGTACCGATGAGAGCTTTGAAAAACTTCTGGATCTTCTTAAAGACATTCCCATTGGTGACTATTATACGGATGATTGGGGAGCTTATAGTAGGTCATTGCCAAAAAGCTTACATACTATTGGGAAAGATTTGACTTGGAAAATAGAACGGAAAAACTTGAATTTTAGAACGCATATCAAACGTCTTAATAGAAAAACCATTTGCTTTTCCAAAAATGAACAGATTCACGATAATGTCATTGGTATGTACATCGAAAAATACTATTATAAATCAGGAACTTATGGAGATCATCAGCCTATTTGACCCAGCACCAAATATTTTTTGTCCCTTATTAAGATTCCAAATCTAATTCTTCTATTTCTTTCAACAATCTATTATACAAAATATTGAACTCTGTGGAGTCGGTTTTTTGCATAATTGGGATTGAACTATCAATTGAATGCCTATAACTCCATTCAATCCATGATCCATCATAATTTTTCACATGTGGATATTTCAATACTTCTCTAAATACAAAAGAGGTATGAGAAGATCTTGACCCGGATTGACAATAGACAATTATTTTTTTATCGGGACTGATACCTGCTTGCTCAAGATCATAATGTAAATCTTTCATCGATTTGATTCGATGGTCGCCGTTCAGATCTGTTAATTGTGACCAATTCAAATGGATAGCATTAGGGATATGTCCGTTAATAAACGCTCCTTTTTTGAATCGATATAATTTGTTTTTTTGTACAAATGGTTCTCCAAAATATTCATGGAGCTCGCGGGTATCAATAATAATTGAATTTGGATCATTCATGGCGGCTAGAACATCGTCAAAAGTTGCAAGACTTGACAGCTCGGATATTCTTTCTAATTGAAAATTAGAAGAATCAGGAAATGGGGCAGGAATATTACTAATAGGGAGATTATTTTCTTTCCAAAACTCCAGGCCACCATTCAGAATATAATAATTGTCAAATCCTGATAATTCTAAGACCCATGCAAATCGGAAGGCATCTGCATTTCCTTTGTGATCATATAATATAAGTTTGGTATCATCTGGCACATTTATTTTTCTCAGCAAGTTCTGTAACTGTGAATGCGAGGGACGCATACCAGATATATTAGGGTTAGTATAATTGCCGTAATCAGGTCTCCAGATAGGGTAGGCATTTGGAATATGAGCTTTGTTGTATTCTTCTAATTTACTGACTTGGAGAATCCGTACATCCGCCTTTTCTTGAAGTATAAGAAATGAATCAATTGAAATAAGATGATTGGCTTGAATGTCATTTTTATTGTCTGAAAATGTATGCTTTGAATTCTCAACATTACTGCAGGATAAATGGAGCCAAATAATAAATATGCCTAAGACGTACTTCATATTACTAAACCAATATAGAATTATTTGAAGGAGTCTTAGTTAACAAGCACAACTATTCACTCATCAAAATAGAAGTATTGTTTTATCTATCTAAACAACCAATAAGTTTTTAGCAAAATTGCAATAGTAATGTATCTATTAGAGATAAATTTATTGGATGTTTAATAATTCGGTTGAACCATATTTTTTTAGTCGTCTGGACATTCTACTTTGTAACTTTCAAGATCACCGGTATTGCTGACAACTATCTTATAGCATGAGCCATCATTAGATTTAAGTATAATTCCTGAAAAATTATGTTTTAAAAATATATCAGCAGTATCTAGAACAATTCCATGATTAATTATTGTATCTGATTGGCATAAATCTCCTATTCCATTTAAATCTGTATCCGATTGCAATGGATTGGATACTTCAGGGCAATTATCACATCCATTACCGACATTGTCATTATCAAAATCTTCCTGTCCAGGATTAAAATCAGAAATACAATTATCATTAGAATCTATAATACCATCATCATCTTGATCCGGGCAACTTGAAAGAAGTTCAATTAATCCATTACATCCAGTTGAGTTGTTGTTAGTTGTGATTGTTCCAGTATTAATATTATTTAATATAAGTGACAAAATTGGACAGCATTGACTTAGAGAATCATTTTCGGTAATATTGACATCGTTGTAGGTCTTCAAACCAAAGTGAACAATAAGTGAATAAAATTAAGTTACACTTTTAAAAGTTAAATTGAAATATTTTTGTCTGCGTTTTTTAAATGTTTTGTGTTTACATAATTTTCTTCTCTTCAGTTTTTCTTCTTTTAATCCATAATAAACATCTGCTGGTATCAAGTTTTGTAAAGATTCATGATATCTGTGATGGTTATAATATTTTACAAATTGTGAAAGACGAAAACTCAATTCACCTGGGCTGTAATAATGATCCAGTTTAATTACATTTTTCATTGTTCTGTGATACCTTTCAATCTTGCCTTGCGTTTGAGGATGACCAGGTCTTCCTCTCACATGTTTAATTTTGTAATCATCCAAATAAGAGCTCAACTCTTGACTTAAATAACAAGATCCATTATCAGATAATAACTTAGGCGGTTTATTCAAATTTACATTTGGATGGTTTAATGCCTGATTCAAAGTATTTTTTACATCAAGGGTTTTCATCGTTGAGCACAACTCCCAACTTATAATGTACCTAGAATAATCATCTAATATAGTCGATAGGTAATACCATCCCCAGCCAATGATTTTGAAATAAGTAAAATCAGTTTGCCACATTTGATTGACAGTTGTTGTTTTGTCTTTAAATTCATCTGCGGCAGATATCAGATCATAATGAGGAGGGTTTATCAGTCCAGCAGATTTCAATATTCTGTAAACACTGCTTTCGCTTATAAAGTATTGATTCTCATCAGTATACCTGCAAGCCAATTCTCTACAAGAAAGCTCTGAAACTTCCAGTGCCAGATTCAATATATTAGACCTGATCCGATCAGGAATCTTGTTCCAATAGTGCTTCCTTGTACTTTTCTTTTCCTCTAATCCTACAATTCCATTTTCCCGATATTTCTTATACCAGTTGTAAAAGGTTGATTTGTGAATACCAATTTCCTTGAGAGTTCTTCTAACACTCCATTCGGATTGCTCAACCAGCCTAATCAGTTCCATCTTTTCTTTTGCTGTAAATCGCATATACTTCTTGAATTTTATTTTACTCCATTCAAGCTTTTTTTAAGCACACGATTTTTTAGAGTAAGTTCTGCTACTACCTCTTTAAGGTCTTGATTTTCTGTCTTTAGATGTTGAACTTCTGAAGTATTGGCTTCACGTTCTGTGTCTCCCTTTAAACGTTTCTTCCCTGCTTCCATGAAATCTTTACTCCACTTATAATATAGTGGTTGTGAAATCTCTTCTCTTCTACAAAGAGAAGCAACGCTTTGTTCTCCTCTTAATCCTTCAATGACTATTCTAATCTTTTCTTCTGTAGAAAATTTACGTCTTGTCCTTCTTTTTACATCTCGGACATAAGATTCTGCTGATTTGTTTTTCTTGGTCATAATAAAGTGAATTTAATAGTTATGTATAACTTAATTTTATTCACTTAATGGTCCACTTTTATTTGACGATTTACACCATCATCGAAGAACCAATATTGAAAATTTACATGACTATCGAACTCTTCAATAGATGTGTCTGACAAAAGTCTATTTTTGGTAAATTGAACTACTAAATAGTCTTTGCCATCTATCTTACCAAATTTATATCTAACATCTGATTCTATATTATCTGGATTAGTCACGTTGTCAAACATGTAGCCGAATGCCAAAAGCCGCAGTGAAAAATCTATCTCACCATCTATCAAACCTAGGCCTACATGGTTTAATACAAATGAACCTAAAGTAGTATCAAAATATGGAAAAGTAAAGGGCAAATCAAACTCCTTTTCCCAATACAAATCTCCAAAAGTTTCTAAAGCAACAGAATTATAATTCTCAAGTTCCTTGTATTCTTCGAATTGTGCCTGAACAGTATACTGACCAAATATTATGACAGGAAAAGATATGGACAATAAAATAAATATGATTCTCATTTTCTTAAATTTTAAATGAGGAGTGCTATTGCACTCCTCATAAGATTAAATATTATTCACAACACTCAAAATCAACTTCACCTACGGCATCAATAGCCCATGTCATTCCTTGCCAGTTCAAGGTCTTTTTATAGGTACCTGTCACATCACCATCGCAATGATGTACGAAGTTTTTCTTTTCTGAAATACCTGAATTCACTCTAGCTCGTTTGACTTTACAATTACAAGTTTTTGTTTCATCTTCATGTTCAAATTGAACGCATTCACTATTTTTTCTAATTGCATCGATATTAACTCTCAATTCTGCATTGTTTGGCTTCCACTTACTGCCATCCCAATATAGTGACCACATTTTCGCTTCTTCATAAGAAGACCAAAAATTCTTATAATATGCAGTTCTATAAGAATACCCTTGTACACCATTGTCCTGAGCCCAGTTAAAAGGAGTCTCTCGTTCATTGAAATCACAATCGTCTGCGTCAGGATCAAACTCTAATGTAGAAGTTGCTAGATTGTTGAAGAAACAATTTGGGTCAGCTGATGCATGTATAAATATTGATGACGTATTATTTAATGTAATTGTAAATGAAAAATTACCATCGGCATTATGTTCTTGATTTGGGAGAATGCTACCTGTTGTCGGAAAAAAAGGTGAATTAGTTAAGAATACATTGACTACACCACCACCATCGCCAAATATAAAATTCTTACATGTCCCAAAAATTCTCACTTCGTTACAACTTATCTGCTCAATATTAATGTTGCAACCACACCAAGGTATTAATGCTTCAGGGTTTGTATCTTCACCCCAATATGCTCTTTCGGGAATAGAATTAAGATCAAGTGCACCACCCTTAGACATATTTCTGATAGCATTTTGAGTTTCTGTATCAGTTGGATCACATATAAGTAAATCGCTATTATTCATATGTAAATCGTCAAACCAAAGTGGACAATAAGTGAATAAAATTAAGTTACACTTTTAAAAGTTAAATTGAAATATTTTTGTCTGCGTTTTTTAAATGTTTTGTGTTTACATAATTTTCTTCTCTTCAGTTTTTCTTCTTTTAATCCATAATAAACATCTGCTGGTATCAAGTTTTGTAAAGATTCATGATATCTGTGATGGTTATAATATTTTACAAATTGTGAAAGAGGAAAACTCAATTCACCTGGGCTGTAATAATGATCCAGTTTAATTACATTTTTCATTGTTCTGTGATACCTTTCAATCTTGCCTTGCGTTTGAGGATGACCAGGTCTTCCTCTCACATGTTTAATTTTGTAATCATCCAAATAAGAGCTCAACTCTTGACTTAAATAACAAGATCCATTATCAGATAATAACTTAGGCGGTTTATTCAAATTTACATTTGGATGGTTTAATGCCTGATTCAAAGTATTTTTTACATCAAGGGTTTTCATCGTTGAGCACAACTCCCAACTTATAATGTACCTAGAATAATCATCTAATATAGTCGATAGGTAATACCATCCCCAGCCAATGATTTTGAAATAAGTAAAATCAGTTTGCCACATTTGATTGACAGTTGTTGTTTTGTCTTTAAATTCATCTGCGGCAGATATCAGATCATAATGAGGAGGGTTTATCAGTCCAGCAGATTTCAATATTCTGTAAACACTGCTTTCGCTTATAAAGTATTGATTCTCATCAGTATACCTGCAAGCCAATTCTCTACAAGAAAGCTCTGAAACTTCCAGTGCCAGATTCAATATATTAGACCTGATCCGATCAGGAATCTTGTTCCAGTAATGCTTCCTTGTACTTTTCTTTTCCTCTAATCCTACAATTCCATTTTCCCGATATTTCTTATACCAGTTGTAAAAGGTTGATTTGTGAATACCAATTTCCTTGAGAGTTCTTCTAACACTCCATTCGGATTGCTCAACCAGCCTAATCAGTTCCATCTTTTCTTTTGCTGTAAATCGCATATACTTCTTGAATTTTATTTTACTCCATTCAAGCTTTTTTTAAGCACACGATTTTTCAGGGTAAGTTCTGCTACTACCTCTTTAAGGTCTTGATTTTCTGTCTTTAGATGTTGAACTTCTGAAGTATTGGCTTCACGTTCTGTGTCTCCCTTTAAACGTTTCTTCCCTGCTTCCATGAAATCTTTACTCCACTTATAATATAGTGGTTGTGAAATCTCTTCTCTTCTACAAAGAGAAGCAACACTTTGTTCTCCTCTTAATCCTTCAATGACTATTCTAATCTTTTCTTCTGTAGAAAATTTACGTCTTGTCCTTCTTTTTACATCTCGGACATAAGATTCTGCTGATTTGTTTTTCTTGGTCATAATAAAGTGAATTTAATAGTTATGTATAACTTAATTTTATTCACTTAATGGTCCACTTTTATTTGACGATTTACATCCATTGCAATAATTCCACCGTAAGACAATCCAACCACTATCATCTGACCATCTATTTTATCAAATATATGTTTACCAACGTCAGTAAGGTTAGCTGAGACGCTGTGATTCGCAACTACACAATTATATCTGTTTAGTGCACTTATCTGTGAATGGAATAACGACTCATTGCATAGTGTACCAGGTATGAAAACTATTGTTGCCACAATTAACTTGAGTGAAATTAAGAATAATAGATAATTAATTATTTAAAGAAATTCCTCACTTCGATTACAGTCTTATTGTAACCTAAGCAAGGAATCTTTCTTCTGTATGAAAAAACTAAAAATCAACTATTAACCTTAGTTCTGATACCAATGTCTTGCGGTGATAATGTCTCCGCCAATACTAGAAGAAGCTGCATTGTAATTTGCTGAATTTACAGACTGCTCAAGACTAGGGTAAAAGACTCTTGTTGGTACTTCCCCATTTGTAACAGTAGTAGCCAGGGGACCAGGAACCAAGTTAGGCAATCCCGTTCTTTTATGTTCTCCCCACATTTCCAATGTATTGTTAAAAAACATAGCAATCCATTTTTGCTCCATCAATCGTTCCATTGAATCATCCCAGCTCACATCAGTTCTTGTCAAGAAATCTGCTGGCATAGCCAAGCCCCAATAAGCAAAGTTTGCTGATATACCGCTTTCAAAATATTCTTGGGCGGTTGAAGTCGCAATCCAACCGTTTAAGCTGGCTTCCGCCAAAATAAATTGTACTTCTGCGTAGCTAATGAATACAAAATCCAATAGCCCTTTATCGTTCTGAAATTTAGTGGTAAACTGAGAAGCAAACAATTCTGCATTACCTCCTGTACCTTGCGCCTCTTCACGGGTAGTTCCACTTTGGACACCAACATATGGTCCGTTAACTACTGAAGGATCGATTGGTTTTTCTGCGAAAAACCCTAATCTTGAGTCATCATCCGCATCATCATCCGGATCAACCCCATCCAATACATTCACAAACCTGACAGAAGGACTCAAACCGCCTAAGGCTGTCCGTAATGAAAAGTCTGACGTATTTGGAGCTAAACCAGAATAATCATAAATGGCCGCTTCGTCATTGCTTTCAATAATTGGATAGGTATCTGAGTCGGAAACTATGCTATTAATATCAGATGCAGCATTGATGGAACTATTGTTCGACAATCGTAACAAATATCGAAGTCTTAAGGAATTGGCCATTTTTCTCCACTTCATTACATCACCACCAAAGAGCACATCGCCACCTAATAGAAATCCTTCTGTATCTTTAGATAATAGGTCATTAGCATCTTCTAAAAGTGTCAACACCTCTTGATAAACTTTTGGCTGGTTGTCGTAGGACGGTTGTACATTATCTACGCCCATTGCAGCTTCGGTAAATGGAACATCAATCCACATTTCAGTTAGAGACGCCGTAAAAAATGCATTCAATATTTTGGCTGCTCCTTCATAAGCATTTAAGTCGTTTGCTTGCGCATAAACTATAGACTCATTATTATCACGCATCGCCTTGTAGGCCGATTCCCAAAAAGCAGTAAAGGTGTTTCCACCAGATACAAAATCATAAGCATCTAGTTCGTTTTCGTTTCGATAAACCTTATACTGCATTATCTGGTTGGTAAGTTCCATCTGCACATTGAGATGTGGATTTGTTGGTCCGAAAATAGCGCTGGGTAAAAGGGTACCAGAATTGGCCTCTGTTGGTGCATTTGGATCAATATTGATCTCTTCAAAGTCTTTGGTACAGGCACTCATCACCAATACTACAAAGAATGTTATATATATTTTAAATAATTTCATTTTTTCTATTTTTGAATAAGTAATGATATGGAATATCAAAATTTTTAAAAAACGACTCCTAAGTTAAAACCATAAGTGGCGGCACCTGGCAATTGCCCGATTTCAAAACCTGGCACATTGGAACTTCCGTTGAAGCTAAGTACCTCCGGATCAAAATGCCTAACAAAGTCATCCTTGGTCCAGGTCGCTAAGTTTCTGGCGAACAGGGACAGTCTTAATTCTCCTAATTTCGTGGTGTTGAAATATTCTGTGAGGTCAGCCCCAATAGAAATTTCGCGCAATTTTAAGAAGGTAGCATCATATGTATTAGCTTCAATATTCTCTCTGTCATAATAGGATCGGTACCAGTCATAGCCTGTTGTAGATGTAGTATTAGCTGTATAAGTGCCGTTCCCGTTATCAACAACTCCTTCCGGGATGAAGTCGGTTGTTCTATTGTCCAATGTTTCGGTTATAGAACCAGAACGATACAACTGAGATCCCGTTAATGTATAGAATTCGCCGCCAGAACGATAATCAAAAAATATGTTTAAACTGAAGTTTTTATATTGGAAATTATTGTTGAATCCCAAAGTCCAGTCTGGGTTGTAATTACCCACTTTTTCGATTTCGTTGTTGAGCCGTGGTCTCATAAATTCACCAATATTATCATAAATGATATTACCGCTGTCGTCTCTTGCAAAAGTTCTACCGTAGATATCACCCATTCTCCCTCCAGGACGTGCTTCAATCGTTCCACCGCTTGGGCCTTGAGCAATAATTAAAGTCTCAATTCCATCTGCTAACTCTACAACTTCTGATCTGCTTTTTGCAAAATTGAACATTGAAGTCCAGTTAAAATCTTTACCTACAACTGGTTTCGCAGTTAATAAAATTTCGAATCCTTTACTGTTTATTTCACCAGGATTAAATACTCTTACACTTGTACCTGACGCAGCACTAATCGGTGCTCGTAAGATTTGATTGGTCGTAGTATAATCGTATATATCCATATCAAATCTCAATCTATTTTTCAATAATCTAAGGTCCATTCCGAATTCGAGAGCCACCGTTTTTTCACTCTTAATATCCGAATCAGTAAGGAAACTTGGGTTGGTAACGGATCCTGGTAATACACCAAGGTTGTAGGAATTATTGATTATGCCTGGGTCGGTACTATTACCAGTAGCTGCTACACTACCTCTCAATTTCAAATACGAAATTACACTTGGTAAGTTTGCCATTTTTGAAATGACTGCACTAATCCCTATAGATGGATAGAAGAAACTTTGATTGTCTTTAGACAAGGTAGAAGACCAGTCGTTTCGGCCTGTTACATCCAAGAATAATTTGCCATCATATCCTAATTCTGCTGTAGCATAAATACTATTCAATTTTTTCTCTGTGTCATTTTGTACTAATAAAGGGTCGTCAGCAGCATTACCCATACTATAAACACCAGGTATAGCCAAACTATTCGTGCGGGCAATTTTATTAGAAATAAGCTGGCGATAAGTACTTGCTCCAAGGTTAACACCCAGGTTGAGTTTATTACTTAAATCTTTGGTATAAGAAAGCATACCGTCGACATTGAACTCTTGTAATCTCACATCTTGCTCTCTGTACATTCCTTCTCGGAACGCACGTTGTCCATATGCTCTTCTGGATCGTCTTCGATCATCAAAATTGTCCCCACCCATTCTCACGAATGCAGAAAGGTTGTCATTAATTTGGTAGGATGTTTTGATGTTTCCAAAAATTCGGTTATGATCGAATCCGTTTAAATTTTCGTTTACAATCAAATGTGGGTTTGTTCCCCATGACAGAAAATAATTATTGGGATATACGTATTGTTGGTTGGGCAACCAATAGTCTTTGTAATCATCAAGGCCAAAATTTTTCATAGTCCATAGCATACTGTACATCAATCCACCGCTGGCAAAGCCCACGTCAGGAACATTATCAGAATTGCTGTTTACGAAGTTGACAGATACATCAACAGATAATTTATCTGTCAAATTTGAACCTAATCTAACTCCAAGATTATTTCGTTTGTACTCTGTGTTCGGTACTATTCCTTCTTTTCTTAAATTCCCTAAAGAAATCCGACCCCATGCATTGTCATTAGAAAAAGATAATGCTAAATTATTGTTATAAGAAACACCTGTATTAAAAAATCCTTCTCTGTCCGCTTTCTGTACGAAAGGTGTTGGATCAGGGTTAGGGTCATTTGGGGTAGCTTGCGCTATTAGAGAACCATCTGTAACTGGGCCGAAATTACCTCCCCAGTTTGATCTATATTGATTTGCCTCCCCATTTCTGGTACCCCCACCACCATATTCATTTTGTTCATCCCAAAATCGGTTCACTTTATCCATTGAGACACCAGTAGTAAAGGAAACACCAACACCTTCTTTACCCTTTCCAGATTTCGTGGTTATAACCAACACACCGTTGGTCCCTCTTTCTCCATATAATGCTGCTGCTTTTGGACCTTTAAGAACGGTGACAGATTCAAAATCATCGGGATTTAAATCGTTCAAACTATTTCCATAATCTACTGGCAAGTCTCCAGAAACCGGATTACTTCCTATACCAATATACTCGTTAGAAATCAAGACCCCATCCACCACCAGTAAAGGTTGGTTTTTATTCGGATTCAATGAAGACTCTCCTCTCAGAATAATTCTGGAGGAAGAAACAGCAGATCCGTTATTGGTCACAATATTCAATCCTGCAACCTGACCGGATAACTGTTGAGAGATATCACCGACACGAGACAGGTTTAATGCGGCGGCTTCTATTGTATGTGCTGCGTAAGAAACCCGTTCTTTAGATTTTGTTAATCCTAATGCGGTGACAACCACTTCATTTAACACAGAACCTTGACTAAGCACAACAGTCATATTCTGCCCAGAATCAGCAATATCAATGACCTGATCAGTGTACCCTATGTAACTTACAGTTATGGAGCTAGCATCATTAGGTGCTTGCAATGTAAAACTTCCTTCAATATCTGTAATCGTTCCAATAGTTGAATTTGTTATAATCACATTTACACCAATGAGCGGTTCAGAACTTGCATCAGTTACAATACCAGATATGGTTTTTTGAGAAAAAACGATATTAGAAAAAAACAGTAATAAGAGTAAAATTTTAAATTTCATTACAGTCAATTGTTAGGTTAAAAATTAATTAAGACGCAAGCATTTTAATTGAGCCTGATCTTACGCTTAATCTTAAATACATCACAATATAATAATATTTTTTACTTTCTATTCAATGTTTAATATCTTTTTTTATTAAATGATTCTTTTTTAATAATTTTATTTATTAATCAAATCTGCCAATCATTCCATTTTTATATAAAAAATTACAGACTCCAGCTTTACTACTCAGATATCTTCCAAGTGAAGAAACCCAAATTTCACAATCATCTACACTTTCCTTGATACCGGACTTCCTAAGACCTATTCTAACAGCATCTACAAACAACTCATCCAACATTGCGAATTCTCCACTAATAATAATCAAAGAGGGATTCAACAAGTTTACTACATTTCCTAAAGCTTCTCCCAATATCATACCTTGTTCTTGCACTAAGTCTAGACTTAATTCATCACCATTGAGTGAGGCTTCCAAAATTTTATGATAACTACTTTGGCTCTCCTCCAGAGTAAAGTAAATCGACTTTCTTCCATCGATTAAACTTTGTTTCATCATATTACTTAGAGCGTCTCCCCCAACTTGCGTTCCTAAACAACCTTGTTTACCACAATAACACAATTCATTGCCTTTTCGAAATTGAGTATGCCTCAACTTACCCGAAAATCCAGATTTTCCAGCGACTATTTCACCATTAATTATCAAACCCAAACCAAGAGATCTACTAACCTTAACAACCAAGGCATTGGTAACATCTCCTTGATTACTTAGCACTTTCTCAGCTATTGCTATAGTTCTCGTTTCATTGTCTAAAACAACTGGGAGTTGTAGTGCATTTGATAATTGATCTTCTATCGAAAATGCCTTATTATCAAAAAATCGATTTGGAATACTTGATGAATTTTGTAAAGTCTCGACTACGCCAACACCCAAGCCCAAAACATCATTTTGATCATCCACATGTTCTTTCAAGAGATTCTCTACCGCATTTATTATGTATTCTAGACACTTCGGGTCGTTGACAAGTCTGAATTCTCGATCGATGACTTCTTCAATCAATTCCATCTTATTATTATATAATGAAATATTTAAAAATCTAGATAACACCTCAACACCTACAACTAAAAACCGATCTGGATCTAATTCATACAGAACAGGAGGCCTTCCATTTTCTACTTCTTTTATTTCTCCCTTACGTACCAATTCATCATCGCATAGTATTTTAACAAGCTTTGTTACTGTGGGCACACTCATTGCTAGAGCTTCAGCTATTCCAGACAATACCAATCCCGATTTATATATTGATAACAATTTAATGATTTGTCCAAGTTGATTTTCTATCTTGGTCAATTTGTGAGATTTACTTAACCCTAAAAGAAACCTCTGCTTACTTTCAATATTCTCTACACTTTTCATACTTATTAAAAATATTTAATAAATCAAGGTAGTTATATTTTTCTGTTCAATAAAAATGTTTAGGAGATTCTAATAAAAAACAAAGGACGAAATCAATTGATACTGTTCTCATGATCACCAAAATCGCTTCGTTGAAGAATGTTTTTAGGTTTTTAAAATAGCTGAAGACAAACATTTTTGGCTCTATTTAGCATAGAACCAAGATTGCTAACCTTGCAGCGTCACCAATTGGCATTCCTTTGAAATGATAAATGAAGAACGCCACCTTCCATCCAATTTGTTGCTTTCGATTTTCATTCTGCCAATCGAAGTCAAAAAACTTAGCGACCTGTTCGTCACTCATTGTTTAGAGATACATGGACTCTTCAATTGAGCAAACGAATACCTTCTAGGGTTAGAACTATTTCTAAATGGATAGTTCTCTGTAATTCCAAAATAGATGGCTTTATTGAATAGTGACTTCAACTTTTTGTAATAACTAAATACAGAATTCAGTTTTATCGGTTCACTTGTATGCATGTTTTTCCTTTGAATCAATTTCTTTTCAAGGCTTTCTAAAAAATCAGAATTGATTTCGTCTAACTTAAGATCCTCATTTGTTTCATATTGCTTCAAGACAGAATGCAAAGTTGTGAAGCTGGTCATGTTTCCAAGTCTCTTCTTTTCTCTTAGATGTTCATCATACCAATATGTGAATCCCAATAGTGTATTTGGCTTATCGGTATCTGCGTAATCCTTCCCAAGAAACTTTGCTTTGAATCGATTGAAATCAAAATGACTTCTTTCTTTTTTCATCTTTTGGATAAACTGATCAAGAATTTCATTGCACTTTGATTCTGCATCGAAGAGTTCTCGATTTTCATATTCTTTGCCTTTGGTGTCTCGAAATCTTGCATCAGTAGCATTCCATTCTTTAAGATGAGAAGACATGGATAGGCTGATACGTCTGTAATCGTTTGTTCCAATTTTAACTTGGATGACGATAGGATGTTTGTTGTCTTTTAGGGTCTTACCCTTGAATAAAATAATCTTTGCTTCAGGTAGAATCATGGTGTCAGAAAAGAGGTTAAAATGGTTATAAAATGATCTTTTTGAGGAAGGTGTCATTTTATAACTTCCTGACTATCATATAGTTATGTACTAAAAATGCAAGGGGAAACATCTCTGTCAAGGTAATGCTCTAAACCAACTGAGCTACACTCTCTTAACTTTATTCATTTCTTGGTTCGAATCATTCCTTTGAATAACCTCTTCCTTTTCCTTCAAACGTCCTTTTAGGACCTTATTATACCGCATTTTGCCGAACCAATCAGTCCCCTGTCAAGATGAACATTCGGTGGCGAAGCCAACTGATTGACTAATGTCAATCAGTAGAGTGTGAACCTGACCTCGGTCAGGGTGGGTTGGCTAAACCAACTGAGCTACACTCTCTTAACTTTATTCATTTCTTGGTTCGAATCATTCCTTTGAATAACCTCTTCCTTTTCCTTCAAACGTCCTTTTAGGACCTTTGATTACACTTTTTGCGTAATTGATCAGTCATCATTCAGAAACTGATGTTTCAGTCAATAAAATCTATCGAAGAAATAAAACGCAAATCTAATAATTATTTGTTGCCAGAATATCTGACATCAAGTGCAAAATTTTCAGGATGCCTTCCTACAACATCTTTAAAAAACTCCATCATAGATCTCATAACTTCATCTAAACTTTCTTCACCGGAAAATACAGGGCCAAATTCTATTTCTTTTTTTGAAAAGTCTCCTTTAAAAATAACAATTGGTACTCCAGCACTTTTTGCTATATGGTAAAATCCAGTTTTCCATTGAGTACGCTTAGACCTAGATCCTTCAGGTGTTACAACCAGAGCAATTCGTTCGTACTTTTGAAATACGCTTGCCATCATATTGACCTGACTCTTAACATTACTGAATTTATTAGCTGATCTGTCAACACCAATTCCTCCCAATGGTCTTATCATTAAACCTAAAGGGAATCGTGTCCAGGAACTCTTAATGGCGACTTTAATAGGAACCCCCCAACCTTTCATACATAATAAACCATGATAGAAATCCCAATTAGAAGTGTGTGGTGCAAAAACAAAAACACATTTACTAACCTCTTTGGGAATTTCTTTACCAACAAGCCTCCAGCCATGTAGTCTAAAAATTGTCCTTGATATATATTGAGATAACTTCAATTCATGTCAATTTTGATTCCACAACTTTAAATTATTAATAGTCATATAAACTTAAAGAATGCATTTGTATGAATATACAAATGAACCAGTTTACTAACAACTACAATTTCAATAAATAATTTCGTAGCATTATTGAACGAAGACATAATAAAAAAATGAAAGTATATGAGTTAATCCGTTCAGACAACAAAGTAAGTTTAAAAATATCAGAACGTCCGATTCCTGTTCCAAAGGCCGATGAGGTGTTGATCAAATGGCATGCAAGCTCCCTTAACTATCATGACTTATTAATAGTAAAAGGTCTTATTCCCGTGGAAAACAAGAGAATTCCTATGTCCGATGGCTCAGGAGAAATCGTTTCATTAGGAACTCAAGTAAACTTATGGAAAACAGGGGATAAAGTGATGTCGAGCTTTTTCCCCGATTGGAAATCTGGAGAAGCAAAATTGAATAAAATATCAACTATTCTAGGTGAATCCGTGGATGGGTGTATGTGTGAATATTCTTGTCTACCCCAATCTTCCATTACTAAAATCCCGGAAAAATATTCTTATGCAGAATCGGCAACTCTTCCATGTGCTTTCTTAACCGCCTTTAATGGATTATTAGGACAGAGAAAAATACAAGAAGGAGAAAGCATATTAATTGAAGGAACCGGAGGAATGTCTATCATGGGATTGA
This sequence comes from Saprospiraceae bacterium, assembly GCA_965248155.1. Lineage (GTDB taxonomy): Bacteria > Bacteroidota > Bacteroidia > Chitinophagales > Saprospiraceae > RFSX01. The sequence continues at coordinate 1,964,655 of CBDFIO010000002.1, forward strand.
TTATTGCTAAAGCCATGAAAGCCAATATCTACGCTACATCCTCTTCTGAATTGAAAGCTGCCAGATTAAAAGAACTCGGGGTAATAGAAGTAGTGAATTATAAGGAAGATCATAATTGGGGCAAAACCATTTTTAAACTCTCAAATGGCGGTGTAGATCATATTCTAGATGTAGGCGGAGGATCAACGATGAAACAATCTATTGAAGCACTCAAAATAGGAGGGTCAATAAGTTCAATAGGAATATTAAGTGGTGGTAGAAAAGGTGAAATCACATTTCCGAAGTTGTTTTTCAAATTTGTAAACCTTAGGGGTTTCGCTGTGGGTAATATAGAAATGCAAAATGAAATGGTCTCATTCATAGAAAAACACGAAATCAAACCCATAATTGATAGAAAATATATTTTTGACGAATTAAATGAAGCTTTTAGTTATATGCAATCTGGTAAACATTTTGGGAAAATTATTGTACAATGGTAGCAAACAATAAATTGAGATAAAGTGCAATTTAGCTAATCGCGAATTATGGAAACGATAAAAGAATTAATAAATCTACTTACGCTTGAGCAAATAGATGATTGTCTTTTCAGAGGAAACAATTATCAAACTGCACGGAAAAGAGTCTTTGGAGGTCAGGTTCTGGGACAAGCATTAAATGCAGCGTATAGAACCGTCCCACAAGATAGATTTGTTCATTCCTTACATGGATTTTTATTCTTGCTGGAGATACAAGCAAGCCTGTAATTTACCAGGCTGAAACCATCAGAGATGGAGGAAGTTTTACCACACGCCGTGTAACTGCAATTCAAAAAGGACGACCCATTTTTGTTATGGCCGCTTCATTTCAATTACAACAAGAAGGATTTGACCATCAAATCAAAATGCCAGAAGTAGTAGGTCCCGACAAATTACTAACCGATGAAGAGAAATTGGAATTATTTAAAGATAAAGCTCCTGAACTTTATAAAAGGATGAGTAGTAACTACCCCAACGCTATCGAGTTCAAATCAGTAGAACAATTAGATCCATTAAGCCCTCATCCAGCTGATCCCTACAGGCATGTCTGGCTTAAATCCAAAGAAAAAGTTGATATAAATTTAGCTATGCAACACCAACTATTAGCCTACGCTTCTGACTATAATCTTTTACTGACAGCTGCTTTACCTCATCGAGGAAAAGTTGAAAGAAACCAGCTCTTTTTCGCCAGTTTAGATCATGCCATTTGGTTTCATAGAGCTTTCAAAATTGATGATTGGCTCCTTTTTGCTCTTGATAGCCCAAGTGCATCTAATGCCAGAGGATTCTCAAGGGGAAATATCTTTAATAACGACGGTGAATTAATAGCTTCAGTTGTTCAGGAAGGGTTAATAAGACTAAAATCGCATAAATCGAAATAGTTTAATTTTCAGTGGATATCTAACAGGAATTAAATCGCCCAAAAACTCAAACAACACTGCATTTTTATCCGTATTTTGCGAAACTTTTTTAGCTCAATTGTGAAATGAGTTTTATAGTCAAATCAGAAGATAAAGAATACCGCCTTGAAGCTGGTGAAATTGAAAAGTTGGACCTTATTTCAACATCTACAAATCAATTTCACTTAATTCTCAATGAGAAGACCTTTGATGCAGAAGTCATTAACGAAGACTTAAATGACAAGACAGTATCTATTTTAATTAATGGTCATCAATACGATTTTAAAATTGAAGATGAACTTGATCAGCTCATTCAAAAAATGGGATATGCTGACAAAAAAGAAAATCAATTTAAAGAATTGAAAGCACCAATGCCCGGCTTAATATTAGACATTATGGTCTCAGAAGGACAAGAGGTTAAAACTGGTGACCCACTTTTGATATTAGAAGCAATGAAAATGGAAAACATTATCAAAGCTTCAGGCGATGGTAAAGTAAAAGACGTAAGAGCCAGCATTGGAGCAACAGTTGAAAAAAATGAAATTATTTTAGAAATGATCTAATCGTTTCAGTTACCTTATGAAGAAGATTCTTATAGCCAACAGGGGAGAAATTGCACTACGCATAATGAGGACAATCAAGGCTATGGGAATATCTTCTGTTGCAGTTTATTCTGAAGCCGATCGTCATTCTCCACATGTAATCTTTGCAGATGAAGCCGTTTGCATAGGTGCAGCTCCTTCCTCAGAATCATATTTGCAAGGCGGTAAGATTATCGAGTTTGCAAAAAAGATGGATGTCGATGCCATCCACCCTGGATATGGTTTTCTAAGTGAAAATGCTGGTTTTGCCGAACAAGTTGAACAAGCTGGAATTATCTTTATCGGCCCTCCCTCAAATGCTATAAATATAATGGGAAGTAAGTTGGCGGCTAAGGAAGCCGTTAAACAATTCGATATTCCAATGGTACCTGGAACGGATACTGCAATTGCCGACCTTGAAGAAGCAAGACTTATTGCAAATGAAATCGGATTTCCTGTTTTGATTAAAGCCTCTGCAGGAGGTGGAGGTAAGGGAATGAGAGTCGTTCACAAACAAGAGGAAGTTGCAGAACAAATGGAACGTGCTATGAGCGAAGCACAATCAGCATTCGGTGACGGCTCAGTGTTTCTTGAGAAATATATAAGCTCGCCAAGACATATTGAAATCCAAATTCTGGCAGATAAGCATGGTAATATCGTCCATCTTTTTGAAAGAGAATGCTCAATACAACGGCGACATCAAAAAGTAGTTGAAGAGGCACCGTCTACCATCTTGACTGAAGAACTTAGAGAAAACATGGGCCTCGCAGCAATCCATGTTGCGAAATCTTGTAACTATGTAGGTGCAGGAACTGTAGAGTTTTTGGTGGATAACGAAATGAATTTCTACTTTCTTGAAATGAATACAAGACTTCAGGTTGAACATACGGTTACGGAATTTATTTGTGGGAAAGATCTTGTTGAAGAGCAAATTAAAATTGCAAGAGGTGAGAAGTTGTCCTTCCAGCAAGAAGATCTCCGAATTAATGGTCATGCTGTTGAATTACGAATTTATGCTGAAGATCCTTTAGAAGGATTCATTCCTAGTATTGGCCAACTGGAAGAATATATAAGACCAGAAGGAGAAGGCATAAGATTAGACGATGGTTATGATCAAGGGATGGATATTCCAATTTATTATGATCCAATGATCGCTAAACTGATCAGTTATGGGTCAGACAGAAAACAAGCAATATCCAGAATGTTAACCGCAATTGATAACTATAAAATTAAGGGAGTAAAAACAACACTCGAATTTGGTCATTTTGTTTTTACAAATGATCATTTTATCAATGGTGATATTAATACACATTTTGTAGAAAATCATTTTTCAATAGAAAAATTAAGAGAAACTCAAGAAGAAGAAAGATCAGTTGCCGCAAGAATTGCACTGAATATATATTTAAAGAAAAAGAAACAAATGAATGTTTCACAAAATAGGTCAAATCAATGGCTTAAAACGAGATTAAATCATGATTAAATAGTTGAATTGAATGAAGATTTTAGTATGTATAAGTAAAACACCTGAAACAACTTCCAAAATAGCATTTACAGAGAACAATACTTCTTTTGATACAGATGGCGTGCAGTTTATTCTGAATCCCTATGACGAATGGTATGCCTTGGTACGTGCAATAGAGTTAAAAGAACAATTTGGTGGCACCATAAGTGTTATTAATGTAGGTCCTGATTCCAATGATGTTATTATTAGAAAGGCTTTAGCTATTGGCGCTGATGATGCAGTAAGAGTAAATGCAGATCCTTCAAGTTCAATGTTTGTAGCGAAAAATATAGCTGATTATGCTTCAAAAAATGAATTTGATATAATACTGACAGGAAAAGAAACAATAGACTATAATGGAGCTGAAGTTGGTGCGATGATCGCAGAATTCATGAGTCTTCCTTTTGTCTCTTTTGCAACACAACTGGACACTGAAGATAATTCTGCCATTGTAACAAGAGATATAGAAGGAGGAACAGAAAAATCTAAAATCGATTTTCCTCTTGTCATTAGCGCAGCTAAAGGTATGGCTGAACAAAGAATTCCTAATATGCGTGGTATTATGATGGCAAAACGCAAACCTCTTGTAGTTATCGAGCCTCTTGAGTATAATGGCCATGTTAATGTTTCGTCATATAGCTTACCTGCGTCAAAGACCTCTGTTAAAATGATCGAAGCTGATAATATGGATGAATTGGTTAGGTTACTTAAAGAAGAAGCAAAAGTTTTATAAAATATTAAATAAAGAGAAAAGAAGTTATGGTTTTAGTATTTGCGGAAAGTCAAAAAGGTCAATTTAAAAAAACTGCATTCGAAGCTGTTAGTTATGGTAGTAAATCAGCAAAAGCCCTTGGCACAACTTGTGTAGCATTGACAATTGGCGATGTTCAAAATGGTGGTCAGCTTGGAGTCTATGGAGCAGAAAAAGTTTATCATTTAAATAATCCTCAATTATCTCATTTCGATACCCAGATTTATTCACAAGCAATCTCTAAAGTTGCTCAGCATATAGGAGCTACTGTTATTATAGTAAGTCATTCTTCGACCGGAAAAGCACTCTTAGGTAGAATTGGAGTAAACCTCAATGCCGGAACTGTTTCCGCTGCTACAGAAGTGCCAACTCTGGAAGGGAATTCCTTTAAAGTAAAAAAGAATGTCTTCTCCGGAAAAGCTATAGCAGAATATGAAATTACAAGTCCCGTCAAAGTGCTTTCACTTTTAGGTAACTCCGTTCCGCTAGAAGAAACTGGAACTTCTGTTGAACCGGAAAATCTGAATATTGAAGTTGATCAAAGTAGGATACAAATCATCGAAGTAAAAAAACAGGATGGTGATGTTGCTCCTCTCCCTGAAGCAGAGCTCGTCGTATCTGCAGGCCGAGGAATGAAAAGCCCGGAAAATTGGGATTGTATTGAAGAATTAGCCAAAGCTTTAGGCGCAACTACAGCTTGTTCGCGACCCGTAGCTGATTCAGGATGGAGACCCCATCATGAACATGTCGGTCAGACAGGAGTTGCTATCAAACCCAATCTTTATATTGCAGCAGGAATTTCAGGTGCGATCCAACATCTTGCAGGAGTAAACAGCAGTAAATGTATCGTTGTGATCAATAAAGATCCTGAAGCGCCATTCTTTAAAGCTGCCGATTATGGTGTATGTGCAGATTTATTTGAAGTTGTTCCCAGATTAACCGAGGCTATAAATAAAGCAAAAGGATAGTAAATGGATGACAAAAAGAAAATCCTTCAAGAAAAGCTTCAAGCCGCATTGCTTGGAGGTGGCGAAGAGCGAATTAAAAAGCAACACACCAAAGGCAAACTTACCGCTCGTGAAAGGATTCATCTTTTGTTAGATAATGAATCATTTGAAGAAATAGGAATTCTGGTCACCCATAGAACTAAGGACTTTGGAATGGAAGAACAGGTTTTTTATGGAGACGGTGTTGTAACCGGTCATGGAACTATAGAAGGAAGACATGTCTATGTTTTTGCTCAGGATTTTACTGTTTTTGGTGGATCTCTTTCTGAAACTCACGCTGAAAAAATATGCAAAATCATGGATTTAGCCATGAAAACAGGAGCACCACTTATTGGACTTAATGATAGCGGAGGGGCAAGAATTCAGGAAGGAGTCAGGTCTTTAGGGGGCTATGCAGACATTTTTTATCGCAATGTTATGGCTTCAGGGGTAATACCTCAACTTTCAGCTATTATGGGACCTTGTGCAGGAGGAGCTGTTTACTCTCCGGCAATGACTGATTTTACAATAATGGTCGAAAATTCAAGCTATATGTTTGTGACTGGACCCAATGTTGTAAAGACTGTGACCAATGAAGAAGTTTCATCTGAAGAATTAGGAGGAGCATCAACCCATTCTAGCAAATCAGGTGTTACTCATCTGACTGCCGAAAATGATCTTGAATGTATTCAGACCCTACGTCACCTATTGAGCTACATGCCGCAAAATTGTGAGCAAAAAGCGATGGATCTGGAATATGAGATAAAAGAAGAGTATCGGGAAGAACTTGAAGATATTATTCCTGACAGTGCAAACAAACCCTATGATATCAAAGATGTTATTCATGGTGTCGTTGATAAAGAATCCTTCTTTGAAATACATGAGAGTTTCGCTGAAAACATTGTTGTAGGTTTTGCCAGGTTAGCAGGTAAATCTATTGGAATTGTAGCCAACCAACCCATGGCTCTTGCAGGATGCCTGGATGTAAACAGTTCAAAAAAAGCGGCACGATTTACGAGATTCTGTGATTGCTTTAATATTCCTTTATTAGTTATTGTTGATGTCCCGGGATTTTTACCAGGTACAGATCAGGAATGGAATGGCATAATCGTTAATGGAGCCAAATTGCTATATGCATTAAGCGAAGCAACAGTTCCAAGAATTTCTTTGATTACACGGAAAGCATATGGGGGAGCATACGATGTCATGAATTCTAAGCATATTGGAGCAGATTTCAATTTTGCATGGCCTTCAGCTGAAATTGCTGTAATGGGTGCAAAAGGCGCCAGCGAAATCATATTTAGAAAAGAAATAAAAGAAGCTGATGATCCAGATGCAAAGCTTAAAGAAAAAGAACAAGAATATGCTGATCTCTTTGCAAATCCTTATAGTGCCGCACAGCGTGGATTTATCGATGAAGTAATCGAACCTCGCGAAACCCGCCGAAAACTGATTAAAGCATATTCTTTACTGGAAAGCAAAGCAATCAAGCTTCCTAAAAAGAAACATGGAAATATTCCTTTGTAGGAATTAAAACTTATATCTTAAACAATTAGCCCTTCAAAACACTGGGGAATTATAGCGTTAAATATGAATTTAACGAATCTGTAATTTTCAAAATACATAGATAGTCGGAGGAAAGTCAAATATAGATTCATCTGTTTAGCAGCAGGTAGGATCATTTGAATGTTATGAATTAAGAACTAATTTGATAAAGCACCCTGGCATACATCATCATTGGACATGAAAAAACTTTTATTACTAGTATTTATATGCTGTATTAATTCTGCAATTGGACAGCAAACTATTGGATTATTCCAAAATGACTCTCTGGCTTTTAATGGTTATACGCTTTGGACACCAAATACTTCTACTTATCTCATTGATAATTGCGGTGAACTTATCAATGAGTGGGAAAGCAGTTTCAGCCCCGGACTTTCAACCTACCTTTTAGAAAATGGAAATCTTTTAAGAACTGGCACTGTTCCCGGAGCATTTAATGGCCCGGGACGTGGAGGCATTATTGAAGAATACAACTGGGATGGGGAATTATTGTGGTCTTGTGATGTCGCTAGTTCAATATTTCACCAACACCACGATATAGAACCAATGCCCAATGGAAATATTCTGGTAATTGCCTGGGAAGAAAAAAGTTCTTCACAGGCAGTTTTCGCCGGAGCGAATAAATCAACTCCCTATTGGCCAGAATACATTTTTGAATTGGAAAAATTAGATTCTAATCAAGTGAACATAGTCTGGGAGTGGCATGCCTGGGATCATCTCATACAGGAACATGATAGTACTAAAGAAAATTTTGGTGTAATAGCAGATCATCCAGAATTATTGGATATCAATTTTCGCCCTCCTTCTGGTACCGTTGCAGATTGGCAACACTTCAATGGAATTAATTATGATAGCCTTAGAGATGAAATCATCCTCAGCTCCAGAAATATGAGCGAAATATATATTATTGATCATAGCACGACGACAGAAGAGGCTGCATCCCATAGTGGTGGAAGACATGGAAAAGGCGGAGACTATATTTATAGATGGGGGAATCCTGATGTTTATGATAAAGGCGAGACAGCTACAAAAAAATTATTTGGCCAGCATAATGCATTGGTCATCCCCGAATCTTATCCCGACGCAGGTAAGATTAGTATTTTCAATAATGGCTCTGGAAGACCAGGAGACAATCATTCGAGTGTGGATATAATTCATCCACCCAGAGATGAGAATGGATTCTATATTCTTAATCCAAAAGGCTATTATGGGCCTGAAGAATTGTTCTGGACTTATGCGGCCGATAACCCAGCAGATTTCTATTCTAATAATATGGCGGGTGCTCATCGTCTTCCTAATGGGAATACCATGATTTGTGAATCGAATCGTGGTCGTTTTTTTGAAATCACTCAGGACAAAAAAATTGTATGGCACTATCAGAATACAGCTGGAAACGGCGGCCCATTTACTCAAGGTCAAATGGGAGGTTTTGGTTTTGCCGCCAGTATTTTCCGAGCCACAAAATATGATCCGGCATATTCAGCTTTTGAAGGCAAAGATTTAACCCCTAAAGGTCCTATAGAATTAGAGCCTATAGATTATGATTGTACAATCTTTGATGGCCAATTCACCTCTATCAACAAAATACATAAACTGGAAGATCTTGAGTTGACTTCAAATCTTATCGAAGATAATATCAGATTGATTAATCATAAATCTCAAAATCTGGATATTAGCCTTTTAAATCAATCTGGAACGGAATTGCTTTCTTATTCATCCCGCAATTTCTATATCAATCTGGAGACCAATAATTACCCGGCAGGATTGTATTATTTATTTGTCACTAATAGAGATAAGAATGCTTTTTGGGTCGAAAAACTTGTGATTCACTATTGAACAAAAAAAAGGCCTTTTCAATCTGAAAAGACTTCCTTTAATTTAAATTTTATAATTTAATTATGCATTCGGCCAATGATGAAAATGATCTACAATGCCGCCCATTAATGCTAAAGAAATACCCCAATAAAGAGCATTGATCCACATGTTCTTAAAACTAGTGTGTTCAAACAGCCCCTTAGTGACAAAAATAGGGAAAACAAAAAACACTGTAATTATTGCTCCGTGAGCAGCACCATGACCAAAAGAGTCGAATTCTCCTTCCTGACCGACGCCATTACAAAAGCCAGTCATAAATACTGCTATTAGCAATGACATGACGAGCGAAATCCCCATCACTTTACCCATGTTTGCACTTTCCTGCTTCTCTTTTGTCATTCCGATTGAATCCATCCATGCATTTCCAAATAATGAAGGATGATAATATACATAACCCATTACCATTGGAATGAGTGTTGCTAAAATGAGTCCAAGCCAATTAAATTCCATTTTGTTTAGTTTTTATTACTATTAAATTACTGAATATCAGTTATATAACAAAAACCAGTGATCGGTATTTATCGATAAGACTTAGTATTAAAGCTAATTCTAGATCCTAAAAATGATTCATTGCATCCAGGACTCCTCCCATAAGAGAAAGGGTAATAAGCCAGTAAGCAAAGGTGATAAACATCAACATTCGCAATTTTAAGTTTAACATGGCTCCTTGTTCAAAGAGGCCGTTGATGCCAATAATTGGAAATACAACAAATACAGACAAAATGGCTCCATGTGCTGCTCCATGCTTGAATGTATCAAATTCTCCTTCCTGCCCTGCCCCATTGCAAAAGTTAAGCATAAAAAAGGCGAGTAAAGCTGATAATACGATTCCAACTGCAATAACAAACAATGGTCCTGCTTTTTGAATTCTATCTTCTGAAATTCCAAATGCTGAAGACCATTTATTACCAAATAAAGATTTACTATAAAATATAAAGCCTATAACAACAGGTAATAGTGTTGCAATGACCATCGAGAGTGGGTTAACATTTTCCATCATGTATAGTTTTGATGGATATAAGTTACGAGAATATTTTTAAAAATTAGACAGTTGGCTTATCCCGTTTGAGGATCAATAATTAGGACGATAATAAAAGAAAGCATCGCCAATCCAATACCGAACATAAAAATATTATAACACCAACGGAGATATTGATATTTATTACCTAAAGATTTACCTAGAAAAAATAAGTCTCTTGTAATTGAATTATCCAGAATTTCGTTATTACCTACAACTGTACGCATGCCCTCTTCATATTGTTGAAAACTCATTTTGAAATAATTACCGAAAAAGAAAAGATTAGATTTCCTCTCACTAATCATTTCAGATGCCGTCTTACCGGACATTTTAGCTGGTCTTGTTGAGAGCGTTGCAAAAATCATAGATATTAAACTTGCACCAGCCAATACAGCTGTCGGTAAGATCATATGATCGTTGTCATAACTCTTTTCAATTAAAAGCGGAATACCAACAGTAATCACAATGGCATTAACACTCAACATAATATTGGCCTTATTATCAGCAATAGAAGACAGATCTATGTGGTTACGCAAAGCGGTCTTAAGTTGAATCTGCGCACTTTTACTCGAACCTATTGTTAATAGTTTTGGTTTCTTATTCTTTTTTTCTTCCAATTTTTTAAGCTTATTAAGGTTTTTCTTTTTACCAGCATCAAACAATCTCTTCGCTTCATCTGTAAAATAGTGATGATTTTGAATAAAACCGATGTTTTCCTTTATCCATTGATGCTCGTCTAGCTCCAGATCCTGGGTTGCATTTTTTTCTTGTCTTAAATTTTCTGCAATCGATTTATAATTTGGGTTGGCCAATCCACTGAGATCAGCGTCTTTCATCAAACAACACATTTTATCAGTCCCCTTCCATCCCATCTTTGTTGCAAGAATACAATTCGATATAATTTCAATCTTTGAAGAATCATAATTTTGGCTAGTTAAAAACTCACGAGCTATTCTCTCAGAATGAACTTCATGGTCTTTAGGATCCTCACCAAATCCTATATCATGAAAAATCGCTGAAAGCAGTAAAGTCTCTTTTTCATCATCTGTCAGCCCGGCTTCTTGAGCCAATATGTTTGCAGCTTCAGTTACTGATAATACATGCTCAAAGTTATGATAAGAAAATTCTGAACCTACATTAGATTCGAAATACTGGCGAGCAAATTCCTTGCTTAAGTTTATTATTTCTTGGGACATTTCTCCTATTAAACAACAGTTATTCTAAGAGCCTTCAATCCTTCAGCTCCTTGCAATTTATCAAGTTCCAAATCCTCATAATCTTCATTAATATAGCCTTTGTCTGCTAAATACTCAAAAAACTGGATATACTCATTTTTTTCAGTATCACTTAAATAGACTATAGCAATTTTACCAGCTAAAGTTAATCTTTCTTTCGTCCCCTTAATGATGGCTTTGTCAATACGCTTTTTCAAAATTTCATATCTGACATTATAAGCTCCATCAACATCAAATCGCTTTTCATCCATTCTAAATCTTATGCTTAGAGCATGATTATAGGCGAAAATCAACTGTGCCGTATCTAAGTTAGTAGTTAAGCTGGGTTTTATTTTTTCAACCAATCTTACAATTTCACATGTATTTATCAACTGCCAAAGTCTGAAGTTTCTTAAATCTTCATAGTCAAATTCTCCATCTTCAAGAATTGATTGCCCGACATACATATTGTATTCTACCCCATCAGTTTTATATTTCTCAAAATAATGCGGCAGAGTCTTCTGTAATTCGAGATTATCCTTTTCTAAAAATTTGGCTATACTCAGATTTAATTTATTGACACTTTGCTCAAAATCTTTCCTTTTATTATAGATAATTCCTAATTCTGGATCCAAAAATGCTTTGTATTTGGCATATGTTTTAGCAAATAACTCTGGATGGCGATTATTTAATTTTTCCAGAAGAGGATGAATATCATGTGTTATTAGATTCACAATTTTTGTTTCATCATTTGATACGAATTTTTCCCTTAGAGCATTTAAGACCTTAGTCAATTTGACATGGTAAGCATCTAATAGGGGCAACTTTTTCTTTTTATAAAACTTATTTATGATAGAAGATAACTCCTCTAAGTTTTGAATCAAATCTGCCTGAATCGCAGAATTTCTAAGTTTTGAACTTCCTACAATATCAGATTGGGCATAAAGTGGAAATACATCACTAAATACAATCGAGTCAAGGACAACTTGTTGATCTTCATAGATGTTGGATGTTAAATGCTTCATCGCCACATTTTGAAATTTCCATTGTACACTCGGATGGATAGAAGTATATTTTTCTTGAATTATCGAAGTAATTCTATTTTCTAATTCATCCATGTATTTTCGATAGCCAATTTTTAAAATATCAAAAATCTCTTCCAGCTTTCTTAAACTCGCAGCATTGAAATCGTTGGCTTTTACAGATCCTATTTCCAGTACCGAAATCACAGTGCCTTCTTCATCTAAGATTGGAGATAAAACGAGGCTCTTAATATCATTATCTAATAGAGCCTGTTCAGCTTTCGATCTATGTTTCAGAATACTTATATCTTCAACCACTACTGCACCTTGCGTTCTTTTCATTCTTGCATAAATATCTTCATGTTCATTCTTAGCAACATTATCTAATACATCATACTTATGAAGTTTTGTAAGACTGGTAACTTGATTTCTATGATGCAACTCATATTCTGTCATTATTGTACCTGATCTGACTGAATCATTATTTAAGAATGATTGGATAAATGAATCCAACAATACAATGAAATCTTTAGGCTAAATGTCACTATTATTATCATTCATCCATTGTTTAAGTCTGGACAATATTTCAATTTCAGATACATCATAAAAGTTTCCAGTAGCAAATCCCTTAAATTCAAAATGATCGGCAGGTAAATGCTTCAACCATAGTTCTTCATCTCCAGGATTAGCAATTAACTTATTAATCGTCTTCTGATCTAATTTAGGAAGCGGCTTAAGTTTAATAGTTTCTACAAAATCCAGTTTGAAATCCATTTGATAGTGTCTTTCAATCATTGTCCGTTTATTCCTTAGCGTTATACTATTATTTTGCTTTAGACTAAGATTCTGGCCATAAAACTGATTTAAAAGATGAAAACCAACTTTTGTAAGGGATTCATTTTTATCCTCCAGAAACTTTTCAGGTTGAATTTTTATTTCCCAGATTGAAGCATCTAACATCTCCTCAAATGCTGGTGTGGCTACCAAAATTTTCTTTTGAAACGGAGGACAAATAAATCCCCTGTCATCTTTGAAAAACATTGAAGGAACTACAAGACTAACCAGAGTCTGAAAGTGCTCATTTTCGAACATCATGTCTAAATCTGCATCTCCACCTTCAATATATTTGCTTGATCCTTCAAGAACTGGATATAATGCTCCCTTCGTGTTTGGACAAGCTGAAACCATTTTGTTTGAAATCACATTCAAATATGGTTCAAAACTGAACCAGGTTTTGTACGGTAAACTTTCCTTTTTCTCCATGATCTCAATCATTTGAGTCAATGGCATGTATTCCATTTCTAAGAGTTGGAGATTCGATTCTATTGTTCTCGGCATAGTAAGATTACTTTTCAATATTTAATCAGATATAAAAATTAATCTGTTTTTAAATAACATCCTAGCATTAATAAGACAAATTCAATACCATCTTTAACAAACAAAGTGAGTATTTTGTTATTATAATTAATAGAAAATTTATCCTTAGTCAATTATGAAAAGCTTACAAAAGTCCTTTCTTGCAGTAACCCTCTTATCATTAATAGCATGCGGTACATTTAAGAACCCATATTATTCAGGGTCTAAATCAGAATTTATCAATCAAAATGAACCTGATATATCAGACCTAAAATACAAGCTCTACCTCCTTGGAGATGCTGGAGAATTAGACGATACCGTTAATCTCAAAAACTATGTTTTAGATCAAGTAAAAAATGAACTGGAAGGCAAATCTGATCGAAATGCTGTAGCTTATTTGGGAGATAACCTATATCCTAAGGGACTAGTCAGCGAAGGCCACCCTGATAGAGAAAGAGGTGAAGATATCCTGAGGGCCCAAATTAATGTTGTCAAAAACAGTAACGCTAAAGCTTATTTCGTACCAGGTAATCATGATTGGAAACATTACAAGAAAGGCGGATTAAAATTTATAAAAAGACAAGCCAAATTTATTAAAGACAATAGCGATAAAAAACAAGTTAAGTTTTTCCCAAAAAACGGTTGCGGCGATCCTGAAGTGGTTAGGGTAGACAAAGAACTTGTTATGATCTTCATCGATTCACAATGGTGGTTAACAAATTGGGAAGATGAAAAGAAAATTAACAAAGGGTGTGAAATAAAATCAAGACGCGCTTTCCTTGATGAAATGGAACATTTGTTTGTTCAGTATAAAAACAAACAAATTGTTGTTGTCATGTACCACACCATTTAAAGTAATGGAAACCATGGAGGGAATTTTTCACTTAAACAACATCTTTTCCCATTGCTAGAATTAAGTAGTGCCCTATGGATACCTCTCCCGGTATTAGGATCAATTTATCCATTGTATAGATCAGTTAGTGGTCATAAACAGGATATTCCCAATACTGATTACCAGGAATTAATCCAATCCCTTAAAACTTCTGCTCATGCGGCAAAAAATGTAATATTCGCGTCAGGTCATGAACATTGTTTGCAGTATACCAAAAATGGGGAGATGCATTTTATAGTTAGCGGGTCTGCAAGTAGAAAATCATACGCTCAAAAAGGCGGAGACGCTGAATTTGTTTATGCAGAAAGAGGATATAGCACCTTGGATTTTTATAATAATGGAGAAGTTTGGCTTGAATTCATAAGTGTATCACAAGAGAATAGTCATGATCTGCAATTTAAAAAACAAATTATTGGCCCTACAGCCGGGACGGAAGTTGATACAAAAGTATATGCCGATTCCAAAGACTTACCTGAAAGTATTACCACTGAAGCGAATGATGGTTTCAAGGCCAAGGCCATGAAAAAATTCCTAATGGGTTCACAATATCGTGAAATGTGGACTAGCCCTTTGAAAGTTCCTGTTATTGATTTGAAAAACACGAAAGGAGGATTAACTCCCATTAAAAAAGGAGGTGGAATGGCTTCTAATTCTTTGAGAATGGAAAATCCAGATGGGCACCATTATGTTTTACGATCTATTAATAAAGACTATATCAAATTACTGCCTGAAAATTTTAAGAATCTCAAGGCCATCAATATAATGAAGGATCAGAACAGTGCAAGTCATCCTTATGGAGCATTGATGATTCCGTCCTTGTCAAAAGCTGCAGGAATTTATTATACAACACCTAAACTGGTCTATCTGCAACATCAAAAGCAACTTGGTAATTATAATGATCTATTCAATGAGGAATTATACCTTCTTGAAGAAAGACCATCAGGCGATTGGTCAGAATATGAAGCTTTTGGAAACTCTGACGAGATTATTAGTTATGCAGATTTACTGTTTATACTTCAAAGTAAAAAAAGACACTTTGTAGATCAGAAATGGGTATTAAAATCAAGATTGTTTGACATGTGGGTTCATGATTGGGATAGGCATGATGATCAATGGAGGTGGGCAACTTTCAAGGAAGAAGGAAAGACCATCTGCCGGCCGATCCCTCGTGATCGCGATCAAGTTTTTTACAAGTTTGTTGGCCTTTTACCTAGACTTATGGCAATATATGCAATAAGGAAGTTTAAGACTATGGACGACGTCATTCGTGATGTTCCAGGACTGGCTTTTAATGCCAAAACTTTTGACAGATATTTTCTAAATGAGTTAGAGTGGCAAGAATGGAAAGAAATAGTGATCCAGCTTCAAAATGATATAACAGAAGAGGATATCAAACAATCATTTGAAGCATTACCTCCGGAAATCAGAGAGCTTCAAAGAGAAGAATTGCAACATAAACTTGTTCGTCGAAAAAATGATCTTCTTAAATATGCCAGAAAATTATACACTTTTATTAATAAAGAAATTGAAATAGTCGGATCAGATAATAAGGAGACCTTTGAGATCGAGCGCCTGTCTAATGGTTCAGTTAGAGTAAAGGTTTATAATCATGATCATGAAGAACGAATTTTAAAATATGGCAGGACTATTGAAAAAGAGGTCACTAAAGAAATCAGACTGTTTGGATTATCTGGAAAAGATGATTTTATCTTTTCAGGAGTTCCAAACAATAGTATTAAAATCAGAATCATCGGTGGAGAAGGAAAGGATGAAATTATTGACAACACAGAAGGGAAAATAAGTAATTCTGTACATGTATACGATCAGCTTAATGGTATTAAAGCCAAGAAAGGAATGCCTTTTAAAGATAGAAGAAGCGATAAGGATGTCGATGTTAATGAGTATGAAAGAGGATCTTTTAAATATAATGTGGGTATACCATTTTTATTGTTAGGTTATACACCTGATGATGGATTTTGGATGGGACTTGGAGGGTCATTTACAAAACATGGATGGCGAAAAAAACCATTTGCTGCCAAACATACTTATTCTGGAAGTTTTGCTCCGGGGGTAAAGAATACATTTATTCTTAATTATAGTGGAATTTTTACGGACGCCGTATTTGGAACACTGGATTTTGCACCAAATCTGAAATTCTCGAATCCATTCTATGTCAACTTTTTTGGGTTGGGAAATTTCAGCTCGGATGATAATCCTGACCCTCAATTCAATTGGGTTCGTATGTCTAATTATGGTGGAGAATTTCTTTTAAAAAAATCCTGGCATAATGATAAGAACTCTTTTGAATTTGGACCACTCATCGAAAGTTATTAATTAACGTGAGTTCGACGTAAGGAAGTGGAAAAATAGGATAAAAAGAAAGAGCAATTTTGTTTATCTTAATAGTTGATAATCAATTAATTAAAACAAAAAAGCTCTACTATGAAAGATAGTCAAATTATTGCAATTTTCTGTGCTTTCGATGATTTTTTCACCGATTTTGATTACTTTTTAAAATCTCATACCCTAGAGGGAAAGAAAAATCGACGGAATCGTACCTGCAGGTTATCCATGAGCGAGGTGATGAGCATCATCGTATTTTTTCATATGAGTGGATACCGTTGCTTTAAGCACTTTTACCAGAATCATGTCTGCCAACATATGCGCGGCTATTTTCCCAATCTGGTATCTTATAATCGGATGGTGGAGTTGCAAACCAAAGCGGTCCTACCATTAGCCTTGTTTGTAAAGATGTACCGAATGGGTAAATGTAGTGGGATATCCTTTATTGATTCAACCAGTATCCGGGTCTGTCACAATCGAAGGATTCATTCCCACAAGGTGTTTGCTGGACTGGCCAAACGAGGCAAGACTTCAAAGGGTTGGTTTTATGGTTTCAAACTTCATCTGGTTCATAATGACCGGGGCGAAGTGATTGATTTTCAACTCACTCCGGGCAATGTGCATGATAATGCCGTATTGAAGTGTAAACGGTTTATGAAGAAGGTCTATGGCCGGTTGTTCGGTGATAAAGGCTATATTGTCAACAAGCAAATCTTTGACACTCTTTTCTTGAGAGGTATTCATTTGATTACTAAGTTGAGACGGAATATGAAATCCAAAATGATTACACCCCTACAGGATGCTCTTCTGCTCCGAAAACTTGCTATCTCTGAAACCATTATTGACCAACTCAAAAATATTTCACAGATCGAACATACAAGGCATCGTTCCTTTGCCGGATTTTTCGTCAATATACTTGGTGGACTTTGTGCCTACGGGTTTAAAGAATCTAAACCCTCCATTTATAAGAATCTGGTCGATACCAAACAGCTCCTTTTGGCCTAGTCTTACATCGAACTCACGTTAAAATAGTAAATGTTGCAGACCGGGTATTGAGCGATGCTGCCAATCCTGATTCGCCATTTTATGAAAGAAAATATTATGCCGGAGCAAAAGCTCAGTACAGTTTGGAATCTGTGGACAATGCAAGTAATCCGGGACAAGGTATTATGTTTCATACAGGAGTTTCCTATATGAAAAATTTGGATGAGGAGGAGGAAATGGATGTTACTAAAATTTATACTGACGTGAGTTTTTATCTGACATTGCTTGCGCGTCCAAAATTGGTTGTCGCAACTAAACTTGAATATCAAAAGATTTTTGGCGAACCTCAACTATATCAATATCCTTCATTGGGAAATGACAATGGTCTTCGACCTTATAGAAATCAAAGATTTAGAGGTACAAGCAGCTTTGTTCAAATGACGGATCTGAGGATGCATTTATTTAATTGGAATAATACTATCCTCCCGATGTCTGTCGGGATTATGGCAGGCCACGATTATGGTAGAGTATGGCTGGAAGATGAAGAAGCAGAAGGATATCTTTCAGGATTTACATTTGGAATATCGATGAATATATTGGATCTGGCTGTGTTACATCCTTACTATTCAATTGCGGATGATTCAGAACAGTTTACTTTGAGACTGGGATTTAGTTTTTAATAGATTAAGAAGATATATTAAACACACCTATAAGGTTACTTAAAGTAGGTGATGTACTACCTCCTTTTGGTTCTATTGTTATGGCGTAGGCATTCGAAGCTTCTACATGTTGTACTTCAATTATTGCGTCGACATTGGACTCGAATACATCCAATGGTATCGGATTCACATTGGATTTTAGCGAACATAGTTGAAAACTTTGATTTGCTTCAAGATTAGGCAAATTATGAATTTTCAAATAGCTTTTTCCATCAACTTCATTATTGTAAAAATATAGATCCGTCTCAGGATAATTGGATGTTGATTCTACTTCAAAAATTATGTTATTCCTGTTTTTTAGATCATTAAGTATTGCCATAGGTCCTGCATTGACATTTTCCAATGAATCACATCTAATAATCTCTTGGTCATATTCTTTTTCAAGTGCACTTAAAGTTTGTCTATTCTGAAAATAAAGGAATGAAATAATAATTGTAGATATGAATAATCCAAGTGATAGAAGTTTCAGGATATTAGATTTGGAATTATCACTACTCATTTTTGTGGAATCTTTAATTGAATTCAATAGCTCAGATCTCACTTCTTGAGAAGGATTTGAACCATGAATTTGTGCATAATGAAATAATGCTGATTCTATTTCTTTCAAATCTTCCTTTAATTCAGGATATAGACCCAAACATTCTTCCACTATTTTGAGATCATCGGAATCGATACTTCCAATAACATAAAGCTCTAATAAGCCAGAGTTTCTTATTTCATCAAGATTCATGGCCATAACAATAGAATTAAAATAGTAATAAATAGCATGCCAAGAAATAGCTTTTTCTCCTTATGGAGTTCTTGCCTTAAAGTGAGAATAGCAGTTCTAATACGTGTTTTTACAGTACCTAAAGGAATACCCAACTCTTGTGCTATATCATTTTGAGAATACCCTTGGAGATACATTTTATCTAAAACCAATTTGTACTTCTCTTCTAACTAGACAACAACCTGTTCACATCTAATCCAGAATAATTTGACTCAACAGATATTTTTTCTGATTCTGAATTAAATGATTTTGTATTCTCTGTATTCTCATAACTCTTCAATCTCTTTTTATCAATTGCTGTATTTCTTGCAATGACGGACAGCCAAGTAAATAAAGAACTCTTAGTACCATCAAATGTTTCAATTTTATTCCACGCTTTTAACATAGTTTGTTGAAGAATTTCTTCAGCCAAACCATGTTGTGAAATAATTCTGAGAACTATTCCAAATATTGGTTTGCTGTACTTATCATATAAGATAGACAGCCCTTTTTCATTTCTGTTTCGAATTAATCCAACAATATTATTGTCTTCTTTTGTCAATATAGAGTTTTAAATTATCAGTTATCAAAATAATCATTACATAAGGTTTATTCTCATAATCGCTATATTAAATTCTACTATATTGAACAGGACTAAGTTCATATCTACAATCTATTAATTGATTTTTCACCCATTGATACTGGTCTTCATGGTCCTGATATAACTCAACAAGTTCAATTAAAATTCCAGGTTCAAAAGTCTGATCAACAATATATCTCTCAGAAATTTCTAAAGCCCTTTGTTGCTCATTCAGAGCCAAATAAGACATTACTAATAAAATATAAGAGTCAGGTGTGGCCCTATTCCTGATTTCTTCATAAGCCAATTTCAATGATTTTTCATTCTCTCCAATAGAAATATAATAGTCAACTAAAAATGCATTATGCATAGTCCCATAACTGCTTTGCTTAACTTCATTATACATCTGCGTCTTTAAATTTATATTTGCAAATTCACTAGAGGAATATTCTATTATCTCCGCTTTTAATTTCGTAATAGAAGGTGATGTATTATATTTCTCAATTAATTGAAGAAAGTCCAGGCTTTGATCTGGATTATTGTCTTTAGAATATGCTATCCATGCTAATCCCTTCAAAGAGTACCAATCAGCAGCATTTATTTTCAATGCTTTAATAAAATAATCTTTTGATTTTTCAATCTCTCCATTATGACCATAGAAGTCAGCAATATTAGAATAAATCCAAGATCGTTTATTAAAATCATTACTTGATTCAGATATTATCATTGCGATTTCCAAACTTTCAATCGCATTATTTAATCTTCCCTGAACATCTTCAAATTTTGCATTCCTTATGTAATAATCAAAATCTAATCTCGACTCAAGTTTTTCCAAAATCATCTTTGCAGATGATGTTCTTCCAAGTTCCATATAACAATCAAAGATCATCATCTGAGGCGCACGGAGTTGACTTCCCCATTCTTTTAAATCAATAAGAATTTCGAGGGCTTCACAAAATCGATGTTGAGAAATATAATTATGAGCTAATGCTCTGTACATACCAGATTTGCCAACTACAGAAATATTTAATGCTTCTATAAGATGTTTTTCAGCCGATTTTAAATCTGAAATATTTGACATTATTTGAAATCGTTTACCATAAGCCTCAGCTAATTTTTTATGGTTTGTTGAATTTTCATTTTCTTTTAAGCGATTGGCCCAAAATTCAACTTCTAGATTGGATTCTTGTATAATATTTTTTGGACTGTATAGATTACTAAGTTGTTGTTCGATTAGTACTTCTGCATTCGTAAACGTTGTACCAGTAGATAATATAAATAATAGTATTAAATGTTTCATGATAATAGTTTAATTATAATTAATAAGTCCGGGCATAAACTTTATACCCGAACTAAAAAATGATATGACTACCAAGGTGAAGCCAAATATGGAAAAGCATTTAAGAATTGCTTGTCATTTTGGTCAACATTATCTGAAGTCAAGCCTCCATTTAAGCTACCATCAGGTCCACCAAAAATCAATAATAATTCAACATCAATAACATCATCTTCAAGTGTTCTACCGGTTAGAACATTTACACCATCAAAAAAAGTTGTAACACCATTTGTAGAGACATTTAGGATATCTACTGCTAATACTGAAGTAAATGTTTTGGCATCTAAGCCAAGTGCGTTTGTTGTATATCCTGGATTTAATGCAAGAAGTCTATTTTCAAATGAATTGGAAAATCTATTGCTCATTTGGCTAGGAGTAGTGGAATTAAATAAATCCTTCTCACTCTCAGATACGAATACCGTATTTATGGCAGGCCTTCCAATTTGATCTGCCTGAATAAAAACACCAGAAAAATCTGTAGATTCCATAATTATACTGTCTTCATCGTTCGAACAACTAATCAACACACTCAATGTCATTAAACTCAACACAAAAAATATTTTATTAGCATTTTTCATTTTCTTCTTTTTAATAAATTAATAAATAAGTAATTATTAGGACCGCAATTTCGTTTCAACCCAGCTATTAACTGATGTTGAATTTCCTAAACTACTTTTAGGAAATTCAATAACAACAGCTATGACATTTGTTCCAGCAAATGTGTCATTACCTGGATTATCAAAGGATGGAGAACTGCCTGATAAAATAGCGGAATATGCTCCCAAGTCAAAAAAGAACGGATCGTCACGCGGTCCAGCGAATAATTGCTTTCCGCTCTTACTTGAAATAATAGGATTCTGCCCATAATTAGTGATATTAACATCTATTGATTCTTCTGAGTCATCTATAGAGCTACTTAGTCCAGTTGCGCTGGGCGTGTATGGCCCAAAAGCATACATTCTCCCATCTCTTGGAATAAATTGAATGACCAGATCCTCAACATTGTCTCCATCATTATCGATATTAACTTCAGTTAATATATTTTCATCGGAATGAGATGTAGAAGTCATCGTTGGACTTAATAATCCTTGCATTGTAATAACAAAAACCATATTTGAATTATTAGTCGGACTCTGAAATGCATAATAATCAGCGATATCTGAACTTGTTCCAGATACTTGTGGAGCATCTATGTGATCAGCCGATATAAATAAAATTCCTCCAAGAATTGATAACAAAGCAATCCCTGTCATTAATAATTTTCCCATTTTTTCATTTTTTCATTTTTTTAGTTAATAAATAAATATTGGCGCCTACAATAAGAATTACGTGTAGATCATGACAATCGGATTTTTATTATCTAAAAGAAATATCATTGTTTGTTAAGAACTGAGATGGAAAAGCATTAAAATTGGATTATAATTTTATTTTATTGGAAAATATATATTTGGTAAAATGAGTTTCTTGCCTACTTATATATCGTTATCAAGAAATTATTCGCAATTCCTTACTTAATTTAAATATCATATCAATATTTTATTTATATTTGAAATGGTATAAAAATTCATTGAATTCTTCAAAATTTTATCATACCGTAGATACGAGTTCCCTGTATTTACAATTTACAATATCATAATAGAGCACCCTTGAAGAATTAATGATACTCATTATTCACTTAAACCAACAAATATGAGTCCACCAGACTTTTTTATGGCAAAAGTGTATTCATTTTTGCCAAACTTCGAACGAAATTGGAATGTTATCTTCGTTAATATCAAAAAGCGAATAACCGTAAAGAAGGCATTCGACATATCAGTTAGTATTGAAAAAAATCGAAGTTAATTCATTGCAAATTCAATCAGCTACACAGCTGATTACTGTATGATAAACATTCAATTCCGAATATAAAAAACAATAGCCGAAAGTATTCTTTCGGCTTTTTTTATTACTCATAGATATTGCTTACTTTTTTGTAAGAATAGCAATTATGAAGTCTTATCGATATTTTAAGTTGGGAATATATGCCATGTTGCTGACTGCCAGCGCCCATCTCATTGGTCACTTTCAGGCGCCCGATACCTCAACTGAAGAAAAGAAAGCCCTTGTAGATTCTATGAATAATGTTCAGTTTCAAATGGATTCGTTTTTTTCACGATCTATTTTAGACTTATTCAATGCTTTCTCACTCTACTTTAGTGTCCAACTTTTTCTGCTTGCATTGGTATGCTTCGTTATTGTTCGGAGTAACCCCAATCAGAAATTAATTAAAAAACTTTCATTGACTATTCTAGTAGGAATGTTGGTTTTGATGGCCCTATCTTTTAAGTATGCATTCTCAGTTCCAATTATGCTGTTCCTTATTATAGCGCTTCTCATGACGCTGTCATACTTCAAAGTAAATGTCGAGTAAGTCTCAATATGTCAGGTATTTTCTCTTATTCTGCTTCTGCTTTTTAAGTAGAATACTTTTTAAAGTCATAAGTAATTATGATAGCTATAGTCTGTTCGCAGATGCCCAAAGATATGACCGACTCAGCAATCAAATATTAGAAGGTAATTTCAATTTAGATATCGTCGCATTTATAGTTGCACCACTCTACCCCTTTACACTAGCCGGTATTAAATCATTAAGCCCCATCCACTGGGAAACTCTAACTATCGCTTATCAATTTTTCCTGGTTTCCATTTCTGCAGTTTATATCTATAAAATAGCTCTTCTTCTATTTAACTCCACAAGAACAGGAATATGGGCAGCTATAATTTACATATGCTACCCAATGACTATGTGGTATAATTCCACCTTCGTTCAGGAGACCAGTTTTCAATCATTTTTTATCTTATTTAGCTTCTATTTAATTCACTATCTGAAGAAAAACTCATTTATTTCACTGATCATATCCGCCCTATTCTTGGCTCTGAGTATCCTGACTAAATCTCATATTACTTTACTAATTCCATTTCTAATTCTTGTATTATTCTATCATTCCAAACTAAAAAATATCATTGTTTTCTGGATAAGCTTTCTTCTATTCTGCCTGCCATTCGGTATTAACAATTATATCCAGAACGATGTAGTTAGTCTTTCAAGCTATGGATCAGCTTCAATATTCCTATTAGGTCATAGTGATCAAACATACAATTGTATTCTTCATCAGGCAGGGGAAATGAATGCGGTTCCCGCTGATGGATGTGACCCTTCAATAATTTTTGATACTAGTTTTGTTTATACGGCATTCGGTAAAGTGAACGCTCTTGATCCTGCCAAACGAAGCAAATTGAGAATGAAATATGCAATGAATTGGATTAAAGGCAATCCTGCCAAATTTCTCCTTTTAAAATGGCATGGCTTAAAGCGTTTCATTCTACCGGGACTTGATCGGAATCAATATAAAATGAAGTTTTGGATTATCAGCTTTTTAATCGGAATGCTTATTTATATTCCTGGTTATTTTGTTTTATTTAAGTCCCTAAAAAAGAATAATACTATTGATCTTAGTCATGTATATACAGTTTGTGTAATTATTACAATTGCAGCAATTTTTCTTATATTTTTTCCCATGAACAGGTTCCGTGTTATTACTATGGAACCCTTATTGATTATCTATGCTTCAGCTTTCTACTCTCAAATAAATAATAAAAAAACTGCTCCAAACTAATGAAGCAGCTTTTCAATTCTCATTATAATTTCTCTTTTATTGTTTCACAACTTTAAGCATCTGACTCAATTGAGTTTCCGATTCAAGTTGTACAAAATAGACTCCTGAATCCAATTCATCACCAAACCTATGAGAAGTAGATGATGAATTTTTAGTACTAATAAGTCTTTGACCACTTATATTATATACATTAACGAAATAGTCTTGATCTAAATAACTTTCAGGAATTCTCAGCTCAAATCCTTGATCAGAAGGGTTAGGATATATAATAAACTCGATTTCTGTCAGGATTTCTTTTACATCTACAGACGGTGCCTCATAGACTTTAAAATCATCAAAGCCACCTTCAACAGCTGTCATAAATCCAGCTTGAATTATAGTCGCTTTCAAGGTCATATTATCGCTGGGAGTTAAATGATCTGACACAACAACTTCCTCTCTTTTATTCCATTCAAATCTAACATTATTAACCATATTAATTGTATCTACTACAACCTCTTCAGTTCCATTATTTAAAGTGATCAACATAAATTCATCTGAAGGATTACCATTGAAACTAGAAGTCCAAAAGAATGTCTGATAACTAATAACAGCTTCCTTCATTTCACTTATGTCGAATACAGGAGATTCAATAGAAGTTGCTCCAAATAATACAGCATCAAATAGACTTGATACATTCCCGGTAATATAAGCTTCAGTCCCGATGTCATCAGAGTCTATCTTAGGAGCTATTTGAGATTGTGTTTCAACTGGAGTACCTCTCTCAAAAGCACCTTGAATTCCATCAAATTCTACCGTCCAACCCAGGTCTAAAGAAAATATGTCTTCATATCCTTTCTCCAATTCTATTGTAACAACATTGTTGACAATATTTTCATCTAATATCAAGCTCAAACTTCTATATCTATGCCCCCAAGATCCGGCTAGCACTTCATAATCTCCAACAATTATATTTGGCAAATCAAAATTTCCGTTTGCATCAGTGAACAACTCTTGTTCCATTCCTTGAATAATTAGCTTGATTGTGGAGAAAGCAATTCCATCTTGACTTCCGGCACTCACAACCTGGCCGGCAAGGTTTACCCTGGGTAACGATTCTAATTCAAAGTCTTCCATAGAAACTACACCATTAGTAAGATTAATAACCCGTGTTTCGCTCTTGTATCCAAAAGCACTCACTGTTACTTCGAAATCACCTGCTATAGCTGATCCCGTCTTATAATCACCGTTCGCTTTTGAAAATTCAATAACCCCGATTTCTTCAATTTGAATACTTGCATTATTTATTTTCGCTCCATCAGCAGCATCACTTACAACTCCTTCGAGATATCCTGCTCTAACATATGTAGGACCCAATACAAAAAGTCCGGCGTTAATATCTCCTACTAAGATATTACCTGAAGGTAAAAATGGGTATGCTCCCCAAGCTCCACTGAATCCTCCACCTGCATTTAAAAAAGTATCCCAATTTCCAACCTCAATCAGATTATCAGGTCTTGCAGCATCAACTATTATACACCCATCAACATAGTAAGAAACAATTAACCAGTCATCCCATACATGAACATTATGAGGGATTACACCTTCATTAAGTGTAGCAGCAGGTCTGAACTCATCTAAAAGTCTGATATTATCTAAATCTGAGATATCATATGATGCAACCGACGCATTAGCAAGTTCATCTGTGGTGAAAATCGTATTGCCATCATCAGATAACCATAAGTTATGTGTAAAACTAAATGGTGTCTCTTGATCGGCCAATGCCGTGATATTCAATTTATCCTCTACATCATATATTCTGAATACTCCATTTCTTAATTCAGCACTATAAGCTTTATTATCTCTTACATAAACATCATGAGAATATTCTGTACTTCCGGCACCAACAAAAGATGCTGTACCGGGGGTTGTGGCGACATCAAAAATTACCAGACCACCATTGTTTATATTACATCCCGCTAGATAGGCAAATCCAAATTCATCTATAAATATGTTATGGCAAGTATTGATAATTCCATGCCCAGTTAGGTTGTGATTCACATTTTGGTAACTAATTGAATCAGGTAAACCAGTAAAATCAATAATGAGTAATCCATCAGTTGTCCCATTCTGATCAGAAGTCACGAAAGCGTAATCCCCCCATGTTTTTATATCCCTCCATGTTGAACCCTGTTGCTCTACAAAATCTACCTCAACTGGATTCCTGGGATCTGTAACATTGACAACAGAAACTCCATTGAAAGTACCAAAAATTGCATATTCAGATCCATCGGGTGCTACATAGCCCCATATATCATTCCCTTCAGAAGGGTATGATGTCGTTGATAGTAATTCAACATTCAGTTGAGCAGAAAGATCAAGAAAAGAAATAGTAAAAATTAAAAGTAAAAACTGTTTCATATGCTATTATTATTTGCAAGTAAAATATTTGATTTTTCGTTCTGGAAATTCATTTTTTATATTAATCGGGTAAGAAAGTCGGTAAAAACATCATATGTGTAACAAGAGCGTATAGAATTTATGAATTCAGATTATCCATTTGGATCCTTGTACTCTTCATTGTTTAGAAAGTCTTCATCAGTAAGGGTGTGAAGAAAGGCTAAAAGAGCGTCGATTTGTTCTTGATTTAACCCAAGTGGGACGATCAATGGATGTTTATTCGGAGAAAGGTGCCCACCCGAATTATAATGCTCCAAAACTTCTTCTAAAGTATTAAATCTACCATCGTGCATATAAGGAGCAGAATGTACTATATTCCTAAGCGTTGGTACTCTGAATTTTCCATTATCAAATACAACTTCCGTCACAGCTCCTCGCCCAAGATCATTAAAATCACTAAATTCTACAGCAGCATCAAGACCATTATTCAGATATTCATTTGTTGTTAAGAGTGGTTCATTGTGACAATGAAAACATTCGCCATCAGGTAGATCCGGATTTTCATCAAAATATATCTCAAAACCCATCAATTCCTGTTCAGTAAAAACATCCTTACCACTTACTACTCGATCATATAGGCTGTTTCCACTTGAAACCAATGTTCGTTCAAATTGTGCTATAGCCTTAACTGCGAGTGTTTCGGTAATTTGTGAAGATCTCTCAATTCCAAATGCTTTTCTAAACATCCTGGGGTAATCATTGTGCGATTTAAGTTTTCCAATGACATTTTCCCAGCTATTATGTAACTCTATTGGATCTGTAACAGGCAATCTTGCCTGATCTTCAAGGGTCTCAGCTCTGCCATCCCAAAATACTCCTGTATAATAAAATCCAACATTGATCAAGGACATCGAACTTCTCTTGCCTTCGATATTATCAATTCCTGTACTCACCGCAAGGTTATCTGTGAAACTGCCTTCTTGTAGATGGCAAGAAGCACAAGACATGGTTGAATCTGCGCTTAATATTGGGTCATAAAATAACGTTCGCCCTAACTCAATCCCATCAGTTGTAATCTTGTTATCCTCTGGGACTTCCAATATTGGAAATGAAGATGGATACTGGACAGTATACCCGATAGGATTATATTCAATCGACGTAAGATCTATATCCATATTTGGAACGATTGGTTCGTCGTTGCATGATAGCAAGGTGAACATCATTAAGCAATATAGAAAGCCTGTTTTTGTCAATGTCATTCTTTCAATTCTAAAACGTCTGTTTGATTGAATAGTTGTTATTGTATAGTAATCGATTGAGACAAATTATCAATGATAATTAATTCGTTTTCTTCTATGTTTTGTTGTGAGTTTACTCCAAGAAACAGTTTCTTAAAATCATAACTCATATCCAGCTGCCAGGATCGTCCTGCTAATACCATTTCATCAAGCTCAAAATTTAATTGTTTTGCCTGATCATTGTAGTAATGTATTGCATATAAACTATCGTTAAGTTCAAATTCCATTCTGAATATCTTGAACTTATCCGTTAAAGAATCATATGTACTATCAACAGCTAGTTTCAACGAACTTTCCTCGAAAAGCGAATTGAATGGCTTCAATGATGATATCAAGTCTTCGTCTAATCCTAGAGTAAATTCAAGTCTCACAAACTCAGATTCAAAACTACTCTGTCCTAAATTTCGTTCCGTTAACCTATTGGATCGAAATAAATAATAGTCATCAACTATGTTTGTGTTATCGTCTACCCGATTTCTGATGCGAAAACTTGAATCTGCATCAATAAATCGAAAACTTGAAAAAAGTAATTGAAAACTTGAAATGCTAAATGTATCAGATAGATCGTTACTAAACTTGTCATTCAACTGGTAATCTATAGTGTCAATCACCAAATTGAATGAGACATCAACATCGGGATATACACAACATGAATCACATGAATTTACAGCACCAAAGTTGAAATTTTCAGCATAGAAATCCAGGCAAGCGACTTTTGATTCTTCACAAGAAATGAGAAAACAAAATAAAATATTAAGAAGGATTATTGCTCTCATGTTCCTTTACAAGACTTTTAACAATCTGTTTGACTTGAGCTGAAAAGTCCTTTTCCAGTATCCAGTTATAATATTGCTTATCTCTAGTTAGGACATCAGCCACTACTTGGCCCTGATATTTTCCAAAATTAAACACAATTCTACCCTTAGAGTCATATTTTAATCTTTGTGTCACATCCACAACCTTGGAATCATTTGTGAATTCGGCAATAGATTTCATGTCATTCTTTATTGGGCTTGGATGAATAAAACCATCCCCATCAAAATAATCTACATTTTCATATCTTGATATTTGCCCTTTTAAAACTTCAACTGTTGCCTTAACGTCCGCTAGGGCATCGTGGGCATTTTCGATTGTTTTCTGACAATACATCTTATATGCTGCTGCCAAAGTTCGAGGTTCCATTTTGTAGAATATCTTTTGAGCATCAATTGTTCTTCTATTATTAAGTGCCAACTCAATTCCTGCCCTTGCAAGCTCTTCCATTAACATTGGGATATCAAATCTGTCTGAATTATAACCAGCAAGATCTGCATCTCCAATAAAATCCATTATGCTTTGTGCAACTTGACCAAATAAAGGTTTATTAGCGAGCATATCTGAAGATATGCCATGGACGGCAAAAGCTTCTTCTGATATAAGTACAGCTCCGGGATTTATAAGCATGGATAATTCTTCGGGATCATCTGTTTCCGGAGAATATTTTATTAATGCTATTTGTACAATTCGATCTCTTATAACATTTAGACCAGTTGCTTCTATATCGAAGAATACAAGATCTTTATCTAGATTAAATTTCATGTTCATTATATTATTCCTTCTATAGTAGCATCTTCTGTAGCACCATGCAATTGAACCGGACTTTCTTTTTTTCTTAGTTTCATATTTAAGAATTCGACGCCCAGAGAAAATGCGATTGCAAAGTACAAATAACCTTTTGGTACAGCTCCAATTTCATTTCCTAAAATTGAAAGATGAGCCAGATGACCTCCTTCAATGATCAACATAAATCCTATCAGTATTAAAAATGCCATTCCTAACATTTGTATCGATGGATGCTTGTTCACAAATCTGCCAACCGGAACAGCAAAAATCATCATAATTATCACTGATACAACGACTGCAATAACCATAATTACTAAAGCTCCTTCAATACCATTCGTCATACCTACTGCGGTTAGAATTGAATCAAATGAAAAAACGATGTTAATAAGTGTGATTTCAACTATAGCTTTGCTAAGTGTGGAAGTCTTTTTTGATGACGATAAATTATGTGGATCTTCTCCTTCAAGTTTATGATGGATTTCTGTGACACTTTTGTACAATAGAAATATACCACCTGTAATAAGAATTATGCTCTGAATCGAAAACCCTGCATGAATCCATGATTGATCGATACTTATCCAAGGTTCATTCATGGCGATTAGAATTGTTATCCCAAATAACAACACCACTCTCATCAACATCGCTAGAACCAATCCAATTAGGGTAGCTTTCTTTTGGTCTTTTTCTGGAATTTTTGAAGATGCTATCGAAATAAAAATAATATTATCTATTCCGAGAACGATCTCAAGAAAGGTTAAAGTTAAAAGACTTAACCATACTGTTGAACTTGCCAAATCTGGCATTACCAAGCAATTTAACATAGGGTAACATTTTGAACCCTAAAGATAGAAAAGCCATTTAAAATGCCCTTGTATAACTAAATATACAAAGGCATAAAAACCACATCGATCAACTAAGGTTCAACGTGCTTCGGATAAGTATTTTATGAGGTTTTCGTGCACTAAAATGAATTATGTTCTGTCTCTTCAAATCTCCCAAAACTCTTGCTACCGTCTGTCTTGATGTATCTGTTATATATGCTATTTCTTTGTGCGATAGACCATGATTTATTAATATTTCATCAAGCCCTATTTTAATTCCCTTTGTATTGGCTAATTGTTTCAAGAATTCAACAATTCTGCTTTGCGCTTTCTTAAAAACAAAATTGCTCATCCTGGATTCCAGGTTAACCATTTTCTGCATTAAAATTTGAGTTAATGCTTGACATAATTCTGGGTGTCTTTCCAATAAAGCTTTGAAAAAAGACCTGGGAATTTCAAAAACTTCCGCATCCTCCAGCGCTTGAGCAAATTCTGAATTGTTCTCATTTGTAGCCATGAAGTTCTCTCCAACCAATTCATCTTTGTATACTATCTCTTTAAGAAGAACCTTGTCATTAGAAGTATATCTTCCAACTTTAAATGATCCCTTGTAAATAAGATAGATCGAAGAAATCTGCATTCCTTGAGTATATAATTGTTGAGCTTTTTTATATTTTTTAAACTCTGTTTGATTACTTAACTGTTCGATCTGACGATCTTCAAGACTTTTGAAAAAAGGCATATCTCTCAAGATCAAATATTTTGAAGATTGATTCATAGTATTAGCATTTATCTTGTTAGATGAAGCTCAAACCAAATACCCCTACTATAATTCAAAAAATATTAGATTTTTTTTCTGTTCCCGCCATCTAAAAGCCAATAAAACTTCAACTTATAAGTAATTTTTCTTAACATAATTTTAACATATTAACAAATATAATAATATGTTATTTCAAAGCTAATAACCACAGACTTTTTGTATTCCTTACACATACTTTTCACGATATTTTTTGTGTGCTTGATGTAATTTGAACACTATGAAATCAATATCCTCTCGTTTTATTTGTCCTAACAAACTAGACATTTTTAAAATTGCTCAATCCTTTAAAAATTCGCCTTTATGAAGCAAACAGGAATTAAAAACCCTGACGCATCCTTAATGGATTATGATATTCAAACCTGGAAACTTGCATATTGGAATTCAACTCCCAATGAACTGATTGAACAGACGCTTCGCCGGAACCAAGGCACACTAACAAGGAACGGAACTCTAAGTATCAAAACAGGCAAATTCACTGGCCGGTCTCCAAAAGACAGATTTATAGTCAAAGATCAAGTAACTACTGACTCTGTTGATTGGAATGAAATAAATCAAGCCTTTGATCCCGGATTATTTGAATCTCTAAAAAACAAAGTGGTTCAATACCTGAATGGCAGAGACCTATTTATTAAAGATGCAGGTCTTTGTGCAGATAAAATCCATCAAATCAATGTTAGAGTAATCGCTGAAAAACCTTGGAGTGCACACTTTGTCAATAATATGTTTATTCGCTTAGACAATGACGAATTACTCTCATTCGAACCGGAGTGGACGATTTTTGTTGCACCTGGATTCGAGGCAAATCCCGAAATTGATGGTACAAAAGCTGAAAATTTTTCAATAATAAATTTCAGCTCAAAAACCATAATTATTGGTGGATCAGGATATACAGGAGAAATTAAGAAAGGAATGTTTTCGGTACTTAATTATTATCTACCAAAAGAAAAAAATGTGCTCTCTATGCATTGTTCAGCAAATGTAGGGAGCGATGGTGAAACCGCAGTGTTTTTTGGATTAAGTGGGACCGGCAAAACAACACTTTCTGCTGACCCGGCCAGACAGTTAATTGGAGACGATGAGCATGGATGGTCAGATGAAGGCCTGTTTAATTTTGAAGGAGGTTGTTATGCGAAATGTATTTCCTTATCAGAAGAAAAGGAACCCGATATTTTTAGTGCAATCAAGCCGGGAGCAATATTGGAAAACATTTCCTTTCATAACGGTTCTTGCAGACCTGATTATAATGATTCCAGTATTACTGAAAACACAAGAGTATCCTACCCTATTCATCATATAAAGAATTACCACAAAAAAGAAAGAGCTGATCACCCAAAAAACATTTTCTTTCTAACCTGTGATGCTTTTGGTATTTTACCTCCACTTTCGAAACTAACGATCTCACAAGCCATGTATTATTTTATTTCCGGCTATACAGCTAAAGTGGCTGGAACTGAGGAAGGTGTCCTTGAACCATTGGCAACATTTTCAGCTTGTTTTGGAGCACCATTTTTACCCCTTCACCCTAATCAATATGCTGAATTACTAGGAGAGAAGTTGATTCAAAATAAGGTGAACATTTGGTTGGTAAACACAGGCTGGATAGCCGGACCTTATGGTGAAGGAAGTAGGATTTCACTTAAATACACCAGAAGTTTAATCAAAGCTGTATTAACCGGTGCACTTAAAGATGTGTCATTTACGAACATGGCGGTATTTAATCTTAAAATTCCGTCATTTTGCCCAGAAGTTCCCGGAGAAATATTACATCCAAGAAATTCCTGGAAAGACAAAGAAAACTACAACGAAAAAAGAATCGCACTAGCCCAATTATTTATAGATAACTTCAAAAAATATGAAGACAATGTAAAACTTGATATTAAAGAAGCAGCTCCAGTATTAGATATGGTTTATGCAGATTGAAACCAATAGATTGAGATAATAAAAAAGCGGGAATGGCATCATTCCCGCTTTTTTTTATAGCCTGATTATATAGAAGCCTAAATCTTTAAAAATCGCTTCACTACTAATACGTTTTCATATTCAATAGCGATAATATAAATGCCGGAAGCATATTTGGATACATCCAATCTCAGTTCTTCATTTTCCACTTTGAAATCTTCCATCAACGAACTTTCTATATTATATACCTTCACCTCGGAAGGACTTTGATCAATAAATCTTAATCGTACATGATCAAACGCAGGGTTAGGACTTAAAAGAACCAAGTTATTATTCTTGTCTAAGTCTATCGTAGCAACATCGGTATCGATAAAGAATTCAAATATTTGACTACACCCATTGCTATCAATCACCTCAAGAAAATAAGTACCGCCGAAGAGTAAAGAAATATTTTGTTCCGTACCAAGCACATTTCCATTTTCATCAGTCCACGAAAAAGTGTATGGACCTGATCCCCCGCTTACATCCAAAGTGACCGCTCCAGAATTTACATCAGAAGCTGGATTAATTACTACATTGGAAATTGAAATTGAATCTGGTCTGGTTAAAATAAAAGTTTCTGTCAACATACATCCATTCTCATCTTCTAATGTCACAATCACCGGACCATCACAATCATCTCCCTCATTCTCAAAATCTACGTTTACCATACCCGTTCCACCTACAACTTCAAAATCAAGATTACAATCATCAGAGAAATAACAACTAGGATCTTGAATAACAACATTTTCAAAACCCAATTCTTCAGGTTGGTCAATGGAAAAAGATTCACTGACAATACATCCCGAACCTGCATCTGTAATTGTAACATCATAATCACCAGCAGCAAGCATTCCCGGGTCACCATCAAACTCCCAACTTAAGTTATCACCTAGAGTATCGAGATTTACAGTTCCATCAGAAGCGTTAAAACAACTTGGATTCGAGGTTAATAAATCAACTTGCAGTATTTGCGGCTCTGATATCACAATCGTATCTACAGCAGAACAATTGCCGCTATCTTCAAGGGTTACGATATAAGTTCCGGATCCAAGGTCTTCAAAAATATCTCCAGTAATACTAAATGTATATGGTGCTGTCCCACCACTTCCAGATACCGCTATTATTCCATCAGATTCTCCAGGGCAAGATACCTCTGTCACAGCAACCGTTAACTCTAAATCTATATTTACTGTTACAGAAAAACTGCACTCATCTGTATTATTACATTCATCTACAGCTCTATAAGTAACTCCAGTTGTACCAGCCGGAAATATTGAGCCACTTGGAAGACCCTCAATTAATTCTATTCCCGCAACATTACAGTTATCATCCACGGTAGGAAGCGCATAGTTAACAGGTTCACAACTATTCGTCACTATATCTCCAATGGCTGAACAATCAATAATTGGGGGAATAGTATCCATAACATTAATAGTTGCCGTTCCACTTGTCGAATTGCCGGCTGAATCAAATATTTCGATTGGAATATTATACGAAGCAATATCATTACAAGTAAATATCGGGGTCGTAAATGACACAGAATCAATACCGCAATTATCGGAACTTCCAGCATCAACATCTGCAAATTCTCCAGGTCCTCCAAATCCAAATTCATCAATATAGATTGAGCCTTGTTCTATCACTAGTATTGGCGCTAATGTGTCTCCATTAAATAAACTAATAGAATCACTTAAAAGACAATCATTTCCATCTGACAGGATATAAGTATAAATTCCAACACCGAGATTAGATAAAGTATCAGGAATATTAATCAATGTATCCATTGTTGTTTCAATAGTATCATTTGTTACACCATTTGACCAAGTCAAAGTATAATTGCCTGCTCCTCCTGAAACATTAACGATTATCTCTCCATCCTGACTGTCTTCACACGATGGATTCTGAATTGAAATTGTATGAACGTTAAGAGAGTCCGGCTCTTCAACAACCATTTCATTCACAATTAAGCTACACCCTCCATTATCTATTATCTCGACTGAATAGGTGCCTGGACCCAAATTGTCAAGATTTTCTGTAGCTGCACCATTTGACCAAATATATGTAATAGGGTCTGCTCCACCTATTGTATTAAGCATTATCATTCCACTTGAATCACCATAACACGATATATGCGTTATCTGTGGATTTACATCAATATTACATGCACCCGCCATTACTTCTATATCACCTTCCTCAACACAGCCATTCTGGTCTGTAACAGTGATAGAATATGTTCCAGCAGCCAGATCTTCAATTGTACTGCCATTGCCATTCTCATTAACACCGTTAGACCAATTAAAGTTATAAGGTGCTGTGCCTCCATTAGGATCCGAAGCTGCAGTTCCATCGTTAGCACCGGATGCAGATTCATCTGTAGAACTTAAATTCAACAATAAAGGATTCGGTTCACCTATTTCTAATTCTTCGACTATTTCACAATTATTTCCGTCAGTTATTGTAATGAAATATAATCCTGGATCAAGGCCATCTTGATCACATCCAAGACCTACTCCATTTGACCATTCACAATCATAATTTCCTACACCACCAAAAATATTAAGTTGTGCCTCTCCGTCATCATCTCCAAAACAACTAACGTTAATAATTTCAGGATCAATCTCTATTATATCAGGTTCACTGATAATAATATCAGCCTCTCCTGTATTATCATCATCATCTGTAACCGTTACAGAGTGGTTTCCAGCGTCAAGATTTACTGCTGTGGCAGTGTTTTCACCAGAATCCCAGCTAAATGAATATGGAGGTGTTCCTCCACCAGCTACCGCTGAAGCTGATCCATCTGTACCGTCAAAACAGGAAACATTGTTTTCTAAATCGATTTCGACATTTAGCGGGTCAGCACCCAGAACCGTAACAGTTTCTGTACTTGTAACTATTACATCTCCACTGGTTCCTCCATTTCCATTTGCAAAATTGCCTACAGCATAAAAAGTGACATCATCCATCACATCCGGTGGTGTCCAATCTGCATCCCATTCAACGGAGTTACCTCCACCAAAATTCTTGAAAGGAGCATGACCAAAATATTCTCTCCCACCTGAAATAATCAAAGAAGAACTCGAGCTATTATTAGTCCAATCACCTGCATTGTTATCGTTAGCATCTTGTAATGCCACTATTTGAAATCCTCCTCTTATTGGAGTTCCTGTTGAAACATTAAGAGTAACTGTAACATTGTAGGTTACAGCAGGATCAACTGTTCCGGGCAATCCTGAAATATCAACAGATCCCGTAAATCCTGCCCCGGAATGACAATTCGAACACAATCCATCTCCTGGGGCTCCCGAATTTCCCGCTGGATGTTGTGATGAAAAAGAAAGGAATAACAATGCGCAAATAGTAAATGCGCCAATAGCGTGTTTTTTAGATCTAAAAAGCATATTTAGTTGTATTGTATGGGTGACTAAAATAAGTATTTATTATATGGATAAATTAATAATCGTCCGAATCCGTCTTATTGGCACTTCAATCTGACTATTCAATTGTCATTCACCTTTTAAACGATAAAAAGCAGATATTTGCAAGCATTAATAATTACAAAATCTTGAAGAAATGATTTTACGATTCGCTTTATTGTTCATTATAAGTACATTTTTAATAACAAGTGTGTCTTCTCAGAATGAGATTACCCTTGAAAAGATCTGGAAGGAAAGAGAATATTCTAATAAACGAGTTCCTGGATTTAGATTTATGAATGACGGCCAACATTATACCCGGCTTGTTCAGAATACAATTAAAAAATACGATCTACTCACAGGAGAATATTTTGAGGATATACTCTCGGGTAAAGATCTTACAGATATAGCAGGTTTTAGCGGCCGAATTTCAAGTTATTCATTTAATAGTGATGAAAGTATGATTGTGCTAAAATCTCAATCTGAATCCATTTACAGAAGATCTAGTAAAGCATTTTTTCATATTTATAAAAGAGAAAACCAATCACTCGACCCGGTTTATGAAGAAGAAAAAGTTATGTATGCTACATTGTCACCTGATGCTAAAAAAGTAGCATACGTTTGGCAAAATAATATCTACATTCTTGATTTAGAATCTGGCACTGCTTCCCCAGTCACCGATGATGGAAAATATAATCAGATCATTAATGGTGCCGCAGATTGGGTTTATGAAGAAGAATTCTCCTTTGCAAAAGCATTTTTCTGGAGTCCCGACAGTAAAAAGATTGCATTTATGCGATTTGATGAAACCGATGTTCCCGAGTTTATGATGACAAATTATACCAACGAAGTATATCCAGAATATGTCACCTTCAAATATCCTAAAGTAGGAGAAAAAAATGCTATCGTGACTGCCCACATTTATAATCTTGAATCCGAAAAAACATTAAATATTAAAACAGGCAGTACTGAGAACAACTACATTCCTAGATTAAAGTGGACGAAGGATCCTAATACCTTGATGCTATACAAAATGAATCGTCATCAAAATCATCTGCAACTTGTTGTTGCAAATACCAATGATGGAAGTACTAAGATTATTCTGGAAGAAAAAAGCAAATACTATATCGACATAACAGATGATATAAGATTTTTAGACAATGGTCATCAATACATATGGTCAAGTGAAAAATCGGGGTATAACCATCTTTATTTACGAGATCTAAATGGTGAAGAACTACGTCCATTAACATCAGGTAATTATGATGTTATCAGATTCTACGGTTATGATGACAAAAACAAAAGATTATTCTATCAGGCCGCAGAAAACTCTCCAATGGAAAGAGAAGTATATTCTGTTAACTTAAGAGGCCTCGATAAAAAATTACTTTCTAGTTCAAAAGGCAGTAATAGTGCTCAATTCAGCAGCACCTTTGACTATAATGTAATTACTCATAGCACCATTAATGAACCTCCATCTTATAGGGTATACGACAGAAATAAAAACCTTGTAAGAACGATTGAAGATAATGCCGGTTTAAAGAAAAAGCAATCTGAAATAGCAGTTCAAGATGTTGAATTTTTTGACTTCACCACCTCTGAAAATGTTAATCTTAACGGATGGATGATAAAACCACGAAATTTTGATGCCGATAGAGAATATCCTGTTTTCATGTACGTCTATGGTGGGCCGGGTAGCCAACAAGTCACAGATGCGTGGAAAGGATCGAATTATTGGTGGTTTCAAATGTTGGCTAATCAGGGATATGTCGTTGCATGTGTCGATAATCGCGGAACTGGGGCAAGAGGTAAAGAATTTAAAAAAATGACTTATATGCAACTGGGTCATTATGAAACTTTAGATCAGATAGAAGCTGCAAAATATTTAGGTAGTCTGGATTTTACTGATGAAAATAGAATTGGAATCTTTGGTTGGAGCTACGGAGGATATATGTCCTCACTTTGTCTTTTTAAAGGTAACGATGTATTCAAAGCTGCCGTAGCAGTTGCTCCTGTTACCAATTGGAAATGGTATGACACAATCTATACCGAAAGATTTATGAGAACCGAAGAAGAAAATGAAGATGGATATGCAGAAAATTCTCCTGTTAACTTCGTAGATCAATTGCGAGGAAATTACCTTTTGGTTCATGGGAATTCTGATGACAATGTTCACTTTCAAAACACAGCCGAAATGGCGAATGCATTAATTAGTTCTAATAAACAATTTGACACCTACTTCTATCCAAATAGAAATCATGGAATATTCGGCGATAATGCAAGACTTCATCTATACACCAAAATGACAAATTTTCTAAATGAAAAGTTGAAAGCTGGTGACTTAGATAATGATAAAACAGAAAAACCGTAATATATTATAATGTCTACTTCGCCAAAAAAAATAATAAATCGAAAAGCCAAATTTGAATATCAATTCCTGCAAGGATATGAAGCCGGAATTATGCTTAAGGGAACTGAAGTAAAGGCTCTGCGTTTGGGTGAAGGAAATCTTTCTGATGCCTATTGTCTCTTTTTAAACAATGAACTTTTTATAAAAAACTTGTTCATAGCTGAATATAATAAAGGGAATATTAATAATCATGAGACAAGGCGAGATCGAAAATTATTACTTAGAAAATCAGAGCTGAATAAAATATTGAAACGGTCAAAGGAAAAAGGGTATGCTATTGTTCCTTACAAAGTTTTCTTTTCAGACCGTGGTTTAGTCAAAGTAGAAATATTTCTTGCTCAGGGTAAAAAAGCTTATGATAAAAGGCAGAATATCAAGGAGAAAGATGCAAAAAGAGATCTTGACAGAATGAAAAAATTAAATTCCTGATTATATTCTGATCTTTAGTCCTGCCCCAAATGAAAACACATTGATCATATCATTATTAGGTCCTAGCGGACTTATAAAATGATGACTGTATTCGCCGGAAAGATAAAGACATGTTTTTTTGCTTAGATTTCTTTGAACTCCAAAACCTAGCTGCCCATGCACAAAAATATTTTCACTAAATTTTCCTCCATTAAACACAGCTCTTGTAAATTCCTTTTCTGATAGTCTGGAACGATATTTTGAAGTACTCGAAGAAGGTGGCCTCGGCAGGGGCACATCCAATTCATCAGTGATATCATAATATTCATCAATAACAAGACTTGTCTGAACTCCAATAGTCGCAAACATGGACCAATCAACATTATTAATAAAATGAATCCTTGAAATAACTGGGATACTTACAATATCATATTCTATGTTATTCAAACTAGCTACATTAATTCCATCTTCCGATTGATAAGATTCCTTTATTGGATATGGAGCATAACTAATTCTGGAATAAGATAAACCAATTCCATATTCTACATTTGATTGCATATGTGAATACAGTGCTGTTAAACTAAAACCAGGGGTGTATAATACTTGCTCATCAAGGTTATACACTACATCTCTTGGACTGTTTATGGTGTTATTGTTGATCGATGTGGAAAGTTGAAACCAGTCCGAAGATTCATTATTTTTATTATTATTAAAAACTTCATTCGATAAGTTAATTGATGGTATAGAGCTCATCCTTTTGAGCCTACTATCAATTGGACTTAACCTTACAAAATCCTTTATAGCCTCATTGATAACAAACTCATTCACCGAATTAACTTCAGGTTTTCCAGTTTCATTTGCAACAGTCAAACTTTCACCTTCTGTATCAAGTATAAACGCCGAAATATTTTTCTGATTAAGTTCTGCAACACTATTTGCATTTCCCACTTCAGCTGTCTGTACCAAAGACTGTTGTGATATTGAACTCGAATGAAAATCAGATTGCGATTTTTCAGCGTTAAGATCTGCAGGCTCATGGATAATTTCTGATACAAAGTCATATGCTTCTCCATCAAGTACGGCGATCTGCAAAGTTTCAGCTTGTTGTCTTGATTCAGAAGGAAGTATAAATGAATCAAAGTAATTCATGAATGTAAAAATGCAGAGTAATAATATCAACAACTCTCCGGTCTTAATTGCAAAAACTTGATTTCTTAAATAAATCCGCTGTTGGAATTTTGTATAAAGGGTTTCCCAATTCAACGGATTTTTATTGTGCTCAAAGTTTTCAAGGGTGGATTTTACACGCTGATCCAGTTGATGGTCATCTAGTATCAGTCCAGTCTCTTTTTTACGTTTGAACTCCTTCCAGTCAGGTACAATATCACTATTATAATCAGCTAGTTTACTTCTGATGATATAGTCAAATCTCTTATCGCTCATATATCAATCCTTTGGGTAATAATATATTTCTCAGTTTATGTCGTGCTTTTACAAGATTAGATCTTGAAGTGCTTTCAGAAATCGATAGCATTGCAGCTACCTCTTTATGAGAATATCCTTCGATTACATAAAGGTTGAAAACTGATCTATACGCAGGAGATAACTTTTGGAGGGATTGAATTATTTCTTCTGCTGACATGGAACTGATCACATCTGGATCTCTGGAACTTACGGTCCTGGCCCCATCGATGTCCTCAGCTCTCCTTCTACTTTTCTTACGATAAAAATCTATTGCAGTATTTATCATAATTCTTTTGATCCACGCCTTAAGCGATGTTCCCACTTGATATTTTGCTATATGTCTGAAAATCTTAATAAAACCCTCATGTAAAATATCCATAGCTTCATCTTCATCTGTAGCATATCTTAGACATACAGGATACATTACCGGATAATGATCTTCATACAGTTTCTTTTGAGCCCACTCTTCATTATTGATGCAGGCCGAAATAAATTCACTTTCGCTTTGTTGAATATTTAAGGTCAAATCCATACTGACGAAAAAATAGCACTATATCGTTTTTCTCTTATAATTCGCATATATATAACGCGAGCCCAACGATCATTGCTGCCGATTCACAATTTTTTATCAATAAGATAAATGAAATTGAGCAACAAATCACTTTTTGCAAAAAGATCAAATAATTAAAAAAATATAACTAAGTATATTTGCGTAATTATCAGTACCATAGACATTAGCTAATTAGCTAATTAGATAATATGAGTGAGATAAGCGAAATAGATATCGAAGGAAACAATAATGATGGCCATGTATTATCCCTCGAAGGGATGTATAAAGAGTATTTTTTAGACTATGCTTCTTATGTAATTCTCGAAAGAGCAGTACCATCCATTGAAGATGGCTTAAAACCTGTTCAGAGAAGAATATTGCATAGCATGAAAAATATGGATGACGGTCGCTATAATAAAGTGGCTAATATCATTGGTCAAACAATGCAATATCATCCTCATGGAGATGCCGCTATAGGAGACGCTCTTGTAAAATTGGGACAGAAAGACCTCCTTATAGATACTCAAGGAAACTGGGGAGATGTAAGAACGGGTGATTCTCCTGCCGCTTCCAGATATATTGAAGCCAGACTAACAAAATTTGCATTAGATGTGGTTTTTAACCCTCAGACAACTGAATGGCAAATGTCTTATGATGGAAGAAATAAGGAACCCAATACCTTACCTGTAAAATTTCCACTCGTTCTTACACAAGGCGTTGAAGGAATTGCAGTTGGATTATCCACTAAAATTCTTCCACATAATTTTATCGAACTGATAAAAGCATCAATCAAAATCCTCCAAGAAAAACGTGTTAAGATCTATCCTGATTTTCATGCTGGAGGCTCAATTGATGTGAGTGAATATAATTCGGGCAAAAGAGGTGGTAAAATTAAAATCCGCGCAAAAATCGATCATAGAGATAAAAAAACATTGGCTATTACCCAATTGCCATTTGGAGTCACAACTAACTCCTTAATAGATAACATCCTTAAAGCTAACGATAAAGGTAAAATACAGATTAAGAAAATTATTGATAATACGGCCGCGAATGTAGAAATCCTGCTTGAACTACAAAATGGCGTTTCTCCTGACCTCACAATCGATGCGCTTTATGCATTTACAAATTGTGAAACTTCAGTTTCTCCTAACGCTGTTGTGATAATAGATAATAAGCCTCATTTTCTGGGAGTTGAAGAACTATTAAAGATTGCCACAGACAATACCAAAGATCTGTTAAAACAAGAACTGGAAATCAAAAAAGCTGAGCTTCAGGAAAAATGGCATTCAACAAGTCTGGAAAAAATATTTATTGAAAATAGAATCTATCATGATATTGAAGAAGCTGAATCTTTTGAAGAAGTAATACAGATTATTGACAAAGGTCTTCAAAAGTATGTCCTTGGACCTTCGGGAAAAAAATTAAAATCTGACACAAGAATTTTAATTAACCGTGATGTATCCGAAGATGATATTATAAAGTTAACGGAAATTAAAATCAAGAAAATATCCAAATACAATAAATTCAAAACGGATGAACTTCT
The DNA here is from genome assembly GCA_965248155.1 of Saprospiraceae bacterium. Classification (GTDB taxonomy): domain Bacteria; phylum Bacteroidota; class Bacteroidia; order Chitinophagales; family Saprospiraceae; genus RFSX01. The sequence continues at coordinate 2,007,846 of CBDFIO010000002.1, forward strand.
TAATAATATTATAGGTGAATTAAAACAAGTAGAATATGATCTCAAAAATCTCACTGACTTTGCCATTGCTTATTTCCAGACTTTACTAGAAAAATATGGCAAAGGACGAGAAAGAAAAACAACTATAGCTGAATTTGATACAATAAAAGCAACTAGGGTTGTTGCCAAAAATGCAAAACTTTATGTCAACAGAAAAGAGGGCTTTATCGGAACTGGTATGAAAAAAGATGAATTCATCTCTGAATGTTCTGACATAGATGATATCATCGCCTTTACCAAATCAGGAATTTTTAAGGTGGTGAAAAATGGTGATAAAGTATTCATTGGAAAAAACATCCTCTTTGCAGATGTATGGAAAAAAGGTGATGATAGAACAACTTACAATATGATTTACCTTGATGCCAAAACAGGGAGAGCGATGGCAAAAAGATTCAACGTGACCTCCATAACAAGGGACAAAAATTATGATCTGACAACAGCGGCTAAAGGAAATAAAGTTTTATACTTTTCTGCATATCCGAATGGAGAAACCGAAAGGGTTCAGCTTCAATTGTCTCCCGGATGTAAGGCAAAGAAAAAAGTAATTGAATTTGATTTTTCAGACCTGGACATAAAAGGTCGCTCCTCAAAAGGGAATATTGTCACAAAGTATCCCGTAAGGAAAATATCACTGCTTGAAGTTGGAAGTTCCTCCCTGGGAGAACAAAAAATATGGATAGATGAAGTTAGTGGAAGACTTAATAAAGATGAAAGAGGTAAATTTTTAGGCTCCTTCGATACAGGTGATAATATTATTGCAGTCTATAAAAATGGAACCTATGAAATATTTGAGCTTGATTTCAACAAGAAAATAGATGCACAAAATTTAGAAGATATCTCAAAAGTTAAAGCAGATACTGTTATTAGTTGTGTCTATTTTGAAGGAGAAAAAGGATGGACAATGGTCAAACGCTTTCAACTGGAAACAACAACCCTAGGTCAGAATTTTCAATTTATCACCGAGAGCAACAGTTCGAAACTATACTATGCAAGTTTGAAAAAGAGCCCAATTGTAAAATATTCTTACAAGAAGAATAAATCAAAAATAGAAGCCAATCTAAATATTGCAGAATTTATAGATGTAAAAGGTTGGAAAGCACTCGGTAATAAACTTGGAGAATATAAACTATTGAAAATTGAAGAGATAAAAAAGAAAGAGTCAAAAGATTCGAAAAGTGAAGCTAAGCCAAAATCAAATACGAGTGGCGCTATTGACAAAGATCAATTAGGGCCCGGAGATACGATAGAATTTGACTTTTAACGCTTAATTTTTCATATATAATTCCTTGGCATATTGATAGCCTTCTTCCCACCAGGATGCCATCTTGGATGGACTAAAATAAAATGAATAATCTGTTAGATTCCGTGGTGTGAAAATGAAATTTACTTTTACATTTTTGTTATAAATACTCTCAAGATGTCCGATCAATACATCATCATATGCAATTTGCTTTTGCATAAACATGAAAACTCTCAATAAAAGATCAAAAGCATTGCTTGAAACATATTGAGTTTTAGGTCTTCTTCTCGGTGATAATACGATAACATCGATTTCAGTCGCTCCGTTGTCAATGGCTTCTTCAATTGGAATATAATTTCCAAATCCACCATCAGCATACTCATACCCGTGTTTCTCTACAATACTCATGAATGGAATAAAGCTGCAGGAGGCCCACATCCAATCCATAAAATCGTCATGAGAACAATCTTTAGCATATTTATATTCTATTGTTGATCTTGTAATGTTTGAGACTACAACAATTGCTTTCTTATCGGACGCTTGAACTTTTTTGAATTCTTCCGCACTTAGAGTACGAGCAATTGTTTTTCTTAAGTTTTTATGTTCTCCAAATGTTCTCTTTCCTTTCAAAAACATTTTGATTGTATTAAAATGATTGATGGACGCTTTAATTCCACCATCTTTTGATTTTGTGATTTTGAACGGACAAGTGCTATAGATATCTTCTTGACCTACATTCGTATAGATCGACTTGATCTTATCAATCTCACTAATAGCCAAATGAGGAATTAATAAACTCCCTGTGGATGAACCGACAAAAATATCATAGTCAATTTTCAAATCATTGATTAAATATTCGGCAACACCTCCGGCAAATGCCCCCTTACTTCCACCCCCTGATATGACTAGTGCCTTCATTAATATATATAATATTTCATATTTCTTATAAATTGAAATTCAACACAATATTAATAATAAGTCTATTTTTATGGAGCTAATTTTTACAGGATGTCAGAAAAATCCCAAAAGTCTTTTATTTCAGATCTCTGGGAACGAAGATTTCCCCAATTCATGGCTACTTATGTTGGAGTATCATGGGGAATATTACAGTTCTTAATTTTCATAACAAATCGTTATGGTGTTCCATCTTCAATAATTGACAAATTTTTACTTTTTGCCGGCTTAATGATACCCGCTGTTACTGTATTTATTTATAATCATGGTCGACGAGGGCATGATGAATGGACAAGACTTGAAAAAATTCTAATTCCGGTAAACTTTATTCTGGCTATTGGAATTGCAAGTTTTGCAGGAAAAGGTAATAGTGTTCAGGCCGCAGCAAGTGAGGTTCAAATTACTACAGAATTAGGCGACACCGTGACCAGATTTGTACCATCAGTCTCTCAAACTAAAAGTATTGCTCTGTTTCCTTTTGAAAATAAATCTTTAGAAAAGAACAACTGGTTACGTTTGGCATATCCAAAGCTCATCTCAACCGACATGCAACAAGACATGAGGATTTATTGTATAGATCCCACAGGTTTTGAGTATGCCTATCAATCTCAGAACTATAACTTACATGACGATATACCATTCAGCTCTAAATTAAAAATTGCAAAAAATAAATTAGCTCAATATTTCATTCATGGTACTATAGATTTTCAGGATAATAAGTACATCGTAAACATTACTGTATCTGAGAGTAGGAATGGAAAAGATTTTTTCGTTCAAGAATTTGAGTCAGAAGACTTCTATTCAATAGTAGATAATTTTACGACAGAACTTTCTGCAAGTTTGTTTTTAAAAAAAAGCAATACAGAATTTATCGAAATTACAGACTTACCCGCTGCAGAGCTTATAAGCTCTGACCTAGAGGCGTTACAAAGTTACTTCCAAGCGACGATTGCCGGAGTTTTCGATAAAAATATAGAAGCGTCTTATGAGTATGCTATTGCCGCCGAAAAGATGGACGATAACAGTGCCGAAATTAAAGCTTTACTTTCCAGTCTGATATATATGAATGGCGATATTCAAACAGCACAAGAAAAAATTACCCTGGCCTTAGAACAATCTCAGCGTCTGTCGGAAAGACAAAAGTTTAATTTGAAAAGCATGTATTATATCTACAAGCAAGAGCTTGGGAAAGCATTTCAATTATGGGAAACTTGGAGAACATTGTATCCTCGTGACTACTATCCCTATACTCAACTCATGAGATTTTATTCTTTGACAAGGAATTTTAAAAAAGCAAAGCAAGTCGGTCTTGATGCAATTAGCAATGGTCATAAAGAAAGGGTTTTAAAAAGAATGGCTGAAATTAGTATTCAAAGAGATGAATTAGAAGAAGCAGAAGCCTACCTTATTGAATATCTGGAATTGTTCCCTGAAAAGGAAAAAGACGATACACAACTTGCTGAAATCTATGAGAAAAAAGGTGAATTTAAAAAAGCAGAAAAAGCATTAGAAAAAATAGAATTACTTAACCCGGAAGACCATAATATTAATCTCAAATTATCAGAAAACTATAAAAAACAAGGCCAGCATGATAAAGCTTTAATGACATTGGAAAAAGCATTAGAAAAGGCAAATTTAGAAGTAGATTCTGTAAGCATTTACTTACAGATTATGATTTTTTATTATAGAACAGGTGAATCAAGTAAATTCAAAGAAATCTCTGACAAGCGTATTGAATTATATCATAAGATTTCTACTGATATGCAAGTAGCAGCTACTGTAGGTCTTCAAACCAAAGTGGACAATAAGTTGAAGGACTTCTTTTTCTCTTCTTGATACCTTAGGCATCGGTTTTTCAGTCTGTTTAGAAGCTTTACGATGTTTCATCAATCCTTTCATAATGGTTTGCGTCACATCATCACTGAAATAAGATTGACCTGAAAGAATGGTATTGATCGCTTTAAGGAGTTCGTCTCTTCCGGTATTCTTAAGGATATAACCCATAGCTCCATTGTTTAGGATCTCAGTAACAAATGATTCCTCATTAAACATTGAGATCGCAAGAACTTTAGTGCTTTTATGTTTCGTGGTAATTTCCTTGCAGACATCTATACCGCTCATGCCTGGAAGATTTACATCAAGGAGAACAACATCTACGTCGTTACCATCAAGATAATTTAAGGCTGTTTGGCCGTCTAAGCATCTCGCAACTACTTGGAGGGAAGTCTCAGCTTCGAGAATCGAGGCGATGCCATCTGCGAACATGGCATGGTCGTCCGCTATTAAGATTTTGGTCATAAGGTATTATTCAAACGAAAAATAATTTGCGATTTGTGTATCAACACAAATATAATACGAAGATACCCTCAATTAGCTACAAAAAATTCGGGATAATCCCTTAAAAGCAAATTGGGGGGTTACTATGAGGAAAAGACTTTCTTATAAGCTCATCTTTATATCGTATTTAATACAACGGTGATGCAAACCTGCCCGGGAAGGTTAGCATCATGTTAATTATAAGAATAGTTTAGTTGGTTATCTTGAATTCTAGGTTAGTTAATATCACGATCCGTGGAGTTGGGCTTTTTCTTAGAATCGGCTCTTGGCACAGACAGAGTATCCCAATTTAAGAAAAATTGACGCTCAACTCCTTTTTTTTCTCAAAACCGATAAAAAATTAACTCATTGGGATTGACTATTGCAAAATTGAAAGAAAACTCTCATAACGATGAGAGTTTTTCTTTTTTATTCTAACAATTCACTTTACTTTCAAAAGTATGTATGTAAGGATCACATTATTATTCTGCTTTTGCTGCCTTCTATGTGGGAATTCCTTTTCCCAGCAAATTGATCTTTATAAGAATTACATAGAAGAATTAAATCAAGCACGCAAATCTAAAGATTACCACCAGCTCGCCCAGACCTATTATAACTTAACGTGAGTTCGATGTAAGACTAGGCCAAAAGGAGTTGTTTGGTATCGACCAGATTCTTATAAATGGAGGGTTTAGATTCTTTAAACCCGTAGGCACAAAGTCCACCAAGTATATTGACGAAAAATCCGGCAAAGGAACGATGCCTTGTATGTTCGATCTGTGAAATATTTTTGAGTTGGTCAATAATGGTTTCAGAGATAGCAAGTTTTCGGAGCAGAAGAGCATCCTGTAGGGGTGTAATCATTTTGGATTTCATATTCCGTCTCAACTTAGTAATCAAATGAATACCTCTCAAGAAAAGAGTGTCAAAGATTTGCTTGTTGACAATATAGCCTTTATCACCGAACAACCGGCCATAGACCTTCTTCATAAACCGTTTACACTTCAATACGGCATTATCATGCACATTGCCCGGAGTGAGTTGAAAATCAATCACTTCGCCCCGGTCATTATGAACCAGATGAAGTTTGAAACCATAAAACCAACCCTTTGAAGTCTTGCCTCGTTTGGCCAGTCCAGCAAACACCTTGTGGGAATGAATCCTTCGATTGTGACAGACCCGGATACTGGTTGAATCAATAAAGGATATCCCACTACATTTACCCATTCGGTACATCTTTACAAACAAGGCTAATGGTAGGACCGCTTTGGTTTGCAACTCCACCATCCGATTATAAGATACCAGATTGGGAAAATAGCCGCGCATATGTTGGCAGACATGATTCTGGTAAAAGTGCTTAAAGCAACGGTATCCACTCATATGAAAAAATACGATGATGCTCATCACCTCGCTCATGGATAACCTGCAGGTACGATTCCGTCGATTTTTCTTTCCCTCTAGGGTATGAGATTTTTAAAAGTGATCAAAATCGGTGAAAAAATCATCGAAAGCACAGAAAATTGCAATAATTTGACTATCTTTCATAGTAGAGCTTTTTTGTTTTAATTAATTGATTATCAACTATTAAGATAAACAAAATTGCTCTTTCTTTTTATCCTATTTTTCCACTTCCTTACGTCGAACTCACGTTAACTTAGCACTTTATGAAGAAGAAAAGAAGCGAAACTTCGAACGCTCTTTCGAGTACCTTTCAAGAAGCTTAGAATACTTCAAAGTGTCAAATGATACCATCGGTATCCATGATACTGAATTCCACATAGCAAGACAATTATTGGAGAATGGAATGCACAACGATGCTTTGGATGAGTTTATGAAACTTAAGGACTATTATCTTCAATCGGGAAACGGGAAGAAGGTTACAGAGATAGAACTCCAACTATTCAAACTCTATTTTGATAAATTGGATATTGATAAAGCAAAAAATTCTCTTGATTTTATCGATAAGCAGTTGAGCAATATTGAAGATTCACCACTTCATACCAAATTAATAATAGCGAAAATTCAGTACAATGATTTGATGCAAGAATTTGATCTTGCATTAGAATTATCTAATCTATGCTATGAAAAAAGTAGCTTGAATGAAGATTCTGAAGAATTAGCCAATTGCCTCGCAGCACGAGGAGATATATATTTAAAATTTGAAAACTATAGGGAGTCTATTGAAGACTACTCCAATAGTCTAATCTATCTCAATAGCATCCCTTTTAGCAAGCAAAGGCTATCTGTTTACAATAATCTTGCTTTTAATTACAGAGCTATTGATGTACTTGATAGTGCATTGATCTACACTCAAAAGTATGCGGCATTACAAGACAGTATACTTAATGAAAATCGAGTCATTGCTGTTAATAATATTACATACAAGTATGAATCCCGTGAGAAGAATGCTGAAATCAAATCTTTAGAACGGGAAAAATTGCTCGCAGTAGAAAGTAATCAACAACAAAAAAGAGCATTAATCGTTTTGGGCCTTGTGCTCGCGCTTCTGACTATTGGTATTTATTATATCGTCAGGTTCTATAGTGAGAAAATTAATACTGCAAAAATTATTGAAGAGCAAAATGAAAAGATCAACCATCAAATGATCAACGAGCTCAAAGATAAAATCCAGATCAATTCGATGAAGTCTATGATCGAAGGGCAGGAAGTAGAAAGAGAACGTATAGCTAAAGACCTGCATGACAGTTTGGGTGGCTTGTTGTCGACCATTAAGTTACAGGTCGATAACATCCGTGTGAAACTTAACGGTAATGTTGATAATACCGAAATTGATACAGCAACGGATCTGCTCGATGCTGCTGTTGGAGAAGTAAGAACTATTTCTCAAAATCTGCAACCTGGTGCATTAAGTCGATTAGGCTTAATTCCTGCCATAAAGGATTTGGTTAACAGATATGATGGAAAGTATGGACCAGAAATCGATTTCCAACATTTTGATATTCCGATTAAGATGGATCAAACTGTTGCACTCGGAATCTATCGAATCGTACAAGAGATTCTAAATAATGCAATTAAACATGCCAAAGCTCATGAGGTTCTAGTTCAATTAAATAAAGAAGGGAGAGAAATAATCATCCATATTGAAGATGATGGAGTAGGCTTCAATCAAACCAAGAAACAAAATGGAATGGGCATTGAAAATATCAGGTCAAGAGTAAATTATTTAAAAGGAAACATTGAAATTGATTCAAGAGAGAATCAAGGGACTTCGTTTATAATCCACATTCCAAATCAAGTCAGCAATGTAAAATGAATCAAATTCTGATTCCAAGTCCCGTTCTGTATTTAGGTCGCTTCACTGATCATGGCTATCAACTTTATCTGAAACGGGATGAACTTATCCATAAAGATTATGGTGGCAATAAGTGGCGCAAGCTTAAGTATAATATAGAATACTATAAGCAATCAGTTCACAAGTGTATTGTCAGTTTTGGAGGCCCATTTTCAAACCATATTGCAGCCCTCGCAAGTATTTGTGCCAATCACAATATTCCATCGGTTGGAATTATTAGAGGTGAACAAATTGATACGGATAATCCTACACTTAAAAAAGCAATCCAGGAAGGGATGATATGTCATCATATTTCGAAAAAAGCATACAGCCAGGGTCTGGATTCTGAAGAAATAAATAGAATCATTCATTCCTATAATAATCCATTTGTAATACCTGAGGGTGGTAGCAATCAATATGCTAAAAGGGGTGCAGCTGAAATTGTAGATGAGCTCAATGAGCAAAATCCACACATCAAGTATTTAGTTCTGGCAGCAGGTACAGGAAGTACTGCAGCCGGGATAATTGAACGCACTACTTCAGATCAATATGTCTTTGTTATCAATTCGATGAAAAATGAGAAGATGCACGAGATTATTGCAAGTCAATTGTCTTCACCAAAAACCAACTGGACTGTTTTGAATAATTATCATCAAGGAGGATTTGCAAAAGTGAATAGCAAGCTCATTAATTTCATTAACTCTTTTCAAGCCAGGTATGCTGTATGTTTGGATCCGATCTATACAGGTAAAATGATGTTTGCGATAATGGATTTAATGGGAAAAAATGCCTTTGAAAGCGGTTCTAATATTATGGCCATTCATACAGGTGGGATTCAAGGGATCAAAGGATACAATTACTTACAAAAATCTGAGGATTTAAAATTAGCAGTTTAATCTACGAATTTCGGACTCAATAACTTTTGGAAAATGCAGATGCTCAAGTTCTAATACTTTTTTGGCAATAAGATCCGGGGTGTCTGATGGGCTTAAATTGACTTTCTTTTGTAATACTATAGATCCTTCATCATAATGTTCATTTACGTAATGAATACTAATACCGGATACTTTTTCATTATTGTCAAAAACCGCTTGATGTACATGATGTCCATACATCCCTTTCCCACCATAGGCTGGTAGAAGTGCCGGATGAATATTAATTATCTTATTTGGATATTTTTGAATCAGTGATGAAGGGATAAGCCATAGAAAGCCAGCCAATACAATGAAACCAATATCATGTCCTTCTAGAAGACTTAATATATAACCAGATTCATAAAATTGAGACCTATTGAAAGATACAGAGTCTATATTATGATTTATTGCGCGTTCTAAAACGAAAGCATCCTTTTTGTTACTTAAAATTAATTTGACTTCAGCAATTGAAGAATCTTTAAAATGCCTGATAATTTGTTCAGCATTGGAGCCGCCTCCTGAAGCGAATATGGCTATGTTACAAGGCAAAAAATTATTTTATATCAGAATAAAATGAAGCTTGAGCCGGATCCAGTTTTACCATGATATCATAAACTTTCGTTTGCTGACCTCTGCTGGCTCCTTTAAATATTTCGACCAATTCATTTCTTTTACTGTCGGCCCACATCTGAACAACGGCAGTATTAGGTTCTGATTTATGGACTTGTTCAATGGTTGTTAGTGCGCTTAACATAATGGCTCGTGACTTGTCAGCTTCATCACTCATTTTGTCCATACTTAATCTGTGATATTCATAAGTGGCTTGCCGAAGAGCCCGTAATCTGGGATTCAGGAAATTTTCCATAATCCAATATCTATTTCTTCGATTTCCTTGTTGGTCCCATCCTGAACCTTGAGAAATATTGGGAGGTATGGCACTTATTATATTTTGCATTGTTTTGAAATGCGGATCCCCTCCATATGGTTCGAATGTATCATAATCAGCCGCTAACATGAGATATGTATAATAAGTTAGTAAAGAAGAGAGTGGATCAATGAATGTGTTATAACTATTCTCAATGGGTTGCAATTCACGATAAACGAATGGGATACCCTTGTCGACAAAATTTAGTACTTGAGTTTTATAATTGCTACCAAATACCGGTCTTATTGTTTGAACGTAAAAATCTGCCTTAAAACTGGTATTGCTTAATTCTTCAGTAATAGTGATGTTAAGATTGCCTTCGATCTTTTCGAAATTCTCATATTCATCATCAGTCCATCGCGTGTTATTAACAAACTCATATATTTCCTTTTCCAAGGTTTTGAACACTTTGGGATCGACCAATTGAAGGCGAGGTGCCTTGACTTGGACTGTAATATTTAATTCTTGAGCTTGGATTTTAGAAAAGCTAAAAACGAGGGCTAAAATCAATGTTAAATATCTCATAGACAATTAAACGGTATTTTAAGATTTAAGGTATTTATTTACTAAAGTATTCATGATATCTCTGGCGACATCTTTTTTGGATTTTAATTCAAATTTTTTCATCTCATCATCTGAACTAAAAATCGTCACTTTGTTGGTGTCAACTTGAAATCCAGCACCTTTATCATTTAAAGAATTAAGTACAATCAGGTCAAAGTTCTTCTTTTTAAGTTTTACTTGTGCAAAAGATTCTTCGTCATTGGTCTCAAGAGCAAATCCAATATGTATTTGTCCATTCTTTTTTAATTCGCCTAGAGACTTCGCTATGTCGATTGTCTTTTCAAGTTTTAGCTCGAGCGTAGCTTCCGATTTTTTGATTTTTGTTTCACTTGCACTTTGAGGTCTGTAATCGGCTACAGCTGCTGCAAAAATAGCGATATCAGAATGAGAATGATGCTGAAGACAAGCTTCATACATTTCTTCACTAGATTGTACTTTTGTAATATGAACATTTGGATAAGAGCTATCAAGCATACTTGGTCCTAGAATCAATTGGACTTCAGCACCTCTTTGGGCACATTCTTCTGCAAGTGCTATTCCCATTTTTCCTGAAGAACGATTACCAATGAATCTTACTGGATCAATAGCTTCATAAGTCGGACCGGCTGTAATTAGGACTTTTTTCGAGGAGAGGTCCTTAGTTATTGAAAAAAAAATTCCAATTGCTCAACAATTGATTCGGGTTCCGCCATCCGGCCTTTACCTACAAGGGCACTTGCAAGTTCTCCGGTTCCGACATCAATTATTTTATTTCCATATGAAAGAAGGGCGGAGATATTTTTTTGATTTGCCGGGTGCTTCCACATATCTCTATCCATAGCGGGTGCAATATATACTGGACATTTTGCAGAAAGGTAAACAGCTGTAATTATATTGTCGCAATTTGCAGTTGCCATCTTCGAAATTGTTGTAGCTGTTGCGGGAGCAACCAACATAACATCTGCCCATAATCCAAGTTCAACATGATTGTTCCATGCTTGTTCATCAATTACATTTGTAAAAACAGGATTTTTAGAAAGTGTTGATAAAGTAAGTGGACTTATAAACTTTGTAGCTGCTTCAGTCATAATAACTTTGACTTCAGCGCCTTTTTTTATAAGAAGTCGAGTTAGCGTAGCGGCTTTATAAGCGGCAATGCTACCTGTAATGGCAAGTACTATTTTTTTGCCTTCCAAAATTTGGATTTTAGTTTAGTCCTCCTCCGTATGTTCCTGATTTCTATCTCTATATTCAAGATTTCCATCAAGAAATTCATTCATCGCGATGATGGATGAATCAGGTAATTTTTCGTAGAATTTTGAGATTTCAATTTGCTCCTTATTTTCCTGAATTTCTTCGATTGTTTCAGAAGTAATTGCAAACTCATCTAATTTAGAATGTAATTCTTGCTTAATTTCTACATTCAATTGTTTTGCTCTACTTGTAATTACAGCCAGTGATTCATAGATATTAGTTGTTGGATCTATGAGGTCTTTAATATTTCTAGCTTTTGTGTTAGGATCAATACTTTGAACCTTATTCTTGATATCCGTCATTGACAAATCTTTTTAATTCTTTATTACAATTTTCATTAATCTTCTGAACTTCATTTTTATATGAAGTATCAGGATATTTAGATATAAATTTTATGCATTTTTCTATGGCTTGTTCAAGGCGTTCCTGTGTTTTTTCATACACACTGTTCTTAGCCAATTCGTAATTTGATTTTATAATCAAAAACCTTACCTCTTCACCACGTTTTGTTTCCGGAAAATCTTTAAGCATGTTCTCAAAGGAAGTCATCGCAGAATTATAATTCTGAAGTTGATAATATAATTTGCCCTCATTGTATGCTTTGGTTTCTAATTTTAACCGCATTTCATCAATTAGGATATTACACTCATCTACTCTTGGAGAACTAGGAAATGTATTTATGAAAGTTTGAAGTTCATTTATAGCATTTCTTGATGGTTCCTGATCCAACTTATAATTAGGAGACATCAGATAATTCGAATATGCAGACATATAAGACATCTCTTCTTTTTTGGGGCTATTGTAAAATGTATTAGAAAAGCTGTTAAAGTAATGTGCTGCTAGTATAAATTGATTCTGATTATAATAAGTATAAGCGTATTTATAAAATAAATCTTCAGCTTCTTTTTTACCTCGATAAAAAGGAATAACTAATTCATAAAGGGCCTGAGCTTTCAGGTAATCTTCATCTTCATAATATTTGTTAGCAGAAGCCAGGATCTTGACGGGATCATTACTTGTGCGTACTTCCTCAAACTGTGTTTTGCAAGATTGCAAACAAATCAAGGATATAGTCATTATAAAAAAAATGTACCTGAATTTCATAAGGGCAACAAAAGTAGTTGATTTTCACTTGATAAACAACGCTTTTCGCTTTGTTATTGAAGAACAATTTGTCTTTAACTTATTAATAACATGGGGAATATCAGACCGATTATACTGTTGATTCTAAAGTTTATATTTATTAATAGCATTTGCGATATCTCTATCGTTGGTTAATCGAGGCACTTTATTTTGACCTCCAAGCTTACCCAATGATTTCATATATAATCTGAAAGCATTGTTTTGAAGTGGAGACAATCTAAGTTTTTGTAGCACATTACCCTCGATTAAATCCTTGTAGTATATGTTTTGTCGACAGATTTCTTCATCTAATTCTCTTTGAATGTCATCCAGCTTTGGAGGTAAAGATTCAAACTCTATGAACCATTCGTGGTGTGCTGTTGAGCCATCATCAGGATTAATATTGGGAGCAACAGTGAATTCAGTGATTTTTAAGTTGTGTCTATTAGATACAATGTCCATTGCTTCTTCAACTTCTTTAGAAATTACATGTTCGCCAAATGCAGAGATATAATGTTTGATCCTGCCACTTACACGCAATTTAAAAGGATTGAGAGATGTAAATCTTATAGTATCTCCAAGATTATAGGCCCATAAACCAGCATTGCTCGTAATTAAAACAGCGTAATCAGTGTCCAACTTGACCTCATGGAGCAAACATCTTTTAGGGTTCTCTCGTGATAATTCTTCAGGTTTAACGAATTCAAAAAACATCCCGGCATTGGTGTTGAGAAGGAGGCCGTCATCTTCTTGATTGTCTTGAAAAGCTATAAAGCCTTCTGAAGCAGGATATGTTTCAAGACTATCTACACCCGTTCCATGTAAAGAATCCATAATTGCTTTATATGGGAGGAAGTTGACTCCACCATGAACAAATAGTTGAAGATTTGGAAAAATGTCTTTTATCGTTTTCTTGGAACTTCGTTGAATTAATTTTTCATAATACATCTGAACCCAAGGTGGTATACCACCGATAAGAGACATGTCCTCATGTATGGTCTCCTTAACTACCTGCTCTAATTTTTCTTCCCAATCATCAAAACAATTTGTTGTAAAACTAGGGAGCTGATTTGGTCTAATCCAGGATGGGACTTCATGATTTACAATACCGGAAAGCCGACCTGTAAAGATTTGACCGGTTTTTGTCATTTCAGGTGACCCGGAAAGAAAAATTAATTTTTTCGAAAATATGTCCTTCCCTGTTTGTGCAACATAATTGAGGACAGCATTCCTTGCAGTTTTGATATGGTACTTGATACTTTCTTTTGAAATTGGGATATACTTAATACCTGATGTTGTACCTGAAGTTTTAGCGAAATATTTTGGCTTTCCCGGCCACAGAACATTTTTGTCTCCTTTTATTATAAGATCAATATAACTTCGAATGTCCTCATAGGATCTGATCGGAACTTGAATACAATATTTTGCATGTGAAGTAATGGATTGAAATTGATGATCTATTCCAAACCTGGTATTTTTAGCTTTGGATAATAAACTCTTGAATATAGCCTCTTGATCATCAATCGCATTTTCAGCCATTTTAGTAATATTAGCATGTTGCTTTTTTGCAAACTGGTATATTACTTTTCTTTTAAGAGACATAATATTACTTGAGTTAGATTAGGCAGCCACTAAATTTCTCTGATGTAATTTCCCCAAACCCAACCTTCTGAATCAGCATATTTTACTTTGCACCATTTACCTGGAAGACCTTCAAGGTAAAATGTTTGAATATCATAAAGTAGAATTTCAACTTCTGAGTTAGCAGGAATTTTTAAAAGAATATTGGAATTTAATGAAGGCTTGTCGCGTAAGTTTAAGGTTTGACTTTCAATAATAACTATACCTCTGTTAGAACCTGTTGTAATTCGAACGCTATTCGAAAGTTGCTCTTCCAGACTTTTGATAATAGAATCCTTTTCAACCAACAGTTCTTCACAAGACACACTCGTTTTTCCGGGCATTTTAGAAAAAATACCTCTTAGAACATCAGCCGGGCTTTCTTTTGTAATGATGGAACTAATTAGCCAAATTGCTACAAGTCCAAAAACGACAATATATACCCAACGGAAAATGATGTTTCTCTCTTTTTCTCCATAACGCTTTTTTGCCATACCCAAAAATATAAAAATCGCTCCTTAAGACCAATCCCAGATAATCAATTCCCAAGGTCTACCATGCTCATCTTTATAAGAATCGAGAATTTTGAACCCTTGTTTAAGATGCGCGTATAATGATCTTGGATTTTCAGGATCAACTTCGGTAATTATTGCCTCAAAATTTTCTGACATCTCTTCCTTCATTTTATTATACAATCCATAGAATATTCCTTTTGATCGATAGGCTTTATCTATGCATACCTGACCCATAACGAAATATCTTATTGATTTCCCTGACTTGAGTAAGACTTTATCGATCTGATTGAACATAGGCTTCAGAACTTTAATTTCCTTCCTTAGTTCTTTCAACATTACCAAAGCGTATGCAATTATGATGTCATTATCGACAGCAATTATATGAGGGAAGGGAGAATTCATTTTTTGGAGCAGATTGTAATCATGTTCCACAGTTACAAATCCTTCCTTGAATTTTTCTTGGGGGCTTATATTATTGGGGAGATTTAATTGTTGTAATTCTAATATCCTTCTAAGCTGAAGGGGATGAGAAACGGTTTTGTAAACTAATTCCATAAAAAAAGGATTGCCCTGAAGATACAAGGCAATCCTGATTATTAGTTTATCAGAAGAAATTAATTTGCTTCAGAAACTGGTGTAGGGAATTCAGAAAAAACCTGATCCCCGGGTCTGTCTAAAGGCAGATCTCCTAATCTATTATGTCTTCTCATGTCAACCCATCTGTGTCCTTCACCAAACAAAGAATATCTTCTTTGATTAAGAACTTCATCCAGAAGAGAAGCGTCATCAGTTCCTCCGGCATAGTCACCTAGACCTGCTGAACTTCTAATTACATTAATAGCAGTTACTGAGGCTGCGTTATCTGAACCTATGTTCGCTTCAGCATAAATCAAAATCAATTCTTCATTTCGAATCATTGCTAAAGGATCTGTATCTGAACTAAAAACCTGAACCTGATGTGTAGCTGTAAGATCATCAATTGAAACTGGAGCTCCAAGATCAGACACTTTTGAAAGTCTTGTATCTCCGGCTTCTGCATCTGTTACAAATGATGGATGAGCCATGAATAAATCTGTACCAGGTACAAAAAATACAGGGTTTCGAATATCGTTTCCGCCTGTACCAAATGAATGATAAACGCCCATATCCAAGCTTCCACCCATATCAAAAAACGAGCTTGCAAGTGCAGTCATAGCAGCAGCATTATTACCTCTGTAAAGTTCAACTCTTGCTTGTAAAGCCTGTGCAAATTGAGCCATTCCAGATGGAGTATCAAATCCAGAATATCCACTAGATAAATTAAAAGCAAACGAACTTCCTGCTGTATTTAGAAGTCCACTAGCCGCAGATAACATATTTGAAACCGCTGTTAGTCCGTCATCATAACTTTGAACCAATGGTCCAAGATTGTCAGGATCTGTTACATCTAGTCTTACACCTGTGTTTCCTTGCTTATTCAACAGTTTTAATAATTCATAAGAAGTTACCAATTCTGCGAAGCCTTTGAAACCGTTTATTTCTTCAGATGTCAAACTAGCTACCGTATTGTCAACTGCATTAGATAACACTTGAGCATTTCTTATTGCACGATATCCAGCAGCAAATGATCTTGTTGTCAAGAAACCATTATTATCAAGGAATCCTTCTCCTTGACCGGCTCCTAGAAGTTCACCTGTATATCTAGGATCAGTACCGTTAAGGTCATAGTAATCTCTACCAACTATGCTAGTGGTAGTATAATAGAATCCTAAATCATTTCTCATGATAGATTCTACTCCGCTTGCTAATAATAGCAAGTCAGCCATTGTTGCCCCGTTTTCCAAACTCTCTAGAGTTGGTCCATTTGGGTTGGCGATATCATCTACATCGCAAGCCGTAAACCCAAAGATTAGACTCAGAACAATCAAGAATTTATAATTAACTAAAATATTTTTCATAATAATAAAATTTAATTGGGTTTAGAATGAAGCGATTACGTGAAAATTTATTCTCTTAGAAGAAGGGAAAGGCGTCACTTCAATTGAGTTTGCCAATACATTTCCACCAAAGTTTGATACTTCCGGATCATAACTGTTATAATCAAAAATATTGATCAAGTTTCTTCCGGATACCCCCAATTTAAGATCACAAACATTTGAGAACTTATCTTTTGGTAATGTATAATATAATCCTACTTCTCTTAATCTAAGGTAGGATGCATCTTCGATCCATGGACCTGCATTTCCTGCAGACCATTCAGATGTTCTGTAGTCACCATTACCTAAAGTTCCTGTAGGGTCTAAAGTTGTATCATCATAATCCCATGTCATACCTGCAAGATCCCAAAGAAGCGTACTTAAGTTAACACCTTCACCACCTTGCTTAAGATGCCATACAAATCCAAGATCCCAATTTCCAAACTCTATGGAGTTCACCCAAGAAAGATTGAAATCTGCTTCTGCATTTCCATATACTGCAAATCCATCACCATCAGGGTCAAGAGTGGATGCATCTTCAGGTTTTACAGTACCTACAATTTGAGTAGCACTTTTACCTTCTTCAATTCTGTATTGTCCTAAACTAGCGGCAAATCCTCCAAGGTTAAACGCAGGTACATCCAAGCGTGTAACTTCAGAAGTGTTTTTCCAAAAGTTTAATTGTGTATCCCAAGTAACTTTACCGTCAACCGGTGTTACTCCTAGAGATATTTCAAATCCATTATTTTGTAACTCAGCGCCATTCACAACCTGAGTTGTAAATCCTGTAGAAGTAGGTATTTGTCTTCTAAGAAGAACATCCTCAACTTTCTTAATGTAATACGTGAATTCAAAAATGGCTTTGTTGTTTAAAAATGTAATATCGGTTCCTAATTCTAATTCTTTCTGTCTTTCAGGACCGACTTCAGAGTTACCTCTTACAGTTCCTGTAACCCAACCTGCATGTGAACCTATTAAAGTTCCACCTAGAGAATTGAATCTGTCGTTAAAGTTTGCAAATCGACCAGCTTCTCCATAGGCTACTCTTACTTTTACATTGTTTACACCTCCACCGAAGTTGGTAAGGTTATGTAAATTAACTGCTAGACTAGCTTTTGGATAATAGTACAATTTGTTGGCATCTCCATTGTTAGAAGATTTGTCACCTCTCAAACCAATAGTAGCAATAAATTTGTCTTGATAATTTATTTCTTCCTGAACAAAGAATCCTTTATCACGCTGCTCTTGTCTATTTTGGTAGACACCGATATTAGCGGCTTGATCAATATTAGATTGTGCTCCATTCAGGTCAGTTGCAGTTGTGATAATTGTATTTTTATCAAAATGCTCAGTTGTTATACCGGCCTGAGTTCTAAACGAAATATCATTAGGTGTAAAGTAAGAATGAATCAAGAATGCAGATAGATTGTATACTTCATTCAATGTATTACCAGTAATTGATACTCCTCCTAAACTAGAAGGATCGCTAAAGAACGACAGATTCTGAGGGAATAATCCCATAGTCTGAAGTGTGTATTCATCACGACCTCCATTAAGAACTAATTTCAAATTCTGATTATCTGATGAAAATAATCTTACGTTCGCTCTCACGCCGTTCAAGAAACGATTAACGTTTTCTCTGTTTGTAATAAGGTTAACGGACTCAAGTACATTTGATCCTGCTCCACCTGCTGGATAATTTCCATTGGAATCTGGAAAAAGATTTTCCCAAGGAGAAGTAAAAGCTAAGGCATAACCAACAGTAGTATTGGTGTTACCATTATTAAAGAATCCTCTGTCAGCTTGACTGTTGATGTAATTTGAGGAAAAACTAATATCAAACCAGTCATTGAATTTGTGATCAATATTAGCTCTTACAGAAGTCTTTTTATAGCCAGTATTGACTACAATTCCTTCTTCATCCTTGTACAGACCACTGACATAAAACTTTGTTTTATCATTTCCACCTGAGTAAGACAATTGAGAGGTTAACAAGAGACCTGAATTATCATATAATTCAGCTTCATAATCTGTTACACCATTAGTAGCAGCTATAGCTCCTGCGTCAGCACCAAATGTATTTGTTACTTCACTAGCAGTTGATACTCTTTGCCCTAAAAGTTTGATAGGAGTAGCAGTACCAATTGTTTGAGAAAATTTAACCAGAGGTTTTCCTGATTTACCTCTTTTTGTTGTTATAAGAACCACACCTCCTGCTGCACGAGATCCATAGATCGCAGCTGCGGAAGCACCCTTAAGGACTTCAATTGATTCAATATCTTCTGTAATCAAGTCAGCTACTCTGTTAGAGGCATCATCTTGATTCGTTGAAGTATTTCCTCCTCCGGCTGCTGCAGAAACGATATTTGTACCTGTTGAAACCGTTGAATTGTCAACATAGATGCCATCTATAATGTATAGTGGCTGTTGATCTCCGAAAATCGAGGTTACTCCTCTAAGTTTTACAGACATTCCTCCTCCGGGAGCTCCGGAATTAGATCGAATTTCAGCACCTTTTAATTTGCCATAAAGGGCGCCATCCATTGTAGATTGAGAAGTAATACCTGTCAATTCCTGGGCTCCAATGGAAGCTACAGAATTGGCAAGATTTGACCTTTTAATACTGGAGGCCAATCCGGTAATTACAACTTCATCAAGTTTGTTTACATCTTCAAGGAGAACAATATTTACCATATTGTTGTCGCTTGAGACCTGAACATTTTGAGCTGCGAAACCGACATATGAAAATTCAAGAGTTGCATTTTCACTATCGACATCGACAGAATAATTTCCGTCCAGATCTGAAGTAGCACCAGTCGATGATCCTTTTACAAGGACTGATACACCTATTAACGCTGTGCCTTCACTATCTGTAACACTTCCGGAAACAGTGTACTGAGCCATAAGGCCAGTTCCTGCCGAAAATGCAAAGAAAAGAGTGAAGAAAAGAAGTAGTTTTTTCATAGAAAATAGAGTTTAATTTAGAAAATAGTTTCTGTTAGATTTATTCTAACGGAAAAACCAAGGTATATAAACTTGGTCGTATAAGGTAAATAAATAGACGAATTGCTGTTATGAAGACTTTTCAGATAAGTCCGGTTTTGTGTAAAATTGTCAATTGAGGGCCATACGCTTGAGCAATATTTTCTTGATTAAATACAGTGGAAGTATTTCCTGCTGTAATCAATCTTTGATTTAGTAGAATAACTTTGTTAAAGTATTTATCAACAGTAGAAAGGTCGTGATGAACTACTAGTATTGTTTTTCCATTAGCGGCCAATTCTTTTAAAATTTGAATAATTCTTTCTTCTGTTGTGATGTCCACTCCGACGAAGGGCTCATCAAGAAAGAATATTTCAGCTCGTTGACACAGAGCTCTTGCGATGAATACCCGCTGTTGTTGCCCTCCGGAAAGTCGACCAATTTGCCTATTTTGTAGATTAGTGATTTGCAGTTTTTCCATTGCATCCAGAGCAATATCATGATCTTGTTTGTTGAGTCGTTGGAGTAATTTTTTATAAGGATATCTACCCATTAACACAATGTCTTTAACTGTGGCAGGAAATTCCCAGTCCACTTCATCCTTCTGTGGGACATAGGCAATTTGTTTCTTAACATCTTTAATATCATCTCCAAATACTTCAATGTGGCCGGCATTTATATCAACTAAACCAAGAATTGATTTGAAAAGCGTCGATTTTCCAGCTCCATTTGGTCCTATAACACCATACACGTTACCAGCTTCAATATCAAGATGGATATTTGTTAATACCCTTTTATTTCCATAAGAAACTGAAAGACCTTTAACCGTTATATGTGTTTTTTCCTTGATCATTTATTCATTCTCTTGATAATAATAAGAAGGGCAGCTATAAGAAATAAACCAATAGTAAGATATGGAAGATAATTTCCGGATTTGTTAGAACTCAATTCTGGAGTTTCAGATTTTGGTTTTGATAATGCATTTACTATAGTATCCGTATTATGTTTGAGCATGTCATAATAACTAGGGGCATGGCTATTTTCATCGCCTATCGAATCAGCAAATAATTCACCACCAATTGAAACATTGTTATCTGAAGCAATTTGTTGGATTAACTTCGGGTTTATGGTGCTTTCAATAAATATTGCAGGAACGCCGGTACTTTTAATAGCATCGGTAATTCTAATCATATCGGAAGTCTGAGCTTCTGCTTCAGTAGAAATACCCATTATGGCTTCAAGCCTTAATCCATATCGGTTTCCGTAGTATTGAAAAGCATCATGGGATGTTATTAGAATACGTTGATCTTCAGGAATCTCTTTTATCCTGTTGAAAATATAATCATCCAATGGTTTCAATTTTCCAACATAAGCCGCGTGGTTTGACAAATAGTTTTCTTTATTATCCGGGTCCAGTTGAATTAAGGCATTTTTAATATTATCCACATAGATAATTGCGTTTGAAATATCCATCCAGGCATGTGGATCGAACGAATCTTTATAAACACTGCTTGTAATAGGGTTTATTCCATTGGTAACTGTGTCAACAGATGCCTTTGTGCCGGAATTTTCTATTAATTCAAGTACCCAACCTTCGAATGTGAGGCCGTTAACAAAAATATGATCCGCTGAAGTCACTAGTTGTGCATCTCTTGGTGTTGGTTCATAGATATGAGGGTCTCCACCAATCGGGACTATCAATCCATGTTCTATATTGTCACCACCAACATTTTTGACCATATCCCATATCATCGAAGCCGATGAGACAACTGTTGGTTTTTGGGCATTTATTTTGAATGATAGAAATAAAGCGAGTGAAAGTAAAATCAATTTTCTGCAGTTCATACTTGTGATTTTTTAATGTAAATATTATTGCTGACCTTATGTGATATGGTGTGTTCATATTGACCTTCGACAAGCACTTTTCTCGAATGGTCGAATTCAATCAGATCAATAACCTGAATATTTGTTCCTAAGTTTATTCCTAGTTGATTTAAATATTGGAGAAAGGCATTATCATGTTCTTTTGCTCCTACGACAACGCCACTTTCATTTTTTGCCATATTAATTAATGAGATC
Organism: Saprospiraceae bacterium; assembly: GCA_965248155.1. Taxonomy (GTDB): domain Bacteria; phylum Bacteroidota; class Bacteroidia; order Chitinophagales; family Saprospiraceae; genus RFSX01. Next base: position 2,029,596 of record CBDFIO010000002.1, read on the forward strand.
TGAGACCTGAGCGTAAATTTTCCTTCTGAATTAGGAATAGGATCACCATGTGGATCAAATTTGGGCTGACCTAAGTAGTGATCAAGTTTTTCAATTAGAGAATCAGAATGTATATGTTCAAGCTGTTCTGCAATATCGTGGACTTCATCCCAGGAAAATTTCAGCTTGTCAACTAAGAAAACTTCCCAGAGTCTGTGTTTTCTAATAAGTTTGGTGGCAAGATCTATCCCTTTTGAAGTCAGGAATACGCCTTTATATTTTTCATAATGAAAATACTCCTTCTCTGATAATCGTTTGAGCATATCTGTTACAGATGCGGCTGATGTCGATAGATGTTCAGCAATAGCATTTGTATTAGCTGTACCTTGATTTTTCTCAGTGATTTTAAAGATCGCCTTGATATAATCCTCTTCGGTTTGTGTTGCCATCGTATAAATTTAGAATGTAAATATAGAAATAATTTAGACTAGCCTAAAAATATATTTTAGTTCTTTTAAATATTTAAAATAAATAATTGTAATAAGTCAATAACATTGTATAATAGATAATTTGCAATCCACCAAAATCCCATTACTTTTGCAGCCTCAATTATAAAACTTAAAACAAAATTTAAATGGGACAGAATTTAGTTTACGCAATTCCCGCCTTTGGAGTGATTGCTTTATTGTATACCTTTTGGAAATCTTCATGGGTATCAAAACAAGATGTAGGAACCGAGAAAATGGCTAGAATTGCTCAGAATATTTCTGATGGAGCAATGGCCTTTCTAAAAGCAGAGTACAAAGTGCTCTTTTGGTTTGTATTAGCAGTTGCAATTCTCATGGGATGGAGCGGAATGTCAGATGCATCCTCTCCATTCGTAGCTTTATCATTTGTTCTGGGAGCAATTTGTTCAGCTCTTGCTGGATTTATTGGAATGAAAGTAGCAACAAAAGCGAATGTAAGAACAACAAATGCTGCAAGAACGAGCTTAGGGAAAGCCTTGGAAGTTGCCTTTGCCGGAGGGTCAGTAATGGGTCTTGGAGTTGTTGGACTAGGTGTTCTGGGACTGGGATCCTTGTTCCTTTTATATTCTCAAATGTATGGCGTAGAAACACAATCTATGACTCAAAGAGTTATCACAATACTAACGGGCTTTTCTTTTGGTGCCTCTTCAATTGCATTATTTGCTAGAGTTGGAGGTGGAATTTATACTAAGGCTGCTGATGTTGGAGCCGACCTCGTTGGTAAAGTAGAAGCAGGTATTCCTGAAGATCATCCTTTGAATCCAGCAACAATTGCTGATAATGTAGGGGATAATGTAGGTGATGTAGCAGGGATGGGTGCGGATTTATTTGAATCATATGTAGGTTCAATAATCGGTACTATGGTTCTTGGTGCAGCTTTCATGGGACTTACAGGATTTGATGTATCAAATGAATTTGGTGGTTTAAATGCAGTAATTCTTCCTTTAGTACTAGCTGGAATCGGAATTCTTACTTCGATTCTAGGAACTTTCTTCGTAAAAGTAAAAGATGGAGGTGACCCTCAAAAAGCATTAAACAATGGAGAATTCATTTCTGCAATTGTTATGTTGGTTGCTACATTCTTTATAGTGAAGTGGATGTTACCTGCAACATGGACATTCGGGGGGGTTGAATATTCTTCCATGGGCGTATTCTGGGCTGTACTGTTTGGTTTAGCATCAGGTTTATTAATCGGATTAATAACCGAGTTTTACACTGGAACAGGAACAAAACCTGTGAAATCCATAGTTAGCCAGTCTCTGACTGGCTCAGCAACAAATATCATTGCTGGTCTTGGAGTTGGAATGCAGTCTACTGCTTTACCAATAATTGTACTAGCTATCGCTATTATTGGAGCGCATCATTTTGCAGGATTGTACGGTATTGCAATCGCAGCAGTTGGTATGTTATCGAATACTGGAATCCAACTTGCTGTTGATGCTTATGGTCCAGTTTCGGACAACGCAGGAGGAATAGCTGAAATGGCAGAATTGCCAAAAGAAGTAAGACAAAGAACTGATAAATTGGATGCGGTTGGGAATACAACTGCAGCTATTGGAAAAGGATTTGCAATTGGATCAGCGGCATTAACAGCCCTGGCTTTATTTGCAGCTTATATGACTACTGTTGGAATCACAGCGATTAACATTGCTAATCCTGTAGTTATGGCAGGATTGCTTGTTGGAGGTATGCTTCCTTTTTTATTTTCTTCTTTATCTATGAATGCCGTTGGTCGTGCTGCTATGGATATGATCACTGAAGTAAGAAGACAATTCAAAACGATTCCAGAATTAACAGCGGCACTTGCTGTTATGAAAGCAAATGAAGGCAAAGAACGTTCAGAATGGTCAGAAGAGGACAGAGCTACATTTGATGCAGCAGACGGTAAAGCCGAGTACGGAAAATGTGTCGAAATATCTACAAAAGCTTCTATCAGAGAAATGATTCTACCAGGACTTCTTGCAGTGCTAACTCCAGTAGTAGTTGGTTTTGGACCTGGATTATTTGGTAGTGATATGGGACCGGAAATGTTAGGTGGATTATTAGCAGGTGTTACAGTATGTGGAGTGCTAATGGCTATTTTCCAGTCTAATGCCGGAGGTGCTTGGGATAACGCAAAGAAAATGTTTGAAGAAGGAGTAGAGATTAATGGACAGATGTATTACAAAGGTTCAGAACCTCACAAAGCAACCGTAGTAGGGGATACAGTGGGTGACCCATTTAAAGATACTTCAGGACCTTCACTTAATATTTTACTAAAATTAATGGCAGTAGTTGCTCTTGTAATTGCACCTATGCTTTAGAATAAATTTTGCAATAGTTAAAAAGGGCGTGCTTATTATTAAGCATGCCCTTTTTTTATTTCACATCCTTTTCAAACATGAGACTATATTTTGAAGATTATATTTTTATTAATTATATATATTAAAAAAATATATAAAAGACTATTTTTGTTTGGAATTTATTAAAATCAACAAAATTACAATTATGAAGAAATCAACTTTAATCGCAGGTTTAGCTGCAGCCGTAACAATGTTTCTATTGGGATATTTATTTTACGCGGTGTCTGGGGTAATGGAGGGTCATATTACCGAAGAAGGGATGGCCGCGCCGCTGCAAGAGCTGATGAAGATATAAATTTTCCATTATTAATTGGAGCCAATATCGTCATTGGTCTATTATTATCTATGATCTATAGTAAATGGGCTAGAGGGACTCATGGTTTTGGACAAGGATATAAGTTTGGAGCATTAGTTGGAGCACTCTTAGGTTTTGGAGTTGGAATGATATGGTTTGCAACCTCTAATTTTATGACTTCTACCGGTCACATAATTGATGCCGTTTATCAGGTTGTGTCCTACGGAATTGCTGGAGGGGTTATGGGAATTGTCTACGATAAGATGGATAGTGATTAATATAGCTTTAACAAAGACATTAAAGGAGATTTCTAGTATTAGAAGTCTCCTTTTTTATTCTATTTGAGTTATCTTTTCATCCATTTTTAAAATAATAGAAATAAATTTACTCTATGAGACATCTCTTGATCTTCCTTTTTATTTTTAGTGTATTTTCAGTAAATGCTCAAAATGAAACAGTTCAAAGTTTTAATTATGAGTCAACAACAAGAGATACAGTAATTAAATTTCCAGATAGTAGTCATAATGACTATGAACGCATTCTTATGCATTATTCCATGAGATGTACAGATGGATTGGTATCAACCGGTACTCAAAGGAACCTGGGATGCGGCGAGTGGGATTATAGCTGCAATACATATATAGTAGATTCAACGCGGATAGATTCTCTGAAAGCCACTTCTCCGGATTTTATTTTACCCGGATTTAGTGGAAACACTTTTAACTATACAAGCATTCCAACATATTCCTATTATCAGACGACTCAAACTGAGGTGAGTTATAATAATATTATAACAGAAAAAATATTCCCCTTCGACACAGCTAACTCAACACTTAATCATCCTTTTGGAAAAATAAGTGATGGTTTTAGTATGAAGTACATCTTAAAAAAAGATGACCTTATTAACAGTAATGTAGAAGAAGATGATATAACAGGAATAAGCTTTAATTCTGACGGAGGGGATATTTTATTAGAAAATTTAAGAGTAAGAATGGCTCATACTACGGACAATGCAATTTATCAAGATGAGGTAAGCAATTATGATTGGCAGCAGGTCTACTTTTATGATACCCAATTGAACAATGATGATAATTTGATCCGCTTCTATGACAATTTTGAATGGGATGGCAGTATGAATGTTGCTGTAGAACTAAGTTACACAAAAGCAACAGGGCAGGATCTAAATGTAAAATCCTCAGCTCAAGATTATGACGCCAGTTTAATTGTAAGCCAATCCAATAATAATTACCTGCATGTCGGAAGCAGTGGAAATATACATCGTGAAGGAGGACTGGAATCTATTTCAGAAGAAATTACTGTTTCATTCTGGCAATTCGGAGATATGCGCATGCCTGTAAATTCTACCATTTTTGAAGGACGTGACAATAGCAACAGACGACAAGTTAATGTTCATCTTCCGTGGAGCGATAGTCAGGTGTATTGGGATTGTGGAAATGATGGAGGGGGTTATGACCGAATTAATAAATCTGCAAATGCAATTGATTTCAAAGATCAATGGAATCATTGGGCATTTACAAAAAATGCAAGCTCAGGAGAAATGGCTATTTACCTTAATGGCGTATTGTGGCAATCAGGTACAGGTAAGTATCGGTCAATAGATTTAAAGGAGTTAAATGTTGGATCTGCAATAATCTCCTCAAGCCTGTTTTATTATGGGAATATTGATGAATTCAAAATATGGAATAAAGCCTTAAACTCAGAAGAAATTCAGTCTGGAATGTATTCCAGAATCAATGATACTCACCCGGATTTTGATCGTTTAGTGCTCTATTATGATTTTGATAATATGACAGACTCAGAAGTCATGGATAGATCTTCATTGTCTAATAATGGTATCATAGAAGGTCGCGTTCAAGCCAGAACCTGGCTTGCTTCACAAAATATTGTTGATGCTAACACAGAACAACTGTTACCGGATATGAATATTCACCAGGGACTTTATTTTGCACGAACCACAGATATTATTAAAGTAGATTCCATTATGAATTTACCTCAAAAGGTAGACAGGTATTCTGTAACAGGAACCGACCTTAATTATGATGGAACAGATTATCTCTATGAAGCAGGATCATTCCCGGTTATTGATGAAGAAGGTAAAGAAGTTGGAACTGTAGAAATTCCTGTAGAAGATAGCATCAATATTGGTAGCCTCGAATATTTTAATAAATCCCCGATGGCATTCGAAATTATGTCTTTTGTTACTCCCTATGGTATAGGATTGGATTTTGGATTAGAGGGATTGACCTGGACTTTTGATGTGACCCAGTTTGGTCCAATTCTAAAAGGCAATAAAAGAATGTACATGTCAAGAGGGGGGCAGTGGCAGGAAGATATGGATATCCAATTTGAATTTATAGAAGGGACTCCGGATAGGGATGTCATTGATATCCAACAGGTTTGGCCGGTTACGCAAACCGCTTATGGCCAAATTCAACAAGATTGGAGGTTTGAGCCTCGTAGTTTCACTTATGATCAGAACATTCATCAATATATTTTAAATACTTCAATTTCCGGACATGGTCAAGAAGGAGAATTTATTCCTCGAAATCATGTGATGGATATAGGAGGGTTTACCGAAAGTTGGCAAGTTTGGAAAGAATGTGGTGAAAACCCGGTATTTCCTCAAGGAGGAACATGGGTTTATGACAGAGCAGGTTGGTGTCCGGGTATGGAAACAGATGTAAGAACTCTCGATGTAACTGAATATTTTCAGTTTTTGCAAAACCCAATTGTTGATTACACGGTTCCTGTAGCTTCAGGAAATAGTAGATATATAGTAAATGCTCAGCTCATACAATATGGTCCTCCAAACAAAACCTTGGATGCATCCATCAAGGAGGTTGTTATTCCAACCACGAATATCGTCTATGGAAAATTAAACCCTACATGCAATGCACCAAGGGTTATTCTTATGAACAATGGAGCAGATAATATAAGTAGTGCAACTATTGAATATGGTATTGTTGGAAAGTCAAAACATACACAAGAATGGACAGGCAGTCTTGATTTTTTACTTGAAGACGAAGTTCGTTTGGATTATATCCCTGATTTTCTATTTGCAGAGGAAGGTGACTTATTTTATGCTCGTGTAACATCAGTAAATAATACTAATGACCTCTACATTAATAATGACGAATATATATCTGAAATAGTCCCTGTGAATCATTATGATAGTGATATCATAATTGAATTTAGAACGAACAGCCGTCCAAATGAAACTTCCTACGAAGTTTATGATTTTAATGGAAACAGAATTCATTGGCGTACAGTTGGCAATTTATCGGCTAATACAACATATAGGGATACGCTTAAAGACCTTGATGGGTGTTACAAGATATTAGTTAGTGATTTCGATAATGATGGATTAAGTTGGTGGGCGAATAATGATGGAAATGGTTATGTAAGAATAAGGTCAGTAGGTAGCAATTATGATGAGATTGCAACAGATTTTGGCAGTTTCATAGATTATAATTTTACTGCTGGCATGTTGACCGATTCTGAAGAAGTTTTGTTAGATACCGACTTAGGAATATTTCCGAATCCTTCTATCGATGGATTTCACATTGAAGGTCTGGAAGAATGGAATTCTGAAATTAATATCAATATCGCTGATCAAATGGGTAGGACTGTTAAACTTGAAACCTATAACAAAATAGATTTGCAAAAAGGAGTTTATAATCTAGATCTATTACCGGGTATTTATATTATAAACCTAAATGATGGAGATAAAAGAGCAAGTGTGAAATGGATAAAGCTTCAAGGAGAATAGTACTATTTTCAGACTAATAATATTTGAATTCACTTTTTTGATTAAGAGTGTTATTTATGGATAAAAAAGGACTTTTTATCTAATACTTAAGCGGATTTGTTCGTTAAATCTGCATATTGTATATCTCCCAAAAGCTAAAGCTTTGTTAAACATTAAAATCTCGAAGGCTTTAATTAAAAATAAACTAAATTCAAACCACTGATCATTTATCACAACTATTATTTTTTTATCAAATCAACTTAAACATGAAAAATAGAATTTATGCTCTTGTTGCTATCTTTTCTTTAATGATAGCAGGGCAATCTTTTGCACAGGAAACTGATTTACCGAAAGGTGTAAAAAAGAATACTACTGTGGAAGGGATAACTGAATACGAACTGGAAAACGGACTTAAAGTTTTGCTATTTCCAGACCAATCAAAGCCTACAATTACTGTAAACGTAACATATCTTGTAGGATCAAGACATGAGGCATATGGGGAAACGGGAATGGCGCATTTGCTGGAACACCTTGTTTTTAAAGGGACTCCGAATCATCCCAATATCCCTCAAGAATTGACTGAACATGGCGCCAGACCAAACGGAACTACCTGGTATGACAGAACAAATTACTTCGAAACTTTTAGTGCTACAGAGGAAAATCTTGAATGGGCTCTCGATTTGGAATCAGACAGAATGGTAAATTCATTCATTGCAAAAAAAGATCTTGATAGTGAGATGACTGTTGTACGGAATGAATACGAAAGAGGTGAAAATTCACCACAAGGCGTATTGATGAAAAGGGTTATGAGTGCAGCATTCCAATGGCATAATTATGGAAAAACAACAATAGGAGCAAGGTCAGATCTTGAAAATGTTCCAATTGAACGACTTCAAGGATTTTATCGTAAGTATTACCAACCTGATAATTCAATATTAACGGTTGCAGGTAAAATAGATGAAGCAGCTACTTTGGAAAGAGTGAATCATTATTTTGGAAAAATTCCTCGACCAGAAAGAGAACTTATTCCAACTTATACAAAAGAACCAACACAGGATGGTGAAAAATTAGTTACGCTTAAAAGAGTAGGTGATGTACAATCCGTTGCTGTTACATATCATACTCCACCGGGACCTCATTCTGATTATCCTGCAGTTGCAGTAATTGAAGAATTGTTGACTAGTGAACCTGGAGGAAGACTATATAAAGCGCTTGTAGAAACCAAAAAAGCATCTTCTCAATGGGGATTTGCTCCGGCACTGCGAGAAGGTGGGTTTATCTATCTTAATGTAGATGTAAGAAAAGAAAATGATGTTGAAGCGGCCAAAACTACAATGTTGGCAACTCTTGATGACTTATTAAGTAATCCACCAACACAAGAAGAAGTGGATAGAGCGAAATCAAGAATATTGAAAAACTGGGAATTGGCTTACAATAGTTCAGATAGAGTCGGATTGACAATGAGTGAATCAATAGCAGCGGGAGATTGGAGATTGTTTTTCTTATTTAGAGACAGAGTAGAACAGGTTAAAATAGAAGATGTGACGAGAGTCGCTGAAAAATATTTCGTCCCTTCTAACCGTACGATAGGAATTTTTCTTCCGGATGATAATCCTGTAAGAGCAGAAATTCCTGATCCACCAAATGTTCATCTTTTGGTTAATAATTATAAAGGAAAAGAAGAAATTGCTGTTGGTGAGGAATTTGATCCTTCACCCGAGAATATAGACAGCAGAACAAATACCGGAAAATTCGATTCAGGTATAGAATATGCATTTTTAAGTAAAGAAAACAGAGGAGATGCTGTAGTGGCAACTATGACATTCAGATATGGAAATGAAAATACTTTATTAGGTAAATCTACGGCTGCTCAGTTTACTGGAAGAATGCTGGATAAAGGAATTGAATCAATGAATAGACAAGAGATTCAAGATAAACTGGATGCACTAAAAGCTAGAGTAAGAGTTTTTGGTGGACAATCTTCTGCAGGCGTTAGAATTGAAACAACGAATGAAAACCTTGCAGAAGCTATTAACCTTGCAGCTTCAATTCTAAAAACGCCTACATTTCCTCAAGAGGAATTTGATAAATTAAAAGAAGAATCTCTGGCTGGAATTGAAGAACAATTGTCTGAACCTCAAGCCTTAGCAAATAATAAATTCAATAGAATGTTAAATCCTTACCCTGAGACTGATGTTAGATATGTCAGAACTTTGGAAGAGGAAATCGAAGATATTGAAGAGTTGACCTTAGAGGATGTTGTTTCCTTTTATAATACATTCTATGGAGCATCTGAAGCGACGGTATCTGTCGTAGGAGACTTTGATGAAGGAAGTATAAAGGAGAATATCGATGGACATTTTGGATCATGGGAATCTACAAGTCCATATAAAAGAATAACAGATCCATACAAAGAGATTGCTTCCAATGAAGCTGAGATCAATACACCTGACAAATCTAATTCTATGTTTTTTGCCGGTATGCCAGTTCATGTAAATGATAATCATGAAGACTATGCTGCAATGATGATTGGAAATTACATGCTTGGAGGTGGGTTCTTAAATTCTAGACTAGCAACCAGGATTCGACAAAAAGAAGGATTAAGTTATGGCGTAGGGTCATGGTTCTATGGATCATCTCAAGATGATGGAGGTGGATTTGGCGCTTATGCTATTTCTGCTCCAGAGAATACTGCAAAAGTTCAAGCCGCTTTCCAGGAAGAAATTCATAAAGTTATATCTGATGGATTTACTCAAGAAGAATTGGATGCTGCAAGGTCTGGTTGGTTACAGTCACAACAGGTGTCTCGTTCTCAAGATGGACAGCTGATGGGTAGACTTAATAGTAACTTAAGATTAGATAGAACTATGGAATGGACAGCTGAACTTGAAGAGAAAATGAAAAATTTAACGCTTGATGATGTTAATGCTGCGATGAAAAAACATGTTCATCCAGATAAAATGGTTTATGTAAGAGCGGGAGATTTTGAAAAACTTAAAAAGGAGATTAAACCTTAGAAATAATATAAAGCCTCGAAGCGATTCGGGGCTTTATATTATTTCCCTTCTTTTACCCTATAAAATTTCTCTTCAACCAGTCTGCGCAACCCTCTCTTTTAAGCCGTTCCAATTTATTCCTTAAGAATTCATCCTTTCCTAGGTAAACAATAATTGTCGGTCTTCTATTTCTTTGTATAACAAATCCTTAATGGAATATCATAGTGCTAGTACATTAAAAAACCCTTTGTTCCATAAGAACAAAGGGTTGTAAAGTCTCAAAAGCTAACTATAGTAATCTCGACAATCCTTTTTGGCTTGTCTTAATTCTTCAGGGGAAGCTATTTCCTGAGTTGATCCATCTTCGAAAGCAATTGTCAGAGGATATACAAGATGAGGTCTCTCAGTTGCATTAGGATTATTCATTTTCCATTCTCTAAGTACATTTTTCAATTGCTGGTAATTTTGTACTTCAACAATAATTCCAGAAGGCAATTCAATTGAAAGCGGCATAACAAGTCTGAAACAGGCACGGAACTTTCCGAGTCTGTGGTGATCTCTAGGTCCGTCACGATAATCAGAAATGCATTCTTTTGCTAATTCAACCAATTCAGATTTCTCATTAATTGTGATTAACTCACCATCCTGGGATAGCACATCGACAGGAAATTCCAACGATGGACGACCATCAACTTCCGTATTGGCTTCTTTCCAGGCACGTACTGTTTCTTTCAGATTCTCATACGAATCTACTTCAGCAGTAGTTGCATCTGGAAATTCCAATGTAACAGGAAAGACCAATTCATAACAACCTGGTTTCCCAATTTTAAATGCTTTTTGAATTTCAAAAGTTGTTTCGATGACGTAATTATCAACATCTACTGTTGAGTTTTCGTCAGAACAAGAGCTCATCATGCCTGTGACAAATAGAGCTAATAAGGCGTTTAATTTTAACAGATTTTTGAACATAGTATTAAATTTAATTTTTCAATAGATTACACTTGATTAAGTTTGAGCTTATAAAAATGTACTCAATTTAATTTGTTAAAATTTTCTTAAGCAGAATTTGGATGCGGAATGAGCTTTCTGATATAGCATTATGGAAAAACTTAAAAGCAGGAGAACAAGCTGCTTTTGAGACTATCTATAAACGTGAAATTCAAATTTTAATTAATTATGGTCGGAAATATAGCCGCGACATTGAATTAATTGAAGATTGCGTCCACGATCTTTTTGTATACATATGGAATCATAGAACCACAATTTCTGATACAGATTCGATCAGAAAATACTTGATTATTTCATTGAGAAATCGGATACTCAATACATTAAAAAAGAAAAGTAGGGTTGAACTTAAGGAGCCAGAAGATAATTTAATTAACAAGGACGAAACAACTGAAGAAAAAATAATAAATATTGGGTGCTGGGTCAAATAGGCTGATGATCTCCATAAGTTCCTGATTTATAATAGTATTTTTCGATGTACATACCAATGACATTATCGTGAATCTGTTCATTTTTGGAAAAGCAAATGGTTTTTCTATTAAGACGTTTGATATGCGTTCTAAAATTCAAGTTTTTCCGTTCTATTTTCCAAGTCAAATCTTTCCCAATAGTATGTAAGCTTTTTGGCAATGACCTACTATAAGCTCCCCAATCATCCGTATAATAGTCACCAATGGGAATGTCTTTAAGAAGATCCAGAAGTTTTTCAAAGCTCTCATCGGTACGCTTTCCATTAACCCAAGCCAAAATCATCCCGGAATGCTTATCCATCGCATACCAAGTCCACCTTTGATTCGCCTTACTGCCAACATAAGACCAAAACTCATCTGCCTCTGCTGTATAGTGAAAACTTACTGCCAAATTATCAAGGCTTTGAACTTCTTCCTTGTTCAATAGATAAGGGTTCACTTGAAGCGTTTTTTTTAAGTGAGCTATCACCGTATTTTTATTGATCCCTAAAATCCTTGCTGTATCTCGAACCCCTGAACTATTGAGAATTAATGAGTCAATTTGTTCTTTAACACCGGGCTCTCTGGCTTTATAGCTATAGCTATAGCTATAGCTAAGTTGAAAACTCTTTTTGCAGACTTTACAACGCCAACGTTGTCTCCCGTTTTCTCTATGACCATTCTTTTGAAGGTCAGTACAATTGCAATGGGGACAAGTAATAGTAGTAGTAGTAGTATGTTCCATGTGCTAATATAAGAAACTCAACCTATTTAAACCACTATCAAATATTGAAAGGTCTAAGGAAATCAAATTTCACCTTAAATCTTCCATGGAAATTTTAAGCAATCGACAAAAAGAGGCTGTATTTTTGAAATATTATAATCAAATGTCCTACGAAGACATCTGTGACATAATGAATATTAACTATCAATCCGTTCGTAACTTAATCAGTACAGCACTGAAGAAACTGAACACTGAATTAAAAAAGTAAATAAATATGAAAATATTGAGTACAAATTCCTCAAATAGCACTTTATTCTTAATGATGGGACGGACAAAATACGTAATGGGTCTATTTCTACTTGCCATCATTCTGGCTTGCTCTGGTGATGATTCTGTCGAGACAGATATAGCACTGGAACCTTATTTTCAAATATTTGCTGATGAAGCAGCATTAAGAGGAATTGAAGTGGATTATGACGCAAGAAGAATTGAAGGTCTTTTACAAGATATTCTTGATTCGAATGTTAAAGGTCAATGCTTTCGAAATGAAGAAAAGCCGAATAAAGTTATCGTAGATGTGAATTATTGGGATGAGGCGAATGAGGCTGAAAAAGAATTTATCATATTCCATGAGTTAGGGCATTGTTTTTTGAATAGAGAACATCTTGATGATAGCGAACCCGATGGAACATGTTTAAGTATTATGCATAGTAATCCGCTGGCATGCCATTTCGTCTTGACATCGGAGAATCGCAAAGATTATTTGAATGAACTATTTTTTAATTAGACATGAATAATGATATCCATCATATCCCTGTAGATCTGGCACAAGATGATAAGTTTATCTTATGGGTCAATAAAGGCTGTCCTCCTGAAGAGAGAGTAGAATTTTATGGTGGACCTGTAAATGAAGGTGTCATTGATCAAGCCATTTTACTTGTTGAATCTCTGAAATTTAAAGAGGATAGTTATTCAGACGCTCGAGCTGAAACTCTTTTCAATAAAATCAATACTACAATTGAAAAAAGCTCAACACCTTCCATTCAAAAAAAACCATGAAAACCAATAGTTTGGATAAGCACAGCTGTTGCAGCTTGCTTATTGGCACTTTTTATCTTTAGACCTGCACAGAATTTAGTAGAATTAAATACGCTTTATGCGCAGCAATTAAACTTTCAACTGCCTGATGGGTCTAATTTAGCGATGAATGCTGGTTCAGATATAGACTATAATAACAAAGAATTTAACAGGAAAAGAGTTATTAATCTTGAAGGTGAAGCAATTTTTGAAGTTGAAAAGGGAGAATCATTTACTGTAAGTACAGACTTTGGAATTGTTGAAGTGCTCGGAACATCATTCAATGTATTTGCCAGGGATGGTCAATTTGAAGTCAGTTGTAAAACCGGTAAAGTCAAAGTAAGTACCAATGATAATTCTTCATTTGTAATCCTATCTCCAGGCCAGGAGGCTTTATTACTGAATGGGAAAATTCAAAAAATCGATAGAGTATATGAAGAAGATGACTGGATAAAAGGAATACATCATTTTGATAATGCCAGTCTTAAGGATGTCATCAATGAAATGGAACGACAATTTGATGTTAATATAGAGCTTGATAAAGACTTTTGGACAAAGAATTATACAGGATTTTTTGAAAATAAAAGTATTGAAGGAGCCTTTGAATCCGTACTATGGCCGTTGCGATTAGAGTTTCAAAAAATTTCGGATAACAATTACATTTTAAAATCTTCAGAAGCTAATCAATAATTTGAAACATAGATTCATAATTCTGACTCTATTTTTTCTTCCATATTTAAGCCTCTTTTCTCAAGAGGATATTGGAAGGAATATCCAGATTTTTGAATTGATCGAAGATGATTCTTTCAAAGATGTACTAAGTCAAATTGGAAATAAGCATAATGTCCTTCTTGCTTATCCCAGTCAATTGATGAATGAAAAGGTAAAGTCGGTTGGTTCTATACAATACACCGATGTCGAGAATCTATTAGCTCAAGTTTTTGAGGATTTACAATATGATGTTAAGAAAGTGTCCGATGAACGATACTTGTTAAGGCTGAATATTAATCCTGATCAAGAGAAAAATCTGCCATATATTTCTGGTATTGTCCAGGATGCTTCAACAGGTGAAGCATTGACCTGTGCCTCTGTCTATTATTCTGATTTTTCTGATGGTTCTTTTACTGATGCTAATGGAAATTTCACGATTAAACATTCGGGAAATGAAAATGACTCACTTATATTTTCATTTTTATCCTACCATAATCAAACGTTTGCCTTAAGAGATATAATAGATAAGCAAACTATTAGTTTAGCATATTCTCAAAATGTCATCGAAGATATTCTCGTTGAATATTTTTTACCTCCTCTATTAAATTCTGATGATGGAATGGCTTTAATTTTAAATGATAATTTATCACAAAGCCATAACCTGGTATCCAATGACCTCATGCGACAGATTCAAATGTTGCCTGGAGTAGGAGCACACAATGATGATGAGAGTAACCTTAAAATAAGAGGAAGTAATTCCGATCAATCCAATATTATTCTCGATGGTATGCCCTTATATAAAGTAGACCATTATTATGGCATCTTCAGTTCAGTGAATTCAGATTTTGTTGATGATGTTAAACTTTTTAAAAATGCTCAGCCTATTCAATATTTGGCTTATGGTGGAGGTCTTTTACAATTAGAATCTGATAGTGATTACCGGAACTTCTCAGGTCAAGCAAATATCAATTTATTAAACAGTTCGGCCAATTTTAAAATACCACTTTCTGAAAAGATAAATGTCAATATTGGATTGAGATCAACTTATAGAAATGTTGATGATGGCGGATTAATCAATTTGAAATCAAGGGAATCAGATTCTATTAATTTTCAAGACAATGCCACTCGGATTTTTATTACGAATGAACCTGAATTCAGATTCCATGATGTTAATGGTAAGATCAATTTCCAATTGAGTGAAAGATCAAAATTGTCTTATAGTATTTTTGAAAGTAAAGACAGATTCATAAATAGCTATGACTTAACTTTTGAGGGACCAAACAAAACCGAAAGTCAATCGATCTATAAGAATGAAGAGATGTGGAACAATTTTTCAAACGCCCTTCAATTCGAAACTTTATTGAAGTCTGATTTGTCATGGAAATCTCAAATTTATTTCACCGCTTATGATCAGAGTTCTCACCTGGAATCAGAACTCAAAGAGAATCAGAATAGAATGTTACAACGAAAAAAAATTAAT
Source organism: Saprospiraceae bacterium (assembly GCA_965248155.1). Classification (GTDB taxonomy): domain Bacteria; phylum Bacteroidota; class Bacteroidia; order Chitinophagales; family Saprospiraceae; genus RFSX01. Next base: position 2,044,950 of record CBDFIO010000002.1, read on the forward strand.
AATCTCAATGAGAGTTCCATAAAAGACCTTGGGGCTAGTAGCTATATTAAATCTTCATTCAGTCATCATAATTTTACCTTAGGAACAGAATATAAGCGCTATAGTACTGTAAATTTATTATCGGCAAATGATACTAATATCATCGATCAGGATTTTAATTCGAATTTGACTTCTTTTTTTGGAGCGTATGAATTTAAGAATGATAATTTTATTATTGAGCTCGGAAATAGATTTAATTATTATCAGAATAAAAAATTTGAAGACTGGTATTTATCGCCACAGTTGACAGCTTTATATAGAATTAATTCCCAACAAAAATTCAAATTTTCAATTTCTACAAGTCAGCAGTTTTTGAGGGAAATCGATTTTGAATCGAGACAAAACCAAACAATCCAGTTATTTACCTTAAGTAAAAGGCAAGAAATTCCTGTTCTTAAAACCACGAACGTTATGCTTGGTTATAGTGCGCAAAAGTCTAAATGGAGTTTTGATCTTGAGGCATATTGGAAATCTATGGAAGGAGTTTTGCAATTAACAACTATACGACCGGGAATTATAGATAGTCAACAAGAACCTCAAGCATCTGAATATCGATTATATGCCGGGGAAAGGAATATTGTAGGCCTTGATCTGATGCTGTCATATGATAATAAGTGGTACTCCAGCTGGATTGCATATACTTTGTCAAAGAGTCTGGATAAGTTCAGCAATATTTTTAAGGGTAAAGAATTCCAAAGTGAGGATGACAGAAGACATCAGATCAAATGGATCAACAATATCAGCTACTCTAATTTTTCATTTTCCAATAATGTTGTTTATGCCTCAGGGAAACCATATCTCCCCCTGGAGGAATTAAACGATATGCAGGATCGATTAAATTTAGATCCAAATGCATTATTAAAATCATTGCCTGCCTATTTCAGAGTTGATCTTGGTATTGATTACCATTTCAAAATGAAAAATGTGGATGCCTCGGTTGGGGTTTCAATGTTTAATGTTTTTAACAGACAGAATGTTAAGTACATTCAATATGCTTATAAAATCCAGAATAATAATCCTGGTTCTGGACAATCCAGAATCTTAGGAACGGAAGGAGAACTCCTGAACCGAACCTTGAATGTCAATTTTGATTTAAAATTTTAATTTGGTTTCGGTGGTTTTGATGGACGGATCTCTACCTTGCTTGGTAAAGTACGTGCCGGCATTTTTAATAAGTCGATTACCATTTGCCCTATATCCTCAGGTTGAATTTTCCAATGATCAGCTTCTGATGGACGGTGATTGTTAAAATGGGTAGCTACCGAGCCTGGCATTATGGTCGTACATTTAATATCATAATGTCTAAGATCAAGCATAACGGCTTGTGTGAAACCGACCAACCCAAATTTGCTTGCATTATATGCAGCACCTCTGGCAAAAAAATTAGTTCCAGCCAGACTTGAGATGGTCATAATATACCCTCTTGATTTTTTTAAATCTTGGACTGAAGCTTTTACTGTATTAAATACCCCGGTTAAATTTACATCAATCACCTCATGCCATTGTTCCGGAGTCAATTCTTCTATAGAAGCAAAGTGTCCTACTCCTGCATTTGCAATCACAACATCAACAGCGCCCCATTTTTCATTAATAACTTGAATAGACTTTACCATATCCTCAAGTTGAATCACATTTCCGCAATGTGCGATTAGATGATCTGGATATTTTGATCCCAGGTCATTGACGATTTCATCTAATTTGTCTTGAGATCTTCCGGTTATCATTACTTTCATCCCATGTGCTAACATGGCTTCAGCAATTCCAAGTCCTATACCTTTCGATCCTCCGGTTATAAGAGAAACTTTTCCTGATAATTCCATAAATTATATGATTGTAGGGTCAAAATAAGTAAGTGTAATTCAATTTATATATTTTTTGTCGTCAATTCCTATTTATGTGTTTGCATTAAAATGAAAATATATGATTGAAGATTCTATTTTTGCAGCAAATATTAAACATGAAATTATTCAGATATCTATCTGTTCTATTATTTGTCCTTATAATATCTTCTTGTGTAAGTGATTGTGGATTGGAATTAATCGTTCCTACAAGTGTGAACACGGCCGTAGCAGATGCCAATGAGGCAGAAATCCAGGACTACATAAATACGCACAATTTACAAACTCAAAAAACTTCTTCTGGTTTACATTATATAATCAATGATTCCGGCGGGACTCAGAAACCTGATCTTTGTGATGAAGTAATAGCGATCTATACTGGCTATTTAACCAATGGAGTTGTATTTGACAGTTCTGGAGTCAGTGGAGCGAGCTTTCCATTATCTAATGTTATTCTGGGATGGCAAGAAGGGATTCCAATATTTGGAAAAGAGGGTAGTGGCAAACTATTAATACCACCCAAATTGGGATATGGTCCCGGTTCACCCTCGGCCTTAATACCTTCTAATAGTGTATTGGTCTTCGATATTGAGATTCTTGATTTTTAAGAACTAGCTTCTGGAATATTCACCAAATATATTTTTTAGAAACGGGCATTTCAATACGATATATCCAACGCTTTTCAGAAAGAAGCCTAAGCTGGATTTTGTACGACAAAGGATCGAAACTCCGGATCAGGATTTTCTTGATATAGATGTAATTAAGAGTGAAGTATCAAGATTAGCTATTCTATGTCATGGACTTGAAGGGAGTAGTGATTCGCACTATATGAAAGGAACAGCTTCAATATTAAGTAAGCACAACTGGGATGTAGCTGCAGTCAATTACAGAAGTTGTAGTGGTCATATCAATCTTAAGCCACGAATGTATCATAGTGGAGCAACAGAAGATATTGATGCGATTGTAAACTTTTTTGTTGAAAAATATGAAGAAATAGTTTTGGTAGGATTCAGTCTTGGAGGAAACTTAGCCTTAAAATATTGTGGTGAAAAATCTTCAAACCTTCATCCTGCTATTTTGCTGTTATTGCAATATCTGTTCCTGTTGATTTGGAAGCAGGATCACTACATATAGGGCTGAAATCTAATTTCCTTTATGAACGAAAATTTCTTTCTAGTCTAACAGAAAAAATCAAACTTAAGCACGAGCAATTTCCGGAGGTTTTTGATATTAGTGCTTTAAAGCGCATTGAAAGTCTTTACGATTTTGATGATGTATATACAGGACCTATTCATGGTTTTAAAAATGCAACAGATTATTATACCCAAAGTAGCAGTGCTCAGTTTATTCAATCCATTAAAATTCCGGGAATAATTATTAATGCTCTTGATGATCCATTTTTTCCTGAGGCATGTTATCCTTACGAAGAATGTAATAAGAGTGAATTCGTTGAACTAATAACTCCACGATACGGAGGGCATGTTGGTTTTGTCAAAACCAATAACCAATATTATTGGAACGAAGAAATGATCTTACAATTTGCCAGTTCCAATTCTAAAACCGGAACATCTATTTAACGCGGAACTACTGAAGAAACAGACGAATTAAGTAGGGATGGATTTATTTATACTAAAGTAAAACACCCAGAGAAGCACAATAGTTATAATTCCTTCCAATGGTCGCAAAACATGAAATCGAGCGGATGGACCAGGGGGTTCTGTCCAGAAGGATAATTCTGGACTTTTTACCAATGTGAAAAATGCGGGATCGGTGGATTGATCTACTATGGCACAAACATCTGTAGAATAGCCGATAAAAAACATTGCAATAAAGAAGACAAGACCGATAAATGTGTTGCTTTTATATCCGTATTTCCATTCAAATTTTTGATCGGGGTATTTAAATAGTTTCAAAATAATTAGCGCAAAACCTGCACCGATTAGATCCAGAATGACATCATTAAAGTCATAATACTTTGAAGTGATCGGACTAAGTATAACATATTGATATAGCTCATCTAAAAATCCGGCAAAAGTCGCAAATGCCAATACAGAAACAGAATTTTTAAAAAGTGGAAAAGCGAGAATTGTAAAGATTGCATATTGAATAAAATGAACAGCTTCAATATTGATAACAAACAGGAGTTTAAAGCACAGAATAACCAACAAAAGACTCATCATGAAATAGAATGCTATCTTTCGTTTTCCATCATGCTGCTTCCACCTTTTATATAAATTGAAGACAATCGTTAAAAGAAACAGGCTGAACAGAATAAAAATAAATAGATTATAAGTGCTTCTGTCAAATCCCTTAAAAACTTTATTTACTGTCAATCCTACCCATTCATGAGGAAGAACAACTATCAGATAGTAGATTAAGAGAATTATTATATTGGTTCCGGGCCGTGATTTTAACCAATTTAGGAAGTCAATCATTTTCTATTACGTTATGATTGCGTGATATTATTTACAGCTTGGACAAGTTGATCCATATCTTGTTTATCAATATAAAGATTTGTCGAAACTCTAAGAAAACCTTCACCTGGATAGCCGGTACTTTTTGCATTTATACCATATTGATCTAATAACTTTAATCTTAATCCTTTCCTTAAGTCGCCCTTCAAAGAAAAACCTGAGAGTGCACAAGATCTATTAATATCTGTTTTTAAAATCACCATTTTGTTTTTTGAAAGACGCTTGTACCAATGTTTTGTTAGTGAGTGCAGTCTTTTTTGTTTGTCCTTGATATCAATACGCTCATTAAAATCCATTACAGATTCTAGGGCTTTAAGTTTTTGAAATGCAATTGTTCCGGAATATTCAAATTTGACTATCTTATCCTGAACGGATTCTGGGTAAGGAAATGCAGAAGGATGTAGTTTTTCAATCTTATCTTTCCTGACATATAAAAGTCCAATTCCGGTCGGGCTATTCATCCATTTGTGCATACATGATGCATAATAATCACAATTGAGATCTTTTATGGAATGAGCGATTTGGCCCAAAGCATGTGCACCATCGACAAGGACATCAACCTTATTATTGTGGGCCAATTCTACGAGTTCTTTCACTGGCATTATTTGTCCTTCCCGATGTGTAATCATGGTAACGACTAATAATTTGGTTTTTTTATTTATTGCCTTTTTATAAGCTTCAATAATCTGTTTATTAGAAAGTTGTGCCGGGCGAATTGCAATTTTATTGATGGTAAAGGATTCTTTTCGTGCTCTATTCTCTAGGGAAGTTACAACGTAGGGATAGTCACAATCTGCAATTACAACCTCATCTTCTTTTTTAAGTGGGAATCCAAGTAATATTCCATTTAGGGATTCAGTTGTGTTTTTTGTAAACGCCAGTTCTTCTTCATAACAGTCCATATAATTTGCAAGACGCATTCTTATATTTTTCACATCATTATCATGGCTGGATTTTTTTAAGTAGAGAGCTTCTTGATTATACTGCTCTGTTAATTCTAAAAAGTTTTTGAGAACAGAATAAGGCATGGAGCCAGAACTTCCACTGTTCAGATTAATTTTGGAATTTTCACCAATTGGAAATTGGGCTTTTATAGCTTTCCAGTCTCCTGCATCAAAAGGTATATTTTCAGTTGAGAATTTTAGATCTAACTGAGTTCCTATTCCCAAAAGGGATAATTGCTCAATAAATTTTCTTCTGGATGACATTATTTAATTATACATAAAAATTGTAATAGTCTTGAATTGCAAAATCGTATCATTAAAACTAAGCATAAGTTTTGTCTGTTCAAATAAACACTTTATCAATGGTAATTAATTAAGGATAAATGTAAGCGCGATCTGTAGAATTATGTTTGAAATTAGGAACAGTATGGAAGAATAATCATTATATTTAGTCTATATCCTTGGGTAGATAATGATAAAGCAACTTAAAAGTTCAAATACATTTATTAGATACAGATATTGGGAATATTGGCCAATGTGGTTGGCTTACTTACCTGTTTTACCAGTTGTTTTGTTCTATGCTCTAAGAGCCCGAAGATTTTTTTTCTTTTCAAATGTCAATCCCATCTTTAAAACTGGAGCTTTATTGGGAGCTTCAAAGTTTGATATACTTCATCAGATTCCAGATCAGTACAAGCCTATAAGCATTTTAAACAAAAATCTTCCCAATAGATATAGTGCTGCTGTTGCAGACATAGAAAGACGTGGACTGAAGTTTCCAATCATACTCAAACCGGATATAGGAGAACGCGCATTACTAGTTGAGCTAATCGATAATAAAGAAGAACTTAGGAATTATCTACAAGCAAATGACATAGATATAATTATTCAGGAGTATATCTCTCTTCCACAGGAATGTGGAATATTCTACATAAGAAAACCTTCTGCAAAGAAAGGAAAAGTAGTTTCTATAGGTTTAAAATCTTTTTTAAAATTAAAAGGAGACGGCAAAAAAAGCGTCAGAGAATTAATGATGCTTAACTCGCGCTATATTCTTCAAATAGAAAGATTTGAAAAAGACAAACTTTACTTATTGAACAAGATTCCTGATGAAGACGAAGTTTTGGAATTGGAACCGATTGGAAATCATTGTCGTGGAACTTCATTCATCGATGGTAATCGGCTTATATGTTCAAAGCTTGATGAACTTTTCGACCATATTAATATGCAAATGAATGAAGTTTATTATGGACGATTTGATATTAAATACAATAGTTGGGATGAATTGTTAGAAGGGAAAAATATCAAGATATTAGAGCTGAATGGCGTTGCATCTGAACCTATACATATTTATGATCAATCTGTTCCTATAACAGAAAAGTATAAAAGTTTTTATAGTCTTTGGAAAACAATTTTCGAAATATCTAATATTCAAAAGGAAAGAGGCGTCGACCCCATGAAGTCTTTCGTAGCATTTAGAGCCATTCGTGAATATAAAAATTATTTAAAATCTATCAATTCGAATTGGAGAAACAATAGTCCGGCAAAATTCAGCATTTCCTAATCCAGTTCAACTTTTCAGCAATTTTTACGTTTTAATCTCAAATACAAATCAATGAATGTTTTTGTTTCAATTTTAATTTCATTTTTTATTCTTAATTCTTCGTGCAGTAATAAAGAAGCAGTTCCTGGTATAGTGGAAGCTAAAAGCTCAACTTATCCAGTAGCTGAATACACTAAATCTAACAATCTTGAGAATTACAATGTTGCGCTTTTAGCGGGAGGATGTTTCTGGTGTACTGAGGCTGCTTTCGAACGGATTAATGGAGTAGTTGATGTTATCAGTGGCTATTCGGGAGGACATAAAGATTATCCTGAATATGGAGCAGTAGGTGAAGGTAAGACAGGACATGCTGAAGCGATTTATATTTATTATGATCAGGATAAGATAGATTACGAAACTTTATTGAAAGTGTTTTTTGTAGCTCATGATCCAACAACTTTGAACTATCAAGGTCCGGATTATGGCGAAGAATATCGTTCAGCAATTTTTTACAGTACTGCATTTGAAAAAAGTATTGTTGAAAATGTCATTCTCGAGACCAATGAAAGTGCGTATTATTCCAATCCAGTTGTAACACAAGTAGTGCCTTATGAAGAATTTTGGGTTGCAGAAAAATATCATCAAAATTATTATGAACTTAATCCTAATCAAGGATATGTTGCCAGAGTAAGCAGACCAAAAGTGCTTAAAGTCCTCAAGAGTTTTCCAGAACTCATTAAAGAAAAATATAAATAAATCCATAGGATTTATGAGGGACTATGAGATTGTAAGATATCATAAGATGTATGCCAATGATTTTGCGCAGCTCAATTATTATTGGATAAATAAATATTTCAGTATTGAAGTTACAGATAGGGAATCTCTAGATAACCCGGAAGAGAAAATAATAAATCCGGGCGGATCAATTCTATTCGTTAAAAGAGAAAATAAAATCGTTGGTACATGTGCATTAATTAAGATGACTGACGATAAATATGAATTGGCGAAGATGGCTATTTCACCGGAAGAACAGGGTAAAGGATTGGGTTATATAATTGGAAAAGCCATTATTGACGAATCTGTGCATTTAGGAGCTAAGAAACTCTACTTAGAAAGCAACACGATTCTAAGTCCTGCAATTAATCTCTATAAAAAACTAGGTTTCAAAGAGATTAAGCATACAACTTCACCTTACAAAAGATCTAATATTCAGATGGAATTGAATTTATAGTTAGATTAAGATCCGATCAGACTTTTAAACCTGGGTCGCTTGGGCGTGATATCACCCATTTCTTCTAATTTTTGAGCTTCATAAGCACTGAAATTTCCTTCAAAGAATTTAACCTTTGCATCATCTTCAAATGCTAAGATATGTGTAGCCAATCTATCAATAAACCAACGATCATGAGAAATAATTAAAACACATCCGGCAAAATTTTCAAGGGCTTCTTCTAAAGCTCTCAATGTATTTACGTCAATGTCGTTCGTCGGTTCATCTAATAATAAAACATTACCTCCCTGCCTTAACGTAATTGCTAAGTGAACCCTGTTGCGTTCGCCTCCTGATAACACCTCCAGTTTTTTCTGTTGATCAGCACCTGTAAAATTGAATTTGCTTAAGTAAGCACGCGCATTCAATTCTTTATTTCCAATCAGGATATTATCATTGCCACCACTGACAATATCATAAACGGTCTTACCGGCAATCAGATCTTTGTGTGACTGGTCAACATAACTCAAATGAACAGTTTGTCCAATATTGATATCTCCAGAATCGGGGTGTTCTTCTCCCATTATCATTTTGAAAAGCGTTGATTTTCCAACTCCATTCGCACCAATAATTCCAACGATGGCATTTTTTGGAATTGAAAAACTAAGATCATCAATGAGCATTCTATTGTCAAAAGACTTACTTACATGATTTATATCGATCACCTGATCTCCTAATCTTTCACCAGGAGGGATGTATAATTCTAATTGTTTTTCTTTTTCTTTTACTTCTTCATTGGCTAGCTTATCATAAGCATTTAGTCTGACTTTTCCTTTTGCTTGTCTGGCTTTAGGATTCATTTTGGTCCATTCCAGCTCTCTTTCCAATGTTTTTCGTCGTTTTGACTCATGTTTTTCCTCCATCTCCAATCGTTTGGCCTTTTGTTCAAGCCATGAACTATAGTTTCCTTCCCATGGAATACCTTCACCACGATCTAATTCAAGTATCCAACCTGCCACATTATCCAGGAAATATCTGTCGTGAGTCACTGCAATGACTGTTCCAGGGAAACTCTTTAAGAATTGCTCCAACCAATGAACGGATTCAGCATCGAGATGGTTAGTAGGTTCGTCAAGTAATAGAATATCTGGTTGGCTCAACAATAATCTACATAAGGCCACTCGCCGACGCTCACCACCTGATAGAACAGAAATATTTTGATCATTTGGAGGCAGACGAAGAGAATCCATCGCCATTTCCAATTTATGATCGAGTTCCCAAGCACTATATAGTTCCATTTTTTCTGCGAGCTCTCCTTGTTTTTCTAACAACTTGTTCATCTCGTCATCACTCATCGGCTCAGCAAATTTGGCATTGACTTCATCATAGGCTTTTACGATATCTACAATATGCTGAACGCCTTCTTCTACGACTTCCTTAACAGTTTTGTTTTCATCAAGCTGAGGTTCTTGCTCTAGGTATCCAATTTTGTATTCTTTATCAAAATGAACTTTACCTTCAAAATTTTGATCAATGCCTGCTATAATATTTAGTAAACTTGATTTTCCTGATCCATTGAGTCCAAGTACACCTATCTTGGCTCCATAAAAGAATGATAACCATATATTGTTTAAGACTTTCTTTTTAGGAGGATATGTTTTCGAAACTCCTCCCATTGAAAAAATGACCTTATTGTCAGACATATTATTTAGATTTTATTTGAGTCCGCAAAACTAGAGTTTAATTAGATTTAGTATAAAAGAAATTAAACTTTTCTTCAAATAGGACATTTATATATATTCGCGTAGTTTTAAAAAATAAAGATCGCCTATGTTATCAAAGAAAATGCAAGAAGCCTTGAACAAACAAGTTCAAATCGAAGCACAATCCTCACAAGTTTATTTAGCCATGGCTTCCTGGGCAGAAATTCAGCCAGGGATTAATAACGTAACTGCATTCTTCTATCGCCATAGTGACGAAGAAAGAATGCACATGCTCAAACTGATTCATTTTATAAATGAAAGAGGTGGGTTTGCTGTTGTTCCCTCATTGGATCAACCAAGCTTGACCTATCCCTCAATTACGCATGCTTTTAAAGAATTATTGAATCATGAGATTGCAGTATCTGAAAGCATTAATACTTTGGTCGATATCGCATTGGAAGAAAAGGACTATGCTACGCATAACTTTTTACAATGGTATGTAGCTGAACAAATCGAAGAAGAAGCATTAGCCCGAACACTAAATGACAAATTAGAAATGATTGGTGATGAAAAATCAGGATTATACCTTTTTGATCAGGACATTTTGAATGTATCTGTGGCTTCTAGCAATAACGAATAAAAAAAACCCTTCGACAAATATCGAAGGGTCATTTTATTTTTTCTTAATTTCTTCTGAGCCAGTATCCCAACCAGATTCCGCACAGCCCCCATTGTACAATTGTATCTATCAGATAACCCATTGAATTGGTTGAAAACCAAACACTATTCAGATAGCTAATAACAAGATATCCAGTAATTCCTATTGCTAATGAACTTAATACAACCGTTTTCATATCCAATTCGCGATAGTGAAGCAGAATCCAACATAATAAGAATACAGCAAGAATATCAATCACCAAACCGCGGAACATGTTCATACCCATGTTTGCCCCGTAAGACTCATGATACTGAATTACAGCCCAGGGTTGATTCGCCATTGACTCCTGTAAAGCTGTGTGCTCTTCTGCAGTAGCATTCGGAGCTACATTTGGAACCATATAGCCGCCATTTCCGTCAAGATTAGCACTTAATGCTTCAATAATAGCATCCTGATTAGGCGTGTATTGATAATTATCACCATGAATATTAAGCATAGTCCATGATAAAAATTGCCAAGCGAATAAAATTATCCCTCCAACAAGAGCACCAATAATTAGTTTTTTCATGTTTTGTATTGATTTAGTTAATTTATAAAAAGCTAAAGTTGCGATTTAAGTTAGCTATTATTTTCCAAAACATTAAGTAGCGCTAAGACTTAAAGTGCTTTATTCACCACCTATGGGCTTCAACTTATCTCCTGGATTCTTGTCCGACTGATAATAGCTTTCTATCTCTTTTAAAATTTCATCCAATGATTTCTTACCTCCTGTATTATCAGTGACTTGATTCTCAGATGAAGATTGTTCTGTATTAATATTTTCCAGTTGAATAGTCTGAGTTGGGTATGCAAACTTAACTCCAAGGTGATCTGCCAGTTTTATTATGGCGTAAAGAATATCATGTTTAGCTTTCAGTTCAACTGTCCAGTTGGGGGCTTCAAAAAACATATACATCAAAATATTGATAGAGCTATCACCCAGACTATTGAGATGAACTTCATAGGTTTCGCTCCTAGTATTTGGATGCCGTTTTATGACTTCTCTAACTCCATCTACAAAAATGTCTATCAATTCAGGAGGAGTATCATAAGTTATCGCTATTTCATTTTTGAATCGTCTATAAACACGTAGCCCCATGTTATCTATGACGCTATCAGCAAGAAGAGCATTAGGAACATAGGTTATAGAATTCGAAAAAGTTCTTATACGCGTAGACCTTACACCTACTTCTTCGACTGTTCCATCTACGTTATTAAAATGAATCCAATCTCCGATTTGGAATGGTCTATCTAAAAATATCATGACTGAACCAAAGAAATTTTTGACAGTATCCTGTGCAGCAAGAGCTAATGCTAAACCACCAATTGACAATCCAGCCAGTAATGCTATTACATTGACATCCAGATAGTCTAAAATATAAATGATTCCAATCGACCACAGAATTATAATGGATAATTTTTCTAGAACCGGAAGTAGTTGATCATCGAGAGTATTATCTGTCTTCTTGGTTAATTTGTCAAGATGAATAAAAAATATTCCTACTACATTCTTGAAAGCAAGTATTATGAAAAAGATGCTTAGAATATTTAATCCTTTAACCCAATACGAAGTACATAGAGGACTAAGTTGGAACATTGGAATGAAATATAGAATAACTCTCAGAGAGAGAAGGAAGGCGATCAGTTTTGATAATTGTAACAGTGTTTTATCTGTTTTTTCTGAAATTGCTATTCTTGACTTCAGAAATAATTTCAATAACTTTTGACTGATCAGTCGCCCCAAAACAAAAATTATCCAGGAAACAGCAAGTAATAGAATGAACCCTATATATACCCAAAACTTGATTCCTAAAATCTTTAACTGCCAAAAAGGGGATTGTAGTTTGGTTACAAATTGAGTTCCGAAAGGGTATAATTTTTTATGAAATCGATTTAATTCAGAAAGTGTTGTTCTTGAGTAATACCATGAATTGTCAATTTTTTCTAAATATATAAGTGCTTCATGCTTATCTATATGATATATAGTTTCATTTGTCGTACTATCAATAAAGTTATCATCTGTTGGCACTCTGTTCAAGTCTACAAACATGCCTTTACCATCGAGAACTTGTTTCAGCTTAATTGCCAATTCAGCTCGATTTTCAAATTCAGGGGGAATAGAAATAGAGGCTCTTTCAGGATTGTAACTGTCCGCTTGTAAATAATAAAGGTGATTATAGATTACACCATAAGGATTAAGATTGACTGTAGTAGAATCTATTTGTCCATATAGAAACGTAGAGCTTAAAACAAAGCATAAAACAAATTGAATTTTTTTCATTTAAGGCTGAAGGTTTGTGCAAAACTAGACATTTCATCTCTATTCATTCCTTCTGATTTCCAATTTGTCGACGAATAATAAATAAAGCCAAACGAATAATATATCAGCACGACTTCTAATTAGCTCAAACTATAGATTTGAATTGTTTAATCATCACAAAATCTATTACCATGAGAACAAAAACAATTTTCTTTCTTTCGACTCTATGTCTTCTTGTGTTTCAATTAAAAGCACAGGAAAAAATTGAAGGACCCTATTTTCTTATAAATGCTGAATCAGAAATCGAATCTTTTCCACTTCTTTCTTCTTCAGCAGATGTAAATATCACAGGTCCAATCGCAGAGATCACAGTAATGCAATCCTATAAAAATGATGGTAATACTCCTATCGAAGCTATATATGTATTTCCGGCCTCAACACGAGCAGCTGTCTATCATATGGAGATGCAAATCGGAGATCGGAGAATAGTAGCAGAAATTCAAGAGAAAAAGAAAGCTCAACAAATTTATGATGAAGCAAAAGCGGAAGGGAAAAGGGCAAGTCTGTTACAACAACACAAACCGAATGTATTTCAGATGAATGTGGCCAATATTATGCCGGGGGATAAAATAGATGTCCTTCTTAAATATGTTGAGTTCATTCTACCGGAAGATCAGCTGTACACTTTTGTGTATCCAACGGTGGTTGGACCCCGATATGTCAATGATGCTGATGTTTCAAATTCATTTGCCGTGAATCCTTATCTGAAAGAAGGAAATAAACCGATTTACACTTTTGAAATTAATACAAATATAAAAATGCCATTTCCAATCGTAGATGTAAGATGTACATCTCATAAAACGGACATAAATTTTTATTCTCACAAATCGGTAGAGATAAATCTAGATACTGATGAAAGACATGGAGGGAATCGAGATTACATCTTGGAATATAATTTATCAGGAGCTAATATCGCATCAGGAGCTAATATCGCATCAGGAGTTCAAACATTTGATAGCGGGAAAGAACAATTTTTTCTTTGCCAGGTAGAACCTCCAAATTTGGATTTCAAGCCTGAGATCAGCTCAAAAGAATTCATATTCGTAGTTGATGTCTCTGGTTCTATGAGTGGATTTCCACTGGAGGTTTCCAAAGAATTAATGCGCAATCTTCTAAATCAAATGAAGCCCTCAGATAAATTTAATGTTCTCTTTTTTGCTGGCTCTTCATTTTCATTGAGTCCACAATCACTAGATGCGACCGAGAGCAATATAGAAACAGCCTTCAACAAGATGGACAACTTTAAAGGGGGTGGCGGGACTAACTTATTACCAGCACTTCAAAAAGCATTAGCATTTCCTAAGATTAAAGGTTATAGTCGCTCTTTTGTTATAGCCACAGATGGGTATGTAGCAGTTGAGGAAGAAGCATTCCATATCATTGCCAATTCATTAGGTGAAGCTAATTTCTTTGCATTTGGAATTGGAACCGGAGTTAATCGATATCTTATTGAAGGAATAGCCAACGTAGGAAGAGGAATTCCATTTATAGTCGAAGACCATAAGTTTGCTCGTCAAGAAGCCAGTAAACTGAAGAAGTATATTGAAAGCCCATTGCTTACAGATATAGAGATTCATGGGACTGGAATTGAAATTATTGAAGCAATCCCTCACAAAACACCGGATTTATTGGCACATCGTCCCATCTATTATTTTGGAAAATATAAGTCAGGACATAAAGCCTATTTTACAATTAGTGGAATGTCGGGTTCTAAAAAATGGGAAAAGACTATAGAGATACCACCTGCTTCTTTAGAGAACTATGCACTCCCATTATTATGGGCAAGAGAAAAAATCAGATTATATGATGATTTCAATAGTGTAAATGTAACAGAACAACGCGTTAGGGATATTACTGAATTAGGATTGGAATACAACTTATTGACGAAATACACCTCTTTTGTTGCAGTTGACAGAAGGATAGCTAATGAAGATGGTACAGAACTGGAATCTGTTAAGCAAGCCCTTCCTCTGCCTGACGGAGTTTCGAATCTTGCTGTAGGTTTTGAAATGGAAATAGAAGATATTATCGATGAAGATGGAGATAAACTAACGATTGAAGTCGATATCAAATGCAAGGATGAACTAACGAAGAAAGTCTTTGAAGCGGCCTTAGAATCCTTGTTAAAGGAATATTGTTCTATCGAACTTTCTCATTTGATCGACAGTCTCATAAAGATTAAAATTACAGCCAATAAAAATTTGATTATTGAGTCTGAGAGTGACTATGATGTTCTACAACTTGTAGAACTTCTTGAAACTAGGATTAAAGATCTGGGTTTTGAACTAGCCGAAGAAGAACTTACAATTAGAATTTTTTCACTTTAGCACCAAATTAACCGGAAGGCCATTTGAATTGAATGGCCTTCCCGGACAATTTTAAATCATGAAAAAAATAAGAAATAATACCGCAATTCTATTTGCTTTTATAATGACGATTTGTCTGGCTTACTTTTCTCAACTTGAAGATGAAAATCAAAACCAGGATCTGCTGTTTGAAGAAATTATAGGAAGAACGAGCATTACTTTCATAATGGGAGAGGATAAGACAGAAGTCGATTATTATAGTAATGCCATTGACCATTTTGTTTTCGATACAGATGAAAAAACAGACTTGGTTGTAAATACCTGTCGGACAATTAAACATGTGATTGACTACCTTAATAATAGTAGTGAAAGGGGAAATGTTCCTTGGTCCATTATAAATGTAGTCGCTCATAGCAATCCAAAAACTGGACTGAACTTGGATTTGTTTGATGAAGGGCCGAAGGCTACTCCTAAAAGATTGCTGCAGGCTGTTTTGCTCGGTTCTTTACCCAAACTAAGAAAGAGCAGGGTCGATAAGGATACAAAAATCAACTTTTGGTCTTGTGGAATTGGTAAAAACCCTATAATAAATTTAAGTCTTAAGGCTATATTCAAACCCGAAGAAGGAGATTCGGCACAGGTTTATTGTTCTCCTCATTTTGTTATTTTTCATCCTTCAAAAAATGGAGATTCCGCTCAACGGCTTAAGGCAAGTTATTGGCCATACTATTATAAAAGAGGATACAGACCTAGCATTTCAGAGATCGAGTATGCCATGAGGAACGAATTCCCTGATGAAGAAATTGATTGGTCTTCTGCTTTAAATAGTGAAACTATGGATTCCAGTGCATTTCACCAGAGTTATCATATACCTATTAGTTATATAAAAGTGTTCACAAAGAAAACCGATCGGCCGGATTTTGATTCTGAGAATTCTAAGATAGAATGGATAAAATCACAACGATCGATTCGTGATCAATTATATGACACTGATATTCCTTTTGAAAAATTTAATTGGCAAGTGAATAAGATCATTCATACTGATGAATCTGGAAACAGAGTTCCAGCTGTAAAAGCTATTGGTATGGCTACTGTTTTAAATGTTCTAAGAATTGAATGAAATAATTAGAAAAAGCAGTGGAATTTATACCACCACTTTTTCAATCATTTTCTGACTAACTTCTTTATTTTATATTTTTTTTCTCACTCTCGTTCAGCTTTTCCAAATACAGCTGTTTTTAACATTTCAACATCACCTTCAAGATTGTCAATGATGGTTTGTTGCTCCTTGATGGCTTCGATTAGGATTGGTGTTAATTTCACATAATTGACAGATTTGTATCCATCATCTGCAGTGCTAACCAATTCGGGATAGACTTTTTCTAATTCTTGAGCGATGACCCCAATTTGAAGTTTGCCATTGAAATCTTTTTCAGGGAATTCTTCTGTTTTGAAAAAATAATGAACGCCTCTCAAGCTTATTAACTTTGATAGGCAACTTGTCAACGTATGGATATCTTTTTTATATCTCGCATCTGAAACATTGGTCGTAGCTCCGGACACATTAAGGTCTCCTTGGATGTCAAAAGTATATGATGGTGCTAAAGTGGATATACCTATTCTATCAGTTGATGCATCAACAAAAAACAGACCGGAATCCGCATCTCCTTCAATTTTGAAATCATGATCACCTCCATTTCCATTAAATTCGGCACTACCTTCTACATCAAGAGTAGCCCCAGGATTATTAGTTCCAATTCCGACTTCATCAGCACTTGCGTCGACAAAGAGCATATAATCATTATTCAAACTTCCTACTCTCAAGTCTTCTGATGTATTATTTTGATTTATGTAGGCTCCACCCTGGACATCTAAAGTTGCCAATGGGTTGCTAGTGCCTATCCCAACTTCATCAGAACTTGCATTAACTGTAAACATATAATCATTATTTAAGCTACCAACTCTAAAATCTTCTGTTATGTTGTCCTGATTAAAATAAGCCCCTCCTCGGACATCTAAAGTTGCTGATGGATTAAAAGTACCAATTCCGACCCTGTCAGAACTTGCATCAACTATTAACATATAATCGTTATTCGTGCTACCAACTCTAAAATCTTCTGTTATGTTGTCCTGATTAAAATAAGCCCCTCCTCGGACATCTAAAGTTGCTGATGGATTAGAAGTACCAATTCCGACTTCATCAGAACTTGCATCAACTATTAACATATAATCGTTATTCTCGCTACCAACTCTAAAATCTTCAGTCAGATTATTTTGATTAAAATAAGCTCCCCCCCGGACATCTAAAGTTGCTGATGGATTAGAAGTACCAATTCCGACTTCATCAGCACTTGCGTCGACAAAGAGCATGTAATCTAAATCTGAACTTTTGATCTGAAAATCTGAAGAAGAAATATTAAGTCTGTTTATTACAACATCTCCAGAATTAGAATTAACTATATCACCACCAATTTCTAACCAAGGAACGTCTGCGGGAATGATTTCATTTGAAGAAGATTTATAGCCAAGCGTGTTACTAGGACATGTTGAAAGACCAAAGATTTGCAATCTATCACTATTGCTATCGAGAATTAATATATATCCACCTAAAAGTGAAAAAGCTATTGGAGATGCCCCTGTTGACATTGAACCAACAACTGTTGGAATTAAAGGATTAGCGATGTTTATTAATGTCATAATGTCTGCAGAGTCATCTAGTATATAAGCGATACCGCCCAAAACAATAATTTTTTCAGGATTGGTTCCAACTGATATTTTTGATGCGATAGTAGGAGAAGCTGGAGTACTGATATCAGCTATAATTAATTCATCCTGGATTCGATCAACGCAATAGGCATAATTTCCATCGACTTCAATATCTTTTAATGAGCCTCCAAGATCCACAAATGTTCCCGTAAGGCTAGGTGAAGCGGGTGTACTAACATTAATAATATAAAGATCATCGGTTGCAGAATCTATAATGTATGCATAATTACCTGCTACAAATATTGCTTCAGGATTTATCATAGGACCCGCAAATGTACCTTCCAATGAAGGGCTTGCTGGGTTAGATACATTAACAATTTTTAAGTCATTTGATGATCTGTCAATTATGTAACCATAATTACCTACAACTGATATGTCTTTAGGACCAGCTCCTAAAGACAAGCTCCCATCTATACTGGGTGAACTTGGAGTAGTAACATTAATAATTTTTAGATCATCAGCAAAATCATCAATGACATAAATATAGTTCCCAGCCAATGCTAAAGCTTCTGGGCCTGATCCTAATACAAATATGGTATCTATAACAGGGACAGCGACATTAGAAACATCAATCACTATTAAAGCATTAGGATTTCCATCATCCAAGACATAAGCGTATGTTCCAGAAGATACTATGCTCTTGGGGTTTGAACCAATTCCAAGCAGAGTTGAAGAGAATAGAACAGAACAATCATAATTTACACCAGAATTGCTAATTAGGGAACTCGCATTTAATACCTTCCAACTTGCATTTCCTGTGCTGTCGGAAGTTAATACTAAATTATTTCCTTCTGTACCATCAATAATTTTAAGAGGACTTGTAATACAAACCCCATTATCAGCTTCAATTGAAAAATAGGAAGCTTCTGATTGGTCCGGGACATCAATAAAAGTTTTAAACCAATGGTCCTGGTTTGGCAAAGATATCCATCCACTGGAATTAAGATAAGCTTGACCTCCAGCATAAACATCTGTAGCAGATCGCTGCCAGATACCATTATCACCTGCGTTGTATGTTATAATCATCACTAGATTATCATTTTTATTAACTACTACTTCTGTGTCTAGCGGAATCGTATATACAGAATCTGTCTGACTAAAAAAGTTAAAATATTGAGCACTCAGGCTTGTTCCTGCTGCTGGGTCAGAGCCTGTTTTTAACTCTATTAGGACTTGAGTACCAGTTACTCCCGTAATGCGTAATTTTAATTGAATAGATGAAAGTATTCCCGTAGTATCTGCCACAAAAGTTTGGGCTCCATAAGCAGTTGGAGATATTGTTAATTCTGCCCCATTTGCATCACTGCATTGATCTTGAATCTGGTTTATAAATGACGAATCCGCAAAAACTTCAAATTGTTTCACAGTAGTTTGAGTTCCGATAGAAACTCCACCATTATCATTCACTTTTATACCTTCGTCATCTCCATCATTATTGAGAAAATTGTTTTTTAGTTGTAGGTTTTGAGTAGCCATATGATTACCTAAATTATCTGCAGCCCCTCCTGCTCCAATAGCATTCCATTTTGCTCCATCAAAATAGTAGAATTTATTATCTGTTGTCTGGTAAATCATCAGACCAATTGCAGGAGTATACGAGGCATTGACTGAAGCTGTATCTGTCCTTGGAACTAGAAATCCCTGATCTGTACTTTCTAAATCCATTATTGCACTTGGATCCTGAGCTTGCATTAGAATAGAGGTTCCTAAGAATATGATGATGATCGGCAAAAAATTGATTGAAGTTTTCATAGTCGTCAGATTTTAAGTGTTAAAGGATGGATGGTATTTGTTTGTTTGACAAAGAAAAACCTATAGGCGACCAATTTTCCCACACCCGGGTGTGGGATTTATAGATGAAGAAATTGCCGGGTAACAAATACAATTATCGTCAAATACTCAGTCAACTCAGCTAAACACTCAGTCCAGTTTTATTCTTGTCTTTGAAAAATGACATTTGATTCAATAATCTGAATGGGGCAAGATCAATTAATAAAATTTCAACCGCAAAAAATTAAACTGATGAGAAAAATTACTATCCTTTCAATCTTACTGTTCACCCTTGGAACAGGTTTATATTGCCAGAATGATGTAGATCTGAGCGAAGCTCTTGGAATTATTTTTCCTGAACAGGATACTGGCGCGGTTAGAGCGGCTTACGAAGTTATGGGTAAGAACATTCCACCGGGAATGATAGTGAGATTACCGGGAGAGGGACTGTTTGGTTTTGATTCTTTTTTTGATATATGGGCGGAAATGACAGTAGATCCAAACGAACCTTTCAAACTACCAAAGGTTGATACCAGTTCCATTGTTGCCCCGGAAGAAGGGATGATGGTTATGAACACCGACGGTAAAGTTGCAGCATATTCTTCCGGAGGAGGTTGGCAACATACCCAATTTGGCTATAGGAATCCCGAAACTCCTGGAGCTATTTGCATACCACAAATTAAAGATGCAGACCAGGACACGAAAGTATATGTAGATAATATTCCAAGTACCGATCCTGATACTATTGCTTTTCAAGCAGATGGTTTGTTAAGGTGGGCAATGTATCAGAACACTTTTGAAAACAGGAATGATGATGGTAATGTATTTATAGGTAAGAAAGTTGGAATGACAACATCCTTGGGTTCAGGCAACAATACGATTGTAGGAGATAGTGCTTTTGTAAGTAATGGCTCAGGAATTTGGAATTCTGCTTTAGGTAAAAAAGCACTATTCAATAATGAATCGGGTTCTGGAAATGTAGCAATAGGAAATCAAACCTTAGAAAACAACAATGGACATTTTAATGTGGCTGCAGGCTCAAATGCTATGGAAATGAACACGACTGGAGCCGCAAATATTGCAATAGGACCAGTAGCATTGCATACAAATTCAATAGGGAATCTTAATGTAGCGATTGGGATTGCATCTCAGTTTAGTAATGATACTTTATCGAATGTTATATCTATTGGGGATTCAACATTGTATGCAAATACAGCGGGAGAAGCGAACACTGCTTTAGGATCAAGATCGCTAAGACATAATGTTGATGGATCTAATAATACTGTGGTTGGACAAGTTTCAATGTACTCTAATTTGACGGGGATGTTCAATGTTGCAATCGGAGACAGCACACTTTACTATAATAATAATGGTTCTGATAATACAGCTGTAGGAAGTTCGGCTTTACAACATAATAATAATGGAATTGCAAATACTGCTTTTGGTTCTCAAGCATTATATTCAAATGTAGGTGGACTTGAAAATTCAGCATTTGGGACTTCTGCCCTGAGGAAAAATACTAGTGATTTTAATTCAGCATTTGGAAATGCTGCCTTAGCATTGAATACGATTGGATCTAGCAATACAGCTTTTGGGTTTAGAGCAATGCAGTTCAACACATCCGGCAACTCTAATGTAGCTATAGGACAACAAGCTTTAAATATGTCCGACACAATTTCAAATATAGTAGCCATTGGTGATTCCGCATTATATCACAATGGTATAAATGCAGTCCCGGACCAACCTACAGATGGATTTTATAACACCGCAGTCGGAAGTAAAGCCTTAGCTTTTAATGAAAATGGTCGCCTAAATACAGCTCTTGGTTATCATGCTTTAATGAATAATGTTGGTGGAGATTGTGGAGGAATGTATGATGTCAATGGTAATTGCTCCTTAGGAGATCAGAATACAGCAGTCAGTGCTGGTGCTGGAGAGAACAATACATCTGGAGCAGCTAATACTTTTCTGGGCCAAGGAGCCGGCTTTACAAATACAACAGGAGGAGAAAATACATTCGTCGGAAGCGGGGCAGGTAGCCTGAATATATCAGGAGGAGCCAATGTATTCATCGGACAAGCATCGGGAGGAGGAAACGATATAGGTAGCTTGAATGTATTCATAGGAGAAGCATCAGGTGTTTGGAATACATCAGGAATCGGGAATATACTAATTGGTGAGGACGCAGGTTATGCTAATGGCGGAGCTCATAGAAACACCTATCTCGGACAAAGAGCTGGTCGTGATGTCATCGCTGGTGGATCGAATGTAGCTCTAGGGTCACATGCTTTACATGGGGATTCCCTATCCACAATCAATAATACCATTGCCATTGGAGATAGCAGCTTGTTTTCTCTGGGTGCCGGAATGAATAATACTTCTGTTGGGTCTAAATCACAGAGAAACAACACAAGTGGGAGTAACAATACTTCACTTGGGTTTGAAAGCTTATACAATAATACAACGGCTTCAAATAACATAGCGATTGGAGATTCTACGCTTTTTAATAATACCATCAATTCGAGAAATATAGCTATCGGAAATAGAGCACTATTTGAAAACAGTAATCCAAATACATTGAACAATTTTTCTGATAATGTCGCGATTGGATTTAAATCAATGCAACAAAATGGAATGGGAGCAACACTTTCGACACAGGGAACAAAAAATATTGCATTAGGAAATTTTAGCTTACAAGCAAATACTCTTGGTTCTTATAACACTGACTTAGGACACCAGTCATTATATAACAATACTATTGGAATTTGCAATACAGCAATTGGTAATGATGCACTTATTTCTAATGAGACAGGTAACAACAATACAGCTGTAGGTAGTTTTGCACTTCATAATAATGAAGAAGGAAATGACAATATTGCAATAGGAGAAAAGGCTATGTTTTCTGACTCTTCTGAACACTACAATATTGCAATTGGTTCTAAATCTATGATTACGAATAAAGAAGGACATAACAATATTGCTATAGGTGCTGATGCCCTAAGTCTGAATAAGACGATCTCAAATACTATAGCAATTGGAGATTCTAGTTTATTTCACAATGGCAGCAATATATTATTTGCAGGTGAAGGAGAATGTAATACCGCAGTTGGGTCAAAGTCTTTGTATTTTATGGATTTTGGTTCCTCAAATACGGCGTTAGGTTCGAAAGCCGGGTATTTTTCAAATGGAAATTCGAATGTTTTTATTGGGAAAGAAGCTGGGTTCTCTAATAATATTGGCAATGGAAGTACTTATGTTGGTGCTTATACAGGTAATGTCGACACCTCAGGATTTGAGAATACTTTTATAGGATTTAGCGCCGGAATGAATTCATATGCTCAGGATATTTCAAATGTATTTATAGGAGCCCATGCAGGTGAAAACACATTGATGAGTCCACAAAATGTAATGAGCGGAAACTCTGCAGGATTCGCTTCAACAAGCCAAGGTTATAATGTATTCGTTGGATTCAATTCAGGTGCAATAAATGCAGGTCTGGGGCAAAATGTTTTTGTAGGAGATAATTCTGGAGCTTCAAACATACTTGGGGAGGGTAATGTCTTTCTAGGATCAGCAGCAGGTCAAAATAATACCGGCACACATAATATTATTATTGGCTATCTGGCAGGCGATTCGGGAGCAATGGATGTTGATAATTCGATTTTTATCGGGCATAAAGCTGGAGAATCTGAAACTGCAGACAATAAATTGTACATTGAAAATTCGAACTCTTCAAGTCCATTAATAGGAGGAGACTTTAGTACTGACGAAGTAACGATTAATGGTAGTCTCGAAGTAAAAACGACAACTGGGGGAATGATCATGCCAAGATTAACAGCAGTTGAGGCAGGAGTATTGGCAGGTGTTATTGATGGAACAATGATATATGTTATAACGACCGACGCTACCTTTTTAGCAGTAGGATTCTATGGAAGAGAAAGTGGTAGCTGGGTCAAGTTATAAATGAAAATGTCAAACTTTTTCTTTCGAAAAATGCAAATAGTAGATAATGATACCCACAGGCATTAATACAGAAGCAAAGAGCAGAATCTCATAGAAATAGGGTAAAAAGCCAACTGAAGACCAGAACATTATGCCCTGAAGAAAGAGAAGTATTTCTGAAACAATAAATCCAGCCAGGAAAAGGAAAATGCCTTTCCTGGCTTTTTTATTTGGAACCTGCATGAAAAGCCCATTCATCGCAAGAATGAACAGACTCATAAATCCCAGCACCATCAAATGAATAAAGCCTATAACAAAATTTCTTATTGTGTAAGACATTGTGGCTACATAAGGAACAGCAACTGCTGTTTGCACAACAATTTTTAATACAAGACATGTAAAAGCCAGAGTAAGTAGGAAGTAGACCCATGATTCTAATTCTGATCGAATAGCCTTTTGTAATGGGCTTAATATTTTAATAAATAGGATAAGACTGAACAATTGAATTATTACTCCGGCGCTATTAATCCAGAAGATATATTTATCCGGGGTAGACCAGCTTACTGCCAATGCAAAAGTCAAAACACATGAGATGGTTAATAATTGATAGAAGCGAATACTTAATACTTTATTAAACTCAATTCCTCTGGTTTCAAAAATTCGAAATATAATCGCCAACATTGCAAAAATAAACCACCCATTAAATTGGAAGTGAAGGAAAAATTGAATGGCACCATAATACAATGCATCCCTTCCATAATTAAGGAGAATAGGACTTAATGACCATGTTCCCAAAGAAGAGATAAATAAAAATATCAGAGCCGTTTTTAAAAATAATTTAGACAGACTTTTTGAAGCTCTACTTTTAGCTAAATCTTTAAATACAAAAACAACAAAGAAATAGCTCAGAACAATATGTGATGAGGAAAAAATAATAGAGAATAAACCATAACCTTGAATAGGAAAGCTTATCAGCATTCCAAGAAGAACAAGTTGAGTAGCCCAGAAAAGGATTACATATTTCTTAGAAAACAGTTTGAAACTCCTGATTATAAAAATATAGAGACCGGAATAAAGCCAGCCCAACATGGCTATGTGAGAATGTGCATGTCTTATATTTTTATATTCTATCCAATTAGGTAACTCAAAGACAAAAGCGCTCCTTAGTATTACACCGAATAAACCGGCTAGAATAAATGACCAAAGAGCAACTTTAGTCCATGAGTATAATTGCTTTTTTGAAATGTCCAAAGCAGAATATCAATTTTCAAAAATCAATTAACGCCTCTTTCTGCATCATTTTTATAAATAAACTCGAGAATATCTCTAGCTTCTTCAGTAGATACATTTTGGTTAGGCATTCGCGTCAAACATTCCTCAAGTAATTTTTGAGCGGCAGGATCTTCAGCCAGATGACATCAACATTTGTAATCATATTCATGATCCATTCCGGTGTTCTTTTTTTAGTAAGACCTTCCCATCCTGGTCCGACGACACGCTTTGCTGTCAATTTATGACAAGCGGCACACTTCAACTCATAGATTCCCTCACCTCGTTCAGCCATAGCTTCATCAAGCGGGTCATTAAGCGTAACTTTTTTCGTTTCTCCTATACCCTTATTGGCTTTAGGTTTTTTCTTAGCTTTTTTCTCTTTCTTAGGAACATCGGGTTTTGAGCTCGAAGTTTTTGAGTCGCTGCACGCAAATAGTGCAAAGGCAAGTAAGGCAAGTAAGGCAAGTAATATTGATTTTTTCATCATATTTTTTTTAAGAAAATTAAGATTCTGGCGGTAATAAAACTGCATCTATAACATGTACATAACCATTTGATGCTTTTACTGAACCTAGAACATTCGCCCCATTCACCGTTGTTACTCCATCATTGGTTACCACTTTTACCTTGTCACCTGTAGCTTGTCCTATTCCCATAACACCTTTGATATTAGGGCCATAATAATTCCCCGGAGCAGCATGAAAAGTAATAATATGAGCTAGAGTTTCTTTGTTCTCAGGCTTTAACAGATCTTCCAAAACACCATCGGGAAGATTATTAAAAGCCTCATTTGTAGGTGCGAATACTGTTAGAGGGCCTGCATTGGTTAATACGTCTTGGAGTCCCGCAGCCATCACAGCTGCAGCCATCACAGCTGCAGCCAATGTCGAATGATCAGGGGAAGCTGCTGCGATTTGAAGAATATTTTTTTCAGATAATTCATCAACAACTCCAGATTGACCTTTTAATTCTTGAGTATCAATACCTGTTGAATCAGATTGTGTACTTGTTGTGTTTGTGCATTGCCAACTAAGACCTACACATAAAAAGATAATTAATAGAGTTTTCATACTTAAAATTTAAGGTGAAGGTAAAAACGCTCTCATATGTCATGAATGATTAAAGTCATTCAATTCAATGATTTGGATTATGAAGGAAGGAACGCCTTCAATCTAATTTTGACATAATAAAATAATTTCACTAAGAAATTCAACAAAACTTAAAACATTATTCAAATGAAAATAAAAGGTCTTTATTACCAATCAGGAACCCTTATAATTGCATTAACGGTTTTTCTTTCTTTTTCTTCATGTAATACTAGTAATGTAAGCTCGGGCGCTCTATCAAATGATGTTGCGTCGCAAGTGTATGTTGCTCCGGGAGAATATGATGAGTTTTATGGTTTCTTTTCCGGTGGATTCAGTGGACAAGTTAGCGTCTATGGATTACCTAGCGGAAGGTTATTAAAAGTTATTCCGGTCTTTTCTCAAGATGCTGAAAAAGGATGGGAATATAACGAAGAAACAAAACCTATGCTTGAAACAAGTTATGGATTTGTTCCTTGGGATGATGCCCATCACCCTGAATTATCACAAAC
Organism: Saprospiraceae bacterium; assembly: GCA_965248155.1. Taxonomy (GTDB): domain Bacteria; phylum Bacteroidota; class Bacteroidia; order Chitinophagales; family Saprospiraceae; genus RFSX01. Next base: position 2,071,371 of record CBDFIO010000002.1, read on the forward strand.
CAACGGTGAAACCGATGGACGGTGGTTATTCATAAATGGAAATAATACCCCACGTGTTGCTCGTATTGATCTGAGCGTTTTTGAAACAACAGAAATTATTGAAATTCCAAACAGCGGAGGGAATCATAGTTCTCCTTTTACAACTGAGAATACAGAATATGTTATGGCTGGAACTCGATTTAGTGTTCCTATTCCACAAAAGGATGTAGCTATAGATAGTTATAAAGAAAACTTCAATGGAATGTTAACTTTTATTAAGGTTGATGATGAAGGACATATGAATATTGCTTTCCAAATTCTTCTTCCAGCATTTGACTATGACCTGGCACATTCAGGTAAAGGAAAATCTCATGGATGGACATTTTTCACAACATACAATACTGAAGAATCTCATACATTGAAAGAAGTGGGTGCTTCCCAGAATGATAAGGATTTTATAGCCGCAATCAATTGGAAATTAGCAGAACAATATATTGCAGAAGGTAAAGGAAGAGAAATAGCCGCACCTCACAGAGTTAACAGATATGATGAAGAAACTCATTCTGCGACTTCTACAGTTGTTCCTACTGTCAAAGTTCTAACACCAGCAGAATGTCCAGGGCTTGTTTATTTTCTACCAACTCCTAAATCCCCTCACGGTGTCGATGTTGATCCAACTGGAGAGTATATAATTGGAAGCGGAAAACTTTCAGCTGACTTAACAGCTCACTCATTTACAAATATGTTATCCGCTATTGAGAATGAAGAATTCGAAACGACAATTAGTGGAATTCCAGTTTTGAAGTATGACAAAGTAGTTGGTGGAGTTGTTAAAAAACCTGGACTAGGTCCATTACATACAGAATTTGATGATAAGGGTAATGCTTATACGACATTCGTCATATCCTCTACGGTCGTTAAGTGGAAAGTCGGAACATGGGAAGTACTCGATAAAGTTCCAACTTATTACTCAGTAGGTCACTTGATGATTCCTGGTGGTGACTCTAAAAAACCACAAGGAAAGTATATGGTTGCTCTAAACAAAATTACCAAAGACAGATATTTGCCTACAGGCCCTGAGATGAATCACTCTGCACAATTGTATGATATTTCAGGAGATAAAATGAAACTCTTGCTGGATTTCCCTACAGTTGGTGAACCACACTACGCACAGGCGATATCTGCTGATAGAGTACAACCGAATAGTAAAAAATTCTATAAAATTGAAGATAACAAACATCCTTACAGAGCAATGGGAGAACGCGAAACAAGAGTAGAAAGAGACGGAAATACTGTTCATATATATATGACCTCAATTCGAAGTCATTTTGCTCCAGATAATATTGAAGGAATTAAAGTAGGTGATGATGTCTACATCCATCTTACAAATTTGGAACAAGATTTTGATGTGCCTCATGGATTAGCTATTCAAGGTGCACTAACAGCTGAACTATTAGTGATGCCCGGCCAAACTGAAACCATGTATTGGAAACCACAAAGAGAAGGTATTACAACATTTTATTGTACGGACTTCTGCTCAGCCCTCCATCAAGAAATGCAAGGATATATTCGCGTATCAAAACGCGGAGCAAATGTTGATCTTAAATGGAGTTTGGGTGAAGAGGATGAAGACTTGTAAAATAACACTTGAAGGAGCGGTGCAAATTAGACTCCGCTTCCTTCTTTTTTTATCTCTCAAACCCAAACAATATTCAGCTTATCATGAATCTAAAAACTGTCCTTAAAAAGCACTTGGCTCAGATATTGATGATCCTTACAGGTCTACTCATTTTACTTTTATTTGTTTTTCCAATGTGGAGGATCACCTTATTAGCTCCTCAATACCCGGACGGTGTCCACATGTTTATTTACATTAATAAGATCGGAGGTGCAACACCTGGAACCTTACAAAATATCAATATTCTGAATCATTATATAGGCATGAAACCTATTGAACCGGATTCAATAGCAGAACTTAAATATTTTCCATTCATAGTTATTGGATTTTCTGCACTGGCCTTTTTGACAGCTTTAATAAATAACAAATACGCTTATTGTTTCTGGCTTGGGTTATTCACTATTGCTCTGGGCGTTTATGATTTTTACTTATGGGAATATGACTATGGTCATAATCTAGATCCTAAAGCTGCGATGAAATTTGATGACTCCTTCCAGCCCCCATTAATCGGATCTAAAACAATCATCAATTTTATTGCAAAATCTTATCCTCACGTTGGAGGATGGATGTTGATTATTTCTCTTTTCATGGCATCTTTTGCTAATCTAATTAAATTTAAAAAATTGAAGTTCGCATGAAAATAAAAAATGTAATATTTCTATTCTTGGGACTAGCAGCAATACTGCCTTCATGTGAAATCTCTTCTAAGGACATCAGCTATAATGAAGATCAATGTGCTTTTTGTAAAATGATAATTTCAGACAAAAGATTTGGTGCAGAGTTAGTAACCACTAAAGGCAAAGTATATAAATATGATGCTGTTGAATGTATGCTTCGTGTCCTGGTAGAAAACGGAGAAGATGAATACAAATATATTATGCTGAATCATTTTGATAGTCCATCAAAACTTTATGACGGGAAACAATCTCATTTCCTTGTCAGTCAAAACCTTCCAAGCCCAATGGGTGGATTCTTAAGCGCATTTAAATCGAAATCAGCAGCTATGAAAGCTAAAGATGATCACGGAGGATCAGTATATGACATTGATCAGATAATTAACATTTATAAAGAAGATGCCTCTTAAATTGCAAAATATTATTACTTCTCTATTAATTATTTGTTTTTAAAATGGATTATTGTTTGGAGACAAAATCACAGTCGGATCTAATGCTGACTTTCTATCAATTGAAATGGCATTAATAGCTTCAAATCCAGGAGATACGATCCTCATACAATATGGAAAATATTATGTTGAGAATCTTATTATCGAGAAACCATTGACAATATTAGGTGAAAATCACCCTGAACTTATTTCTAAATCTGGCGAAGAAATTTTGACGATTAATGCCAATAATGTGAGTGTAGTTGGCCTAAGATTCAAACATGTAAAAACAAGTTACCTCAAAGAGAATTCAGCGATCAGAGTAAAAGAGAAGAAATATTTCCATATTGAAAATAATATAATCGATAGTTGCTTTTTTGGTATATATCTACAACACGGAAAAGATGGATCTATAATTAATAATACATTAATTGGAAATGCAACAACTGAAGCAGAATCAGGAAATGGAATTCATGCCTGGCACAGTGATCGAATAGTGATTAAGGATAATACCGTAAAAGCCCATCGGGATGGCATCTATTTTGAGTTTGTAAATGAAAGCACTATTTCAGATAATCACAGCGAAGGAAATAAGAGATATGGTCTTCATTTTATGTTTTCAAATGATAACGAATACATCAATAATATTTTCAAGAATAATGGAGTGGGCGTGGCTGTGATGTTTTCCAGAAGAATTAAAATGATTCACAATGAATTCATCTATAACTGGGGTGGATCATCATATGGTTTGCTATTGAAAGAAATTCTGGATGGAGAAATATCAGATAATATATTCCACCAAAATACTATAGGAATTTTTGTTGAAGGATCCAATAGAATTGAATACGCTAATAACCATTTTACGAGAAACGGATGGGCGATTAAATTTTCTGGAGGATGTGAAGACAATGTTATCCATCATAATAATTTTATAAATAATTCATTGGACCTCGTCATCAGCTCCAAATTAAGTTCTAATTCAATTCACCATAATTATTGGAGTAATTACAATGGATATGATCTGGATAAAGACAATATTGGTGATGTTCCTTATTATCCCATAAAGCTATTTTACTACATTATCGACCGTACTCCGGAAGCTATTATTTTAATGCGAAGCTTGTTTGTTGATATTATCAATTTTGCGGAGAAAGTAAGTCCAATTTTTACGCCAAAAGATGTATTCGACCAATACCCATTAATGGAGAAAGTGATATGATAGAAATAAATGGATTATATAAGTCCTTCGGGAAAAATGATGTTTTGAAAGATATTGATCTTGATTTTTCAAAACCAGGAATCGTAGCTATTCTTGGGCCTAATGGATCCGGTAAAACGACCTTGCTAAAGTGCTTTTTGGGATTGACAAGATTTGATGAAGGCGAGATTAAGTATAGAGGTAAATCTGTTCTAAATCAATATGATTATAGGAGACAATTGAGCCATCTGCCACAGATAGCTTGCTTTCCGGAGAACTTGACAGGCCAGGATCTGATACTAATGATCAAAGATCTTAGAGGAGGAAGAACCAATGAAAGCTACTTTATTGATCTGTTTGATCTGAAAGGGGAAATTCATAAAAAAATGGGTACCTCTCAGGAGGGAACAAACAAAAAATTAATTTGTTATTGTCACTCATGTTTGATAATCCATTGTTAATACTTGATGAGCCGACATCTGGTTTGGATCCTCTGGCGATCATTAATCTGAAAGCTTATTTAAAGAGGGAAAGAGAAAGAGGGAAGCTTATTTTAATAACGACACACATAATGAGTTTTGCAGAAGAACTTGCTGATCAGGTTGTGTTCTTGATGGATGGACGTATATATTTTAATGGAGCCATGCAAAGCTTGATGATGAAGCATAAGGCATCAAGTCTGGAGTTAGCAATAGCGAAAATATTAAATGCAAATACATCTCATTTGATTAATATAAAATCAAAAGCAATATGATGAAGGTCTTCAAATATAGTTTGTATGATATGGTCCGTAATCGTTGGATGATTTTATATTTTGGGTTTTTTCTGGCCCTGACTTTTTCCCTATTGTTACTTAGTAATGACATTCCTAAATTGATCATAAGCTTAACAAATGTTATACTGGCCTTGACGCCTCTGATTGGCATTCTGTTCGGTGCTATGTATTATTATAATTCCTCAGACTTCATCAAATTATTACTTGCCCAACCACTTTCAAGAAAATCAATCTTTATTGGATTATATTTTGGCCTCGCTCTTTCTTTGTGTATCAGCCTTGTAGCCGGAGTAACAATACCGCTTTTGTTTTACGGGATTATGAGTTCACAAGAACTGGGAACCTTCATTATTCTACTCTTAATGGCCTGCACACTTACTATAGTATTTTCATTGCTTGCTTTTATCATCGCAATGAAAAATGAGAACAAGATCAGAGGACTTGGTATTGCAATCTTTATGTGGTTGTTTTTTGCAATTATTTATGATGGCATTTTTCTTTTACTCCTGTCAACCTTTAGTGATTACCCATTAGAGAATTTAACAATCGGCCTCACTAGTTTTAACCCTGTTGATCTGGCTAGAATTCTTATTCTTCTTAAATTGGATATTTCAGCTATGATGGGTTATACCGGTGCTGTATTACAGAAATTTCTAGGGAGTCAACTAGGTTATGTGTTCATTATTTCTGTCCTCTTTATTTGGATTGTACTTCCCTTCAGATGGATGGTAAATCTTGGTATGAAAAAAGACTTCTGAATTCAATTCCTATAGATTAATTTATCATCTTTGATTTTCGAACAATCTAATTTTTCAGTTGTTTAATTCATAATGATTACAAGAGGAATAGCTTTCATACTTATTGCAACTTTTTCGTTCGCTTTCATGAACGCTTTGGCTAAAGAACTGATGAATTTCCATCCACTCCAGGTTGTATTTTTTAGAGCCGCCAGAACATTTGCAGTCATTTTTCCAATGATTTTATATAAAAGAATTCCGATTATTGGTAATAATCCTAAACTGTTATTCTATCGCGCCCTAGCAGGAGTTCTATCCCTGTCAACATTTTTTTTGCATTACAAAACATTCCTCTTGGATCAGCAATCTCAATACGATACCTGGGCCCAATCTTTGGAGCAATATTGGCATTTCTTTATTTAAAAGAAAAAATTAACCTGCTCCAATGGCTAAGTTTTACAATAGCATTTGCTGGTGTATTATTATTAAAAGGATTTGATATAAGAATAGATTTTCTCAATTTCTTCCTGGTATTAATATCTGCACTATTTATAGGAATCGTCTTTGTACTTATTCGATTTTTGAGTTCTCGCGAGCATTATCTTATCATCATAAATTATTTTATGGTGGCCTGTATAATGATCAGTTTATTATTTCTTAATTATTGGAGATTGCCTGTTGGAAATGAGTGGTACTCAGTAATAGGGATAGGTCTCTTTGGGTTGATAGGCCAGATCTATATGACCAGAGCATTCCAAACTGAAGAAACAAGCGTACTTGCACCTTTCAAATACATGGAATTGGTATATGCACTTATTATGGGTTATGTATTTTTTGGAGAGGCGTACGGTTTATTACCATTCCTTGGGATTGTCTTAATTATTGGAGGAATGCTGTTGAATGTTTATGCTAAAAGAAAGGCAGAAATAAAAACGACTTAGAAGTCAATTCCGGTTACAGTTACTTAATCTATTGAAAATTCAAAGATTTTCTCCTTTTATAAATGGGAAATTTATTTCTCAAAATGTGAAGTAATCGTTCCTTTATTACCAGCGATTTCAATTAACCACTCTGCTTCAACAGCTTGGTTATTTGCTTTTATTAGAGTCCAGTGATCTACTTTCCCATCTGATTTGTATAGGATCAAGGAATCTAAAGCCGGTTGCTCCCAAATAAAATCTTGTTCTTCTATAAAATCCTGACCCAGCAATGTGACATCAAACGATGCGAAACCTGTATTGTCATTTAAAAATTCAACATATCCGTCAGGGGTGTCATCTACATCTGACTGAGGTATTCCAATTATCGTTGCATCACCAGCAACTCTAATAAAATTCCATTTTCCAGGAATCTCAAAATCATCAGCAATATCCTTTTCTGCGGGTTCCATATCTTCTGGACTACAGGAAATAATTATTAAGGATAAACTTAAACAAAGTGCAAGAAAATATTTTATACTCATATCAGGAACCTATTGAAATTCTGGCGCCCAAGATAAAACTATTTTGACTTATTGATGGGCTTAACTGTATCTTATTGTTTACACTTGTCGTGAAGAGTAAGGCAGTTATAGATCCTAAAGCTGCTCCTCCAAGGACATCCCATATATCATGCGGCGGTGATTTTCCCTGGAATCGGCTATAACCAACATAGGAAGCGATCACCAGGGCCGGAATACCATATTTTTTCCCATACCTTTTGTAAATAAATGCAGCACTAAAAAAAGATGCTGCCGTATGACCGGAAGGAAAGGCATGATTGCCACCATTAGGTCTTTCTTTATTAATCAATCTTTTTAATGAATGAGTGGTTAGGAAATTAACTCCAAAACCGATTAAAAATTCTTTGGATCCCTGTGGATCTTTTTCAATCAAGGTCATAGCAATAGCAGACAATGGTAAAGCGACTTCCAATACATCACCTGAAGTTCTTATGAATGTTTCCTGCGCAGAATACGAAGACAAACAGAAGCACAAAATGTAAATTAGGAATAGGGGTCTATTTTTGGGATTCATAAGTTAAAATAATTTTTTCATTCCGGAATTTCAATATTATTTACAAATGTAGCCAGTTGAGCAATTTTAGTTTCTAATATTATTATTTCTTGGGATTGTCTGTTAATAATTTCTTCCATCCTGGAAATTTTATCTTCACACAACAATCCGCTGGTAGACTTTTTAAATGGGGCCTTATCTAATGATGGGATAATTGTATGTTCTTCATCTTCCACATAGACCAGTTTTTCTCCACTTAATCGTTCTAACAATCTAATGCTTTTAAGCATGTCGACATTTATTTTTTTTCCGTTCCTTTCGGAATAATATGACCACGCCATTTCTTCAGAAGATTCTCCTATTAGAGAAAAGTTGTGCGGTGAAAGTGTCGTAATATTACCCGCTTCATCCCTGACTTTTAATTCTGAAGTGACTGCAACATCTTCAGCATAAATTTGAATAGTACCAGGCGGGGAATAGGATGGTAGAGTATCATTAATGAGCATTAATGTACCTGAGAGCCCAATATTACCATTAGAATAAATCCCGGAAGAACCGACGTTGATTCCTGAGCTAACCTGCAGTTGCCCTTTGACGACAGCATCATTCCGAACTTGTAAATTACCGGCTTCAAGAAGATTCGCTGACAAACCAGGTAAGTCTGCTCCAGAAATATCAATAATTTTCAAATCGTCTGAACTGAAATCAATAACATAAACATATCGATTTGCAGCTGATACAGCTAAAGGAGAAGATCCAATTAAAACGCTATCTATATAATTCAGGATTGGAAGGATCGCTCACATCTATTATTTTAACATCATGTGTGCCAATGTCGCAAACGAAAGCATAATCTCCGTCTATAGAAATACCATTTGGAGTAGTTCCAATTCCAAGACTTCCGGTAAGCATTGGACTTGTTGGATCTGAAATATCAATAACTTTAATATCCTCAGATTCGGAATCTACGATATAAGCATAACTATTGGAAACATCCAATCCATTTGCAAGCCCTCCAATAGTTAAACACCCAGTTAATACTGGTGAAGCTGGATTAATGATGTCAATGATTTTGAGATCGTCCGCATCTCCATCAACAATATAAGCATATCGACCTAAGACCCTGAGTGCTCTTGGGGCAGTACCAATAGCAAAACTCGAAACTTGGCTTGGTGAAAATGGATTGGAAATATTGATGATTTTTAAATCCTCTGAATCCATATCAGCAACGTATGCATAATTTCCTGAAACAATTATTGCTATAGGATTTCCACCAATTCCAAGTATACCAGTCACAATAGGAGATGAAGGATTTGATATATCTATGATTTTGAGGTCATCAGAAGAAGAATCAACAACATAAGCATATCTTCCACTTACATAGACTGAATTAGGGTTGCCTCCAATACCAACAGAACCAATAAGTGTGGGAGATGTAGCATCAGAGCAATCTATTATTTTCAAATCGTTAGTATCAAAATGTGGTGCTGGGTCAAATAGGCTGATGATCTCCATAAGTTCCTGATTTATAATAGTATTTTTCGATGTACATACCAATGACATTATCGTGAATCTGTTCATTTTTGGAAAAGCAAATGGTTTTTCTATTAAGACGTTTGATATGCGTTCTAAAATTCAAGTTTTTCCGTTCTATTTTCCAAGTCAAATCTTTCCCAATAGTATGTAAGCTTTTTGGCAATGACCTACTATAAGCTCCCCAATCATCCGTATAATAGTCACCAATGGGAATGTCTTTAAGAAGATCCAGAAGTTTTTCAAAGCTCTCATCGGTACGCTTTCCATTAACCCAAGCCAAAATCATCCCGGAATGCTTATCCATCGCATACCAAGTCCACCTTTGATTCGCCTTACTGCCAACATAAGACCAAAACTCATCTGCCTCTGCTGTATAGTGAAAACTTACTGCCAAATTATCAAGGCTTTGAACTTCTTCCTTGTTCAATAGATAAGGGTTCACTTGAAGCGTTTTTTTTTAAGTGAGCTATCACCGTATTTTTATTGATCCCTAAAATCCTTGCTGTATCTCGAACCCCTGAACTATTGAGAATTAATGAGTCAATTTGTTCTTTAACACCGGGCTCTCTGGCTTTATAGCTATAGCTATAGCTATAGCTAAGTTGAAAACTCTTTTTGCAGACTTTACAACGCCAACGTTGTCTCCCGTTTTCTCTATGACCATTCTTTTGAAGGTCAGTACAATTGCAATGGGGACAAGTAATAGTAGTAGTAGTAGTAGTAGTAGTAGTATGTTCCATGTGCTAATATAAGAAACTCAACCTATTTAAACCACTATCCAAAATCTGTTATATAAGCATAGTTGCCTGAAACATAAATTGAAACTGGCGTAGTACCGATTGCTAATGATCCTGTAACAACCGCATCTTCCGGTAGTAATATAATGCCGCCTCCACTTATTTCAAGATTTTGAGAAACAGCAATTATACTGTATGTTGAGATAAAAAAGACTAGCAAAAAATTGAAAATCAGAGTTCTCATGATGTTAAGTTTTGGTTGATTTGTAAACTGAGTCATTTGAATAATTCTCACCCCTATATCATACTGCTAATGCAAGGCTTGATTATAGCTCATCAATTTCTTTCTCAATACGAAGATTTCAATTCTGCAAACTCAATTACAACTTCGTTTCTTCTCATTCATCATCATCTGTTTTTTTTGTTTGAGAGAGTAAAAGGGATTTAATATCAGCTAATTCTTGTTTAAGATATCCACTTTTGCTAATTCCTTTTGAAGTGACTCAATCTGAACTTGCTGTTCTTGAATAGCTTTTATAGCGACTACTGAAAATCCTGCATAATTAATACTGAGTAGTTTGTCTGCTTCAGTTTCTCCTGTCTCATTCACAAATTCCGGAAATAGTTCAATGGCTTCTTGAGCTATAAATCCTACGGATTTTTCAATTTGCTCCTTATCGTCTTTAAAAAAGTACTTTTTGGCGGATAATTTAAGCAACGAAGGAAGAACAAGACCTATAGGTTCAATTTTTTCTTTTAAGCGTAGATCAGAGACAGCAGAGTAAGTTCCATCGACATCGCTGAAATCCCCTTTTTTTATATTTCCAAAATACAATGACAAATCAGCAGTGCTGTTTTGGACATACAATGTCCAACTGTTATTGTTGGCACCTGCATTTTCAATCATCAATCCATGTGTACTTGGTCCAACAGCGTGAACCAAATGAATATCCCGACTTGGTGTGTTTGTTCCTATTCCAACTCGATCTTCTCCTCCATCGACGAATAGCATGGCTGATTCACTATCGCTTTCAACCCTAAAGTCGGCATTGGTACTCAATTCATTGAATATGGCATCTCCCCTGACATCCAATACTGCATTGGGAGCTCCTGTACCAATACCAATACGGTCATTTCCTGCATCAAGAAAGAACATATCGATTTCTGTATCACTTTCTATACGAAAATCATTATCATTACCATCATTGTTAAATATGGCCGAACCAGCAACATCTAAAGTTGCTGAAGGGGCTGATTTACCTATTGAGATTCTGTTGTTAAGACCATCAAGGTAAAACATAAAGGATTCAGAATCACTTTCGATTCTGTAGGTCTTCAAACCAAAGTGGACAATAAGTGAATAAAATTAAGTTAACGTGAGTTCGACGTAAGGAAGTGGAAAAATAGGATAAAAAGAAAGAGCAATTTTGTTTATCTTAATAGTTGATAATCAATTAATTAAAACAAAAAAGCTCTACTATGAAAGATAGTCAAATTATTGCAATTTTCTGTGCTTTCGATGATTTTTTCACCGATTTTGATCACTTTTAAAAATCTCATACCCTAGAGGGAAAGAAAAATCGACGGAATCGTACCTGCAGGTTATCCATGAGCGAGGTGATGAGCATCATCGTATTTTTTCATATGAGTGGATACCGTTGCTTTAAGCACTTTTACCAGAATCATGTCTGCCAACATATGCGCGGCTATTTTCCCAATCTGGTATCTTATAATCGGATGGTGGAGTTGCAAACCAAAGCGGTCCTACCATTAGCCTTGTTTGTAAAGATGTACCGAATGGGTAAATGTAGTGGGATATCCTTTATTGATTCAACCAGTATCCGGGTCTGTCACAATCGAAGGATTCATTCCCACAAGGTGTTTGCTGGACTGGCCAAACGAGGCAAGACTTCAAAGGGTTGGTTTTATGGTTTCAAACTTCATCTGGTTCATAATGACCGGGGCGAAGTGATTGATTTTCAACTCACTCCGGGCAATGTGCATGATAATGCCGTATTGAAGTGTAAACGGTTTATGAAGAAGGTCTATGGCCGGTTGTTCGGTGATAAAGGCTATATTGTCAACAAGCAAATCTTTGACACTCTTTTCTTGAGAGGTATTCATTTGATTACTAAGTTGAGACGGAATATGAAATCCAAAATGATTACACCCCTACAGGATGCTCTTCTGCTCCGAAAACTTGCTATCTCTGAAACCATTATTGACCAACTCAAAAATATTTCACAGATCGAACATACAAGGCATCGTTCCTTTGCCGGATTTTTCGTCAATATACTTGGTGGACTTTGTGCCTACGGGTTTAAAGAATCTAAACCCTCCATTTATAAGAATCTGGTCGATACCAAACAACTCCTTTTGGCCTAGTCTTACATCGAACTCACGTTAAGTTACACTTTTAAAAGTTAAATTGAAATATTTTTGTCTGCGTTTTTTAAATGTTTTGTGTTTACATAATTTTCTTCTCTTCAGTTTTTCTTCTTTTAATCCATAATAAACATCTGCTGGTGTCAAGTTTTGTAAAGATTCATGATATCTGTGATGGTTATAATATTTTACAAATTGTGAAAGAGGAAAACTCAATTCACCTGGGCTGTAATAATGATCCAGTTTAATTACATTTTTCATCGTTCTGTGATACCTTTCAATCTTGCCTTGCGTTTGAGGATGACCAGGTCTTCCTCTCACATGTTTAATTTTGTAATCATCCAAATAAGAGCTCAACTCTTGACTTAAATAACAAGATCCATTATCAGATAATAACTTAGGCGGTTTATTCAAATTTACATTTGAATGGTTTAATGCCTGATTCAAAGTATTTTTTACATCAAGGGTTTTCATCGTTGAGCACAACTCCCAACTTATAATGTACCTAGAATAATCATCTAATATAGTCGATAGGTAATACCATCCCCAGCCAATGATTTTGAAATAAGTAAAATCAGTTTGCCACATTTGATTGACAGTTGTTGTTTTGTCTTTAAATTCATCTGCGGCAGATATCAGATCATAATGAGGAGGGTTTATCAGTCCAGCAGATTTCAATATTCTGTAAACACTGCTTTCGCTTATAAAGTATTGATTCTCATCAGTATACCTGCAAGCCAATTCTCTACAAGAAAGCTCTGAAACTTCCAGTGCCAGATTCAATATATTAGACCTGATCCGATCAGGAATCTTGTTCCAGTAATGCTTCCTTGTACTTTTCTTTTCCTCTAATCCTACAATTCCATTTTCCCGATATTTCTTATACCAGTTGTAAAAGGTTGATTTGTGAATACCAATTTCCTTGAGAGTTCTTCTAACACTCCATTCGGATTGCTCAACCAGCCTAATCAGTTCCATCTTTTCTTTTGCTGTAAATCGCATATACTTCTTGAATTTTATTTTACTCCATTCAAGCTTTTTTTAAGCACACGATTTTTTAGAGTAAGTTCTGCTACTACCTCTTTAAGGTCTTGATTTTCTGTCTTTAGATGTTGAACTTCTGAAGTGTTGGCTTCACGTTCTGTGTCTCCCTTTAAACGTTTCTTCCCTGCTTCCATGAAATCTTTACTCCACTTATAATATAGTGGTTGTGAAATCTCTTCTCTTCTACAAAGAGAAGCAACACTTTGTTCTCCTCTTAATCCTTCAATGACTATTCTAATCTTTTCTTCTGTAGAAAATTTACGTCTTGTCCTTCTTTTTACATCTCGGACATAAGATTCTGCTGATTTGTTTTTCTTGTTCATAATAAAGTGAATTTAATAGTTATGTATAACTTAATTTTATTCACTTAATGGTCCACTTTTATTTGACGATTTACAAACACTGCTTTCGCTTATAAAGTATTGATTCTCATCAGTATACCTGCAAGCCAATTCTCTACAAGAAAGCTCTGAAACTTCCAGTGCCAGATTCAATATATCAGACCTGATCCGATCAGGAATCTTGTTCCAATAGTGCTTCCTTGTACTTTTCTTTTCCTCTAATCCAGTTATACCTTCTACATGGTATTTCTTATACCAGTTGTAAAAGGTTGATTTGTGAATACCAATTTCCTTGAGAGTTCTTCTAACACTCCATTCGGATTGCTCAACCAGCCTAATCAGTTCCATCTTTTCTTTTGCTGTAAATCGCATATACTTCTTGAATTTTATTTTACTCCATTCAAGCTTTTTTTAAGCACACGATTTTTTAGAGTAAGTTCTGCTACTACCTCTTTAAGGTCTTGATTTTCTGTCTTTAGATGTTGAACTTCTGAAGTATTGGCTTCACGTTCTGTGTCTCCCTTTAAACGTTTCTTCCCTGCTTCCATGAAATCTTTACTCCACTTATAATATAGTGGTTGTGAAATCTCTTCTCTTCTACAAAGAGAAGCAACACTTTGTTCTCCTCTTAATCCTTCAATGACTATTCTAATCTTTTCTTCTGTAGAAAATTTACGTCTTGTCCTTCTTTTTACATCTCGGACATAAGATTCTGCTGATTTGTTTTTCTTGTTCATAGTAAAGTGAATTTAATAGTTATGTATAACTTTTAATATTTCACTTAATGGTCCACTTTTATTTGACGATTTACACATCTAAATCAAATGAATACTAGTTATGGAACTTTGTTATTATTCTTTATTCCGATAGGTCTATATTATTTATTTAGTAGTAAAAGAATTTCAAAGAATCTAACTATTTCATTGGTTTCGATGATTATAGCTCTTTACTTATTTTTCTCGATTTTAGTTAAAACTAAAATGCCCGCATTTACATTTCCAGTAAGTAGTTTGGTTTGGATAATTATTTCAACAGGTCTCATATGTAAATCGTCAAATAAAAGTGGACCATTAAGTGAAATATTAAAAGTTATACATAACTATTAAATTCACTTTACTATGAACAAGAAAAACAAATCAGCAGAATCTTATGTCCGAGATGTAAAAAGAAGGACAAGACGTAAATTTTCTACAGAAGAAAAGATTAGAATAGTCATTGAAGGATTAAGAGGAGAACAAAGCGTTGCTTCTCTTTGTAGAAGAGAAGAGATTTCACAACCACTATATTATAAGTGGAGTAAAGATTTCATGGAAGCAGGGAAGAAACGTTTAAAGGGAGACACAGAACGTGAAGCCAATACTTCAGAAGTTCAACATCTAAAGACAGAAAATCAAGACCTTAAAGAGGTAGTAGCAGAACTTACTCTAAAAAATCGTGTGCTTAAAAAAAGCTTGAATGGAGTAAAATAAAATTCAAGAAGTATATGCGATTTACAGCAAAAGAAAAGATGGAACTGATTAGGCTGGTTGAGCAATCCGAATGGAGTGTTAGAAGAACTCTCAAGGAAATTGGTATTCACAAATCAACCTTTTACAACTGGTATAAGAAATACCATGTAGAAGGTATAACTGGATTAGAGGAAAAGAAAAGTACAAGGAAGCACTATTGGAACAAGATTCCTGATCGGATCAGGTCTGATATATTGAATCTGGCACTGGAAGTTTCAGAGCTTTCTTGTAGAGAATTGGCTTGCAGGTATACTGATGAGAATCAATACTTTATAAGCGAAAGCAGTGTTTACAGAATATTGAAATCTGCTGGACTGATAAACCCTCCTCATTATGATCTGATATCTGCCGCAGATGAATTTAAAGACAAAACAACAACTGTCAATCAAATGTGGCAAACTGATTTTACTTATTTCAAAATCATTGGCTGGGGATGGTATTACCTATCGACTATATTAGATGATTATTCTAGGTACATTATAAGTTGGGAGTTGTGCTCAACGATGAAAACCCTTGATGTAAAAAATACTTTGAATCAGGCATTAAACCATCCAAATGTAAATTTGAATAAACCGCCTAAGTTATTATCTGATAATGGATCTTGTTATTTAAGTCAAGAGTTGAGCTCTTATTTGGATGATTACAAAATTAAACATGTGAGAGGAAGACCTGGTCATCCTCAAACGCAAGGCAAGATTGAAAGGTATCACAGAACGATGAAAAATGTAATTAAACTGGATCATTATTACAGCCCAGGTGAATTGAGTTTTCCTCTTTCACAATTTGTAAAATATTATAACCATCACAGATATCATGAATCTTTACAAAACTTGACACCAGCAGATGTTTATTATGGATTAAAAGAAGAAAAACTGAAGAGAAGAAAATTATGTAAACACAAAACATTTAAAAAACGCAGACAAAAATATTTCAATTTAACTTTTAAAAGTGTAACTTAATTTTATTCACTTATTGTCCACTTTGGTTTGAAGACCTACAATCCTGCTTGGTATTCTTTTTTTGATGGACCAAACAACATTGAACAGTTAGCTAAATATCTGAAATTACATGCTTCATACGAAATACTGTATAGAGGACTTTCAAGTAATGTCCATGCGACTAGTATAATTGAAAAGAAAATTATTCCAAATGGTGACGGGAGTACTGGAATAGTGCAAATAAGGTATCCAGAAGAAGCTCAATCACTTACAAATAATACTGCGAATATTTTAATTATGGCATTTTTAACTTTTTACAAAGTAAGATTGTCTGAGAGGAATAAAGAATTTTCAGACTGGTATCTTGAATTCAGAAAATCACATCAAGAATTATCAAAAGGGAATATGTTAAAGATTGAAGGCTAAATGAAAGATTATATTTTTTATATATAAAAATAGAATTAAAACTAAAGCCGATGGTTGTAATCACTCCTGGTTATTCTGATTTTTATTCAAATGAATTGCCAAACTATTCTGATTTAGTTTCAACTGTCCCTTCAAGAGTAATTTTTGAATTTTTTTGTTTTATCAATGGTATTATTAATTATCATGAAATTTCCAAAAGACGTGATAAATTGATATTTAAGTATGTTGGAAGAAGGTTGAAAAGAAGTACTAGGATACATATTGAGAAAAGAATTTTTGAAATTTCTGTCAATCTAAATAGTCAAGTAATACTTTTTGATTTAAAATTCACATTAGAACTTATTCAACACGAACTTTTAAATTATAGAGATTTTGATTTTATTGATACAAATGAAGAACAGTGTAAATCGTCAAATAAAAGTGGACCATTAAGTGAATAAAATTAAGTTATACATAACTATTAAATTCACTTTATTATGAACAAGAAAAACAAATCAGCAGAATCTTATGTCCGAGATGTAAAAAGAAGGACAAGACGTAAATTTTCTACAGAAGAAAAGATTAGAATAGTCATTGAAGGATTAAGAGGAGAACAAAGTGTTGCTTCTCTTTGTAGAAGAGAAGAGATTTCACAACCACTATATTATAAGTGGAGTAAAGATTTCATGGAAGCAGGGAAGAAACGTTTAAAGGGAGACACAGAACGTGAAGCCAATACTTCAGAAGTTCAACATCTAAAGACAGAAAATCAAGACCTTAAAGAGGTAGTAGCAGAACTTACTCTAAAAAATCGTGTGCTTAAAAAAAGCTTGAATGGAGTAAAATAAAATTCAAGAAGTATATGCGATTTACAGCAAAAGAAAAGATGGAACTGATTAGGCTGGTTGAGCAATCCGAATGGAGTGTTAGAAGAACTCTCAAGGAAATTGGTATTCACAAATCAACCTTTTACAACTGGTATAAGAAATACCATGTAGAAGGTATAACTGGATTAGAGGAAAAGAAAAGTACAAGGAAGCACTATTGGAACAAGATTCCTGATCGGATCAGGTCTGATATATTGAATCTGGCACTGGAAGTTTCAGAGCTTTCTTGTAGAGAATTGGCTTGCAGGTATACTGATGAGAATCAATACTTTATAAGCGAAAGCAGTGTTTACAGAATATTGAAATCTGCTGGACTGATAAACCCTCCTCATTATGATCTGATATCTGCCGCAGATGAATTTAAAGACAAAACAACAACTGTCAATCAAATGTGGCAAACTGATTTTACTTATTTCAAAATCATTGGCTGGGGATGGTATTACCTATCGACTATATTAGATGATTATTCTAGGTACATTATAAGTTGGGAGTTGTGCTCAACGATGAAAACCCTTGATGTAAAAAATACTTTGAATCAGGCATTAAACCATTCAAATGTAAATTTGAATAAACCGCCTAAGTTATTATCTGATAATGGATCTTGTTATTTAAGTCAAGAGTTGAGCTCTTATTTGGATGATTACAAAATTAAACATGTGAGAGGAAGACCTGGTCATCCTCAAACGCAAGGCAAGATTGAAAGGTATCACAGAACGATGAAAAATGTAATTAAACTGGATCATTATTACAGCCCAGGTGAATTGAGTTTTCGTCTTTCACAATTTGTAAAATATTATAACCATCACAGATATCATGAATCTTTACAAAACTTGACACCAGCAGATGTTTATTATGGATTAAAAGAAGAAAAACTGAAGAGAAAAAAATTATGTAAACACAAAACATTTAAAAAACGCAGACAAAAATATTTCAATTTAACTTTTAAAAGTGTAACTTAATTTTATTCACTTATTGTCCACTTTGGTTTGAAGACCTACAATCTATTTCAAGCTTGATTTCATTGTTCGTTTTACTCAGTAGAATTGGTGGCACCGCATTACTATATTCATCTATTTCTAAGAAATTGTACCTTTTATTTAATTCAGAATATTGTTTTTCAATACAAGTATACAGCTCATTAAAATCTTTCATATTAATTGAATTTCTGATTTACTAATTCAAACAAGCTACAGGTTTTCGTGCATTGGATTTACACGATAGACTTATTAATTTTAATTAACCTTGTGTGATGTGAGCCTCAACCCTGACTTTAGATATTCCCATAGTACCGATACATTTTTTCAGAATACCCCCCTGGTCTTTAATTATTCAGAACTCAAGTCGATTCTATCAATTATACTTCTTATCTCTTTAAGTGCCACAGTAGGACTAGAAAGGTCTTTCTCTTTTGTATTAATCAACAATTCTCTTACATCAACATCCAACTCTTTTGCAATTCCAATTAATAGGTTAGGTTTAGGAAAGTTGTATCCTTTCACGATGTTAGAAATTGTGTTTTGACTAACTCCAAGCTTTAAAGCCAATTCTTTACCTGAAACTCCTTTCTCAGTTAGTATTTCTTTGAGTCTTAATATGTTCATACACAAGTAACATTTTGATAATTGCAATAAAAATACAAATATAAATTGTATTGTATCAAAATAATATTTACATTTAGAGTATTAAAATACAAATAATACTTGTACAATGAAAGCAACAGAAATCAAGCTAACTTACAAAAGGAAATCATCAGGAATTAAAATATCCTCAGCAACTTCTGCTTATGAAATACTTTCTAACTTCTGGGATAAGAGTACAATTGATTATTGTGAAACGTTTGTTGTTATGTACTTATCTAGGAGTAATGAAGTACTTGGATTCATTAAAATAAGTGATGGTGGATTAAATGGATGTATGGTAGATATTAGGAAAGTATTTCAAGGGGCATTACTAACTAATTCTTCTTCGATTATTGTTTCTCATAATCATCCTAGCGGGAATTTAAATCCTTCACAGCAGAATATAAAAATAACAAAGGAACTAACTAAGGCAGGAGAACTTTTACAGATTAAGTTACTTGACCATTTAATTGTTACGTCATCTGGATATTTCAGTTTCGCGGATAAGGGGATAATATAGTCAATTAAAGTAATATCGACAACAAAATCGGCAACATCAGAGTAAAAAATAGAGCCAACTCGTTGATTTACAGCGAATTGGCTCTTTGTCTATGCGGTCTGGACGAGACTCGAACTCGCGACCTCCGGCGTGACAGGCCGGCGTTCTAACCAACTGAACTACCAGACCTTAACTTTGTAAGGCATGCAAAAGTAAACAGCATTTTTAATCTACACAATAGTTTGACAAGTATTTTTCAGATCTTTTATATTTTTCTTTTCCTCCACTCCTCGAATTAGACCTTTTTCTACATTTTCTTCATGTAAGTTGCACTCCTCCACAACCATTCCAATGGCCCATATCGGAATCGCTTCATCCACCATTTGCTTATTATGATTTGAATCATGATAATAACAATAGATAAAACAAATAAATAGGCATTCCTATATTCGCCTATTAAGCCCAATCCCCAGCCCATCAATAAAGAAGTACCAATCAGTGTTTGAGTAACATAATTGGTCAATGCCGTTTTTCCATATTCTTTGAAGACATCCAATCGCTTTCTCCATTTTTCGGATTTATACATAAGGACAAAAGTTCCAAGAATAAGTATCGTCAAACAAATATTGAACATGTCAGCCATATGCAATCCCAAAGCAACCCATGGATTTGCAAAGGAAAATTCTTCTCCCATCTGACTGAAAAAGACTGCTGTCAATGCACCAAATAGAATGAGACCTCCTCCCGAATACCACATTGCCTTTTTAAGAGACTTTCTATATTCTTCCAGTTTTTGAAAAAATTGAATGCGACCTAACCAAATCCCCATCAAAAAGAAAGCAAAAGTAAGATAGAATCTATAGAATAAACCCAGCTGGAATTCCATTTTCATAACAAAGCCATCTGTGATATTGGACCACCGCAATGCCGGTAAACTTCCATATTTTAAAATCTCCCAATATTCTGCAATCCGTACACTTTCAGCACTTACGTTAGGATGTCCAAAAACAGTCAGATCACCACACAAGTAAAAAGTTATGTTCCTGGGAATACCCAGCAACACTATTGCAATCCCGATCCAAATTCCTCTGTTACTCAAGGGAAGGAAAAACAAAAGGAATGGGGCCAAAATCGCATAGATCGTTAATATATCTCCTCTATAAAAAGCATGATGGATATATCCGATTACAAAGAGTAAAAAAATACGCCATAAATACCTGCCCTTATAATCGATTCCTCGTTGTTTCGCATTGTTAAACAGGATATAAAAACTCAGTCCAAACAGAATAGAAAACAAAGCGAAAAACTTCCCTCTCAGAAAAATATTTATAAAGACATCCACGATATAATCCGGAACACCCACCCTGGCGCTTTCCATCGTTTCAGGTGGTAAAATGGCCCCCACATATTGTTCAACAATGTGAACGACAACAATCCCTGCAAGAGCAAATCCTCGCAGGGAATCAATAATATCGATTCTTTTATTCATCATACAATTCTAATAAAAAAGAAAAGAAAATAGCTTTTAATTTAATAGTGAAGAATAATCGGCAAGTGTCCTTTATTTACCTATTATTCGAATAAAATAGTAAAAAATACTTGTTCCACTTAATTGTATTGCTATTTTCGTAAGAGCTGATATTAAAAAATAAGAATGGTATTCCTAGAATTTGAAAGACCCCTTGAGAAGCTTTATGAGCAATTAGAAAAGATCCATCAGATCGAAGAAGAGGGTGATATAGATGTATCGGATAAGATAAAAGAGCTTGAGAGCAAGATCAGATCTAAAAAGAAAGAAATCTACTCTAATCTTACCGGGTGGCAAAAAGTTCAATTGTCAAGGCATCCTGAAAGACCGTATACCTTGTATTATATCGAGAACATGTTTAAGAAGTTTATTGAACTTCATGGAGATCGAACCTTTGGTGATGATAAAGCGATAGTAGGAGGGATAGGCAAATTGGATAGTCAATCGGTAGTGGTGATCGGACATCAGAAAGGGATCAACACTAAGATGCGTCAATACCGAAATTTTGGAATGGCCAATCCGGAAGGATATCGAAAAGCTTTGCGCTTGATGAAATTGGCTGAAAAATTTAATTATCCAGTAATTTGCTTTATCGACACCCCCGGTGCTTATCCCGGAATTGAAGCAGAAGAACGGGGACAAGCAGAAGCCATTGCTAGGAATCTTTTCGAAATGGCTCAACTCAATGTACCCATACTATGTTATATCATTGGAGAAGGAGCATCAGGAGGTGCATTAGGAATCGGTCTCGGTGATAAAGTCTTTATGCTTGAAAATACCTGGTATTCTGTAATCTCGCCAGAATCATGTTCATCTATTCTATGGAGATCGTGGGACTACAAAGAGCAAGCTGCTGAGGCTTTAAAGTTGACGGCAGATCATATGCTTGAATTTGGCTTGATTGATGATATTATAAAAGAACCACTTGGAGGAGCTCATGGCGATCCAGAGAAAATGGTAAAAACTCTAAAAAGTCATATCAAACGAGAGATTGTCAGTCAGATGGAGATTCCTTCCAAAAAGAGAATAAAATTACGTGTAGATAAATATTGTAAAATGGGGATCTACGATGTAATCAAACCCTGATTTTAAGAAGCATTGAATCTATTATGAATCAAAAATTTACCGGGACTGGCGTTGCCCTCATTACACCTTTTAATGATGATTTAAGTATTGATTATAATGCTTATGAAGCGATTATTGAATATGTCATTCATGAAAACATTGACTTTCTTGTTCCGCTGGGATCCACCGGAGAAACAGCGACTTTAAATGAAGAAGAAGCCCGAAGAGTACTCGACTTTGTTATTGAAGTCAATAAAGGGAGAAAGCCCATTCTTGTAGGGAATTTCGGTGGTAACAACACCCTTGAACTGGTTCGGAAAATTGAAAATTACAATTTTGATAACATCGATGGTATTCTATCATCCAGTCCTGCTTATGTGAAGCCCAATCAGGAAGGAATCTACAGCCACTACATGGCTATGGCAGAAGTTAGCCCTGTTCCGATTATGATATATAATGTTCCCGGACGAACAAAATCGAATATCGAATGGAATACGACAGTCCGACTGGCAAATGCCAGTGACAAATTCGTCGGTATCAAAGAAGCTTCTGCAGATTTGATCCAGGCTACCAGAATCATCAAAAATCGGCCAGAACATTTTATTGTGACTTCAGGAGATGATGAGGTGGCTCTACCGATGATTGCTGCTGGTGGAGATGGTGTAATCTCTGTGATCGCCAATGCATTTCCTGGATATTTTTCAACCATGACCAGATTAATTAAGACAGGAGAACTTGAAAAAGCACGAGAATATAATTTTAGAATATTCGATCTCCATAAATGGTTGTACATCGAAGGAAATCCTGTCGGTATCAAATCTGCAATGGAAGTGCTGGGCTTCTGCAAAAATCACGTGCGACTGCCTTTGCATATTATGTCTGATGCGAATTATCAGCATCTGAGAGATTGTGTTGAAAGAATCAAATCTTTGACCGATTCTTAAGGCAAATTTCTTCTAAGAATATCCTCTTCATATTATGAATAAATGTAATATATAACGTATATTAGTGTTTTATTTTCACCGATTTTCCAACACAATAGAACTGATTGTCTTCACTTTACCGAATCCACGGTAAGAAATTGTCTATTCACCCAAGATAGCTGCTTAAGATAATTATCGAGAATAGATTATTTAGAATTTATTAAAACCAAGACACAAACGGTTATGCATTGTAACTTAACACGCGTTATTTGTATTCTTTTTCTTTTGTCAGTATTACCATTCTCTACGTCACTGGCCAATTATTATGAAGATATTTCGGGAGGAGATATTCCAACATTACATGTCAATTTTGATAACTGTGCCTCTTTTGGAGGTGGATCAAATGCAGATTATTCAGAATTTACAGCCACAAAAGTAGTAAACATCGAATGCAGCCAACTTTCTTTGGTTGGAGGACATGTATATCGGGACAACCCCGAGGTTAATCTCCATTCCTGTACACCGGGAATAAATGATACACCGGCGATGTGTATATCAGCACAGGATACATGTTCTTATGACAGTTCAAGTGATAAAGCTTTGCGATTTGATATTATGGTGGTTCCCGGTCCTGATGGTTTGGGGTCTCTGGACAATATTTCATTCCAAGAAAGAGCACCAGAAGAGTTTAGTTTTATAGAAGGACCTATTGGCCCCAATGATTATCCAACAATGTTTGCTCTTAAAATTCACGTTGATGGATTGGAAGTATTGAGTCTGGAAAACATGGCTACAAGCCGGGATTGGAATTTAAGATCCTTCGACTTCGAAGGACTAAGTCATTTTCTGGTTTCCGATACAACAATATTCAATGTAAGTATTTTGCCTTATTGTCTTATTGGTAATGGTGCTTCTATGAGAGCCTGGGATATTGATGAATTGACGATTACAGGAGGGTGCTATAATATCCGTGGAGGAACTATTAGTACGACATCAAATGATGTTCTTTGTTCTTTAGATACAGAATCCGGTAGAGTTGATTTTGATCTTACCGGTGAATTGGGTGATAATTTTTCCTGGCTTTTAATAGATGAGAACAGAGAGATTATTCGAATTTTCAGTTCACCCGCATTTCATTTTTCTAATGTCCCAACAGGTAATTATCAAATCTTCCACATCGCCTATGCTGATGATGTCACAGGTATTGCACGTGGCAATCTGATTGATGGAATAACAGGTTGTTTTGATATTTCCAACGGGCTGAGCTTTATGAATATGAATGTGAGTGGTGGAGAATTGAATGTAGACGGAAGCGTTTTTACTACGATTTGTACTGCAGAAGATAATACAGAAGATGTTATTGTAGAATTAAGCGGTAATTTAGGTGCTGGACAATTATACATTCTTACCGATTCGGTGAATGTCATTATAGATTTTCAGAATAGTGATACCTTCAATTTTGCCGGCGTACCATCCGGTGTATGCCTTATATATTCGGTAAGTTTTGAAGGGCAAATCATGAACTTCAGCAATGGATTTAATATAGCAGATATCACAGGATGTTATGAGTTGTCATCACCTGTTGCTGTGATCAGGAATTTTGCAGATGGAGGTACGATCAATTCTCAAGGATTAAGCAGTGTTGAGATATGTAACAATGAAAATGACGGCTTAGTCGATATGAGTATTATTGGTGCTGCCGGCGATCAGTCTGATTGGATAATTACAGATGAGGACGGAGTGATTGTTTTGATCTCTAATGCTATTCCTTTGGATGTTAGTAGTTTGCCTGCCGGATTGTATGATATACAACATGTCAGCTCTTCAGCTGCAGTGAGTGGAATAACAATAGGTGAAAATATTGCCGATCTATCAGGTTGCTTTTCAGTTTCAAATACGGTGTCGCTTAACATAATGATAGTGAATGGCGGAATGCTTAACTTAGAAGACGGAAGCATTCAGATAGAAATATGTGCCGATGACGGAATGTCAGATGAATTTGGAGTGGTCCTTTTGGATGCCATCGGAGACAGCACGGCATGGGTAATTACGGATACAACAGGTATCATCCTTGGTCTACCTCCCGGTCCTACATTTGATTTGGAAGGTGCGGGTGAAGGAATTTGTCTGCTTTGGAATCTTAGTTTTAATGACATGATACAAGGTCTAGAATTGGGTGCTGATAGTGATAGTCTTGAAGGTTGTCTAGCCCTTTCTAATCCAATTATTATAAACAGACTGACCGGTGAAAATTGTCCTGATACTTGTATGGTTGAAGGCGGATTCATTGACTTGTTCAATAATAATTTATGTGTGGGTGATGGTGAAGCTGATATTATGGACGCTGATGTTTTTGGAGCAATCGGACCCTTTTCAGTTTTTATATTGACGGATACTGATAGTACGATAGTATCTGTAATAGATACCTTACCGGTTGATCTGGATTTACTTCCTGAAGGAAGCTTTAATTTCTGGCATCTAAGTTCGACCGATGCTTTAGTCGTGGACAGCACACTTGTTCATATCAATGGTATTGATCTTTCTTGTTTTGATCTTTCTGATCCTGCGGGATTCAATACGATCTTCAATAATGCAGGGCTGGTTAATCTCATGGGAGGAGATACAACGATAAATATTTGTGTAGGGGACAGTATTCCGGATGTTCTAGTTTTTGAAAATTCAAGTGCTGCTACAAATAACTATCAATATGTAGTTACGGATACATTGAATGTTATACTGGCGCTCCCAGATACAAATTTTGTAGATTTTGAAAATTCTGGAACAGGTGTTTGTTTGGTCTATGGTGTTTCATATACTGGCACCTCCTTTTTATACAATGTCGGAGATACTTTGGAATTATTTCCTACTAGTGCGTGCTACGATATCTCTAATAACTATATCGAAGTCATCCGTGACAATTGTAATATGACAGTAAATGGTGGAAGCATTTCATTGGTTGGAGGAGCAGTTGAATATTGTCCTGGCGATAGCACAGGGATGACGATGGTAGATGCCTTTGTTTTTGAAGTGATACTCAATGGAGCCTTTGGAACAGACTTTAATTGGGTCCTCATTGATTCAAGTAATCTGATTATAGATATCAATTCAGGGAGTCCTCCATTGACCTATGATCTTCAACCTCCGGGGACTTACACATTATACCACATGGCATCTGAAGGCATAATTGATGGACTGATGATTGGGTCTTCAATAGACAGCATCATGGGTAGTTATGCCTTATCAAATACGATAACTTTGAATTCTGCTCCATGCGAGACCGAAGAATGTCTTGTAGATGGAGGTTCGTTGGATTTGTTTACGAATAATGTCTGTGTCAGTGACGGAGAAGCAGATCTTGTAGATGGTGATGTCTTCAATAGCATAGGAGACTATTCCACCTTTCTTATCACCGATATTGATAGTATCATT
Source organism: Saprospiraceae bacterium (assembly GCA_965248155.1). Taxonomy (GTDB): domain Bacteria; phylum Bacteroidota; class Bacteroidia; order Chitinophagales; family Saprospiraceae; genus RFSX01. The sequence continues at coordinate 2,097,678 of CBDFIO010000002.1, forward strand.
ATTGGTAACCCGGCTTCATTGCCAATTAATTTTGAAAGTGCAGGCCCGGGGACATGCCTTGTATGGCATCTGGCGGCCAATGATTCTATTCCGATCAGTATGGGCACACATGTGAACAACATCGGAGGTTGCTATGATTTATCATCATCTCAGGCTGTTGTCAGAGTTGAAAATTTTGGAGGGATGGTAAGCACATCGGGAGTTGATGTAATTGAGATATGTGTTGGAGATTCGATAGCGGATGTGTTAGAATTTATGACTACAGGTATCGGGCAGTTTTATCAATATATAGTGACAGATACGTTCAATGTAATTTTAGGAGTTCCTGATTCTACTATTGTTGACTTTGAAAATGCAGGTACAGGAACATGCAGAGTCTATGGTTTGGCTCACAATGCTACTTACAACCAAATGCCGGGAGATACACTTACTGTACCATCTATACCAGGATCTTGTTTTGACCTTTCAGAAAATTTTGTAGAAGTTATTAGAGACGATAGCAGGGGACCTTGTGATCCACCTTTACCCGATCTCAGTATTGTACTGAGCAGAGTAGGAGAATCATCTCAAATATTTGATATTAAAAACATTGGTAGCGATACGGTTGATGTTTCGGATTATTGGATTTGTAAAGGACCTGGACAGTACTTTAGGATAGGAGATATCGTTTTAGAATGCGGAACTTTTAATACAATAATGGCACCCGGAGACGTGAATGGATTAAATATTGGAGTAAGCAACACCGATGGTGAATTAGGATTATATAATACAGATGATTTTACGAATAGTGATGCCATTATACATTATGTGGAATGGGGAAGTACAGGACATCCAAGAAGTTCGGTAGCGGTAGCTGCAGGTTTGTGGACTACTGGAGATTTTGTTCCGGCAATTACTGCTGGAGAGAGTATATATTATGATGAAGAAGGAATATTATCAACTGACTGGGAAGAAGGTCAAACCAATCTTTGTGGTGAACTTCCTGGACCACCGAAGGTTGTTTTTAACCGTGTCAGTGACAATGCTCAAATTATTGATCTAAAAAATATTAGTACTGACACAGTAGATGTCAATGACTATTTTATTCAGCAGGGAATAGATGTATATCGTATTGGAGATTTAATGATTGAATGTGGGCCCCTTAATGGAGTATTAATGCCGGATGAAATTATTGGAGTCGTTGTAATTCCAATGTCAAATGTCGATGGGGAATTGGCACTTTATACCTCTCAGGGCAATTTCACTTTTAATGTCATGTCTGATTATGTCCAATGGGGTAGTGCAGGCCATGGTGGGGAATCGAGTGCTGTATTTAATGGCATCTGGTCACCTGGTGATTTCGTAGCTACATTTTCGCAGCCTAATAGTATTTACTATGATGGAGAAGGAGACGATGCTGCTGACTGGGAAGAAGGTACTACAAATTTCTGTAGCGGGCTTAAAGCAAAAGGAGATAATGAAATAGAATATTCTATATTTCCTAATCCGGCAATAGATCAGATTTCAGTAGATATAAGACAGATTCCAGAAGTCAATTGTGTTGCTGAAATATATAACTCCTATGGAAGCAAAATATTAAGCAAGGAATTTATGAATATAAATGGTAATCCACTGTTAATAGATTTACCAAATGCTCAACCGGGAACTTACTTTTTACGAATTAAATCAAATTCAAAAGTGCTAACGAAAAAGTTCCTTCTTGTAGAATAAAAGAGTTGAGTAATGTTTAAAAGGAGGGTCTTAGAAAGATCCTTCTTTTTTTGACGACAAATCATCATTTTTCAGTATTTACCACTAGAATATGAGGCCTTTTTAGGCCTATTTTTGGCTTTTATCTCAAAATAGTCTGCAATTTTTTCTCTCTGAGCGTTATTGAAGTAAACATCTCGATCTATAACTTGGTAAAATAGACGACAATTTTCAACTTATTGATAATGAGGCAGATAAATCACATTTATTTAGAGTATCCTAAAAGAACTAAGGTCTTAAAAAACTCGATTATGTTACCAAAAACCTATACCCTTTGGTGTATTATAGGAACGTTTCTCCTATTTAATAGTACTATTCTGGCTTTTGATGAATCGAATAGCGCATTAGTGCTAAATGATCCTATACCCTATGTACACTTTGATTTTGAAGAGTGTGTATCATTTCTGGGAGGGTCAAATTCAGATTATTCAGAATTTACGGCAATGCATGTTGACAACCCTTTATGTTCCCAATTTGAGGTACTGGGAGGTTATTTATATCGTTCAGATTCATTAACGCATTCTTGTACTCCAGGATATGAAAACTCCATTGCTATGTGTGTTTCCGGAGTTGATACTTGTACTTATAATCCTGACAGTAATGAAGCCATCAAGATAGATTTGCAGGTGGTTCCCGGCCCTGATGGATTGGGTTCTATCCGAGAGATTCAGTTTTTCCAACGTGCGCCAGAACAGTTTTCAATCATTGAAGGGCCAACTGGACTTAATAATTATCCTACTTTATACGGAATACGAATATTCAAAAATGGTGTAGAAGTATATAGACAAGAGGATGTCCCAACAACAAGAGATTGGAATTTTGAAAGATTCATTCTTTCTGGAGATGCTGATTTTTTTGTGACAGATACGACAGTTTATAATATAGAAATCCTTCCTTATTGCCTTGTAGGAAATGCAGGAACAATGCAAGCCTGGGATATTGATGATTTAAGAATTATAGGAGGATGCCACAATATCCGAGGAGGATTTGTAAGTACCAATTCTCCAACGACTATATGTTCATTAGATTCATTGTCTTCGACTATTGAGTTTAATGTATCAGGAAATTTAGGACCTAGAGAAAGATGGATTGTAACAGATGACAATGGAATCATTCAATCGGTAGGTATCAACTCAAGTATTGATTTTAATAATTTTGAGACTGGAATTTATAGAGTCTACCACTTGTCCTATATAGGAGCAATTTCTAAAATTAGAGAAGGATTACCACTTAGTGGAATAATAGGATGCATTAGTTTATCTAACGGAGTTACGATTAACAACTTCAATGTCAATGGTGGAGAGTTGTTTGTTGGAAATCAATCAACCGAAGTATCGGTATGTGCCGGGGACGGAGAAGATGACCTCGTGATATTGAATCTGTCAGGTGAAGATGGCATCGAAACAAATTATATTATCACGGATGAGGATAGTATCATCTTACAGATCACAAGCAGCGATACGTTGAATTTTAAACAGGCTGGTCCAGGAACCTGTTATGTATTTGCCTTAAGTTCAGGCGAACCTTTAAGTGGATTTACGGAAGGGGTACATATCAATGATATCGATGGATGTTTTGCCTTGTCAAATCCTGTTACAGTAATAAGAGAAAGCTTTGAAGCGGGTACCATAGAAACCGATAATAGTTCAGTCGTAATAATGACATGTTCCGGAGATGGACAAGAAGACATTATTGAAGTCAATCTTCAGGGTGCCGATAGCGCAATATCTTCTTGGATAGTTTCTGATACCCTTGGAAATATTCTTAGTATTAGTGACTCCAACATTTTCGATTTTGAAAATGCAGGTTTGGGTGTTTGCGAAATCTACCATATGTCCTATGGAGACAGCAGTCTTCTTGATGGACAAAACCTTAACCTAAATAGTTTGAACGGGTGTTTTGACCTGTCAAACACAATAACGATAATAAGAGATGAAGTGGATGGTGGACAAATCAGTATTAATGGTTCCACTAATTATGACATCTGTCCTACAGATACCAACACGGATTCAGTTCCGGTAGATCTAATAAATGCTGCCGGAGATACGATGACATGGGTGTTGACTGATGAAACAGGAGTAATTCTGGAGTTAAGTGACAACTCTGTTATGGACTTCTCTGATTTAGCTGATGGAATGTTTCAACTTTGGAATATTTCATATTCCTTTGGCTTAAGCAATCTGGTAATCGGCAATAATATTGATTCGGTAATGGGTTGTTTTGATTTTTCAAATCCGATATCTATTTCTAAAATTCCGATTAATGGAGGAAGTATCAGCCTTGAAGATGGTTCGACATCAACGGAAGTTTGCGTTGGAGATGGTATAGATGAAAATCTGGAAGCCATATCTGTTGATGCGTCAGGTGTTAATTCCATATGGCTTGTCACTGATACGCTTGGGAATGTATTAAATACAACAGATTCGAATATTTTCAATTTTGATTCTGCAGGTGGAGGTGTCTGTCAGATTTGGCATTTGGTTTTTGCCGATAGCACAACTATTGCGGGAGACAGTTTAAATATAAATTCTTTGGAAGGGTGTTTTGCCTTATCTAATAATATAGAAGTTATCAGAAACGCCGTTAATGGTGGAGTTCTGACAACTATAGATGGAGAGACAGAAGTCAACGTTGTTGTAGGTGATAGTATTCCAGATCTTATCGATGTTGATTTGGATGCAGAAGAGGGAGATTTCTTTTCCTGGATTATTACAGATACGCTTGGAGAAATATTAAGTCTTCCGGATACCTTTCCTGTCGATTTTAATGACGCCGGTACTGGAATTTGCCAAATTTGGAATGTTAGTTTTAATGATAGCATAGTAGGATTGGAAGTAGGATTAAATGTTTCTGACCTTGTTGGATGTTTCGATCTCTCCAATCCGGTCACTATTAATAGATCATTCGTACTTGGAGGTCAAATCATGACTGTGGACAGTTTGCTTGCGGTAGAAGTTTGTTCCGGAGATAATATTAGCGATTTGATCGATGTTGTTGTAGAAGGGAATGAAGGTACAAATTCAGCTTGGGTGGTCTCTGATACTAGTGGACTGATTTTATCCTTACCGGTATCGCCACCGATTGATTTTGAAGGAGCCGGCGGAGGCATTTGTCTCATCTGGCATTTAAGTTATGAAAATGGACTATCAGGACTGGAAGAAGGGATGGATCTTTCTGATTTGTCAGGTCTTTATAGTTTATCAAATACTATAACAGTAAGCAGAAATGGAGTAGATGGAGGAAGTATTTTAACCAGCGACTCTCTTGATGTGGTCTTTGTTTGTTCAGGAGACGGAGTAGCTGATGATATTGATGTTGTCATTTCAGAGATTGAAGGGGATAGCAGTCAATGGGTCATTACAGATACAAGTGGTGTTGTTCTTGGATTACCAGATAATCCTCCATTTGGTTTTGAAGGTGCTGAAGAGGGAATTTGTCTGATTTGGCATTTAAGTTATTCTACAGGATTGGAAGGACTGGAGATGGATTCCAGTATCAATAATATTGTGGGTTGCTTTGATTTTTCTAATTCAATAAATGTTGAACGGACAGAAGTAGCAGGCGGAAACCTGCTTACCGATACAGGTGTCGATACGCTTAATATTATTGCGGGAGATGGTATTTCTGATGAGTTTGATGTTGTTCTAACGGATACAATTGGACTCTTCTCGGATTGGATAATTACAAATGCTCTTGGTCAGATTATTGGTTTACCGACCGGACCTCCATTTGATTTGGAGAATGCCGGTGGTGGACAATGTCAGATTTGGCATTTGAGTTCCAATGATGTACAAATACTTGAATTTGGAATGACGCTGGCGGAAATTGAAGGATGTCATGATCTGTCCAATCCGATAACTGTTATCAGAGAAGGATTGAGTGGAGGGGTACTAACAGCACTTGATGGATTAACTTCGGTTGATCTTTGCATTTTAAATATGATGTCAGATTCAGTAGATGTAATTCTAACTGATACTTCCGGATCCTTATCCTCTTGGGCCATTACAGATACTTTGGGAATTATCCTTTCAGTTCCTACAGGTCCGCTGTTTGATTTTAGTACGGCTGGAACAGGAGTGTGCCAGATATGGCATATTTCTCATGAAGACAATATGATGGGCTTAGAAGTGGATAGCCTGATCTTTGATTTGGAAGGTTCAGTTGATCTGTCTAACCCGCTTAATATTATTCGAAATGAAGTGGAAAGTGGAACGATCATGACCAGTGATAGTCTGACAGAAGTCATGATAATGGTTAACGATGGAATAAGTGATTTAATCACTGCCGTTGTAGATGGCAATCTGGGAGAAACAAGTACCTGGATAGTCACAGATACTTTAGGAACAATAATGGATTTTGGAATGAATGCTACAATTGATTTTGAAAATTCAGGATCAGGAGTCTGCCAGATATGGCATATGAGTTCCGCAGGTATTGTTACAGGACTTGCAGAAGGGAATAACTTGAATCAGCTTGATGGCTGTTATGAGATTTCAAACGCAATCACAGTAATTCGTGACGGGCTTAACGGTGGAATATTAACTACAATTGATTTTAGCACTGTGGCTAATGTATGTATTGGAGACGAACTATCAGAACAGCTTATTACAATTTTATCGGACACTATAGGAAGTAATTTTGAATGGATAATTTCAGATACTAGTGGAGTAATTCTAGGCTTGCCAACAGGATCACCGTTTGATTTTGAGACGGCTGGTGTAGGAATATGTGAATTATGGCATTTGGCTTATGAGAATGGTTTGGAAGGCGATACAATTGGTGGAAATATAAACACGATAACCGGAAGTCATGATTTTTCAAATTCAATAACTGTTATCCGGGAAGAAGTAGATGGTGGATCCTTATTGACGGATGATAGTCTGACTCAAGTGATGATATTGGTTGGCGAAGGAATTGATGATACTATTAATGTTCAGATATCTAACATCGTCGGAGATTCTTCAGCCTGGATAATTTCAGATACGCTGGGAGTTATTCTTGCCTTACCGGCAAATCCTCCATTTTTATTTGAAGATGCAGGTGCCGGAGTTTGTGAGATTTGGCACTTAAGTTATAATACAGGATTAACAGGACTGGCCGAAGGAAATAATATCAGTCAACTGGATGGTTGTTATGATCTGTCCAATTCTATTTCGGTGATAAGAGATGAATTGAATGGAGGCGTATTAAGTTCAATTGATGGCTTGATGAATATTTCTATTTGCCAAAGCGATACCATTAATGACACAATCTTTGTAAGCTTGACAGATACAATGGGTTCCGTCTCAGATTGGGCAATTGTAAATAATGTGGAGACAATTTTAAACATTCCTACAGGTCCGCCATTTGTGCTTGACACAATTAATCAGGCAAGTTGTCAAATATATCATATCAGTTCAAACGGTAATCTTTCAGGACTTGAATTAGGTGAAGACATCGCCAATCTTTCAGGAGGGTTTAATCTTTCAAATCCTTTGGATGTTTCTAAAGTAACAACGGTAGGTGGATCTCTTACTACAATAGATGGATTGACAGAGATTACCATAGCAGTTGGAGAGGGAATCAACGATACAATAGATGTAATATTAACAGGAAATACTGGAGATACGAGCTTATATCTTGTTACAGATACTTTGGGTTCGATTTTAGCATTTCCGGGAGCTGCTCCATTCTTATTTGAAGATGCGGGTGCCGGAGTATGTCAATTATGGAGCATTAGCTATGCCGCTGGTATTGAAGGTCTTATCGAAGGAGAGCTTATCGATGACATTGAAGGATGCTTTGACTTTTCAAATGCCATTACAATAATCAGAGAAGGAGTTAACGGAGGAAACCTGACCACCGATAATGGATTAACGGATATTACGGTTTGTGTTGGAGATGGAATCAATGATAATATTGGAACCATTTTGACTGATACAGTCGGCACCAACTTTAATTGGGTATTGACCAATGAGTCTAATATCATGATGGGTATACCAATAGGTCCACCTTTCAATTTTGAAAATGCCCCTGTATTAGGGACTACAAAAATATGGCACTTGGCATATGATTCTATTTCACCTCCTGTAGATAATGGATTGATAGGACAGAATATCGACGTATTCACCGGCAATTTTGATTTCTCAAATCCGATCAATGTCATGAAGGAAGAAGTAGCTGGAGGAACGATATCTACGCTTGATAATACAACCATAGTTGTAGGAGCCGGAACATTTGACACAATCACTGTAAGTCTGATGGGAGAATTAGGAGATAGTACGACGTTCTTTGTAACGGATACGCTAGGAAATATTATGAATATTCAGGATTCAAATGAATTTACTTTTGAAAGTGCAGGTGCCGGCGTTTGTCAGATCTGGCATATCGGATTCACTACCGGTATATTTGGATTGGAGGTCGGAAATCATATATCGGTCTTGTTTGGTTGCTTTTCTTTATCCAATGAGATAGAAGTAACGCGATTGACCAATGAGCCTATTATTGATAATGGAGGAAACAGGTTTGATTACCTTATGTATCCTGTTCCGGCAAAGCACAGTCTTAATTTCGAATTTAGGATGATGCCTAGTTCCGAAGCAACGATATACATTTATAACCGAGTTGGGAAATTGATAGAAACGGTAGAAGTCAAAGGAAAATATTCAGATGTTGACTTAAGGGAATATAATACGGGAATGTATTATATAAAGATCAGATCCGGTTCGGCATCAACAGCGAATAAGTTTATTATAGTCAAATAGTTTTGAAATCGAGTATTTGATATTAAAACCTGGTCAATGACCGGGTTTTTTTTATTACCAACTGCTACCTCCACCACCAAAACCTCCACCTGCACTACCTCCACCACTAAATCCTCCACCACTACTGCTGGAACCTGTTGAAGCTGGTGCACTGGTAAAGACACTTTTAATTTCAGGGACATTAAAACTTTGAGAAAAATCCTTGTAATTGGGCTGATGATACATTCCAGGGATGTTATAAGCGTACCAGTGAGGAGCAGGAATATCGTATTCCTCCATTTTTTTCATCCATGACTGGTCCAAACCAAAGGCAATCGCAAAGGGTAGCATTTTTTCAAAATAGTTTGGATTTTCACGAACAAGACTTTCTGTTTTCTGAGCGTCTCCTTTCTCAAGAAATTGCTTTAGTCCCAACATGTGAAATTGTAGTGCAATCCCATCTTTTGATTTTTTTGGAGTGAGAAAATGAATAATAAATACAGCTCCTGCTGATAATACTAAACCCATTCCGGTTAAGATGAATCCCATGATAAAACTAAATACTGCCAATGCAACAAGTGCTAATGAGATCCATATCATCTTTCCAGAATGGAATAGATTATAATGTTCCTGATCATAAAGCGCTTTTGATTTAAGATGCTTTTTTAATTTACTCGATGCAGAATAAGTGCTGGAATATATTTTGTTTTTTAACTCTGTCAGAATGACCATATCTTCATCAGCAAACAATGCATTGAATAGGATGACTTGATATTCAGGCACTGAAGGGTCAAGGTCTTTTAATTTTTTGAAAAATAATTCATTCTCTGGAGCTCCTGCAGAACTGCTCATCATTTTTATGTAGCCCATGTCAGCCCAATAAGGTAATAACGAAATGAGATCCTCGGTATTCACTTTGTTATCATAATAGGCATCAACTTCTGCCGGCGAAAAATTATCAGGAGGGAAATATTTGTCTTCTATTATTCCAAGATCAGATTTTGATTTATTTCTAAAAAAACCAATGAACCAAATTATACAGGCCACCGGCAACACCCATATTTTATCTTTTTTGTAAATGGGGGTAGGGGGAATTGGTTTTTCAATATAGTCTACCGGAAGTTTTATTGCGACAGTAATATTTTCATAAGGTTCCATAGCACTTTTTGACTGGCCAAATATTGTTCTACCATTTTTTTCAATACTTGCGTTTCTTTCATTTTCTCCATTACCTCCTGTTATGACCTGATAGTTGTTATAACGTATATCCAGATCAGTAGGTAATTCAATCTTGAATTGTACTTTCATAACTGGAGCATCCCAATTGTGAATCACATTATATTGGAAGGCTGTATGATCTTCTTCAAATATAAAAGCACCCGTAATACGATACTTAATATTGTAGATCTGATCTCCTGTCAAATAAGTATCCGCCTCACCAATTCTGATAACTCTGTTATTACCTTCAGAAAGCATTGTGTGTTCATGACCTTCGACTTCGACATAACTAAGTTTGACCGATATTTCTTCGCCATTTACGCTTATTTTCTTTGGAATATCACGCATTATACCTCGACGTTCTTCATTGAAGAATACAGCAATAGTTTCCTCAATATCAAAGTATCCATTCTGAGATATTTTGATATCAACATCATAATTTTTTATTATGTAGGCTTGAGATTGAACAAGATTGATAGTAAAAAGAAAAAGTAGTGACAGGATGTATTTAAGCATGATTGTTTGGTTTCTATAATAGGAATACATTTTACAGATTAATATGATTCCAATAATGGTCTATTAATAGATGAATCGATGAAAATCAAAGATTATTTCCATTGTTTATTCTTTTAAATACCGTGGCGCTCTACGGACCTTGCTTAACTGCTCAAAAGCATATGCGATTTCTATTAACTTACCTTCGGTCCAGGCTTGCCCGAAAATAGATATACCCACAGGCAATTCACCAACAAATCCCATTGGGCACGTAATACTGGGGTAGCCGGATTGAGCAGCAGGAGAAGAACTGCCTCCCAGAAAGCGATCACCATTCAATAAATCTGTCTTCCAAGCCGGAGAACCCGTCGGAGCAATAATAGCATCAAGGCCATTTTCGGCCATCACCTTATCTATTCCTTCCTCACGTGTATGCCTTAACATTTTTGCTAATGCCTTTTTATAATCTTCAGATTCCAAATCTCCTTTTTCGAAGGCCATTTCTAGAAGATCCTGATCGAAATACTTGAGTTCAATACTATCCTGTTTGTTGAATTCTATCAGTTCTTCCACACTTTTCACAGGGGCCTTATCCCCTAATGATGCGAAGTACTTATTGAGTCCATCCTTAAATTCATAAAGCATGATATTGAAGGAATCTCCTCCTACTCTGACATCACTTATTTGATCTATTTCTACCAGTTCAGCACCTGCTTCTTTCATTGTTTCTATGGCTTGATCAAACAGATCAGAAACTTTATGATGAAAATCTCTTGCAGGATTATAAATACCTATTTTTTTTCCATTTAATCCATCTTTTTTGAGATAGCTTGTGTAATCAGATGAAACAAGACGATCATCAATCATGGTTTTGGAATCCTTTGGATCAGATTGAGTTAAAACGCCAAGACAAATCGTTGCATCTTCAACTGTTCGACCCATCGGTCCGGCTGTATCCTGAGTAAAGGAGATAGGAATAATACCTGACCTACTGACCAATCCCACCGTAGGCTTAATACCTACTATACCGTTTGCGTTGGAAGGACATACCATGGAACCATTCGTCTCAGTACCAATCGCCAGAACTGTTAAATTAGCCGAAACGGCTACCGCAGATCCAGAACTGGACCCACATGGATTTCTACTTATTACGTAGGGGTTTTTGGTCTGTCCGCCTACACCACTCCAACCACTTGAAGAAAAATCAGCTCTAAAATTAGCCCATTCACTCAAATTAGCTTTGGCAAGAATCACGGCACCAGCATCTCTGAGTTGTTTTGTGACCGCACTATCTTCAGGGGCAATAGATCCGGCTAATGCTCTTGAGCCTGCAGTAGTAGGCATTTTATCATAGGTGTTGATGTTATCTTTTAGAACAATAGGAATTCCATGCAAGGGTCCTCTCAGATTGCCATCTTGAAGTTCTTTATCTAAAACTTCTGCGATGCTTATTGCATCCGGATTAACTATTATGATAGAATTCAATTTAGGTCCGGCCTGATCGATGACCCTTATTCTTTCCAGATAATATTTTACAAGATCTACGATAGTGTATTTTCCATTTTTCAGATCTTCTTGAATTTGCAGAATTCCTTGTTCTTCAAGATCGAGAATGAATGAATTGCTGCCAGTTTTACATCCGATGTAAGGTAGAAACGACAGGAGCAAAGCTGCTTTTGAGCTATTAATAATAAGATTTCGTCTATTCATAGGCTTAATTCTAATGATTAAATTAATATTTAAAACTTATTTTAAGGAATTGAAAATGTATTAGCAGCTTAAGAATTGCCATCTTTGATAATCATCTAACTGATCTATGCTATGAAAACCTGGCAAAAATATTTTATTGCTATCGTTCCTCTTATCATCATTGGAGCTTTACTGATATATTTTAAAAGTATAGTCAGTTATATCATTATGGCCTGGGTTTTATCAATGATTGGAGCTCCCTTGTTCCGTTTCTTTGACCGTTTTATGAAATCTGGAATGGCGGCTGGATTAACCTTATTGATATTTACTTTACTATTAATTTTTATCATTAGGATATTCGTGCCACCATTATTTAATCAGGCAAAAAAGTTATCTGATATCAATTATGAAAAGATCCTTAACGGACTGGAAGAACCTTTAAATGATACTAAAAATTGGTTGGTAGGTAAAGGATTTATGGAAGATGAGAATGAAGAGAAACAAATGATTGACACCAATCAGAGTGTTCAGAATGAATATACTACCAGTATCGTAAGCATTGATTCTTTATTGAGATCAAGAGGAGATACGCTTAATTCAGAGGGGATTAATTTTCTGATTAATATAGAACACAACGACAATATTCCTCCTGCATCTGATGAAGAATCTGATAGTTATTTTGAAGGTTTGAAAAGTAATGCGATTGAGATGTTTAATCCTTCGAAAATTCAGCAAATTCTTAGTTCTTTGGTAGAAGTTTTTGGCAGTTTCATAATAGCGCTTTTGTCGATTTTCTTTATCGCTTTCTTTTTCTTAAAAGAACAAGGCCTCTTTACTAAAATGGCGTCTTTCCTTGTGCCTAACAATCAGGAATCAAAAGTCGGTCATGCTATTGAAGAATCTTCAACATTGTTGATAAGATATTTTGTCGGATTATGCATTCAAGTGGTCATTCTGACTGTTTTATCAACATTAATTTTGAAATTACTTGGATTTAAAAATGCCCTATTAATGGGATTTTGTTTTTCAATTTTAAATCTCATTCCTTACTTGGGGCCTATTCTGGGAAATTTTGTAGGCGTATTGATCGTCGTATCTTCTAATCTGGATATTGGATTTTATGATGCTATGTTACCAAAGATTATTAAAGCCATAATCGTCTTTGGGGTCCTTCAACTACTGGATAATTTCTTATTGCAACCCAATATCTTTTCTAAAAGTGTAAAAGCACATCCATTGGAAATATTCCTTGTCGTACTTATGGGCGCCCAAATAGGAGGAGTCCTGGGGATGGTTATCGCTATTCCTGTTTATACTGTATTACGAGTTCTGGCTAAAGTGTTTTTTAGCGAATTTGAAGTGGTTAAGAAATTGACAAAGGAACTTTAATCCTGCTTAGCAAAAACCTTTTGCAAAAGACTGGTAGTCCGTTGCGAAATATCTGAGCGGATCCCTAACTCCTTTTTCTCAATCAAATTGAAAAGACCATACAGTGCTTTTGTATTACTGTGATCTGCAAGATCAGGATTGACATCATTAAGTAAAGGAATTTTATTGTATGCATTAACCGCATCAGCCCAATAATCGAGAGCTCCAAATTTATTCAGGGAGTTGAGCAATACAGGTTTAAACTCATTGTATAGATTATCATAAGTCCTATTTTCCAAATATGTTGTTGCTGCATTTTTTTCTCCCATAAGAATGTTCATTGCATCATCAAAAGTAATTCCTCTGACAGCATCCAGAAATATTGGTCCAGCTTTTTTTGCTGCATCTTCAGCTGCATGATTTATCTTTTTGATTAATTCTTCTTCCAAATTGGAAAATCCGGGGATAAATTTAAGTTTATCGATTACGACATATGCTTCATCAGGAAGAATAATTTTATAAATGGACTTATAGTATCCATCTTCAGCGGATAAAAAATTTACACTATTATCCACACCAAACTGTAAAGCTTCTTTCAGCCCATTGGCTATATCAAGATCTGTTAATGCTGAACCTCCAACAGTATCTAATACTCTTTGAAGATCTTTGGTGTCACATGAAACCAGGGTAAGGGTCAATAGAAAACAGATAATCGGATTTTTCATAATCACATTTTATTTTAAAACGTAAATGTAAGCATGGATTTAGATATACAAATGTTAAAAAAAGGGCTGTATTTCTTAAAAGTTGTTAATGGTGGTGGGTGTTTTCTTTTTTGAAAGTAATTGGTGAAAGATTTAATTTCTCCGGTTCATTATTTTCTTCTATCAATTTATAGAAATTTCTTTCTTGAAGACTAAAATTCTGTTCTAAACCACTTGGCCATTTCACACTCAATGATTCTATAGATTCATTTTCCAGGAATCCCAGATGGCACCACGAAGGGTTTTCTCCAAAGCTCGAACCGGATGAAATGGTTTTATATACTTGCCGGTGTCCCTTTGGACCAGATATGTTTAGAATTACTTTAGCTCCATATGCTGCTTTATTAGATTTGGTTCCCTCAAGTTTGACTTTGATCCAATTATTATCTGTGCCTGGATTTTCAAAAAGTGCGTTATAAAAGATATCGCCTTCATAAGCTCCTCCCATAACTGCATAGACATCTTCGTCACCATCGTTGTCCAAGTCTGCAAATGATATAGCATGTCCTTTTTGTATATGCCCAAAACCACCCTGAGAGGTGACTTCGCCAAATTTCTGGCCTTCAAGATTCAGGAACATACGATTAGGAACAAGTGCTTTTAAATCAGGTTCTCCAGTACCTAAATAAAAATCAGGATAACCGTCGTTATTAATATCACCATAACTAGATCCCATTGTATAACAGGATGTATTCAAGCCATATTCTTCTGTTGCATCTGAGAATCCACCTTTTCTATCACTTGTAAACAGCTTGGGTTTTTCAACATTATTCTCAATTCCCATCATTTCTTTAGCGAGTTCTGCACCAAATTGTCCATATGCAGCAAAAGGGAAGCCACTAATAAATATATCATCCCAGCCATCATTGTTAACATCAAAAAACCAACATGGAAAACTTTGCTTGGGTTGATTGACTGACAATTGTGAAGCTATATTAGTAAAACGGAAACCGGGAGCGGCATCTGTAGGATCATTGCGAAGTAAAAAATTATCACCGGCCATATTTGAAAGATATATATCTACATCCCCGTCATTATCATAATCAGAAGTACTTACACCTTTTATAAATGCTACGATTGCTGAATTGGTGCTATTTGCCACATTTGTAAAAGTTTCATTGCCATTGTTGAGCCATAACTCACATGGATGATTATCAGCAGAAGGATAAGATTCATTTCCTATAAAAATGTCTACAAAGCCATCATTATTAAAATCTGCCCAAGCCGAAGTTTGAGTGGGGTGGAGTGAATAAA
Source organism: Saprospiraceae bacterium (assembly GCA_965248155.1). GTDB lineage: Bacteria > Bacteroidota > Bacteroidia > Chitinophagales > Saprospiraceae > RFSX01. The sequence goes on from CBDFIO010000002.1 coordinate 2,112,937, forward strand.
TTTTAGTTTCTTTTGTTACATCTGTAAAGCTGCCATCTCCATTATTTCTAAGAAGAGAGTTGGGGAAAGTACCTTCCGGTATCCAGGCGCCTCTAGTTATAAAAACATCAAAAAACCCATCATTATTATAATCACCGTGAGTCATATTTAAACCACCAGTAATTCCTTCAATTCCTGCTTCTTTATATTTATTAGTGAATTCACCTAGACCGTCATTTTCGTAATAATAGACTTGATCTTTCAATCCCCAAGAGCTAACCATTATATCTAAATCCATATCGTTATCAAAGTCTTCAATAACAACACCACCGGATAAGCGATTGTCGTCGATACCAAGCATACTTGAGATGTTTGTAAACCTTCCTTTCGTTAAATGGGACTCCTCTGTTGGCATAATTGGAAGTAAATATTCCGCAGGGACCTCAGAAGGGTATTTTCCCAAGGTCATATATGCTATATTAAGAACCCACCTAAGATTGAGGTCATCTTTTTGACTTAGAAGGATTTTTAATTCCTCAATTGCTTTTGTACTTCCTTCTTTGTATTTGTGAATACTCGGATTATCTAATGGAATAATGCAAGAACCTGCACTGTGATTAAGAAGACAATTTTCTTGTTCTCCAATCCTTAAATTAGCTATTGCTCTGAATTCAGAAGTTAATCTGTAAATAGCTTGATCTTCTGGAATTCCCCAACTTCTGGAAATGGAATCAATTCGATAAAATCCAGCAAGAGCATCTCTGCTTTCTCCAGCTGTCAGTTTTTCAAATTCAGATCTCAAATCAAAAGTGAGCTGCTGAGTGCCTGTTGATTGAGCTGCTTGTTCTTTGAAATATTTAGAGCGTGCCTTACTCGCGTAAAGGCTCATTTGTACCGTTTTTGAATTAGACAAATTTTCTAACTCAAGTGCCATTTGTATTGTGGAACTGTCTCTGTTATCGAGCAATTTAGTAATTGAAGTCTTATCTGAAGAACATGATGTCAACAGTATAAAAATTGATGTCAGATAGAGTAAGTAAGCTGAATGAAATACCTTTATATGTTTATTAAATTGGTTCATTTCTTTTTTCATACGGAATAAATTCACCTTTTTCTACATTGAGTTTTAATATCTTCAAATAGTTGAGCCAACATCCATCACTACGCTTGTAGTGCTCATTATCTTCCTTCCATCCTTGATGGGAAAATAGTAATTCTGTTTGCCCATTATTTTCTCTTAACTTAAAATGTATTATTGTTCCTGTCCAGTCCTCGTCTGCCAGTGTTAATTCAAATGAGATATTAATACCTGGAACATAATCAATAACCCTCCCGCGCCAATCAAATTCTTTACCAAAATAAAATTGATATTCTTCGTTCAATCCTTCTGTGCCTTGTGATTGTAAAGTCCACCATTTATCTAGTCCCTCAGGCGTGCTTATAGCCTTAAAAATGAGCTCTGCAGGAGCATTGATATTTAAGATGTGATGAATGGTGTGCATATCTTCTTATTGGTTAATCTAAATGTAAATATCCGTGAATACCCTGATTGATTACAATATTTATTTAAATGTAAATTGAATTATATTTCCAAAGCAATAGTCTTTTCTTCTTCTTTCTTCAAAATTTAATCATTATGAGAGCATCATTTATACTTCTCTTCTATTTTTCTATATCTATTATTCACACAGCATATTCCCAACCCCAGGTAACCTACAGGGAATACAACACACAAGAATACATGGAATCAATTGCATTAACTGATCCAACATATATTCCTCAGCGCAGAATAGTTGAAAGCCACTTCTTAAAATTCAGGAAGAACCCAAGTTTTGAAAAGTCAAGATTAAGCTTAATATTTCATATTATTTTCAACAAGAATGACAAATTAATAAGTGAGACAACAATAAATTCTCAAATTGATAAGCTTAATGGGCACTTTGGAATTAATAGCTATCAGTCTAATCATGTTTCAGATCCAAACGGGATATATGAGAATGCAGTCTGTCCTGATACCGAAATTACATTTTGTATTGTTGATCAAGAAACATTAGATACTTATGAAGTAGATGCTAATCCTATTAATTACATCCAAACTACAGTTACTGAATGGTCAATAAATAACGATATTAAATTCTCCTCAAGTGGAGGACATGATGTTGTTCTACCAGATAATCTTATTAATATTTGGATTTGCAATTTGTCAGATTCAAATGCGGGATTTTCTCAGTACCCTGGTGCTTCAGTAACAACAGATGGTATTGTAATTGACTATCAATACATAAATAATCATCAGTCTACACATGGAGAATATGATGAAGGGAAATCCCTTTCTCACCTTATCGCAAATTACTTAAATCTCTATGACTTGTGGAGGCAAGATTGCCTTGATGACAATGTAAGTGATACACCATTACATAATTCTCCAAATTATGGCTGCCCTGTGTATGCACATTCAAGTACATGTAATGGCATGTTCGTATTAGAGATGACAATGAATTTTATGGATAATACGAATGATGAATGTCAGTACATGTTTACAAACGACCAAAAAGTTAGACTGCATTCAACTATTACATCAGCCGGTCCCCGAAACGGGCTCGTTGATTTTGGAGAGTGTGGAGAAATAAGCGCCAGGACTTTTTCAGAAATTAATATTGATGATTTACCTGAAGTTTCAGAAGATGATAAAGGTGAAGTTGAGCTTTATCCAAACCCAACACAAGACGGATTATGGATAAATATAAATAATGACATAGGATTGATAAATGCTGAAATTTTTAATGTTGAAGGAAAACTACTTTTAAAAGAACAAATAAATTCTTCTGATTTGTCATTTCTTCAGCTCAAGCCAAAACTTTCGCCGGGAATATATACTCTGAAACTTTCCAATTCAAATTACGAACACACTAGTAAAATCATTCTACAATAACTCCAAAATCCATTAGTTATGCGTAAACTAATCACTTTAATCATATATACCTTGAGCATGGGGAATCTTTTCTCTCAGCAACAAGGTCCTGTAGCTCCTACGGCAGCTGCTATGAATTTTTCAAATTATATCACAAACAATTTAAATCTATCAAGTGGATCTGATAATATTTCTTATCCAATAGCCGGTCTTTCCGAGGGACCATTGGGTCATAGTGTTTCCCTACATTATAATACAGGAGGAATCAGGGTTTCGACTATTGCATCGCAAATCGGGCTTGGATGGAACCTTAATGCGGGAGGTATGGTTAGTCGGACAGTCAGAGGCATTCAAGATGATAAGGATAATGGATTTATGAATGCCACAAGTCCACCTTCCGGAGAAGGCGCTGCCGATGGAATAGATGATGCAGAACCTGATCTTTATCATTTCAATGTAGGAGGTTTTTCTGGTTCGTTTCTTATCGATGAAAACCTGAATTTTCACACTATTCCAAAAAGCAATGTAAAAATTGAATATGAACTGGCGTTCTATTATTCAGACCAAATCCACAGATTTATCATAACGGATGAAAGTGGGACAAAATTCTATTTTGGCGCTGATCCTAATGGAGATGATTATCTAGAGGTGATGTCTTTTGAAGATCAAGGGCCCACTAATTATGTTGCAGGATTATGTTGTGATGAAGATGATCGAAATATTACAGGGTGGTTTTTATATAAGATCGTTTCATTTGATGATAAACATGAAATCATTTTTGAATACGATCGCCATGGATACATGCAGTTTTCAATGGCAGAACAGATGAAATTAGAGCATTGGGATACAAGTTCAAATACTGGAGGAGGATCAACACATTTGTATCTAGGGGATGAATCTGATTTTGACGATGTATTCTCAAAATTTTATACATCAAGTTGGCTGATTTCCAAAATCACAACATCTAACCTTGAGATTCTATTTGAAAACAAAAGCTTCAATGATGGGTCAAGTTATGATAGAGAAGATTTATCTGGTTTTGCTACAAATGACTGTTGTGACCCAGCTGCAATAGAAGTATTATTTCCCGCTTATCTAGAGAGTATCAAATTGAATTATATTAATACGACGCACTGTCTTGAATATATTTTAACTCAATCCTATTGTGAAGATAATACAACCAATAATCATGGGTGGACTTATGACCCCTGGACTAAAAAAAGACTGAAGTTGGATGAGATTAAAAAAACAAGTTGTGTCGGAGGGTCTACCTTAGAAGAGCCAGCGACCAAATTTGAATATTATGGAACGACTGGAGGAATAACTTTTTTCCCTAATTACCTGACAACAGGTATTGATCATTGGGGTTATTTCAATGATCAAAATAGTTCAACATATAACATGATTCAAAGCGGAACAACAATTGACGAAAATGGACATCAATTTACATATGGCGCAGCAGATAGAACAGCTCATTTAGAACCCACAAAGAAAGCCGTCCTAAATAAAATTACATTTCCTACTGGAGGATTTAAAGAGTATTTGTATGAGTTAAATGATTATTCCGAACAAACAACCTCAAGTACTATTTTTGCGTTGTATCCCTGTTCAACTACAGGTGGCTGTTGTGGTTCAGCAGGCCCAGAGAGTTCAGCTGTTTATATAACGCAGGACGTAAAAGACAATTCTGATTTAGAATTAAAACTAACTGCAATTGTACCTACAGTATTTGGTGGTTCTTGTTCCTGGACGAATAGTTCATTAGATCTGGATATTATTGATGTCAACAATACTGTTGTTGAATCAGTCAGTATTAATATTGCAGTGACCAATTATGGATATGGGACTCAATATTTACTAGTTCCTCTTTCTACGCTGAGTAATGTACTGGTTGGACAGACATACACCTTTGAAGCTTCAGGAGAAAACCAAGATGAATCTACTTTTATTGTAGGTCTTCAAACCAAAGTGGACAATAAGTGAATAAAATTAAGTTACACTTTTAAAAGTTAAATTGAAATATTTTTGTCTGCGTTTTTTAAATGTTTTGTGTTTACATAATTTTTTTCTCTTCAGTTTTTCTTCTTTTAATCCATAATAAACATCTGCTGGTGTCAAGTTTTGTAAAGATTCATGATATCTGTGATGGTTATAATATTTTACAAATTGTGAAAGAGGAAAACTCAATTCACCTGGGCTGTAATAATGATCCAGTTTAATTACATTTTTCATCGTTCTGTGATACCTTTCAATCTTGCCTTGCGTTTGAGGATGACCAGGTCTTCCTCTCACATGTTTAATTTTGTAATCATCCAAATAAGAGCTCAACTCTTGACTTAAATAACAAGATCCATTATCAGATAATAACTTAGGCGGTTTATTCAAATTTACATTTGGATGGTTTAATGCCTGATTCAAAGTATTTTTTACATCAAGGGTTTTCATCGTTGAGCACAACTCCCAACTTATAATGTACCTAGAATAATCATCTAATATAGTCGATAGGTAATACCATCCCCAGCCAATGATTTTGAAATAAGTAAAATCAGTTTGCCACATTTGATTGACAGTTGTTGTTTTGTCTTTAAATTCATCTGCGGCAGATATCAGATCATAATGAGGAGGGTTTATCAGTCCAGCAGATTTCAATATTCTGTAAACACTGCTTTCGCTTATAAAGTATTGATTCTCATCAGTATACCTGCAAGCCAATTCTCTACAAGAAAGCTCTGAAACTTCCAGTGCCAGATTCAATATATCAGACCTGATCCGATCAGGAATCTTGTTCCAGTAATGCTTCCTTGTACTTTTCTTTTCCTCTAATCCTACAATTCCATTTTCCCGATATTTCTTATACCAGTTGTAAAAGGTTGATTTGTGAATACCAATTTCCTTGAGAGTTCTTCTAACACTCCATTCAAGCTTTTTTTAAGCACACGATTTTTTAGAGTAAGTTCTGCTACTACCTCTTTAAGGTCTTGATTTTCTGTCTTTAGATGTTGAACTTCTGAAGTATTGGCTTCACGTTCTGTGTCTCCCTTTAAACGTTTCTTCCCTGCTTCCATGAAATCTTTACTCCACTTATAATATAGTGGTTGTGAAATCTCTTCTCTTCTACAAAGAGAAGCAACACTTTGTTCTCCTCTTAATCCTTCAATGACTATTTTAATTTTTTCTTCTGTAGAAAATTTACGTCTTGTCCTTCTTTTTACATCTCGGACATAAGATTCTGCTGATTTGTTTTTCTTGGTCATAATAAAGTGAATTTAATAGTTATGTATAACTTTTAATATTTCACTTAATGGTCCACTTTTATTTGACGATTTACAGGTTGGACAGACATACACCTTTGAAGCTTCAGGAGAAAACCAAGATGAATCTACTTTTATAAAACTTTTGAATCCAACATCATTTGTAACAAGTTCTGTTGGGGGTTTGAGATTACAAGAAGTATTAATTCATGATGGATTTGATACAAATAAAGATATTGTTCAAACTTTTGAATATTCCCCATTTGGATCTACTGAGTCAAGTGGAATATTGTTCTATGATGATAATCAATACGTTACTGGCGTCTCTGCTTTTGGATCTAATATTGCGCAAGCATTATTTTTTTCTTACCCTTCCTATCCTTTGCAAAATTTTTTCGGATCTCATTTAACATATGAGTATGTTACCGTAAACTATAAAGACAATGGTAGAACAGAATATACTTTTAAAGAACCCGACATTCCTTTCTTTTTCGAATTCCCTCTTGTACCATCAAATTATGACAAGAGTATCGGATTTGTTACAAAAACAGATGCACACCGAGAAGGCGCTGGTACTACTTTAAAACAATCTTCTACCACCGCTCAAAAAATTGAGGGGCACGATGGTGTAGTAGGTGGTTTCGTTGCACGAAAAATACCCTTTTACGATTCTGGATCAGTAGTGTATGATCATGTAGTTACAAACCTTTATACAAATTTTACTAATTTATCTCGAATTGAATCATCAACTGTAGATATTGATGGATTTAGCTCGACAACAACTTATGATTATTTTTCTGGGAACACTCAATTTCAACCACTTAAAACAAAACTTATTAATTCTGACGGAAAAGAATATGTAACTACACTTAATTACACCCATGATTATTGGTGGGGATGGACGGATCCGAATAATTCAAATTATCAAGATTGCCTAGCTGATGAATTTGTTGAAAAAAACATAAGGAATATTAATTGGTTCACAGCCACCAATGTTTTAAACAGTAACAATAATTCTGGAGAAACTATATCAAGAAATCGGACTGAATACAAATTATATGATGATAATGGAGTGCAAACTACTTGTAGCTCTGTAAGTAATCCTAACAAACACCTCAGACCTTTTGAAATATATAATTATGCAAGAACCTGGGATGAAAGCAATAATATACTTCCAGGAAATTGGGAACTTGTTTCTACCATGGAAGAATATACCAATGATGGTCTCATTGAAAAAGTATCTAAACCTAATTGGATTTACAACACTACTTATCAATATGATAATAAAAGATTGATACAATCGAGTTTCGGAGACTTGAACAATGAGCAGGTCAGTTCATATATCTACTTTGGAGATTCAAAACTATTGGAGAGCCAAACTGATATAACAGGATTATCGACTTCCTATATCTATGATGACCTTAATAGATTAATGAAAGTAACTGAGGATTGTTCAGGTATTTTCACAGAATACGATTATAAATTCGCAAGCTCTAATCCCACTGAACCAGAAAATAAAATAACAACCACAGTTGATTTTAACGGATCTGGTGGTTCCAACCTGGCTACAACAATTGAAACTATTCAATATATGGATGGGCTTGGTCGACCTGTGCAAACAGTAGGAAAGCATCACGAACCTGGGGCAAACAAAAATGGAGATATAATCCATGCCCAAGAGTATGATAATTTTGGCAGGAATCTCAAGAGTTATTTCCCTCAGGTGACTTCTTTTAGCAATAACGGTGAGTATGTAGTTCCCCAAGCATCATGGGAATATTCAGAAAATGATTATGAAAAAAGCAGTTTATCGAGACTAGAAAACAATGACCCAATGGGTCATGAATCATCATCTAATGAAGGTTCAATACCTGGGGATACCTATATATTTGGAACTAACGAGAGTACAGATCTGGTATATGACTGGGAAAACTCTCAGAATTTTCCTAATGGAGTTCTGAAAAAAACTACAATTCAAAACGGGACCGGCCATCAAAGAATTACTTTTGTGGATCGAATTGGTAATACTATATTATCAAGGATCACTCCGTCAGATGGTTCAGAATTTTCTGATACTTATTTTATATATGATGACCGCGGAAGATTAAAAACAGTAATTCCAGAAGGAGCTGATTTGACAACAACGGACCTGTTGTATAATTATGTTTATTATAAGGATGATAAAATAAATTCTAAAAAACTACCAGGAGCTGACGAGATTATTACAAAATATAATGATAAAGGATTATTGGGCCTTGTACAAGATGGAAATACCAGAACTGAAAATTCCGACAAATGGCTGGCAAGCAACTATGATGATTTTGGAAGGGCTATAGAAACAGGGTTTTATGTAGATAATTCCAATCTTACGAATGAATCCTTTTCAGATGTAACAATAAGTTCTAGTGATCAATTGACGACCCAGACCTACACTACTGATCATCTTGAAGATGAATCTACATCTCGAATTCTTGACTCAAATGATTTTATAACTGTTAAGAAAGAGTATATGGCGCCGTGTCACCGGCTACAATTTGTAAAATCGAATACACATTTGACGTTAACAGATATGGATGCATTGAAGACACAATTTGTTTATGATCACACAGGATCTGTTCAAAAGGAGAAAATAAGCTTCAAGCAAGATGCTACAACAACACATTATCTAACACACTTTTACTATTATGACAATGAATTGCGAGATAGACTATATAAGGTTGATCCTGTGGATTTCACTGGCTCCAATTGGACAACAGTAAGTTTACTAACCTTTAATGAAAGGGAGCAACTCACAAAAAAAAATCTAGGATATTCTGGTGGCGATCTTCAACAATTGAACTATGAATATACCGACTGGGGTGCTTTAAAATCGATTAATGGACCAGGAACTTATGGAACAGAATATCAAATTGCGGATGGTGGGTTAAACTTTGACACACAGTCAAATTTGAACAGAAGAGATCTTTTTTCTATGAATATTTATTATGATGAAGAGTTTGATTCAGACGGAAACGGGACTGCTGAGAATACAACATTAGAGACGGGAGGTATAAGTGCTGTAAGGTGGCAAACAAGAGGTAGAAGAGAAAATGTCTATACATATGAGTATAACTTTAAGGATGAATTATTAAGTGCGGATTTCTATGAACAAAACGCGCAAGGGGTTGATGATGATTATACTAAGACAGATTTGTTTTCTACTTCGTATTCTTACGAGGATAGAGGGCTCATCAATTCTATTTCACGTGGCGATCTGGATATGTTAGAATTTATTGATCCTCCAATTCCTGATCCGATTTTTAATAGTTGTACATCATCTGTGACTCTTACTTATGTGAACAATTCTAATCATATCCAAGATAGAGTCGAAATAAAATGTCCTGGTTTTGCATACCCATTATACCAAGGAATAAATTATGATAATAACGGGAATAAAACTGATGACCCTTATAATAGAAATATTGAATATAACTATTTGAACCTTATTAGCTCCTATGAGGAAAATGGACAGAATTCATATAATGCTACATTTTCAGCTGATGGAAGTCGGTTAAATGCTAATCAATTCGATTTTGTTGGTCCGTTTGAATTTAGAAATGGCAATATAAATAGAAAACATTTTGAAGAGGGATTTGAGGATGCTAACAGTGAACTCAACTATATTATTTCTGACTATCTCGGAAACGTAAGAATTGCTTTTAATGATATTGATTCAGACAATCTGATTAATAGTATTGAAGATGTTCAGGATGAATTTCATTATTACCCTTTTGGGTTAAAAATGTATGGCCCTTGGATGTCTCTTCTAAATAATGATTTTGAATACCAATACAACGGGATAGAACTTGAAGATAATTTTGATCTAGATTGGAATACAGCAACGTATAGATCACTAGATCCAACTTTGGGCAGATGGTTTCAAATAGATCCTTATGCTGAAAGTTTTTACTCCATGAGTACCTACTGCTCTATGAACAACAACCCGATTAGCTTCTCTGATCCGGAGGGAGACTTTCCACTTTTAGCGGTTGCTATTGGAATGGGAATTGGTGCATTAACTAATACTGCTACTCAAGCAATTTCAAATGGAGGTTTTAATAATTGGAATTGGGGAGCTTTTGCAGGATCAGTAGTAGCAGGGGGAGTTGGAGGTGGAGTGTCTTCAGCAATGACATCGGCTGGTATTGGTGGTTTTTATGGAGGAGCAGTCACAGGTGGTGCCAGTGGATTCTCACAAAATCTAACTGCTGGGTTAATTAATGGAAACCTAACTGCTGGTGGTTTAGCAAAAAGTATATTTTTCGGAGCTGGTATTGGTGGTACAATTCAAGGACTCGGAGCGGCTATTGACGGACGTAGATTTTCTGATGGAGCAAGATTGATTGAAACACAGACTTTAGCAGACCAATCTATTTCGTTAGTTAAACAAGATGGAGCGAATAACTGTCTTTGTGCAAGTGCCGAAGCTGTTGACGGATCATTTGGAGGTAGTGTCACGCAAGATCAGGCACGAGGCTGGTTTCCAGGTACGAACGCTGAAACAGATGGTTTAGGCGATGTACCATTTTGGAATAAATACAGCTCTAATACGGGACATAAGGTTGTTGGGGTACAAGCTTCGTCAAGTACGACTAATGCAATTCCTCAGGCGATGGGTTTGGGCAGAAGAGTAGCGGTAAATTTAGATGTGTCAGGAAATGTCGGTCACTCAGTCGTAATGGATAATGTCATAAAACAAACTTATAAGCGGGTAAATGGATCTCTATTTTCAAAATCAATATTTAATGCTATGAATCCAGCAACAGGGAGTATAGCAAGTTATTCGAGTGGATATATTTCAAATGCTCATGCAATATTTTTTATTTATCCATAAAATGAGAAAGATGAGTTTGTTTAAAATACTTATTGTAAATATTCTATTACTTGTTTTCAGTAATCAATCCATTTCTCAGGTGGTAGACAAGAATAAGGTATCTCTCTTAAACAAGAAAATAGAATCCCTAATTTCAAAGTCAAAGTATAATTGTTTAAAAGAATATGAAAATATAATTCACGTATTTTGGGGAGAATTAAAAGAAAGACCTGATTCAACATTTGTTATAGTTCCGGTACTTTTCGAAGAAAGATGTTTATTTAAAAAGAAGAGTTATTTAAGAGCAGAAAGCTATGTTCTTTTTAATAATCAAATAGTTGGAATCTCCGATGGCAAACAATTATATAGAAATTGTGGGTATGTAAACAATAACCCATATGCAGATTCGGAAATATTGATAGATTTTATTTCAGATAAAAATTTGGATTTGATATTTCAATTAACAGAAATAAGACTTGGATTGTATTATGGAGTAGACAAAGAGAGTAATGAGATGTTTTTTGAGATGCAAGATAGAGGCTATAAAATAATTCCTAAAGAAAAACTATGAAACTAATAACAACAATTACCCTGGTCTTTTTTGCGCTGTTTATGTGTCAAGCACAAGGGGGAGAAATAGATGTAAAAAACAGCTTTTGGACGGGTACTAAGTTTTACCAGGGCAGCAATAAACTGGATAAATCCTTGGTTAAGGAAATGCTTTCAGAAAATGGAGAAGCACTGAATTTGTTCAATAAAGGAATGAGCCAACAATCTACGGCCTCCATAATAGCCGGGATAGGTGGAGCATTGATTGGTTGGCCGATAGGAAGTGCAATAGGGGGAGGGGATCCTCAATGGATATTAGCTGGAATTGGAGTAGGTGTAGTGGTGATAGGGGTACCAATATACTCCAGTGGAGGAAAAAAAGTTAACTCGGCGATAGATCTATACAGTGGAAAATCCATAGGAAGTATTTTACCAAAAGGCACTCATTTTTCTGCGTCTGTGATTGGCAGTAGCGAAGGTTTAGGTTTGCAAATAAGTTTTTGATAAATATTATACTTACTTAAAGATCAAGAAGCATAGGCAGCTTTAGCCTTATTATCTCTGATAGACATATCGATAAAGAAATAAAGCTTCTCTCTGACCTCGGAGGGCAGTTTTTGTAGTTCTACGACTCTGGTAAGTGTGGTGGAATCTACTTCCATGTCGGTAGCGCCAACGAGATAGTCAAGAGATACCTCTAATATCTGAGCGAGCTTTGCAGCCGTTTCTATGGATGGCTTCATTTCATTACGTTCATATCTTCCAATTACAGGTCCTTTAGTGTTCAACTTTTTGGCGACTTCTTCTTGAGAAAGCCCCTTTCTCTTACGTGCATCGAACAATCGTTTTCCAAAACTCATAAGTAACGTATTGATAGTAAAAAACTCGATAAATACAAATATACTGAATGTATAAGTGTTAATCAAAATGATAAGATTTTGATAATTAGAATGCATCCATTACCTTTGCAACTGATAAGTTGTTAAAAACATTTTTTTGACTTTAACATTTACTGTATGGAAATAACTGAAATCAAGTCTAAACTATCCCTCCAAACCGTCCTTACTCACTACCACATCAAGTTAGACAGAAACGGCAGAACCATCTGCCCTTGGCATGATGATAAGACACCAAGCTTGCAAGTGTATCTAAACACAAATACATGGACGTGCTTCTCATCAAACTGTAGTGCAGGATCAGGCGATCAGATCGACATGATCCGACTGATGGAAAAATGCACCGAACATGAAGCCTTCTTAAAAGCTAAAGTCATGGCTGGCCATGAGATCGTAGTATCTAAGAATGGACAAGAGAAAAAGATAAATAGAAATGATAGAATCAAACTACTGAGTCGAGCCTTTAATTTTTATGGAAATGCCTTGAAGCAAACCAAGTCCGCAGTAGCATATTTAGAAAGTAGAAAGCTGTGGAAAGGCTTTGCAGGAAAGACACCTTTAGACATGGGATTTAATGGTGGCAGGTTCCATTATCGAGGCAAGCTTACAGAAGCAGAAAAGCAACAATGGATCGACTTAGGGATGATGAAATCCATAGGAGAAAACAGTTACCGAAGCTGGGCGAAAGACTGCATCATTTTTCCACTGAAAAACTGCCGCGGGCAGACCGTATCATTTTATGGGCGATCGATTAGGAATAACGAAGATCAACGTCATTACTACCATAAAGACAGACAAGGCTTGTATCCTCAATATCCAAGCTCTCTCACCAAACGATTGATACTTACAGAATCGATCATTGATGCGGCCAGTCTGATCATAACCGATGTGATAACCGAAGAACTTGGCGTACTGGCTTGTTACGGGACAAAAGGGTTAATGGAAGAACATATCGAGGCGATCAAAAATCTACCCGAACTACAAGAAGTGATTTTCTTTTTTGATGGCGATCAGGCAGGGATAAAGGAAGCAGATAAGTACAGTAAACAGTTATCAAGCATCAAGAAAAACATGATTATCAGTAAGATCAATACACCAGATGGCGAAGATGTAAACAGCTTACACGTTGGACATGAGTTAGAAGTATTCCAGCACTTATTAGAAAATAGAACCGTCCTTTTTATGTCTGATAATCAGCCGTCAGAACTTTTTTCTTTCAATGGAAAAGACAATGGAACTATAAAAGACAAAGCATTAAAAAGCCAATTACACATCGATCATCCAGATCATCTACTCTATGAAACCGAAGCGATCAAAATACATATATGGGGAGGTATCGAGAGCCATAATTTAGGGAAGTTAAAAGTAAGTCTACACATCGAGCGGAAGGACAAACAAGGCAAGAGTTTTAGAGATGAAGTAAACCTATACAGCTTTAGCCAAGTAAAAAGAATCATCAATCATATCAGTGAAGCTCTTGAGATCAGCAGCAACTATGTAAGTGAAATAATATCAGATTTAACCAGGGAATTAGAAGCCCATCGGCTGAATCAAAAAGCAACACCTGCAGAAAATAAAAGAGATGAGAAAAGCTACATGACCGCAGCAGAAACCAAATCAGCAATGGCCTTATTAAAATCCCCTGGGCTGATGAGAAAGACTTTAGACTTGATTGTAAAAAGTGGCTTGGTAGGACAGCAAAAGAATGGCTTGTTATTGTTCTTACTCTACTTGTCAAGATATTTTGATGAACCTCTACATGCCATCATTTTTGGAAAATCAGGAAGCGGAAAAACCTATTTACAGACTAAGATTAGCGATTGTATACCACCCGAGGATCTGCGAGTAGTAACGAGCTTGACAGAGAACACTTTGTACTATAGTCCAAAAGGATATTGGAAACATAAAGTATTGTTGATTGAAGATTTAGAAGGTGTATATCAGGCTTTTTTACCCTTGCGAGAAATGATGAGTAAACAAGAGATCAGTAAGCTCACTACTGACAAAGACAGCAAGGGAAATAATGTACAAGTGAATCTAAAAGTAGAAGGTCCAATCTGTGTAAGTGGAGCGACGACTAAAGAATGGATATATGAGGACAATGCCAACCGAAGTTATTTATTTACCATAGACGAAAGTAAAAGTCATTTGGAATTGGTGATGAATTATCAACGAAAAGAATATGCTGGACAGATCAATAAACAGGATCAAGATAGTGCTAAAAGAAACCTACAGAATGGACAACGATTACTAAAGAAGCGACTGCACATTATCAATCCCTATGCAGAACAGTTGATTCTACCAGAGCAGGTATTTAAGAAGCTCAGGACGAATATGCATTACCTCAAGTTGATACAGATCATCACCTTTTACAACCAGTACAACAGGCAGATAAAAACCGATAGTAGCGGCAGAAAATATATAGAAAGTAGCATCGATGATATTGAATGGGCAAACCGATTGATCAAAGAAAGTCTGTTACAAAAGAGTGATGAATTAAGTGGAAATCTGCGGCAGTTTTTTGAGATCATAAAAGAGCTGATGAAAGAGAAAAAGGAAAGTGAACAAAGCTTCTATGCCAAGCAAATCAGAAAGCATTTAAGAATGAATCCCATGACCGTAAATAGGCACATCAGACACTTGGAAATGAGAGGTTATATCAGACAGGTCGGCGGCAATAGAAAGATAGGATATGAATATGAAATAGAGCTATGGAATGATTACGAAGAACTACAAAAAGGCATAGATATGATGGCTGAGAATTTACAGAAGATAAAAGACAGGATCGCTGCTAAAACCCAAAAAGTGGAAGTATAACAGTAAGTATAACACAAGTATAACAGCAGTAGACTGTTATACTTAATCAAGATAAAGTGTTGAATATCAATAGACTGAATCTTGCCAAATCAAGTATAACAAGTATAACATCTAAAGCAAGTAGGGGCATATGAAAACAGGGTCAGGGTCGCCGTTTGGATCGCAGGTATATGAAAGCAAAGAGAGCTTGAAAAAAGCATATCGGCAGTGGTTGGAGACCTACAATTATACTAAAGGAACGATCAAATTATTGATAGCCATTATAGATGACTGGAGTGATTTTATTGACGCTGAAAATTTAGAAACCCTGATCGGAGTAGATGCTAAAATGATGATCAGATATATCCAGTATTTACAAAAACGGCCAGGAAATCGAGGACTTAAAAACAGTACGATCAACAACAAAATTTATGCCCTGAGCAAGCTGGCAGAATACCTTTTAAAAAATCATCAGATTATCTTACCTCTACATGTTCGATACTTGGATGATGACAAAACAGAACGGCAGATCTTCAGCAGATCAGAAATAGAAAAACTGTATCAAGTAGCAGAATCAGACCGAATTGGAATGAGAGATATAGTCATGTTGAGCTTGTGTTATGGTTGTGGATTAAGACGAGGCGAATGTGCAGGACTGGACACCGAAGATGTACTCTTTGATAGAAATTTAATCTACATCAGAAGGACAAAAACCTATTATGAAAGATTAGTACCGATGACCGAGAAAATCAAAATTGATATAGAAAATTACTTGCTTTATAGCAGACCATTATTAGACAAAGGAAGAGAAAGAAAAGCCTTGTTACTCAGCAGAAGAGGATTAAGAATAAGCAGAGGGAATCTAAATAGTCGATTTAAAAGACTGATACTCATGGCAGGACTTGAAGATAGAAAAATGAATCTGCATAACCTGAGACACAGCATAGCGACACATCTTTTACAAGGTGGAATGAAGCTCAGCGATATCCAACAATTTTTAGGACATCGAAGCATCGAGAGTACACAGATTTATACTCACATCTTACACCAAATACAGGCTAATGAACTTGGAGCTACTGAGTAAATACGAGGATTGGTTAGGGCAATATCTAAAGACCGAAAAGAACCAGAGAAAGTACCGAAGAATGGTAGAACATTTTATCCAATGGACAGAATCAGACATAATAAAAGAAGTAGCATATCCTGAAATGATGGACTACATTAGGCACTGTCAGGATGAAGAAAAGAAACCCGGCATCATCAACAGATATTTAAGAGCAGTAAGACTATTTTTTGATTATCTGAATGAAAATAAGAGCGATTACTTAAATCCAGTTAGAGATTACAACCCAGCAAAGGACATCCAAATCAAAGGCGTACAACATAAGATCAGACCGGATTATTTAGATGAAAATGAGTTGGGTGAACTCTATGAAAACTACAAGGGAAAGCACAAAATACTACTTGGCTTATATGTGTATCAAGGCTTAAAAGTAGGAGAAGCTGAAAGCTTAAAACGAATCCATTTTGATCTAAAAAAGGGAAGTGTTTATATACCAAAAACCATTAAAGGAAATAGTAGAAACCTGAAATTAGCTACGGTACAGTTGTATGACCTGATAGAGCATATATCGAAATTAAAAGGTAGTTCCTTACTTGGTTCTCCATTACAAAATCAATCTCAACGACTCTGCAAAGAGCTACGAGAGATCAATCCAAAAATTAGAAACAGTTCTCATTTAAGAGGCAGTAGAATTAGTTATTGGGTGAGAAATTATAACATCCGGGAAGCTCAATATTTAGCCGGCCATCTGTCTGTGGCCAGTACTGAAAAATACCAAAGAGTCAATCTTGAAGACCTACAAAATCAAATCAGAAAGTTCCATCCATTAAGTTAGTTGTTATAATTAGCAGCCTGCTCCCTTCGGTCGCAGAAAGATTAAGTCATTGATCTGCTTGGCTCAAAATCAACGCATAGATCAAGGCCACCCGCAAGCAGTTCAGCGGTCCTCGTCGGGGTTCACTCGCACACATACCGCGCCATAGAGCCTGCCGGCGTCTACCGCCAGTGATAAATCACAGGCTTGTCACGGTCTGCGTCTCGTTCAACCTCCTCAGTAGTAGCTACTCTGTCTGCGACAGCCCTGTAAAAAAAACAGAGCTATCACATCCACCGCTACATATAGTATGGCGGCCTGCGCCGACTCACTCGGCTGCGAAAAAGAGGCTTTTAAGTGTTCATTCCGCTAACGCTACATACAATTTTAAAGGTTTTTCTTGTGTGTGCCACATTCACCCACATGGCGTGATACGCCATCTATGTGGCTACCTCGTTCGTGTCCGCAGTAGTCCGCCCCCACGAATGCCAACACACGCTCAAGGCTGTTTCTCTGCAAAAAAAAGAAAGAAAGCTGCAAGGCTAAATGAGCATAAGGGGCTTATCAGCCGCCCCTTACAGTATCCCTGCGGGCATCCTTTTGAATTATAAAGGAGATAAAAACTATAGGATATAGGTAAAGACTATGTCCTTTATACTTCAAAACGATGAACGCATCTTATTTTTTTCAATTGAAAACTTCAAATGAAAAAGAAAACGTTGTAAATTACAGATGTACTAAAAGTAGTGCAGAGCACACTTGGAAGCTGAGTAAATACTTGTGCAGGGTTGGTTTCAAGTCGATCCTAAAGCAGAAGCTGTAAAGAGTATGAGCCCATACTGTAGCATGAACAACAACCCGATTAGCTTCTCTGATCCGGAGGGAGACTTTCCACTTTTAGCGGTTGCTATTGGAATGGGAATTGGTGCATTAACTAATACTGCTACTCAAGCAATTTCAAATGGAGGTTTTAATAATTGGAATTGGGGAGCTTTTGCAGGATCAGTAGTAGCAGGGGGAGTTGGAGGTGGAGTGTCTTCAGCAATGACATCGGCTGGTATTGGTGGTTTTTATGGAGGAGCAGTCACAGGTGGTGCCAGTGGATTCTCACAAAATCTAACTGCTGGGTTAATTAATGGAAACCTAACTGCTGGTGGTTTAGCAAAAAGTATATTTTTCGGAGCTGGTATTGGTGGTACAATTCAAGGACTCGGAGCGGCTATTGACGGACGTAGATTTTCTGATGGAGCAAGATTGATTGAAACACAGACTTTAGCAGACCAATCTATTTCGTTAGTTAAACAAGATGGAGCGAATAACTGTCTTTGTGCAAGTGCCGAAGCTGTTGACGGATCATTTGGAGGTAGTGTCACGCAAGATCAGGCACGAGGCTGGTTTCCAGGTACGAACGCTGAAACAGATGGTTTAGGCGATGTACCATTTTGGAATAAATACAGCTCTAATACGGGACATAAGGTTGTTGGGGTACAAGCTTCGTCAAGTACGACTAATGCAATTCCTCAGGCGATGGGTTTGGGCAGAAGAGTAGCGGTAAATTTAGATGTGTCAGGAAATGTCGGTCACTCAGTCGTAATGGATAATGTCATAAAACAAACTTATAAGCGGGTAAATGGATCTCTATTTTCAAAATCAATATTTAATGCTATGAATCCAGCAACAGGGAGTATAGCAAGTTATTCGAGTGGATATATTTCAAATGCTCATGCAATATTTTTTATTTATCCATAAAATGAGAAAGATGAGTTTGTTTAAAATACTTATTGTAAATATTCTATTACTTGTTTTCAGTAATCAATCCATTTCTCAGGTGGTAGACAAGAATAAGGTATCTCTCTTAAACAAGAAAATAGAATCCCTAATTTCAAAGTCAAAGTATAATTGTTTAAAAGAATATGAAAATATAATTCACGTATTTTGGGGAGAATTAAAAGAAAGACCTGATTCAACATTTGTTATAGTTCCGGTACTTTTCGAAGAAAGATGTTTATTTAAAAAGAAGAGTTATTTAAGAGCAGAAAGCTATGTTCTTTTTAATAATCAAATAGTTGGAATCTCCGATGGCAAACAATTATATAGAAATTGTGGGTATGTAAACAATAACCCATATGCAGATTCGGAAATATTGATAGATTTTATTTCAGATAAAAATTTGGATTTGATATTTCAATTAACAGAAATAAGACTTGGATTGTATTATGGAGTAGACAAAGAGAGTAATGAGATGTTTTTTGAGATGCAAGATAGAGGCTATAAAATAATTCCTAAAGAAAAACTATGAAACTAATAACAACAATTACCCTGGTCTTTTTTGCGCTGTTTATGTGTCAAGCACAAGGGGGAGAAATAGATGTAAAAAACAGCTTTTGGACGGGTACTAAGTTTTACCAGGGCAGCAATAAACTGGATAAATCCTTGGTTAAGGAAATGCTTTCAGAAAATGGAGAAGCACTGAATTTGTTCAATAAAGGAATGAGCCAACAATCTACGGCCTCCATAATAGCCGGGATAGGTGGAGCATTGATTGGTTGGCCGATAGGAAGTGCAATAGGGGGAGGGGATCCTCAATGGATATTAGCTGGAATTGGAGTAGGTGTAGTGGTGATAGGGGTACCAATATACTCCAGTGGAGGAAAAAAAGTTAACTCGGCGATAGATCTATACAGTGGAAAATCCATAGGAAGTATTTTACCAAAAGGCACTCATTTTTCTGCGTCTGTGATTGGCAGTAGCGAAGGTTTAGGTTTGCAAATAAGTTTTTGATAAATATTATACTTACTTAAAGATCAAGAAGCATAGGCAGCTTTAGCCTTATTATCTCTGATAGACATATCGATAAAGAAATAAAGCTTCTCTCTGACCTCGGAGGGCAGTTTTTGTAGTTCTACGACTCTGGTAAGTGTGGTGGAATCTACTTCCATGTCGGTAGCGCCAACGAGATAGTCAAGAGATACCTCTAATATCTGAGCGAGCTTTGCAGCCGTTTCTATGGATGGCTTCATTTCATTACGTTCATATCTTCCAATTACAGGTCCTTTAGTGTTCAACTTTTTGGCGACTTCTTCTTGAGAAAGCCCCTTTCTCTTACGTGCATCGAACAATCGTTTTCCAAAACTCATAAGTAACGTATTGATAGTAAAAAACTCGATAAATACAAATATACTGAATGTATAAGTGTTAATCAAAATGATAAGATTTTGATAATTAGAATGCATCCATTACCTTTGCAACTGATAAGTTGTTAAAAACATTTTTTTGACTTTAACATTTACTGTATGGAAATAACTGAAATCAAGTCTAAACTATCCCTCCAAACCGTCCTTACTCACTACCACATCAAGTTAGACAGAAACGGCAGAACCATCTGCCCTTGGCATGATGATAAGACACCAAGCTTGCAAGTGTATCTAAACACAAATACATGGACGTGCTTCTCATCAAACTGTAGTGCAGGATCAGGCGATCAGATCGACATGATCCGACTGATGGAAAAATGCACCGAACATGAAGCCTTCTTAAAAGCTAAAGTCATGGCTGGCCATGAGATCGTAGTATCTAAGAATGGACAAGAGAAAAAGATAAATAGAAATGATAGAATCAAACTACTGAGTCGAGCCTTTAATTTTTATGGAAATGCCTTGAAGCAAACCAAGTCCGCAGTAGCATATTTAGAAAGTAGAAAGCTGTGGAAAGGCTTTGCAGGAAAGACACCTTTAGACATGGGATTTAATGGTGGCAGGTTCCATTATCGAGGCAAGCTTACAGAAGCAGAAAAGCAACAATGGATCGACTTAGGGATGATGAAATCCATAGGAGAAAACAGTTACCGAAGCTGGGCGAAAGACTGCATCATTTTTCCACTGAAAAACTGCCGCGGGCAGACCGTATCATTTTATGGGCGATCGATTAGGAATAACGAAGATCAACGTCATTACTACCATAAAGACAGACAAGGCTTGTATCCTCAATATCCAAGCTCTCTCACCAAACGATTGATACTTACAGAATCGATCATTGATGCGGCCAGTCTGATCATAACCGATGTGATAACCGAAGAACTTGGCGTACTGGCTTGTTACGGGACAAAAGGGTTAATGGAAGAACATATCGAGGCGATCAAAAATCTACCCGAACTACAAGAAGTGATTTTCTTTTTTGATGGCGATCAGGCAGGGATAAAGGAAGCAGATAAGTACAGTAAACAGTTATCAAGCATCAAGAAAAACATGATTATCAGTAAGATCAATACACCAGATGGCGAAGATGTAAACAGCTTACACGTTGGACATGAGTTAGAAGTATTCCAGCACTTATTAGAAAATAGAACCGTCCTTTTTATGTCTGATAATCAGCCGTCAGAACTTTTTTCTTTCAATGGAAAAGACAATGGAACTATAAAAGACAAAGCATTAAAAAGCCAATTACACATCGATCATCCAGATCATCTACTCTATGAAACCGAAGCGATCAAAATACATATATGGGGAGGTATCGAGAGCCATAATTTAGGGAAGTTAAAAGTAAGTCTACACATCGAGCGGAAGGACAAACAAGGCAAGAGTTTTAGAGATGAAGTAAACCTATACAGCTTTAGCCAAGTAAAAAGAATCATCAATCATATCAGTGAAGCTCTTGAGATCAGCAGCAACTATGTAAGTGAAATAATATCAGATTTAACCAGGGAATTAGAAGCCCATCGGCTGAATCAAAAAGCAACACCTGCAGAAAATAAAAGAGATGAGAAAAGCTACATGACCGCAGCAGAAACCAAATCAGCAATGGCCTTATTAAAATCCCCTGGGCTGATGAGAAAGACTTTAGACTTGATTGTAAAAAGTGGCTTGGTAGGACAGCAAAAGAATGGCTTGTTATTGTTCTTACTCTACTTGTCAAGATATTTTGATGAACCTCTACATGCCATCATTTTTGGAAAATCAGGAAGCGGAAAAACCTATTTACAGACTAAGATTAGCGATTGTATACCACCCGAGGATCTGCGAGTAGTAACGAGCTTGACAGAGAACACTTTGTACTATAGTCCAAAAGGATATTGGAAACATAAAGTATTGTTGATTGAAGATTTAGAAGGTGTATATCAGGCTTTTTTACCCTTGCGAGAAATGATGAGTAAACAAGAGATCAGTAAGCTCACTACTGACAAAGACAGCAAGGGAAATAATGTACAAGTGAATCTAAAAGTAGAAGGTCCAATCTGTGTAAGTGGAGCGACGACTAAAGAATGGATATATGAGGACAATGCCAACCGAAGTTATTTATTTACCATAGACGAAAGTAAAAGTCATTTGGAATTGGTGATGAATTATCAACGAAAAGAATATGCTGGACAGATCAATAAACAGGATCAAGATAGTGCTAAAAGAAACCTACAGAA